>CABULH010000006.1 GCA_902492455.1 uncultured Oscillospiraceae bacterium
ACTTCATTCACACCAGTGTCTGCTAACCAATTTGCGAATAATCCTTGACACTACCGCTCATAGGTTGTGTACTTACCCGTCATTAGCATCATCCTTCCTAATATGCTCGGATAACAAAAAAGCCCAACACACAAAAACCTCCAGTCACTTGGAGGTTTCAACATGTAAGGCATAGAGTCGATTTATGTTCGATTATTCAGTTGTATGAAAACAGGAATAGTTTACCATTCTGGTTTAAGTTTGTCAACGAGTCTCTTTAAGCCGCTTATGTATGGATTCCCTGAAAATCTTTTCGACATAATCCGTGACTCCATTGGCGGCGTGGATCGTGGCGATCATCAATTCATCCATATCCACGTTGCCGAAGTCAATATCATATCCTGCATGGCGGATTAGCTGTGTCAGGAATACTCGCTGTGTTCGACCATTCCCCTCTCGGAATGGATGTAAAAGGTTGGTATCACAATAGAACTC
This sequence comes from uncultured Oscillospiraceae bacterium, assembly GCA_902492455.1. GTDB lineage: Bacteria > Bacillota > Clostridia > Oscillospirales > Acutalibacteraceae > CAKTXU01. The sequence continues at coordinate 475 of CABULH010000006.1, forward strand.
CGTGATATGCCCGATAAAATCATCGAATCCGTCATTGCAAAAGAATTTCATCTCAGCCAGCCGACTGAAAATAGCGTTCCCCACCTGCTCAATCTCGTCAGTCGAAACGAACTGCGTCCCCTTCTTTGACAGGTTGACAGTGCGGATTTCTCCGGCCCACTCGTAAAGCTCTCCGAACAGGAATTTATGAATTGCTCGGTAATGGGCAAAATCAAAATGACCTTCCAGAGGCTCCTGCTCCAGAAGGCCGATATTCGCCAGCGTCAGGGCTGCTTCGACAGATGCGAGTTCCTCCTCGTCCCGGATATCCAGCTTATTGATAAGGCAGGTGGTACCTTCATAGCAGTTGTCCGCGGAGGCTTCGATATCATAAGGCATATTACTGTCCTTTCGCCGCTTTTGTGATCTGACGGATATACTCGGCTTTGGTGATTTCTTTGTTAAGCAGTTTTCTGCACAGTTCCTTATGCTGGGCGGTCACCCGGAAGCCCTCCATTTCAACGGAGGCAGCGGCATTAGCGATGGCTCGGCTGGTGGGAATTAATGGATTCATCGTGATCACCTCTTGTGGTCATTTTACCATGAAAAGATGAGGCGTTCAAGAAAAATTAGTTAGCAGTTTCATGGCTTACAAATATATAAATAATATCTACATTATGAGAAGGCATATGGAAGCAGCGATCAGCATAGGACTTATGTTTCTACATGAATATTTCATCTTCTTGCAATCATTTTGAAATGTCCTCAACTCAAATTTAGAAAATAACATTGTTAAAGGAAAATCCTTGCTTCGTGCCAACTCATACGCTGCCGCATGAGAGATTCCCAGCACAGTTGAAATTTAGATTATGTTGAAAATATCGGCAGTCAAAACAATAATTCAACCGCCGATGTTCATCTTAATTCTGCTATGATATCGATTTCTTCAATTTGGGCCTTTGGTGATTTAACTTTTGAAAATGAATTTAGTTGCCTGCTCTTTTGAGATGGAATACCTGCCTGATCAACTTTTATAATTGACCATGGTGTATCATCGAATGAACGACGTATGATAGTTTCCGGATCAACAACTCTATCATTGATAGCCCCAAAGCGAACAGCAATCTTACCGTTTCGTGCCGTAATCGTAGCACAGTGCAACCATACCGTCTTTAATTCGTTAACGAACATATCAATACCAGAATGACTTATTTGGCTAGAAGTACTGTAATCTACAATAGGGAGGCCCCCTACAAACCAATTGCGCAGCCATTGGTCAGGTATATAAGTCCGCATACCGTAATACGGAGGGGAAGTTATAATTAATCCGAGCGCTGTGTTAACTTTTGCAATGTTGGACGATATTTTTTTGAACACCTTTGGTTTAGTGCTATCTTCCTTTAAAACAAGCCCCGTATAGGGTTCATATATACTAGGAAAGTACCTGTTTGCTCTCAACGAAATAATATCCAGTACATCAACCTTGGGAGGCGTCATCCCCCTATCCTTCCAAAACTTAATAGAGTAGTTTGGCTTTGGAGAATATGTGCGTGGGCATTGATTCGACAAGTAAGAGGTTCCATGTTGGGATAGTGGCCCATGTAATGCACCAAGCAATATCGCACATAATGCCTGTCTTTCAGGCGTTGAACAATTGTTTAATAAAGATTCCCTTAACTTACAGATGCTATATAATGTTTCTGGATGGTATGCATACTCCCAAAATTCACCAACGGGAACTTGTGGATTTTTGTTGGAGCTTAGGATTCTTTTTGCTACTAAAAGTATTTTTTCTGGGGTTGTACACAATACTTTAGAGCGTGCTATTGCAGCAGCAACAGGGCTGCTGTCAATGCCTATAGAATAAATACCACTTTTTCTTGCAGCAAATAAGGAAGTGCCTCTCCCACAAAACGGATCTAAAATTGCGGTATTAGGCTCATGATACTCAGCAATAACCCTCTGAGGAAAATCAAGGGGAAACATGGTAAAATATGGACATATTGCATTAAGCGCATCATTCCGACTATTCAAAACGTTCCCCCCTACTGCTTAGACCTGATACATGTCTTACCTTTTTCATCTTTATATGTTTCCCAACCTTCAGTGCCAAAGAGGGCTGACATTACTTGTGGAACCATCTGGTAAGCAGTATCCCCCTTATCCATGTCTGTATCTGGCAGAGCGTCTTTAATCGGATTCATAAAAACTCCCCAGCACATGCCAGATTTCAGCGATGACATTATTTTTGTATCCGATTTAATTTTAAGAACTACATTATTTAGTATTATTTTTTGTACATCAATAGATTCTTCACTAGGTTCAGAGTACGCATTAACACCTAATGATTCACACGTATTTTGAAATAGATCATTAAACTTTGTCTTCAATCGCATAGCATAAACATTTTCCTCAGGCTTGTTATAGTCCGGATCATAAGTGCTGTTTTCTTCTTCAAATGAAAGTATGCGTAAAAAAACTGGATAAGGCTTTTTGTTAACGGAACTCCACATGATACCCTGTCCTGGAATGGGTTCATTTAACAACGAACTTAAAATATCGTCACTAAAGTGCGCATTCGCCCGCTTGACATTTTGAAGATCAACACCAGAAAGCAGATGGAATATAAACCAGTTATCTCCTTGACTGAGGATATCAGTTGGAATACTTCCCGGCTGTTGAGTAATCATCAAAGCTCCCAAATCATATTTTCGACCTTCCTTAACCCAAGCAATATACGGCTCCGCCGCAGGTGCATTCGGTATGAGAACCGATTGAGCTTCTTCAATAACTGCAATCGTTGGAATAGTCTTAGGTTCGGCAGCAGTAAATTGCTCTTGATTTCTATCAAATATTCTTTTAAGAATCAGGCCGCTTAATATAAGGGCTTGTTCTCCACGCAACTGTGATACATCCACAACACAGAGTTTTCCATCAGATAAGGCTGTAAGAAGCATATCCATAAACTGACTGCTCGGGTCATGAAGAGAGGCTACGATTACAGTCATATTGGAACGTGCGGCGGTCGCTTCCATATCGCTCTTGCTGGCATCTAAGTGTAGTATATCACAAATATCTTCAAGTGGCGCATTATTACGTTCTTTATATATGATATCGACGAGCTTACTCCAATTGGTATTGTCTAAACCTTTAAGTTTGCGTACGTTTTGCTGATCTTGTTTATCTTGCGAAAGTGAAATAGCAATAATATCACTAGGCCTAAATTTTCTTATGTCTAGCTTGATTCCGCCAGCCACAAACGAGGAATAGTAACCACTTGGCGCATGACGAGAAGTAAATACGACCAACTGTTCCTTAAGCGATGGAACATCACATAATCCGGGTCTTCCTTTATCATCAGGCCAGAAATATTCTCCATCACGGTCGAAGATAACCGTTCCCACTGGCACTTGTTTACCATTGCGCTTTTCTACGGTCGGAGTCGTTGCATAGAGTCTACTAAACAATAGTTTGTTCAAGTTTGATTTACCAAAACCAGCTCTAGCGAACACAAACGAACGACGTGCAACAAGATTATTAACCGGGAATTTTACGAGTATTTCCGGCTCTTTCAACTGCATCCAATCTAGGGGCTTGCCAATTCCTCTCCCATCAGCGCCAGCGTAAATGTATTCGCCTAAGGCAAATACGCCTATGGAAGTTCCGTCTTCGTTGCCTCCAGCGAGTTCCGTTAATATTTCTGCTGTAGGAAAAGATACAGGGCTACCAACATGGGGTATTCTCCGTTGTGAGGGAATAAACTTGATCTGATCATTGACTAAACGGATTCCGCCTAGCACACGAATATTGACGCGGTATTTCAAATATTGCTCACGTAAATCTTCAGGGACAGTCCGATTTTCTTTAATTGCACGCAGATTATATTCTTCGCCAGAGCCAAATGAGAGTTTTCCGTCTGAAGATATAGAAGTAATTCTGCCAAGAACAGCTTCATCTGGCGTTTCCAGCTGAATCATAAGGAATTGGCCGTGCATGGGAATGTTGTTAAATTCGCTCTGATATGGCAACACGAGATCTGCATGAAATTCCAATCCGCCTTCAGTGAAGCCTTTAAAAACACCTACAATTTGATTGCGTTCAAACAGCGAGTCCATTTTCACGCCTCCTTATTAATATCGGCTTTGCGCCGGATCTTTGTCGACTAATAAGAAAGAATCCAGTTGAGGAGCATCTGGCCCTAGAACGGAACGAATAGCCTCTAATACTTGATCCTGAATTATGTCCATATCAAAATCTACTAAAGCAGCGTTTTGGTGAGCCTTCTGCAAACACAAAGGGTAAAAAGGCACAGGGAACCCATCTAAAGCATCAGCCAATAAATAACCAATAATAGTCCCAGCTGTTCCAACTTGACTAAGCAAAATATCAACTGGCCATATAGGATCATGCTTCCCGCTGCCGAATTTCACAAAATGCATTTTGCCGCCAACAAATTTATTTTTTTCACCTCCAGCAGGGAATGTGTCATCTTTAGCATATTCAGACCATACATAAGCCTTTTCCTCAACCTCTCTCGGAATCTCTACATAGCAAGGATAGGGATGGGCCATTGTGCCTTCAATAAACATAGCTAATTGATATCGTTCTAAAACTTTACTGTGCTTTGCTACACCTACTACATATATTCTTCTCCTGCTTTTCTCCCATTGAAGTTGAATAGCATCGTCTATTCCTTTGCGGAGTTTTAAAAACAGATCTTGAGAGAAGACTTTGCTCCTTAATAAACCGTCAAAAACAATCAGAGTATCTGTCCCAAAATCTTTATTTTTTATAATAAAAAACAATGTCGCCCATTCGACGAGTTCTCGATAAACCTGTACCCATGACGGACTAACTGGTTTTTCTTTAGGATTATCATTTATCATGGGGCTTAATTGTGCAAGACTAGTTACTTCAAGATAATCCATCATTTCGCCTAGAGCATCAAACTGCTTACCGGCTCGATTGATGATTTTGTTATTGAGATCTTGTATGGGCGTGGTGGGAGTAATAACATCCATATAGTATTCGTTATTACTAGAATCAACCACACGAATGATTTGGATTATAAATGGATCGAATATTAATTTGTTATTGCCCCCATCTGTTCCTACAAGGGAGATGGATGTGGTACTGCGTGGAAAAATCCGCTTAGTCATCCCTTTAAGTGGACGAATTTCATCCCTTAAAGTGTTTAATAGAGCAGCATCGCTTTCCATACTTTTGTACATAAGCTGTTTTAAGGTTTCAATAGTTGCTAAATCCAGCATTTCTACACCTCATACATCCGTTATGGAAATCAAAGAAAACCGAACAATTAATACTGCAACGTGAATAATTCACACATTTTTTCCATAATAACATAAAAAAGTCTAAAATTCCATATTGTTTAACAAACTTTGCAGAAATAATTACCCTATGTGCTCCCCATAATTGCACGTTCAAAAATAGGTTGTATTTCTCCTATTTATTGTGTATACTAATGGTAGGAGGTGAACGGCATGAATATCAATACCAACTCTTTGGTTTCTATTACGGAAGCAAACCAAAATTTTTCTCGTGTGGCTCGTTTGGTAGACGAGACCGGAGCAGCGGTCATTCTAAAAAATAATGTTCCCCGCTATTTGATTGTGGAATTCAGCCAAGCAGAAGAGGCACAGAAAGCCTCAAACGAGGATGTGCTTGCAATCTCCAAACGGCTGATTGCCCAAAACAGGGCGGCTTATGATGAATTGGCGAAATGAAGAAACTGACAAAAGAACAGATCTTGTTATTGCAGCAGGATTTGATTGAGCAGACGGGAAGCACAGCCGGTCTGCGAGATGAAGGACTGTTGGAGTCTGCTCTATTTACGCCTTTTCAAAGTTTTGACGGGAATGACATGTTTCCCTCTCTGCAGCAAAAAGCTGCACGTCTAGGTTTTGGCTTGATACAAAATCATCCCTTTGTAGATGGCAATAAGCGGATCGGCGCTCATGCCATGCTTGTGTTCTTGTCGCTGAACGGTGTGGAATTGGCATATACGCAGCAGGAGCTATCCGGCATGATTCTGGATGTGGCGGCAGGTAAGCAATCTTTCGAGGATATGGTCGTTTGGATTCAGCAGCATCAGGGATGAGTGCTCTCCTGCTTCTGACCCATACGCTGACCCATAACCGGAAAGCAGCGGGTGGACGGAGTGGACTGTTCAGCAAGTCAAACCGCCATTTTCCGTCCCATGCAGTACCGATTGGACTGGAAATCACGCCGTTTTTTCTCCAAGGTGATTTCGGAACCAAGGGACCGTGTGTAGCACTTCGTCACCGAAGTGCCAGTCACCAATCACTCCGACCAGTAAAAGAGCCCGGAAACCGTGTATTCATGCGGTTTCCGGGCGTTTCTGTTTGTCTGTAGTTTTCGGCTGTTCCCGCTGCTGACAATAGACAACACAGTGAAAGAAACGGCCCAGCGGTGGGCTTCGCCCGTCGGTATGATATACTCGTTCTTTACCTTCTGCTGTTCTCTGTACGTCCTGAGAATCTCCACCGCTTCCGCCGACAACAGTATCTTCCGGTAGACATTGTGCGTCTTGGAGGGCTGTCTCTTGTATGACGCCGTTTACCCGCTGGATTTGTCGCTTTACCTCCAGCATCCGAGTTTCAAAATTAATATCATTCCACTTGAGACCGAGCAGTTCGCCCCTTCTCAATCCGGTGGACAGATCGAGGTAGTAGAGTTCAACCCCCCGGTTTCCTTGAATTCCCGAAAAAAATCAGCCAGCTTCTAACTTAAAGATTGTTGATAAATTCTGTCAGTACTTCGGCGGCAGCCTTGTGTTGTGCGAGACTGGGATGACCATCGGAGCCCGATTCGCCTTCGCGGGGCAGCTCCAGCGCATAGAAGCCCTTCTGCGCACCCCCCAGTTCTTCCATCACCGTTTCCACCTTCTGCCCGATGCCGGAAATCATCATGTTATGTACCCAAATGACGGTGGGATCACCCTGTTTTTCGCGTACGGTGCGCACAAACGCCTTGGCATCCTCCACAAAAGAGTTCCATGAGGCTGCCGTGCGCAGCGCAAGATCGTTGGTCCCCAGATTGATGACCACAATGTCCGCCTTACGGGTGAATGGATAAGCATCCTCTCCTCGCCGGTAGCTTGTGTAAGGATAGATTTCTGGAATCATCTGCGCCGCTGTTCCTCTGGCGATACCGGAACCCGATATGGCGACCACTGAAAAATCTGCCTTCAGCTTTTCCGCCGTCAGCGCAGCATAGGTTTGAGTACCGTCTGAGTACTCCAGATATGTAGTAGGCCCAGAAATCTGCGGGTTGCCAAGATTTCCGTAACCAGCGGAAATAGAATCACCAATAAATTCGATATACATCCCGCTGTCCGCCGGCGGCGCCAGCAGCGTGCCGTCAAGTCGGATGCTTTCCAGAATAATGATCGCCGCCGCCACCTCTGTCTGCCGTAACAGCTTGAAAGTGTGCTCTCCAGCAGAAAGCCCTTCCGCCAGCTTAACAGTCGTTTTACCGGCAGAGACAAGCGGTCGTTCCTCACTACGCACCCCGTCCACAAAAATCGTGAAATAGGCGGAGCCCTCACAGGACATTTCCACGGCTACGTCACCCCGGCAATCCGCACGGAACTCAATGCCCGCAGCGGCCCAGTCACAGCTGATGCCGGTTCCAACCGTCCCCAAACGTCCGTACAGCTTACATCTGCCAGCGGCCTCCTGCAAGGTGATGTTCTTTGAAGCATAAGGGTCGGCCTCTGTCTGCTGAGCGGAAGAAATGGTGGAAGAAACCACGGAAGATGCCTGTGTGGAAGCCGCTGTAGAAGGGACTTTTACGGCCTCGCTTTCCGGTTGGGTTAGTGTTCCACAAGCGCACAAACCCAGAGTCAGGGCGAAAAGAAAAGAAAGTATGCCGAGTTTTTTCATAAGCTGTCTCCCTTTATTCCTCAACAGAACCGTTAATTTTCATAATGGCCTGTCGTACGGCGCCTAACAATCGACCGTCGTCGCCCTTGGTGGGACTGATATAGCCACCCTCACAGGTTTCATTCCATGCATACAGCACCGCGAGATTCCCCACCGAGCAGTCCTTGTTTTTATCCAGCCATTTGGCTGCGTTAAGAATATGATTATAAAGCATCTTCGGAGTGCGGTCAGCCGCGTAGCAGGATTGATATCCGGTTGCATTGCCCGACCAGTTTGTCTCCCATGGCCGACAGTCCCAGCCGCCAAGCACACAGGGTACATAAGGCATCTTCTGATCGGAGAAACGATCCCAACAGGTCTCGTGATCCTTTGCCAATAGCTCATAGCCCGCATTGTAGGTTTTGCTGCCGTCAGACAGAGTCAGAGGCGAATAGCGGCGGTAGTTGTAGCCGGTCAGGGCAGCGAAGCCCTGCTGGCGTCGCTGATCCACCAGATTTTTCCATAAGACTTCGTTATAATTGGCCTCGTTGAAATCGATATCGCGGGTACCTGGCGAACCATAAGGACACTCCGAGCCGATAATTAACACCCCATCGTAACCCAGCTTCTTTGCTTCCGCTTCCAGCCAGTCAAACGCCTTCTGACAGCCATCCGCGCCGCCGAGATAATATTGCAAGTAATAGGATGAGAAGAACATCAGTACCGGCTTATTGTCCACCTTGAGGTAGTTGTCCTCCCTCATGTATTTTAGCCAAGTCTCGGCCGCATACTCCCAGTTGTCGACGGTGACATAGGCGCCCTCATGGTTACAGACGTTGAGGCAGAACTCCATCTTCTTATTGTTGGAAGAGGCTAAGAAGTTATCCACGCAGCTGTTGGATTGCGCCATGGAATTGGCATTGTACCAGTCGAATGCAAAATAGGCGATGCCCGCAGCGGTAGCATAGGCAATCTGCTGTTCCATATTTTCCACCGTACTGTTGGTCCATCCCCAGACCGGCTCGCGATCAGAAAATTCCTGCAGCAGCCGGTCGGTATAATGGTCGCCGGTATAGGAAAAACCATACCAGAAATAGGCGCCCAGTTTGAATTCGCCCAGGCCGGAAAAATCGTAGTAGGATGTATCGGTTATGGTGGGATAGGTTTTGATGGTGTTGAGAACTGACTCAAACACCTCGTCTTTTTCCGGCTTCTCTGAATCGACTGTGCTGTTGTCGGAGGAACCACTGCTGCCGGGGCTAACAGCGGAACTGGATCCCCCGCTGCCAGAGCAAGCTGCCAGAGAGAACAGGAGCAGTCCCGCCGTAACTACAGTAAGCGCCCGTTTGATGATGCTAATCAAGTTATTCGGCCTCCTTTTTATATCAGAATGCAATTTCCCAGGTCATATCGCCGGTCTTTTCCGGCAGATATTCCCGCACCATCAGCTTGCCGCTTTCCGGATCATAGGCACGGATTTCATAAGGATCTCCGGCAACCACGGCGGAAACTCCCTTTAGCAGGCGTGTTTTCGCTTCATACGCTACCTCCTTCAAATCTACGCCGCCCTGGCTGATGTGCCGGGAGGTACTGACGATCTGCGGCACGCCCTGGTATGGCCGCACCGCGAGTACCTGGGAAGCACAGGGGCGCAGCTCCAGCGTGACCGACCCTTCCACTACCCCTAAAAATTCCTTGTTCCAGAAATCATAAACCAGATAACGGCCCTTTTTGAGATGAAGGTCGGCTTCAAGATCCACCGTCACCCGGTTATCCTGTTCCAGCAGGTTGAGCACGTCCACCACATTCCACTGTTCAAAGGACCGGCTGATGGTGAGATTGGCAATCACTCTATCCGACTCATGGTGGGATTCACGGATATCCATGGGATGCGCGTCCAACGCCGGGAGACACCGCTTGAGCAGCTCCACGCGCTCGGGCGGCAGGTCAGGGAGGTTATCCCCCAGCGTGACTGGCAAGCCAAGGACCGAGAGGAAAGAGGTGCGGGAGACTGCCTGATCCAGCGAGTTGAATTCCGGGCGGATCACCAGGTTATCCGGATCGCAGTAGGTCTCAGTGTTGTGATAGGCATAAAAACGCATCACCCGTGCCACAAAATCGTTGATGAATTCCCGCCAGTTGAAGATATCGCCGCCGATGCGCGCCCCATCAAACAGATCGATGGCAAAGAGAATTTCTCTGTCCGCCGCCCCTGCGCAGGACAGCATATAAAAGTCCTCTCCCAGCAGCGCCCGCGCCCGTTTGACCGCCTCGCGCAGCGCCTGCTCACTGGTCAGCTCCGGGTGGGCCATATACTCATGGTACTGGTCAGCGAAGAGAAGCGTCACCGGCAGACAGTCCCATTTCAGCGCCTCAAATCCCCATTCCTTCACCTTTTTGACAGCAGCAGGCAGATATTCGTTTAGAAATTTTTCGTTGGTCAGGTCGAAGAAATATTCTCCACACCATGCCACCTGTTTGGCCAGCACCGTATCTGGGTTTTCCTCAATGAATTGATTGGATGCAGGCTCATTGGTCGGTCCAATCCACAACGCTGGGATTAATCCCAGCTCACGGATTTTATCCGCTACATACCGCAGCCCGTGGGGATACCGCACCGGATCGGGATGGAAATAGTCAATACCCTCCGGCCCATGAATATCGAAGGCGGAATGATACCATTCCCAGTCCACCCAGATGGTGTTCGCCCCGAAATCAGCTAGATGCTCCTTCTGCCAAGCCGCATTTTCCAGCACCGCCTTTTCACAAGCGTCGAATTTGACCGCATACCAGGTCATCCAGCCCGCCGGCGGGACAGGGAAGGTGTTTTTCTTATTGATCTTCTTATAAGGCGTCTGGAACAGTGTCTCATACAGGTGTGGCCGAACACATGCTAGCCAATGGTTCCCTTGCGCCTCAAAGGCGTATCCGTTCAATTCCCAGTCATAGGTAAGCCGCAGTTGATCTGCACCCGAAATCTCTGCAGCGCTGCCGTCCGCTCTATCGAAAAGGGCGTTGTCTGCGGTGGAAACCGCCGGGCCAACCGCGGCGCGCAGGTCGCGTTCCTCACGTCCGATACATACGGCAAAGCTGTCTTCCATAGCGCCCCATATAAATCGTCCAGTGGTCTGCAGAAACCATCCCTCCGGGCAGGCGGCGCTCACTTCTATCCCCTTGCGTGAAACCACAAAGTACAGGCTCACCGGCTCGTCCCCGTCAAAGGTGATAGTCAAGCGAGTGTCGCCGTGATAGTTGCGCTGTTCCCAGTCGGTATCAACCACCTTTCCGGAGAGGCTAGTTACCGTACCATCCGGAGCGTGCAGCGATGCCCGGACCCCCTGTAAAAACGCGCCGCGCCCTTCATAGCCGCAATCAAAGCTCCCGGTAGAGGGATAAGCCTGCACATAATATTTCATATAGTTGGCGTAGGTCTTATTAGGTTGTCTCATTTCCACTTCCATGCTGCTACCATCCTTTGCTTTTGGTTACGAATAGGGATCCGCTGCATCACGCAGGCCGTCGCCCACGAAGTTGAAGGCCATCACCGTCAGCACCACGAAGATACCGGGAATCAGCGTCCAGGGATACAGGGCCACATTGCGTATATTCTGCGCGTCGCTGAGCAATATGCCCCAACTGACCGCCGGAGAACGCAGTCCCAGACCGAGGAAGGACATCGAGGTTTCCCCAAGGATCATACCCGGAATCGAGAGGGTAATCTGCGCAATCAGATAGCTGGCAAAGGACGGCACCATGTGACGAAAGATGATCCGTCCTGTCCCCGCGCCAGCGACACGGGCGGCACGGATGAAATCCTCGTTGCCCAGGGAGATGAACTTACTGCGTACTACTCGAGCCAGCCCAGGCCAGCCCATGAGCGAGAGAATCAGCACCATGCAGAAATAGGTTTTGGTCACCGACCAATCGGAGGGGATGGCAGCGCTCAGCGCCATCCAGATGGGCAAGGTAGGCAGACAGACGATGAAGTCGATCACCCGCTGAATGAAGGAATCCAGCTTGCCGCCAATATAGCCCGACAGGCCGCCGATTAGCACACCGAGGATAAAACTGAGAAACACGCCCACCAGACCAATAGAGCAAGATATCCTTGCTCCGTAACAGATGCGTGAGAAGATATCCCTCCCCATAGAATCCGCGCCGAAGAGAGTGATGGGCTGCTCACTGCCTTTCACACCGAACAGATGACGGTCGCAGCTAAACAGGCCCCACAGCTTATATTCACTGCCTTTGGTGAAAAAGGAAAGATACTGGATATCTTCCGGGTTCTCCACATAGATGGTTTTCATCGTTACGGGATGATAGGTTTGTTTCATTCCGTAGACGAACGGCCGGAAGGAAAAACCGGTTTTTTCGCTGTAAAAACGGATCATCTGCGGCTGCTGATTTTTGATGGACGCGTTGGTCTGATTGGGATCGTAAGGGGCGACAAATTCGCAGAAGATGGCAATCAGATACATGAGGACGAGTACCACCAATCCGACTACCGCCAGCTTATTCCGAGTAAATCTCCGCCGCATTAACTGCCACTGAGTTGCAGCATAATAGGTTTCGCTTTGACGTCGTTGCTGGTGTTTTTCCGCTGTCTGACGCAGCTTGCGTTCCTTTCGGCTGATTTTCGCGCCGATATTCTTATTGTTCATCACGCCCACCTACCCTTTCCTGCGGATCCTGGGATCGGTCAGCGCCAGCAGGATATCCGAAATCAGGGTGCCGATCATGGTCAGCACACCCAGTATAAATACAATGGAGCCTGCCAGGTACATATCCTGATTTTTCAGGGCATTGAGCAGCAGCGGCCCCACCGTGGGCAGATTCATGACGATGGAGATGATGGTCTGTCCTGAAATCAGCCCCGGCAGCATCCAGCCAATGGTACTGACAAATGGAATCATGGCGATACGAACTGGATATTTGATCAGCAGCCGCAGGTTAGAGACCCCCTTGGCGCGGGCTGTTTGAACATAAGGCTTGCTCATTTCGTCAAGCAGGTTGGCGCGAAAGGTCTTTATCAGCCCTGCTGTGCTGGTGATCGCAATTACTAGATACGGCATCCACACATGCTTGAGCAAATCCACAAACTTGGCAAAGCTGAACGGCTGATTGACAAAGGCATCGGAATATAAGCCTCCCCCGAAGGTGCCGGTAGCTGCATAATAGAGCCAGAGTACGATCAGCGCCAGCAGAAAATCCGGCAGAGACATGCCTAAAAAAGAAATCGTGGTGAAGCCATAATCCAATGGCGAATATTTATGCGTTGCGGAATAAAAACCGATAGGCAAAGCGATGATCCATACCAGCAGGATCGATGTGAAAGAGAGGGCGATGGTGCAGGGAAGCCGGTCGGCAAGCAGTTCGTTCACCGGTCGGTTCCACTGGAAGGAGTATCCGAAATCTCCCTGGAACATACGGCCCATCCATTTAAAATACTGAATATACATCGGCTGATCAAGCCCGTAGCGCATTTCCAACTGCTGGATGGTGTCCTGATCGATGTTGCCGCCTTGGGCTCGCAGGGTATTGATATAGCTGGTCAGATAATCTCCCGGAGGCAGTTGGATCAGGACAAAGACCACGACAGATAATACCAGCAAAAGCGGAATGATAATCAATAGCCGCTTTCCAATATAGTGTACCACGTGAGATTTCCGCCTTTCTTGAAAAGCCGGCAGGAACCTCTCCGGTCCCTACCGGCGGAAAATCTGTCTAGGAGATATAATACTGATCCGGGCTGCCGTGACCGGTATAGCCGTAGGCCCAGGAGGGACTGAGGGTGGGGACATTGTGTACGTTGTTTTTCACCAGATACAGCGCCGGCAAACGGGAACAAACACCGAGGACCAGCAAGTTATCACGGTGTATTTTGAGGATCTGCTCCACATCCTGTTGCTGCTGCTGCTTGTCTGGCTCCTGTACCAGCTTTTCACCCAGATCCCATAGATCCTTAATGTACTGCGGGGGTTCCACACCGCCCTGTCCTTTGGTTGAGCGCCAGGTATAGGCGCCCGCTGCAAATCGCTGCGGCCAGGCAAAATAATCATAGCCGGTATAGTCGTTGACCGTTAGGTCGGAAAGGGCCTCAAAGCCGCCTCCACCGGTAAAAACCGTGCAGTCAAAGGAATTAGAGGCGCAGTGAGTTTCCCAGAGGGAGGTATCCACCGACTTGGTGCTGGCGTTGATTCCGATTTTCTGCCAGTAGCTGGCGATCATGTTGGCCACGTCCAGCCACTGGTTGGAATAGGCGGGCACCTCAATGACGATGGAGAGCACCTTGCCGTTGCGCATCAAGCGGAATCCGTCCCCATTTTTCGATGTCAGGCCAAGGCCGTCCAGCAGTGCGTTTGCGCCATCCACGTCGTATTGGGTATACTGGGTGGAGAGGCTTTCATCATAATAGGGGGAGTTTTCCACCGGAGAAAATTGCCGGGCAACAGACTTGAACTTGCCCACAGTAAACTGCACATCGATGATCTCCTGGCGGTTGATCGCCAGCGACAGTGCCCTGCGGAAATCGGTCTGCTGGTAATAGCTGCGCTTGACCTCATCCGCACTGGTGATATTAAGATGGATGTTCATGGCATTGGGTTCGTCAAACTCAGAGGTACAGACTGTATATCCCGCCTGCTCGGCATTCTCTGCATACAAAGGATAGTTCGCCATATCCTCCATCACGCAAGCAAAAGCGATCTCAAATTCACCGCTGACATTTTTCATGGTCACGATGTCGTCGCTCTGCGCCAAATTGATGACACAGCTGTCGATATATGGCAGCTGCCGTCCCGCGTCATCGGTGGCCCAGTAATAAGGATTGCGGGCGAAGGTCAGCTGAGTGGCAGCGGTGCCGCTGGTGGTCAGCATCCAGGGAGACATAACCGGCATATCCTGATTGGTCATGTAATCCATCCTGTCCAAGAAACAGTTGACCCAGCTGTCGAAGCTCAGGCTCTTGGCGGTCTTTTCCGCCTGGTCGCTGTAATCTGCATGGAACTGCTCGAGATAATGCTTGGGCAGGAACCAATAGCTGCCGGTGCTTCCATCCGCCATATAAGTGAGCATAAAGGGCCGCGGTTCCTCAAAGGTCATGACGAAGGTGATATCATCCTTCACAGTCAGGGTGGTGCTGTTCCACGTAGTGGAGCCGGGGCTGATGGTCTTATTGTTCGCGTAGGCATCCCACCAGAATTGGACATCTTCAGTGGTCATCGGCTGCCCGTCTGACCATTTCAATCCCTTTCGGAGGGTCACTGTCAGGGTTTTACAGTCCTCGCTGAGCACTGCCGAGGAGGCCAGATTCGGCTCGATTTCGGTGCAGTCCTTGTTCCAGGTGACCAGGTTCATGCCCTGATAATAGCCGATCATTTTGAAGGCATGTCCCTTGGTGGCATTGGTCACCGTCTGCCGCCAGGTACCACCATAAACGCCATAGCTCTCGTACGGCTTAACCACCTTGGGATTTTCGGGAAGCCGCTCCGAAAGCGCCGCCAGTTCACCTTTTTCCACCAGTGTGGCTAGCGAAGGCGCCTCCTTGATGCTCAAATCCACCTGTGGCGCCGAGCTGTTGCTGCTATCGGCGCTCGTCGTGCCGCTTACGGCGGGGCCTCCGCTGCTACAGGCGGTCAATGCAAAGGCGGCTGCGAGCAGAAGGGCCATCAGCCCCATTGCCCGCTGATGATAAAATCTCTGTTTCATTCGCTTTCTTCTCCTCCTTCGTCCTCAATGCCCTGCAGCGAGAGCTCCTCATACCGCAGGCAGGATGTATAACGGATCCGGCCGTCCGGCCCGGCCACTTCATGTAATGTTTGATCGCATTCCTGACATTCCGGCGTAGCATACGGACAGCGGGGATGAAAGTAACAGCCCGCCGGCGGCTTGCTCGGATCGGGCACCTCACCCTCCGGTACCGTGCGATGAGTGCGCTTCCCCTGATTGGTCTTGGGCACCGAGGAAAGCAGCGCCTCGGTATAGGGATGCAGCGGACGCGCATACAAATCCGCAGTCTCGGCCACCTCGAACACCTTACCTACATACATAACCACTACCTTGTCGCACAAGTGCTTAACCACGCTCAGGTCGTGAGCGATGAACAGGTAGCTCATGCGGTATTCCTCTCTCAGCTGAGCGAGAAGATCGAGAATTTGCGCCTGCACCGATACATCCAGCGAGGACAGCGACTCGTCGCAGACGATGAACCGCGGATTGAGGGCAATCGCCCGGGCGATACCGATCCGCTGTCGCTGTCCGCCGCTGAAGGCGTGAGGATACCGCTGCATATATTCCGGCCGTAGCCCCACCTTCTGCATCAGTTCTGCAACCCGGTTCTTCATTTCCGATTTCGGGCATGCGCGGAAGGTGATCAGCGGCTCGGAAATAATATCCCTCGTGGTCATGCGTGGATCGAGAGAGGAATACGGATCCTGAAAAATCATCTGGATCTTCCGTCGGTAGGGCAACAGCGCCTTTTGGGAGAGAGTGGCTAGATCCACCGTACCGCCCTGGCCGTCGTGATAGAGTATCTTACCACTATCCGGATCCAGCAGCCGCAGGATGCAGTTGCCAACGGTGCTCTTGCCGCAGCCGCTCTCTCCCACAAGACCAACCGTCTCCTGCTCGCCAACGGTGAAGGACACGTCGTTAACTGCCTGCACATACCCATTCACCTTGCCCGAAAGGGTTTTCTGGATTGGGAAAAACTTTTTTAGATGCTGGATTTCCAGCAAGGGCTCACGCATGCTCGTCACCATCCTCTTCTGGCGCAGAAGGCGCACTGTCCGCGTACAGATGACAGGCTACCCGGTGGTCCCCGTCCGGATAGCAGTCGGTCGGCGCCACCTGGTCACAGAGCCCTTTCACAGCCTGCGGACAGCGCAAATGATAGGCGCAACCCTTTGGGATACTGTAGGCATCGGGCACACTGCCCTCTATGTAAGCGAGTTTGGTTCCCCGACGGTCAGTCACCTTGGGGATGGAGGAGAACAGCCCGCGGGTGTATGGATGAAGAGGATTGCGCAGCAATTCATCCGCGGGCGCCAGTTCCACAATGCGGCCGAGATACATCACCGCCACTGTATCAGAAGTCTCTGCGATAATTCCCAGATTATGGTTGATCATCAGAATGGACATATGATATTCCTGCTGCAGCTCAAGCAGCAGATTGAGTATCTGCGCCTGCACGGTCACATCCAGCGAGGTAGTGGGTTCATCCGCGATCAGCAGACGAGGATTGCCGGCCAGCGCCATAGCAATCATCGCCCGCTGACGCATACCGCCGCTGAGCTGATAAGGATATTCGTCCACCCGCTGCTCCGGTTTGGACATCCGTACCTTCCGCAGCAGCTCGACTGCATAATCCCGCTGTTCCTTTTTGGGAATATCGGTATGCAGCCGGATCGCCTCCATGATCTGATTGCCGATGGTATAGACTGGACAAAAGGAGGTCATAGGCTCTTGAAATATCATGGCCATCTCCTTGCCGTGTAGAAGCTCAAGGCGTTTGTCCTTCTGGGGCAGGCCGGCGATATCAAAGGTACCCGTCCGGCTGTGGAACAGCAGCTCACCGCTATCGATCCATCCGTTTTCCGGGAGAATGCGCATCAGCGCATTGGAGGATACGCTTTTTCCACAACCGCTTTCTCCCACCAGTCCCAGCGTCTGCCCGACTATGATATCGTAATTGACACCGTTGACCGCGCTCACGATACCTTCGTCGGTGCGGAACTTCACGGTAAGGTTTTTGACCTCAACGAGTTTTTCGGGTTTCAATAGTCCTTCCTCCCGGAAAGTTCATTGGTTTGATGACAGTCAAATGAATCCTTGATTGAAAATATACTCGCAATAAGCGGGCAAATTCCCACCTTGAATTCGTATCAGTTCGCGCTCCTTTGGCGCCGCATGGAGACCACCGCGCACATCAGTACCAAGCCCGCCAAAACACAGACGGACAGCATAACCGGCGTACAGCGGGTGTCGCCAGTATTGGGAATGGCGGGATTCTTCTGCTTGGAGAACATAATGGATTTAAGGGCGACGTTCCCACTCGTCTGGATTTCATCATTAAGATCGAGACGAATCTGGGTAACCGTTCCCTTCCAGAGCGAATTTTGCGACATGTCTACCGTGTACGTCACGAAATCTCCGCTGCGGCTGACCTCTATGAGCGCCGTCTTGTCCAAAGACATCTCGGTAAACTTATCAGTGACGAAGTAGAGGGTCATGTAGCTGATATCCGCGTCCACCTTAGCGGTAATATGAAGGAATTTGTAGCGGTCGGCGTCGACCCCCAGGCCATAGGGAGAGAGAATGAAAGGATCCATGCCGCCATAGACAGCGGTTGTCGCGCCATTCTTGGTTTCATAGGAGGCCAGATCGTGGGTAATTGAAAAACCAGCGTTGCCTTTGCTGAAGTCGTAGACGATAGCTTCCTGCTTGACAGAGGAAGGCCGGGTGCCGGTAAACTTAATCGACTGGATGGAGACCGTACCGCTGTCGGTCGTGTTATCGCTCAGGTCAAGGCGGATCAGCTTAATCGTGTCTTTCCAAGCTGCATGGGAGGACATATCCACCACATACTCGCTGTAACCGGTTTCATTCGGTGTCGTGGAGAAAGTGACGCATTTATCCCCGGTGATATCGTCCTTGCTGGCTACCGCGAAATAAACCTGCATGGCGTTAGCCGGGCTTGCGTTCTTCATACGGATCACCATATAACGGTATTCCGCCGGGATGCTGGTCTCTCCGGATACGATAAAGGAATCCAAGCCGGTGATAGAGGCTTTCAGCGCACCGCTTTCCATGCCGACGGTGCAAGCGTTGAAAGCATTTTCACCTGCCCAGCCCTGCTGATCCTGAGAGAAATCGAACAGCACACATTTTTCCTCTTCCTTACTTTCAGCGGAACTATCCGGCGTCTGGGAAGGCTCTATGGAACTATCTCCGCCGCTATCCTGAGAACTGTTTTGAGAATCGTCTTGAGAGTTGTCTGGCGCGTTAGGATCAGTAGAGGAAAAAATCATGCTTTTGATATAGATGTTGCCCTCATGGTCAGTCGATGTGCCAGGGGCGAAAAGATCAAAACGCAGATAGGTGATGGTGTGGGTCCAGTAGCTGTTATACATGTCCACCACATAGGTCTTGAACTCTGTGTCGCCAGCGCTTACGGCCACGTCCACCCGTTCGGCTCCATCAATTTCATGCACCACCGTGTCCCCGTCCTTGGTGCGGAAATAAAAACTCATGCCAGTGGAATCCGTACCGTTCATCATCGTTAGAATCAGATAACGGTTGCTGGCTGGGACCGCCACTTCAGCATTGATAATCGGCGTTTTGCCGTTCACCACCGCTACCAACGAGTTGTCAACAGAGGCGTCATTGGTAAGTCCCACATCCAGTGTGCTGATGTTCCAACTGCTCCCCGCCGTCATGTCTACCGAATAGTCGGCGGAGGTATCGGCTGCGAAAGCGAACATCCCCGTAGCGCTCAGAAGCAGCGCGGCTGTAAGATAGAATGGCAGCAGTTTCTTTCCGATTTTCATTATTCGATCCTCCTATTCTATATTGAGGGGCGCCTCGCCCCAATGATCCATTAGGCAACGGGATATTTTTCCAGCATCCCGCGAGTGAAACGCAGCAGATAACGAGCCTCCTCGTCCAATGCGGCCTCGGATCCGTCTCCTATTAGCGGCCGCCAGGTTTTGATGCTCCTGCCGACCTCACCGCCCATGAGCACAAACGGTTCGGAAACAATATTTCCTTTATACCCGATATCCTGCAGGGCACCGAACACCTCGTCCCAGTCAATATGCCCCCGTCCGGGAACGGTGCGGTTGTTTTCGCCGGTATGGAAATGCCGCATTCGTTTGCCCACCAGGCGAATGGCGTCCCCGATACTCTTTTCCTCTATGTTCATATGGTAAGTATCCAAATGCACGCCGATGTTCGGGCTGTCCACCAATTCGGTATAAGCAATTGCCTCAGCAGCGGTATTTATCAGCACCGATTCAAAGCGATTGACCGCCTCCACGCAGATGGTGACGCCGCTCTCCTCCGCCTCCTTCATCACCTGTCGCATGGAGTCCACGCTATAGTTCAGCAATTCCGCCTTTTCCTGTGGCCCCAGGATCATATCGGTGGCACCCCAGGCGGCATAGGTCACCCCGGAAAAAAGTTCACCGCCCATCACCTGAATTTTATAAACGATGTCCTTAAGGTATTGCACTCCCCGTGCCCGGACCTCCGGATCCCTGTTGGCAATGTCATAATGAGGATCAAGCCCCAAGCTGTAGGACAACTCCACCCCGCAGGAATCCGCCAGCCGCCGGATATCCCTCAGTCTTTCATCCGGAATATCCAACAGCGGCTGTGCCTGGAATTCCAGTATATCATAGCCGAGCTCCGCCGCCTTGCGGATATATTTTCCATAATCCGCATCCCATTTTGTTTCCCAAAAATTCATAAAAATACCGAGTTTGTTCATAGCCTATCGCTCCCCTCTTTTTGTTAGAGAAATTTTGCTGCACACTATGTATTACACCCTATCCAAATCGTAGCCGAGATAATTGATCAGCGCCTCCTGAACCGCTTCGGCAACATGGCCTTTCGTCAAACAGACATGATGCCGGAAGCCGTTGGTTCCCATATATTTCAGCAGCCCCTGCACATTGTCCTTTTTGAGTACGATGCCACTGCCGAAAAACGCCTCCTCGATGGGATCCTCAGTCAGCTCTCCCTCGCTAACAAAAGCACACAGCCGCCCAGCCTCGGTGCGCAGGCTGCCAAAGGTCACTGGACCGGGCGCGATTTGCACCTTGTTAACTCCCACGCCGCTGCCTTCGCCAAAGCTCTTGCGGAACATCAGGTGCTCGATGGTCACCCCTTTCCCCTTGGTCATGGAAATCGGCACCGGACCGCAGTGGAAAAGGATGCAGCGGTCAGGGTCAGTGCCATAGTTATTGTTAACATCCAGCAGCATGGCAGGGTGCGCCGCAGCCAGCAGAATTGCCCGTGTCATGACCGTGTTGTTAACATCCAACTCGCAGGAGGCTGCGATCCCTCGCTCATTGAGATCACACAGCACCAGGCAGGGCGCCACCCCAAAGGTAGTCTCAAATTCGTTCCAGCAGCGCAGGGCGATACCCTGGAGATCGTATTCCTGGATGAGATCGTCCACCACCACGCCGATACGGGCGATAGTCTCAAGCTTGTGCGGCGGGAAGCTGCCGAAATCTGTTATACGCAAATAATCCGCTGTTTTCTGTTCCACACGCTCAGCGCCAGCCTGCTCCATTCGGGCAAAAACCTCTGAGAGATCAATGGTCTCTACATTGACGCCCACACCCTGCATGGCAATTTCATCGAAGCGGACAGTCTTAAAAGCCGTGGTGCGGGCGCCGATTGCTCCGATATTGAAACGCTTCATACCGTTAACCACTCGGCAGACCGCCGCAAATTTTTCGATATGCGCCGCAAATTCCGGATCCGTAGGATTGCAGGCAAAGGGCTCGAACAGGGTATAACGCAGCTTATGCTGCCGGAGCACGTTACACATAGCGATTTTGCCGCACACCGCGTCTCTCCGGTGTGTAAAATCCATTTTTCCCGCTTCATCCCGATAAGCTTCCACCAGAATGGGAACATTGCAGTTCTCCAGTGCCACCATTGCCCCGTTTTCATCACCGAAATTAGGCAGGCAGAGAATCACTCCCTGAAATTCGCCCCGATGCTCCTCTAAAAAGGCTGCATATCGTTTTCCCTCCTGGATCGTTTCCACCGCACCGTACCGCGTCATCTCCTCGTCCGCCATCAGATACCCGTACCCGGCGTCGGTGACCGCCTGGGCCAGCTCTCGTCTGGCATCGGCAATCAATTCCCCCGGAAAAAAACCGCGATTTCCGAAATAAAGAGCAAAGGTCACTTCTTTATTCATAATAAATCCTCCTCAATACGCAAGTAATTTTTGTTTCATTAACGATAATGTAACTACAACGCTATTATAGCTGTTGATTTTTAAAATGTCAACAGCATTTTGTTGATTTTTTATTTTGAATTATGCAATATACTAATTCTATAGCATTTTTCTCTATTGCTTTCCTGTAATTCTCCCTTATATGCTTGACTTTACAGGGGTTTATGTTACATTATTGATATAGTTTTTCGAATTGGAGGGGAAATGCTATCAGAAAGGCAAAGACCAGACGCAAGGTGACGCTCAACGATATCGCCGTGCGCACCAATTTTTCCGTCAACACCGTGTCGCACGCCCTGCGGGGGGAAAGCGACATTTCTATCTCCACGAGGGATTATATCCGTCAGGTTGCTCTGGAGATGGGCTATATCGGTAATTCGCTGGCCGGTACTCTGCGCACCGGACAGAGCCGGATCGTGGCGGTGATTATCCCGGATATCGCCAACCTGTATTTTTCCATTATGGTGAAATTGCTTGAGCTGCGGTTACAGCAGGACGGTTATTCCATCCTGGTAATGAATACGGAAGAAAATGTGGATCGGGAGGTAGAGGCCGTTCGCGCAGCGCTTCGGTTCAATGTGGACGGTATTATCATTACCCCTACGCAGAAGAGTACCCAGGCCATTGAACTGATGAAGAATAATCATATCCCATTTGTGTTGCTGGGGCGCTGGTTTGAAGGCCGACATTACGAAAGCGTGTCCCCTGACGATTTCCAATGTGGCTATCTAGCCACCGAACATCTGCTTTCGCTCGGTCACCGTCGCCTGCTGCTGCTCAACGGCCCGGACTGCATCTCATCCTCGCAGGAGCGCGCCGCGGGCTTTATAGAGGCACTTCGCTGCGCTGGGGTGCCAGAGACGGATGCCACGATTCATCCGCTAAACGCTATCGACAACACCACCGGTGGGGATTTGTGTCAATACATACAAGATATCAAGTCTTTCACAGGACTGATTACTTTTAGCGATCTACTAGCCTGGCAAGTCATCCAAACACTGCAAGATCATCATCTCCGCGTACCGCATGATGTTTCCCTGGTCAGTATCGATAACATCCAATCTCATATGTCGATTCCTTTTCCTCTGACCACGGTGGACACGGCTAAGGAAGAACTGGCACAGACACTGGTGGAATCTCTCTTCCGCCTAATGAGAGAAGGCTTTACCCGAACTAGTCATATTACCTTGACCCCGACTTTAGTTATACGTGGCTCTACGCTGCCCTATCACGCATAAATATGTATTGAATATATGATGCTGTTTCGAACAAAGTCTTTATTATGTCTATTACACCAAAACTTACACCAAAACATCCGAAAGCTCGTATCGGCATGCGGCTTTCGGGTGTTTTGGTCTTCTGATGGAACTTGCCTGTGTCACTGTATGTGCAGCCAGCTGCCGGATGCGCTTCCCCAGATTCTCGGCCGATGAACTGGCCGCCGCTTACCAAAGATGGTTTATGTGATCTGTCGGATAAACAGTATGGCACAGACGGATTCTGCTACCCGATAGGAAGCCATGCAACGAACCATAATCAAACAGATAGATATTAGAATCTGGTATCATGTTCTAAGGAAATGACTTAAGGCCCTTGTACTCCGCCGACATTGGGGATTCCGACGCAAAGAGATCGAACGCTTTTCCGAAAAATACGACAGGCTCGACAGAAATTATCAAAAGGATGAACCCACACCGTGCGCAACGGTGCGGGTTCATCCTTTTTTGCGTAACTATAAGGCATACAGGGCCAGTAGGAATCGGGCTCATCGGCTTCGATTTTACATAATTTAAGCTTTCTCACATATCCTAAACCAAAATCGTCAACAATAGGATACGACAAAAGGCGGTGTTAAATTTGCAGGAACGATTGACCCGCGGCGCAGGAATCCTGCTGCCCATCAGCAGCCTGCCGTCGCCCTACGGCATAGGCACGCTGGGAGCGGATGCCCATGACTTTGTGAACTATCTCAAGCTAGCCGGGCAGACCTATTGGCAGGTACTGCCGCTGGGACCTACAAGCTATGGCGACAGCCCGTATCAGTCCTTCTCCGCCTTCGCGGGCAACCCTTATTTTATTGATCTGGATTTGCTGCGGCAGCAAGGTCTGCTGCGGCAGGACGAACTTAAGCACATGGAGGAACCCGTCGATGCGGCTTTCGTAGATTATCGGGCGCTCTATCTGACGCGTCTGCCGCTGCTGCGCCGGGCCTATGGCCGCTTCCGTCCTGATGTGGAGAGCTACTCTTCCTTCTGCCGGGAAAACCATTTCTGGTTGGAGGATTACGCCCTGTTCATGGCCTTGAAGGAGGAAAATGATGGGCGGGAGTGGCTGCGTTGGGAAGAGCCGCTTCGGCAGCGCCGGGAAACGGCGCTGAACGCTGCGCGCAGCCGGCTGGCAGCCGACATCGATTTTTGGAAATTCTGTCAGTATCAGTTTTATTGTCAGTGGCGGAGCCTGCGGCATTATGCAGCCTCCCAAGGTATCCGGCTCATCGGAGACATGCCCTTGTATGTAGCGCAGGACAGCGCCGACGTTTGGGCGCATCCCGATCTGTTCCAGCTAGACGAAACAGGATATCCTGTTCGGGTGGCGGGCGTGCCCCCCGATTTATTTTCTGCCTCCGGGCAGCGATGGGGAAACCCGCTGTATGACTGGAAACGGCTGGAGGAAAGCGGCTTCGCGTGGTGGCGGCGTCGGATGGAGATGAACGCTGCTCGCTTTGATATCACCCGCATCGATCATTTCATCGGCATCGCCCGGTATTATGCTATTCCAGCTTCCTGTGAGACGGCGGTAAAAGGCCGCTGGGTGAAGGGTCCGGGGAAAAAGCTGACGGATGTACTGGATGAAGCGGCAGGGAGCAGCCGGATTCTCGCGGAGGATTTGGGCGTGCTGCATCCCACGGTCAAAAGGCTATTGGAAAGATGCGGCTATCCGGGAATGAAGGTCCTGCTTTTCGCCTTTGACAACGGCGCGGATAATGATCATTTGCCGCACCGTTATCAGCAGAATCAGGCGGTATACGGCGGTACGCATGATAATGAAACCATCGCCGGCTATTGCGCCCGCTGCACCGATGCGGAACTGCGCTTCCTGATGGACTACCTTGGCGCACAGCAGCGGAGGGATATTCCGCAGGCCATGATACGCGCAGCCTATGCCAGCGTAGCGGATCTGGCTATTTTTCAAGCACAGGATTTGCTTGAGTTGGACAACACCACCCGCATGAACGAGCCCTCCACCACGGGAGGGAATTGGCGGTGGCGCCTGCTTCCCGGACAACTTACCGCGGAACTGGCACAACGACTGCGGACGCTGGCAGCCTTGTTCGAACGATAATGAAAAAGGACGGGAACACGTATGAAAAGTTTACAAGAACAAATCGATCGCATTTTGGAGGAGGATTATCAGCAGCGGATTGAGACGGCTTCCACCGTGCAGCTGTATCAAGCGGTGTCCCGGGCGGCAATGCATCAACTGGCCAGCGGCGGCGCAACGCCGACGGATGGCAAACGGGTGGGCTATTTCTCCGCAGAATTTCTGATGGGACGGATGATTTACGCCAATTTGCTTAACCTGGGGATTCTGGAAGAGGTTCGCGACCTGTTGGCCGCCCGGGGAGTGGACATCGGTATATTTGAAGAAATCGAGGACGCGGCGCTGGGAAACGGCGGATTGGGGAGACTTGCCGCCTGTTTTTTGGATTCCGCTGCCACCCAGGGCATCCCTTTGGACGGATACGGCATCCGATACCGTTACGGGTTATTCAAACAAACCTTTGAAAACGGCTTTCAGCAGGAAAGCGCCGACGATTGGACCCGCTTTGGCGATCCTTGGTCGGTTCGCCGGGAGGAGGATACGGTACAGGTATCCTTTCGCGGTGAAACCGTCAACGCCGTGCCTTATGATATGCCGATCATCGGCTTTGGCGGAAAAACAGTGAATACCCTGCGGCTCTGGCAGGCGGAAGCTATCAAGCCTTTTGACTTTCAGCTTTTCAACGCCCAGAAATACGCTGCCGCCGTCCGGGAGCGGGATAAGGCGGAAGCTATCAGCAGCGTACTTTATCCCAACGACAACACGGACCCGGGCAAGCGGCTGCGGCTGAAGCAGCAATATTTTTTCTCCAGCGCCTCTCTGCAGGATATCCTGCGGAAATACCGCCGGACAGGGAATGAGATGACCCGCCTGGCCGATAAAGTGGCCATCCAGCTTAACGATACCCATCCCACCGTTTCCATCCCTGAGCTTATCCGTCTCCTTTGCGAGGAGGATGGGATGCCTTTCGAAAAAGCTTTAGAAACAGCGAAGGCCGTCTTCGCCTATACCAACCATACCATCATGCCCGAGGCGCTGGAACGGTGGAACGCCAGCCTGTTTCGTTCTGTACTTCCTAAGGTGTATCCCTATGTTCTCCGCATCGATGAGGCTCTGAAAAAGGATCTGACGGCGGCAGGCTTTGAGGGGGAAGCCCAAAAGGCCTACCGCATTGTGGACGGTGACACCATTCACATGGCACGTCTAGCTATTTATGCCACCCATTCCACCAACGGGGTTGCTCGGCTTCATACCGAAATCCTTAAGCGGGACGCTCTGCCGGAATGGTATGCGCTTTTTCCGGAACGCTTTAACAACAAAACCAACGGCATCACCCAGCGGCGCTGGCTGGCGCTGGCCAATCCCGAACTTTCCGCCTTGGTTACCGAAGCGGTAGGCCCGGAATGGATCACCGATTTGGATCGGCTCAAGGGACTGGAAAATTACCGGGACGACGGTAGCTATCTGGATCGCTTTGCCGCAGTTAAAACAAGGAAAAAGGAGCAGCTGGCTGCGTTTATCCAGCAGCAGGAAGGGATACAGGTTCCGTCCAGCTTTCTCTTTGACGTACAGGTTAAGCGGCTTCATGAATACAAACGGCAGCTTCTCAATGCCTTCTCCATTCTGGATACCTATTATGGCCTCAAGGATGGGCAGATAACCGATTTCACCCCTACTCTCTATCTGTTCGGCGCTAAAGCGGCTCCCGGCTATTTCCGCGCCAAGGGGATTATCAAATATATCCACGAGGTAGGCAGGCTTATTAACAGCGATCCTGATGTAGCGGACCGGATGCGGGTGGTATTCGTGCACAACTACAACGTCTCCTACGCGGAAAAAATCATCCCCGCCGCCGACGTTTCCCAGCAGATATCCACCGCGGGAACGGAAGCATCCGGAACCAGCAATATGAAATTTATGCTCAACGGCGCCGTAACTCTGGGAACTTACGACGGAGCCAACGTGGAAATCGTCCAGCAGGCCGGCGAGGAGAACAATTATATATTCGGCGCCAGAGTGGAAGAAATCGAAAGTCTGCGAGACAGCTATGATCCTCGCGCCCTTTTGGAAAGGGAGCCGCGGATCCGCCGGGTGGTGGATTCTCTGGTTGACGGTACCTTCAGCGACGGCGGCACCGGTATGTTCCAGGATCTGTACGCCTCCCTATTGGAGGGGGCATCCTGGCATCGCCCGGACAATTATTTTCTGCTCTACGATTTTCTGCCCTATTGTGACGCCCGACTGCGTACCAATCGGGACTATGCCGACCGGCGCACCTTTACTCAGAAGTGTTTGATGAACACGGCCAACGCCGGCATTTTTTCCAGCGACAGAACGATTCAGGAATACGCGCGGGATATTTGGCAGGTGACGTGACAAACTAAGACCAACCGACACGGAAAGATTCGTCTTTGTGTGAAGGAAAGGCAGGCATTCTGAAGAAAAAAGAAAGGACTTGAATAATATGCAAATGGCGAAACGGTGCGCCGCGCTTCTGCTGGCAGGCTTGCTGGTTCCGGGACTGGCCGGATGTAAAAAGGATGAAACCAGTTCAACCGGCTCCAGCCCCACCAAGGTTACGCTGAAGGTATGGGGAGCGCAGGAGGATCAGGCACTATTGGAAAAAATGGTGAGCGAATTTAAAAAAGCTCATCCTGACAAAACCTATGATATCACCTTCGGTGTCGTGGGCGAAATTGATGTCAAGACCAAGTTTCTGGAGGACCCGGACGCGGCGGCGGATGTATTCTCCTTCCCTAACGACCAGATGAACGAGCTTATCAAGGCCGGCGCCCTTTATCAGATTACACGCAATACTGAGAAGATCGAATCGGAAAACTCCAAGGGTTCCGTAGAGGCCTGCAAATCGGGGGATAAGCTGTACGCCTATCCCATGACTGCGGACAACGGATATTTTCTCTATTATGACAAAAGCGCCATCACGCAGGAACAGGTGAAATCCCTGGACGGCATTCTCCAGGCCGCTCAAGCCGCAGGAAAAAAGGTAGTGATCAACATGAAGGAGCCATGGTATATGGCGGGCTTTTTCGTGGGAGCCGGATGTACCATTGGCCGGGATGAAAACGGTAAGCAGATTTGCGACCTTAATAATGAAACCGGCGTTAAGGTTGGTGAGGCCCTGCGGCAGATCGTAGCCAATCCCGCTTTCCTCAACGGTGACGACAGCGTATTCGACGCCAACATCGGCACCAACGCCATCGCGGGCATTACCGGCGCCTGGAAAGCCGATTCCGCTATGGAAAAGCTGGGAGACAACTACGCCGCCACCAAGCTGCCTACCTTTACCGTGGACGGCAAACAGGTACAAATGGGCAGCTTTGCCGGTTATAAGCAGATTGGCATCAACAAAAAAACCAAATTCCCCGTAGACGCAATGGAATTGGCCGAATGGCTCACCAATGAAGAAAACCAAATGCTCCGGTTCAAGGAACGGGCGCTGGGGCCATCCAATATTAAGGTTGCCGAGAGCGAAGCGGTCAAAGCCAACCAGGCGCTGGCGGCTCTTTCCGCGCAGAGCGAATATGCGGTGTCTCAGGCGGAAATTTCAGATGATTTCTGGCTGCCCGCCAAAGCCTACGCCGAAACCCTGGTGAGCAAGGACACCAGCAAGTCGGTCAAACAGCAGTTGGATGATATGGTAGCCCAGGTTGGCAAATGATGTATGGGATGCTGCAAAATCCTGGTTTTGCAGCATCCCTTAGGAGATGGGGAAGCAGATGGAGTATATCGATTATATGCAGCTCAACTGGCTGCAAAGGCTGTTTTACAAGCTTAGACGAGGCATCACAAATCTGCCGGGCGCCGTCGGCCGCTTTTTTGCAGCCATCGGCCGGTGGTTCGTCCGGCTGGGCCGCCGCACGGCGGACTTCCTGAGGGATATCGGCCATGCTTTCCGGGACGGGGATTGGCGAACCCGCCTGTCCTTTTTTTTCATGGGTTCCGGTTGCCTGTTTCGCGGTCAGATTGTGAAGGGTTTCGTCTATCTGGTAGCTGAAATCCTGTTTTTCCTGTATTTCTTTCTCTTCGGCTGGCATTATCTCCAGGATTTCAACACCCTGGGAACTGTGGAAGTGGGAGAAAAATGGAACGAGGAGCTCCAGATCTTCGAATATACTCAGGGCGATAACAGCATGCTGATTCTGTTGTTCAGCGTGCTCACCATTCTGTTGGCGGGTGTTTTTTTGGTGTTGTATTTTGCCAGCATCCGCGCCTCCTTTCGCGCACAGAGGCTGCGTGAAGAGGGGAAGCGGCTTCCCTCCTTCCTGGATGAGCTGCGTTCCCTGCGCAATGAAAAATTTCAGATAACACTGCTGACCGTTCCCAGCGCCATGGTGACGGCCTTTACCATTCTTCCCATCCTCTTCATGATTCTTATCGCTTTCACCAACTTCGATAAGAATCATCAGCCCCCAGGCAATCTTTTCACCTGGGTGGGCTTTCAGAATTTCAAGGATATATTTTGGCAGGATCCCCTGAAATCCTTCACTTTCGGCAAGCTGCTGGGATGGACCCTGATATGGGCGGTATTTGCCACCTTCACCAACTATATTCTGGGAATGATCCTTGCCCTGATGATCAACAAAAAGGGAATCAAATTCAAAAAATTCTGGCGCACGATTTTCATTGTGACCATTGCCGTCCCTCAGTTCGTCAGCCTGCTGCTGATGTCCCAGATGCTCAAGGATCAGGGCGCGGCCAATGTTTTGCTTCAGGAGCTTGGACTTATCCAGGATCCCATCCCCTTTCTGTCCGACCCCACCCTGGCCCGGATTACGGTGATTGCGGTCAACATGTGGGTCGGCATCCCTTATACCATGCTGATAACCTCCGGTATCCTGCTCAATATACCCGAAGACCTGTATGAAAGCGCAAAAATCGACGGAGCGGGACCGGTAAGAACCTTCTTCCGCATCACTCTGCCTTATATGCTCTTTGTCACCACTCCCTATCTGATCACCCAATTTGTGGGGAACATTAACAACTTCAATGTGATCTTTCTGCTGTCAAACGGCGGGCCGCTGACACTGGACTATTACCAGGCGGGAAAAACCGACCTTTTGGTCACCTGGCTATACAAGCAGACCGTCAACGATCAGAACTACGCGTTGGCCGCAACCATCGGCATAATGGTTTTTCTCATCAGCGCAGTCTTATCCCTGGTGGTCTATAATTCCTCCGCGTCGGCGCGGAAAGAGGAGGAGTTCTCCTGATGAAAAGCTACAAGACCAGCCGCAGGCTGGCAAACGGCGCTATCTATGTGATTTTGAGCATCATGGCTATCCTGTGGGTACTGCCTATTCTCTGGCTGGTGATTATCTCCTTTCGAAAAGAGCCGGGGGCTTATACCAACTATATTCTGCCCAAAGAGTACACCCTGGATAATTACACCCGGCTGTTTACCGATACCTCTCTCTTCAACTATCCCCGGTGGTTTCTCAACACCCTGATTGTGGCGGTTTTAACCTGTATCATCAGCACCATCCTGGTACTGATGATCAGCTACGCTTTCAGCCGGTTGCGTTTCAAATCCCGAAAGGGTTTTATGAACGTGGGGTTGATATTGGGCATGTTCCCTGGCTTTATGACGATGATCGCGGTGTACCATATTCTCAAGTTGGTTGGCTTGGATCAGAGTTTGGCTGCTCTGGTACTGATATATTCCGCCGCCGCCTGTATGACGTATTTCATCGCCAAGGGATTTTTCGATACCATCCCCCGCTCGCTGGACGAAGCCGCCACCATAGACGGAGCCAGCCGAAGCGAAATTTTCTGGAAAATTACGCTGCCGCTGTCCAAGCCGATTGTGGTTTACACGGCTTTGACCTCTTTTATGGCCCCCTGGACCGACTTCATCTTTGTCAGCGTCATCATGAAAGACAACTATCAGAATTATACCCTGGCCTTAGGGTTGTACCAGATGCTGAGCAGAGAAAACATCTACCGCTACTTCACCCAGTTCTGCGCCGGAGCTGTTCTGGTGGCAGTTCCTGTCACCATCCTGTTCATGTCTTTGCAGCGATATTATGTGGAAGGCGTCACTGGCGGTGCGGTGAAAGGGTAATCGGAATATAACAAAAGCTATCCTCTGTCATGCAGCCAACAGCGCTGCTTGACTGGGATAGCTTTTATTCTGCTTGAATTTCCGGGTATTGCCCAGTTCTTTCGCTTTGAGAGGCATTGGAACAGGGCCTTTATGATGGCGGTTGTTCGAGATACGATACTGACTCTTGCGGATCCCTTCAGATAATAAACCGCCAAAGCCGCAAAGCTGTCAGGAAATCTTATCGGCTTTTTCCTTTTCTACACTGTTGTGCACGGCCTCCATCAACATATGCAGCAGCTCCAGGGTACTGCGGAAATCCTCCGCACGCGGCTCTTCCTGATCCAGCCACTCCACACGCCCCTGCCAGCTTCCGTTTTGCCGGAAAAGCACCTGAACCAGGAAACGCGCCTCGTATGGTTTTCGTTCCTTTTCCGCACTATACGGATATAACATTCCTTCGCCGGTTTGGGAATCTTCTTTCTCCAGGTCGGCAGGCAGTAAGCTCCGGCATTCCTGGGATCGCTGCGGAAACTGGAATAAGTCGAACTGCCGCTCCAGCTTCAGCACCAGTTCCGCCGCACTGGCGAAGGGCTCCCACTGATCCAGCATGGAGGTATAAAAAATCCCACTGAAGTCATATGCCCCATGCCGGTCCACCGATACCAAGATCTTGTTCGCTTGTGCGATCATGCTGACCATCTTCATCACCTTCATTCCATACTATCAGTTGCTGCTGTCTGCCGGCTGGAGGGCTCTATCCGGTTCTCCTTCCGGCGGCGGCTGGTCCACAGCAACAGCGCCGCCGTCCCCAGCGCCATGGAACACAATGCCCAAAAATGCCCAGCGGGAAGTTTCCACAGAAAGGGTGTGAGTCCCCAGCGGAAGCTGTTGAGAACCAGCCTGGTACCGCCGTAAAGGAGCATATACAGAGGATACAGCCCCCCGCGAAACCGGCCTTTTCGTTCCAGGAGCACCAATACCGCCATCAGAACCCCGGCATTGAGACATTCCGCCAACTGACTGGGGAAATACACCGCCTTAGCCTGAGCGGTATAATACAGCACCCGCCCCTCGCAGCAGCCGGCAATCCAGCAGTTGATTTTCATTACTGCCAGCATGGCGCATTCCGCCGGGGCGCACAGATCCATGATTCTGCCGTACGGCACCCGCAGCAGCCAAGCGATGGGCAGAAAGACCAGCGGCACAAAGAAAACCGCGCCGAAATAGGACTGCCCGCCCCACACGCCTGTTTCGACAAAGCAGAGCAGCTGGGTTCCCAATACTCCTGCAGCCGTCAGCAGCAGGGTGGCCGCCAGGATCTTTCCCAACGGTATATCCAGTATTTTACGGCGGAAGAAGTTTAAAACCAGCATGACGGCCGTCCCGATGCCCAGAAAAAGCAGCAGCTGTATCATTTTTCCTTCTCCTTTTCGCCATCTTGCGGCAGTGAGCCGCGCTTGCACCGACGCCGGTACAGCAACCCCATCACCAATCCCACCGTGATGACACACCCCCCCAGCACCCCTGCCAGGATCCATGTAAACTGCTGCAGACTGATCCCCCAGTAAGAGCGGGTGCCGGTCAGAACATACGCCGGCTTCTCCTGATTTTCCAGCCCGCCGTATTCATCGAACAGGGTTTCGGGAATAACGGCGTCGCCGCTTTCCTGTCCCTGGACATTCACCGCAATAAGATAATCCGTTTGATTATCCAGCGCGCTCAGGTAGAAGGACGCACGGCCCTCGGCATCCATCACCGCGGCCTGCAGGCGCAGCCAGCCCCTGCCGAAGGTATTCTGATACAGGATGGCGTACTGCCGGGCCGCCCCGGCATCCACCGGGAGGGAGACGGCTGCAGGAAAATCCATGCTGCCTTCAAAATGTAGAACATAGCTGGCCACGCTGCCGATCACCTTTTGCTGCGCCTTGGTGGGACTGTCATTTTTCGTGATGAATGCGCCCAACTTTACTTCTTCGGGGAATTTTACCCCCTCCAAATCGTCGCCCTCCACGCTCCAGATCACATTCTGCCGGGTGCGGACGGCGGCATGCACCGCCTTTCCCGCCAAAGCCTCCAGCACCTTTCCTTCCAGCACCGGCTCCCCTTTCAAATCCACCGAAAGGGCAATGACGGAAACCTTGGCTCCATCCTTTTCATATACCGCCCGTTTTTCCAAGTATCGATTGATCTGTTCCTGTACATCTGTCCATCCGGCGGCGCTTTCCAACACCGCATCCATCCGGATATCATAGGCAGCCCGCCTCCCGTCCTGAGCCGGGGTGTGGGAAACCGTGACAGTGATCGTGGCGTGGTCGGTTTCCATTACCCATTTTTCCTGGATCGCTCCATCATCCTTCGGCAGATAAACGCCGGCGGATTGATTCGGTGACGTGTCCGCCCACATGCTGACGTTCAGTTCCGAAAAATCGGGCATATCCTCCTGGATATCCTCCACAATCCGCTGCCGATTCTCATCGCTGCCGCCGTAGTAAAGCAGCTGCAGACCGCTGCAGCCGTAAAAGGCATACTTTTCCACTCCTGTCATGGAAGAGGGCAGTGTGACGCAGGACAAGCGGCTGTCGCCGTAAAAGGTCCACTCCGGCAGATCGGTCAGCTGCGCCTGCATATGAACCTGCATCAAACTGCGGCAGTAAGCAAAAACCATGTGTCCCAAACTCTTCACAGAGGCTGGGACCGTCACACTCACCAGGGATGAGCAGCGATTGAAGGCTCGGTTACCCAGCGCTTCCAGTCCTTCCGGCAGCTTCACCGCTCCCAGGGATTCACAACGCTCAAAAGCACTCTCTCCGATGGAACGCAGACCGCTGCCCAGCATCAACATGACTAAGCCGGTGCAATCGGCAAAAGCCCAGTCTCCCACAGCGGTTACCGTGTCCGGCAGCGTCACCGCAGTGAGGCTGCTGCAGCCGTAAAAGGCCAGATTCCCGATGGAGGCGACCCCTTCCCCGATGGACAGCGCGGTGATCTGCTCCCGACTACCATGCCAGGGAGGCAGATTGACTTCGTTGTAATTGGTCATTGTCCCGCTGCCTTCAATGGAGAGAACGCCCGCCGACAGCGACCAGGTCAGGCCGCTGCCGCAGTTTTTGCTGCTTTCCTCCGCCAGCGCTGCAGGACACAGCGTCCATACCAGAAACAGAGCGGCAATTATCGCCAGAATCCGGCGCAAAGAATGCGTATAAGCTTGGTAAGATGGATCGGTCATATCGGCCTCCTGTCTGCCTAAGACATAGCGAATAGCATCCATCAGCATTGATTATTTACCACCAGCGGATTTTCCAAGTCCATGGTAAAGGCGATGTCGTTGTAATACAGAACAATCTGCTTGGCCGTTGCTCCGATGCCCATGCCCCTCCTGGATGCTCCAGACTTTCCGCCGATATCCTGCGTATTATTCAGTGCGCTGGGGGTGTACTGATAAATCGTATCGTAGCCCTGATTGGGATAAGATTTACTGGGAATCACCAGCTCCGCTCTGGCGAAGTGGCTTCCCGCACCGGAAAGCTGGGTTGTGGCCTTGGAAGGCGTATAGCTGCTGACCTGTCCGCAGGTGAAACCTGCTTTGTACCACACCGTGATCTCATAATCGGTGCAGACATTCACCACTTGCTCCACATTGCTCTTATCGTTATTGGTGTCGCCGTCGAAGGAGGTGCCGGCGGCGGGATTGGTCTCGGTGAACTTCACCGTCGGCTTATGCCAGCTGACGGTAAAAGCCGGGTGAGTCAGTTCAAAATCCGTTCCCGATACAAACTGTCTGCCGCCAACCGATACAGTCACCTGACAGCCGTACGAGCCGGCATACAGGAAATTCAACGCCCCATCCGCCTCATACACGGTTGTGCTTCCCGAAAGGGGTCGGCAGGCTGACGCCGGATTTTCCTCCTCAGGATTGGTGCCCAGCGCATTACAAATATATCCGTAATCCCCTGCGCTGGAAACATTCAGCAGATAGGCCAGCTGCACGTCAGTAACGCCGGGAACGGGCTGACCGGAATAGTCGGTGATGTTTACCTGCAGGCCGCTCACCGGATGGGGATCCATAAAGTAGCCCTGGAAATCCTGGCTCTCCACCCCGGTAACCGTCACCCGCAGCTCATTCACCACCCGGGCGGTGATTCTCCGACTTTCCACCTCCAGCACGGCAGGATTGTCCGCCTCGTGGAAGGCGCCGTCATAATACACGCCGGTAATCATCAGCTGCTTCATCGTCCAGGTTCCCTCCTGGCTGTCGCTTACGACCGGCAGGGCAAAAGTCCACTCGGTTACACTGACCCCGTTTTCAGTAATCGTGACGCCTGATACGCCATCCACCGTGTAGGCGACGCCGTCTCGCATCACAACAGCCTGCACCGCGCTGGCCGCCTCGGAGTGGGCGATACGAATCTTGAGAGCCGCATCCCGGTCGGGGGCGAACTGATAGCTTTCA
This sequence comes from uncultured Oscillospiraceae bacterium, assembly GCA_902492455.1. Taxonomy (GTDB): domain Bacteria; phylum Bacillota; class Clostridia; order Oscillospirales; family Acutalibacteraceae; genus CAKTXU01. The sequence continues at coordinate 36,168 of CABULH010000006.1, forward strand.
GTCAAATTGTCATGATACGCTACCGGCGTGGGCGGAATGGCGGTGATGGCCGGAGCGGCGGTGGTCGAGCTGATGATATTCTCGCCAATGGTTAAAGTAGAGAAGTTATAGATACCCGGCCGGCTCACCAGGAATGCCCCGGTGTATCTCCGGGAGGTCTCATCCCACGTCATCTCGCTGAACAGGGAGAGAAGGCTGGAACTCTTATGCGCATAGTTGAGCCGGACGTTTTCCAGGCCGGGCAGTTCGTTGCCCTTGTTGTCCATAATCACAGCGGTCGCCGTCAGGGTTTTGGTTTCTCCTTCTTCAAAATCAAAATCGGTTTCCGGAGAAATCCATATCCGTGTGGTCATGCCCAGATAAACGGTGATGGTTTTCTGCAGGTTTTCAGGAATATCGTAAAACAGCCCGTCGATGCGCAGTTGTCCGAGCACGTAGGTGCCGCTGGTGGTAAAGTTAGCCGTACCGGACCAAGCAGCGGTTCCCTGGGTGAAGGAAACAAAAATCTGCTGGTTGTATTCGTTGACGAAAACGCCTTCCACCTTGGCGGGAAGATTCTTGGTACTGCCGAATTCCAGCGTCAGAGGAGCCTTGGTGGAAACCCCTGCCGTCATCACGGCGGCCTGGCCGCTGCTGTCGCAGATATCGCAGGTCAGGCGTGAAATCCCAAAACCATCCACCTTTACCGTAACCGGTTCCGACAAAGCATATTCCACTCCGTCCAGCTCGACACTGCGCAGAATATAGGTACCCGGAGCGGGAAAGTGCATCTGCGCCGTCCATCGGCCGTTGCCCTCGTCCGCAAAGGGGATAGAGGGCTGCCGGGTACCCTGCGTGTCGTTAACCGCCCGCAGGAAGCTGCCGGTAACTGCGGCAGGGTCCGCTCCCTCCACCAGCAGGGTGATCTTCGTGGTCAGATCCGTATCGGTTTCAAAATCAAAGCTGGTTTTATCAGCTGAAGCGGAGACTTTCAGCTCCGCGCCGGAAAGCGCTTCATCCCGGACGGCCTCCAGCTGGGCGGAGCTGCCGAACTGAATATTCAGCTGTCCCTGAAGGTCCGCGGCCGCCATGGCCTGTTCATTGGTAAGCACGGTGCCGTCCATATATACGATGGCGGTGATGCGCTGCGCCTTGTTCTGCTGCAGCTTGGCGATGGTATAAATTGTCTCCCCGTTTTCACCAGTCACCGATGTGCCGCTGCTGAGCTTCAGAGGCACGGTGACCCGGCCGTTTTCCGCAAAATGATGGGCGGTATCCATGCTCGCGGTGGCCAGCAGATTCCCTTCGCTGTCCACAAAGGCCACCCGCATTCCTTTCAGCAGCTCCAGACTCTGGGCCTGATTTTCCGGCTCCACATAGAACACATAGCAGCTGCCGCTGCCCTGGGTGACGCTGTTTTCGGATAGATATTCATTCTCCCACACCCGGTTACTGCCTTGATAACCTACTACCACTTCTTCATACAGTGGGTTGCCGTTCTCATCTTTAAGCGTCTCTCCACTTTCATCCAGCAGGGGACGCTGCTCGATAACCGCGTCGCCCTCCAGGGTCAGAAAGCTGTCCGGCGAGTTGGTGCGCACCCACAGATCAATGGCCATACCATAGGTATCCTCCGCCACAGCGTCGCCGCCCACGAAGCCGTCGTCATACTCTTGGATTTTGTCATAATCCGTTTTCATGGTAAAGGGAGCTGCCGCATCGGTTTGCACATCGGCGGTAACGGTAGTGGAAAAAATATAAGTGACCTTTACCGACAGTCCTTTGACGTTCATATGTACATCCAGGCGCTTCTCCATGTTCCACAGCGCTCCCCTGGTGATCACTGCCTGATGGGTTCCTCCTCCCATCAGTTCGGAGAGATGGCCGGAAACTTCCGAAACCTTGATGCCGTCTATGGTGCAGCTGTTAATATCCACCACAAAATTGACGATGCTTTGAATGTTGGACCACCGCACCTCGGCGTTGTTGTCCCGCACCGCCACATAATAATTATACAGTGATTCCAGATGCCGCTTCAGCGCGGCGCGGTCGGTTTTATACTGCGCCAAGCTTTCCAGAGAAACGCCGTTGGCCGCCAGTGCCGCGGCGCCGGCGCTGCACAGGCTGTCCACCGTGTAAGGGGTATAATTCCCCGCGCCGAACTTGATCATCTGCTGCATATCCGCCATCTGAGCCAGGGCTTCGCCGGCGGTTTCCATACAATCGGAAAAATCGCTGAGCATGTGGTACAGCGCTTCAATATATTCAGAACAAACCGGATCCTGCCCGCTGTTCAACTTGGCGGTTAAAAATACCCCCATCAATCCGCTGATGGACGACATGTAGGACTGATTGGAAGTCAGGGCGGTATACTGCCCGCGAGCCTCCTCCATGGTACTCTCCGCCGCCATCCCCATCTCCCAGAAGGTGGTATCGCCGCTGATATCCTCATAGGTGACGGAGGAAATAGCCCGCACGCCGTATTGGGTTTCCGGCCATACGCGGAAACGGCCGCTTGCAGGATCATAGCTGGAATAGGAGAATTTGTTGTCCAGCACGGTGATCCTGCCGTCCTCTCCATAGCTGGCGCGGTACAGAGGATTGGTAAGCAGCCCGCTGCGGTTGAGGGAGGCCGGCCGGAGAATCAGATTCTGCAGGCCGTAATCCTCATGAGACAAATTTACCAGGTTGCCCCAGGTAACGTTGCGTTCCAGCATATCCTTCCCGCTGTCTCCCACCGCCGAAACCTCCGGTTCCAGCCCGTCTATGTCGGACAGGGCGATCTCCAGGCTGCCGTTGGCAGCGACTGTGGTGGAGATCCCTTTCACCTCCGGGCTTTGAGACAGGGTAACCCATGCGAAGGTGGCGGACGTCATCATCACCGCCGACAGGGCGAACATACTAATGACCGCTATCACCTTGTTTCGCATTTTCGGCAGTCTCGCCTGATAAATCTGGATCCTTTTGGCTGTTTCCGTCATATGTAAACGCCTCCTGTAATTGGCTGCTGACTCCTGATCGTTCAAACCGCTTTCCGGCAGCTTTTCGCAGACCTTCAATGGTAATGGATAAAGAAAACCACGGTATCCTCCGCCAGGGGAATCCCGGCGAACATCCGGGCGGCGGTCAGCCGGTAACTCCCCGCCGGGGCGCTGCCGCTGGCGTTGGCTATGCAGAGGCGCCCTGTAGGCTCCCGGCTGTATGTAAGGGTTAATCCCGCTTCCGCCGATGAGACGGATCGGTACCCTTCCTCCGTCAGCCGTTCCAGCGTCAGCTGCAGGGAATCCGGTTCTCCCGTCACCCTCAGATGCAACTCTCCTTGACCGGTGAGGACCGGCGGATCATCGTCCGGCACTATCTCCAGCGGAGATTGGGCGGGATGCAGAGCGATGGAAACCGCCTGCCCTTCTACCGCCTGTCCACCGCTCCAGGCTATCGCCCGCAGTTCCGCAAATCCTTTTTCCCAAGAAACAGCGGCCCATGAAAAATCCAGCAGCACCGTCAGGCTGTTGATAGCAGCGCTGGGTAGCCGAATTTCTCCTCCCTCTGCCAAAACCGTGCAGTTTTCGCCGTCTATAGAATACCGGGTGAAAGCCGGGAAACCGCCGCCATTCCATTGCAGGGTGATCGCCTCCCCGCCGGAGGGTGGGGATAGAAGGAGGCCAAGTGGAGTCCGCGGGGCTGCATGACCGGTGTGTTCCACAATGAGGGTTTCCGCCGCCATTGTGACCTCTTCTTTCTCCTCTTTCCAATCCAGCGGCAGCAGATTGACGAAAAAATCAGCGGACATCTCCATGCCTCCGGCGTTCGTACGCCACGCCACACGGACGGTCGCCGTCGTCGGCTGTGTCAGCTGTCGTGCCGCATCAGTGGGAAGGAGAATCAGTTCCACTGTTCGGGACTCCCCGGCGGTCATTTCCAAACTCTGCAGGCTGAGCCGCGCTTCCAGATAACGGGGCTGGCTGCTTTCACAGGTGATGGGTCCAGACAGGACCCCATCGGCGGTAATTTCAATCGGAAGAATCTTCTGTTCCGGGCTGTCCGGTCGCCAATCCTCCAGCAAAACCGATTGTCCTCCCGCTGCCAGACAATTGCTGACCGCCTGCGGCGCAGCGGCCGCATACACTCCCTGCCAGCTCACTTCCCGGATATATCGCGCCTGAGCCGGGGCGGCCGACAGGAATACCCCTGTCAAAAGGGCTGCTGCCGCTGTCAGCAGCAGCGGTTTGTATCTCCTGCCGGACCATCGCTGCGTCATACGGCAGCCCTCCTTTCCTTGAAATCCTCTAGTTCCGGCAGTTCAGCCGCCGTCCGCGACCACCCGCAGTTCCAGCAGACTAGGGTCCGCCTCTCCGACGATATGAAGCCGGGCATTCAGCAGCGACAGTCGTCCGCCTGGAAGCTCCCAACGAATCTCTTTGCCCCTGTCGTCGCAAAACCGATAGATCCATCCCGGACCGACAGATTGGTAAAGGACCGAATCCTCCGGAATCGCAGTGAACAAGGCAGTGTAAACCACCGGATGACCGGTAGTGCTGTCGGTGGTCAGCGTCACTTGAAACCGGTCGGGATCGGTAATTCCCAGCGTGCCCGTCAGCTGAATGCGCAGACTCAGGTTTTCCTCGGCGTAATCCTTCCCGCTGGTGCCGTTGCTCACACAAAACGCCAGTTCCGCTCCGTCACCAGCGGCCAGCCAGGTTTTGGGCAGTTCGCTCCAGCTGCCTGCCGCACCGTCGGTCGCCTGGGTTTCTCCCCACAGCCGTAAGGACTCCGGCTCCCGGGACTGAAACAGAATTCCTGCCGTCTGCTCGGTGCGGTATCGCCCCCAAGCGGCGCCCGCTCCCCATAGTACCGCTGTCAGCAGGCAGAGAAGGGCAGCGCAAAAACCGCACCACCGCCATATGCGGCCTCGATTTTGACCCATGCCTTCTCTCCCTCCCATCGTTTGGGCTCCTTTATTCGGCGGTCGATACCGCATACGTCCCGTCGGCCTGCCGCTGGCAGCGATAGCCGCCGGCCTGAGGCAGGAAGGCGGTTACATCGCCGCTGTATACGCCGCCGGTAACAGCAATCACGGCATGGCCCGCATCGGTCTGATACTGACGCACCGCCTGCCCGCCATCGGCGGCCCCCACGGTGCTGGAACCGGTGATCTCCACTGCGATTGGCCATCCGTAATTGGTTTCCACATACACGCCGTCGCCGGTATCCGTCCAGCCGCCGGCGCTGAAGCCGGGTTCGGCTCCTTTACCGGTTCCGGTCACAGCGCTGTCCTCGATGCGCATCGTACCGCCCTTGACAGCAATGCCGGTGTACCCGGTAATTTCACAGTTCTGAATCACCATCCGGCTGTCTTTTTGGGGCTGATAAATGCCTGCCCAATATCCTTCCACCCGGCTGTTGAGCAGCTGGATATCCGTTCCCCAGGTGCCGCTTCCGGTGACTGCGCCGTCCCCGATGATGCCCACATAGCTTTTGCTGATAACGGTGCTGTTCTCCACGATCAGTTGGGTCAGCTGCTGGGAAGCCGCACCGTTGCCCCGCACCAGGACAGCTGATTGCTCCGCTTCCAGGCGACATCGGGATACCCGTACCTTGGAATCCCGTCCCTTCCCCGCCTGATCCTGCACCACTACCGCGTAGCTGACGCCGGTGACCGTCATCCGGCTCAAGTTCACCTCTCCGCCCACCGTCTGCACGCCGAAACCCTGACCCGTTGTCCCGGACAGGGTGCCGTTCATCAGAGTAAGGGAACCTCCCTCCACTGAAAACACCGCATCGGCGGCGGACTGCAGGGTGTGCTGATTCAGATCCAGCAGCACCTCCCGTCCCTCGGTCACAGCGATACTCCCGCTCACGGCCAGATCCCGGGTCAACCGTACCTGCCCACAGCTGTTGTCGGCCAGAGCCTGCATCAGCTCTTCAGCGCTTTCCACCGCTACCGTGTTCAGCTGACGCTGCTGCCCGGTGACATGCAGCGTAGCTTTAAATTGTTGGAGCGGCTCCCCTGCTGCAGCGGCTTCGCCCAGGTTTGTGTCATAAAGGCTGGCGTATTCAATCTCTCCGCGGCTGCAAAGATATACCCATACGCCGTGACCGGTATCATCCACTTCCACCGGATAATACCCGCCGGACGCATTATCCGTCCGGATGGCCGCCGCATACCCGTCCTCTTGCGAAAGCTGCTCCAGGAAAACCGGCACCGTGGTGCTGCCATCCACCGTCAGCAGGCTGCCCTTCTCGTCAAAGGTGGCGGCATCATAATCGTATACCACCGGGCGCAGATATTCTTCCACCGCCGCGGTTCCATTGGATACGGTGCCCAGGAGGTAATAACCCACCACATCGTAAACCCATTCCCATTTCAGTTGGGCGTCGTTGTGACTCGTCTGGGTTAGCGAAAGGGATCCGCCGCCCAATATGCTGTATGTATAGCCTCTGGTACCGGTCAAATAAACCCGGTCCATCCTCTCTCCATTGGAGTCGGAGGCGGTATCTACATAGAAATACAGTCGTTTCTGCATCTCCTCGTCCATTTCCTTTTTGGAAACGCTCACCCCGGCCCAGACAATATCCTCGCTTTTGTTGGTAATTGCCAATTCAATGATGCCGCTGTCCCCCGGAGCCGCCTGAATCGGCCCGCCGGACACCTTCACCTCTCCGTCCAGTCCCCAAGCCGCCGCCTCAAATACCAGGCCTGTTGTCTGCAGGACATTGCTGTACCAAGCCGTGGTGACGGCAAAAATCAATAATCCGGTCAGAATCACGGTCAGCAGAAGCAGCGCCGCCTGCTTGTACAGGCTTTTGCGGAGAGCCTGCAGGGGAGTGGCCGCTCGGCCGTCTGCAGGGCGATTATTCTTTTTTCTCTCCCATCTCACCCATTTCACCCTGCTCACCTTGTTTCAGCTCCTCCATCAGCTCCGCCCGGAGACGGTCGCACAGCTCCTGATATTCCTCGGGGTTCAGCGGGGATTTCCCGTCCGCCTCTTCTTTTTCTGCCTCCCGGCCGGCGTCCGGTTCCTCCAGCTCCTGCCGTGCGTCACGCAGTTCCTGCCGGATGCTTTTGACGCAGTCCCGCAGGATGATGCCGGCGATCAGTAGAACCGGAAAAACGATGCAGGCCAGAAACCCGATTTTATTGCTCATCAGCGTCACCATACCGGCCAGTAAATTTCCTTCTTTCGAGTGCCAGATCACCCTGCCGATGAGATTGCTCTCGGTTACATAACCGGCATCCTTCGTCAAATTGGCGTCGCCCTTGGTTTCCAGCAGCACCCGTCCGTCGCTCCCGGTCATCACCGCCGTCACCCGATGGGTGATGACCCTGCCCAGCATTCCCGCCTCCGTTGAGCGGAAACAGATGATATCCTCCTGCGCAATCTCTTCCACGTCCGTTTCAGCGGTGATGAGCAGCGCCCCCACCGGAATTTCCGGCTCCATGCTGCCGGTCACCACCCGAAACAGGCTGTGCCCGGCCAATGAAACATATCCTTTGCTCAGCACCTGGGCGATCACCAGTATGCACAGCGCCGCCGTTATCCCCAGCAGCACAGAAACCAGAATCGTCCCTATCCTGCTTCTCTTTTTCTCTTCCCGCTTATCCATAAAGCCGTCCGTTACTCCCCGCCAATTGGATGTTGACCGCCAGACCAGAGGAAGCGGCATCCTTGACACAGTCTGCATCCTGCCCTTCCAGCCAGAAGAAAACCCGGATCCGCTGAGGTACGTTTTTCTGCAGGGTGGCGATCACCACATCCTCCGTCGCTCCTGCCTCCGGCAGCGCGGACAAACTGTCGGCTCCGGCGGATCCTTCCGGGGAAAGCGCCTGGTAAAGGGCAGCGGTGCTTTTGAAAAAAGCCCCTGTATCCATGTATCCCGCATATTGGTTCTGCAGATAATCGGTATAGAAAGCCCTCTCCACCTCCGGCAAGGTTTTGCTGCCGAAGGGAATCCGGACTACCGCCGCTTGAAACGCCAGCTCCAGCAAGCTTTCCCCCGCCGCCGTCACAGCCCAACGACTGGTTTTCTGTACGGTGAGAAGCGCATCCACATCCGTCAGCGCCGCCTCCCCGTTTTGATAGCCGATGGGCCGGGTGCGCACATAGCCTCCTGTATCATATCCCTGGACGGAAAGACCGGCAGCGGTGTGAACATATCCGGCTTCCGCCGGATGAAGATCGCCGTTGGGCTCATATATGGTGAACCGGCCCGGTTGCGCATCCGCCTGCCTTTCCCCAGGCTCCGCATAGCGGCCCAGCAGGGAGTTGTAGCGGTCGGAATAACCCGCACTGGCCATATAGGATGTCATCGTCCGGTCGTCCGCCCGTTCCGAGTTGACCAGGAAGCCCACCCGGGCGGAAGCCATAGCCGATGCGTTGACGGCCTCCAGCGTGTACCGGTCGTCCTTTCCGTCGCCGTCCGCGTCCTCCTGGCCCGCCGGCATCCGTCCTATTACAAAGCTGCCGCCGTCTCCAGAACCGGCGGATATCCGGATTCGGGTGCCCTCTGCCGGGGATACCACCCAAAAATCCAGATACGCATAGCTCCCTGTCCGTTCCTCCTGAGAAGAAGGCGCTGGATTGGCGCAGCGCAGCGTGTCATCCAGTTCAAACGCCCGGATTGGCTTGAGTTCCCCGCACAGCGCCCGACCGGCCAGCACCTCCGGATCCGCCGCTTCATAATAAGCGGGCAGATACCAGTGCACGCCGTCGGCGGTGGATACCGGAAGCAGTCCGTCCATTTCGCGGAGATAGCGGTATTCCTCCTGCTTCGCCGTCTGCAGCGTGCCGGAAAACACGCCTGGATAATGCACCCTCCCGTCTTTCGTCTCCCGGGTCAGATCGGGGGCCACCAGAATGGAGCCGCTGCCCCCGATGCTGACCTGAATCCCATCCACCACCGGATTACCGGATAAGGTGAGCCAGGCGTAGGAGGACATGACCGCCAGCGATACGGTCGCTGCCAGCAGCAGCGCCACGGCTATCAATTTAAAACAGGGTTTATTCATGTGGCAGATACCCCTCATTTGTTGATCCGTTGGTTCTCGGCGCGTCTTTGTGCCTGGCGGATTCGCCGTTCCTGGGCCAGCTGTTCAAGCGCCGCTTTCTCCCGGGCCTGCTGTTCCGCCCGCATTTGAAGGCGGCCGGGCCGAGTGTCCTGAAACCATTTCCACTCCGCCTGATAGACCGCCGCCTGTTCCTGATCCTTCGCCTGCTGCTCTTCCTGCAAACGTTTTTGCTCTGCCAGCTGCGCCTGCTGCAGCTCTTCCCGCTCTCTCCTTGCCTGTTCAGCCGCCTGCTGTTTTTCCCGCTGCAGGCGGGCCTGCTCCTCATCCCGACGCTGCTTCAGCCGGAGCGCTTCCTCCAGCAGCCTGGCAGCCTTGGCGTCCCGCTGGTGGCGGGTCTCTTCTCTTTCCCGCAGCTTTTCCCGAGCCTCCAGACGCTCCGCCAGATGTTCCTGAAACCATTCCGTTTCCTGCCGGAACAGCCCGCCCCGGCGGCGGTCCTCCGCCTCCCGTTCCATCTTCTCTTGCCGCAGCCGGGCCTTTTCCGCTTCTTTTTCCAGTCGGATGCGCTCCCGCTCCGCCTCCCGTTCCTGCCGCAGCCGCTCCTGCTCCGCTTCCCGTTCCTGCCGGAGACGTTCCGCCTCCGCCTTTTTCCGTTGGGCCTGCTCCTCCACCAGACGGCGGCGCTCCTCCGCCTCCTCCTTCATCAGCTGGGCTTTCGTCAGCTCTTCGATCAGCACCTTGCGGACCTCCACATCCGGCAGGTCATAATCTTCCGTGATTTCTTCAATAATCTGGCGGATGAACCGGGGCTTGAGCACCCGCCGCTTCTCTTTTCCGAAAACAGGGATCATCCGGTCTTTCTCATCCTCCAGATACCCCTTGAGAATGATATAGCTGAATAGGATGTTGTGATAGATATCCCGTTGAAAGTTTTCATCGATCACAGGGTTCTGCTCCACAACCCGGATGGTATAGCCCACATCCTCATACTGATGCAGAAAATCCCACAGCTTGACAATGGCTTTATAATCGGCGTTTCTTTTCAGCACATTGGTTTTCACCAGCGTTCCCTTCACCCGGTTCAGCTTGGACATCTGCTGGGCAAAAGGGGTGTTCATAAACATGGACAGCAGCCGGTACAGCCGGGAGATGCGGGCGAACACCTCCTGATTTTTTTCGTCCGTCTGCAGCGCGCTGTCCGTTTCCTTGATATGCAGAAACATATCCAAATGCACCATTTCGGTGGCGCTCTGCATGTCGGAGCGCATCTTCAGCTTGGCGCCGAATTCGTCGCTCATGGCCTCCAGCAGCGCGTCGTGCCGGATCTTGACAAAATGAAAAGCGCTTTCCAGCACGGTGAATACCAGCCGGTTTTCGTACAGGTCGGTGGAATCCTCCCGCAGCTTCTGCATCAGCTTGCCCGGCCGGATCTCGCCGCTGTCCTCATCGAAGGTTTCCACCAGCGATCCATGCTGCGCCAGATGCCGCACCACATCGGAGCCTGCCTTTTTGGCGTGGGCCACATTGACGATCAGCTCCTCCTCCCGGATCACGTTTCTGGGGCTGGCGATGATGTTCTGCATCCCGTCCAGCGCTTCCTCTATGGCGTCAATCCAGGTGACGTCCACCGTCTTCTGCAGCTTGCGGTTGGAGAACTGAAATTCATTGTCCGCCTTGGCGATGGCGTCCATGAAGAATTCGTAAAACTCGGTGCTGGCCAGCGAACGGATCACACTTTTGGTATATTTTTGATAAATCGGATCGATCAGCGTCCGAGAAGCCTTCTTGTTGCCGCCGGCCTTCGCCGCTGTGTTCGCAGTCGCTGCCATACCCTTTCTCCTTCCCGCCTGCAGGCGTTAATTGCTTCTCTTGAGATATTCCACGTATTCCTTGCACACCGCCATGGTGTTCTTGCCGAAGGATTTATCGAGATAGGTGTTGAAGCGGGTCAGCTCATCCTTCATGAAGGCCAGGCTGAGGGACTCGAACTTACGCAGCACCTTTTTCGCCACGATGAAATCCACCGCTTCCATTTCCGTGCCGCCGCAGGCGATAAAGCAGGGGACATAATCGCCGATCTGCTTCATAATCCGGTTGCCGAAGGCCAGACGGAAATTCTTGATGAGATAGCTGTTCATCGCTTCCAGCTTCTCCAGCGTTTTCTCCGATACAGGGAAACGCTCCTTGGCCTCCCGGAACAGATCGTTCAGATGATCGGTGGACAGACAAATCGGCGGGGCCGGTTCGCATTCGAAGGCCTCGGCCCGGCTGTCCAGATCGATGGGGATGGCCCGGTCGTACACCTTGTCCGCCACGGCGAAGGTGGAGTCGTCGTTGTTGATGGTGCCGACGAACCACACATTGTCGCTGATCTGCACCTTCCCGTTCTGAATCAGGCAGGGATCGTTGTCCCACATGGCGGTGACGATATCGATCTTCCATTCCTCCTGCCGGGGCATCTCCAGAATGGACAGCATCTCCGCAAAATAATATTCCACCCGGGCGATATTCATTTCGTCCAGAATCACCATGTGGGGATCCCGGAAGTAGTTGCTCTCATAAATGGCCCGGAGGAAATCGGTTTCGGTATACTTTTTGGTAAACTCATTGAAATACCCGTACAATTCGGTTCGTTCTCTCCAGGCAGGCTGAACCGAAACCACCGTCGTATCCTTCTGCACAAATTTGCCGAAAGCGTAGGGCAGCGAGGTTTTGCCCGTGCCCGAGATACCCTGCAGAATCACAATCCGCGCGGCGCCCAGGGAGGCGATAAAATGCCGGATCATCTTCAGATCGTAGTACAGCTTCATTTGGGAAGCGGCAAACAGCCGGAACTGCCGGCACAGCTCCTCCAAGGTGACGGCATTGTCGTACACAGGAGCCGTGTAAGCGGTTTTGTAATAGTTGTCCACCTCTGTCAGGCGGTAAAACCGGCTGTCGGCCGGATCTACACAGGGGGAATCCAGGGTGTTGCGGCGGCTGGAATAATCCGTGTCCGCCTCCGCCGTCTCCTCCTCTTCCTCCAACAGCGCGGCGTCCGCCTGGGAGGGATCCAGCCCCAGCTCCGCTACCTTCAGCGCCAGCAGCTTGTCCTTTTCGTAGTTGGCCCGGAGCAAATCCCGCTGCAGGTTGCGGACCTGCTTCACCATCTCATCGTATTTTTTCACCGGCACCCGGAACCGGAAGATGCGGCGGAACAGCTTCACCAGCAGTACAGCCAACAGCACGGTCAGCGCCAGCAGCAGCAGATTCACCACCAGCATCAGGATCCATTCCAGGGTGGAAAACTCGCTGTCATAAGCGCGGATAATCTCCATGCGCATGGGGAAATTCAGCAGATAGTTGAGAAAATTGAACAGTGCGCTCAGCACATCCACAAATGCCTGAAACACACGTCCAATATCCTGATAAAAGTAGCGTAAAAAGTGATCCATGCTCTACTCCCCATCCATTGTCTGCGGGAAAACTTACCGCTTGACGCATTCCTCTTTTGCCGGTTGGGTCTCCTGCCCGCTTTCCTCAGCCGCCGGCTCCGCCGCCTCTTTCATCTCCGGAGGCGGCGCCTGTCCGGTCATGCTTTCCAGCAGCTCCCGGCGGAGCTTCTCCCGCAGCTCCGCCTCCAAGGCGGCCCGCTCCTGCTCCTTGGCCTGGGCCATCTGCTTCTGCTGTTGTTCCAGCAGATCTTCCGTGCGTCCCCGCTCCTGCTCATACTTCAGGCGGTTTTTCACATTCTGATACTCAAACAGCACCCGGAAAAACTGTACCAGGTGATACAGAAAGAACACGAACACAGGCACGACCACCACAATCAGAAAACCCGTGCTGGTCTGGAGATAATCCAAAACCTTTCCTAAGCCGCCGATCTTCGTGGAATATTTGCCCACCACCTCCGACTCATGCACCGTCAGCAAATCTTCGATGGTGTTGTTGTCGCCCTTGGTGGCGAAAATGCGGTGTCCGCCGCCGTCGTAAATGGCGGTGATCCGGTGGGTGTTCAGCACCCGCTCGCCGTTGATCACCGTCCAATAGGTGATGATATCCCCTACCTTCAGGGCGCTGGTATCCTTCACAGCGGAATCGATGATCAGATCTCCGGCGTTCAGGGTGGGGGACATGGATCCCGTCTGCACTGAAAAGATCCGCACGCCGAACACGCTGAAAACCCCGTTGCCGGACGTGGAAACGAAGGAAATATACGTGCTGAACGCCGCCAAAACAATAGCCAGCACCAGCACCACGTTGATCACAATCCGCACAATCTTGTAGGCGGTGCTTTCCTTTACCTCCTCCTGTGCCTCGGACACTACCTTTTCCTCGGCTTCCGGACTCCCCTTCTTCCTTTTCATTTTCTTCTCCTTTCGGCAAATCTGGCATGATATACGGGCGGCCGCCCTTTATGCAATGGGATACAGACCGGAGGAATTTTTACCTTCGGCGGAAAATTGGATGTTCGCCATAATCTGCGCCGCCTGGCCGATGCGGTTGATGCAGTCCGCGTCCTGGCCCTCCAGCCAGACATAGAGGTCGATCTGCATCCGTTCCTGCGCCGTCAATTCAAACAGCTGCGTCGGAGTGGTAAACTCTCCCAACTCCCGGATAACCACGTTTTTCTGTATCGGATCCGCCTCGCTCCAGGTGGAAACGCTTTGGCGGATCAGCCGCTCCTGCGGCACTAAGCTGCCCGTGCCGTCGATGCTGGGGGTGTCCCGGTAACCGGTGCTGCCGTCGATGTGCCGGTCGGCATTGGGCTCGTAAATATAGAAGATTGGGTCCTCCTCCAGCCGGACGCCGTCCGCTCCCCATTTGCTCAGCCGCAGGCCGATGCGCACGGCGTATTCCGCTCCCCCGCCGCCGTTATCATGGAGAATGGTTTGCTCATTCCACACCGGCGTGCCGATGAGATAGGTTCCCGCCCCCTGCGTCCCCTGGTCGATTTCCACCGCCGGAGACAGGGAGACGGTGACCGGCTCCCCCGTGCGGGCGTAAAAGGTGCCTTTCACATAGTAGCCGCTGCTGTCGCTGCGGTTGGCGTTGTGCTCGTCGCTGAGGGGCTGCTGGATGCCGGCAATCCGGCCGTCCGCGCCGAAAACCGCCGCGTAAAAGCGCTGATCGCGCTGGGACCAGGTCACCGGTTTGAGGGGCGTGACGTCGGCCAGCGTATCCGCAAAATTGATCTGCTGGCCCCAATCCTCGCTTTGAAGATCCAGCGTCAGTTCCAGGCCGGCCCCGGCGTTGACCGTGAGATATAGATCGCTGACCCGTGGAGTCTTGCTCAGGGAAAACCAGGTATAGGTAGCGGTGGTAAGCAGGATCAGCAGAATCAGGAGCAGGTAAAAGCTTCCTGCAATATGGCGTTTTTTGATCCGCCCTTTTTTCTGCAAGCTGAAGATTCGCCCCTTTCTCTGCTTTGAAAACGGATGATGACAGTCGCTCTCCTCCTGGGAGAAGGCCTGACGCCGCGGGCAGAGACAGCCGCGCACTCCCACTCGGCTTCTCCATCTGTCCGCGGCGTCAGGCCTCACTCCGGACCGAAGGGGACCGGAGTGAAAGCCTTTGCCGAAGGATCTTTTTGTTCAAGCAGAAGGGATTCCGCTTTAGTTGTTGCCTTCCTTCAGGGGGGTGTTCACCATGGGCACCAGATCGGCGTCACTGGAGAACTGGAGATTCATAGTGCCGGTCATGGACTGCTCCGCGTTGGCGACCATGGAGTTATCCACCTTGTCGCCGTCCAGATAAACCCAGGCCGTCACAGCGGTGGCTTGGTTCTGCACCAAAGCGGTGATCGACTGCTCCGCCTTTTTCTCGCCCCATACCAGTGCCGCATTGTTCTCGGCTGTCGCCTCATACAGATAAATGGGCGCGGTGACGTTGACAAAGGTGCTGCTTTCGATCTTGGTCTCCTCAGCCTCGGCCATGTCCAGCTTGGCGTAGGCATATACGTTGCCCTCCCGGTCGGTGAATACCACGGCGATGTTCGCCATCAGCGCCTTCACCGCGTCCACGCCGAAGCCCTCAGAGGTGGCGAAGGTCATGGTGCTGCCGCCGCCCTGGGTGGCCTCGTTGTTGCTGTCCGCGTACACCCGCTGGGCTTCTTCGGTCTGCAGCATCAGGTTGGAACTGGGGGCGTTGGTGCGGAAATAGAGGTCCAGAGCGTAGCCGTAGTAATCGGTGATGTTGGCGTCCGCGTTGTCGCCCGCCTCCGGAGCGCCCGCATCGGTAAGCGCGGTCAGCGCCGCCGGCAGATAGGGCAAATCCAGGGTGGTGGCGGTGGTCATGGTAGCCGGTACGTTCTTCACTGTAATCTCGTTATAGGTGATTTCCGCGATGGTAACGGTGGCCTGATAGTCGCCGCACAGATCCGCCAGGTCGGCGTAAACGCCGCCGCCGGTGGGCATGGAAACCGTCAACCCCGTCTGCATCACGCTGCTGACGATATCGCCGAGATGTTCCCGGAACTCGCTGGTCATGTAGCCGTTGATCGTGAGCTTATCCGGATTCACCAGATGGGTCAGAACCCCCTTGATCTCCTCCCAGGTGAGCTCTTCCTTGCCATTCAACGCGGTCAAAGCCATTTGGGCGTTCTCCACCGCTGTACGGGTAGAGTTGTACTTCGCAATCGCGGCGGCAAAAGGCAGGGAATCCGTTTCTATTCCGGCGGTCTTCAAGGCGGCGATAACCGCCGTGATCTCCGTCTCTTCCGGGCTCATCCCCTGCACCGCGGTAAACGCCTCGTCCGATCCCGCGGCGCTGGCCGCGTAACCGATCAGGGCGGATACCATGGCCACGTTGACCTTATCCAGCGATCCGTCCAGCGCCGTGATAATGCTGCTCATCGTATCCAGATACTTCTGGTCGTACTTCTGGTCGTCCTCTCCGGAAGCAGCCGCGTGCTTGACAATGATATCCGCCAAATCGGAGCCGTTGGCCACCAGAGACTGGGAAGCCATAGACTGAGCGATCCGGGTATAGGAGGACACGTTGCTTCTGGCATTGCGGTAAGCCAGCTGGCGGGGAGTCATAGCCGAAGCGCTGCCCACCGCGCGGACGCCGAAAGCGGCGTCATTTCTGGGGAAAACCCCGTCCTCCGCATTGTAAATACCGGTCAGCGTGTTGGCTGCCAGTTCATCGACCCGTCCGTCGGAACCATAGACAGCGGTCAGCAGCGGGCTGTTGACATTCAATTTGCCGTCGGTGATATTCAGCCGGCCGGGCATCAGCTTGATCTGCCCCAGGCCGTAGGCGGGATCGTTCAGATCCACCAGGTTGCCCCAGGAAACGTTGGCGCTTTTGAGTACCTGTCCCGTTGCATCCATGGAATCCCCCACTTTGGAGGTGATGCCGGCGGCGTCGCCGTTTTCCGGAGACAGCGCGATCTCCAGGTTGCCGTTAGCTCCTACCGTGGTGGTGATGCCGGTGACTTCCGGCGCCGTGGATAGGGTAAACCACGCATAGGTGGAGGAAACCACCATAATGGCCGACACCAGCAGCATGGCCACCGCTGCCGTCAGCTTCTTTTTGTGACCTGCCAGCGGCGTCTTTGTTTTTGCCTTTGCCATAGTGTATAACATCCTTTCTCTCTTTTTTGCGGTTTAGGCTCCCGCTGGAGCTATGTAGTCTTTCCGGCCGCATGAATCGGAATGCGTAAGCGCCGCGGAAAGTCACACACCAGTTGTCTCTTTCATACTCTGTTCTCTTCCCCGGGTATCACCGGAACAAGGCCCACCAATCTCTTCGGGGCTGTCCCTGAACAAAAACCGCGCCCCATTCGTCTTCCTGATCCTCCACCAGCTGGAAATCCATCTCCAGTCCCAGATGACCGCCGATCAGCTCGTCGGTGCAGTCGGGATCGTCCCCCTCCAGCCAGATGACCACCGTGTACTTGTGTACCTCCATCGGCGCGGAATCCTTCCGCAGGCCGGAAACCACCACATCGGCGGACTGAAAGGGAATGGGGAGAAGACGATAATAGGTAAAATCTTCGGTTTCCCGGATCACCTGATACTGCTCTTCGGGGTAGCGGGCGAACTGCTTCATGGGAGCGCCCCGATAACCGCGGCTGTTGTCTCCTGTCGACGGCAAAGCCTCCCGCTGTCCGTCCTTCCGGGACTGCGCGTAGAAGGTCATCTCCCCATCCTCGAACAGCATCACCCAGCAGGCGCTGGAAAGCCGCCGGCTCTCGGAATTGATCGCCAGCCGCCAGGCATAGTCCACCGGCTGATCCCCTTCATTGCGCAGATAAAAGGTGTAAGCGAAATAGTCCTTGCCGTTGTGCTGGCCATCGTGTTCGTCCACATCCTCCGGAATACTCACAATGGATATGCAGGGAACATCCAGCACGGGATCGGCGTAAAGCTGGGCGGTGGGGTTGGCAAAATCCTCCGTCTCGCTGAGGGAAAAGCCTTCCCGGAACATGCCATCCCCCATGTTGATGGTGAAATGGCCCTTCATCTGGGTCACGGTGGAAAAAAGAAACGTCACCAGCAGCAGGGCGGACAGCGCACCCAGCAGCGCCCACAGCGCCCGACCGTGAAAAAGCCACAGCAGCAGGCCGAAGCGCCGGTTTTTATCAAAATAGAGCCCCACCCCGGAGGCGGTCAGTTCAAATTCCTTGCGGCTGCGGATGCCTGCCGCCTTCATCTCCCTGCGCAGCTTTTTCCGGCCGGCCTTGATTTCTTTGACCTCTTCTTTGGTTAATACCACGCCGCCCCGGCGCTTTTTAAAGGGTCCGGGCCACCGGCTTTCTCCGCCGGAGATTTTATCTTTCCGCTTTTTCATAGCTGTCGCTCTCTCGCCAGGGAATCCCGGATCAACTCGTCCTCACTCACCGGCACGCCGGTGAGTGTCCCGCTCATAAAGGCCGCGCCGCAGGCGGAGAGCCAATCCAGCATCTCGTGGCTGTCCGCACCGCCGCCGATCAGGGTGAAGCCCTGCTCCCGCAGGTTCAGCATAAGGTTCGCCGTCTCCTGCTTCCCGTTCAGCTCCGGCGGCAGCCGCAGGTAAGTGAATCCCATGGCCTTCGCCTGCTCTGGCGGCAGCAGCTCGGGGCGGTAACCGTCCAGGAGCAGCACGATTCCGTTTTTTAGATAACGTTCGATCCCTTCCCGCAGGGTTTTACTTCCCTCCGCCACCAGCTGCGCCGGGATGGTGAGCAGCAGCCGGGAACGGTCGATGGGCTGATCCTTGAACAGCTGGTTCAGCCGCTGCAGCTGGCTGCCCTGGGTGTAAAAATCCGGCAGCATCCGCAGCACGCAGGACAACTCCAGCTTGCAGTTCTGCATACGCAGAACCGCGTCCGCCGCTTCATAAAGGAAATAAAAGGTTACCTCCCCCGCCAGCCCGGTACGGTGCAGCAGGGCTTCCACCTCCGCCGCCGATTCCGTCTCCCCCGGCTGTCCGGCAATACCGCCGAACCAGGGCGACGCTTCATAAGCGGCCACGCTGCCCTGGGCGTCGCTCATCATGGGCCGGAAGGAGAGCCCCATGGGTCTGCCCTTTCGCTTATCCACCAGGGAGACGGTCTTGGGCAGGGTCATGGTATAGTAGATGAATTTGTTATATACTCCCCGGCACTTGCTCTTGGCGGCCTTCAGCACCTCTATCAGCTCCGGCGCCCAGGCGGTACCCGCTTGGGCTATCAGGGTGCCGCAGGCCTCGTCAAAGGGAGTTTCGGACTTGGTTTCGGCGGCAAGCCGGTCCAGTTCCTTGGCTAACCCCACGATCTGCGCCATCGGACTGATGGCGCCGCCCATAAGTCCCTGGGGATAACCGCTGCCGTCCCAGCGCTCCATATGCTGCTGACAGCTTTCCCGCAGCATCAGCCAGGGGATATTTTTGGTGGGCGGCTCCACCCCCTCGCCCCGCCGCTTTTCCTTGGCCCGGACGCTTTTTTCCTGAAGAGAAGCCACCAGCAGCCTGCCGTCGGTGGTGTATTTTCGATATACGGCCTGCTCCTCATCGGTAAAATCCCGCTGCCACAGCTGATATTCCGGCGGCACCAGCGCCTTGCCCAGCTGGTGGTACAGGCCGCATTTGTATGCCAGATCGGCATATTGACCCTTCATCCGCTCCGTGCCGTCCGGCGTCTGTGTTCCGAAGGAATCGGCGCAGGCCTGCACAAACAGCACCTGGGTATACGCCGCCACCCGCACCGACTGCTGGCGAACAGCCGGACTGAGTCCTTTGAAGGCTTCATCCCAGGTTTTATAGTCTTTTCTCTTCCATTCCTGTCCGCTCACACGGATGCTCCCTCCCCATCGGCATTCCAGCCCACAGCACCCCAACAGCGCGGGAAAATTCTCCGGCTGCTGGAGTGCGCGGCTGCTGGTTAAGGCTCGTCATCTCCGATTTGATAATCCACCAAAGGGGTATCGTCCTTTTGATTCTTCCGGCGGCGGACGAAATACACCACCACCAGAGCGATAAACAGCGCGTTCAGAATGGCGCTGATAGTGAAGAGAATGGGCCATACTCTATGGCTGAAGATGTTGCAGAAGGGGCCGTCCGGCTCCACCGGAACCTCTTTGATCACTTCCTTGGACCGCAGCTCTTCCAGCCGGGCCTGAATCGCCGCAATCAGCTCGTTGATCTCCGCCGCAGCAGCGTCCACCGCGCTCTGGTCGCCGCTGGTGAGCAGCCCCGCGCCTTTATCCAGTGCCTCCAGCAGCGCATTCCATAGCCGATACAGCTCTTCGTCCTCCGTCAGCTTTTTGGCGCTGTCGATTGCGGCCTGCAGCTTGGAGTAATCCATCTTCACCAAGGCGCTGATCGCCTGGGCCAGCACCTCCGCGGCGTTATCCACCGCGGCCTGATCCCGGCTCTTGGTCAGGCTCTTGGCATTTTCCAGCGCCTTTTGGAAAACCTCCCAGCTGGCGCTGGTATAATCCTCTTTCTTCAGTCCTTCGCCGATTTCAATCTGCCGCAGCAGCTCCGTGTAATCCACCGAACCTGTGTGGGGCTTCGTCGGAGAGGTGGTGGGCTTGGTAGGGGGCGTGGTAGGTTTTGTAGGCGGTGTCGTGGGCTTCGTCGGCTCCACAGGGGTGGTAGGCTTGGTGGGCGGCGTCGTAGGTTTCGTAGGAGGCGTCGTCGGTTCCGCCGGCTTCACCACCTTGACGGTGGCGGTGGCTGTTTTCCACTCCGACATGTTCCCATTTTCATCACTGGTCTCATAGGTAAAGGTAATGGTGCAGCTGTCGCCCACCGCGGCTCCCGGCTTCACCGTCAGGTTCACGCTTATGTACCCGGTAACCTCGCTGGCGCCGTACAGGAAGCACTTGTCGTTGTCGATGCTGCCGCCCATTCCGCTTTTGCTGGTGTCATAGGACACGCTGCTGAAAAGGCTGCGGTTGCTGAACTGGAATTCACCGTCGACACCGTAAATCTTGGAGAAATCGAATTGGATGGAAACCGTCTTCCCCGGCTCGGCATTGGTGCTGCCCGCCGCCGAAACAACAGGAAGGGCACACAGCGCCAGCAGCAGGGCCATCACCATTGCCAATAGCTTTTTAGAAATTTTCATTGCTCCATACCTCGCCCTTCATCCGATTTCAACGCGGACTCGTATTTCTCTTCTTTCCACAGATATTGGTACTTGGTAGCGTTTTTGACCGCGTCGCCAGAATCGACCTTACCGTTTTGGTTCATATCCGCCGCCAGCAGGGCATAGCCTGTCAGCTGCTCATTTTTGGAGCTGTAATGCTTGCTCATCAGCACCGCGTCGCCGGAATCATTCCGGCCGTTGCTGTTGGTATCTCCCATGATGATAATCGTGTACGCCATCTGAACGGCATCGGCTGCCGCCGGATTCTCAGCGGTTATTTTCACGGTTTCGCCGGTAACCACCAGTTTCCGGCCGTCGGTCATTACGCTGCCCTCAAAGCCGTATGTAATCGAGGCGGCATTTAGTGTCGTGAAACTGATCAGCTCCTTGAAATCCTCTTCGGTGATGCCATCGGGCGATACATCCAGATAAAGTAGCTTCTTCTCCGCATCCGTCTTGCCGCCCCGAATCAGCTCCGCCATTTGTATCTGGGAAATCGGGTCGATGGTGGGCAGCAGCGCTGTAAGAGCATATCGGTAGCCGGTCCCCTCCGCGGTTTCCTCCACCGTATAATAGGCAGCGCCGGAGACAAAGGCAGCGATGCCCAGCGGATAGTCCGCCGTCACGCTGGCTCCTGCAGACAGAGAAATGGTGCTGTCGCCGCGGTCGATATTGCCGCCGCCCATCAATGTGATGGAGCCGCTGACTTTGACGTTATCAAGAAGAAGGACCTTTTCATTCACCCGAATGGTGCTGCCGTCCGCCGCTGCGGCAAATGCAGCGGCCAGATCGCTGCCGCGGTAAAGAACGGTGCTGCCGTCGGCGGCGGTTACCAAGATTTTGGCTTCCACCACCTCGCGGTCGAAGAGCTGAATGGTGAGATTAAGAGAGAGACGGCTATTCTCCCGTTGGAAGCGGTAGGTGCCAAATTCTCCTTCCACGGCGGCGGCTCCCAGTTTGGTGCCGCTGCCGGTTGCCGACAGCCTGCCAGTGGCAGCGTACAGAATCTTGAGCAAACCATGATAGGTTTTTTCCAGCGTCGCCGCGCCGGACAAATCATTGGCGGACAGCTCCAGCTGACTGAGCATCTCGGAGAAGGGTACACCGCCCGCCGCTTTCAGGGAATCAATCAGCTGCTTGGTGGTAACCTCTTCAATGGCTGTCTTCAGTCCCCTCACGTCGCCGGTGGCCGCATAGTCCTTAAGGCTGCTTACCAGCGCCGCATTGCCCTGGCTACCGATGCCGTGGGCCAGCACCACACCCAGCACAACTGCGTAATCCGCGGTGGGAGCATCCGCTTTTCCGTTAAGATCCAGGGTCACATCGGCGGTAATCTTTCCATCAACGGTCAAGGAGCCATTGGCATAACCCAGGCTGTTGAGCTGAGCATGAAGCGCCTGAATGTCAACGATGTCGTCCAGGCCGCCGCTGAGCTTGGCGGCATCTGACTTTTCTGCATCGGTACCGGTTACCACGATGCGCAGCGTCTGGGCAACAACCGTATCGCCCGGACGAACATTGGCCGTGAGATAATTTTCCGCGCCTTCACCGGCCACGCCGGCTTCCACCATCCAAGGACGCGTCGTCAACTCATAGCTGGCTAAGGGCTCTCCCGCTTCGATGGACGCTTTCAGCGCCGCAAAATCGGTGAAGTCGGTCAGCAGGGTATTGATAATCGCCGTAGCGCCCTGACAGTTCACACCATCCAAAACCCGATCCACCGCCCCGGCTATTCCGCCGTCCAGCAGGGAAAGAACATTTTCGATATCGATGGTGTAAAGCTCGCTGCCGTCAATGGACAGAGAGGCGCAGGTGTAATAATGAAACACCAGATCAAACAGCAGATCGGCCGCCATGGTTTTCAAGCTGGGGATATCGTCGGTGTTCAGGAACCCAGCGGCGAGATTTACCTGAATATCTCCCTGGTCATCAACAGAAATGGTATACAGGCTGTTTTTGACATAGCCGAATCCATCCTGGACGTACCCATTCTTCAGCATACCGCTGATCTTGTCGCTGTACCGGCCAGCGGCAATCACAAAGTCACCCTTCAAGGAACCGTTCACACCGCCGCAGGCCAGGGTATCCAGCGTGCTGTCCACAATGGTGACCGCTGCCGCGGCCGTCACGTTGCCGGTGATGGTTTTTCCATTGAGATTCAGCGTGACGGCATGGCCGATGTTCACATCCCCGGCGATATTCTCCAGCAGGATGACAACCGCGCCGTCAGGAGCGGAGGCCAGCGCGGAAACCGCATCCTTGACATAGCTGAGTTTACCGGTGCCGGCAGCGTTTTTATCCAGGATCATCGCCTGATACGCGGTATCCATATTGGTTAAACGGAAACGAACGCCGGCGTAAAGGCCCTCCTCGCTCTCCGCGATAGAACCGTTCACCTTTTCCCCCAGATTCAAGGATTCCAGCAGCGCCTGCAGATCGTAGTGGATCCTGCCGGTCAGCACGCTGCCCTCGGCAGCGCTGTCCATCAGAGCGGCGTTTTCCAGCAGATTGTTCAGCAGGGTACGCAGCGGCTTGTACAGGGAAGCATAGGCGGAAAGATCCATCTCCTTGCCCAGCTGCCTCAGTGTGTTTTCAAAGGTTTCCATGGTGACGCTGTCGTCCGCCAGAATGGGTTTTATATGGGTGATGATGTAATCGATCATCTCTTCCAGATCCATGCTGCCGATATCCGCAATATCCGCCTGTCCCAGCACCAGCAGCCCGGAAAGATAGGCCTTATAGACCTTTTCCGGCAGGGTTAGCTCCAGGTCCAGACGACCGTCCTGCATCGCCAGACGAACATAGGGCTGTATTCTTTCAATATTCCGGCGCAGGCTTTGGAGCGCTGCGGCCCGAAGATCAAAATCCTCCACCGTTACATAAAAGGACACACTCCGGCCGGCAAAATCATTTGCGCCGGTGCGGAAACGCAGCGCCATCTCCAGCAGCTTACCGCCCAGAAGGTCGGTGTCGTTGATGTATGCGCCGCCCTGGACCGGTATAGCATTCTCCACCGCGCCGATGACGGTGTTTTCCCCCGGCAGGGTCAGTTCCGCTATATCGCCCTTGGCATCGATGACGCTGTGTATGGTATCCAAGCTCAGGCCGCTGTTCAGCAGCGCATCCGCCAGCGCCTGCAGGTGAATGATGCCGTCGTCGATCAGGGTATACCCGCCCGCATCGATGCTTTTCAGATTGCTGCCGAAAACCGCCAGCGCCACCGACTGCAGCAAGGCCGCCGTATCGGGCCGTTTATTCTGGGGAGAAACCCGCAGCACCACCGACAGATTTCCCTGCGCATCTTCCACCGGGATAAAGGCCGCGATCAGGCAGGTTTTCCCATCCTTGGAAAAGGTCATGTTCTGCTCTGCCAGCGCTTTGTTCAGATCCTCCACCAGCTTGAGGATATCCTGACGATAGAGATCCACCGTTTCCCGTCCAATGGTGAGGCTGCCGTTCTGGAAAAGGCTGTCGATCTGCGTCTGGGTAAAGGTGTAGCGCACCGCGTCGGCGCCAACAATCATCATGCTGCCGCCAATGGTATAGCGGTACTGCTTCCCGGTGAGGGTACAGGCAGGCAGGGTGATGGAAGCGGCATCAAAAAAGAAGCTCTGGGATGCGGGAACTTCTTCCCCCTCTTCCGTCTGGAAATGCACGGTATACTGTTGGGGAGTCCAGACAAAGGTCAGGGAAAGGCCTTCCTTCAGCGTCGTCCCCACCGCAGGAAGTTCACCGCTGGTCAGACGGTAATGCGTCTGATCCAAACCGGCGGTATTCTCCAAGGAAGTCAGCAGGGACCGCAGGGCGGCGACATCCTCCTCCGTCAGTTCCACCCCCTTGGGGAATCCAAGGCTGCTGCTTTCAGCAGCGATGATGCTGCCCGCGCTGTTCATCATCTGCACATGCAGGGTAACAACCGCTTTATCGGGCGCTCCCTGGGTGAGCTTCGTACTCAGGATGAGCACCTTGTCGATATCCGCAGCCGTATAGGCCTGGGTCTTGCCAATGGCCGCTTCCACCGCCGCCGTCAAAGCTCCCAGGGAAGGACTGCTGACGTCGATGGAAGCGTTGGGGCCGGTCAGCTGAATATCCTGCAGACCCTCGATGATGTCCCCGATTTGATCATAGTAGTCGGCATAACCGACATACTCCAGCAGCGGCTTAAATTCCTCATCACTGTATACCGTGTTGAGATGAGCGTTGAGCAGATCAATCTGAGACTGGATTTTCCGATAATTCTCGTTTTGATAGCAGTAGGTAAGGCCATCAGCCTTATACTGAGTCAAATAATTGTACAAATAAAGGGAAGCTGTCGCTTTATCCACGCAGCTGTTCAGAATTGTCTGAATGGAATTTTTAGATTCCTGGCTGAGGTCGCTGCCCTTAACCGCCACATCGATTTGGTTGAGCTTTTCCTGATTCAGCATTCCCAGCTTATCATACAGCTTCATCAAAAGCGCCAGAGCCGCCTGCTGCTGTGCTGCCTCCTGGGCCAGCTGATGGGGCAGATTGAGAATCTCCAGCACGTCGCCGCTGTCCACTGTGTCCAAGGCCAGCTCATAACAAACCTCTACCCGGTCGAATGCGTTGGCCTGGAAGGTCGCCTCTCCGTTCTGAATGGCGAATTCAGCCGCCGTGCCGTCGTTGGCAACTGCCCTGCCGTTTACAGGCGTCCAGCTCAGCCCCGGGATGCTGGAAGCATAGCTCTGCGCCGTCAGGGCAAAGCGGTTCTCCCCCAGTTCCTGCAGCTGTAGCAGCCCGTCTTCATTTGCCGGAACCCGCAGCTTGATGGTCTGGCTTTTCAGCGCCACGCTGTTGAGGATGGCAGCCGCTTCCCTGCCCAGCCTATCCGCATAGGTGGACACGGCCAGTTCGGACAGCCGGTACTCCGTCTTGGTCTTTCCGGTGCTGCGGGTAATATGGGTGTCACCGGTAACACGGTAAACGCTGCCTTGATCATAAAGGACGCCGTCCACGTTATAATCATAGGACTGATCAATATCCTCGCACACAGGCAGGGTTAGATTATAGCCATAGGGAACGGAAACCGGCGCTCCGCCATCGTATCCATAGGTCAGGGCAACCATCTTGGGGGTGTAAAGGATCTCATACTCCAAATCCTTCTCCAACCCGCCCTCCAGCGGAGTCGCGGTGCGCGTATAGTGCTCTTCGTCCACGCCGTAAAAATCGTCCCATGCGGCCAACGCCTGGCTCTCCACGCCGCTTTCCGCAATGGCTGCCAAAACCTCTTCGGCAGCAGCGCCCTGCCTGAGCACCAGACTGACAGTGTATTCCGTCAGCGCGGCGGAATCAGTGGAATCTACCGTGTAGGACGGTATTACATCCGCATGCACGGTGACATTGACGTTATACTGGTTCATATCATAGAAAACCGTGGCGGTCGCCGCCAGAAGGGAAGTCTTCAACGCCGCATCGTCATGGCGGCTGCTGTGATCCACTGCGGTGGCAGCCAGCGTGTTCATCGTCTCGTATTCCGCGGCGGTCATATCGCTTTTCAGCAGTTCCCGCTCCAAGGCCACCCAATCGTCTGCCACCACAGGCTGCATCGACGCCAGGAGCTCCTTAAGGGCCCGCATCGCTACATTCAGCTTGTTGGCAAAGCTGGGATTCTGCTTCTGAATCGCTTGAATCAAGGTAGGGAGGCCCTTATCCTCACTGATGGCCCGGACATCCTCGTAGGTCTCCGCCGCCTTTTCCTTGATGCCTCTGCCGCTGGTGAGAAGGTAAACCAAGGCGTTGTCCGCCGCAGTATAGCCGTCCAGGAGGGCGACCAGGTCCAAAACCCCGAGGGCGTTGCTCTGGCATTGTCCGTACAGCCGGCGGATCGCCGCCTTGGTGGTTTCATTCGCCAGCATAATGTTGTAATCGTTCAGAGAAGAATCCGTCAGGCTGTAGAGGCTTTCGCTGTTCTCCCCCAGCATATACAGCGTGGTATAGCAATCGTTCAGCGCCTGCAGATTCTGCAGTCCCTGCGCCAGATCTGCCGGAGCGTTAAGCAGCAACCGCTGCAGATCAGCAGCCACCTGGATATACAGGGCATAGCTGACGCTGACTCGGTAGGCGTTGCCGGTATAGGTAAAGCTCCCTTTTCCTTCGTTCAGCGCAACCTCTTCCTGCCCGCCGTCATAAAGTACGGTGGCGCTTACCGGATTCCATATGTAACCGTTGTCCTGGTAGGATGCGGCGGTAATGGATTTTTCTTCTGCATTTACCGTCACCAAACCATCCTGATTCCCTGGAACAGCAAACGAGTGGCGGCTTCCCACCAAGGAACCGCTGTTCAGAACCGCTTTTTCCTCTGCGGTCAGAATGTCGTAGTTCAAGGCAACCAGCCCCGCGTCGGTGACCGACGCCTTGTCGTCCTCCTGCGCTTCGTCCGCTTCCAGCGCCCAAGCGAAATTGGTGGTGGTGAGCATTAGCGCTACCGTAAGAAGCATCGCCAGGCATCGCTTCCATAGCTGCGGATACTGCCTCATGTGTCTCCCTCCTAAATTTCCAGAAGCCCCAACCATTATCGGTTGACAGATCACATAATAAAGAATATGTGACCAAAAGTTTATAAAAAGTCCCATGCTTTTTACAAAATCTTCTTAACGTGGATAAAAATGGGCGCGAGAATTAAGCCGGAAGAAATTCATGTAAATTTCCGGCTTAATTCTCGCGTCCATTTTGACATTTTGATAGATTTTTTGTTTATCCGCTTCGTTATGTATTGATTAACTGTCCGATTTGTGCTATAGTTTGGTAAATAAATACTGGTAAAAAGAGGCCCTTGATTACATATTCTTTATTATGTGATCTGTTAAAAAGAGACCCCGATTACATATTCTTTATTATGTGATCAGCTGCTTCTGTACCCGTTCCAATCGGCTGATATGCTGGCTTCCGGTTTCGATGGTGTAGATCCGGGTGGTGTTGATACTGCTATGACCCAGCAGGTCGGCCAGCCGCACAATATCCTTTTCGATGGCGTAAAATGTCCTGGCGAAAAGATGCCGGAGATTGTGAGGAAATACTTTTTCCGGCGCAACACCGGCCCGGCTGCACAGCATTTTCATATCCCGCCAGATATTACAGCGGTTCAGCGGTCTGCCGCTTTTACTGACAAACACCGCTCCGGCCTGATGGCCGGCTTTTTTTATATACTCTTTCAGCAAACTTTGCAGCGGCGCGGGCAGGAAAATGACCCGCGTTTTATTTTTGCAGTTCACCACCGCTTTTCCAATCTGAACAGCCTCAACTGTAATATACTGCAGCTCACTGACGCGGATGCCGGTGCCGCAAATTGTCTGGATGATATAGGAAAGCCGGGTATCCTCCGCTGCCTTTACCAACCGCTGGTAATCTCTCCTGGTCAATTCCTTCTCTTCCCGGCAAAAAATTTGCCTCTGAATTTTCAAGAGCCGAATACAGCATTCCTGCCGGCCGATGAAACGCAAAAAACAGTTGAGCGATACCAGCATAGAATTAGCGCTAGCCGGAGCATACCTTCTTGTCAAATACTCCTTATAACGGATGGATTCCTCCTTATTCATCGGCCTGTCTGCTAAATATCCATAAAAATGCCGGACATCCCGCAGATACTTTTCGATGGTAGCCGCACTCTTTTCTTCTTGTCTTAGATAGTGCTCAAAAGCCAAAATATCTGTTCCTGTTTGCATCATAATC
This sequence comes from uncultured Oscillospiraceae bacterium, assembly GCA_902492455.1. Taxonomy (GTDB): domain Bacteria; phylum Bacillota; class Clostridia; order Oscillospirales; family Acutalibacteraceae; genus CAKTXU01. The sequence goes on from CABULH010000006.1 coordinate 64,379, forward strand.
CCTTTCCCCCGTTTGTCTTCCAAATGTAGTATTATTCTCTCACGACAAAGCGGAAAATTACAAACAAAAAAAGCCAAGGGAAAAATGATATAACGAAACGAGACTGGCAATCAAAATTCAAGCGAAAGCTGACCGGTGTGCTGTGAGGCTCCTGCTGAATAACAGAGGTATGCCGGCTGGACGAAATCGTAAAGATTTACTCTGCAAGCCCAGCCCCCTCTCCTGAAAGTATAAAAACAGCCGCGGTGAAGGTCACCGCGGCTGTGGCGCAATTTCTCCCGCTCTATTCCGGCTTACTTAAGCGTTGCCGGTACTATGCATACGGATATGTAAAGACATAGCTTCCCGAGCCTATGCGCAGCTGTACTCCATCCTCCAGTTGGACAGGATGTTCCACACCGCAGGATGCATCGAGACGCTCACCATTCTCACGAACCTCTTCCAAGACTGCGCCAGGCAGCGTCAAGGCCGCCGTCGTATTGGCGGGGGTCGTCGTATGAACCGTCATTTTTCCCGCGCTCAGCTCCCAGCCGGCCTGTATTTCACCATACAGGGATCGATAACTCGCCTTGGCGAAAGTCAGGCCTTTTCCCGGCCTGGGGCTTATATGAATATGCTTATAGCCTGGCAGAGATTCATCCGTATCCAGCCCCACAACAGATCTGTACAGCCAATCCCCCACGGCCCCATACGCATAGTGATTGAAGGAATTCATTTCCTTATCCCAAAAGCTGCCGTCTTCCTTTATCCCATCCCAATGCTCCCAAATCGTCGTTGCGCCTTTGGTGACCGGGTAAAGCCACGATGGGCAATCCGTTTGTAGAAGCAGGGTGTATGCCAAATCGTTGTATCCGTTTTGACTCAACGCATGACACAGATAAGGCGTTCCCACAAAGCCGGTATTCAAGTGGTTCGCATTTGCCTTAATCAAGGATGCCAGCGTATCAGCGGTGCGCTTCCGATCCTTTTCTTCCACCAGATCGAACAGGAGAGCCAGAACATGGGCGGTTTGCGTGCCCTCGGTGAGCCGCCCGTTCGGAGTTACGAATTCTTGGCGAAAATGCTGAAGGATGTGGATATATAGGTCCTGGTAAACACAGGTGTCCTCCCGTTTGTTTAAAACTTTGGCTGTTTTCATCAGCAGCCGGGTAGAATATGCATAAAAGGCGGTGGCTATGAAATCCGCTGAGGTTGCCCCGGTCCACGCACCGGGCTTGGCATCCAGCGCCAGCCAGTCTCCAAAATGAAACCCGGTGTTCCATAGATAGGGGTTATCCCCTTGCTTGCGGATGTACTCGACCCACTGCTTCATGCTTTCATACTGCCGTTCCAGCACCCGTTTGTCCCCGTAACACAAATACAGGGTCCAGGGGCAAATCGTGGCCGCGTCCCCCCAGGCGGCAGACGATGCATCGCTCCCGCCCCGCACGTTGGGAACAACCGCCGGCATCCCTCCCAGCTGAGACTGATCAACCGCCAGATCACGCAGCCACTTGGTATAAAAAAGAGCCGTATCCATGTGAAAGCACGCCGTACGGATAAACATCTGCGCGTCACCCGTCCACCCATGGCGTTCATCCCGCTGGGGACAATCGGTGGGAACATCAAGGAAATTTCCCTTTTGGCTCCAAAGGATATTGCGGTTCAATTGATTCACCAGTTCATGAGAACAGGAAAAGCTCCCGCTCTGCTCCATACCGGAATGGATCACGCAGCCCGTGAAGTTTTCGGGCAGAATTTCTCCGGGATACCCCTCGACACGGATATAGCGAAAACCCTGATAGGTAAAGTGGGGTTCGTAGGTTTCCCTCCCCTGACCTTTGAGAATATAGGTGACGGTTTGCTTCGCCCCTTTTAAATTCTCCGTGTAGAAATTTCCGTCACGGTCCAGCACCTCGGCGTGCTTTAAAGTAACGGCTGTTCCTCTTTTTCCTTGTACGGAAAAACGCACATAGCCCACCATGTTCTGCCCAAAATCAAGAACGGTCTCTCCCATAGGGGTACTAAATACGGCAACCGGCTGTATCTCCTCCACAATTTTTGGCGGCAGGTTTTCCTGCGCGGTCAAAATATCTTTGGTATAGCTGTAGAGCATTCCATTATTCCAATCGGACGCGTCGTATCCCGGGAGACACCAGCCTTCTTTTTCCAGCCGCGCGTCGTAGGTTTCCCCATGGTAAATTTCCGACATAAGAATCGGACCGCCTGCCGATTTCCATTCCCCGTCTGTAAGGAGCACCTCTTCTCTCCCGTCCGCATACCGGATATGCATTTGCAGCAGCAGCGCCCGCCGGTCTCCGTAATATCCCCGGCCACCGCCCCATGCGATATAGCCGGCGTACCAGCCGTTTCCCAGCATCGCTCCGACAACGTTTTCACCCTCTCTGAGCAGCGCGGATACGTCGTAGGTCTGATATTGCAGCCGATCTCGGTAACTGGTCCATCCGGGTGTAAACAGGGCATCCCCCACCCGGCTGCCATTGATGTACAGCGCATATAGCCCCAACGCCGTGGCATATATCCTGGCGGATTGGACGGCTCCATGGATTGTAAAGGATCTTCTGAGCAGAGGGCTGATTTCCATCCGGTATTCTTCCTCCCGGCCTGCTGTAATCCATTCGGCCTTCCATTCCGTTTTATCCAGCATCCCGGTTTCCCAGAAGACCGTTTCGCTCCAGCCTGAATCGTTCCCCTTGTTGTCGCAGGCTCTCATCCGATAATAGTAGCGGCTTCTGGGCTGCAGTTCCTCTCCCTCATAGGGAAGCTGAACAGACTGGTCGGAATCTCTCCATCCGGTATCCCAAACGACAGCAGTAAATGCTTGGTCAACAGCCACCTGCACGCGATAGCCTGTCTGACAAACATCTCTCTGATCCGATACCAGCTGCCAGCTGATCCTTGGGTGCCGCTCATCGATTCCCAAGGGGCAGTTTCTGTATTCACACTGCAATCCGGTTATCCTAAGCATATCGTCTATCCTTTCCATACCCAGCGGCGGGGCAGGTAACCCAAAGATTTACCTGCCCCGCCCTTTACTCTAGGATTTATGCGGTTTTGAGGATCTTTTATCCTTTTACATACCCGACGTCGTCGATTTGGAAGCGGGAGCCATACCACACAGCGGAAGTGCCGGTAGCACGGAAGGAAATCTCTATTTTGGTAACGCTACCCTTATAAGCCCAGCCGCTGATATCTTTATCGATGCGATTCCAGGTATCCGCATTCATGGCGGTGATCTGTTCCAGCACATGATTTCCGCTGTACAGCCGCAGCCGGGTCTCATAGCCGGTCCCGCCGCTGCCGCCGTAGCTGTTGATATGATAATAGAAGCGGTTAGCGCCGGTTAGATCCAAAGCTGTGTCAGGGGTGATGGATATCGTTCGCCATTGGTCCGCCGCCATCATCGGGAATATTGCCTCCAGCGCATAGGCATTCCTGATGGGTCTGTAGGGCCCATTCTCAAATCGGTCCACGCTGCTGACGGAATCCACATTGCTTCCGGCTGTCCAGCCATTAAGAGAACCCTCAAAATCGTACAGTCTCACATCGTTGATCTGATAACCCACATAGTCGATCTGGAAACGAGAACCGTACCATACGGCGGAGGTGCCGGTGGCGCGGAAGGAAATCTCGATTTTGGTGACGCTGTCCTTATAGGCCCAGCCGCTGATATCCTTGCGGATGACATTCCATGCGTCCGCATTCATAGCGGTAATGTGTTCCAGCACATGATTCCCGCTATACAGCCGCAGCCGGGTCTCATAGCCGGTCCCTCCGCTGCCGCCGTAGCTGTTGATCCGGTAAAAGAAGGTGCCTGCCGCCGACAGATCCAGAGGCTGCGGCGGCGTGACCTGAATGGTCCGCCAGGCATCGGCCTCTTGGGTCGGGAACTGAGCTTCCAGCGCATAGCTGCCCTGGATAGGGGCAAACGGCGCGTTCGCAAAACTATTGACCTTGCTAACCGACGTCACGTTTGTTCCAGCCTTCCAGCCCTGGGTGGAATCCTCAAAGCTGTACAGCAGCCTTTCATCCGGCTTAGCCGGCGCGGCGGACGGATCCTTGAGCATGCCGAGTACAAATTGCGCGTACCACCGGGACAGAAAATCGTTGGGGTGATTGATGTTGTTCCCTGTCATATCCAGGAACGCCTTGTGCTGGAGCAGTTCGGCGTGCACACCGGTTATGTTCGCCGCGGCCACGCCGCTCATCGACGCGGCCAGGCTGCTCAGCTCCGCGTAGTAATACGGCTGCTGGTCATAGAAAAAGGTTTCCGCATTCGGCAGCGTTGTTCCCACCAGAATGAATTCCGCCGCCGGGTTCACCGTCCGGACGCTGTTGATGATCGACAGGATATTGCTGCGGAAAACGGAAGGAACCGTGCCGTCGCCGGCTCCCGTGCCCGAGCCGTCATTCATGCCAAAGGCGATGATGACCAAGTCCGGATTCTGATCCGCCACCAGCGTCGCGGCCTGATTTTTGCCCCATTCCGAGGTTTGACCGCCGACGCTCGGATTGATAAAGGTGATGTGCGAGCCGTAATACCGTTCCAATTCATTGGCGACCATCTGCCCCCAAATCGGCAGATGGGGCGAAACATCCGTATAGCCGCTGGCATTCGCACCCACCGAGATACTGTCGCCGTACAGCGCCAAACGGAGAGGCTCCCCGTTGCGCAGCTTGCTGAGGGTACGCGTCAGCTTGGTATTCGCCAGCTCCGGAGTCGGTCCCGTCCAGAGATTGGCCGCGTGGGTGTAGGTGACAACGATCTGCCTGTCATGGAAGTAGGAGCCCTCCCGGTAAATCACGCCTCCACCGCCGTTCTTGGGCATCGTCAGGCCAGGGATATAACTGGAGTAATACAGAATGTCATTCGTCAGATAGGGTATGCGCGAATGCGGTGTCAGCTTGAGCTTGCCGTTTTCCAGCACCCAGTCCACGTTCTCCTCGTATTCCCGATCCAGGCGTGCGCTGCGCACGGATACAATCGTTTCCGGCGGGAACAGCAAATCGGCCTCGGGCAGTTCGCCATTATGGGATACCATCAGCACCGACTCATTGTACATGGTCGTTCCCTGCCAGAAGGGGGTCAGGCTCTTCTCTTCCACATCCGGCTCCTCCTCCAGATTGTCGTGCGCGATAAACCGGACGGCGTCTAGCTGAAATCGTGAGCCATACCAGGTACCGGAGCTGCCTACAGCGCGGAAGGAAATTTCGATCTTCGTGATGGAGCTGCGATAAGCCCAGCTCGTTAGGTCAACATGAATTTGATTCCATTGATCAGCGGAAATCGTAAAGGTTCTCTCCAGCAGCTGATCGCCGCTGTACAGCCGGATTCTTGTCTCGTAGCCCGTACCGCCGCTTCCGCCGTAGCTGTTGATGGCGTAGACAAAAGCATCCGCATCCATCAAATCCAGCCTGTCGGCCGGGGTAAGGAAAACGGTTCTCCACGCATCGGCCGCCGCCGTGGGGAAGCTGGCTTCCAGCATATACGAACCCAAATCCGGGCCGAAAGGCCCGTTTGCCATCGATGAGACGCTGGCCACCGTGTCCACATTATCTCCGGCCGCCCAGCCCTGGACGGAGCCCTCAAAGTTATACAGGATCCGTTCATAGGATGCCAGCCGGTTGGTTCCCTTATCGTTGGCGGGAGCCGTGCCGCTGGCTGTGAACGACACTTCATCCAGGAGCAGCTTGCCTGCCCAGGTTCCGGTGCCGCTGGAGCCTGCCCACACTTTAATCCGGTCGATGGCGTTTGCTCCCTCCCAGCCGCTTACGTTGAGGCTCAGAGAGATCCAGCCGTTTGCGGGGTTCACCGCAGCCGTCCCCTCCGCCGTACGGCTGCCGCTGTACACTTTTACTTTAACGGAATACGGCAGGGTGGAAGATGTTCCGGTCAGCTTGACCGCCAGCCGGAGGTAAGGGGATGCCGTGGCGTCGATAGGCGCCGCAAATTCCTTCTCTGCTCCACGCCATTTGAGCGCCTGCGAAGAAAAATTAACCTCCAGCGCGCCTGCGCCCGCATAGCGGTCGGCTGTTGTACGACCGGCCGACCCGCTGTTGTTCGATGCGCGCCAGCCGTTCATATCCGCATTAAAGCTGTCCCCCGAAGCGGCCGCAGGCGTGGAGGTCTCCAGCACCAGCGGCAGAACCGCAGGCGTTTCCCGCACAGACAGTGCGTGGGGATCGAATCCGGGAGCGACTTGGCTCCAATCGCTGATACCGATAATGGACTTGGCAAAGTCGGTGACCGCCAGCGATTGATTCGTGTCAATATACTTAAATACGTCATAGATATATTTCTTATTCTTGGGCACCATCGGCGTGGAAGTATCCGGATCCTGCGTCCACAGGCCCATATTCAGGCCGTAAGACGGAATATCCACATGACTGAAGAGAATAAAGGCGTCGATGCCGTCCAGGAACGCCGTCTTATAATAGGCGTAAGCATAGGCGGCTGCCTGGCTTTTGGCGGATTCCAGGGTAGAATCTGCCGTATGGAAACCTTGCTCTGACAAGATAATCCGCCGTCTTTCCGAGCCGTACTTCAAATATTCCTGTCCCATATAATTGTTCAGGATATGGATATTTTTGAAGGTGACCACATCGGCATTCACGCTGTCTGTTGCCAGCGCGTCGTTCCAGGTATCCGTATTGAAGAAATCCTCCGGATACGGGTGATAGGCGATATGCCAGGGGAAATCGCCGTTCTGCTTGGATTCCTGGTTGAGCCGGTCAATCACCTCACGTCCCGCATATCCTTTTTCCGGATTCGAATCGTACGCTTTCGCCCAATGGTTGGTCAAGGAGGTGTAGACCCGGGCGTTGGCGTAATGCTTGCGGGCGGCCATGTAGGCGATGCGCAGCGCCGGCTCGTATTGTTCGACAAATTCGTCCAGCGTGGCGTAGCCCATATTCTGCCATTCCCACTGAGCGTCGACCTCATTGCCGACGATGTAGCCCACTGCACGGCCATAGGCTTGATCCTCCCGCGTATACCGGTCGGTAATAAACTCCATGGCGGCCTTGAAGGTCTGCAATCCCTCTTCCTCCACCGTATTGAAGGCAAGAACGCCGCCGCCTCCCGTTCCCATCACCGCATTGGGGTGATGCAGCACATCGGTCATGCTGTTATCGGGGAAATTTGGATACAGAATCAGGATTAGATTCACGATAACGCCGTTGTCGGACAAGGGCTTGATCTTTTTATCCAAGTTCTCAAAATACCCTTTATTGAAATAATAGGTGGTTCCATCCATGGTATAGTCGATGGTGTTGGCGGGATTCAGCTTTTGCTCAAACATCATCGTCGACATCTCGACATTTACCACCGCATGACCGATACCCAGTTCCTCGGCATCATCCGTCATTTCCACCAGCAGCCCCTTTTTGGTATCCGCTGTGGGATAGGGATAGGTGTTGGCGGCGGCAAACTGTATGTCCGTGGCGTACTGCGGGGCGCCAATGGCCTGCGGTAATGCGGAAGAACCCGCTGCCTGCTCAGCAACCAGGAATTTGGAATAATAGCGGTCCCGCTGGCCGTCGTACCGGGGCACCGCAAAGCTGAACGCACCGCCGGCCGCGGGCGCGGACTGCACCGAGAGAGGCGTCAGGGAACTGATAGCCGCTTCCTTTTCATAAGGAGCCAGCTCATAAAGCTGAAGCTGCGCCCCAGAGGAACCGCTCTGAGTTTCCGCTCTTCCCGTAACCGTGATGGTGGTTTCATTGACCGATACGACAATCGTTCCGTCGTCCGCCGCCGTGTTGGAGGCGGAAGCCGACTGCGCAAGCGCCTGAAGGGATGACTCCCATGCGCCGCTGTCCGTCACGAGCAGCAGCGCCGCGGAAAGCAAGCACGCCGATAACTTTTTCGCTAACAAACGCATCATTCTAACTCCTCGCATGTTTTATTTCAGGACCGAATCACGTCCTCATGCGCGCTCCCTGTAAATAGGGCGCATGATCCTGGAATCTTAGAAGGACTCTCCTTCAAAGACGTAAAACCCACTTCCCACCGTTTGTATGCCGCTCGGGGTATGAATCTCGGCCTCCACGCCGAAGGGTATGGTGACGAAAAGCATTGCCTTGCCGTAAAGCCTTTGCCATTTTACCACGATGTCTCCTTTGCAGGTATCCACCACCGCCTCCGCAAAGGTCAGCTTATCCGGCACAAAGGGCTTGATGACCACACGGGAAAAAGCGGCGGCCACAGGCTTCACGCCAGCCAAATGGGTATAAAACCAAGCGCCCACCGCGCCGTACATCGGATGACAGTGGGAGTTCATGGCCGGATCCTTTTTGAGTTCGAACCGTTCCCACAGGGTGGTGGCACCCTGCTGCATCATGTATCCCCACGAGGGATAATCCTCCCGGGTAACGATGGCCCAGGCATCGTCGATATACCCATACTCGGCCAGCATATCCATCAGGTACAGCGTGCACAGGTTGCCGGTGGTGAGCCGATATCCCGCCGAGACCACAGCCTCATGGAGCCTTTGCGCAGCCAGAGGCCGCCTCTCTTCCGGCAGTATTCCCAGCCACAAGGCAAAAGCCTGACAGCCCTGGGATCCTGTGCCCACCCTTCCATCAGGATGGAGCCATTTTTTCACAAATGCCATGCGAATTTTTTCCGCGCGGTCTTTTTGTAATTTCACCTCCTCCTGCATGCCAAGAATTTCCGCAAACCTTGCCAGGGTAACGGCATTGAAATAAAAGTACCCGGTGGAGAGCAGCGCGCCCGGTGTGACAGCCGAAAAAGGACCTTCCTTCATGCAGCAATCCTCCGGGGATGCCCAATCACCGTAGATGGTATAGTCGATCATATCATCAGCAGCCAGGGACGCTAAGCACTCATTCCAGGCACGAAGCCAGGGATATGCTTCCTTCATCAGTCCGATGTTCCCTTGGTGAAGATACGCCTGCTCCACCGCGATGAGGAAGGCGGAACACACGGGATCGGTGGGCTGTATACCGTAAATGAAGGGAGCTGTGCAGGAAATGGCGCCGTCCTCCCTCTGCTCGTTGCGGATATCCCTCACGATTTTGGGGAAAAGCCGCCCTGTGTCAAAATTGTATGGCAGCTCCTCAAAGCGCACGGTAGCGTCGTTCATCCAGCCCATGCGTTCATCCCGCTGCGGGCAGTCGGTGGCGAGCCCATGCAGATTCGCCCGCTCGGTCGCAACAATCATGTCCTGCAGTTGATTGATCATCCCGCTGCCGCAGACGAAGCGGCTCCGGTTGTCCACGGCATTGTAGAAAGCCCGGGCGGTTATAAAGCCGCTGTCCGGCACAAAATCCAGTCCCGTTACCTCCACATAGCGGAAGCCGTGGTAGGTAAAAGCCGGTTCCCACCGGCTTTCCCTGTCTGCCGGCTTCCCGGTAATATAGGTATCCTCCGCCTTGGCCGTCCTCAGCGGCGCCGTATACAGCTCTCCCTTCTCGTCAAGCCGCTCGGCGTGCCGCAGAATTATGATCCTTCCTTCCGGCGTGTTCGGGGGAAGCCGTATTTCACATACCCCGGCCAGGTTTTGTCCGAAGTCAAAAATGTACACGTTGTCCCGAGGGGACGCAATGGATACCGGACGATAGCTTTTCCCCACCCGAATAGGCTCCAGCTCCTGGGGACGCATCAGCGTCGACAGAAGCGCGGGATCATTCCCGCAGGGAGGGGCAACAATTCGGCACGCCGCAGCCCCCTCCCCCTCGCTTTTTTTATACCAGTCGGGGTCCTCCAGACGGGCGTCATAGATTTCCCCGTGAAATACATGGGCATAGGTCACGGGACCGCGGCTGGACAGCCAGCTCTCATCCGTGGTCACACGGCACACGCTTCCATCCCCGAAGGTCAGCACAAGGACTGCGGTAAGCTGCGGCTGTCCCATGAAAGGGATTCGCCTGCCCTGGACAGCGGTCAAATATTCCCCCTCATTGCGCCGCCAGCCGGGCGCCACCACAATGCCGATGCCATTCTCTCCTGTCTCCAGCTTATCCTGCAGATCCACCTGTGCCGTATAATAACAGCATTTGTGATAGGCGGAGAAAGCGGGCGCCAAATAGGTATCTCCATCAAGGGGCTGTCCGTTCAAAAAGAGTTTATGATAGCCGATACCGCAGGCGTACAGAATACAGGAGACCGGGCGGCTGGTTAAGGAAAAGCGCTTGTGAAAATAAATGGCGGCGTTTCCGTAATCCTCCCGCGGCGCAATCCATTCGGCCGGCCACTCTTCGAACAAGGCAGTCGTAAAGGTCCATCCGGCCCGCTCGCTCACTTCCCCATCGTTATCCCGAACTGTTAGAAAAACCGTATACGCCGCGGCCGAAGAGAGCGGTGCGCCGCCGTAGGCGAGGGATTGCTCGGTTTTCTCGATCCAGCCGCTGTCCCAAAAAGCGCCTTCCCGGCTTTCAACCTGTATCCGGCAGGCGCTTTGCCGTTTGTTTTTCCCCACTGCCTGGACTGCCCAGGAAAATACCGGGGACGGATTCCCGACGATCATGTTGTCCTGCCACCGTCCGGCGTCGATACGCAGATCCATTGGACGGAAGGCTACTCCTTTATCGCGGCCGGAACCGCCGCTGCATGCATTCTCAACCATACCGCGCTTCCTTTTCAAATCGTCTTTTTATAAAGTGAAAGAAAATCCTATCACAGCTCTTCCATAAACCGCGTGGAGGTTATATACTCCCCGCCGGGCGTTTTTGTGGTCAGCTCGACATAATAGCCGACGGCTTCGCAGGGCAGCGTTCCCCTCACGGTGTCGCCCTCGACGGCACAGGGCGCCGTCTCCCAGGTCTGATCGATTGTCGCCGGCCAAGCATCGGGCGGTTTGGCAGAGTAGGAGAGCCTTTCCCTTATATAGCAGGCTCGCGCCGTTACGCCGATCACATCCCCTGCCGTTTTGATGTGGAAGGAAAAAGACCGCCCCGCCGGCTCGGTTACGCATGTGGTCAGCGACGGGCCGCCTTTGACGATGGAATCGGCAAAACGATAGCTCTCCAGCGGCTGCCAGCCGTGGAGATGGCTGTGCTCCCACTGGAGCTTCATGGATAAAATCGCCCCCGCCTGCTTGGTGGCTTCATAGGAACGGCTGTTAGAATTGATGGAAAAGCAAAAATCATTGGACCACCCCAGCCAGAGAACCGGCATAAGGACTCGATCGAACCGATCAGCAGCCGACCACATTCCCTTGGTTTCACTTTGAGAAAAAAGCGGTCCTGCCCAGGAAAGCGCCAGATCCAGATATCCGGAACCGTAGATGGGAATGGCAAACGCATACCGGGTATCCCAGCCAATGGCAAGGGAGGCGATCACCCCGCCCCAGGATATGCCGGCAATTCCGATCTTTGAAGAGTCCACACGGCTGTCGCCTGCCAGAATCGTATGCGCCAGGATGGTGTCCGTCACGGCGTGATACATCCACTGCTGCTCCAGCGTCTGGGAATAGGCATGCATTTCATCGTTGTTCGGCGCGTCTCCATAGCCCGCTTCCGCGAAATCCCCGTATAGGCCGTAGTGCCATAAATCGGGGACATCCGAACCGCGGCCGGCAATCCCCTTACCCTGTGCCGACGGGAAATATCCGGTCGTGTCCATCGCTATGGCCGCATAGCCCCTGTCCGTCCAAAGCTTTATCCATTCGGCATATGCATGACCGCCGCCGCCGTGTACCAACACGATGGCAGGAACCTTTTTGTCGGCGCTCGCTCCCGCGGGAAAGCCGACGTACGCAAACACCTTGGTTTTTTGGCTGCCGATGGCCGCCCCGTCATAAGTGATGGCCTGGATATTCGACCACTCGTTGACACCGGACGGCGAACGGCTGTCCGGATTATAGAAGGGCATTGGCGTCGTATGGGGCTTTACCTCCAAAAATGAGGAAATGGCGGCAGTCATAGCAGCTTCCCCATTTCATCGGCTGCCTTGCCCGCCGTGCGGCCGAACAGAATCTCCCGGAGCATTCTGCTGGACGATACAGCGTCGCCGGAGGCGATGACCTCCTCCACCGTCTTCTCATTCAGACGGTCAAGCAGTCCCATGTACGCCTCCATCCAGCGCACCGATTCATTCACCGCGTCCCGTCCATCCTCACGGTACGGGTATTGATCTGTTGAAATCCAGCCTTCATATCCCGTTCTCTTGAGCCAATAGAACATTTCTATGTATCCTATTGAATGCACCGAGCCGACAATCATGTCGTCATCCCAAAAGCAGAAGTTGTCGTTCATATGGAGATGAAACAGCTTATCCCCATATTTTTTCAGCACCGCAATCGATTCCGCCACATTTTCGTAAGCGGTGGTCGCATGGCCGTAATCGATGGTTACGCCGCAGTTCTCACAGCCGATTTCCTTAACCATCAGCAGTGTGGCGTACACGTTGGAGGGATAGCTGCGGATACGGGGTTCCTTGGGCTTATATTCCACCGATATTTTGATATCCGGGTTATAAACGCAGCACTCCCTCACCCCCTCTTCAAACCAGGTGCGTTCCTGGATGTAATCGCTCTGGAACAGGTAGTCATAGCCATCCTGCCCCGGCCACAGGCTGATAAGCGGGCACCCGATGGCTGCCGCGCAGTCGACCATCTGTTTTGTCACCGCCACAGCTTCCCTGCGTATACCGGCATCCTTGCTGGTGAAAGCCCCCTTAGCCCACTTAGCCTCGCCGAAATGATCTGGAATAATAGAAACCGGAATAAGTCCGCACCGCTTGAGATGTCCTTGGATCTCTCCAATGTTGTCGGTGGTGATGTGCCAGTTGCCGATCAGTTCCACCCCCTTGACCTTTTCGATGGAACGCACCCGGTCAAAAAGCTCCTCCAGGGAGAAATTTCTTCCGTAATGGGGGCAGTAGCGGTCGCTGCAGCTTCCCACATTGCCTAAAATGACGCTGATTTTGTTTTCAAACATCGTAAAGCCCCTTTCTCCGCCCTTCCGGCGGCAGATATATTTCCCTCTGTCCTTTGCCCTCACAGCTTGATTTTCCGGCAGTTTTCCTCTCCAACCCGCTCTCTGGCAGCTCGAAACAGTTCCTCGCCCCGGGGTCCGTCGACATCGGCGAAGCAGTCGTAGATCGCCTTTTGTCGTCCATCCTCTGCCAGCAGTCCCAGATACAGCCCTTCCTGTTTTTCATCGATATGGCTGTGATAAATAAAGGAATCGATTTCCGGGATGCGGACTATCTTTTCGTAGGCCAGTACAAAGGCATCCGCCTGAAGGGCTTCCTCTTCGGGCGTCCGTCCCGAGCAAACCCCTTGCTCGGACAGGATGATGCGTCTTCTCTCGCCCCGGCAGAGAAAGGATTCCTGCGCTAAAAAGGCCGGAAGCACCTCGATGTTTTTATAGGTGATTTTTCCGGTGTCAAAGCCGTCCCAGGCCAGCTCGTCGTTCCAGAAGTCCGCGCGGGACAGATCCTGCGGATAGGGATGATAGGCCATACACCAGTAAAAATCCCCCTCCTCCCGTATGATGCGATTCATAGCGGTGATAAACTCCAGGCCCTTATAGAACCGGAGAGGCTGGTTTTCATTGGTCATATTCCAGCAATGATCCAGTGAAACATAAACCCTGGCCTGGGCATAATATTTCCTCACTGCATAAAACGCCGTCCGGAGCGCCACCGTATATTCCCGCACAAAACTTGACAGTTCCATCTCGCCGGCGTTGCTGTATATCCATTGGGCGTTTACCTCGTTTCCAATAATCCATCCGCATACCCGGCCGTATCGTCCGTCCGGCCGCATATACCGCTGGGAAAGGAATTCCAGGCAAGCCTGGTAATAGGCAAACGCATCCCGGTTTGTCACGTGAAACGCACTGACAACACCTTCCGGATGCAGACAGGGATGCATGAGAACCGAATCCAGGGCCGGATCTCCCCATGCCCCGTGCCACTCCCTGCGGTTAATGATGATGAGATTGACCACCACTCCCTGATTCGTCAACGCCTTTATTTTTGCATCCATGGCTTCCATATAAGCTCTGTTGAAATAAAACTCCCGGTCTCCCAGGCGATAAATGATCGCATCGCCGCTGTTCTGAGCCTGCAGGATGCAGGGGAGGTTCATATTCAGCGCGGCATGGCCGAGTCCCAGCTTTAACCCGTCCTCCAGCCGCTTTACCTGTAGGCCTTTCAAGGTGGAGGCGGTGGGATAGGCGTAGTCCCATGCGGATACGGCATCCATATCTGTGACGCAGCAGGGCCCCTCTAATCGGCGTTTCTCATCGCCGCATGTCTCCATGACCGAAAAACAATGGTAAAGGCGGTCCTCTTCATGAACAAACCGTTGGAAGGAGAGCCGGAGCCTCTGTCCCTCCCCTCGCTCCTCCCGGCAGGGAATTCCCCCTTTTTTCAGAGTTGCCTCTTCCGTTTCATACGGTGCCCTTTCCAGGACAGTATACCTGCCGGGGACTGTGCCGCCTTCGCGGAGATAAATATGAATACTATTTTGACTGGCTTCTATTTTTTCAATGCTTGTCATCGCCATGCGCTGCGTCTCCTTACGACGGGACCCCGTCTTCTCAAGTATTTTCCGCTCATTACCCTTTCACGGCGCCTATCATTACGCCCTTGACAAAGTATTTCTGCACAAACGGATACAGGCACAGCACAGGTACGGACGCAACGACGATCACGCCGTATTTCAGCGTCTGCGCCAGCATTCGTTTGGCTTCAGCCTCGGCGGGGCTGAGGCCGATCATATTGATATCCACCTGATTTTGAATCAAAATATCCCGCAAAAACATTTGCAGCGGATATTTTTCCGGGGTGGTCATATATACCAGCGCAGTGAAATAATCATTCCAATGCCCAACGGCGTAATACAGCCCCAGCACCGCCAAAATGGGAGCGCTTAAGGGCAGCACGATCCGCCAAAGGATCTGTACCGAATTGGCGCCGTCCAGTTCTGCCGCTTCATACAGGGTTTTCGGTATACTGGTTTGAAAATATGTACGCATGATAATCACATAAAAAATAGATACGGCGCCCGGAAGGATCATGGCCCAGATGGTGTCCAGTATCCCCAGCTTGACAACCACCAGATAAGTGGGGATTAAGCCGCCGGAGAAGTACATCGTAAACATAAACATACCCATAAAGAAATTGCGGGGGACGAAATCCTTGCGGGAAAGGGGATACGCTGCGCACACCGTCATGGCGAGATTGAGCAGCGTGCCCAGTACCGTATAGATCAGGGTGTTTCGATAGCCGATCCAGATGTTTTTGTAATCCAGAATGGCTTTATACCCATCCAGATTGAATCCCACCGGCAGCAGCCAGACCTTGCCCAGCAGCACCGCCGAAGGGTCGCTGACCGAAGCGCTCACCACAAAAATGAGGGGCCACAGGAATATGACCACCAGCAGCGCCATAATCGTGATGTTCACTATATCGAAAATTTTATCCCCGAGGGTTTGCTTCATAAAGGGCTTGCGCCGAATATTGGCAGACATAGATTGCTCCCCCTTACCACAGACCAGAAGACGTCTTTTTTTTGACGATTGCATTGGAGGCGATGAGCAGAATCACACTGCACACCGAGTTAAACAGTCCAACGGCGGTGGAATACCCATAATCGCTATCCAAAATACCCACACGGTACACATAGGTGGAGAGCACGTCAGAAACAGACATGTTAAGGGAATTCTGAAGCAGCAGCACCTTTTGAAAATCCACGCCCATGATGCCGCTTAAGGCGAAGATCAGCATGATGGAAGCAGTGGGCATAATTGAAGGCATATCAATATAGCGGATCCGCTGCAATTTGTTGGCGCCGTCGATGATAGCCGCCTCATGCATTTCGTAATCCACGCCGGACAGGGCTGAAATATACATGATTGCGGAAAAGCCCATGGTTTGCCATACCCCTGTCCACACAAAAATCGAACGGAAATATTTGGGGTTGGAAAGGAAATCAACGGATTCTCCGCCCAACGATTTGATAACCTGATTGATGACTCCTGTATCCGGATACAAAAATATTGTAATCATGCCGCACATGACCACCATGGAAATGAAATTCGGCGCATAAGAAATGGTCTGCACCGTTTTCCTGAACCCTTTTCCCGGAAGGTAATTGAGCAGCAGGGCAAAGAGGATGGGGATCGGAAAGCTGACTAAAAGCCCGTAGATGCTCAGCTTCAGCGTATTGCCGAGCAATGTCAGAAAGTTATAGCTGCTGAAAAATCGCTTGAAATGGTCCAAGCCGACCCAGGGGCTTCCAAAAAAGCCCAGACGGGGAATAAAATCCCTGAACGCAATCTGTATGCCGTACATAGGCCAATAACAGAAAATAACATAATAAGCGACAACCGGCGCGATCATGATATACAGGATATAGTTGCGCTTTACATCCCGGCCAAGGCGGGCAAAAAAGCCCATCTGTTTCTCCGGCCGGCCCGTAAGTAGCTGTTGTTTGCGTATCATTTCCCTGCTCCTTGCTTCATCGGGTGTTCGTAATAAATAGCACAAATACAGCGGAAGGAAGAAAAGGGGACGGCACTGTTCCCTTTTCTTCCTTCCCCATTACATTCTGCTGAGATTAGGCAGCTGCCTCATACGCCTTGGTGGCGATTTCAATCATTTGGGGGAGTTTCATCTTATTCATGGTATCGATATAATTCTGCCAGCTGGAATCCAGATTCAATGCGCCCGTGATGACCTGAGCCTGATACTGCAAAATATAAGGCTGGAGATCTGCGCTAATAGTGGACAGGGTTTTCTGATCGTTCTCGCTATGCCGCTGCACCGGGAATATGATCTTGCTCAATTCTTTCTCGGAGGGAATGTCGTGATTGAATTTGTATTCGTTTTTATCCGCTTTGTTTTCCAACCATATATCGGGCTGCAAGGCCGGTGCGTAAGCGCCGCCCTGGATGCAGGCGTTGGCGCGCAGGGTGGAGATATCCGAAAAATTGCCAAGGAGCCATTCCCATGAGCCATCAGCGTTCTTTTTGTAGCTTTCGCCTTCAACGCCCATGAAGGAAAGCGCGCCGCCCTCTTGGGTATAGAACTGATCCGCCCAGGACATCACAATTTCCGGGTTTTTGCATTTGTCAGTGATCGCCATTGCACCGACGCCGATGCTGGTGGCATAGGGCAGGACATGCTCAGCAAAGACAGGCACCCGGACAAAATCCGCATCCCGTTCGCGGCCGACCGTAAGATAGGAGGCCAGATCAAAGAAGAACCCGATGGTATCGCCGGAAGCACCGATGGCATGAATCTGCTCGCCATCTTGAATAAAGGTATTCTTGTCCAGCAGACCTTCGCTGTAGAGTTTGGTCATATACGCCAGAAACTCTTTGTAGCGTTCGCTGGAGTAAATATGCTGATACTTGCCGTCGATAATGGCCATATTGCAGGCGCCCGAGTTGGGATCAACCTCAATGCCGAAATTCGGGAGGAAATAATACAGGAAATCCTGTGTGCAGATAAAGGGAATTTCATCGGCTGACTCCGAACCGTTGGGATCTCCCGTTTTAAACGCCTTGAGAGTCGTATAAAATTCGTCGAGAGTCGTCGGCATTTCAAGGCCCAATTTTGTCAGCCAGGGCTGGTTGATAAAGCAGTTTATCCAGCCTCCAGGGCCATCGCGGCCGAGAAGAGGCAGAGAATAGATATTGCCGTCGGCTGATGTCAACTTGTCGCGTGCACTAAGCCTCGTATCCAGTTCCTTCTTCAAATTGGGAGCGTATTTCTCTATCAGATTGTTGAGCGGGATGAAGGTGCCATTTTTGCCGTATTTGTTGAGGGTGGCCTCATCAAGGCTGGAACGGAAAAATACGTCGGGGTATTGTCCGCTGCCTAACAGCAGGCTTTGCTTTTCTGCCAATTCAGCGGGCAGCACCGATTGTATCTCCCAATGAACATTGGTCATTTCTTCCAGCTTTTTAAAGCCCATTACATCGTTGAGGGCAACATCATTGTTCATAATGGTAAACATCGAATATGTACGGGACTCGGCGAGGGGGAAGGTGATGTCCGTTTCAGGCGCCGGGCTGCTGCCGTTGTCGCCGGAAGAGGCCGCGGGGCCGCTGCAGGCGCATAGGCCGGCCAGCATAGCCGCTACGGACAAAAGGACCGGAAATTTCTTCACAAAAAACCCTCCTGTAATAATGATAATTTTGGATGTGCCATGGCTCGCTATCAACTATAGCACTATGTTTGCGAGGAAACAACGCACAATTTTTATCGATAATATATTAATAATTGCTCCCCTGGAATTTATTGACATCCACCGCATATTGGTATACAGTGAATCATGAAGGCAGGCAACCAGCCATTGATGAAGGAGAGGTATGGATGAGATTCCGCGGTTCCACTTTGCTGAAATATGTACTGTCCTATATCCTAATTTTGGCTGTGTCCTTCGCGGGTCTTTATTTCATATTAAGCGTACAGCTCAAAAGCGAGTACGAAAAAAAGATCAAGAATGAAACCGCTCTGAAGCTCAGCAATGTATCCAAAATGCTTTCGCAGCGGTTTACGGATATACAAACCACCAATTATCTGATTGAAAACGATATGACCTTTATCAACGCCAGATATTCCCAAAGTGACTATACGCGTTATCTGGCCGTAAACGAACTAAAAAAACTGGCTACATTCAATGCGCTGATACACGATATCCTTTATATTGATATTGAAAACGGTGACTTATTGGCGGCAAACTCCTCCTGCGATATCCAGGACGGCCATATTTCGATAAAAACCACCAGGGGCAGCATTTCCATCCCGGACGATTTGATTTATTCAAGGGATTACAGCAACATCATCTGCGCATTGAAAGGCCCCAGCCAAACGCTTTTCGCCTTTTTATGCCAGAAAAATTCCGAAAATTACCGCACGATTTATATTTTGGATGAAATCCAGCTGCGCGCGATGATCAACATGTATACCGTGCAGGAGATAACCGCTGTAGGGCTGCTGTGCAACCAGGAAATGGTATTTTCCTCCGATGGCAGCGCCTTCACAAATGTGCACGAGTTCAATGGGACGAGCGGTGAATTCGTCTCACTCAATGACCAAACAGATCTCTACATGCAAAGTACCAGCCTGCCCCAATTGACGGTGGTCGCCTGCATCGATACGATGTTCCTTAAGGATTATGTGACCGATGTATTTGAGAAATCGTATCTCAGTATGGCTGTTTTGGCCGTTTTGGGCATCACAATTGTCCTCTTTGCGATGAAAACGACCTATGTTCCCCTGCATAGGCTCATGAAGCGTATAACCAATAAATCCGGCCACAGCAGCAACGATATCCAGCTACTGAACTGCGCCTTTGACGAATATCTGGATGAGAAAAAAGCCCTTGTGGCCAAAATCGACTATTATAAAGGAATCATAAAGAAAACTGTCCAGCTGTCTCAAACAGATTCAAATGAAGCGGCGGACAGCGATTTTAACGAAAAAATCGACACCCTTTTCAGCGAGAATTTTAAAGGCGTCATCTATGTCGCCATCCTTTCCTTTGCGTCCAGTGAGGATAATCCCGCCCTGGTAGACAGCGCCGGACTTCCCAATGAGAAGGAGCTGCTCCTGATCACACTGGAATCCAGCCCCGGACAGCTGACCCTGTTCGTCGGCCTGCAGGAAGGCAAAAACGAAAGTGATCAGACCGCAGCCCGTCTTTTCTGCGCGATTCGGGAAAAATACGGCTGTCGGATCGCCTACAGCGATTCCTCTGCCAATCCGCTGGATATTTCGCGTCTCTATTATATGGCCAAACAGGCGCAGCCCTTTACGGAAGAAAAGGCCATCGTCCGCTACAGTCCTCTATGCGCCTCCGGTGAACGTGACCGCAGCCCCTCCTATCCGTATCAGATTTTTGATGAACTTTCCCTCCATCTGCAGCAATTGGATTTCGATAAAGCCCATGAAAAAGTCGACAGGCTGTTTCAGCTGATGGATACGGAAAGCAGTCCCGTGGTCTTTATCCGCTGTATTCTCATGGACGTGCTGACTCTCCTCAATACCTCCATGAATGTCCATACCATCAAATTCGACAAGTACAAATCCTTGTTCACACAAACACTGCATCTTTGCCGGACCCATTTGGATACGGATGCCAAAAGAGCTATCCGGAAAAATATGCACGCCATTTTAACCGTGTTTGCGGACGCTATGGCCGACCGCGGCCCGCAAACAGCACAGATCGTCCGCTTTGTGGAGGAAAACTGCCTGCACCCGGATTTCACCCTGCAATACCTAGCAGACCATTTTCATGTCAGCACCGTTTATATGAGCTCCTTG
The DNA here is from genome assembly GCA_902492455.1 of uncultured Oscillospiraceae bacterium. Lineage (GTDB taxonomy): Bacteria > Bacillota > Clostridia > Oscillospirales > Acutalibacteraceae > CAKTXU01. Next base: position 84,630 of record CABULH010000006.1, read on the forward strand.
TTTGTGAAAAAATTCCATATCAATTTTTCCGATTACGTTTGGAAAATGCGTTTGGACAGAGCGAAATTCTTGCTGGAGACCACGGATGATTCCATTGAGAAAATCTGCGTCGCTGTGGGTTACGATATCCCCTCCAGTTTTCGGCGCAAATTCAAACAGGAGGTTGGACTTTCGCCGTCGGAATACAAGAAAAGAGCCGCCGAAGGCATCCGGAATCATGAACCGCCCCAACATAGCTGACCATGTCATCGCTTTTATCCATATCCATCCATAACAAAAGCGGGCAAATCGATACGATTTGCCCGCTTTTGTACAGTCTGAAGAAAATGACCGGTTAGGACCGCTCTTTTCAACAGGCAACTTTTCAGCCCTGAACCGAGGGAGATCCCTTTTGCAAAGTCCGGTCACATACCGGTGAGTCCCGTGCGCTCCACACCAGCCACAAAGAACTTCTGGGCAAGGATGAACAGAAGCAGCAAGGGAGCAATGATCATCAAAGCCCCGGCATTGGTGAGCATGGACAGCTTCACCGTGTCGATTACCGAAGCGCCGCCCGCCGCCTGCTGCACCTGAAACGCAATGTTGCTCAGCAGAGTGGGAAAGAGCTTCAAGCCGGGCATATAAGTATTGGCGGTATAGAGATCGTTCCAGCACCAAACAAAAGAAAGCACCGAAACAGTGGTGATAGCCGGACCGGTGTTCGGCAGCATGATGGATCGAAAAATTCGGAAAACTCCTGCCCCATCCACCCAGGCTGCCTCCTCCAGCTCATGAGGAAGCCGGGCAAGAAACTGGCGCAGGATATAGATGAACAACCCGTTCTTGATAGCCTGGCAGCCAAAGGACATAATCAGCACCGGCCAAGGGGTGTTGATTAAGGAGGTGGGATGGACGCCGAAGAGAGCCATCAGGCCAAACCCATCGAAAAACCGGTACTGCATATAAGAAGTGACCAGGTAGGTTTGAGGCGGAATCACCAAGGTAAGGATTACCAGAAAGAACAGTATCCCCCGGCCCTTGAAGGGGAAACGGGCGAAGCCGTAAGCCGCCAGCGTACAGGAGGCCACTTGCACCAGGGTAGCCGCAGCGGATAACAAAAAAGTGTTTAAGAGATAGGAGCCATAATCGACCAGCTCGCTCACCTCGATGAAGTTATCCAGGGTAATCTGCCGGGGTACCCATTTTACCGTCAGATCATACATATCCGCTTCAGACATAAAGGCCACCGACATCTTCACCAAGATGGGATATAGGATGACGTAAGCCACCCCCACAATAATCCCCAGGCGGAATACCGCCCACAGCACCCGAACCGCTTTTTGCCGGAACAGGAGGGCCAGCGGTTTTTTATTAAGCTTCATATTGCTTCACCACCCTGCGCATCAGCAGATATACGATTCCCAAAAAGAGGAGGATCACCGCCGCGTAAATCCAGGACATGGCAGCGGACAGGCCGAAATTTTGATTGGTAAAGGCCGTCGTCTCAATCAGATCCAAGGTTTGGTTGGTGGTGGAGACGAAGGAATCGATGATGGTGTAGATCATGGCGATCAGCATCATCGGACAGACCATAGGGAAGGTGATCTTCCAGTAGCATTCCCACGCCGACGCTCCTTCAATGGATGCCACCTCATACATATCCGCCGGAATAGACTGGAGCGCCGCCAGAAAAATGAGAATCTGTACCCCCGATAGGATCACGATATCATAGATCCGGTCTGCTGCAGCCGCCAGATATAGGGCGATCTTCTCCGGCAGCACCCCACTGGTGATCAGCAGCTGGGAAAGGTTGAGGGAGCGTATTCCTGTGAGAGATTCACTCTGTTTGAAACTGCCTGCCGCTCCCATCATATTCTGCAGTGTATCTCCGGCGTCGAAGGCCATCAGGGCCGGGGCCGCCAGCACCAAGGGAAGAAAAAAGATCATCCGTACCAGCCAGCGGCCGGGGTACTTTTGATTGAGGATGCTGGCAATGAAAAAAGCGAACACCGTAATAAGAGGCAGGTTCAGCAGCATGTTCAGCAGGGACTGCATCACCCGCTCCCGGTATTCCGTGGAAACGAAGAGCGCTTGGCGGTAGTTGTATAAGCCAGCCCAAATAGGGGTAAAGCCTTCTGCGCTGACGGTTACCTTAGAAAAAGAGAACCACAGGGAACGCAGGGTGGGGATGATGAAGAGGAACAGCAATCCCAGACAGAGGGGCAGCACATACAGATAACCATAACGCGCTTTCCGCTGGGTTAAGGTCACCATTTTTTTCTTTCTTCCAAGTTTGCGCATCTTCTCAGCCTCCCTCCCGCACCGCGGCGAAGTCCCGGGCGCCCACGGTCAGTTCTCCAATCTGCGCCGTTTTTTCACCGTAGTTAACATAAACACTGGTTCCATTTTCATAATCGGTGCGGTATACCTGACCGCTCACCCGAGCGTGGCCGACCATCTCCACACCCTGCAAGGATTCCAGCACCGCCGACGCTCGGGCATAATCTTCCCGGATGCTCTCTTCCCAGTCGGCATAGCTGCCCTTGTTGATGTAGCTGTAGTCTGTGTCTCCCAGCAGCGCGGTAGTCTGGTAGGTCAGGACATATTGCAGCCCTGCGCCACATTCCACCGCTTGGAGGAAAGCGGTGGTGTAGTCGTCGGCGTAATTCAGCGCCGGGGAGACATAATCCAGGGAACCCCGCACCACCGTCTGATAAAAAGGCACCATTTCATCGCAGACCCGAAAGCCGCTGTCCCGGGTGGGAACGTCATAAAGATAAGCCGCGTATCGCAGAGCATAGACGTTGGGATTAGACAGCGCCAAAGACTTGACGCCGGCCAGCCGTGCCAAAGCATCCACAGCTAGCACTTTGGCTTCCTCCCGGTTTACCGAGCCGTCATGGCGGTAGTCGGCATAAAGCAGGGAACCTAGGTCCGCCGTCCCGATGCCGGTAAGCTGCAGCTTATCCAGCCCGTTCATGGCGCCAGAGATTGTCTTTTCAAACCAGGTTGGGGAAAGCTGATAAAGCAAGCGTCCGTCATACCGACGGTAACGATTCTGATAATCGTAGGTATACCGCACAGAGATATCCCGGCCAAGGTTGCGGATGTTATGTCGGGAGGGATTGAAGCCGTTTCCTTTTTCCAATACAGTGGAAAGACATAGCTCCGGATAGAAACCCCACCCCTCTTCCCGGCTAAGCGCCGCGAGAGACCTCAGCCCGGCAGCGCCCCCAAGTGCGCTCTCCGTTTGGATTTTCACCGCCCATTTCTGACCAAGTCCGCCATTGCACCATCCTTCCAGCCGCAGGGATAGTCCATAGATGCCGCCGTCTCTTAGCTGACGGGCCATTTCCTCCGCCTGTGCGAAGGTGGTCATAGGCTCCAGCCGGTCCACCGGCAGCCCCAAAAACAATTCCGTCGAGGGGACGCCGCATATTATATCGGCCAGCAGCGGATAGGCTGCGGAGACGCTTTTCTCCGGCAGCAGGCCCTGATTCAAAAGCAACTGACGATAGGTACGGGCCATGCCCATGTAATCGGCATCCTCCTCTGACAGCGGCCGATAGGTGAGTACCACATCTCCTCGATAGGGATCCTCCTCCTGATAAATCTGCGTGCTCCGGTCGGAGATGGACAGGGAGTCGGAGGCGGTGGCCTGATAACTGATATAAATTGTATTATAAGAATTGAGCATCCCCGCTACCCGGGCATTAAGAGAACAGAGAGACTCTCCCTGATCCACAGTAACCAGCGCCGCCGCCCGGCCGCGTTTAATGCCGAAAACCGGAAAGGAGAGCTTCTGATCCACTACATATTTAGAGAGGGTGCCTGAGGCGGTATCACTGCCGTAAAAACGAAGTGAATAAGGCATCTCGCCCGCCTTGCCGTTGTTGAAATAGATGAGGGAACCGCAGCCGTCCGGCAGCAGAGCATATCCTTTGTCCTCCCGAGAGGCCGCACCCCAGTATTCCAGCAGGGCGATCTCTGTCGGAGGAATCTGAGGGTGGTAGTCCAAACGGCTGCCGTCCAGCCGTACCTGCAGCGCTCCCTCCCGCAGGGTGTACTCCAGCACCACGGTGAAGAAGGCCCGGACCGTGCTTTCCATTTCCACACCGTTTTCCCGGTTATCCAAATCCAGATCCTCCTGGGAATAGCCGCATTGATCCAAATATTCTCTCACCTTGGTAAGAATCCGGGTAGAGTCATATTTCAGATAGTAAACGTCTCCATTCACAAGACCGGGGTATTTTTCCAACATTTTATCGCGCAGCGAATCACTGGCTCCCTCCAGGGTAGCCAAGCCATACTGCTGCTGCAAGTCCTTACGTCCCTCTTCGGGCAGCTTATCCAGAAGCTGTTCAAAACGAACCCGGCTGATCTGCTGCGGAACATCCGCCAAAGTAACCACTGTTTTGCCTACCCGGTATTCCACCGTCAGCTTGTCATCCTTCATCGAATACGCCATGTTGCCGTAGGCGACACAATCATTGTAGCTATCCATCCTTCCGGCCGTCCCCTTGTTATCCACATAAGAAATGGTAAACTGGGCGCCGAGACGTAGCTTGGTGGAACCCTCCACCATGGTTTCCTGTTCTCGATCATCGGGATTGGAACGCCAGATCTGATTGGTGTTTTTATCCAGCAAGGCGGTTTCTCCTGTTTCCGGCTGAAAATAAAGCCGGGCTTCCTCGTCCTCCAGCGCTATGAGCCAATCTTCCGGCAACGTTGTGTCATAGCCCTGTTCGTCGATTTCCTCCCTTGTCGGACCAATTCCGGTGACTGATCGGGACATCCCGGCTGCCCGGTTCAGTGTTGCGCCGGGGGTGATATGCAGCTGGGAACGGGCGAATATCGGCTGGATCAGCACCGCCGTAGCGGCCATAATCGCCGTCATGCTCACAGCGATTCCCAAAAGACGCTTGGAATAGGTTTTCATCTCACACCACCTCCTCATATCCGAAACGCCAGTTCCCTGTAGATCTCCTCGATATACCCGGCCACTTCAAAGGCTAGGTTGAAGAAAAGGAATAGCAGAAAAACGATCACCGCCATAGCCACCAGGGTCACCAATGCCGTGAGAACAGTGCGCCCCATAGTGAAGCCGTGAGCAGACATATTGCCCGCCAGCAGCAGAAATCCTGTCCACAGATACAGAAATCCGGAAACAGCGTAATACAGAGCCGCCTCCTCACTGGTGAGCACATTGGATGCCGCCGTCAGCAGCACCTGCCCCAGCAGCAGCGGCATCAGGGCATAACAGGCCGCAATCAGGATATCCCGCATCCGGCCCTCACCGTTCATTAGGGTGGTGACGCACCAGTTGGCCACTACAAACAGCAGCAGCGGCAGAAAGACCTTTGCCGCTTCCTGCAATGGCCGGACATTTGCAGCGCTGACACCGCCGAAAAGGAAGCCCTTCATGGAAGCGCTAAACATGGTGACAGTAATAAACACCGCCAGAATGGTAAACGCGCCGCCCAGACTTCCCCGTTTTTCATGCTTCAGCTCATAAAATCCCTTGAAGGGGTGCACTGCACAGTAAAGGGAAAAATCCACGCTCCGCAGCCAGCTGTCCGCCCGCCCTTTTTTCTCACCGGCGACGGGGATCTTACGGCGGCGGCTCAGAAGGCGGCGCAGGGGCAGGCGGAAAACCAGAAAAAGTATCAGCAACGCCGCGGCACCGAAAATCAAGGGAAAGTTGGCATCCAGCAGTTCCTGCCGATAAGCTTTAAAAGCCTTGCTGTAGTACAGCCGGCTGGAAGCCCGGCGAAAGCTGGCCATGGCGTCTTGATAATCCCCCTGGCGCAGCTGAGCCTTGCCGATACCGAGATAGACGACTTCGCTGCTGGTGTTGTATCGGAATGCCTCGGTAAAGGAAGCGCAGGATGCCTCATAATCCCCCATTTTATAAGAAGCCAGGCCGTCCAGCAGGCACTTCCCGTAGGCAGTCGTCCGGTATACTGTCACCTGACCAGCAGAGGAGTCGGCTGCGTACAGGGTATATCCCCAACTGTCAATGGCAGAAGGAACCGTGATCTGCCCTGTTTGACTGCCGGGATTTCCAAAGGCAAACAGCAGCTCCCCATCGTCGCTGTATACAAAGATCTTGGACCTGCGGGAATCGGCGCAGGCAAAGAGGCCGCCGCCCATATAGCAAATATCGGTAAACTGAGAGGCGCCCGCAGCCCGGCCGGCGGTCATATTGCCTCTGTCCCCTACCAGCGGCTGTCCGGAGCGGTTGTCCAGCACATCGTTTCCGCCGGGATTCAACCGCTGTACAGCGGAGGCTGAACCGTTACCCTCGGTCTGAGAGACGGCATAAAGGAAATCCTGTTCATCCAAATCCACATTATTATAGGTGATAGGAATGAATGCCTGCATGGATTGAAGCTGCTGTCGGGTGGAGATCAACCGCCAAAACAGATCCCACAGGGTTGGCTTTACCAGATTCATTCCGGAATAGCCTTGAAACTCTCCCTGCTGATCCAGGGTGACCAAGCCCTCGTAAACACCTTCACAGACGATGTTCAGGATACCCTGGCCGTCCACCGCCACCTTTAGAGGCTTATATTCCACCCCTTGCTGGAACTGGGGAGAATCCGGCTTGCCGTAGGAGGCCAGCAAATTCCCCTCCCGATCCAGCTTTACCACCCGCTTATTCCCTGTATCCGCTATGTATAAACAGCCGGCATCGTCTACAAAAATCCCCTGGGGAGAAGAAAACATCTCCTCTTCCGCCCCGGCGGTGGCTCCGGTGAATACCCGAGGCTCAGACCAGTCCAGTCGGGTACGGATCACCCGGTTGTTCCCCGCATCCACCAGATAAATTTCTTCCCTGCTCTCATCCACAAATATGTCGGACAGGCCGGAAAAACCGCCTACACCGATCCCGGCTCCGGTGATCACCTGAACAGGGACATAGGCGGCAGCGCTGAGCAGCTCCCGTCCGTCCTCGTGGGAATAGGTATAGGTCTCATACGCGCCCGTCTGTTCCGGCACCGCGTCGACGGCAGGACAGAGTATCAGGATCAGCGCCGTGCAAAGGACGGCCAGCCGCCCGTATTTCCGTCGCATAGCTTGCCATGCTCCTTTCGTTATTCCTTAATACCGGATGCGTTCATGGTCTCGATAATCCGGCTTTGGGAGAAGATAAAGGTGATGAGAGGCACGCTGAGGATCAGCAGAGATACCGCAGCCGAAACGCCGGTGCGGGCGATACCTCCGGTGAGAATCTGCTGCAGCGCCTGAGGCATGGTTTTCAGCTCTTCACTGTAGGTATAAGGAGAGATGATGTTCCACAGCGACTGGATCATCAGGATGATCAGGGTCAGCCAGGCAGGCTTCACCATGGGCATGGCTACACTCCACCAGATTCGGATTTCTCCGGCGCCGTCGATGCGGGCCGCTTCCATAACTGAATCCGGCAGGGTTTCAAGAAACTGCTTCATCAGATAGAGACCCAGGGAATACTGCATCGCCGGCAGCAGCACCGCCGCATAGGTATCCAGCAGATGCAGCTTGGAGATGAGAATGTAGACCGGGATACCGGTTACCGCCGGTGTGAACATCAGAGAGAGTACAATGGTGGAGAAGATCAGCCGGCTGCCAGGGAACTGATGCCTTGCCAGAGCGTAAGCCGCCATGGATGCCAGCAGCAGATGGCCCAGCGTCCCCATTGCCGTCAGAAACAGGGTGTTGAACACATAGCGGGAAAAGGGCACCCATGACTGAGCCATGATGACCATCAGATCGTTGAAATTATCAGTGGTGGGATGCCGTACAAACAGCCGCGGCGGATAAATGAACAGCTCATCCAGCGGCTTGAACGCATTGCTTGCCACGAAAATCAAGGGCAGCAGCATAAACGTTCCCAGGAGGATCAGCATTAGCAAGGATGCGATGTTGCCGCCTCGGCTACGGTTGATTCGGGATGAGGTGATGCGGTGCTGTTTCATCAGTTTCCCACCTTCCGCAGCAGGTTTTGAACCAGTTTGTTGCTTCCTACCATCATCAGGAAGAGGATGGTGGCCACCGCCGAAGCATATCCCATCTCGAACCGGGTATAACCGTAATCCGTGATATGGTTGACGATGGTGTGCGCCGCATAATCCACCGAGGGCAGCCCGGCCAGATTGGCACTGACATCTCCCACGCCGAAGGCAGCGGTAATCTGCATCACGGCGCCGAACATCAGTTGAGGCCGCATGGCCGGCAGCGTGACATACCAAAGCTCCTGAAAGCGGTTGGTGATTCCATCCACACTGGCCGCCTCATACAGGGATTTATCCACCCCCTGCAGCCCGGCGATAAAGGCCAGGAAGCTGGTGCCCAGGCTCAGCCAGACCGAAACGATGATTACCACCGCCAGCACGGTATGGGAATCCTCCAGCCAGAGCACGGGATCATTGAGAATCCCCAAGCGCATCAGCACCGCATTCACGTACCCGTAGCTGTCCGAACTGAAGATCACCTGCCAGATCATATACATGGCTCCGGAGATGGAGGGAGCATAAAACACGGTGGTAAGCAGCGCCCGCAACAGGGGCGGCAGATCGGTAATCATCCAAGCTAGGAGGAAGCAGGCGGCATAACTCAGCGGACCGGTGATTACCGCAATCAGCAGGGTATTGCGCAGTGCGGTGAGAAAAACGTCGTCGCTGATGAACAGGCCCCGGTAGTTATCCAAAAATACCATCCGCGGCGTTTCAAACAGATTGTAATATGTAAAACTCAGGCCGATGGACATAATCACCGGAATCACGGTAAACAACAGAAACAGAAGAAGATATGGACCCACCATCAGATAACAGACGCGCTTTTTCGCCATCCGCCGTCTCAGATCCCGTCCTCTCATCCTCATAACCACCTTTCTTCAGACCACAGCACCCTCCCGGCGCTTACGCCGTCAGCCCGAATTCTTTGCGTTTGGTGCGGATTTCCTTATCAATATTTTTGACATAATCCAACAGGGTCTCCCGAGGATCATCACCGTCGTTCAGCACCCGCCGGAAAGCGTTGTTTAGATGCCGGGAAGTGAAATATCCTCCCGGTACCTCCGGAATGGCCCGGACATTCTCCCACTGCTGGTTCAGAGTTTTCAGCTCAGCGGCGGACCAAGGCATCTGGGAGAAGGCCTCCACATTCGCTGAGGGATATCGGGCGGACACCCCCAGTCGGTTTTCCATTTCTCGGCCGTAGTCCGCTTGGTTGGGCGCATCGGTCCACCATTTCATAAAGGTCCACGCCGCCTCCCTGTCTTCGCAACCGGACAGCATCATGCAGCAGATTCCAGTGCTGGATACGCTGTGGTCGGTCTCTCCATTTTCCCGGATGGTACCTGGAACCTGGACAAAGGACCAAAGTCCCCGGATTTCCGGTGCCGCCACCGAAAGCAGGTTGTAAAAGGTGAAATCCTCCACGACGATGGGCATCTCTCCGCTGCGGAATCGGGTCAGGGGATCATATTTGGTAGGAAGATCGTAATCCGCATACATGGATACCCAGGTAGAAAAGGCTTTCTCCGCCGCTTCACTCCCCAGTCCGCTGCGGGTATTGCCATCGATATAGAGTTCTCCGCCATGCTGATAAAGCAGCATCGCCATGGAGGATAGGGCCAGAAAATTCCCTGCCGCGCTATTGGGAGGCTGAATGCCCGCCGTCATATTGTTGCGCTGCAGCTTGCCCACCGCAGTAAAAAACTCTTCCCAATTAGCGGGAATCTGAATCCCCAATTCCTCCAGAATATCCGTCCGGTAGAACATCACCTGGAATGTCTGTGTCTCCGGCAGGGCATAGATTCCCCCTTCCAATGTGTAAGGAATCAAGGCGCTTTCCCGGAACCGGGAAGACACCTGGGAAAAATCCTCAAACCGGCTCAGATCCACACTGGCGCCCCGCACCGCATAGTTCACCGGCTCAGCATTGGTGAGCTGCAGCACCACGTCCGGTCCCTGACCTGAGGCGGTGGCCGCCATCAGCTGTCCCTGAACCAGTTTGAGATTCACGCCGATGCTATTTTCCGGTGTGAAGCGATTGTTGAGCAAATCCTTGAGAATATTGGCCTGATCCCGCCCCCCCTGCACCCACACGTCGATAGAACGCTCCGCTGCGTTCACGCCGCCTCCGATAATGCTGTAGTCCATCAAAAAGGAATTGATAAACAGCTTCGCCTCATGGACCAGCTTGGAGAAAAAACTGGCGTCCGACGCAGGCAGTTCTTCACCTGGAGCGCATAGGTACAGCTTATCCAGTTCCAGAGGCTGCTGCTTGATGTTCACCAGCCAGGTTCCCAAAGCGCCGATGTTATCCTTGAAGGTACTCAGACGTTTCTGGATGGTTTCCGGCTTCTGAAGGAACTGATCCAGCTGATTCTCCAAAGTTTGAAGGATCCCGTTCATGCTTCCCCGCTTGCCCGTTTTTTCAACAAGCTCCCGATCGCAGTTTTGCAGCACGGCGATCTGCTCCTCAAACACCCGAAAAACTTCGGGAATATTCTCCGGCAGCTGATAATCGCGGTAGGTATCCGGACTGGTGCCTGTGATCATCACAATCCGGCGGTAGGCATAATTCAGCTGACGCACCGCTTCCTCCACATCCGCCACCAGATCGGAGAGCACGCCCACCGTGGCTTCCAGCCTTAGGGTATGGGGACCCGCTTCCAGATAAACATCGTAGGGGATCTCAACCGTCTGCCAGTTCATAGAATAGGGAATCCGTATATCGGCGAATTCCTGCATGGGCAGTTCGCCGTCTACATATAGTTTCCTCGTTACAAAGGCTCCGCTGAGCAGATTCTGCCGCCCCCGCAGGGCGATGCGGTACAGCCCGCTGGAGGGGGCGTTCACCGTCCACTCGATCCATTGGCCCTGGGTTCCCCAGTTGGAACCGCCGATGATGTTGATCTTGATGGCTCCCGTGCTCGCCGGCGTGGTAAGGGGCGAAGAGCGGTCGCTGCGGCCATACAGCACCGGATCCGCTTTGCGCGCGGGGCGTTCCGCCTCGATCTCCTGCAGCGGTTCATCCGCCGGCTGGTAACCCGCCGCGTCATATTCCCTTTTGAGTTCCTCATAAGAGGGGGGCTCTGTCTGATTTTCCAGCCAAACCGCCGCCAGGGCCAATGGTTCCCGGCTGGAAGACAGGGTGATCACATGATCCCCGGCGGGCAGGTAAAACAGATACGGATCGGCAAAGGTGCCGGTGTTATCCTGCAGATAAATTTCCGTATAAGCGGGTTCTTCCTCCTGCTCCGGCGTCAGATCGTTGCCTCCAGCGTCCTGCAAAGCACCGGGCGGCGCCGTATCCTTCCAGATCCGGTAGAGGGTACAGGTGCCCGCCTCCCGGAAGGGAAGCTCCCCGTCGATGTGAATCATGAATTCAATGCCCAGTCCCTTGCCTTCCACAGGATAGTATGCCAGGCCTAAATTGTATAAACCGGTGCGTTCAACCCGTATCCGATAGGTGACGCTGTCTCCTTCCGGGACCAGCGCGGCCTCCCGGCCGCCGATGAGCTGCAGCACCGTTCCCTCCTCCGGTTCGGCCTCCGTCCGAATGCCTCCCAACGGTATAGCCGCATACTGCTCCCGGTAGGCACGGTATCCCTGGCCGGAGCCGTCGAATTCCGCTGCGGCAATATTGTCCGGAGCAGTCCCCTCTTCCGCGCGGACCGGGAGGCTCGCCGGAAGAAGGGTTACCGCCAGAAAGGCGGCCATAATCACTGCTGCCAGCCCTTTTCCACTGATGCTCGCTCTTACTTTCATCCTCGCACCTTCCTTTTCATTCCACCTCAGATGAAAATGCCGCAGCGATAGCCTCCGGAGGATTCTCCCCACGGTAAAAAACGGGGATTATTTCCGTGGGAGCCTGAACCTCGATTGTCCGACCGCCATCTGTCCGACCGCCACTCCACAAATCAGTCCAGACAGAACCCGCCGGCAAATAGACCTTCCGGCTCACGACGTTATCCTCAAGTACCGGCGCCACTAGCAAATCGTGTCCAAACATATAGGCGTCGTCCACTTCCCAGGCTGCGGGATCCTCCGGAAAATCATAGAATAGCGGACGCATCACCGGTGTTCCCTTCTCATGGGCCAGGCGCATCTGCTCCATAATATAGGACCGCAGAAGCAGACGCAGACGAATATATTTCTGGAAAAGAGCGAAAATTTCCGGACCGAAACTCCAGATTTCGTTAGGTCCGCCGGTACCCACCGTGTCGCCTTGAAACCCTTCCAGCGGCTCTCGCTGTCCATGGAGACGGAAGACCGGACAGAAACATCCGTACTCCAGCCAGCGGACCAGCAGCCGCCGGAAGGCGGGATCCTCGCCCTTTGCGCCGTGAAAGCCGCCGATATCTGTGGTCCACCAGGGAATGCCGGCGATTGCCATATTCAGCCCCGCGCGCAGCTGACGGTTGAGGCTGTCCCAAGAGGAATCAATGTCCCCGCTCCAGACCAAGGCGCCGTACCGCTGACTCCCCGCCCATGCGCACCGTACCAGGCTCAGCGGCTGTTTCTCTCCCTCTTCCTGCAGACCGTCACAGACCATCCGCGCATAGAACTGGGGATAAATATTTCCCACCTCTTCCACCGGTCCCAGGATATATTCATACAGGTCAAAGTCGTAGGTCATAAATTCCGGCTCCGCTTCATCCAGCCAGAAAAGCCGAATCCCTTTATCTCTGTAGCCCTCCTTCAGCGCCTTCCAGACATATTCCCGGGTTTCAGGATTGGTAACGTCAATGAAACAGGTGGGGCCGCCGAAATCCATCATCACCGGAGCGCCCTGCCGCACACGGGCCAGCAGACCTCGCTCCGCCATCTCGGCGTACCGTTCGCTGCGGGGGGAAACGGTGGGCCAGACGGAAACCATAGGCTCGATCCCCATTTTCCTCAGGGCAGCGCACATTCCCTCTGGGTCCGGCCAATCTTTTTCGTCGAATCGAAAATCCCCCTGATGCGGCCAATGAAAAAAATCAATCACCAATACCCCTGGCGGCAGCCCCAGTTCCGCATAGCGGCGAGCCACCTCCAACAGCTCCTCCTGGGTACGATACCGCAGCTTGCTCTGCCAGAAACCCATGGCGTATTCCGGCATCATCGGCGCCTTCCCTGTGGCAGCAGCGTATTGCTCCTCGATTGCGGCCGGCGTATCGCCGGTGCAGATCCAGTAATCCAGCTCTCGGGTGCTGTCCGCCGTCCACTCAGTTCCATTGACGCCAAAGGCCGCCTTTCCCACCGCGGGATTGTTCCACAGGAATCCGTAACCCCGGCTGGATAACAGAAAGGGAACGGATGCCTGGCTATTGCGTTGGGCAAGTTCCAGCATACAGCCCTTGAGATTCAAATAAGGCATCTGATACTGGCCCATGCCGAAAAGCTTTTCCTCCTGGGAATAAAACCGGACCGTCAGCCGGTACCGGCCGCCTCCCCGGCTCTTCCATTCCCGTCCGGGGATTTTCAGCGCCAGGCTGGGAGTGTCGATGGACCGTCGCCAGGCCTCCTGCAGCAGAACCTCTCCCTCTGCATTGAAAAATGTCAGCCGTCCGCCGGCGTCTATCCGGGCAGTCAGTCCGCCGCAGATCACCGACGCGCTTTGCTCATCGATCCGAACGGTGCTCTGCGCCGCTTCCGGCGGCAGGAGGGCCCAATCCCGGCCGCTGAACTCTCTTCCCATCACGGCACGAACCCGCAAAGCGTCGGATCCCCACGGCTCAATGCGCAGCGTCTCGCCCTCCCGCCGGTATTCCAGCGCGTTTCCTTTTGCAGTGAACATTGTTGATTCCTCATTCCACTCACAATTTCATGTCTGCTCGTCCCATGCCTGTTCCGCTTCGCCGCGGAAATACCGGTTGATCCGAAACAGAGGATTATGCTATACTATTTCTGTCATCTTTCAGCATATATTCATCCTAACCTTCAAGAGGGGGCACTGCCGTTGTATACGGAAATGAAAGTGGATGCCAACTATCGGGAGCTTCCGTCGGACAGAAACGACAACGGCTTTCCCTTCTATTATTACTGGGCGCCCAATCTTCCCGGGGTCTCCCCGATCCCGCTGCACTGGCACAACGAGCTGGAATTTGTTCTATGCCACGCGGAGGGCACGGCGGAGATCGACGGAATTCCCTACACCTATCACGACAACGATATTATTTTTGTCAATTCCGGACAGCTCCACTACTTTTTAGCCAGTTCCGCGGGGTTTACCCAAAGCCATGTGCTGGATGCACATTTTCTGGATTTCAAGATCAACGACTTTTGTCAGGCCGCGATTCTGGATAACCTCAACAGCGGAGAATATCAGTATCCCACCTATCTGCCGGCGTCCCATCCCTGCAACGCGGCCATCGGCCGGCTTATCGGAGATATCGTCTACGCCGAGGACCACAATATTTTCGGCAAGGAGCTGCACATTAAATCCTTGCTGTATGAAATGATCTTTCTGCTGTACAGCAACAATCTTTTGGTCACCCGCGCGCCGCGCAAAGGCTCCCAGATGGATTACGTCAAAACGGCGCTGATTTATCTCAGCGAGAATATCTCCAATGAGGTGAATCTGGACGACATCGCCCGCCAAGCCAATATCAGCCGGTATTATCTCATCAAAATATTCAAGGATGTGGTTGGGCAGACCCCTATGGAGTATCTGAACAACCTGCGAATGGAAAAGGCGGCCACCCTGCTGATGGAGGGATACAACGTCACCGAGACCGCTTTGCGCATTGGAATGCCGAACCTCAGCTATTTTGTCCGGCGCTTCAAGCAGCATTTTCAGGTAACTCCCAAGGCTTACCAGCATGGGAAGCGTTCGGTGGACCCTCAGCTTTAATCGGCCTGCTTTCTGCAGTAGCGCAGCACATTCCAGGAGCGGGGCGGAAGGGTCGCTCTTTCCCGGCCGCCGGATAGAAGGTTTTCCCGCTCCTGGGGAACCACTTTGTCTGGCTCAGCCTCGGTATTGCCCGCCTGAACATCCTTGTGGGTCAATAGAATGTGGCGGCATATTTTCAGGCCGGGGAAATCCCGCAGATCCAGCTCCAATTCCAGCGCCTCATCCAGAGAACGGTTCACCGCCATCACCGTCAGCTCTCCTTCTTCTTCCCGCCATACAGCGGCGCATTCCAAATAGGGAACCTGGCCGTATTCACGGGTCTCGTAACCCCCGCAGCGCAGCGCTGGCAGCAGGGAAATCCCTCGTCCGTAAAGAGAGGCGTGGAGATAGGGATAATAAATGGTCTGCTTCCAGACACCGCCTCCCGTTCGGGTGCGGATAGGCGCAATGACGTTCACCAACTGGGCCAGACAAGCAATTTTCACCCGATCAGCATGGCGCAATAACGTGGTGAGGAGAGTTCCCGCCACCAGCGCGTCTTCCAGGTTGTAATCCTCCTCCAGCAGCGGCGGCGCCGTCTGCCACGGCTGAATATCGGTTTCTCCAGTGCGGTACCAGACGTTCCACTCATCGTATGAAAGGTGGAGCGTCTTTTTTGCACGCTTCACCGCCTGCATATGATCGCATACGGCGATTTGGGCACGGATGCAGGCCTCCATATCCAAACTGCTGGCAAGATAGGCGGAGGTATCTCCAGTATGATTGCCATAATAGGAATGCATAGAAAGGTAGTCCACCTCTTCGTACAGCTCATCCAGTACCGCCGACTCCCAGCGTCCGAAGGTAGGCATGGCGCGATAAGAGCTGCCGCAGGCCACCAATTCGATGGAGGGATCCACCCGTTTCATCATTTTGGCCGCCTCCCGGGCAATCCGCCCGTATTCCGCCGCGGACTTGGCGCAGGTCTGCCAGGGACCGTCCATCTCATTGCCCAAGCACCAGGTGCGGATCCCGAAGGGCGCCTTAAAACCGTTGGCGATCCGGCGGTCGCTTTCAGCGGTGCCGCCGGGATGGTTGCAGTATTCCACTAAATTTTTGGCATCTTCCGGCCCCCGGGTTCCCAAGTTGACCGCCATCATGACCTCCGTGCCTGCCCGGCGGGCCCATTCCTGGAATTCGTCGATTCCCACCTGGTTGGTTTCCACCGTCCTCCAGGCCAGATCGGCCCGGCGGGGACGCTTTTCACGGGGACCGGTACCGTCTTCCCAATTGTAGCCGGAGACAAAATTGCCGCCGGGATACCGTATAATAGGTACCTGCAGCTCTCGGACCAAAGAAAGGACATCTCCCCGAAATCCCCAATTATCCGCGGAGGGATGTCCCGGCTCATAGATGCCGCCGTAGACACAGCGGCCCATGTGTTCAACAAAGGAACCGAATAGCCGGGGGTCCACCTCTCCTATAACATAATCCCTGCAAAGGGTTAAACTGGCTTTCATATACCGACTCCTTCTCTCAGTTTGCTGCCACAGGCAGGAACCGGAATTTCGCGGTGACGTCCCGGCCGAAATCCCGAATGCCGTAGGTGATCATCAAATTTCCGGAGAACGTCTCCGGCGCTTCTCTTTCCAGGTCCACCATGATCACGCCGCCCGCGCCAAAGGGCCGAAGGGCGTAGCTGTCGCCGGAGGACCAGGGAATGGCGGGTAGTTCATCCCGCCCGCCGGCCAGATAGACGACGCTTTTGGCCGGATAGCCGTTCCGATCCCGATAATCCAGTTTCAGAAAGAGGCAGGCTTGGCGGCTCTGTTCCTGCAGGCTGCCCCAAACCTCCATCTCCACCCGCAGCGTCGCCGGCAGCCGGGAGAGCAGCACTCCGCCCAGGCCGCAGCCCACGGCGGCGTCTCCCATCCCACAATAGGCGGTGAAAGTACGGAGATCAAATTCCGCAAAGGTGTTCTTATCCCGGTCTGGGAAAGCGTATTCCCGCCTGAGCACGGCAGCTGCGCCTCCTGCAAGAGGCGCTTTTTCCGCCGGCAGCGACCATACCGGCGGCAGGGGAAGGGCATCCGCCGCCGTCAGTTCAATAAGCAGAAAACCTGTTTCCGGCAACTGCTGGCTGATCATCAACGGTTCTCCTCCGCTGAATACGGTGCGCTGCAGGCAGACCGGCTCATCGCTTTCGCCTGTGTCCATAAAGCTGCCTCGAGTCTCGTCCACCACCGTCACCTGCAATTCCCCAGCTGGGAATGGCAGATTCATCAGCTGAATCATCAGACTTTGAGCCGGTCCCCGGTCGGTATACAGCAGCACACCCGCCCTCTTCTTATCGGCGGAGGCAAAACCACGGACGCCATCCGGGCAGCTGAGCGAAACCCGATCCACCGGCAGACGGTTATAGGCCGCCAAGGCGTGGAAAGGAGCGGTGCGCTTACCGGTGTCCAAGTCCACCAGGCTTAAGGGACCGTTGGGCCGGTCCGCCCGGAAGCAGGCCCAGTTCACGGAAGTGATCTGAGGATGCTCCAGGGTGGTTTCCAGGGTACGCAGCACACCACGGACGGCGGCGGCTTTCTGATGCGTGTCCGGTGACCATGGCCAGTCCAGAATATGGTACTCGTTGATATGCATTTGAGTGGCCGCAAAGGCATCACCATAGCTTTGCAGCAGATTGGAGGCCAATTCTGCCCGGCCAGCCAGGGTGTCCAACCCGTAATTGTGGTAAGAGATAAAATCCAGGGGCAGACCGCGGCCGATCACATAGCGGAAAAAGGCGTCAAGATCGGTTTTGGGGAAGGAATCAATAAAGGCCAGGGACAGTCCTCCCACCAGGGCGTCTGGATCTGCCCGGCGGATGCCCTGCACGGCGTGCTCATATAAACGGATGTACTCCTCCCATTCTCCCTGAAAGAAGACCCTTTCTCCTGTCTCACCGTCTAAAATATCCGGTTCATTCCACACCTCGTGGGCTGCCATTGGCCATCCCTTTTCCCGGTAATGGGCAGCGATGGCAGCGCACAGCGCCTCCCACCCCTCGTAACTGACCGGCGGAAATTTAAAAGCTTTGGGCGTGTCGGGGCGCTGTAAGGCCGGTGGAGTGAAGGCGTATGAAAGATAGGGCTGGGTACCGTCCGCAAATAGCCTTTCCAACAGCCCGTCCAGAAAATCGAAACTGCTACGCATACCGCCGTCCGGAGCAGGCAGTCCCAGATCGTCGCCCAGACCGTTGTTTCCCATGGATAGATCCACCCGCATGTTTTCACAACCCAACTCCCCGATCAGCGGCTCATCCCGCCGGAAACCCGGCTCCTCATCCTGCAAAAAGGAATATGAGATAGAGAAGGTGTTTTGACGTTTAAACAGGGGAATCCCCGTTTTTTTTGCAAAGTTAACCGCAACAATAGCCTGGTGATGATCGGGCATTGCCGGCCCCCCTTTTTCTATGTTTTCCGCTTATTGGCTCAGCCGGAATTTTACTGTGCTGCCCTTGCCCGCGTCCCGGATACCGTAGGTGAGGATGATATCTCCGCTGAAGCCATCCGGTGCTTCCTGCCGAAAATCCAGCGTAATCATGTCGTTTTCTATATTCCTGATTTCTCCGGGGCTTTCTGACCATGGAATGGTGGGAGGCGGAGCGCTTAAAGCGCCGGTGTACACGGTGCTTTTTAGGTTTTTTCCGTCCGTGCCGCGGTAATCCACCTTGAGGAACACGCTGGAACGGTCGGATTGGCTCTCCATCGGACCCCAGGTTTCCATTTGCACCGTCAGTTTATCCGGTAGGTTGGTCAGCACCGCAGCCCCCATTCCCAGGCCCTGATCGTTGTTTCCCATACCGGCGTAGGCGGTGAAACTGCCCAAATCAAACTCGGAGAAGGTATTCTTTGTCCGATCCTGAAAATAGTACTCCCGCCGCGCTACCGTGGCGATGCCGGCGTTCACCGGATTTTCCCCCTCCATATCCCAGACCGGCGCTTTTTTCTCCGCTGCGCCGTGACGGGTGATTTCAATATACAGCATTCCCTTGGGAGCGATGACTCCGTCGTAACGCAGGTTCACGGTGGACTGTCCATCCGCCGACCAAATACATTCCAGTTCATCGGATTTTCCTGTGTCAATAAAGCTGGAATGCTGTTGATCGATGGCGTAAACCCGAATATCGCACACCGGAAAGGGCAGATTGTCCAGTGCGACGGTCAAAGCCTTTTCGCTGAAGCTTTGGGAATAAAGCACCACGCCCGCCCGGTCCGTATCCACGGCGGCGAAACCGTCCGCTTTGCCCTTGGTGTCCAGTGCAACCCGGTCAATAGGCATATTGTTATATACCGACAGCACATGATAGGGAGCGAAGCGCTTGCCGGTTTTATTATCCACCATGTTCAATCCTTCGCCGTTGTCCCGCCAGGTGGCCCAGTTGACACAGGTTACCTGGGGCATATCTATAATCCGCTGAATGGCCTGAAGCATCAGGGGAACCACCGTGTAGGTATTGGCCTTCTCGGTGGTGATTCCCTGAGTATCCACCACATGAAATTCATTAATGTGCAGCTGTGTGGCGGCAAAGGTATCGCCGTATTGAGCCAGATACCGGTTAGCCACGTCGGTATAGGTCAGATAGCCGCTGGTTCCGTAATTGTGATAGGAGATGAAATCCAGCGGAAGCTGTTGGTCCCGGACAGCTTCAAAAAATTCCTCCAGCTTGCCAGTCTGAGCAAAGGTATGGATAAAGGCCAGAGACAGCCCGCCAACGCTGGCGTCTGGATTGGCGGCTCGTATACCCCGAACCCCATATTCATACATCTTGATGTACTCCGCCCATTCGCCCATAAAAAAGACATTTTCCTGGGTGATGCCATCGTAAAGATCAGGCTCATTCCAGATCTCATGGGCTGCCAAAGGCCAGCCCAGCTCCTGATAATGGGCGGCAATGGTCCGGCACACGTTTTCCCATTCGTCATAATCAGCAGGCGGATAGCGGAAAGCCCCTTCAACTCCCTCCTGTTTCAAGCCGTCCGGCGTGAAAGAATAGGAAAAATAGGGTTGGGTGCCGTTTTTGTAAAGAACCTTCATCAACAGATCCAGCGCCATGAAATCATAGGTGAGGTTTCCCGGAGTTCCTAATCCCAGAAATTTGCCCAGACCGCCGTTGCCCATGGAAAGATCCACCCGCATGTTCTCGCTGCGCAGTGCCTGGAGATCGCCGGCCGCCTTGATGAATTTGGAGCTGTCCCCTCCCAAACCAAAGGAATAGGAGACGGAAAAGGTGTTCTGCCGCTTAAAAAGCGGTATGCCTTCCTTCCGGGAAAAATCTGCCACTGTTACATTTTCCGATGTGCGGTCAAAATCCGGGTTGTCCGGTACGGATATTTCCGTCCCGCCGGAATCTGTACTGCCGGAGGAAACAGGATTCGTCTGGCAGGCAGTCATGCCCGCACAGACCGCCAGCACCGCCGCGCAAGCAATGATGCATGTCGTTTTCTTCATTGTTTTCCGACCTGCCCTTTCCTATGGTTTGATATCCTGGTATTAAATATTGACTGAGAAGGAGACGGGGCGCCGCTAAGCATTTTCGGCGGCCGCCCCGTCCTGTTATATAGCTCCGGTTATGCGACGCGGCGCTTTTTCCGCACTTTCTCAGCAGCGGCAGCCAGTACAGCGGCCGCTGCTGTGACCGCCAGCGGCCACACAGGGAGCGTATCCCCGGTTTCAGGGGAGTCCCCGGCAGCGCCCGCCGCTTCAATAAGCTGCATATCATGGATGGCGATATCGAATACCTTTACCTCCGATACAGTGCCGATGAATCCCCCGGTTGGGGTGGTAATCCAGCTGGCCCAGCCGCCGCCGACAGCAAAGCAGAGAGCACTGTCCATGTGGGCGGAATGGGTCAGAGTATACCGTCCGACCTCTTTGCCGTCTACATAGGTGGTGACGGTTTTGGTTCCCTCGTCATAAGTGGTCACATAATGATGCCAGTCGTCGGCCCCCGCGTTTTCCAGGGTATAGCAGTCATTCCAATGGTCCGCTGCCCCAGCGGGGGTACCGTCGGGACTGTCTCCTACGATAGATCGTACATACAGGTTGTTTTCCCATTTGTTAATCATGGAGGCATAGCCGTCCTGAGAGCCATCATAACCGGTGCTGATCACCCGCCGTACTTCGGTGTTGTTTCCGATTTTGGCATAGTAGCTGATAGTGAAACTCTTCAGCTGATCGGAAAAATCCTTTCCGTCGATTTCCTTGGCGGCCAGAACGGTTTTACCGTCGAAGATCAATCCCTTGTCACCGCTGCGGCGACCTTCGCCAAAGGCGAGAGAGCCGGTGCCTTTTTTCTCCAGATCATTGCCGTTGCCGCTGGCGTCCTTACCTGGATTGGCGGGATCCGCAAAGTTATAATAGGCGATGAGATGTTTATCCTTTTCTGGCTTTGGTTCCGGCTCTGGGTCGGGTTCCGGGTCGGGCTCTGGGTCGGGCGTGTTCTCGCGGCCGGCGCTCTCAATAGCCGCCATATCGCTGACCACACCGTTAAAGATCTTGATTTCCGATAAAGTGCCTATAAAGCCATTGGAAGGAGTTGTATCCCAGCTGCCCCAGCCCCCGCCGACAGCAAAGCAGAGGTTGCTGTCCATGTGGGCGTCATGAGTGAGGGTATACATGCCGGCTTTAATACCATCCACGTAGGTAGTGACGGTTTTGGTCTCCGCATCATAGGCCATTACATAATGATGCCAATCGTCGGCTCCCGCGTTTTCCAAGGTATAGCAATCATTCCAGTGATCCGTCGCTTGCGCAGTGGTGCCGTCGGGACTGTCTCCCATAATGGAGCGTACATACAGGTTATTTTCCCATTTGTTGATGATGGAAGTAAAGCCATCCTGGGTCCCGTTATAGCCAGAACTAATCACACGAGCTATTTCGGTGTTGTTTCCAATTTTGGCATAGTAGCTGACGGTGAAGCTCTTCAGTTCGTCGGAGAAGTCCCTCCCATTGGCTTCCTTGGCGGCCAAAACGGTTTTACCGTCGAAGATCAATCCCTTGTCGCCGCTGCGGCGGCCTTCGTCTAAGGAGAGAGAGCCGGTACCTTTTTTCTCCAGATCATTGCCGCTGCCGCTGGCGTCTTTACCTGGATTGGCGGAATCCGCGAAGTTATAATAGGCGATGAGTTCTCCTTCCTGCTTGCCGGGTTCCTCCTCCGCTTCTTTCCATTGGAAACGGAAGGGCGCCACCGGCAGCGCGCCGTCAAAAAGGGTGGCCGCCTCCACATAGTTCCGGTCACAATAGGAGACGCCGATAGGCGCTTCTCCCGTATAGGGGATAACCAGGGTGTTTCCATCAATTACGGCCTCTGCAGCCGTCCATTTTCCGTATTTGTCGCAGAGCCGTACCTCCCGGATCGCATCGCCGTTTTTCAACTGCAGCGAATCGTTCAGACCCTGGAAGGTTACCGTTACCCTCCCTTGGTCCGCAGCAGCGGTTTTCGCCTGCGGAGAGAGGCTGTGAATGGATGCCCCATAAACCTTCTCCCGGGCGATATCTGCCAGACGGCTACCCACCGGCTGTTTATCCGCGGGATGTATGTTCTCCTTTTCGCCCAAATCAATGGTTACCGCCGTATACACATCTTCATACGTCTCGGACAGCTGCATTTGAGTGTAACGGAATTTCGTCCAGCCGGAACCGTCGGCGAGGTCTCCGGCCGGCACACTGTTGAAGCTGGGAAGCTGTACCTGGATCACCGGCAGCCGGTCCATGCCGAACAGTGCCTTATAGGACTCCTGCAGCAGCCCGAACTGCTGGCTATAGGTGGGCTTCTGCAGTTCGGAAACGATATTGGCCTCTCCCTGGTACCAGAGCATCCCGATAAAGCGGAAGGGCGCCAACGGAGCAATCATCGCGTTATAGCTATTGGTGCCGTCTGCGGGGTACATAGGATTCTCGCAGTCATTATCCAAAATAAGCTGATGATCCACCCAATTCTCGATGGAGGAGCCGCCCTGAGCAGCCAGCAGGATACCCACCGGCACCCCGAGCTCCTCCTGAAGCTGTACGGCAAAGTAATAGGCCACGGCGCTGAAACTGCCCACCGTGTCGGCGGCACAGGTATCCCAATGTCCTCCCTCCACATCCGCAGGGATTTGCTTGCTGCGGCGTATTGCCATGCTGAACTGGCGAATTTGATTGTTTTCCGCCGACTGGATCGCCGTTTGCTGCTCCGCCGGCAGCTGACTAACCCGCCAATCCATATTGGACTGACCGCTGGCCAGCCATACCTCGCCTACCAGCACATTCGCGGCGGTAAGAGTCTGATTCCCCATCCGGATGGTCATGGTTTTCGGAAGAGAACTGGCCTCCATAGCGTCCAAAGTGACCTGCCAGCTGCCGTCCTCCGATACCTCCGTGGTTTTGGTTTGCTCTCCGAAGGCAACCGTCACCCTCTCCCCAGCAACACCGGTCCCCCATACAGGACAGGGTTTTCCTCTCTGCAGGATCAGATTGTCGCTGAACAGGGAATGCACCGTCAAAGCGCCCTCCAGAGGATCGATTCCTTTTTTTGCGGCAGCAATCACCGCAGGATCGTAAATGGCGGCGTCAAACATCTTCACCTCATCCACTTGGCCCTTAAAATAATCCGCACCGCCGTTCCAGGAGGCATAGGACCCGCCGATGGCAAAGGAGATGGCGCTGTTCATATGAGCCGAATTGGTGAGGGTATACCGAGCTGTCTGCACATTATCCACCAGCAGGGTCACGGTTTTGGAGGCGCTTTCGTAAACCATTATGTAGTGATGCCAGTCATCTCCGCCGGTCACCGTATAGCAGTTTCCCCAATGATCCTCCGCGTTGGCCTGCTGGCCGTCGGCGCTGTCTCCCATGATGGGCCTCACATCCAGATTTTCTCCATTTTTAGCCAGAATCAGGGAGAAGCCGTCCTGGGCGCCGTTGTAACCCGATCCGATCAGCCGGTTCACCCCAGCCTTATCCCCCATTTTGGCATACAAGCTGACAGTAAAATCCGTTAAGGCATCGGTGAAATCGGCATCCGCATAAAGCAGACTGCTGCCGTCCAGGTTCAATCCCTTTCCCGCAGTACCCGTTCCGGATGTCAGACCGCTGCCAAAAACTTCCAATGGATGGTTTCGCCCGGAAACATCCCGTCCCAAATCCGCGGATTCCTCAAAATCATAGTAGGCGATCAGATGGGCGTTTTCTTCATTTGATTCCGCCGGTCGGCCGGCTGCGTCGATCACCGCCAGATCCGTAACCGCGCCATCAAATACCTTTACTTCAGCCAGCGCCCCGACGAACCCATTGGCAGGAGCCGTATCCCAACTGGCCCAGCCGCCTCCCAGGGCAAAACAGAGAACACTGTTCATATGGGCAGTGTTGGTTAAAACATAACTGCCGATTTCCCGTCCGTCGGCCAAAGCGGTAACCTTTTTGGCGTCGGCGTCGTAAGCCAGCACATAATGGTGCCATGCGGCCGCCCCGGTAATTTCATAACAATTTCCCCAGTGGTCGGCAGCATCGGCCGTGGTGCCGTCAGGACTGTCGCCCACAATGGGCCTTACATAGATAGTATCCTCCCATTTGCTGAGAATATAGGAGAAGCCGTCTTGCGAGCCGTTGTAGCCTGAACCAACCGCTCTGGCCACCTCGGTATTGCCGCCGATCTGGGCGTAATAACTGACGGTAAAACTGCTCAGTCCGTCGGTGAAGTCTCTGCCGTCCCTTTCCTCTGCAGCCAGCACGGCGCTGCCGTCGAATACCGCGCTCTGTGTCCCGGCATCAGGACCGTCAGCCTGCGTAACAGTGCCAGCTCCCTGTGTAGTCAAATGATTTTTATTTCCAGAAATATCCTTGCCCAGTTGCTCCGCGTCGGAAAAGTTATAATATGCCAGCAGGTTTGCTTCCTTTTCCGCCTGCGGAAGGACGGCGGATGCCAAAATCATGGTACCCAGCAGCACCGCTGTTGACAGGATAGAGAGTAATCGTTTCACTGCTTTTTCCTCGCTTTCCCTGATAAATGTCTTCGGATCAGCGGATTATTCCTTGGGAGCGGACCTTTTTTTCTTCATGAGGATAACCGCAGCCGCTCCTGCCGCGGCAATTACTACCACCGCTACTACCACCCAGATTATCCATCCGTTATTCCCATTCGGCACCTTTTCACCGGCGGCAGTGGTGGATGCCGCTGCGGACGAACCGGGAGAGGCGGCGGAAGAGGTTGTATCCGGCTCCGAGGACGCAGTGGTCTCAGAAGGCACGGTGGTCTCCGACGAAGAGGTCGTACCGCCGCCGATACCCAACGCACTGAGATCCTGCAGCGCCGCGTCGTAAATCCGTACCTCATCAATGCCGCCCTCAAAGCCGTACATCACACTACTGAACCAGCTCCCCCAGCTGCCGCCGATGCAGAAGTTCAACTCACTTTTCATCGGCGGATTCTGATAACTGTCCTCCGCCTTAAGCTCTCCGTCTATGTAGGCGGACATCGTGCGGGAATCCGCGTTGTAAACCGCCACATAATGATGCCATTCATTTACTTCGGCGCCCCGCACCTGGCAGAACTCGGACATCTTGCCCCAGTGGTCCTTTTCGTCCCCCAACAGCGGCTGATAAACCAGATGCACCTCCGAATCCATATACCGGCCCAGCCCGATGTTGAATCCGTCCTGGGTGCCGTTGTAGCCGGAAGAAATCACCCGGGCGTCGATGCCCACAAAGCCATCGTGCTTAGCATAAAAGCTGATGGTGAAGCTGGTTAATCCGTCGGAGAAATCCACACCGTCGGTTTCCTTCGCCGCCAGCCCGGATTCGCCGTCCAGATAAAGTGCCTGCCCCTTCACGCCCTCGCCGGAGGACGCCCCCCCCTTGCCCACTGCCGTCAAATCGTTGCCGCTGCCAGAATCGTCTTTGCCCAGATTACCGGCGTCTTCAAAGCTATAGTAAGCGATCAGATGCTCCTCCGCTGCCGCTGCCGGCAGAGACGCCGCTGTCAGCATTGCCGCCACGGCGCAAATGACGGCGTACCACTTTATCCATCGTTGGTGCGTCATACTCATCATTTCTTCCCTCCTATTCTGCAGCTGAGCTTTCCAATCCTTCGAAGAAATTGGTGTTCAGTTCGTCAAAAGCCGCCTGGGACGGCGCCTTGTTTGTCTCGGCGAAGGTCCGCGCCGGCGTGTTGTTATTGACGCCGAAGTCATTCCATAGGATATTGTCCCGGAACCAGGTGGCCGGCTCTCCCAACGCCAGCACCGACCGGCCATCGATCTTTTTGATTGTTTCCAGAGATTGGTCATCGAACACCAGGTTGCGGAAATACATCCAGGGTTCGGTGTTTTCCTTCCAATCATAGGGATAAAGCCAATCGGTGAGGATGGCGGCCACCGCTTCCTTATTCTCCACCATAGGTTGGATGAACCAGCCGTCATGGACGTTCTGAGCATTGACATAATCGCTGGCTTGGGGACCCTTGGGAATCAGCAACATACCAAATTCATCGTCCGCCAGATTCACGGTATAGGGGGCGATGACCCAACTGTAGGTCTGATAGAAAGCTACCTGTCCCTTGTTCCACAACTTCTCCCAGGAACCCCATTCGTATTCACCCTTGTAGCAGACGCCGGAATCGTTAGCCAGCATCCGGCAAAACTCCAGAGCTTCGATTGCCGCGGGATCGTCCAAATTGTAGGTATAGTGCAGCTTGTCGTCCAGTTTCACGGTGGAAGAGCCGTTGGCATAGATGAAAGCCTCCGCCGATACCGGCGCCACGCCGTAGGCGCCAAAACCCCACACGTCCGTTTCACCATCGTTGTTGGTATCTTTGGTGCAGGCCTTTGCCAGTTCCAACAGCTTATTCCAGGTCCACTCGCCTTTTTCCTGCAGTTCATAAAGAGACGTGTCAGTAATGCCGTATTCTGCACAGAGGCGCTTATTGAACAAAATGCAGGAGCCCAAACCGTCCAGTGCGGTACTCACCATATAATTTTTACCATCCAGAACCCAGGGCGTCATGGCCTGTTTATTCCACATGGGCTGACTCAAATCGAAATACGCATCCAGCGGTGCCACCAGCTCCGAGTTGATCCATCCCGGAACAACGTAGTCGATGGTGTGGCAGAAGGCATCTGCGACCTTTTCCCCGGACAATGCCATAATACTGATAGTGGAGTTCCAGGTATGCCAGTCATTGGTGGTGTAAAATTCCAGCTTGCAGTGATATTTCGCCTCGATTTCCTCTTTCAAGGCAATCTCCTGGGCATAAGTTGCAGAAGTTTCGTTTGGAGTAAGATCGTTGTAGCTGCCCAGTACCACCGTTGCGCCGTTCAAATCAAAGGCAGCATTCTCACCGCCCGATTCCGCCGGTTTTGAACCGCTGCTTCCGCCATCCCCGCGGCAGCCCACCATCATGGAAAGCGTCAGACAAAAACTCAATGCCATGGCCACGCATCGCCATCTTTTTTTAACCATCATGTTCCTTCCTTTCTCGCTATCCGGTTTGAGATTTGTGTACCTTCGTGTGGGAATTTGCCTATTTTTTAGTCTTGAATTATTGAGGATATATTAAGTTTATCGAATAAAGGAACAAAATACTTGCACTTTATTGTTCTAATTTGTTTTTAAATTGCATAGTAAAAAATCACATCTATCGGGGGGCTGTTGATTAAGAAAAATCTGCATCGCCACAAAAGGCATGATCTTCGCTATCGATTATCTTCCTTATTGTTATTGTAAAAAATACCGGTCAATTGCTTTTCTGCTGTCTATTCTTCTAAAAAACATCCTCTATGTAGATCATACAACCGCCTAATAGTTTTGAACGACCATCATACAGCGCAAAACAGCAACGCCCCGCCTAGTGCGCTTCGTCGATATTGCCGGCGAAGCGCACTAGGCGGGGCGTTGCTGCTGTATATCATTTAGCTGGGTGTCGCATATGAATTGCACTTTATAAGGGTACTATCAAGTGACAAAGGATAACAGGTTTTACCGGAAAATATCCGATGGTTTCAAAACTAAAAATGATATTCCCGATAGCCGGAACCGTCCAGCCTGCAGGAAAACCAGGTGCCGTCCGCTTTGACAGAGAAAACCGTACCGTCCCCGCTGGACTGATAGGTTTGATACTTTGAACTGCGCAGAAGAACTCCAGGCAGCTCCTCTCCCCAACCGTCCTTTTCCGAATACCACCGCATGGATTCCGGATAGACGCCGGTATCATCATACAGCGTCACAGCCAGCCTGCCGTTGATTTCGTCAGCAAACTCCACCTGGAAAATAGTTCCTGGCCTTATCTGTGAGTCCCGGAATGAAACGGCTTGATACAGCCGCGGGGTATCCCCAGAAAAATCGATGCAATGACCGGTAGTGATGTAGATTTTATCTTCCAGCAAGCAGACGGGGAAGTACCCGTTATCCTTGATCGTCTGCCGGTCATTCCCCGCTTCCGCTCCTTCAAGCTCCGTACGCAGTTTCCAAATATCCACTTTATCGTAATAAAAGGAATAGGCGCAGAGGGATTCGGTATTCAAAAACCAATCCCCTACGGGAACACATTTGTAGAAGCCGAAATCTCCGCTGACCGGCAGGAGCTTGTCTTCCCCTGTAGCCAGCGAATAGGCGCGGTACTGATATTGGTGAACACCAAAGGCATCCATCTGCCATACCGCATAGAGCAGCTGCTGTTCCCGCATCACAAATCCGAGGATCTCCTGTCCACCGGATACTTTCGCCAGTGTTTCCACAACCGCCCCGTCGGTACGCACCCGCTGGATTTCCTTATGGCCGTCCAGTTCATAATAAATCCAGTCGCCCCATACCACGGGGGCAAGTATACTGGAAGGGAGCGTATACGAGCTCCGTCCGCCGGTGCCATCACGGCGAAACTTATAAGCGCCCCTTATATCTTTAAAGCAATATACCCATTCATCCTGCCAATCTAGGAATTCCCTTCCTGTATTGAACATCGACGCCCGCCAGCAGGGATTGCGCATGACCGTATTGGCTTTGCCCGGTCGGTAATCAGGAATAAAGGTCATGGATGGGATGGTCGCCGCAGGGGAGGAGGAGATGGATTCGGTAACGCCAGGCAATGAGGAGCCGGAAGATATCGCCTGCCCGGGCCTGTTTCCATCGCTCGTTGAGGAAGTCGCTGTGGTGCCGACAGTAGTACCAACAGCGGACGTGGTTATGGGGACACCGCTTCCATCGGAGAAAGACGTGTCCTGCCTGAAGCCGCTGGTCGCAGTCGGCTGGACCACCGACGGATCCGATTGTCCGGCTGCGGACAGGACGGAAAGCCATTTCCATGGGAATCCGTTCAAAAGCGCCACCGTCACGCAGGTGACCACCACAGTCAGAGTCATCAGCAGGGACACCGCCTTGAGAACCGCCCGGTTGCGCTGGGCTTCCAGCAGCTTATAGGCGGCTGCTCCCAGATGCCCCTGACGATCTTCCAGAATATCATCCAGCATCTGCTGAGCGGTGGCGGCACTGAGGACATCGGTGCCAATGAGGGAGCGCAGGGAGACGGCAATCATGGCGGACACGCTGCCGCTGTACAGGGATTTGTCGATACCCTTGACCTTCAGCCGCTCCACCAGCGTCTTTTTCGCCTGGGCAAACCGGCTGCGCACCGTGCTTGGCGGCTCATTCAGAAAGCGGGCGATTTCCGAAAGCTTCATGCCGTCATAATAATGCAGCGTCAGCACCTCTGCCTGCCGGGGCTCCAGGCAGGACAGTACCTCTCCAATATCCGTCCGGCGCTCAGAAGACTCCGTATCATCCATCGTCAACTCGTCGACGAATGCCTCCATATCCTCATAAACCGCTGCCCGGCCGGTGATATCGGCCCGGATATCCCGCGCCGCGTTCTCCATGATTTTTTTCAGCCAGCTGAGAAATGCCTGCGCCGCCTGGAGACGGGGCAGATATTTGTATGCTCTGGCATAGCCGTTCTGCAGGGCGTCGTAGATATCCTCGTCCCGTTCCAAAAATCTGCGTACCACCAGATACATGGGACGGTAGGTCTGCATAAACAGGATGGAAAACGCCTCCTTGTCTCCCTGCATGGCCTTCTCCACCGTATTGATTTCTATAGAAGGCTTTTGGGCCAGGCTGTAGACAGAGACAACTTCATTGTCCGTCTGGTTGTATTCCATGGCGTCCTCCGGCAATTATGAATTTCAAGAAAAGCAGCAAGCCGCGCCACACGAAAAAACATTTATTTCCATCTTCTGGCGAACAGCGTCCCAAAGCCGCGAAACTTGCCGTATTCTTTCGAAGATTTTCGACAACTTTTCTTTTTCTATCATACGGGCTTTTTTCCCCTCTGTCAACGCATGAAAAAAGCAGGCGGGCTTTCGCACGCCTGTCTTTCACTTATTTTATGTGTGGTTTTGGGGAGCAACTTCAGAAGTTCCTCTTTCTCGTATAATTCCTTAATATCCCCCTCATTCAGTAACACTTTTTAAGCCAGTAGACTCTAACTCCTCTCACTTTGTTGCGATTTTTAAATATATCTGCTCTCAGCATGTAAATTCCCCTTCTGCTTGTCCAGTCTCAGAGAATATTCGTCGGAACACGAAATAATCATCCGAGAAAACAGCGTTTCATTATTCAAACACCAAAAAGCCAGCAGATTTGGCGAACCCAAAGCTGCTGGCTTTTGTATATTGGGATGTTCACTTTAAATTACGAAGGATCAGCACCCGCAGCCACAGCCGCGATTCTCTCCGCAGCCACAGCGATTATTGCCGTTGTCGCAGAGAAGCAGAAGAACGATGATAAACAGAATCCATGTGCATCCGCCATTGCCGAAAAGGTTACCCATACACATTTTGAGTTGCCTCCTTTCCCATTTGCTTATTCCAGTATATGGGCAGCATGAGAAAGGGTGCCTGATTTTTTGCTTTTCATCAGAGACGGCCGGCGAGGGCGGACGCCGGGGCAAACGCCCCTGTGCTCAGCCGCTTTCTTGGCTCAAAACCGGTTGAAAAAGGCCGTACTTACGTTTGATTCTTTCCAGCTTTTCCCCGATAGGCGCTGTCAGCAGAAGCAAAAACACCACATTTGACACAGCATACGCAACTGTAAAAGGAAGTGCGGAAACACAGGCGGCCAGATACCGTCTCAGGTTGAAGGTACCGTCTGCCCATAATGTCGTCCACACATCCATCACAAGGGAAAACAACACCCCTGCCAGAATCCCGTAGACAATCATCCACACCTTCCGGCGTTTCAGCGGTTCGGCCAGCACACCGGCCAGAAATCCCAGAAGACCCCAGGCGAACATCTGAAAAGGCGTCCAGGGCCCCTGACCAAAATAGAAGTTGGACACCACCGCCGACAGAGATCCCACCACAAAGCCCGCTTCCCGTCCCAGATATACGGCGGCTATCACTGTGATGGCGGTAACCGGTTTGAACCCGGGCACCCAGGCAAAGGCGAACCGGCCGGCAGCGGATATCGCCACCAATACCGCCAGGGTGGTCAGCTCCTTGGCGGTGGATTCCTTCCGTTCAAAGCAGACAAACAGCGGCAGGCAGGACAGCACCGCCACGCAAAGAGCGATCCAGGCATAATGCTTTTCCTGAAACAGCAGTGCGCCGCCCACTACTACCGCCGGGATGAGAATCATCAGCAGCCCGACGGTTACCGCCCTACGCAGCACGGTATCTGATTTTTTCGCTTTAAGCATAAGCCGTTTTCCTCTCTCCGCTGCGTATCGCCGCGGGGCTGTTCAGGCGACAGAGAGCCACCACCTCCTCGCAGGAAACGGCATTTTTATACAGGTGCCGGGCGATGCGGTTGGCAGCAGTAGTATAGAAATTGTTATCCGAAAAAAATGCCGCCGGGGTATCGATGGAGGTGATTTCCCCGTCAAAGAAAAGGGCGCAACGATCCGCGTTGGCCGCGGCAAATTCCACATCATGGGTGACGATGACAATGGTGATGCCGTCCGCTTTCAGACCGCGGAGTATCCCAGAAAGGTTTTCCTTGGAATGGGCATCGATCCCTTTGGTCGGCTCGTCCAGCAGAAGAATCTTGGGTTTCAACAGTAGCATCTTCGCCAGCGCCGCCTTCTGCTGTTCGCCGCCGCTGAGATCATAGGGATGCTGACCCAGCAAATGGGTGATCCCCAGTTTGCCTACCGTCTCTTCGATGATTGCCTGCCGCTCCTCTTGGCCGTATTCCATCACCTTACAGATTTCCTGAAAATCCTCCTGCACCGTTTTTTTGAGGAAAACGGTCTGCGGATTCTGGGGCAGCAGGGCAACATTATGCCTATAGAGCGTGTTTCCCTTGTATTCACCGATCTTTTTGCCGCCGATCACCACCTTGCCCCGATAAGCTTTATTCAGTCCCGCCAGCACGCTGAGGGTGGTGGTTTTCCCCGTGCCGTTGCCTCCCAGGATGCAGAAGGTTTCGCCCTCATACACGGAAAAGGTGACGCCCCGCAGTACATCGGGCAGATCGCGTTCATACCGGAACCAGACGTTTTTCATCTCCAGCGCCACATTCTCCCGGTGGGCGTAGGGCGGGATGTCCAGATGATCCACAGCATTGCTGAAATACTCGCTGAGAAAATCCCGCCCTTCCTTGACAGTGAGAGGACAGGGCGCTTTCACCTCCAAGGCGTTGAAGATGCGCACGGCACTGGGCAGTCCTGCCAGCATATGGTGATCCGCCTGGATATCCCGCAGCCGGGTTCCCACTGCGGCCGGGCGGTCGAAAAGCAGGATGCACCCCTGTTCCATCATCATCACCCTGTCGGCAATGGGAAACACCTCCTCCAGCCGATGCTCCACCAGCAGAATGGTTAATCCCAGTTCACGGTTCAGCTTTTGCAGGGTGCCGATGAAATCCGCCGCCGCTATAGGATCCAGCTGGGAGGTGGGCTCATCCAGAATCAG
The DNA here is from genome assembly GCA_902492455.1 of uncultured Oscillospiraceae bacterium. Classification (GTDB taxonomy): domain Bacteria; phylum Bacillota; class Clostridia; order Oscillospirales; family Acutalibacteraceae; genus CAKTXU01. The sequence goes on from CABULH010000006.1 coordinate 117,347, forward strand.
CACCTTGGGCTGCATCACCATGATGGAGGCGAGATTGAGCATCTGCTTCTGACCGCCGGACAGTTCAGTGATCTTCTTTCGGAACCAGGTCTGTATGCCGAAATAGCTGGCCATTTCCGACACCCGGCGGCGAATGATATCCGTGGGAAATCCCAGGCTTTCCAACCCGAAGGCCAGTACCCGGTGTTTTCACCGGTCAGCCGAACCGGAATCAGATCCCCTATCATGGAAGCGATCTTTTCCGCCTTCTCCGCGGATGTCTTAGCGTCATAGGCCACCTGCACATTATGCAGCTTCGCCAGATCCTCCTCCCTTTGAATCTGGTCGACATACTTTACGGTCTGCGCCTTATCGGGGACATCCTCCACCCGTTCTTCCGCCTGCCAGATGACGCCGTAGTCGGTAACGGAAAACACCTTATGAATCGGAACATAAGGAATCAGCACCATGTCGGCGCGCATATGTTCCCACTTGTACAGGTTGGTGCGAAAAAAAGCCTCGAGTTCCCGGCAGTCGGTATCCTGGCAGTGGATGGTCAGCTCGCCTTCCGCATTGAGTTCGTCCCAAGGCAGCTCTTCAATCAGAACAATCGGCCGGGTCTGCACCAGATCGTTCACCTGCCGGTGAAGCAGGATATGTTCCAGATTGAAATCGCTGAAAGCCGCGTCCGCATATCGTCCGGCCAGACCTCGTAAAATTTCTCGATCATTCATGGAAACTCCTCCTATTGATCCGCTGTCAGGATTTCGATCAGCGCATCCTTCAGCTCGGAACTGATGCCAAAGGTGCTGATCTCGCCTATGCAGGCCGCACGACTGGTCCGGCGCTTGATCTGATCAAAAAGGAAATATTTGGTATCATAAGCCATATGCGCCCGCCGGATAACTTCAAAGCAGGGGACTTCCACCAGATTTTCCGGCACAACGCCGTCGGTGCACACCGTAATCTGTATCTCCTCTGCCGTGGACAGCGGCGGCAATACGACCGTCACGCACCGTCGGTCTTCGTCATATGTCCAGCGGATATCCAGCGGGGCGTTTCCCGCCTTTGCCGCTACGGAAACCGGCGCTGCAAAACCGATGAACTGCATTGTATAACGGCGTCGGTCGGGAATCACCTCGCGGTCTCCTCCTGCGGCAATTGTCAGGCGGCTTTCTCTGCCCCAGGTAAAGGCTATCGCCGTCTCCGCCGCCCGGCAAGCCGCGCCGCTGCGGTCGTTATCCTCGTACAGCACAAAGGTATTGTCTTTTCCCGCGAACACCCGCAGCTCCAGATGCCGGGGATTGTCCACCCCGTTGCTCACCTCTTCCTCTGCGGTCAGGGGCACAATCGCGCCCGCCTTGGCCAGCACCGGCAGACTGTCGATGCCGCGGAAGAGCCGCAGCTTTTTCCCGCCTTTATAATGCCGTCCGCTGAAGAAATCAAACCAGTCGCCTTCCGGAATCCATGTATCCGCATGACCCAGCCGGGTTTCCGCGTCCGCCGGAGCGGTAATGGGACTGACCAGCAGCTCGCTGCCGAAAGCATACTCATTGCGGTATTCATAAGCGGCGAACAGCCCCGGATACAGATGGTACAGCGGCCGAACCAGCGGCAGCCCCTCTGCATGATTGCGGCGGTTCATGGTGTAAAGATAGGGCACCAGCTGATGCCGCAGACGCAGGAAGCGGCGCATACTGACATCGTATTCAGCGCCGAAGTTCCAGGGTTCCTTACTGTTGAAATCGTTATTGGCGCTGTGCAGCCGCATGATGGGAGAAAACACCCCCAGCTGCACCCAGCGGGTCTCCAGCTCGTCGTCATAATAGCCCCGCATATGACCGCCGATGTCGTGGCTCCACCAGGAGTACCCCACATTGGAGGCTGTGGCGGTGAAATAGGGCTGAAAATCCAGTGTCTCCCAGGTGATATGGGAATCGCCGGAAAAACCGATGGGATAGCGGTGACTGCCGATGCCCGCATAGCGCGAGAAGGTCAGCGGCCGTTTTCCATTCCGGGCGTTATCCACAAAATGGTAGTGGTTCAGCATCCATAGCGGCGGATAGCCTTCTTTGGAGGCGCCGCCGCTTTGCTGCCAGTCGATCCACCAGAAATCCACGCCCTGCTCTTCCTTGGGATGATGCAGCACTTCGAAATAAGCATCCATAAACTGGGGATCCGCGGCGTCAAAGGACACCGGGTCTCCGCTGGCAGGATCGATTCCCATTCGCCGGGCCATAGCGGGATAATCGTCCTCATAACTGCGCACACCATCCTTAGGGTGCACATTCAGCGCGGTGTGCAGCTTGTGCTCGTGAAGCCATTCCATGGTGGCGGCCGGATTGGGAAACAGCTTACGGTTCCAGGAATAGCCGGTCCAGCCCATACCGAACTGCGGCTCCACCTCCACAATATGCCAATCCATATCCAGCACGGCCACAGAGAAAGGCACCTTATTTTCTGCAAATTTCAGAAACAGCCGGCGATATTCCTCATCCGAATAGGCATGATAACGGCTCCACCAGTTTCCCAGTGCAAAACGCGGCAGCATGGGAACCGGACCCGACAAGCGGTAAAAATCCTGGAGGCAGCGGGTATAATCCCTGCCGTAACCGAAAAAGTAGAGATCATAGCGGTCTTCCAGTACCGGCTCCACCCAGCCGTCTGCATGAAACGCCAGGGTTTGGCTGTCGTCCACCAGGGAATATCCTCGGTTAAAAGACATCAGTCCCTCTTCCAGAGGAATCGGTCCGTTGGCGTCGTCCAGCGTACGGGTTGTACCCTTCAGGGTATCCAACGGAACGCCGAAATTCCACTCATTGGTATTGTCCACCGTGATGCTCAGACCGCTCTGGGAAAAACGCTGCTGATCATAAAATAAATGCAGATGTTCTGTGATAATCTCCAGCCGTCCTGCCCGCTCCAGCACCCGGAAGGAGGGCACCGGAAACCGGCGGCAGACCGCCACTTTGGTAGCCCGGTCCTCAAACCGTCCCGCAGCGCTGTATTCCAGACGCAGAAGCCGGTCTGTCAAAACGGTGATGCGATAATGTTCGCCGCTCACCACGGCCTGTGGGTCGGCAATAGGATCGGTGGCGATGACGGTGTTGCTGCGGATAGACACGGCGATTTCCTCCTTTTCCGACTCAGCGGCCGCTGACAATGGTATGCACGGTTTCCTGAATCACCGTTAATAACGCCTCTTGAGCATCGGGCCCCTGCGGGTCGTCCGGAACAAATGGATTCAGACGGATATCCGCCCCGAACAGCGTCTCGTACCAGGCGGCGGCAACTGCATAGCGGCCGTAGGTCCAGCACATGTGGAAGCCATCCCGACACAGAGAAGGGCCGCCCTTAGCATAGCAGAAAGCCGGCGTGCCCCGCAGCGCCTGAATCACATCTCCGCTGGGGATCAGCGGCAGATCCAATTCAGCCGCAGCACCGCCGTAGGCTTCTTTTAACCGGATATACATTTCGTTCTGGTTACAGTGGTACATAGGGAAGGCGCCGTGATCGCTGTCCGTCTCATAGGCCCAAGTCTCATGGAGATAGATCCGTGCATGAGGCGCCAGCGCTTTGACATAGCCAACCAGCTGCGCCAGATAGGGATCATAGGTTTCTGGCTGGCCGCTGAAATGACTGGCCTGCTGCAGCGTCACCGCATCCCAATCCTCCTCCAGCAGACTAGTCCGCAGAGAAATCATTTGTCCTGTCTCCTGGCCGTTCAGCTCATAGCAATAGGCTGGACTGTCGCTGCAGGCGTTTTCCCAATGGGTTTCCAGGGAACAGCCGGGGATAAACAGATTGACAATTTTGGTTTCCATCCCGCCGGCCTCCGCCATACGGTGCAGGTAAGCGGTGGCATCCTGAGAAAAGCTGTTGCCGATTGCCAGTATCTTCATTTCCATCAGCCTCCAATGGCGATTTTTATGGTGCGCAGTGAATAAGGCGGCAGCGGTACCCACAGACAATTTCCTCCCGCCGGCGGCAGCTCCTCCGTCTCCCGTTCCAATAAGTCAGTGAGCGCCGCCCGTCCAATCGGGTAACCGATGCTGATGGAGACGGTACCGCAGCGCCCCTCCGTTTCATGCAGCCGAAGAATCAGATCGTCGCTGTCTTCAGCCAGCTTCACGCTGTCTACAACCGCGTTCTCCCCCTCCACCCTTATCAGGGAGTTGCTGGGAGGCAGGAAACCCGGATGGGCTGTGCCGGCGACGATCTGAAGCGGATTGCCATACCCTTCTGCCTGTCTGCACAGGCTTCCCGCCGTCCCGCCGTCCGCGAGAGCCAGTTTCAGGATAAAGGGGGTATCCCCCTTTTCCGGCTGGGGATCTGGATCGTAAGAAGAACGAATCAGGGAAACGCCGAGGCTGTTCTCGAACCCGCGGAAGCCGTGGCGGGAATCCGTCCACAACATCATGGCATTCGCAGCGGAATCCGGCTGGGAGGCGGCAAAGGTACAGGCAGGCAGATCCAGATTGATCTCCTCCCGGGTCGTCAGCCCCATAGGTACGTCGAAGCGGTAATCCCGGCAGGCATCCGCCAGCGCGGCGTCAAACCGCAGCTGCGGAATCGCGGCGCCGGGCTCATCGGATTCCCTCCAGTCGGCCTTGCCGGTAAAGGTCAGCGCCGGGCTGCCGGCATCCAATGCAATTTCCACCTCCAAGACGGAACGCCCGATGGTGGTTTGCAGGCGGATAGCCTGACGCAGCGGACCATCCGCCGTCCGGGTGATGTGAACATCACCCATTTTTTCTTCCGTCATCCAGCGTCCGTCAATCCAGGCGGTCATTCCCTTATCGGTATCCTCATGAACCAAACAGAAACCGGCTCCGCCCCGGGAAGCATCCAGATATTCGTGTCCATCCGACTGCCGCGACAGAGAAAGCAGCCGTCCGTTCCGCGGAGAAAACACAGCCCGAACCAGATCGTTTTCCAGCACAAATTCGTCCGGCCGCGCCAGCCGTTGGCAGCCGTCCGCCAGCACGCCGCCGCTCACCGGCAGATCGTCCTTGTCCCGTATGCCCAGTGTACGATACCCGAAAGCCGGCACCGCGACATGGATCAATGCCTTTACATAAGAATGGCTCCAGTAATAGTTGAAACCGCTGGTCAGAATCTGATGAGGGATCTGTCTTCCTTTTTCGTCGTAAAAAGCCAGCAGTTCCACATCCCGAGGGCTCCAATCCCAAACGGTGATTTCTGCCATCTCTCTGCGTTCAAATGCGGATGGATTCCACAGAAAAAGGGTTCGGCCGCGGTTTGCCTGCCGCACAACCTGGGATACCTGGCCCCTTTCCACGCCTGAGCCGGCTCCGGCTCCCAACAGCAAAGGGTTGTCTTCCGCCGGATTGACGAAGCAGGACGTGTCCACCTTCTCTTCCAGAGCACGCAGCGCCTGCTGCCGCACTGTATTGGCCAAGGCATTTCCCTTCTGCAGGCAGCCCAACGCATATTCCCGGCTCTCCCGCACACAGGAGCCGGTGAGGATGTCATGAAACTGCTGGAACAGGAGCTTTTCCCAGCCGCTGCCGACGGCGTGCCGGTCATACCCGCCGCCCGTCAGCCGGGCCAGCGCCCCGGCGCATTCAGCCTGCTGCAGCATCCGCTCCGTCCGGCGGGCAGCGGACTTGATCCGGGTCTGACTGGTATAGCAGCCGGTATAAACAGGATTGCGCTCGCCGCACAGAGTGGGAATTCCGCTGCCTTCCCGGTCAAGAATTTCATAGAATTCCCGCAGCGTACCGAATCGCAGCTGCGGATACAACGGCCAATTCATACAATCCTGAATCCGCTCCAGATCCCGCCGGGTGGGTCCGCCGCCATGATCTCCCACACCATAGAGCTTTAGCATGGTTTTCTGTCCGGAAGCCGCGCAGTCGGCTACCTTTCCCATCAAAAAGCGATGATCCACGATAGCGCTGTAAAAAGCGGAATCCAGATAAGACAGCACCTGAGCGCCGGACGGGGAACGCCATCTGGAAATTGACGGTCCTGTCCAGCCGCGGTTGAAATAGTAATACCGAATTCCCGCATGAGCCAGGATCTCCGGAATATGGGGGGAGTGACCAAAGGTATCCGGTTCGAAGTCGATGCACAGGTCATCTTCGCTGATCGGCAGCAGCCGGGAAAGATATCGCTTGGCATATAGAATCTGGCGCACCTGGCTTTCGGTACCGGGCATATTTTTATCCGCTTCCACCCAGGTGGAAGCGGTGACCTCCAGCCGGCCCTCCTGCACACGGCGGCGCAGTTCGTCCAGCAAAGACGGCGGACCGAATTTCTCGGCAATCCGATAGACCGACGCCTGTGATTGGCTGAACTTGAAATCCGGATATTCCCGCATCAGGGTCAGCACGGTGGATAAGGTATCCAGCACCACCTGCACCGTTTCGTCATAACCCCAGGTCCAATTCATATCCATGTGGGCATGACCGACGCAGACAACCCGGTAATCCTTGGCCGGTACACCGATTTTCAGCGCTTCCCGTTCCATGAGCAGACAATCCTCCCGGGAAACATATCCGTTCGCCCGGTATCTGTCCGCCGCTTCCCGCACAATCGGCAGCATAGCCGCGTCATAGCATCCATTCTCCAGCTGCGAAATCTCCATCAGAAACTGCATCTGTGCAAAAAGACGGGACTGCCAGTAAAGAGGCCGCTCATCGATATACGTCGGATAAGGCGAAGTAAAACTGTTGCCCGATGACGGCTCCAGCCGATGAAGCGCGGCGGCCAGCTGACTCATGAAAGATTCCTCCCTATTGTTTCTCCGCTGAAGCCGTATCCCGGCAGTAGGCTTTCCAGCGGCGCATGCCCGCGGCGCAGCAGATCAGCCCCGCCAAGGCCATCAGCGACCAAGATAAAATCGTCATCTGCCATCCGCACCGTTCCGCCAAAGCCGCGATGCCATATGAGGAGAGAGCGCTGCCAAGGTGGGTGCAGGTGTTCAGCGTCCCCGATACGGTGGAAGCACGGCCGAAACGCGCCAGACGCGCCGGTACCATACAAATCAGCAGCAGATTCACACCATTGGAACAGGCCGTCACCACCGCTGACAGCAGCACCGCCGCCAGCGGCCCGCTGATAGGCAAAAGTCCCAGAATCAGCGCCGCCAACGCGCTGCCGCCGAACAGCATGGCTGAGAAAACCAGTTCATTGCGCAGCCAGCGGCGGTAAATCACCGAAACCAGCCAATAGCTGACAATATTGAACAGCGGCAAAACCACCGAACTGAAGATGGACAAAGAGGTGTTCAGCCCGAAAGTATCCACCAGATAGGTGGGAATCCAGGTGATCACACCATCACGCAGGGCACCCTGGAAGACAATGGCCAGCATGATGCAGATCAGCTCCGCTGACAGCAGCAGCTTCCAGGCCGATCCCTTTTCGGCGTCCCGATGGATCGCCCCCTCTGCAGGAACGGTGACAGCCAGCCGTTCCAACCGGGGAAGCCATAGGTTCCAGATCACTGCCACCGCTGCCGTCAGCAGCGCTGAAAAATAGAACACATACCGCCAGCTGCCCAACAGGATTCCCAGCGGCGCGATCAGATAAATCGCCATAGACGCCGCCATGCTGGCGATGGACACCTGCACCGATACCCGCTGGAAATCCCCTATTTGCAGCAGGTTGGTGAGAATCTTCACCATCGGCGGCCAGATCATAGCCAAAGCCAGACCGTTGCAGCCCCAGATCACCACCATCAAAGCTGTGGAATGAACCAGAGGCATCACCATATTGGTAAGAGCGCCGACGAGCAGGCCGCAGGTAATCATCCGGCGGGGATTCAGCCGGTCCCCCAGCACACCGCTGAGCAGCTGCCCGGAGCAATAGGTGATCTGCTGGATCATCACCACCAATGAAACGGCAGTTTTCGTCATGTTTTCCGACAGCACAATTTCCGCCACCACGGTGGAAAAGGTGAGACGCGCCATATAGTTGGAAAAATATACCGCGCTGCAAAGCAACGACAAAAGCCGTATGGAGGATCTGGCCGTTAGCTTGGTTTCATTCATGGAAACGCTCTTCCTTATCTCTGGCAATAGGGCGGCTTGACGCCCTCGTCCTCATGATGCCGCCGGCATGCCGCACAATGGCCGTGATTCTCACATCCCGTGGAAGGACATGGACAATCAGCGGCGGGATAGACGCAGCGGTGGGCTTCCTCCACAAACGCTTTTACCAGACGATGCTCTCCGTCAAAGAAATGATCGGAGGGGCAGAGAATATAACCGCCGCCCGCTCCGGCTTCTTCAAAGCACCGGCGAACCGCTTTGCGGGTATCCTCTTCCGAACAGCCCATAAAATAGTGGCCCTGGTCAAAGCCGCCGATCATGCACACCTTGTCTCCGATCCGGCGTTTTGCTTCAGCCAGATTCACATCGGCGCCCATGGCCGGCGGTGTAAAGGTTTCCAATGCGTCGGGGCCCATTCCAGCCAGATCCTCCAGAATCGGCATCATGCCTCCGCAGGTATGATAGGTCACCCGCTGGCCGCATTCATGAAGCAACTGAATCAGCGGCTGGTCGAAGGGGATGACAAACTCCCGCAGCATAGCCGGAGATATCACGGTGGAGGATGCATCCCCGCCGCCCAATTCGATCAGATCGTACCGCACCCCCTCAAGAGAGCGGATATACTCCTTTTTCCCTTCCTGGAGCACACTGCAGGCATATTTCACCCATTCCGGATCGTCGAAGCTTTCCAGTATCAGCTCCTGGATGCCGAATAGACAGGCCAAGTCTTGAAAACAGCCCGGCTGCCCGAAGGGAGGAAAACTGACCACCGAGCCGCGCACCAGCGCCTCCTCCCCAACTTCATCGGCGATACGGTTGATAGCATCTTTATCGCAGCGATAGCGTGGAGCGTAGCGTTCAATCAGCTCCATATCCCGCTTGTCTTTAAGGAGATGCTCCTTCACCCAGGAAGTAAACCGGTTTTCCTGCAAAACAGTGGTTAACTTTCTTTTTGGAGTGTGGATCGTATAACGAAAGGTGCGGTATTGCGGGTCGAAAAGCTCTTCCACTTCAATCCGCCAATCCGGTGTGCACACCAGCCCCTTCACCGGCTCCCGGTATTCCCCCGCACCTTGGTTAATGTGAAACGCCCGGGGCCATACGATGGGGTCGAAGCCCATGGCTTTATGATAGGCCAACGGCTCCATACCGTTTTCGTATTTTTCCAGATAATAGGGCATCAAATGATGGGTGGTGACCGGAAGACGGTCGGTAGGCCGGTGCTCCAGGGCGGCAATCAGCCGCTGTTTTGACGTCATCTTCATAAAGCCTGCGCTCCTTTATTCAAAGCGGCCGAATTCCCGCCCGGCCTCATATAAGGCCCACATATTTTCCAGGGGGGTACCTGGCGGGACATCGTTGCCCTCCCGGAAGACAAATTGTCTGGACAGAGGTTTTACGGATTCAATGATCCTTCGAGAAGCGGTCCGGATCTCTTCCGGCGTACCCCGCAGCACCAGTTCCGCCGGCACACCGCCCTGAATCACCGTTCCCGGACGCAGCTGCCGGATCAGCGCCGCATGATCCACAGGAAAGCCGGTGTCAAAGGTGCCGATGTTCAGTTCCTGCTGGATCAGCGGATAATGCCGCGTCGCGTTGCCGCACAGATGACAGAAGCCCGGCTCCTCCCCTGTGCTCAGCGCCTCCCGCAGCCGTTTGTGATAGGGCAGCACAAATTCCTGATACATCTCGGCGCCAATCAGCTGGATGCTGTCATCGGCAAAGCCGAAATAGGGCGATACCGCCGGTTCTCCCGCATACCGCCGCCAAGCCTTGAGGCGCTGTATAGTGGCCTCGGTAAGGTAATCCATCAGTTGATGAAAATAGTCCGGGGATTCCAGCATATCGATGCAGATCTGGGCGGCTCCCCTCAGCTCACAGGCCAGGGTAAACATACCATCCGTCCATAGAAAGGGCAGCCCGATATGACTGACCGGCAAGCCATCCACCTCAGCATTCCGGGCCAGGACGGTAAAACGCTCGTGAAAACGGCGAACCGTGGCCATGAAACCGTCGAAGGGATCCGGAATCCCTTTTTCAAACAGCTCGTTTTTGTTGTCATCCCCCAGAAAGGGCAGGGTATAGGGCACCTCGTTCTCGGGAAAGGCAACTTCCGCCCCCAGCCATGCCGCCTCGTAATAATTTTGGAAGTCCAGATTGACGTTCCAGCCTCCCTCCGGCGGCCCCATTTCATGATCCCCCGGGATCCTTGTACGATAGTAGGGCTCAAAACCGCACTGCAGCTGAAACATGATGTCGGGATCCTGGCTGTATTCCCGGAAAGTAATCCCTTTGGGATTCGTGACGGGATTCAGAACGTAGTACCGGTCGGACACACCCACAATGACCGGCATCCGGATGGGATCACCGTTGCGGAACCCATCCCATACCTCCCGAACCTCCTGATTATGCGCCTGATAATCCATAATTACTCCTTATGCGGCGATATATGCTCATCATTCCACTGGAAGACCGGATAAGAGCGGATGGGGAAATAGACGGTATAGGTTTCCTTCCCGATCTGATACAACGGTTTAAAATAAAAGCCGCTCGGCTGATTAAAGGTACGGTAGCTTTGGGTCCATAGAGACCAGACCCGTTCATTAGCCGGCTTCAGGAATTCCTCCGGATGCTCTGGATTTCCAAAAAGCATCCGTTCCTCTCCAACCAAGCCCGCCAGCACCACCGGACCGTCCAAAAACGCCACCGTATCCGGTTCGTCCGGCAGCGGCCAGCAGTGCAGTTTCTTTGGCAGACGCAGCCGGATCTGATCGCCCGCCGCAACCCGGAGAGACGCCCAGCCATCGGCTGACGTCAGTGAAACCTCTTTGCCGTTTTTCCAGCAGACCGGCTCTTCCGCCAGCCACCAGGGAAGGCGGAATTCCAGCGTCAATTCCACCGGCTGGTCCGCGGTAACGGTGTAGTCAAAGGACCAGCACATCGGCCGTTCCTCACCCTTCAGCGCCGTTTCGTTCACCTGGTTGCAGCTGCCGCCCAGATCGGTTTCCGTCTGCTCCACCGTCACGTCTACTCCGCCGACGCGCAGCGCCGCCCGGCAGGGCTGATACTGCGCGATGCGCAGGCGGTCCTCCTGCTGATAAAACACCCATTCCCGTAGCCGGGAATGGGCCTGCATCAGGGTGCAGTGACAGCACCAGCAGTGTTCCGTCTCCGATCCCCAGTTTTTGTGGGCGCCCGCCTGAAGAGGCAGATAATAAGCAATTAATCCCCGATCCGCTTCATAGGGCTCGGCGCATTGATCCAGGGCCCGGCTCTCCCAATGTCCCTGAGCAAACAGGCCGTTCCAGATATTGCGCTCGATATAATCGGCATATTCCCGCTCGCCGGTCCAGCGAAAAAGATAATCCGCCAGCCGGATCATGTTGTACACCACGCAGTGTTCCTGCGTTTGATCCCCCAGTCGGTTAGCCTGCCGGTTCTTCGGCGTCCACACCTCGCCGCTGGTCTGACCGCCGGTGGCGAACTGTCCCCGGTCGGTCACCGCCAGCCGCCAGTATTCCTCCACGATCTTCCGATAGCACTCCTCACCGGTCACCTCATACGCCCGTGCCGCGCCATGAATCTCGGGAATGGTGGTGTTGGCATGCATATTTGTTAGGATATCCTCGCCTCGAATCAGCGGTTCAAAGAGGCGTGGACGCTCATACAGGCGCATCAGCCTGGCATAACGTCCCTCGCCGGTGTAGCCGTACAGATCCGCCCAAAGCTCCATCAGCCCGCCTGTTTCCTGCCGGTCCATCATGTCCGAAAGCTGTTCCCGAGAGGTCTCGGCGGCAAAGGTTTCAAACCACCCGGCGGCATCCCGGATCACTGCGGCGGCGTCCGCGATGCCGGCCATTCTCCAGGCGTCCAGCATCCCCATCAGCACCTTGTGGCAGACATACAGCGGCGCCCAGAAATAGCGGCCGCTGCGCACGCCGGTGATGTAGGATGGAGGAATCGGGAAGCACCAGCCGCCGCCGGATTCCACCTGACAGCGGCGGATTTCCGCCACCACATATTCCAGCTTGGCCCGCAGCCGCCGATCCTCCTGCTCCCGGATGGTATAAGCGGCCGCGCTGATCCAGTGGGCGGTAAAGGTGCCGCGAATATGGCTGGTCTGAGAATCCCAGCCACCATGCAGACCTTCCAGCTTGGCGTTGATACTACCGGTGAGTCCCGCCTGCCACCAATAGGGAAACAGCAGATTATCCTCTTTCAGCTTCATCAGATAGGCGATATTGCGCATCCTTTTGGCCTGTCCCTCGGAGGGAAACAGCGCCGCGCTGTCCCCCAGCGGTTTCCAGCTTGTCATGCTTCAATCCTCCGTGGGCACGCCGAAGCAAGCCCTCTGATATCGGGGCACCCGGCCCGACAATGCCGCCAGCCGCTGCTCCGCATCCGATTCGCTTTCGGCCACCAGCGCCTTCATCAGCCGGCCTTCCTCATAGCAGAGTTCGTCATGGAGAGGAAAGTATTCGGACAGAAGAAACAGGGCATAACTGACCAGCCGGTGTTCCCCGTATACCCGGGGATAAGTATCCTGGGCATATTTCTCTACAGCCACGGAGTAGTGCGCTTTTACCGCATCCACCAGGGCCTGCTTCTCGTTGGCAGGAGCGAACACAATGGTCTGAAACTCGTTGAAGCCGTGGGGATTGTCCACCGGATTGTTATACCAGCTGCCCTCAAAGGGTTCCGGCGTAGTGCCGTGGGAATCGCTGCTGCCCACCACCGCCGCCCGGCTTTCGCCCCGGGAAAGGATATCCATATACAGGGACAGCTGCAAATTGTTTTCCTTGGGAAAGAGGCCGCCGATCAGTTCAAAGGCATCGAAAATGCTGTTTTTAAATTGATAGCGGGTCATGTCCTCGCTGACGTGATAAGCATCCACCGTCCAATAAGGATGGGCAAAGATGGCTAAACCGTTTCCCTGGCGGATATGCTCATAAATCCAGACAGAGGAAGCGTACTCAAAGGCGTTGACTCTGCCCGCTTCCGGCGGAATATGCAGAGATTTCTCAATCTCTCTTACCTCGCGGTAATACCGCTCCTCATCCTCCTGAAACAGCTTATTGACACTAAAATCGCCACCGAAATTGACAATGTGAATATGGTTGTCCGGCGCATGCACCTCTTCACCGTGCACTATCGTCAGATCGGTGGGATGAGCCGTCCAGTAATTGTACGCCGCCACGGAACCGCCGTATTCGCTGTGATCCGACACCACCATGAAATCGAATCCCGCCCGGCGATAATTGGCTGCCACCTCTTCGGGAGCCTCCGCCCCATCGGAAAAGGTGGAATGGACGTGCAGATCGCCCCGCAACGGTATGCGCCGGTACAAATCCTCTTTCAGGCAATAAATCGAAAGTGCAATAAAATGCTGTTCTTCATCCACCGTAAACCAGATGTTGTATTCCTGTTCCCGGGTAAAGGTATGAGAAAAGACCAGCGCATTGTCCCGGGCCGTTACATCATAATATGGATATTTTTCCTTCTCCAGCGCGCAGGCCGGCTCCGTCATGGGAATAACCGTTACACGGTGAACGCTGCCCTCAGCAAACCGCATATGCGGAGAGGTCGGGCGGATGGTGATGCGGCTTTCCGCCCCCTCCAGTACGGTTTTAGGCATAATGGAAAAATAGTGCAGCTCCCGGCGCATAAGCGCAATCCTCCCTTCAATTATGCATGAATATCTCTCATACTAAAATCTGATTGAAAGCTTTAATCGATTTCCGAGGATGAATTGTGCCAGAAAAGGCAGACGACGCCGCTGGGCTGACGCCCAGCAAGGAGGATAACGCTTTCTGACGCAATTCAGCCCGGAAAGAATAGAAGGGGTTAATCAGATTTTAGTATCAGCTCCGCTGCATTTTCGCCGCCAGACAGCAGGCCCCCAAAGCCCCGGCACGATTATGGTAATCGCTGATCTCCAGCTCGGCGGGAATCGGATTGTACTGCGCCACCTTCGCCCGCAATTCTGGCAGAAAACGATGGAGAGACTCCGACACGCCGCCGCCCAGGATCACCTTCTGCGGATTGAGGAGAGAAATAATATTGGCAACAGTGACGGCCAGCGCCCGGATAAAAGCATCCACCGCCTGTTTCTCATCGCCGGTCAGCCGATCGTATTGCTGTAGCAGCTCCCGCGGCGTTTTATCTTGGGATAGCTTCTGCAGAGCGGAGCCGGACACCCGTTCCTCCAGAGGACCGAAATACCCTTCTCGGTTCACCCGGTCCTCTGCCGCGTCCTGTACGCTCATCCAATAACCGATTTCCCCTGCGCTGCCGGCGCTGCCCTCTACGATTCTGCCGTTGGAGAGGATCGCGCAGCCCAAGCCGGTACCGATGGCGATAAACACCGCATCGGTTACGCCGCAGGCCTTGCCGATATGCATTTCTGCAATCATTGCCATGGTGATATCGTTTTCCACACGGCAGGGGAAGGAAAAGCCGTCAAACAATTTCTCTTTCAGCCGTAGATTTTTCCAGCCCAGCCCCGGAGCATCCAAAACAAGTCCCTCGTCGGCGTTCACCAAGCCGGGTACCCCTATCGCCAAGCCGGAAATTTCCTCTTCCGTCAGACCTGCCTGCGCAATGGAGGAGGAAATAAATGCCTTCAGCCCCTCCGGCGTTCTGGGGGAATCAATCCATTCTTCCGCCAGAATATTTCCATTGGGCCGCTGAATCATCAGCAGTGTTTTGGTTCCCCCCACATCGATGCCGATCACCGGGCCCTCCGCTGATCTCCGGCAGAGGTTCACCCGGTTCAGGTCATCCACACAGGCCCATTCGGTGACAATCTCGGCATTAGCCGCCGTTTTCAGCACCGTAGCCGGAAAGGCTGTGGTCACCGGAAGCTCCAGCAGTTTGGACATGACCGGGCGCTTGTGCTCGCCGTTGACTAAAAGCACAATCCGCCGGGAGTCCAAAATATTGCGGATGCCCAATGTAATCCCGCCGGCCAGCGCCGTCTGCCGGGAAAAATATTTCTGTCCCACGGTTCTGGTGGTCTCGGACAGTTCCGTCTCATGGGTTCTCAGTTCAAAAGATGTCCCCGGCTCGTTCAAAGCCAAGTGTCCGTTCATCCCCATGCCCAGCAGCATATAATCAATGCCGCCGTGTTCCGCTATGTACCCTTCCGCCGCCTGACATTCGGCCGCCGCATCGGTATACATCCCGTCGAACAGATGAATATGATCCGGCGGAATCGGCAGCCGGTCAAAGCAGTTATGGTACAAAAAGCCGCTGCAGCTCCCGTCGTCCGCCGTTGCCTTTCCGCTCCACTCGTCCAGTCCTATGATATACACATGGGAGAAATCCGCCTTATGGGACTCCTGCATAGCCACCATGGCGTCAAAAACGCCAAGGGAACTGTGACCGGCTGCCAGACACAGAAGGGCCTCCGGTTTTTTGGCCGTCAGCGCCGCCAGTTCCTCCGCGATACGTGCACAGCATTGTTCATAGGTGTCAAGAATGGTAATGTTCATGATGTATCCCTTCTAAGCCATAGGAGTTATTTGCTCGCCCTGCAAGGATGGATATAGGGAGCGTTGAGTGCAAACAGCTCCTCGTTGATCTTCTCTGCGGCGATGGTGGAGTTGATGACCGGATCCACCAGCAGCGCTTGATAGGCCATCTCCTTGGAGCCGTTGAACGCGGCGCGCACGGACATTCTCTGAGCCGATACCTGATTGTTCAGCATGGCGATAATCGCATCCGGAAGTTCCGGAACCTGCAGCTTATGAACGCCGGACGCATCCGCCACCACCGGCACCTCCACCGCCACATCATCCGGCAGCTGGGGAATGGCGCCGCCGTTGTAAACGATAGCGGAGGGCAGCACTGTCTGCTTGTTGAAGTGCAGGGCGACCAGAAGCTGTACCGCACGCTCGCCGGAGGGAGACAGCCATTTGTCGGCGGCTTCCCGTCCGCTGATAACGTCTTCAATCTCTTTTTTCATGCGCACGCGATCCTGCTCATCCCAAGCAAAGTTATAGCCTTCTTCCCCCGCCTCATAGCCGTAAGCCTGATATTCGCCGAAATGATCGTCCGAACAGGTGGGATAGAGACCGAACACATGAAACATCTTGCGCAGATAGGGCATAAACGTCGGGTCGTAAATTGCTTCCTTCTTCCGAAATTCCGGATACAGATCCTCCCCGGTCTCCACATCCCGGATACTGGTGACCCACTGGAAATGATTCATTCCCGCACCGAACAGCTGGATACTGTTGTGATCCTCTCGTCCGAGAATGTCACAAATCTGATCCTTTGCCATGAATATGCCGTGACACAGACCAACACACTTAATGCGGGTATACATGTTCACACCCAGCACCAGCCGCGTTTCGGGATTGGAGAAGTTCAGGAAATAGGCGTCCGGGCACAGTTCCTCCATATCATGGACGATATCCAGAATCAGCGGCAGGGTCCGCATGGTAAAATACAGGGCGCCGGGACCGCCGTTTTCCCCCAAACAATGCCGGATACCATATTTCTTCGGCACCGCAAAATCCTGTTTCCACAGCTCACACCGATCTATAGCCAGGCTGTTGACGACAAAATCCGCACCTTCCAAAACTTCCCGGCGTTCCGTGGTGGCGATAATCTGCAGCTCCTGTCCCGAAACTGCGTTCATTTTCAGGGCAAGGCGGTGCATCCGATCCAGGTTTTCTTCATCTATATCCACCAGGCACAGCGTCGATCCTTTTAAAAGCGGCTGGCTGAAAATGTCCCGGAAAGTCGGGATGCCAAAGGACATGCTGCCGGCGCCGATGTACACAATTTTAGGTGCTTTCATCACAATCTCTCCTTTTCAAACATTAAGAAATCGTTGCGTCCATATCAAGCGGGGATATCGCCCAGCAATGTGGGAAGGGTCTTTTCCAGCGCAATGGCTCCCACGCCGTAGGAAGCCGCAAAAGGCATGGTCTCATATACCACCTTCACCGGATTCAAACAGAATCGCCCGGCCTTTTCCTCGGTCAAGGGAATCACCAGGTCCTGCAGCGCATCCACCACGTAGCCGCCCAGAACAAAATAGCCCACGTCCAGGCAGACCGACATGTTCTGAACGCACATGGCCAGATAATCCGATACAAACTCCGCCGCCCTCACTCGGTTGATCGTACTGGGTCTGGCATCATCGCTGAAGAACTTACACCCCAGCATTTCCTCGATATGTTCGGCGGAAAGGCGTTTTTCCACATAGCCTTCCAAGCTGGACCCCGACCGATCATGTGGATCAAAGCACATGTATCCGATTTCGCCGGCGGCCGCATGAGGGCCGCTGCGCAGCTTGCCGTCCAGTATAATGCCGCTGCCCACGCCGCTGCCCACTATGATATAGATCAGATCCTTGACGGTGCTGTTCTGAAATTCTCCCAAAGCCGCGGCGTTCACGTCATTTTCCAGAAACACCGGACAGCCCATTTCTTCTGCCAGTTCCCGGCAGTAAGGCTCAAAATCAAAAGCGGTTTCCAGGCCAATCCGGGGAGCGGGAAAATCCGTACAGCGGTTGGTGCTGTCGAGAATCACCGGCAATGCCAGTCCTATTCCCATCAGCCGCGACGGTTCCATGCCGCTGTCCTTCAAGACAGTCTGCAGCGCCTTGGGCAGTTCCTCGCGGAATAGCTCGATGAGATCATCCACGGCAAACCGGCGGGATATCCGCACCCGCCGCCACAAATCGATGAGCTTGATATCCAGATGACTGCCGTCGTAGGAGCAGCCGGCCGCTATACCGGCACCGGGATGGAACTGAAACAACACCGGCGGCCGCCCCACCGTAGAAACCGGCACATGATCGATTTCATGCAGCAGATCCCGGGAGAGAAAAAATTCGGTGATTTTGGTGACCGTCGGCACGGAAAGCGCCGTCTTCTGCGCGATATCCGAGCAGGAAAACGGCGCCTCCCCCCTGCCGGAGATGAATTCGTAAACCGCCTGCCGGTTCAAATATTTCAAATCGTAAGACACATACCCTTTTCCGTTCATAAGCCTTCCCCTCAAATACCAAATAATTTTTAAATCGCCTTTAATATTATTATATGGAAAATCTTGCCGAATGTATAGGGGAATTCATGAAGTTTTTTCTTGCTTTCAATCCCGGCAGTATTTCTCGGCGTCAATACCCATTTCCTCGGCTGCCGCACGGCGGATCCGCTTCAATTCCTCATATTTAGCCGGCTCGATCACCGGTTCCATATTTCGATAGCCTTCCGTTACGCTTTCCACAAACTCGTGAGCGCGGTCCAACGCCGTCTTTTTACCGCCGATAGACCAGGTGTCGAAAGCGGAGCGCTCAAAAATATGGCTGGGCCAATAGCTGTCCGCGATATGGTCCACCGTGTGATCCTCGCCGATAAAGTTGCCGCCGATCCCAACTTCCTTGAGCAGATCAAAAGCCAGGGTTTCCTCATTGACCTCAAATCCGCTCATGATATAGTTGTAAACCTTGATGAACTCATTATCCAGCACCAGCTGTTCCAGGCTGACTCCCTGATCCGCACCGACGATGCCCATGCCGCCCATACCGCCGCAGCCGGCCAGCAAAGAAAAGACCGCGTTGCTGGCTTTTTCCATGCCGCACTGATAATCGGCCGCCAACGCGTCGGTCAAGCCGTTGTTGGATACGCCCCAGATGCCGTAGAACCGCGCCATCTGCGCCGCCGCCATGCCCAGCAGCGCCTGGTTGGGGGAGCCAAAGGAGCAGAGCATGGAGCGCATATCCATGGTGTGGTTAAAGGAACCGTAGCCAAAGCCCAGCTGCCCGGTCAGCGCGTGTCCTACGAACATGCTGCCCAGGATTTCCGCGTTCTGAAGCGAGCAGTTGCCGGCAATGGTCATCGGTCCCAAAGCGCCGCCGATCACCATCGGTCCGATGGAAACGGGACAGCCCATTTTGGTCATTACCAGCGCCATATCCAGGCTTTCCTTCCGATACTGCAGGGGGCTGACCGTTTCCAGAAAATACCCGCAGTCACGGCCCAGCAAACGGGACATCTCCACTATGTATTTGGCGCTGGTGGCGGACAAAATAAAGGTTCCGCCTTCCTTTTTGGCATAGGAATACACGGTGAAGAAGGAGGCAATATCGGCAAAGTCATGGGGTACGTCGCTGGGCAGGGTCACCACACCGGAACCGGGAAAACGATCCAGATGTTCCAGAAGGCTGATCCCCTTCATCACATCGTCCATCATGCCGTACCGGCGGGATTTGGTGGCATAATCAAAGAAAAATACCTGGGTAGAGATACCTGCGCAGAGACTGTTGCGCTGAACGGTCTCGTAATCCATCCGGCTGTGGGCCTGCACCTTTTCCAGCAGCGATTCCATCACCTTGACCGGAATTCGAACCACCTGCTTGTCGGCATTCACTTCCCCGCCCTGCTCGCGGCACATGCCCAGCACCTCGTCATTGGGAACGTGCAGACCGATTTCCGCCAGAATCCGCAGAGAATTGCGGTGAATACGCTCCACTTCCTCATCGCTCATCACATTGATATAAGTTGATATCCGCTTCATAGCCTATTCCTTTCCGCGGTAGTACGCATCTACCCGTTCCTCGATTTCATGAGCTTCCTTTTCCGTCTCCGCCCAGGCTTTGATGAACAGCCCTTCCGGCCGCAGGTTTTGGATCAGCTCCAGCACCTCGGCGCCGTTGCGCGCTTCCACCCAAGTGGATTTGCCGGCCGCCTGAATGGTTTTGATGTGGGGGATCCAGAAGGCCGCCGACTGCTGATATGGAGTAGCCTGTACCTGAATTCCCGTCAGCTCAGGAATGGCGTTGAGAGCCGGCAGATGCCGCACCACGTTTTCGCCATCCAAATGAAACAGCACCCGTCCGCAGAAGCGGGCCATTTCCGCGATAGGCTCCCGGCAGAACTCATCGAAGGCATCGGCGGACATCATCACCTCAAAGTCATTGGAAATGAAATACGCCGGTTTTTCGCTGTATACGCTCAGCCAGTTGGTATTTCCCTTCTGATATCGAGTCGTGATCTCGTAGTACTGTGTATAGATGTCCTTAAACAACTCCAGATGATCCTTCATCACTCTTTTCACGTCATCGGGGTTATCCAACAGCTCATAACACAGCTGTTCCGGTCCGATCAGGCCGGCCAGGCCGTCCATCAAGGTGTTCATGTCCACCGTGCCCACGATGTAATCGCCGTTTTTGGCGTCTTCAGTATATACCTCGACAATATGCTTCATGGTCTGGTAATAAAAATTATCCTTGCTGTAAGGAAAACCGCGGAATTCGGACAAGGGCTTGTCGCTGTGCACCACCCATTCACTGGTTTCATTGTAGCAAAGCTCCATGCCAATGATGCCGGGAATCAGATCCGGACCGATGGACAGCGCCACATTCGGATAGGCGTCCAGACCGAAATAAGTGTTCTCCATGCCATGCCGCGCACTTCCAACACCCCATTGAGGGTTGAACCAAAAATCCTCGGAAGAAGGCGGCGGTGGATAATCATAGTTGCCGCCCTCCAGGGGAGCGCATAAATGAATCACAGCACGCTTATTTTTCAGTTGCCAGTAATCTTCATAATGTTCTTTTCGCTCATCCCAGTTTGGAACATTGATCACTTAATCATACCTCCCATCGTTTATTCACCTGTGATACCGCTGCGGTCGATGCTTTCCACCAGCTTGCGTTCCACGAAAACATACAGCAGCATCAGCGGTAAAATGGAAATCAATGTTCCCGCCATCTGGATTCCCTCGGAGAGCTGTGTTTCCAGGTTGGATACGTTCGTTCCTTGGTTGTTGCTGGGAAACAGCTTGGCAAACCGCGTCACGAAGTTTTCCAGCGCCACCGGAAGGGTGGTGATCTCGTTGCCGAAATAGGAGCTGGTTAGGTTGGTTTCATTCCAATTCCACACAAAGGCGAATACCAGCACCACTACCAGCGCTGGCGTGGCCATGCGGAAATTGATCTGCCAGAAGGTTTTCAGCGGTCCGGCGCCGTCGATGGCCGCGGCTTCATCCAGGGATTTGGGGCTCATCCTGTAAAATTGATAAAAGATCAGGATGAACAGCGCCTGTCGGATCCCCTGCCCAAAAATCGAGGGCAGCAGTATTGGAAAAATCGACTGCAGCATCTCGTACTTGTTGAACATGACGTAGTTGGGCAGAAAGGTTACCTGAGAGGGAATCAGAAAGGTGCTGAGCATCAGTACAAACAGAATCATCCTGCCACGGAATTCGAACTTAGCAAAACCATAGGCGATAACCGCCGACGACATGGTTTCCACCACCGCGATCAACAACATCACCCCAATAGAGGTCAATATGGTCTTAAACCCGCCAAGCACCTGATAAGCCTTGACATAATTGCTGGTATACAGCGCCGTAGGGACCCAATCCACCAGCGGATTAGCGGAATCATACGGTCCCATCAGGCTGCGGGAAAGCATTTTAAATATCGGATACAGAAAGACAAAGCTGATGGCAATCAGCAGTACATAGGTGACAATCCGCATCAGCAAGCCTTCACGTTCGCCGTTGCCGACCAGCAGCTTTTGCATCTTGGTCTTGCTTATGCCGCGAAAGCGGCGGCTTTTGGTATTGATAACGCTCACTCCTTTCCGCGAAAGTCAGGACTTCACCGTCTTTTTGTTTTTTCCGGGACGCCGGCGACGCTGCTTCGGTTCATCCTTGACCCGGCGTTCCATCATTCCTCGTCCCAGCAGAAGAAGCGCCAGCAACAGCAACAGCAGGATCACCAGAAAATAAAGATAGCTGGCAGCAGCGGCAAAGCCGTAACCTTTGGTGGTTTCAAACATGCTCTTCTTAATCATCGCCGTTATGCTGTTGGTAGAAGCGTTGGAAATGTCGATGATGGCATATATGCCGTTGATGAGAATAAAAGGCCGGAGCGTGGGCAGCGTGATTTTCCAGAACTGCTGCCATTTGCTGGCGCCGTCCACCCGGGCCGCCTCATACACACTGTTGTCGATCTTCTGCAGTCCGGCGAGAAAAATCAGGATCTGCACGCCGCAGTACCATAAAATCATAATGATATTATCAAAAATATACAGCAGCGGAACAGCCAGAAATTCCGGGAAGGATTTATCAATCATTTGATACAGGGCAAAGGTTTTCACTCCGCTGAGGCTATCGGCGCCCAATGTTTTGATATTGGTGATCAAGGGACCGCTCATCAGAATCACCGGCAGAAAAAACAGTGCGCGAAACAGCTTTTTGCCTACAAAAGCGCGATTGAGAAGGAGGGACAGGATGACGGAAAAAACCAGCGTCATCGGTACATACAGAAAAATCTGCTGCAGGTAGCCGGGCAGTTCGGTCAAGAAAGCCGTGTCGCCCATCAGCACCTGAACATAGTTCTTCCATCCTACTCCGGTCATCGCAACACCGCCCACCTGCACGCGGACGTCCGAGAAGCTGTAGCGAATGGTTTCGATCAGCGGATAGAGGGTAAAAAGGAGAAAACCAATGATCCAAGGAAGGACGAAGATAAAGCCGGTCAGCTTTTTCTGTGTGCTCCACTTCATGGCTTATCCCTCCGTCCAGCCGGCCGACATGGCCGAAACCGTGATTCCGCCGTATTCGAACGCTTCTTCCGTGTAGTTGATCACCAGCGTCACGCCATTTTCATAGGTGACCACCGATACACCGTCCACCGGTACCGACCGGGATGCCATGCCGCTTCCCCGCACCCGGGACAGACAATCGTTTATGAAAGCATAGGAGGATACGATATCTTCTTTCCAATCCTCATAACGCGAGGAATAAATATCGCTGCTGTTGGTATCGGCGAATTCCGAGGAATACGCATCGGTCAGTACAAAGGACGGGTTGATGTTGTAGTCCACCAGCATCAGCAGCATTTGATCGGTATTGCCCCCATAATTCAGAAAATCCGAGAAGCAATCCACATATCCGCTGAGAACAATCTGCACAAAGGGGACCGTATCGGTTTCATACTTCATCATGGAGTTTGCCATCGGTACATTGTAGACTGCGTCGGCATAGGCCAAAGCATAGGCGTTGGGATTTTCCAGCATCAGATAATCCGTGCTGTCCGCAGCGGTCTGAAGATGGCCGATGACCTGCTGCAGCGCCTCCAGACGGCTTTGGCTCTGACCGCTTTTATAGTTGCCGAACAGGTTGTGGGCAATATCGTTGAGGGCCAGATTCTTCTTGTAGGAGGCCAAATCCTTCAGCTTTTGGATATGGTTTCCAACCGTCGCCCCGTTCAGATAGTAACGGATTGTATAAAGGTTGTGCACTTCTGTCCGGCTCACCAGATTGTTGGCGGCAGACATCCGCACATCGCGCCGCTTGAGCTGATCGGAAAATCCGGTGGATAAACTGGTCTGCAATGCCAGGGTACCACCGCCGGCCGTCACCTGATCATACAATTCCTGCAGCCGCTTCTCCGATCCCACCTTACCTTCTAAGGCAAAATTACCGATGGAATGACCGCTGATACCGCCCTTTTCGAAGCCTTCCAGGGTCATCAAAATGCGATTAACCCCCAAACGGTTCAGTTCCTCCACCCAGCCGGATACATCCTCCAGGGTGGTTAAGGTTTTGGTATAATCCAGCCAGTATCCGGCAGCTCGTTCCGCCATAACGGCATCCAGCTTAATCGGAATGTGGCCGCCGCCCAGCGGGGTGGTGCTGAGCTTGCCCTCCTTCTGCAGCAGCGCCTTGTAGCGATTCGCCATACCGGTATAATTCGCCTGTTCATCACTGAGGAAATAGTAGCGAACCTCCGCGTCAAAGGTGTTAACATTGGGCTGCGTGGCATTGAAGCCGGTGTTGGAACCGGCGGGCTGCCAATAGGTTTCCTGATAGATAAATCGAGGGCAGGCCCAGTTGAAATCGATGGTGGTGCCTGCCGCGCTGGCAATCAGATCACAGGCGCTGTCTCCTTGGGAGATCACCGCCAGAAATGCATCCTGATTGCTGCCGTGCGCCATGCCGAATACCGGCAGGGTCACCTGCTGATTGTCCACCGTGGGAATGGTTTTAATCGTATTAGCGGCCGAGGTATTGCCGGGAAGCGCCAGATCGCTGCCATAGATTCGTCCGCTGAAATAGGAACTGTAGCTGTGAGGTTTTTGGTAACGAATCAAGGCTCCGCAACCGTCGGGAATAAACATATAGCCATCGATGCTGTCGCTGTAAACCGCGCCGAAAAAGGGCATGACATACAGGGCGCTGAGAGTATACGCGCTTCCGCAGGACAGGCTTTCCTGCGGAATCACCACTTTGAGTCCATCCTCTTCCAGTGTGATTTCCACCCGGCAGGAGGCGGCCGCATCGCTGAATGTCGCCTGGATAGCCACACCGTTGTCAATATCTGTGATCACCGGCGCGCCATCACCGCTGTCGGCCATACTCATCCGTTTGACTGATCCGCTGGTCGCAGCGATAAAATCGCCCACCACAATGGATTTGGCGAATTGCTTCCAGGATTTGCTCAGGGTGGACAGCTCTTCCTCACCTTCCACCGTGCTGCTCCAGACGTAGCCGGTTTCCCGGTTCACCACCTTGATATTGGCCGTGGTTCGATTCACATACAGGCGCAGCTTTCCATTCTCAGCCGCCAGCACGTCACTTTCTGCAAGTTCCCGGATCGGCGCCTTGCCGTCGGTATCCGCCATTTGCAGTTGCATGGTGGTGGGCAGTCCGGACAGGACTGCCGAGTTGTCATCGGAACCTGCCGCTTTGCTGCCTCCTTCGCCGATACCCCTTACCGCCAGACAGGACAGCAGGAGGGTGGCTGCGGCCAGTAGAGCAATTTGTTTTTTATGCACGCAGATTCACCTCCGTGATGATACTGACAATGAAGTCGATCACCTGCTTAAGCAGCAGATAAGAAATGGAAATGGCAAAGACCAGCACCGCCATAAAGAAGAGGGTAACCAACACATTGAAAAGGGTCTGTCGGAAGGTATACTGCTGCACTTCGATAATCGCCAGGACAATATAGACCGCGCACAGCAGGAGCAGTATCCCCAGGACGGTATAAATCAGATAACTTTCATCGATGGTGGCAAAATTGGAGAAGATGATCAGCCAGGGCAGGAAAAGCACAACAGGCGACAGACTGTAGGCCACGGAGATATAGGTGGAACGGAAGGTGCCTTCGCCGTCGTTGATAGAACTGATAAAATAATGACTCACCAAGAACAGCGCCAAAGCGCAGACAAAGATCAGCACGGTATTCATCAGGGAGAAGCTGCGCAGATCCACCGAAAAGATGAAGCCAGCCGCCGTCTGGTTGAGAATCGTCAGCAGCAGTACCGCCAGATAAATGACGGTCGCCGAAAGATAGGTACCGGTCTCCCCCTTGCGTACGTTATAGCTGTTGTCCAGCGGATGACGGAAGGCAAACGGGATCTGACAGATGTCGTAATAAAAGCGGCTCTTCTTTTTCAGGGATGACTGGACGGCGATGACGCCGGCAAAGATGCGTTTCTTTTTATGGAGATGTTTGAGAATGAAAATGACGATTACCAATACCAGCAGCGCCGCCAGCACATACATCAGATTGCTCTGCAGCCATTCGTTCCGGGATTCCCAATACGCTTCGGAATACTGCTCCTTGGCGTTGGCCGTTCGGAAATGCTCTTCCGCCGCCTGGTAATCGCCCTTCTGCATATAATTCAGACCCAGATAGAGATGGGCGAAATAAGAGGAGTTATTATATTTCATCACATCCGTCAGAGTTTCAATGCTGGCATCGTACTGGCCGTTATTGTAGCTCTCCATGGCGGCGTGAATCTGTGCCTGCACGTGGGTGGGGGAAAACACCTGGATATAGTTGGACGCAGCGTCCAGTACATAAATGTTGTCCTCACTGTCGGCGGCGATCCCGCTGGGTGTTGAAAACAGTCCGATCTTTTCCGAGCCGCCGGCACTGCCGCCGAACCGGCACAGCAGATACCCGTCAAAGGAGATTTCCGTAATATAACCGGTGGTATCCACGGTGATCATCCGGCCGTCAGCGGTAACACAGATATCCGCCAACCGGTTGAGTTGGGGAAGATTTTGATTGTTCTGCAGCATATCCACGCCGTTGATGCTGTTTTTCTTGATGCTGCTCTGATCGCCTTTATTGATGGTGTATACCAAGCCGTCGCTGCCGCGAAAGATATTTTCAAAGGACGCGGCTTTGGCCGACTCCAGTTTGGCTTTCTGCACATCCGAGAAAAACAGATCTGCAAAGATATCATACAAGGTCTTATTCACCGTGTTGGAAGCAAAATAGCCCAGAAAATCGCCGGTGGCACCCATATAGATAACGCCTGCTGAAGTGCCCTCGCTGACAATATAGCAGCCGCCGTTGTCCGACGCGGCGATTTTTACCGGAATATAGTTCTCTTCCGCGCCGAAGTTGGGAGTAGTGGGTTTGCCGAAGGTCTGCTCCAGCGTACCGTCCTCTGCGAAGCGATACGCCACGCGGGTTTTGGAATCCGCTACATAAATGCGGTTGTATCTGTCGGCGGAGACACCGGTTGGCTGAGAGAGAATCCCCTCGCCCACCACTGTCACCTCACCAGAGGCAATCTCCACCACCAGCACCCGCTTATTGCCCGTGTCGGCGATATACATCCGGCCGTTTGCAATATAGAGATCCTGAGCTTTGTTCAGCTCCAAGCCCATGTACAGCTTGGATGGAATATAGGCATCCTGCGAGACCTCTTCCTTGCCGTTGATCGTCAAGGTCACCGTATAACTGGTTGACTGAGTTGCGGCGGCAGCCGACAGACCCGCGGATCCTGTCAGAAGGAGACACAGCAGAAGGAGCCATACTTTTTTCATAGCGCCTCTCCTCACTTAATACCGGAGTGTGCCAGCGTGTTCATAACCTTGCTCTGCATTACGATAAAAATAATCAGATTGGGAACAAACAGCACCAGGGAAGCAGCTGCGGCCATTCCCTGGGCAGCCACGTTGGTGGTGGCTCCGGAAGTCAGCGATGTGATATAAAAGGCAAAAGTCTTCAGCTGATCATGATCGATATACAGCGTGGATTCCACTGCCGAGTTCCAGGAATTCTGGAACGCCAGAATGGCTACCGTGACAATGGCGGGCTGAATAATCGGGGTGATAATCCGGCGTACAATGATGAAATCGCCGGCGCCGTCCATCCGCGCGGCCTCAATCAGAGCGTCCGGAATCTGATCGATGAACTGCTTGATAAGGAACAGTCCCACCGGCATCGCCAGCAGCGGCACCACATTACTCCAAAAGGAGTCCAGCAGATGCATCCGTTCCATAATCAGATAACGGGGAATCTTCACCGCCGCCGGAACAAACATCAGAGCGATGGTATTGAGTTCCAGCAGCAACTTCTTAATGCGGAATCGTTTTTTAGCCAGTACATATCCGGCGCTGATAGACATCAATATGGTGCAGACCACCACGATGAGAGCCGACGCCAGGCTGTTAAACAAATACCGTGTCATCGGTATGCCTGATTCCTCCATCACCATTTGGATCTGGGCAAAATTATCAAGGGTGGGGTGACGGACGAAAAAACGCGGAGGATAGGCAAACAGCTCATTAGTAGGCTTAAACGCCGTGACAAAGATATACACAATCGGCAGACCCATCACAACGGCCAACGGAATCAGCACCGCGAAAAACTTGATCTGGCTGCGGTCATACCGGGTCGGGTTGATTTTGGTGCCCTGATAACGGTTGCGCATAACCAGCCCTCCTTAAATCTCTTCCCGCTCGGAGAAAAATTTGTTCACCACACGGGACAATACGAATACCAGAATCAGCAGGACGACGGCGATGGCGTTGGCATAACCCATTTCATACTGCAGGAATCCATAGTCGTCGATATGCGTCACCATCGTGGAACCGGAGTATCCGGGGGTGGGGTTGGCGCCGGTGAGATCCACGCCGATCTGTCCTGAGGTAATGGTGTTTACGATAGCCATAACCGCGCCGAATAGCATCTGGGGCTTCATGGAGGGAATCGTGATGTAAACAATTTCCTGAAAGCGGTTGCGTATACCGTCAATATAAGCCGCCTCATACAATTCCGGATCAATATTCAGCACACCGGACAGCATGGTGAGAAAACCGATGCCCATGCTGCTCCACAGCGTTACAATAATCATGATCGGCAGAATAGTGGAGGTGTTCTGCAGCCACTGGATCGGCTCCTGAATGATGTGCAGCTTTTCTAAAATATAGTTCAGATAGCCGTTTTGATCGCCGGTGAAAATGACCTTCCAGATCACCGCGGTTACCACGCCGCCGGTCATGGAGGGAGAGTAAAAAATCAGTGCCAGCACCGTGCGGGAACCCTTGGGAATCTGCGCCAGCGCCCACGCCAGCATAAACTGCAGAATATAGCCGAAAGGACCGACGATCATGGCGAATTTCAGGGTGTTGGGGAGGACGTACCGCAGAAATTCAGTGTCCTGTGTCAGTAGCGCCACATAGTTGCTCAATCCGTTGACCTTGGGCGCCTGCACGCCGTTGAAGCTGGTAAAGCTCAGTCCTACAGCGATGATAATCGGCAATATGATAAAGATGCAGAAGAAAATCAGGAAAGGCGCCAGCATAACCGGCACAGACACATCCAGCCGCAGCTGATGCCGCCGAACCTGTTTGGCAATACTACTCATCCTTATCCCCCCTGTTCCCGGTTGGTTTTCCATCCATGAACCGTATCCACGCCCGGCATGGAATACGGGGACAGAACCTGACCGTCATCGCCTATATAGCCGAATTCCTTCAGCTTTTTCGTGATATCACGGTTGATGGTTTTAATTGCGCTGTCCAGCGAGGTACGGGCCGCATCTCCATCGAAAACCACTGCGTTCCATGCATCGGAAATGGCGCGCTGGGCGATCACATAGGAAGGATGCAGCGTGATTTCGGCGCAGTTGTCAATCTGCTCCATAACGACATCCAGATCCTCCTGAGAATACGCCGTGGTGCTGACAAAGGCTTTCAGATTAGCCGACGCCCAGATAAACTCCGAACCGAAGGTCAGCTGCATATTGTTGACATATTGGGTTTGGATTTCCGTGCTCATAAACCATTTGAGATAATCCCAGGCTTCCTCTTTCATATTCGAACCGGCAATCACGGAACTGGCCGTATTAACCGCCCACATATTATTATTGACCGTACCGTCTTCCTGTTCGGTACCAACCACCGGTGCGATGCCCCATTGACCAGCAATTTCCGGTGCGGCGTTGCGCAGCAGAATATAGGTCGTCATGTCGCCAATGCCGATAGGTGTTGTGCCGCTCTTAAAACTGTTGTAGAAGTTGGCAACCGTCGTCGGCAGGCTGTATTTAGTATAGAGATCGCACATCAGATTAAAGGCGGAAACCGCTTCCTCACTGCCCAATGCGCAGGACAATCCGTCTTCCGAAAAGATGGAGGCCCCCATTTGGCTGAAATACGGAAAGGTACTGCCGAGAGTTTTCAGAGAGCTGTCCGTGGCGATGCGGGTACAAAAGCTCATGCCGTACTGGGACAGCACCGGCAGCATTTCCATGACATCGTCCCAGCTTTTGGGAACTGCCAGTCCCAGCTGATTGAGAATGTCCTTACGATAGAACATGAGATTGAAGTTCAGCGCTTCCGGCAGGGCATAGCAAGCATCGTCGATGATAAAGGGAATGAAGAATTCCTCAGCGTAATCGTCAAGAATCTCCGTAAAACCGTC
Organism: uncultured Oscillospiraceae bacterium; assembly: GCA_902492455.1. Lineage (GTDB taxonomy): Bacteria > Bacillota > Clostridia > Oscillospirales > Acutalibacteraceae > CAKTXU01. Next base: position 147,041 of record CABULH010000006.1, read on the forward strand.
GAATTCTGTTAAATCGGCCAGCGCACCGCGTAATGCCAGCTGATAGGGTTGGTAATAACTCAACCCTATGGCCAGATCCGGCGCGTTGCCGGCTGAAACTGCCAGCAGCAGCTTCGTTTCATCCGCCATCACCGAAAGATTGACGTTGTAGTCCACATTCGGCAGATAACCGGATTCCGTCAGCTGCCGAATGACCTCGACGTTGGTTGTCGCATGATTTACCCACACCGAAAGGGTTTCCTTATCCGGATCCCCGCCGCCGGTGCTGTAATCGCTGAAGAAGGAGAGAAACAGCTTTTTGATTTCCTCCACCAGCACCCGGAAGAAACCCACCTTTACTGACGGCAGCACGGTGGTATCCGGAGTAACATAAATCTGATCAATCATCAAGGGCTGGCTGAGCAGATCTGCCACCACGGTGGAAATCAAACCGCCGACCGAATCGTCACCAGTGGAAAATTGACTCATATGGTTAATCATATAATTGAGATCGTCCGCAAATTTCCGTAACCGGCGGGCCGCTGTTCCCAGATCGGCTAACAAAACGGGGTCGGCTTTCCCAGACATAGCGCTGAGCTTCTCGTATTCGGATTCCAGAGTCTCCGCGCTGTCCAGCAGATCCTCCCGGATATTGGGAATATAGTTCTCGATTTTCCAGTCGCGGTTTTCATCGGTCCTGTTGCCTGTTACATACTGGATGTTCAGGGCAATGGTGGTGATCTTGTTGACGATGGACATCAGATTTGTATACGATTCTTCATAAGGACCGGAAACCGATTCCAGCGTAATCGTATGGGTGCCGGCCTCCAGATAGAAACCTACCTGTTCACCGTCCACACGGATGACTTCACAGGCTGGATTGTCACCGGTATAGGCAAAGGGATAATCGGCCATCCGGTCAAAAAGGATCTGTCCGTCCACATAGATCTTTTTCATAGACGGCATATCTTCTTTGCCTTTTTGAAAATATTTGACGGCTATATAATAGATGCCGCTGCTTTCAATGTCAAAAGAATAAGTTACCCACTGGCCCGGATTTTGCCATGAACCACCGGCCAGGGCATGAATGAGTTTTGATGAGGCACTGTAAGGATGCAGCTTGACGTTGCTGCCGCGTTCCGGCCGGATATAGGAATCCGATTTTTCCGTATAATGTTCCCCTTCGATGATGACCGGTTCCGCATCAATGACGGCTGAACTGTCCAAGCCCGCCGTGTATTCTTCATAGGTGTCAAGCTTCTGTTTTCCCTGCAGTTTGATGGCGCCGAGAATAAATGGTACATCGTTGTTGCTGATGGTTACCGTATTCCTGCCGGCTTGAAAATAGAAAATATAAGGCGTATCCGAGTTGTATTTTGTGCTGTTGAAATAAGCGTCTTCCCAGCGATACACCCGTTCCGGCAGCGGATACATCTCATTGCCGGACACATCCGCCTCATACTCCTGGGACGCGTCCTTCCAAACAGCCTTCAGCTGCAGATTGCGGCATTCATAAAAAGGAGATTTGCCATTGATCTTTAAAGAGAGCAGCAGATCCTGCATATAAGATTCCGGGATGTAATACGCGATGTTCAGCAGATAACCGCCGGCCTTGGGAACATCCACCTCAAACGTTGCCGTTGCGTTGGAATCCATTTTCACCACCGGCGCGCCATACTTGAAGCTGTCCTCGGCAGATAGAAGGCTGACCGCATCTCCCCGCTCGGTCAGATTGTCGGCTGTAATGGTGATCTCTTCGATACCTTCCAGCAGGCTTTCCGACAGTTCCGCCTCCAGATCGGCATAATTCGCTTCAGCTGACGAATCTTCCGGCAAAGCTTCCTGCTCCGTTTTTGACCCGCCGATTGATTCTGTCTCAGCGGCTGCCAGGTATAAGCCGCTTTCGGAGAAGGTGAGCAGTATACACAGCAGCAGCGCTGTTATTTGTTTTCCACGATGTTTCATACTGTTACCTCTTTTTCAGAACTCGACCATTTCATCCGACGACACCCGCCGGACGGCAATCGGCTGAAATTGCCGTCCGGCAGATGCTGCTTTTACTTGGGGAATTGTCTGTCGGTCTATGGAAAATTACTTCACCTTATTCAAAGAATCCAGAATTTCCTTCTGCGCCGCATCGGCACGGGACTGGAGGTCCGTCAGCAGATCAGCGGCCGATTTTTGGCCGGTAAAGACCTGATTGGAGACAGCGTCCGCCAAAATATCGTTAGCCACGGACGAGAAGCCCGGAACGGATTTGCCGCCGTCCAGATACATATTGGAATCGGCCAGATGATTGATCATATACTTGATGCCGTCTTTGGCTTTATACATCTCAGCCCACTTATCCCGCACGCCCTGATCGTCAATGGGGGACAGGCCCATGGAGAAGAAATCGGAAATCAGGTTGTTTTCCGCCATTTCCGGATATTCCGCCTTGAGCGCTTCGGCATCGTAATTCTCCCAGATATTCATCCGGGCGTTGAAGCCTTCCTTGGAATAGGTGAAGAACTTCAGCACATCATAGGCCACATCCGGATTCTTGCAGCCGCGGGTGATGGCATAGTTGTCGTTGATGACGGCGATACGGGGGGTATCCCCTTCCTTCCATACCGGAATCGGATAGCAGTCCCATTCCTGGCCGCCATAGATTTCGTTGCCCACATCCCAGGTGGACCAATAGGTGGATTCAAACCAGGTGGCCACGGTGCCCTGCTGCCAGGCGGTCCAAGGATCGTCTACGCCGATAATCTCGTTGGACAGCGCATACCAGTTGGCCCAGGTACCATCGGAGTTGTCAGTGGCATTCAGACGTTCATAAGCAGTGTAATCGTTGAGCACCAGGTCGGCCATTACATCCACAGCAGCCTGGAAAGCTTCTCCGACAACCCAGCTCTTGTCCGAACGGCGATAACCGGACACTTCCAGGGTGGGATCGTAGTTGGGGATCAGATATCTCCACAAACCGCCATCATACGTACCCAGCATCTGGGGCGGAACAGTGAGCTTTTTCACGATATTGACAAACTCGTCCACTGTCCAATCGTACTCCGGCACATCCAGATTGTTTTCCTCAATCAGCGTCTTGTTCACCATTACTGTGGAGAAGAAGAGCTGATAGGGGATCATCAGCAACTGATCGTTGGTGGTGCAGTATTTGACAATGTCTTCATACAGCAGCGCCTTATCGGGATCGTTGTTGAAATAGTTGGTCAGATCAACCAGAATATCGTTTTGGTAAGCGATTTCCGGATTATCGATATTCACGATATCCGGCAGCGTGCCGGCCGCCGACCATTTGATCAGCATCTCATTGTTGACGTAGCCCTGTCCGTCCGGATTGTAATATTCAATCGTCACATTGGGATGCAGCTCGGTATACTTCTTGCCCAGCAGCGTTACCAGCAGCTGGCCCTCACCGGCGATTCGAATGGTTACCGGATCGGCATTGGCGCCGCTGGCGTTGGAAGAGGTTTCCGTTTTGCTGTTGTCCGTGTTGTTCCCACCGCAACCCGTCAGCAGCAAGGTCGTCAGCATCAGCACCGCACTCATCATTGCCAAAACGCGGAAAAACTTTTTTGCGGACATCTTGTTTACCTCCTGTTTTCTGAATGAGAATGATGTTTTATGGGATCAGCCGTTCCCATAATGTATAGGCTTTGGCGCTTTACAAGACTGCCTCCACCTTATGAACCTTGCCGTCAGCAAGGCTGGGGACCAGATTACCGCTTATCTCTCTGCCGTCTACCAGCAGCCGGCGAATACCGGAAGTGCGGCCGTCGGGATTTGCAACATGAATATGATATTCCGCTCCGCGGAATTGACGTTTGACGGTGAATTCCTTCCATTCCGCCGGAATGCAGGGATCCACCAGCAGCCCGTCGTCCTCCGGGCGGACACCGAGAATCCAGAACACCGCCACACGGTGCAACCACTGAGCTGAACCTGTGTACCAGCTCCAGCCGCCCTTGCCGAAGTAAGGGGAAATCGGTCCGTCGGAGTTGCCGGGGGTCACATAGGGCTCCGCCACATAAGCGTCCTGATCATCCGACCGGTTGGGCGGGCAGATGGTGCGGTAGGCTTTGTAGGCGTTGCGGCTGTCTTTCATCATGGCATATGCCCACACAGCCCAGGTAGCGGCATGGGTATAAACGCCGCCGTTTTCCCGCAGACCGGGCGCGTAGCGGGTGATGTAGCCCAGATCCGAACGAGGCTTGGTATAAGCGGGATACAGCAGCAGCGCGCCATGTTCCCGCAGCAGCTGCTTCTCTACGGATTTCATGGCCTTTTCCGCCTTTTCCGGCTCCGCAATCCCGGAAATCACTGCCCAAATATTGGGGTTCAGGAAGATTTTTCCTTCCTCATTTTTGACGGAACCAAGATCTTCCCAGGCGTCGGTGGTGGCCTGCAGGTACCATTCGCCGTCCCAGCCATATTGATTGACGCTGAAGGCCATGGTCTGCCGCACCTCTTCGCATTTTTTGGCGAAGACGTCGTCTCCACGGCGGCGGCACAACGGAATGAATTGTTCAAGAATCAGATACAGGAACTCCGCTACCCAGAAGCTTTCTCCCTTCATCTTGGCGCCCACTTCCGACAGACCGTCGTTCCAGTCGTGGTCGCCCATCAGCGGTACCCCTCGGGGAGAAAAGCGGCTGAAGCATTTTTCAATAGACCGTTTGCAGTGATCGTACAAATCGCCTTCTCCTTCGTCCACGTAGGGCACCACTTCATCCAAAATGGCGTAATCCCCTGTTTCCTGGAGATAGGCGCTGAGAATAAAGGGCAGCCACAGCAGATCATCGGAACAGTTGGACTGAGGACCGCTGCCGCTGATGGTAAACCACCAGTGATAAACGTCGCCGGCGGCGAACTGTTTGGAAGCATGCAGCAGGATCTGCCTACGGGCTTCATCCGGCTGGTTTTCAAGAAAGATCTGGCAATCCTGCAGCTGATCGCGGAATCCAAACCCTGCGCTGACCTGATAGAAACCCGATTTCCCCCACAGTCGGCAGGAAATAGCTTGATATTTCATCCATATGTTCGTCATGAAATTCAACGCCTCATCCGGCGTTTCCACCCATTCGGCGTCAATATAACGGCTCCAGAAGGCGCCGACGGCTTCAAACTCCCGTGCCGCCGCTTCCGGCGTGGTGCAGGCGGTCAGTTCCTCTACCGTTTCGCGGCCGTTTTCAGCGGCACCGATGGTAAACACCACCGTTTTGCTTTCACCCGGGGCGAGTTCCACCACCGTGCGCAGCGCGGCGCAGGCATCGGTGAATCTTCCCTGCCGACCGGCCAATTCCGCGTCGTGCATCATCCGGGGATCTTGTTCGCTGCGATAGCCGCCGATCAGCGTTTCCTTATCGGTATCAAAAGAGGATGCCTTTTCACTCACCGCATGGAAAAAGGTGTAATTCCAGGATGCATTGGAGCCGAACCAAATCAGCTTTTTGGCGGTGATGCAGCTGTGAGAGGGATCATACGCGGTATCAATAAACAGCTTGTGGTATTCCCGGTGTTCATCCGGTGCAAACCCCAGCGCCAGCTCAAAATAAGAAGTTACATCCAGATGCCGGACGGCGCTGCTGTTGTTTGTCAGCGTCAGCTCCATGAACTCCATAGGCTTATCCGCCGATACAAACATCTTCAACGACGAGGCAATATCCGCCACGCTGTGTTCGAAAATGCTATAGCCCACGCCGTGACGCACCCGATACGATTGATATTCCGCCTGGACGGGATTCCAGGTTGCCGACCAGAAGGCGCCGCTGTCCGTATCCCGTATATACAGATATTTGCCCCAATTATCTTTGATCAGATCCTGATAGGAACGGGTGATGCGGTTTTCGCCAGCATTGCCACGCCAGGAGTAACCGCCGCCTGTCTGCGAAACAATGATGGAGTAGTCGCTGTTGGAGATCACATTGCCCCAAGGACGGGGCGTGCGCGGGTCGGTGATGATATACTCGCGGCCATCATCTGAAAAGCCGCCGTATTTGCCGACAAATTTCATCTCAAAAACCTGTCCTTTCCTCATTTGACATCCGGCTCCGCGCCGTCACCCGGCGCCGGATGAGAATCTCCGTGACAAGGATATTTGGTCTTTCCGTTAGGAAAGACCAAAGCCCCGATTGTTAACAATCGGCCGCGTACGCGGCCCGGTATGATTCTATTTTTTCGCTTTCTGGGAAAAACGAATGGTGAGGGTATCGTAAAGAGCGCCGTGCAGCTTGGAACAGATCCGCCAGCCTTCCGCCGTTTTCTCCACTTGATAGGCATCGTCCGGAATAATCGGGAAGGAGGTTTCCACAAGGATTTCATCCTCCGGCTGGGTCAGAGACAGCGTCAGCCGCCATTCGCCCCGGACATCCTTGGACTCCAGAATCTCCGCAGTGGAATACAGGATCTTCGCTTCCGGCCGGAACTGTATGTTCAACGGAAGCATCAAGCCGCTGCGTGGACGGACGATCAGCTTCTTGCCGCCGAACAGCCGGCGGCCGCGGAAATGAATGTGGGTTTCTTTGGCGTATTCATCGATATTATTGATGAATAAATACCGGCCGCCGTCCTTGTTCACCCGGGAGGTCATAAACAGCTTGTCACTGAGATGATCTGCCGTAAACAGCGGTTTGACGCCAATTTTGGCGAACTGATTAAGTACCACCTGATCCCGATAATAATAATCGTGCTGCTGGGCCACACCGAACACCACCGCTTTGCCCTTGCCCATTTCTTTGACGAAACCGCAGGTGTAGCCGTCGTTCTTCTGCTTGGCAAAACCGTTTTCCACATCGCCCAGATCGGTGGAACTGGAAATAATGATGTCTTCCACATCATCTATGTACGCAGCAAAACCGAAATCGTGAACCTCCGCCTTGCATCCCAGAGCATCCCGCAGAATGGTGCAGGGCTCGCCTCGCATATCCATCACCGGCACGGTGGGGAACAGCAGCAGACGGCCGCCGGCCATTACATAATCCACCAAACGCTGCTGCACATCCGCCTCCATGTAACGGGTAGCAAAAGCCGCCAGTTTGGGATGTTCACGCACCGATATCGGTTGAGGTGCGGAGAGATCATACCCTTCATAAATCAGATTGGTGACCGACATGCCCTTGCCCATACCCTCAAACAGGTATTCGTTGCGATAAAAAGCCAGCTCATCCCGGAAAGCCTGAGTCGCTGCATCCGCATATTCGGTCATATAGTAATCCGGGATAAGTCCCAAAGTAACCACTGCTTCCTGGCGAGTGGTTAGGAGGCTTTGCTCACAGGCGTGGAGCATACGGCCGAGATGCTGAATAACCGGATATTGGGGATTCAAGCTGCCATCCATATCCACAGGCGCCTGCCAGGAATGACGATGCCCATAATACCCGGTTCCCTCCATGTTGTATCCGCCGGCGAACATATAGTAATTGACGCCGTTCATACCGCCAGCTACGCACAGCCGGGTGGTGAGATCATACGTGGTGGGCTGCATCCGGGGGGTGTCCACCTGGAAGCCGCCCTGAAATTCGGCGGAAAACAGCGGCTGATCGGGTGACTGTACAGCATGGGTATAAGCGTTGGCCAGCATAATATCCTGAAAATTGTCGTAGCAAATGTTACCGATATAGTAGTCTCCAGCCATCACGGCGCCGGGAACCTTAGCTACTTCAGATAACTGGGAAACACCGATGGGATACTGCTTGCCCCGTTTGATGACATCACAGGAATCGAAGCCGTGAACGTTGACGATGTTGGGCACAGTTCCCATATACTGTCGGGCCAGCGTTTGCAGAGCCTCAAAATAGCGGCGGAAATATTGCCGCATATAACGGGAAAGATCGTCTCTCACCACTGCCGCCGCTTCCTTGGGTGGATGGCAGACAAAGGCCTGAAATTCCTCTCCCTCCCGGCTGCCGTAAACGGTTTCCTGATCTCCTTTTTTTTCGCGCAGATAGTCATGAAAATCCAGAATATTCCGGGGCGTGTAATCAGCCTGCCCGGCGCACCAGTGCATCATGCCGATTTCATTATCCAGCTGCAGCATGATAACCGGGCCGCCCTCGTCGGCGGTGTAGGGACGGATGATTTTACCCAAAGCGGCGTACCATCTGTCCACCAGTTTCAAATAATCCTCATCCAGCAGATAAACGCTGCGGGTCGGATGATCCTTTCCCTCCCGATCTTTGGCCAGGGACTGGGGATAAGAAGTATAAATCCAGTTGGGCAGTCCTTCGTTGCACATCTCGCTCATGATATAAGGACCAGGCCGGAGGATACAATACATATGATGCTTTTTAATCAGCTGAAGAAAAGCGCCCAGATCGTTCTCCGGACGTCTGCGTCCCTCCAGATCGATATCTCCCTCCTCATACTCGTGGATCAGCCACGGGATGTAGCTGCTCACCAGATTGGCGCCGGCCTGTTTCGCCCGGATAATGCGGTTTTCCCAGTCCTGCCGCGGAACACGGAAATAATGGATTTCCCCGCCGAAAAGAAAGGTATCGCGTCCATTGATGACAAAATTGCCATTTTTAACTTCTACCATGAAGCGTCATCATTCCTCTCACAATATGAATTCTGCATCCCCCAAGTGGAGATTTTTCAGCACAAAACGGAATCTTCCAGGAATATCCGCACGCCGTCTTCACAGGTGCTGTCATGGCCCACATAGATACGGAAATACCCCGGCTCCGCTGCCATACGGAGATCTGCATGAACAAATGCCAGCATCTCAGGCGTGACGGCGAAGGTAACCGGACGGCTTTCATGAGGCAGCAGCGGCAGCTTCTGAAAACCTTTCAGCTCCCGCGCCGGCCTTGTCATAGATGCGGTTTCATCACGGATATATAGCTGCACCGTTTCTTCTCCCGCGATATCGCTGTCATTGGTAAGAATGACCGTCACATGCAGGGTATCATCCGCCGTGAGCTTATCCTTATCCGCCGTTACCGGGCCATAGATAAACCGGCTATAGGAAAGCCCGAAACCAAAAGGATACAGCGGTGTGATCTCTTCATCCAGATAGCGGATCAGTTCCGGCCGGCCGCTGGTTCGGCGGTTATAGTACAAAGGGATCTGTCCTTCACAGCGGGGAAACGTCATCGTCAGGCGGCCGCTGGGATTGTAATCTCCAAACAATACATCGGCCAGCGCATCGCCGCAGGTGTCGCCAAGCTGCCACGCTTCCAGAATGGCGGGTACGTGTTCATGCTCCCATGTCAGCGTCAGAGGCCGGCCGTTCATCAGCACAAGAACCACCCGCGGATTTACCGCACAGACCCGCCGCAGCAGTCTCTGCTGGGCTTCCGGGATACCGAGATGTGCCCGGGAATTATTTTCACCGGACATCCAGCAAGCTTCTCCCAGCACCATGATGACTGTATCGGCCCGGGCAGCGCCTTCCACGGCTTTCTCCGCCTCTTCTTCACTGCCTTCCTGAATGCCGCTGCCGATAAAATAGGTTACCTCGGTATCCTTGCTTACTCTGGCTCGAATTCCAGCCAGCGGCGTTGTCACATTTTCTTTTTTTGTTTTGCATTGCCAGCAGCCCAACGCATCCCCCTGGCTGTCTGCCAGGAAACCAATCACTGCTAGTTTGCCGGCGTGTTTTTCCAACGGCAACATGTCATAGTCATTTTTCAGCAGCACCATGGATTCCCGGGCCATCTGCCGCGCCGTTTCGATGTGCGCGGGACAGCGGTGAATCGCCGCCGCTTTCTCTGGAGTGGTCTGATTTTGTTCGAACAGCCCCAGCGCCAGTTTGACCCGCAGAATACGGCGAACCGCTTCATCCAGCCGTTCTTCCGGGATAGCGCCTTCCTCCACCAGCTGCTCGGCATACAAATCATAGATACCGGAATTCATGTCGATTTCGGCACCATTATTGATGCCGATCCGCACGGCGTCCTTATCGTCCGCCGCCACGCCGTGGGCTACTCCCTGCTGAACCGATTCCCAATCGGTAACCACCGGCCCCTGAAAGCCCAGATCTCCACGAAGGATTTCTTCCAGCAGATGATAACTCAGAGATGCCGGCTGCCCAGATACATCATTGAAAGAACTCATCACCGCACCGGCGCCGGCCTCCACAGCCGCTCGGAAAGGCGGCAGATAAATCTCGCGCAGCGTATGTTCGGAAATTTCCGTATAATCGTAGTCCCGTCCGCCCTCGGCGGCACTGTAACCTATGTAATGTTTCGGACAGGCGGTCACATGAGGGCGGTCCTCCCAATCATTGCGCTGGAAACCGCGAACCCGGGCGGCCGCCACCAAACCGCCGTAATAAGGGTCCTCACCCGCCCCCTCTGCCACACGCCCCCAACGGGGATCCCGGGCAATATCTACCATCGGCGCGAAAATCATGTTGACTCCATCCGCTGAGGCTTCCCTCGCCGCCACCGCAGCGGTCTCCTCAATCAGCGGAAGATTAAAGCTGCAGCTTTCCGCCAGGGGGATGGGAAATCCAGTGCTGTACCCATGAATGACATCATCACCGATCAACAGCGGCACCGGATTAGGCGAATGCATGATTGATTGCTGTATATCCGATACCAGCGTAGATCCGCAGAAATTCAGCAGGGAACCGATTTCCCCTTTTTCCACCAGGGAACGTTCGTATTCCCGAAAGCTGCCGTATTGAATCAGTTGGCCTACTTTTTGGCGGCGGGTCATACCGGCCAGCAACCGGTCGATTTGCTCTTCAAAATCCATGCTGTCCATGCTGACATAGCGCATACACACAATTCGCCTCTATTCTATTTTTTAATCTTATTTAATAATTGAAGAACCAAAGCATTGGAACGAGGGCAATAATTGATGTTTAATATAAAAAAGATTCACTTATCATATCTATATTTAGCTTTTTCTTTCTTCTTTTTACTATATTATAAACTCTGCCTCGCCATATGTCAATAAGCATCTCCTTATTTATTAAATATATTTTATAAATTTATGATGGTAATTCAATCTAAATTCTTTTCTCTATATCTGCTTATTTCATCACAAACCATGCGAAATTGATTTTTCACCGAGATAGCACTAAGTCTTAAACGGCTCCAATTCTGTTAGATTTCTGCTGCTGGCTGGGGATTTCCTGCGTCAGATTGGGTATGCAGCATTTTTCCCGGGATATGGTAAGCGATAAATATGATAGGCAGCCTGCGCAACAAACGCAGGCTGCCTATTTTAATTTCGCAAAAATATTTTATAATATAAGGTAACAATTTAGTTCCATATCATATCCAACTAAACCGCTCCTGCGCACTCCTCTGCTTTCGTGATGACCTCTATTCCGTTATATTGTTGTTCTTTGCAAAAAGATCACGTTCCCATACAATAAAACGATTCGCCTAGATTTTTTAACAGCAAGCAGCCGCCTGCATAAACCTATCATCATCAAATGGAAGGTCCATTTTGGCTGCTTCTATTACATAATCATTAAGGCCACAGGCAGAATCAACTAATTTATATAGACCACATACGTCATCACTATCAGCTTTTCATGCTCCACTATATTGAGTTTATCTTCATCCAGGATCAGTATTTATATTTTCATGTGAAGTCTTAGATTCTCCATCCACCGTCTTCGCATCATTCAAGTCTTTTTTAATCTGGCTACTGCTTATCTCAGGTGTCCTTGGCAGATACACAACCTCAACACCTTCTTCCTTAAGGAAATCGAATTTTCCCGCCCAGTCATCCCCCATGACAAAAGTATCCACATGATACTCATGCATATCCGTTCTCTTTTGCTGCCAGTTGGTCTCTGGAATGACAAGATCAACATATCTAATCGCTTCGAGCAGTTCCCTTCTCTGTTCATATGTGAAATATGTCTTTTTATGCTTTTCATTCCAGTTAAATTCATCAGAAGACAAAACAACAATCAAATAATCCCCAAGAGCTTTTGCTCTTCTAAGCAAATTAATATGACCATAATGCAATAGGTCAAATGTTCCATAGGTAATAACCCTTTTCATTTCAGTATACCTCCACTTTCCAATTTCTGAATCCTCAGGGCAATCCATAAAAGGCAGTTACACAAAATGCAAGGCCATTACCCGCACAGATTCTGATTTATAACTTCTTGTTCAAAAACGCTCTGTCTCACCAGCACCCAAATCACTTTATTTGATCATTTCAAAAGAGCAAAGAAGTGAAATCAATTGTCTACTATACAGTGTAAAATTCAGTTTTTATTTTATTCCTTCTCTTTTAAAGAGAACCGACCTCTATTCCTTACAACGACTAAAATTCTGAAAGAAAGCACTATAGCCTCTGTGATGCAAGTGGCAATACAGATGTTCTCTACAGTGAGTCGGCCTATTAGAAACAACACCAGTAAATTTGTAAGATGAACGACTGCTCCAATAATATTGGAGATGTTTGCATACTTTGCCAATCCCAGCGGGCTCAAAACCGGAAACCCAAAAATGTACGCAGGCAATGTCATCGCTATAACCGGCATCAACAATTGAAGGATACGTCCGGAAGAACGGAATTCTTCTCCGAACAGTAAGACGCAAAATGATTCTGCAAATATCCATACAAACGTGCAGCCTGCCAAAATAATCGGCATGAGAACCAGCAATATTTTTTTGATCAATTTGAAATCTTTATTCTGTACCATATGCGGGTATAAACTGTCCGCAATCGGTGAGAACGCACTTCTGGCCGTCGTCATCAGCTTTTCCGCAGATGTATAATATCCCACAGTATTACCATTGGGATACAAAAAACCGATTATAAAAGTATTGGTAGCTCCATATACAGTTGAAGCGATTCTGGAAAAAAAATAGCTGCTGGAGCGCTTCATGGTTTGCCAAATCTCCAAAAACGAAATCCGCACAAAACGCAGCCCAAGGTGACGATAAACATCACTATAGACCCATATAACGGCTCCCAAAGCTCCAATGATATTCAGAAGCGGAACAATATAATAGTGGTCTTTATTTCTGAGGAAAACAAATATCATTACGGTAAAAAAGAACTTAACCGCCACAGTCCTATAAGTGATAATCGACATCTTCTCCAAACCTCGATAAAGATAGTCCGGTAAAAGGGAATTGATTAACACCCATACAAAATAAAGTTGGTACAACAAAACGTCCTCTTTAAATCTCGAGACGGATAAACAAAGTACCATCACTACGACAAACGATACAGCCCCTAATAATAGCTTGCATATTGTAACAGCTGTCATCAACTGGCTTAACTTCTGCTTGTCCTCCCGGTTACGTGCAACATCCTCTGTGGCGGAAAGTAAAAAACCAAAATCTAAAAACAATTGAATATACGTAGCAAAAGCAAGCGCGAATCCAAGATTTCCATAAACAACCGGGCCTAGGACACGGGTTTGGTAGGGCACCGTGATAAAATTAAAAAGATAATTTGAAAATGTCAGAATATACAGCATAACTGTATTTTTAAATAAGGTTCCGTTTTTTTTATCTTTAATCAATTTTTCCAAGCACCTCTAATATTTTTTGGACCGCCAGTGCAGAGGCATTTCCGCTTTCTTTTAAACCCAGCGATTCATAGAACGCTGCTAAATTCTGCTCATATTCTATTTTATTAAAACTTTCTAGTTGATGCAAAAGTTCTCCATTGGTTTTTGAAAGAGGATAGGGGAGATTAGGCAAATCAAAATAAAAGTTCCGGTCTTTTGTATAAGAGTCAATATCCGTTGCAAACAGAAAAACCGGTTTACGGACAAATCCCGCTTCGAACATACTGCTGGAATAATCCGTTACCAAAATATCCGTAGCGGCAAGTAATTCATACATATCCGGATAGGACGTTGCATTAACAATATCCTCATTATATTTGATCAAATTGGCTTTTGACGCAATATTCGGGTGTAACCTGACTGCAAATACCCATTTTTCTCCCGTCCGTTGCTGAAGAACATCCAGAATTTTTTGAAAATCAAGACCATAACAATTCAAATTACCGTCTGCGCGAAAAGTAGGGGCATACAGAATAATTCGTTTAGATTTTAATATGCCGAGCTTTTCCTTGATTTCAAGCTTTTGCTTGTCCGTAATATAAAATAGAATATCCGCTCGTGGTGAACCGCATTCCAAAATTTCACCGTCGTACCAAAATGCCCTGCGATACATCTCCGTGCAGAAAGTACCGTTCGATAACATGACATCTACCATTCTCGAGTCATGAATCGCACTTTTTACATACTTCTTTTCCAGATGCGCCTCAGCATCCTTCTCTATCCGCTTTAAAGCAATAGAGCCGTGCCACGTCTGCATATAGTATTGTTTTTTGCGTTTTATAATACATTTCGCTTTCCGGCAGTTATCAATCCAAACAGCCGCAGTAGCAAGATGGTAAAACGATTTCAACGAATGTCTTGAAATAACATGGATATAATCCGGAAATCCCGATTCTTGGGTAGATATCCAATAGATGTTAAGGGCACTATTGCGTTTATGCAGTTCCTGCGCGATATATTTCCCGTTGTCGCCAAAGCCTGCGCCGTAATAATTGACAATTAGGACTTTATCTTTTTGTACTGGGAAAATACGAAAAAGGCACAAAAGTAAACTAAATGCTTTACCTTTCAATTCCCACAGAATATCCTCCATTTTATCTCTGTATCTTCCCATTTATATCAACCTCCGGTTCGGCCGATAAATCCAATTCTTTAAACCTTTAGTTTAAAAACAAGTCGCAGGATATTATACATTTTTCGGCTCAAAAGCAAGTAAACCAGCTTTTTATTCCGATCTAGTGTTTTTATATAAGGATTAGTATGGTATGTCGGAAATGTGTTATCCATGTATTCCTTTATTTTTTGTAAGAGTCTGCTTTTAGGATCGACTCGAAGAATACGGACACTCGCCGCTATGAAAATATGCTTGACTGCCAAAAATTCTAACTCTCGCTTATATTGCTCAAAGACTCCCTGATTCTTATAATAAACAAGAATATGATCTAAAGCATCTATGATCTCCAAATTTCTTTCCATATCAGAATTGTGCATAATGGACCCGGTATGCTGAAAATAATGGTAATAACTGCGGTCTGTCACAGCAATTTTTTCTGCAATTATAAAAAGTTTTGGTGTTACCCAAACATCCTCATACCATACCCGTAATGGAAAACGTATACCTGTTTTACGAAACAGATCACGATGAAAAAGCTTATTACAGGCAGAAGGCGAATCGCAAAGAATAGATTTATCCTCCTCTAATGTAAAAAGCTGCGGGTGCGTCTGGGCATCTATCATTTCAGCAATGACCTTACCGTTCTCGTTAACACTTTTCATACCAAAACAGATAATTTGTGCTCCTGTTTGACTCACCTTATGCCAAAGCTCAGAAAGGGCATTTGGTTCTATGGTATCATCACTGTCCACAAATAGATAATAATCTCCCTGAGCAGCTTCTATTCCAGTATTGCGAGCGCCGCCGAGCCCTTGATTCTTCTGATGAATGACTTGAATTCTTTTCGGATATTTTTCGGCATATTGGTCCGCCAACTTTCCACTTCCATCGGTAGACCCGTCATCCACAATGATAACCTCATAGTCTTCAAAATCCTGATCCATAATAGAATCCAAGCAACGGAGTAAATAGGTTTCTACATTATAGACCGGAACAATCACGCTTGCAAACATTATTTCACACCTATTTCTTTTTGCTTTTGTCCATCAGCAGCGTTTTTCCTTTATCCCATACACCGGAACGTTCAATCAAATAACATCCATATGCGATAAATAGGGATAAATAAAAGGAACCATTTGGACGACGCAGCATGCCGGCAGTAAATATAAAAGTAATGACTGCCATACACAGACTGGCTACAACACAAGCAAATTCCAAGGTAAATACTTTTTGAAAGCCGCGAATTAAAGATAACAGGAAATAAATAACAAATCCGGCGATAAAAAGAAGATAAAGTATCAACCCTACATATCCGTACAAAAAGAAGATACCCAAAAGATCATTTTCAGCATCATAATTTTCGGAACCGCAGTACTCCATTTCCAGATGCATACCAAACAGTTTTGTCATGGTATCCTGTTGATTAAACAGCAAATAATTATAAGTGTTCTTCATTAGCCGAGCATTATTGAGTTCTGACATATTGGTTGAATAATTTAACTGTTTCAGTACGGCGTTTAGGCCAAATTTTTCAATCATTGGCTGATAGCGCGGCAAACTTTCATAAATCACTCTATATTTCTCTAATACGTCATCAGAAGGCGCTTCGTCTCCCACCGTTGGCTTTTCCGCTTCGGGCATCTGGCTGTCCGCCTGTTCCTGCTGTATATGGACATGGTTATTGTAATTTGATAACCTTTCATACATAGGAGACAATGTATAACAAGACGCGCAAACAATAGCCAAAACCAATGGTACCATATAATAAAACCAGATTTTACATTTGTTAACCACCAGGGCGAATAAAAAACAACCGGTAATAATAAAAACAGCGAAATAGGTGACCCTTGTTCCCGTAAAAAATAGATTTGCGAAACCAATGGTGGTTGTTACAATAAAAAACCATTTCTTTTTTGAATGATAGGCCGTATATATCGTAAGTGGAACAAGCATGGTAATGATTGCAGATTGCGTATTGCCGTTATAAAACCATCCCATAACGCCAATCTGATCGCCGGAATAGGTATGAGGATCTGTACCGGTTAAAACAGACAAAAGAAGTACCAACAAAATAATGCCGTAATTCATTAAAATATATTTTCTAACCGGGAGTATAGAATCGCCGTAATGTCGAAAAATAGAGAGAAACGCAAGGATAAACACCGGTGTTTGAATTAATCTGAAATAATTGCTCACATCAACCATTAAGCCGGGATATCCTATTCGATAACAATTCCAATAATGAATAGCCCAAAAAGAGATTAAAACCCCGGCCGTCACAAAATAGATCCACTTATGTCTACTGACAAGAAAACCGACTAAGACAGTAGCTGCAAACAAAAGCATTCGCAAAAGCAGCGTTACGGTCGTGCTTTTCCCTAGTTCTATCAGCCAAAAGGATAACACATCCATAATCGGCTGCAGCGCAAATAATATTAATAAAAAAATATTCATATAACTATGCTTAGTTTCTTTGAAAGTGTTCTCCATTAATATGCTCCTTCATTTCCAGTTTTGCTATATGTAAGGTTTTATAGCTCCATCATCTTTACTCCTACTATAACTTAGTCATTTAACAAACTTTTGTTTCCATAGTCTCTCCTTACATCTCGTTAATTGTGGTTCTAGCATTTCTACAACCAAATTCAGACAGAATAATTTTCATTTCTATTCCCAAAAAATATGCATATCATTATAACCCATTATTGAGGAATTTTCAACAAATAAAAAATGTCGGCCGTATCCGCCCTTTTTATTATTACAACGGGATGCAGAGAGCGAGCGTATCTATCCTTTATAACTCATGAGTGATCACATTGGTGATAGCTTATGGGTCCTTATTTCCCTATTGGTTTTATGAGAATCGCTCTTAACTGTACCCAAAATGGGTTGAGCCAAATACATAAGAGACAGCCCGCACAAAATGTACAGACTGTCTCTCGATTGTCACCATAACGACATAATCTCTATTAGCGGATCTCCCGCCGAAGGTTTTCCAGGCTTACCCGCACAGCCTCAAGAGGATCGCCAATCGGCCGATCCATCTCGACGATTCCCCATGGTATCTCCATTTTATCTCCCTGCCGGACGATGGATGTCACATCCACCGTACCGGTCATCAGCGTAGGATTGGGATCCTCATGGGTAACCGGATTTTTATCCAGCATATCCTTCAGATGAACCAGAACGATCTTGTCAGCGTACTTCTCCATTAACTGTGCCGGGTCATAACCCGCGAATTTCACCCAGTAGGTGTCCAATTCAAACTTCAGCTGCGGACAAAGCTCCATCAGCCGCTCATAACGACCGTCTACAAACTCGAAATCGTGGTTATGATAAGAGAGTTCCATTCCTGCCTCCGCCAGCGTCTGCTGGATTTCGTTGATCATATCGGCAGTTGCTTTGATTTGATCAGCGCCCAGCTTCTCCGGATCCATCCAGGGCAGAGTAATCCGTGCCATACCGAGATTTTTGGCGATCTCGATCCATTTGGCGGCATCCGCCTGCAGTTCCTGATAGCCGACATGCGCGCTGATTACCGTCAGACCGTTATCCCGCACCGTCTGCACCATCTGTTCCGGAGTGAGATCACCGAATCCTGCCAGTTCTATGCCGGTATACCCCATCGCCGCTACCTGTTCCAGTGTCTGCGCCATATGCTTTTCCGTCAGCTGACGCAGCGTATACATCTGTAAACCATATTGCATACCGCAATTCCTCCTGTATAACCGTTTTCAGCCTTACTTTTTCTTTAGAATCACCAGCGTTACCACAACCACGCCGATCAGGAACACGCCCAGACATACCAATACAATGATAATAGCGGTCATATTGTTTCCGCTGTCTCCGTCCGCGGCCGAGCTGTCGGCGGGAGCCGTTTCCTCCGGCTTCGGCACGCCGCTGAGCCCCACATAATCAAGGGTTACCCCTTCTCCGCTGATACCCTGGATCTCCAATGTAGAGCCGGCAGGCACATTGAGAGTGGCGCTCATATCGGCGTATGTGTCTGTGGCCTTTAGAGCGATCTCCACGCTGTTTTTACCGTTCACTGTTACCCGGATCCGGCTGTCTCCATCCGCGCGGTAATGTACCTTAACCCGTGCGCCGCCGCGGATATCCTTCATAGTGATGGTGTCCTCTTCACCGGTCAGACCGGTCACCGCTTTGCCGCTGGAAGCAGCGTCATCATCCACCACTTGAGCCTTGCCGGAAAGAGCGCTGTTTTCCGCTTCCAGCTGAGGATAGGCGCCAATACTGTCCAGGGTCACCGCACCGCTTTCCAGCTGAAAACGTAGATTCGCCCCCTTCACCACCGTTTGGGACAGGAAGATCCGGGTGTAACCGTCGGAGGCAGGGAGTTCCACCGTCTGCTTTTTCTCATCATCGATGTAGATGCCCAGCACCGCGTCACCTGAAGCTTTGTAGGTCAAGCCGATTTGGTTCAGGGCGGCGCATTCATAAAAAGCAATGGCGTCACCAGTGGACTTCAGTTCCATCGCTGTTCCGCCGGAGGCTCCTGTATCCGCAACCGCTGCGGCACCCCCGATACGATAACCTGTCTCCGCTTCCGCCTGCCCTTCCAGCGGATATACCAGGCTCCAGTCCATCACCGCGGGAGGACTGCCTTCCTCCTTATACAGATTATAGCCGAAATAGAGCCAGCCTCTGAACTCCGGATACTGGCCGTAAAACTCCATAGTCGCTTTCATGGCCTTGATCTTGGCCGCCTGATCCTTTACCAAACCTGCTGTCTGGTTAGGCGCAACACCGTTGTTGTATTCCAAGGTGTGGAAGCCGCTTTCGATTACCAGCGGCTTCCCCGGGTACTGGCTGAGATAGGTATTCAGCGAAATGGCCAGCCGATTGGCGTTGATCAGTTCCTCGCCAGAAGCGGAGGCATCCGGCAGATTGTTCTTGTTCACCGGATAGGAGTAGTTATTCATGAAATATCCGTCCGCGCCGGCCGGAGCATAGGAAGGCGTCTGAAAGCCGTTGTCCCAGCCGTAGAAGATGCTCAGATACATCTTGGCATCAGTGAAGCCATAGGAGGCGGTGGTTTCCCGCATACGTTTGACAAAGGCCGTGGCATAGCTGACCTGCCGCTCCTTGGACTGAGCGCCGTTGATGCCGCCCTCCAGCTTCTGCTGTACCTGAGGATCATCCACCGGCATATTCAGGGAGAAATAGGCCACCTGCTGGCGCTTGCCGTCCCCGCAGACGTATTCAATGAGTTTTTGATAAGTATTGAACACATAGTCCAAATCCGAAACCTGAAAGGCAAAGGTGTTGCTGTAGCTCTCGATACGTACCACAATTTTCATGCCCAACCGAGCCAGCTCTTTAAATAAAAAATCCTTATTCTCAGTACTGTCTCCGCTGTCAAACCCCTCTAGTCCGTACACGTTCAGGGTATTGATGTTGTACCCGTACTTCATGTTTTCCAGTTCCCGGGTAATCCAGGCGTGGACGTCGCCCTCTTTTTTCAGATCCAGCACTGCGCCGTTGAAGAAGGTGTCCGGTTCAACATAAGTGTCGTAAGGCGTCATTTGGTTCACCGGCTGCTCGGCGGCGGCAGCTGAATTCAAACCAGGTGTGAACAGCAGAGCACTCATCAGCAGAGCGACTCCGCCAGCCAGAAAACGTTTCATTTTCATTCTTTGCACTCCTTTCGGTAAGAGAATCCGTCTCATTTATTATCCCGCTGTCCCTGCTTTGCGCCGCAGCACCAACCAAAACGCCACTAGTCCACCCAGCACCGCTGTCAACACTCCCAGTACGCCCAAGGCGATTTTATTAGCGAGGGGCATACCAGTATTTTTCTCCTCATTGCCGCCGGTTTCCAACAAGCGGGATTCCGACGCAGAGGTGGACGTTCTGGCGGTTTCCATGGATGAGGTGGAAGAGAATTGACTCTGGGTACCGGATGTCTCAGGCGAATGGATTCCTTCGTTCTGCGTCGGCGCGGTAGCCTCCGTCGCCACAGTAGTCGAAGCAACGGGCTTGGCTGTTGTTGTGGTGGTAATTCCGGCATCCCCATCCGGATAGTTGAGGGTCCAGTCCATCACAGCGGGCGGATTGCCCTCTTCCTTATACAGATTATATCCGAAATACAGCGCACCGCGGAAGTTGGGCACTGCCTCACGGTAATAATCAAGTGTGGCCTTGATGGCACGCGCTTTTGCCGCCTTATTCGCCACCAATCCCGCGGTCTGATTCGGCTTCTTGCCACCGTTGTATTCCAGCGTATGGAAGCCAAACTCCACTACCAGCGGTTTATCCGGATAATCCTTGAGGAATTTGCTCACCGAAATGGACAGCCGCGCCCGGTTAATCAAATCGGCGTCCGACGCGGTTTCGTCCGGAATATTGTTATCGTTCTTTGGATAGGTGTAATTGTTCATGAAGTAGCCATCCGCACCGGCAGAGGCATAGGACGGAACCTTAAAACTGTTGTCCCAACCGTAGAAAATACTCAGATACATCTGCGCGTCGGTGAATCCACGCCGGGCGGTTTCCTCCCGCATCCGTTTGACAAATGCCTCGGCATAGGTCACCTGACTTGTCACAAATTTTTCCGAATTGAGACCGCCGGTGTTCTGCTGTACTCGGGGATCATCCACTGGCATATTCAGCGAAAAATAGGCCACCTGATCCCGATATTCCGGACGGCAGACGAGATCCAGAAGATCGCCGTACACATTCATTATGTAGGGCAGATCCTCTTCACGGAAGGCGAAATCCTGGCTGTAGGACTCAATCCGTACCACTGCCTGCATCCCCAGACGCTTGAGCTCCGCAAACAGCTTTTCTGTGTGTCGGAAGCTCTCCAGGCCGTACAGATTGACCGTATTGATGTTGTAATCCTTTTTCATGGTGGTGAGCTCACTGGTGATCCAGGAGGAAACATCTCCGTTCCGCTTGAGCTCCAGCATAGCGCCGTTGTAAAAGGTATCCGTGGATACCATCTCCTCATAGGGTGCCATCGCGCTTAAAGCACCCACAGGCACGACGGATACCCCCGCGCCCAATACTGCCGCTGTTATAGCCATAAATGCCAAACCTTTCTTCAACATGAATTCGACTGCCTTTCCGGCCTGTGTGTACAGCACGGCGCCCCCTTGCTCGGGACCCGCTGTTTTATCCCACAATGCCTGAACGTTCAAAATTTTCCACAAAGAACTTCTGCGCTCCGATAAAAACCAGCAGCAACGGGGCCACGGCCAGCAGGGAAGCAGCATTTTTGAGAATGGAGGTATACGCGGGATCATTCACGTAAGCGCCGGTAATAATGGTGATTTTCTGATTAATGTTATATAAATTGCGGGAGATGAAGTCGATCTTCGGTGCCAGAATGGCCGCGTAGAATTCATCGTTCCACTGCCATACAAAGGAAAACACCGCAATAGTCACCAAGATGGGCACCGCGTTGGGCAGCATGATCCGATAGAATATCTTGAAAGGGGAGGCGCCGTCCACATAGGCAGCCTCTTCCAGTTCCACTGGGATGTTGCGGAAAAACTGGGTCATCAGATAAATATACAGACCGTTGCGGATACCAACCCCGCACAGCGACCGGATAAAAATCGGCCAGAAGGTGTTGATCAGGCCCACCTTGCCGGTGAGCATTTCCACCAGGCCGAAGGGATTGAAATACCGGGTCTGGGCATACATGCCGATCATATAGGTCTGGGGCGGCACCACCAGGGTAAATACCGCCAGAATGAACAGCAGCTTCGACCCAGGAAATTTCAGCTTGACAAAGGAATAGGCCGCCAGACAACAGGAAAACATCTGCAGCAGGGTACATACCACGCAGGTGAACAGAGTGTTGGCAAACGCCGTAGGATACACCATTGCATTAAAGGAAAAAGCAAAATTATCAAGGGTGGGATTTTTGGCGATCCAGCGCACCGCCACATCGTTCATGTCCGAGCGGCTCATGATGGAGACGCTGAATTTGACAATCAGCGGATAAATGATGATAAAGGAAATGCCGATCACCAGCATCATCCGGATGATTTTCCAGGCAAAGGAGCGGCTCTTGCTGGCAGCCAGACGGTAAACATGCCGTCTTTCTTCCGCATCATGGAAGCTCCGCTGCAGGGTCTGGGTGAATTTCATAAACCGCACCTCCTTACCGCTTTTTGTCGTAAGTGAACACGAACCGGGAACCGATCAGCGCCACAAGGCCCAATATTACCGCTATGATCGCAAAATAAACCCATGACATCGCCGCAGACTGCCCGTACAGCATATTCTCCATAAGCCCCTGAGTCAGCTGGACGATGGGGTTATTGTAAGCGACAAAGGAATCGATGATAGAATAAATCAGGCACAGCAGCAGCGAAGAGCTGGCCATGGGAAAGGTGATCAACCAGAATTTTTCCCATCCCCCTGCCCCTTCCACATGCGCCGCCTCATACAGCGAGGGGGATATGGACTGCAGCGCCGCCAGCATGATGAGGATCTGCACACCGGACAAGGAAATGATCTGGTATACCTGATCAACCACTGAGGTGAGGAAATTGACAAATTCCTGGGGCAAACCGAACTGCTGGATATATTCCCCCAGCTGGAAGGACTGCAGAAAGCCCTGGGAGGCCTCAATGCTCTTATAGGAAGAACTCTGCATCGCCTGCTGCATCACGTCGCCGGAGTCCACCTGCATCATGGCGCTGGAAGCGTAGATGATGGGCAGAAAGAAGATCACCCGTGCGATGGACCGGCCGGGAAATTTCTGATTAATGAGCATGGCGCAGAAAAAACTCATGAACACAATAATCGGCACCGTTTTGGCCATATTCAGAAAAGCATCCACCAAATCTCGGGAAAAAGTTGCATGCTCCCGAAAAGCATAAACAAAGTTCTCAATACCGTTCCACTGGGTATGCAGCCCGGATTCCCGGACTACTGACACATTGGAGAAGGCCATGACTAGGGACTGGCTCAGCGGAACACAGAATAAAAAGATGATACCGATGATAAAGGGCAGCGAAAAGACAAAACCAGTCACAGCCTTCTGCCGATTGATCCTGCGGGAATAATAGCCATGATTCAGACCCTTCATTTTCCGTTGCCTCCTTCACAAAGCCAATCCTGCGGAGCAATCGTCCTGCCGTTCACTGTTATCGCCTCGCCGCTGTAGTTGGCGGTCACCGTCACGCCGTTTGCATATTCGGTGACGAAAACATCCTTCTGAATCTGATGATAAGCTGTCATTTCGGCATTGCCGATCCGCTGTAGATCAGCGGCGGCCCGATTGTAGTAATCGGCGGCGATATCCAACCATTCGGCGTAATTGGTGGACAGATTTTCAATATAATATGTGCCGTTAAGGAAATCAGACGGCTGATACATAAAGCGGAAGTTCCCATGGGCGCCGAAAGCCACCGCCCGCAGCATCGCTTCTTTGTAATCCGCGGCGTTGTTGATCGGCGAAGTTCCATATTCCTTATAGCCGTGCAGCACCATCTGCACAAAGGGCACGGCATACTGCTCCCGGCGGTACCGGCTGGAATCCATCGGCAGGCCGGTGATGTAATCCGTATGGGGCCAGGTATACAGGTTGCCGCCGGTAATCATTAAATTCTGGCCTTTCATCTGTTCCAGCGCTTCGGTGACAACGATCTGTGCGTCCTGCCGGTTCACGCCGCCGGATTTGTTCATGTCGGCGTACAACTCCCTGCCCATATCGGTTACATTCAGCGCACCGATATTCAGCTTCTGGTATTCCTTGAAAAAGGAAGACACATAGTCTCCCAGCACCGCGGGGGAAACCAGCGTACCGATGCGATAATCGAAATGCCAGCCAGTGGCTACGTCGTAGGGATATAAGGCGGTGAGGTTGTTGCCCAGCGCACGGGCCGCCAGCTTCTGGGTGTTGAATCCCTTGGTATTTGCCACCTCCATCAGTTCTACCCGAGGATACAGGGTGTCGCCCTGTGCAGCAAGCTGCTGCGCAAGGGCTGTCAGGCCCTTGTCCCCGCCAAGCACCTTTTCCACTTTGAGATTCTGCAGATGCTGCGTATACACGCCGCCGTTGCACCAGCCGATATACTGCGCGTTGACCGGTCCAACCCCTTTTTCATGCAGGGCCGCCAGGATTTCGGCCGCCTGTTCGAAGGTAGTGGCCGCCATCTGACGGCGTACCGGAAAAATCCCCAGCAGGGCGGATTCCTTGTCCACGCTGCCGATCAGTTCCACATTCAGCGGGATTTCCGCCGTTTCAATCTTCTCCTTAGGCAGCAGGCCGATCTCCTGATACCGTTCCCGCACCGCCCGGCTCATGCCGCCCAAGGAAGCATCCTCATCTTCCAGAAAAGCGTACCGTACCGACAGCCGCCCGGTATACATATCCGGCTGGATCATCGGCACGTTGGTGCTGGCCGCAGCGTCGGCAAAACCGGCATCGATGAGAGCGGATTCCGCTACCTTGAAGGAAGCATAAATCGATGAAAAGGGCTGCCCGCTTTTCAAATTGGTGGCCACACTGGCGAGAGCGTCCCCTTCTTCGATCATTGCGGCAAAGCCGGCATCATTGAGTTTTTCGCCGAAAACAGGCAGTACCGCCACTTCGGTAGCGCTGTATTGCTGTTCCTTGCGGATGGACTTTTCCTCTCCGTAAATACGGATGGAGTAGTTGGAATAGGCAGCGTTCTCTCCATTGATGTTCTGAATGGAGCCGCTGCCGTCCGGCAGCAGCAGGAAACCTTCATCCTCTGTAAAAGCGCTGGCGCCAAACATCGGTATCAGCGCAATATCGGTTATCTGTGCATCCGTTTCGCTCAGCCGTCCGCAATCCAGTGTCACCACCAACCGGCCAGCCTCCAGCGCAATATCCATCTCCAGATCATAGCGGATGATTTCCTCAACATCAATATCCGCGCCATTATCGTCGTTGTCCTTTTGAATATCCTCGGCGCCGTAACCAATGGCATCCAGATAGCTTTTGACCTCTTGCGCTGCGAAGTCCGGCACACTGTTATTGAGAATATACAGGTCCCGTTCTTTTAGAATGGGGAATTTCTCCAAAGCCGCAGTCATGCGGCGCTCCGATATGGATTCGTCATGGATAGAATACAAGGTATAGCGTTTGTTGAGAACTTCCTTGCCTTCCTCATCAAGCTTGGCCAGGATCTCACTTTGGAAACGACTCTTTTCCACAGCCTGCGGCAGGTCGAGGGCGGTAATTTCCTTCAGCTGTCCCACCGACATTCGAATATGGACACCGCTACCGTTGGCCTCCAAAGAAAACTGCCCGCTTTTGACCGAGTTGGAAAAGGAATCATAGCCTTTGGCACTTCCCGCCTGGGTGGTGGTGAGCTGCAGCAGCGCACGGGTGCTGTCATCGGCGTTGCCGGTGTAGGCGGGATCGCAGACAGGGCTGGAATACCAGATATGGCCGCTGCCCTGACTGCGAACGGCAAACTCCAGTGACTGTTCGTTGATATACAGTTCCATACCGCCGTTTTCAGCGACCTTTTTCATGTTCTCGATGCCCTTCCCCTTAGGGAATTCCACCGAACCGCTCTCCCAACCCTCAAACGTAAACCGCTTGACCGGAGAGGCACTGCCTGCGCCTTCCTTACTGGCGCAGCCGGCAAATAGCGAACCGGCCAGTACCGCTGCCAGGAGCAGCGATGTGAAGCGTTTCAAGCTCATCTGGTTCACCTTTCCTTTCCTCAGCGGTAAGACAATTCCTTATAGACCGACTGAATAAAGATCAGAATCTGCTGAATCAGGCCGAAGCAGAGCAGGAAGATCAGCAGAATAATAGCAATGCCGATAATGGCTAAAAAACAGGAGAGGATCGTCCGTCCAAAGGAATACTGGTTGATCTCCATAATGCTGACAAACACCAGGAATCCAGTCCACAGCAGCGCCGCGCTGTAGATGACCTGCATGTACATGCCCTCCTCCGCAGTGAGCATATTGCTCAGTACGGTGTACAGCAGATTTCCCGCAATCAGCGGCGGGACGGCATAACAAAGCCCCATGAAGATCTGATCCATCCGGCCCTCTCCGTCCAGCATCAGGGTGAGACACCAGGTGGAGATACACAGCAATGCGAAGGGCATCACCGACTGAAGGAAGATCATCCCCAAGTTGACTGGCGAACCCTTGGAGGGGTTAAAGGTGTAGCCGGTATACAAGGCCCGTATCACCGCACTGATGTAATACAGCAGCATAAAGACCAGCCCCGCAGCAAGAGTCCCTCGTTTTTCATATTTCAGTTCATAGAAGCCTTTGAAGGGTTTCACCAGCACATAGCCGCCGAACCGCAGGCTGTCCGCGAACTTGTTTCTTGTCCGCTCCATATGGGATTCCCCCTTCTGTTAAGATTTGCGGCTTCGTTCCTTATACTTGCGCGCTTCCTCGCGGAAGAATCGCCAGCGGTCACGGGAGCGCCGCAGAGCCTTCACAACTTGGAACGCCAGGAAGGCCAGCAGTGCGGCGCCGAAAATACCGATCACCCAAGGGATCACCACTTCCGCGTCGATCTTGCGCTGCTTGGCAAAGGCTTTGGAATACAGATCAGGCGAATTACCCAGTCGAAAATGCTTCATCGCCGTCTCATAATCGCCCTGATCATAATACAGCTTGCCGACGTTGCGGTGGGCGGTCTGGTTATGAGGATTGAGGGTTATAACCTGGTTCCATTCCTCCCACGAAGCGCCGTAGCCCCCCTCATACTGAGCGCGGGTGGCGCGGATGACCGATTTCCCATATTCGGTGGGCCGGAATATCACCAGCTCATTGTTGCCCTTGTCCAATACCAGAATTTTTCCCTGGTTCCATTCCACTGAGGTGGGCACCTTGAAAGCACCCCGCTGCGCGGAAAGACCGCCGAAGACAAAGAGCAGGTCCCCCTCGCTGCTATAGGTGAAAATTCGGCCGCGCTGGTTGTCAAGACAGGTATAAATGCCCCCCTCGGTTACGTCGATATCCACCAGATTGGAAGAGGAGCCGGGGTTGCCTTTGCTGTACAGCGGAGACAGCTCCCCTTTGATGTACGAGGTCCCCCGCTTAAGCACATCGGTGCCGGTCAGATTCAGCCGACGCACCAAACTCTCGCTGTCGTTACCCTTGGCGGTGGTATACAGAAAACCCTCCTCGTCGATATCCAGGCTGTTAAACTCAATGGGCACTGTGTCCTCCTGTGCCTCAATCTGGGCATCGGTGGACAGGCTGCGCCACAGCAAATCAATCGCGCTGATCTTGATGCGGTTGGCCCCGATGAATCCGACAAAGGAATTATCGCCGTCAATGGTCATCAGACCGTCAAAGATGCCTTCTACGACCACATACAGCCGTTCGGAGCGATCCGCCACCACCTTGGTGGGCTTGAAATCAAAGGTGTCGCGTATGGCCGACAAATCAGGGGCTTCCACAACGCGTCCAGCCGCGAGATGAATTACCGGCGGTTTCCCATCTTCCTGCGAAACCACGGTCATCCCGTCCTGCTCTGCCGGCAGGGCGCCTTCCTCACGCAGAGAAGCGGGGATATCTACCGCCACGATTTTTTTCTGAGAGGTCAGGCATGCATACAGCCGCCCATCCCGGATATACAGCCCGCGGCCGCCCTGAAAGGAAGTCCCTTCCCCCCATCCGGCGATCACGCACACCGCACGGCTCAATGCAGCGTCCACCATCACAATACGGCCGTTGAGGGTATCCATGATATACACGTTGCCCTTCTCGTCGCAGGTAAAATCCTCCGGTGTACTCAAAGGGGTATCCAGCCCCAGCCGCGCTCCATTCAGTGCGTCCTCATATACAAAGGCCGCCGGCGCGGGCTTGGCATTGGCCTGATCCTTATCAGAGGTAATCAGTCCGTTATAGTTATCGGTGGAATACTCGTAATCCGTGAAAGGCTGGGAGGCGGCGGCCGGCAGACACAAAATTAGGCTCAGCAGCACAGCAGCGGCCGTCCGAACGGTTGCTTTTCGTTTCATATCCGCCCTCCTTTTATTCTTTCATACCGGATGTGCTCATCGTTTCAATTACCTGAGACTGACTGAGGATGAAGGTGAGGATCGGCACCGCCATCATCACCACACTGACCGCCCCGGCGGCTCCCATCCGGGCAATACCGCCGCTGACAATCTGCTGCATAGCCATGGCCAGGGTTTTGTTCTGCTCCGAGATGAGATAGGTGCTGGACATTCCCCACAGCGACTGAATCTGCAGAATGATCAGGGTCAGCCACGCGGGCTTAACCTGGGGCATCACGATGCTCCACATCACCCGGAATTCCCGCGCGCCGTCCATGCGGGCGGACTCCAGAATGGAATCCGGAATCGGCTCCATAAACTGCTTCATCAAATACAGGCCCAACGGCGCCTGAATAGCCGGCACGATCACCGACATACACGTATCAATCCAGTTCAGATCGGACATCAGCAGGTAGTTGGGTACGGCGGTAACCGTACCGTTGAACATCAATGCCACCACCACCAGCTGGAACAGCACCCGGGAACCGAAAAAGGTATGCTTGGAAAGGGCATAGGCCGCCATAGAAGAAAAAGCGATATGGAAAAAGGTTGCCGTGGCGGTGATAAACACCGTGTTGGCCACATACCGGGAAAAGGGGACCCATGTCTCCCCCATCAAACTGAACAAATCGGAGAAATTCCGCAGTGTGGGATTATAAACCAGGAATTTCGGCGGAAAAAGCAGCAGCTCCTCCATCGGCTTAAAAGCATTGAGAATCACATACAGCAGCGGCAGCGCCATAAAAGCGCCCATAATCAAGAGAAACAGCGCAGTAAAAATATTGTCTGCAATGCCGCGATTGACCTTTTTTCCCCGCAGCGTTTTGGCGATGCGAGTCCACAGGGAGGGACGATAACCGGTCTTCGGCTGCCGTTTGACCTTCTCACTCATTCACCGACCCTCCTTAGGAACATCTGAACCAGCTGGTTGGCCAGAATCATCATCAGGAACAGCACCGTGGCAATGGCAGAAGCATAGCCCAGTTCAAACCGGATCATACCGTAATCCTGCAGATGGGTCACCACTGTATGCGCGGCATATTCCACGCTGGGGAATCCCGCCAGCTGTACGCAGATATCGCTGGCTGAAAATGCCGCTGTGATCTGCATCACCGCGCCAAACATCAGCTGCGGCTTCATCGCCGGTAGCGTGATGTGCCACAGCTCCTGCCACTTATTGCGGATACCTTCCACCGCGCCGGCCTCGTACAGCGAGCGATCCACCCCCTGCAAACCGGCAATAAACGCCAGGAAGCTGGTACCGAGACTCATCCACAACTGGACAACGATGATGGTGCCCAGCATATAGCGCGGATCCTTAAACCAGGCGATGGATTCGTTGATAATCCCCAGCTGCAGCAGGATGCTGTTGGCATAGCCGTGCCGGTCGGCGCTGAAAATAAAGGACCACACCGCCACCGCCGAGCCGGAAATTGCCGGCGCGTAGAAGATCAGGGTCAGAAACCAACGAAATTTCGGACTCAGATCGTTAATCAGCCAGGCGACCAGCAAGGAAAGCAGATACCCAACCGGACCGGTGATAACCGCGAATACCAGCGTATTTTTCAGCGCCGTCAGAAAGACGCTGTCCTCCAGAAACAGACGGGTATAATTCTTGAAGCCGATAAATTCCGCATCGCTGAAGACATTATAATAAGTAAAGGAATACCAGATGGAACGCACCACCGGATACACCGTAAAGATCACAAACAGGGTAAAAAACGGAATCAGCATGACAATGATCGGCAGCCTCATCCGGAAACGTTTGGCTAAATAACCCATAACGTCGATCCGTCCTTTCTCGTCCCTCCGGTTATTCCAAACCGAATTCCTCGCGCTTGGACGCAATTTCCTCGTTGATGCTGATGGCGTATTCCTTAAGCACCTCCTGCGGATCGTTGCCGTAGGAAAGTACGTTACGCAGGGCATTATCCACGTTTCGGGCAACGTAGTAGCTGCCGGGAACTTCCGGCAGCCCCTGTACCTGCTCCCACTGCGCGAACAGCTTGTTCCGTTCCGCGGTGGTCCAGGGCAGGTTCTTCATCGCATTCATATTGGCGGAGGCATGACGCGCCGCCACGCCCATTTGGTTTTCCAACTGCCGGCCGTATTCCGTCTGAGTATCCTCGTCCGTCCACCAGCGCAGGAACTCCCACGCTTCCTCCTGTTTATCGGAGGTGGCCAGCATCATGGCACAGGAACCGCCCGCCAGAGCGGTATGACTGATAGAGCCGTCCGCCTGCTCGGTGCCTGGGATCATCTGGAAATCCCACAAACCTTTGAGTTCCGGCGCTAGCACCGAAATGCGATTGAAGAAGCTGTAATCCGCAATCACAATCGGCATCTCGCCGGTGCGAAAGCGGTTGGCAGCGTCATAATCCAGGGGCAGTTCATAGCTGGTGTAGAGATTGGTCCAGTTCTTAAACTGCGTCAGTGCCAGCTGGCTGCCCAGTTCACTGCGGGATTTATCATCGTTGTACAAAGTACCGCCGTTCTGCAGAATCTGGGTAGCCAAATAACTCATATCGCCGGGAATACCTACGGTCATGTACTTTTTCTGCAGATCGCCCACCACTGTGTACAGATCTTCCCAGGTTTCCGGCGGCTCGAGTCCCAATTCCTCCAAGATATCGGTGCGGTAGAACATCATCGGGAAGGTCTGAGTTTCAGCCAGTCCGTAATAGCCGCCCTGGTATTCAAACGGCACCATTGCGCTTTGCATAAACCGCCCGACGACCTCCTCAAAGCCCGAAAACCGGCTCAGATCCACCGCGGCGCCGCGGGACGCGTAGTTAACCGGCTCGGAGTTGCCCAAGGATACGGCCACATCCGGCCCCTGACCGGAAACGGTAGCCATCAGCAGGGATGACACCGTGGTTGACGCGGCTGTGGAGACCGCGTTGCTGATCTTGACATTGACCTGGATACCGGTTTGAGGCGTGAAGCGGCTGTCCGCCAGCCGTTTGAGAATGGTCGCCTGATCGCGGCCGTTATTGACCCAGACATCAATGCTGGTCTTCCCTTCGGCAGTGCCGCCAAGAAGTGAGTAATCCGCCGTATAAGATCCAATGAAGGCCTGCACCTCAAAGGACAGCTTTTCCCAGAAACTGGCGTCCACATCGGTTACCTCCTGCACATCGGTCCCCTCTGCGGGAGCCGATAACGTGAAGTAATCGATTTCCAGAGGCTGGGAGGAAAGCTCAAACACCCAAGAAGCCATGCTGCTGACATTGGTTTTAAAACTATCCAGCCGCGATGGAATGGTGATGGGTTTTTCGATAAAGGATTCCAGCTGCAGCTGCAGATTGTCCAGCGCGGTATTCATGCTCCCTTTTTGGCCACTGATCTCCGCTATGCCGGAGGAAATCGCTTTTAGCTCCTCCATCTGAATCCGGAAGGTCTCCATCACCTCCGGCAGCACCTTATCAATGCGGTAGTTACGCAGCGGATCGGGAGAGGTGCTGGTAAGCATGATGATATTGCGGTAGGCTTCATTCAGCGCCGCCACGCTGGCCTCTGCCCGGGCAAATATATCTGCCGCACGTCCTGCGGCGGTCTCCAGACGAATGGTGTTTTCTCCAGCCTTTAAATAAAATTTGTAAGCGTTCCCTTCTTCATCGGCCAGCACCCGGCCCTGCCATCCGCCGTCATAGGCGAATTCCAGTCCTGCCGCTGCCTCAAAAGGGATTTCCCCATTGATATATAAGGTGCGGGTGGTAAACATACCGGATACCAGATTCTGCCGGAACTTGATTCCCAGGGAATAAAAGCCTTCCGCTGGCACATCCACCGTCCATTCAATCCATGAGCCGGCAGTAGACCAGTTGCTGCCGCCGATAGTGTTCAACCGCATCAAAGTCGGGTGGCTCGGTACGGTAGCCGGTGAAGTGCGGTCGGTCATAGGCAGCAGCCAGGGGGCTGATTTAAAACTGGCGGACTCCCCTTGGACAGTAATCGTTTCGCCGGTATAATCCGTTCCGCTGTGGTCCGCAAGATAATCGGCATAGGTGACACCGGTAATATCCCGGGCCAAACCAATGGTGAGGGAACGGACCGTCATATCTCCCCGCACGCCGGTCAAACGGATGGTGTTTTCCCCTGCCTTGAGAGCGATGTAATACGGCTCTACCCGCTGGCTGTCGATGTTGCGTATATATTGAGAGGTGAAGACTGTCTCCGCGATCTGTGACGGAGCCAGCTGGTTGCCGGAGGAATCGGTCCGAAAGCCGTCGCCGTCCATATCCTCCGGATCGTTTTTCCAGATGCGCTGAAATGCGACCGCTCCAGCCTGCTCAAAAGGCACCTCACCGTTGATGAGCAACCGGCGCTCGATCTCTTCTACGTCGTTCCCCTCAGCACGGTATTCCAGCTGCAGCTGATAGAGAGCGTCCTTGGGCACGGTTACCTTCCATTCGATAAATCCGTCCACATCGATCAGAACGCCGCCATCCTGCTGCTCTGCTCCCTGAGAAACCTCCGCCTGTTGGGCTGAGAGCGTCTGGCTGTCGGCCGCCTTGGGCCATGGATGCGCCTGGAGATACGCGGTATAGGATCCGTTTTCGGCCACGGAAACGGATCTATCATCCGAACGGACAGCATCTCCAGCGGCGGCGCAGGGCAGTATGCCGGCAGCCGTTGTCAGCATAAGCGACGCGGTCACCAGCCAGCCTGTCAGCCGTCTTATCCAAGTTCTCACCGACATCCACTCCTTACATGATGAGATTATAGCCGCAGTAGACTGCGACGTTGGTTAATTGATGCATTTAAAGGAATTTCATCTTCTATTTCCATTTGGGGAAAGCATTATTCTCCAAAAAGTATATTCGAAAGAATATCGGCCGGGATAAGATTGCCCTCCGGCAAGCCGGAGGGCAATCCTGCTTTACCCCTGCCAGTTTCAAAAGTTTTTCACTGGGCTTCAATGATTTTTACGCCTGCGGGGGAGTCTGTTTTTTCTTCTTTTCACGGATGATAAGCACCGCGACTACGACCGCCGCGCCGGCTACCACCACCGCGATTACAATGATAAGCGGCAGCGCGTTGAATCCGCCGTCGTCTGTTTTGTTATTGTTAACCGGATCCGCCTTGGTGGTTGCGGGTTTGCTGGAACTGCTATTGTTGGAGGTATCGCCAGGCTTGGAGGCATCAGATGCGGGATCACTGGATTCCGCGGGATTACTGGATTCCGCCGGGTCGGCGGGGGTGCTGCTGGGATCGTCAGGCTTGTTCGGTTCGCTGGGATCATCAGGGGTATCCGGTTTGCTGGAATCGTCAGGAGTGACCGGATCAGTAGGTGCGGGGGTACCGCTGCCTTCCACCAGTTCAAAATCGTCGATATACATGGTGCCGGTGCCGCGTCCGATATCCACGATCACGTCATACTGCACCAGGCCAACCAAAGCCTTCGGCACGGTAATAGAAACCTTGGTCCAGTCATAAGTCCCCACCTCGATGCTTTCCCGCAAATCGTAGCCGTTGCCGTCCGCTCCCTTGCGGTTGACGCCGATTCTGATGCCATCGGCATCAGACGGGGTAACCCCTTCCATTTTCACCCAAAACGAGAACGTGTATTCCTTAGCAAATGGGAAACGCTTGTCGGCCGCCAGATGATACTGGTAAACCGCCTGATTATTCTTCGTGGTCAGGTCGATCTTCAGCGAGTTTTTGCCGCTGTGCACAACGTCGTTGGAAACCGAGGCGTGCTTTTCACCTTCGGCGGGATTACCCGGCCATACATCCCAGAAAGTGGTGGTACCGTCTTCATTGAGATCTTCGAGGCTCGGATTCTTGAGCAGCGTGTCATACTCTTTATCCTCCGCGTTTGCGGTGAGTATCGAGCAGGACAGAGAAGCCGTGACCAGCAACGCCGACACGCAGGCCATCCATTTTTTCAGCATGAAACCCTTTCCTTTCTACTGTCTGTGTTGTATTTCTGAAATCATTTCCGTTTCCGGATGATCACCAGGGCCGCAGCGCTGGTAACGGATGCCAAAACAGCCAGGGCCGGGAACGCCACGCCGGTGGGCACACTGCCGCCGCCTTCCCCATCATCGCCTTCTCCGCCGTTTTCAGTATCCGACGCCACCGCAGTGCGCAGCTGCAGGTCATCCACCAGCACTGTTCCGGAGCCGGAAGCCGCATTAACCGAAACGATGATCTCGCTGACTTCGTCGGTGACAGCGGGAGCTACCACCTTGAGCTGCACCCAGCCGTTGGACGTTCCGGTGACAGCCGTGCTGACAACCGCTTCGCCCACCAGGTCATCGCCGTTTTTGCGCTCCACTTTCAGGCTGACACCCTCGCCGGTGACACTGCTGGCTTTTACCCAAGCGGAAAAAGTCATGCTCTGCTTGAGGTCATAGCTGAGTACGCCCCAGCCGCTGCTCTGGAACAGGGTGTAAGCATCGGTACCCAGCGCCAGTTCCAGGGAGCTGGTGCCGTTATGTACATCCTCATGATTGAATTTACCCTTCGGCCATTCCGGAGAAAGGGCCCAGCCGGAAGCCTCGGTGTCGTTGTTGGTCTTATCGAGACCGCCGTTGTTGAGCAGATTCATATCCTTTTCATCCGCGGTGGTCAGATGAAAATCATCAAAATACGCAGTGCCAGTACCGCCCTCCGGGAAGTTGGCCTTCACCACCAGGGAATAACAGCCCTCTGTCGCAGGGATATCCACAGTGACCTTCTTCCAATCGCTGGTACCGTTAAGGGCCTCGCTGAACACATTGGCATTGGTGACATTGAAGTCCGCATCCATACAGGTACGCTCCACGCCGACGGTCAAGCCGTCGCCGGTCACATTCTCCATTTTCACCCAGAAGCTGAGCTTCATCGCTTTGCTCAGATCCACCGAGATCTCGCCCTTGAGATTGCTCCACATCCCCGGCGCATTGCCGTCGAGCACGACCTTAACCGATTTGGCTCCGGAATGGGAGTCGGAAGTGGTGATGGAAGCGCCGTTTACAACGCCCCAGTCAGCGTCATTGTTTTCGAAACCGTTGTTGGTCAGGATATTCTGCCCTTTGGCATCGGTGATGGATACGCCCGGCTTCTTATCTTCCGGAATCTCCTCTTCTTCGCCGCTCTGGCCGCCGACCTTCAGCTCCACATCGTCGATCAGCAGGGTGCCGGCCCCCTTGTCGATTTCCACCTTGATGATCCATTCGGTCAGATCCATCTGGCTCGCCGGGATATCCAGTTTCAGCTGAGTCCAGCCGTCGGAGGAACCGGTGATCATGTCGCTGAAATAGTTGTCATTAGCCGTGTCGCCAACCTTACGTTCCAGGCCAAACTTGAAGCCGCCGGTAACATCGGTGTATTTGACCCACATCGTCAGCGTCGCGGCCGATTTAAGATCAAACTCAGAGCCGTTGATTCCGCCCTCATACAGCGCATAGTTGGTGGTATCGCCCAGCTGCACCTTAATGGCGCGGCTGCCGCCGTGTACTTCCTCGGCAGCTGTGGTGATGAAGGAGCCCTGATCCCAGCCAGGCCACAGGCCCCAGTTACCCGCTTCTATATCGCTTCCCTCTTCAAAACCGGGATTTCTCGCATAGTTTTTGGTAGGATCCGCTTCGGGCGGCAGCGGCGCTTCGCCGTTCAGCACCACATCGTCGATCAACAGGGTACCGGCGCCCTTACCAATCTCCACCTTAATGTTGATATTGGCAATGGCTTCCTCAGCCGCCGGGATATCCAGCTTCAGCTGGGTCCAGCCGTCGGAGGAGCCGGTGATGGTCTCACCCCATACATGAGCGTCGGCGTTGGTTTCCTTTGTTTTGCGTTCCAAACCGATCTTAAAGCCCTCGCCGGTGATACCGGTGTATTTAACCCACATAGTCAGGGTCATAGCGCCGGATACGTTCATAGCCGCGCCGTCCCGACCGGCATACAGAGCATAATTCTGTTCCTCATTGAGCACTACCTTGATGGCGCGGCTGCCGCCGTGCAATTCCTCAGCAGCCTTGGTGATAAAGGAGCCCTGATCCCAGCCGGGCCACAGACCCCAGCTGCCCGCTTCGGTATCACTGCCCTCTTCAAAGCCGGGGTTGGGAGCATAGTTGACTTCCTCCTCCGCGTTTACGGCGAGACCGGATACCGCGATGGACATGGTGACACAGGCTGCAGCAGTTATGGACAGGATACGGCGAAACAGATTTTTTTTCATAACGACAACTCCTTCCATGCTTTTGTGCAATTCCTTTCGGGAAGCAAGGCGGCTCGTCTTGCTTCCCGATCAGCCCTTTTCCTTAATCCAGGGTGATGGGGGTCCACAGCACTTCCAGTGCGGATTCGATGATGGGCTTTTTCTCCGCCAAGTATGTGGCGGGAGACTTTCCTTCCCGCAGGCCATAATCCGACCACAGCAGTTCGTCGATGAACACCTTATAGCCATAGTAGGAGGTATTTACGCGGGAATCCAGCATAATCTGGATCATTTCCAGGTTCTCGGACATATCTACCTGGGATTCATAGACGCTTTCCACTGTCTGAGGTTCCCGGGGCGTATTGATCGCCGTTACCAGCGCCGCCACCTTGTCGGGATCCTGGCAGCCTGCCACCACACCCCAGAAATCGAACGCCGGATAGTCTCCGATATAGTCGCCGTCAGAATCCGGTCCGATAGGGAAAGGAATCATGCCGATCTTATCATCCATATCTTTATTGAAGGACATATCGCCGCGGTCGCCGGCAAAAATCGCCACACGGCCTGCCTTAAATTCATCTTCGCCGCCGGTCCAGGAATCGAACACGCCGGTGATGCCCAGGCATTTATCGTCCCACGCCATCTTATAAGCGAGTTCCAGCGCCGCCAGACCGTTGGGCGCGTCCAGATCGAACAGCACTTTATCGCCTTCACGCTTGACAAAGCCATTTCCGTTGGAGGTTACCAAGCCGTCGATGAGGAAGGAACCGGGCTGCGCCCGAGAAGCAACACCCATGATATCCGCGTTGCCGTCACCGTCCTTGTCGATGGTGCCGGCCTTGGCTACTTCCACAAACTTCTCCCAGGTCCACTCCTTGTTGCGGACCAGCTCAAACAGGTCGTATCCCTTCAGGCTTTCCTCTTCTCGGAACAGCCGCTCGTTGAAATACATGACGTATTTCGGCAGGGTCAGATTTTTGTCCTTAGTAGCGTAGCATTTTCCATTGTACACGAAGTTTTTGGAAATCTCCGGATCCCATGGGCTGTTGGGATCTTTGCCGTAGACATCCATGATATCGTCCAGCGGCTCAAGCATATCGTTGATGATCCAGGTGGGATAGGAATAGGTCATGTCGCCCACAATCGCATCGGCGATAACTTCGCCGGAGGCGAAGGCGTTGAGGAACCCATTGCGGAAATAGTCGAAATCTTCCTCGGTAAGAATCTCGATGGTGCAATTAAAGTCCTTCTCCAGCTGATCCCAATAAGCGCAGTTGTCCTCATACTTGGGATCCTCCTTGGCAGCCTCATTGAGACGGGGATCCACCTGGTAGGACGCCCAGATTTTTACCGTGCGGCCTTCAAAATTGATTCCCTTCGGGTTGGTGGTAGCGGCCGATGAAGTATTTCCGCCGCTGCTCTGGCTGGCATCCGGTTTTTCGCTGCATCCGGACGCCAGGGCCGCCGTCATCAGGACCGCCGCGCCAAGGCTTAAAACGCGTTTGAACATGCTTTGCTTCCTCCTTATCTGTTTATTATCGTGTTATCTGCTTCCCGGCTTGATCAACCGAGATATACCGGCTTCTTGGTTTTGGAGGACTCATAAATAGCCTCCAGAATACGGGTGACGACCAGCGCTTCTTCCGGTTTTACCAGCACCTCGCCGTCGGTGCGCAGACAATTGATCCAATAGGCAGCCTCGCGGTCGTTGTCCAAATCGCTGTCGGTAGAATCATAGAAGGCAACCCCGCCCATATTCAGCTCGATTTTCTTTTCGTACAGGCGGCTGCGCTCCTCGCCGTTGATAGTTAATCCGTCCCGCATATCGGCGCCGGCCTTGGTGCCGCACAGGGTGGTGCGGGCTTCTCCCACATCGCGTATATTCAGCGCCCAACTAGATTCCAAGGAAATAGTCGCGCCGTTTTCCATTGTCACAAATCCAAAAGCGGAGTCTTCCACCGTAAATTTCTCCGGATCCCACGGCCCGAACGCATTCGCCGCATCTTTGGTATCGGCCAGCTTATGATACGTGTTGCCCACTACATACAGGGGTTTGTAATTGTTCATCATCCACAGGGTCAGGTCCAACGCGTGGGTGCCGATATCGATCAGGGGACCGCCGCCCTGTTCCTCTTCATTCAGGAACACACCCCAGTTTGGCACCGCACGCCGGCGCACCGCATGCGCTTTGGCAAAATAAATCTCCCCCAGCTCTCCGTCCTCGCACAGCTGATGCAGGTACTGGGTTTCCTTTCGGAAGCGGTTCTGATAACCGATGGTCAGTTTCTTACCGGTACGTTTGGCGGCTTCGCACATTGCCGCCGCCTCAGCCGAGGTTTTCGCCATTGGCTTCTCACACATGACGTTTTTGCCGGCTTCCAAGGCGTCGATGGTGATAAAGGAGTGGGAGCGGTTGGGGGTGCACACATGCACCGCATCCACGTCCGCTTCCTTCGCCAGCATCTCTTTATAGTCGGTGTATACCCGGGCATCAGGGGTGCCGAAGTCCTTCCGCGCCTTCTCTGCCCTCTCAGGGATGATGTCGCAGAATGCGACCATTTCCACTCCCGGCAGACGCTTGAGACTGGGCATATGTTTTCCATTGGCAATACCGCCGCAGCCCACAACGGCGATGCGAATGATCTTTTCCATAATGAAATCCGCCTTTCCATTCGTAACATTGACTAGAAGTTTTTCTCTATAATCCAATTTGATTATACCGAGATCACAGAGCGCTTTCTATGTCGGATTCCGCTCCGTTATTCTCAAATATTGACTTCCGATATTCACTTGGCGACATACCCGTGGTGGACTTGAAAAGCCGATTGAAGGTTTTCACGCTGCCGAATCCCACCTCATCGGAAATCTCCGTTATGCTTTTGTTTTCGTTAATCAGCGCCCACTGCGCCTTATTAATCCGATAGGTATTCAGATAAGATAAAAAGGTGGTGTTGGTAAACCTTTTAAAGAAACGGGCAAAATAGCTTGGGGCGAAATTCAGTGCCAGCGCCACCTCATCCAATGACAATTTCCTTTGATAGTTCTGCTCCACATAGGCGATGGTTTTCTCCAGATTGGCGAGCATTTTGGTCTGATTGATATTGGTGAACATGCTGAATTGTGTATTGCTCTTGGGCACTTCGTTGCACAGCAGCAGGATTAAATCGTAAATGCGTGCTTTGATGGACAAATTCCGCCCAAAACCGCTGTCGGTGGTCAGCCTTTCCAACTGATGAAGGATCTCCACCGCCCGCTGCCGCTGCTCTGGCCGCCATCTTGAACTCACCCGCACCATGTTTTCCAGCCGCTTTTTGATCTCTGCCTTGGTCCGCCCGTGGGAGCGTTCGTCCTCAAAAATGTCCATATCGAACATCACCACCATCCTGCGGTGATTCTGAGAACAGAGATAAAAATGCACGTCGCCGCCGATTGCAATTCCCATCTCACCTTCCCGGACATCAAAAATCCGGTCGTTGATCATCATTTGGGTATTGCCCTGAAGCGAATAAATAATTTCGATCTCCTTGTGCCAGTGGCTGGGCACCACCGAATTGCCGTTGTCATAAAAAAGGACAAAGGGGATATCCTTTTCCGTCACATTGAGCTGATAAAATGAATTCATGCCTTGCCTCCAAACTTTATCGGAGACGGAAAGAGACCGCCTTCCCCTGCGCCGCATTCGGCGCGACGACCGCCAGGAATTCTCCCGGCTCCGCATACCGGCTGCCGTCTGCATGAGCGAACGCCAGCTGCTCCTTTTTCAATATAAAGCAAATCTCCCGGGCTTCTCCCGGCTGCAGCTCCGCCTTGCAAAAATCCTTCAATTCCCGTACCGGACGCACTACACTGCCGCTCACATCCCGAGTGTACAGCTGCACCGTCTCCCGCACAGGGTATTTCCCTGTATTAACGATCTGCGCTGAAATCCTCCACGATTCGTTTTCTTCAACCGTTTCCACCCTGGTCTCGCCGTATTCTACCGGCGAGAATCCCAGACCGTATCCGAACGGATACAAGGGCGCGTTGGGGATATCGATATACCGTGACAAATAGCGCTGTTCGGAAAATTCTTTATCAATTGGACGGCCTGTCCGGTAACCGTTATAGTATACCGGCACTTGCCCCACCGTATACGGCATCGACATGGTGAGCCGTCCTTCCGGCAGGCGGTCACCAAACAGCAGATCCGCCGCCGCATGGCCGCCCTCACTGCCTGGGAACCAGGCTTCCAGCACCGCGTCCGATTGTTCCGCCAGCTTCCGTATCTCCAGCGGCCGTCCGCTGAACAGCACCAGCACCGTCGGCTTACCTAACGAAAATACCGCCTGAGCCAGTTCTTCTTGCCGCCCTGGAACCGTCAGGAAACCACGGCTTGTCGCTTCTCCGGTCATATCCTGATGCTCACCCAGTGCCAGAATCACCACATCCGCCGGCTCTACCGCCGCCTTTACACCTTCCAGATCCAAGTCGTCCTGATCGGCATATCCGGTGCCGCGGCAGTAGGTGATCTGCGAAGCCGGCAGCTTTTCTTCGAGACCTTGTCCCAGCGTCACCGTCTCTTCTCTCCTGCCTACGCAGCCCCAGCCGCCCAGCAGATTCTCTTCCTTTCCGAAAGGCCCAATCACCGCTATTTTGGCATTTCTGGACAGAGGCAGCAGCTGATTTTCGTTCTTCAGCAGTACCATGGACTTGGCCGCGATCTCCCGAGCGGCTGCCCGGTGCTCGGCACAGCCCTGTACAGCCGCTTCCGCCTCGGGGCTGGCTCCGCGGTAAGGATCCTCAAACAACCCCATCGCGTCCTTAAGTTTCAGAATCCGCAGCACCGCCTCATCAATCAGCGCCTCGTCCAGCAATCCGTCATTTACCAGCTCTTCTCCGAACTGGAGATAATCGGAGGTCATCATCTCAATGTCCACACCGGCCCGGATAGACTTATAGGCCGCTTCTCTGCCGTCCTCGGCTGCGCCATGCTCAACCAGCTCCTGCACGGCACCCCAGTCCGAAATTACTGCACCTTTGAAGCCCCATTCCTCCCGCAAAACATCCCGCAGCAGCCAGCTGTTCGCCGTTGAGGGCACCCCGCCCAGCACATTGAAGGATGACATCACCATGGCCACGCCTGCCTTGATGGCTGCTTCATAAGCCGGGAAATAATATTCCCGCAGGGCATAATCGCTTAGCTCCACGGTATTGTAATCCCGGCCGGCCTCCGCCGCCCCGTAGGCCGCTAAATGTTTGACGCATGCCGCCATACGTTCTGGATTCTTCAGATCATCCCCCTGATAGCCCCGCACAAAAGCCGCCGAAAACAGGCTGTTGAGCAGCGGATCCTCGCCGGTGGATTCCATCACGCGCCCCCAACGCGGATCCCGCACCAGATCCACCATCGGGGAGAAATTCACATGCACGCCGGACACAGCCGCTTCCTTGGCGGCAATGCGGGCCGATTCCTCAGCGAGTGCAGGGTCCCAGGTGCAGCCGATAGCCAGCGGCACCGGAAATATCGTGCGGAAGCCGTGGATGACATCCAGCATAAACAACACCGGTATTTTTAATCTGTCAGCCGCCAGATGTTTTTCCTGTATGGCGCGGGTGTAAGCCGCGCCGATACCGCCGAGCACCGTACCGCATGCCGCCACATCCTCTTCGGTGATCTGCATGGCATGCAGAGGACCTGTTAACTCCCCGCTTCCCTGTGCATTATGGAAGCTGCTGTCGAGCTGTGTCATCTGGGCAAGCTTTTCGCGCAATGTCATATTTTTAAGTAGTTTATGGACATCCATCGTTCATTTCTCCCATCCAAGCTGGAAAATTCGCCTAAATTTCAACTGCGATTTATCTGCTAATTACACCATTATCATAAGTTTCATTCACTGCGACCGTCAATAAAATGTCATTATATGAGGTGTTTAAGGTCGTATTCGGGCGAAATTGCCGTCATTTTTCGAAATTTGCCTCATATTTGGGAAATTTTATGAGAAGAAGTCAAAAAAAGGTCATTATTTGACTATCTGTGCGGGCTTGGGTCATGTCCTCTAGCCGGTCCGTCCAGATGTTGGATGACAGTAAGATACAACGAAGCGTCATATAGAAAATCAGATTTTTATTTCCACTCCCCAGTGCAAATTTCGAAATTTGTCCGGCAAAAAACAAAATCCCCACATATCCGGGGCCGTTAACGGCCCGGATATGTGGGGATCGTTTAGCATGATGTTGCACTCTGGAAGCAATACGGCGGGATAGCGCAGGTAGATGCTGATAATCGCCGTATCAGTATCGGCAAACAAACCATATTTCTGAAATGACTATATTTAAAATGCCGCTCGATGTTGAGCGGCAAAACAAAAAACAGCCGACAACTCGTTGCGAATTGCCGACCGCCGACATGTGAAGGTGAGATAAAAAGAATCTCTTGCTGTTTTTTGGGGGGATTTGAACTCACGCGATCAAGAGTATGCTCATAATCTTCAGATAACCAGGAATTTTGAAATCTGAACCGTACCCCAAAGAGTAGAGCAGCTTTATACTTTCCTCCGCGTTAAGATTATACCAACGATTGTCCCCGCGAGTATGATCGGTGCAAATCTGACAAATAGCCATTCAAATGCATGAAAAGCTACTCCGGCAACGGCGGTTTCAGGGTCACT
Organism: uncultured Oscillospiraceae bacterium; assembly: GCA_902492455.1. Taxonomy (GTDB): domain Bacteria; phylum Bacillota; class Clostridia; order Oscillospirales; family Acutalibacteraceae; genus CAKTXU01. The sequence goes on from CABULH010000006.1 coordinate 190,422, forward strand.
ATAATTCCAACCTAAGTAAGAACTTTTTAATACAATTAAGACCGCATAAATTGTTACCATGAACACACACAATGAGATAAATAGCCAATGAAATATTTTTCGTCTCATGATCTTCCTTTGTGCGAGCTGTAAGTTTATAATCTCCAGTTTTTCGGAAATCGCTTTTAAGTCATTAACCTTTGACTCAATAACAGTTTCTCCAAGCAAAGTGCTTACTGGTGTTTCCAGCTCCTCTGATATGGAAATCAACATATCAGAATCAGGAACTGACAATCCAGTTTCCCTTAGTTAAAGATATTGTTGGGTATCTCAAGATGTGTCATTCGATTTTGCCGATAAAGCGGTAGA
>CABULH010000007.1 GCA_902492455.1 uncultured Oscillospiraceae bacterium
AGCTATTCTACGGCTGGACCCTTTTTCTTTGTCTTTTCCTCCGGCTTCTGTCCAACTGTTTCTGCCAGTCTTTTCATTTTATACGCTTTCCTGCAGCACCTTCATCGCGGATTCTTCTGCAAACTGCTTGCTGTACAGATCGTGATAATACCCTTTTCTTCTCAGCAGTTCCAGATGCTTGCCCTGTTCTACGATTCGACCATCCCTCACGACCAGGATCAAATCGGCCTGCCGGATAGTGGAAAGCCGATGGGCGATAAGAAAAGAGGTTCGGTCCTTCAGCAGATGGGAAATAGCGGCCTGAATCAATTGCTCTGTCTGGGTATCTATAGAGGAGGTGGCCTCGTCCAGCACGAAAATACGAGGATCGGCCAGTACCGCCCGGGCAAAGGAAATCAGTTGTTTTTCTCCGGTGGAAAGACGGTCGCCGCCTTCGCCCACAGGGCTTTGGTAGCCGTCCTCCAGCTTCTCCACTACCGTGTCGGCACTCACGGCTTTGGCGGCCGCCAGCACTTCTTCATCAGCAGCATCCAGACGGCCGTAGCGGATATTTTCCATTACCGTACCGGAAAAAAGATGGGGGTTCTGCAGTACATAACCGATGTTACTGTGCAGCCATAGCTGGCTGCGTTCCCGATAATCACGGCCGTCGATGAGGATACGGCCGGAGGTGGGTTCGAAAAAGCGGCAGGCCAAATTTACCAGGGTGCTTTTGCCTGCGCCTGTTTCTCCAACGATGGCAACGGTGGTGCCCGCCGGGATTTTTAGACTGAAATGGCTGAGGACCTCTTCGTTGCCGTCGGGATAGCGAAAGCTCACATCTTCGAATTCGATGTCTCCACGGATGGATTCCCAATTTTCTGTCAGCGGATGAAAGGCATCGCCGTATTTGGCTGTCACTTCCGGGGAATCCGTGATCTGGGGTTTTTGCTGCAGCAGACCGGTCACCCGTTCAATATTAGCCTGCATGGAAATGAGATCCGCCAGATTCCGTGCCAGCTGCTGTATGGGTTCAAAGATCCCCACAGCATAAGCGGTAAAGGCGGATAAGGTACCCAGCAGCAGCATGTCGTCCATCACCATAAAACCGCCCCGGGCCAACACAATGGCGGTTGCAAGGGAGCTGAACAGAAGCACCAAAGGAATATACACGGCGCTGAGCCGGGCGGCCCGAACGGAGGAAACACGCATCTCCTGGGTCAGATCGCGGAATTCCTGATAATTCTGTCCCTCAATCACCAGAGTCTTAGAGGTTTTGGCCCCCATGATTCCCTCGTTGAAAGCACTGGTGATTTTCGAGTTGATTTTGCGCACCTTGCGGTTCCAGTGCAGAATGCGGTTCTGAAAATAAGCAGTCAGTACCGCGATTACCGGAACCACTAGAATAATCAGCAGCGCCAGCTTCCAGTTAAGCAGCAGCATTGCTACAAAGACACCCAGCACATATCCCAGCGCCCATAACATATCGAAAAAATTCCAGGCGACGAGGCTGGCAATCCGATTTGTATCGCTCATGACCCGGGAGAGGATATACCCCACCGGCGTGACGTTGTAGTAAGAAAAGGAAAGCGTCTGCAAATGCACAAAACAGGCCCGTTTCAGGTCTCGGCCGAAATGCATTTCAATGCGCATGGCGCCGCGGGTGAAGATAATGACGCTGACAGCCTGCAAAGCTATGACCGTAGCATATACAGCGGCAAACACCCAGATTCCATCCAGCGTTCCCGCTTCTATAAAACGGTCGATGGCGTCCCGCTGAAACAGCGGCAGCAAAATATCAATCAGAGCGCATACCATGTTGAAAATAAACACCAGCAGCAGCGTGCGTCGATAGGGTTTCAAATAGGGCAGCAGGCTTTTCCATACCTTGATATCGAAGGATTTGGTATATTCCTGTTCATCATAAGCCATTGGTCCAGTACCTTTGCCTTTCCGGTTCCCTTATGGAACCTCTTGGATCGCGTCCTCCAAAATAAGCGCGCGATCATCGCTGCTCATCTGGATATCGTAAATACTTTTGTATATGCCTTCCTGACCGATCAATTCTTCATGCGTGCCCAGCTGTGCAACCCGGCCGCCATCCAAAACCAGAATACAATCCGCCTGCATCAGGGTGGTGATCCGATGAGAAATCAGAATCACGGTAGAACCCTGTTCATGCCGCCGCAGCGCTTCTCGAATTTGAGCGTCGGTTTCTGCGTCCACCGCGGAGAGGGAGTCGTCGAAAATCATTATCGGTGCCTGCTGCATCAGCATTCTGGCGATGGCCACCCGCTGCTTCTGACCGCCGGATAAGGTAACGCCTCTTTCTCCGACAATGGTGTTGTAGCCGTCGGTAAAGTCGACAATGGCGTTATCCACACAGGCGATCTCCGCCGCATGACGGATTTCGGAAAATTCCGCGCCGGGACGGGTAGCGGATATGTTTTCCTGAATGGTACGGGAGAAGAGGAAAGGCTCCTGCAGTACCATGCCAATATTCCGGCGCAGCCAGGTACGGCTGATTTGGCGGATATCCACTCCGCCGATGGCTATGGACCCGACTTTGCCGTCCGGCAGATCGTAAAGCCGGTCCAGAAGATGCATCAAGGTGCTTTTCCCGCTTCCCGTACCGCCTAAAATGGCAAAGGTGCTGCCTGCGGGAATGGTGAAGCTGACATCCTTCAGCACAGGCGCCTGCTCATCATAGGAGAAACAGACATGGTCGAAAACGATGTCCTTATCCAGTGGTGGTTCCAAAGCCTCAGGAGGATCCAACTCCTCCTCTGCATCCAGAATGTAACCTACCCGGTCTATGGATACACCAGCCTTGCTCATTTCAGAAAGAATCCGGCCCAATCCTCTTACAGGCCATGCCAGAGAGGAATTGTAGGATACCAACGCTAGAAACTCCCCAACGGTGATGCTGCCGTTTACCGTTTCCATCACACCCAAAATAATCACCGTAAGAATCTGCAAACCGGTGATCAGGTCTCCGATGCCCCAATAAGCACTCATCAGATGACCCAGCCGTACCCAAAGAGAAGCGAATCGATTGTTTTTTTCATCAAAACGCTGGATTTCAAATTGTTCACGGCCGAAGGCGCGAACTACCCGCACGCCGGTGAGATTCTCCTGAACCACGCTGGATAGCTCACCCTCTGCCTCGTCTGCTGTGCGAAACCGCCGGGCGATACGAGAATAGAAAAAACCGGAATAAGCCATGATAATCGGCAAAAACCCCAGCGCCACCAGTGTGATTTTGACGTTCATTGAGAGCATGAGAGCCATGGAAAGCACAATCAGAAAAACCGTGCGAAAAACCTCCAGAAGCTGAAAGGTAACAAAATTGCGCACCACCTCCACATCGGAAGTGCATCGCTGGATGATCTCGCCCGTTTGATGCCGGGTATGCCAGGCAAAAGGCAGCTTTTGAATATGTTCATACAGTTTGTCTCGTACAGATTTGATGAAGGTCTCGGAGCCTTTGGCTGTCTGCATGCGGCTGGCATAGTTGCATATGCCGGATAGGACGGACACAATCATCACGGATGCTGCCGCCATTAGCAGGGCGCTGACGACACCAACGCGGCCGTCCAAGCCCAGGGCACGAACCACCCAATCCGGCAGCGCATAAGGCTCCCCTCCAATGACGGAATCCACCGTGGTGCGAATGATCAGAGGGGTCAGAGCATTAAAGGCGGTGTTCAACACCGAGAACACCAGTGCGGTCAAAAACAAATGCAGACTTCCATGCAGAAAACGGACGATCAGCCGCATACGCCCCGTTTTGTGTGAGCTTGTTTGGTTCATTTTCATTCCCTCCTTAAGAGAAATTCCGTCCGTCTAAACGACAAAAAACGCCCCTGATCACATCAGGAGCGTAAAACACCGTACGGTCCGGAGCGGACGCACAGATGAGTTTCTCTGCTTGCCGCTTTAAGACAGACGGGCAAAACGATCCTGGAGTATAGTGTCAAACAATTTTTGATTGATCATAGTGCCCGCCTCCTTTTATCCAAAATTTCACAATGCCTTTAGTATACGACGCGAGATTTCCCCTGTCAAGAGTTTTCAATGTTTTTATTTTTCTAAGCTATCAAAGTTAACGGCACATCCCAGATCGAATTTGCTGGGCATCAAAAGAGATGAAAAGAATTGACGGCGTGGATGGAGCGCTATATAATTTTCTCAACCGCCCCATTTATCGGCAATAAATGAAGGAAATGAGAGAAAGGGATGGATGATGGATCATATAATTGAGGTGTCAGGACTTAAAAAATCCTATGGAGAAATTCAGGCAGTCAAAGGGATCAGCTTTTTTGTGGAGAGAGGCAAGCTGTTTGCTTTCCTTGGGCCTAATGGAGCGGGAAAATCCACTACCATCGACATGATTTGTACCTTTCTCCAACCGGATGAAGGAACGGTTACAGTGGACGGCTTTCTTTTGGGGCGGGATGATGAGGCGATCCGTGCCAACATTGGAGCTGTTTTTCAGGATGGGCTGCTGGACGCATTGTTGACAGTGCGGGAAAACCTGCGTATTCGAGGCAGCTTTTATGGCCTTCGGGGGGCTGTGTTGGATGCCGCGGTTCGAAAAGCAGCGGATGCGACGGGAATATCTGAATTGCTGAACCGTCCTTACGGAAAGCTGTCAGGCGGCCAGCGACGCCGCTGTGATATTGCCCGGGCCCTGGTTCATACTCCAAAGATTCTTTTCCTGGATGAACCTACAACCGGCTTGGATCCGCAGACCCGCAGGAGCGTATGGGAAACAGTCACCCGATTGCAGCGGGAGACCGATATGACGATTTTTCTCACCACCCATTACATGGAAGAAGCAGCGGAAGCGGATTATGTGGTGGTCATTGACAATGGTGTGATCGCGGCCAAAGGAACGCCAACGGCGCTGAAAGAGAGCTATGCCAGCGACAAACTGAAGCTGCATTTTTTGAATGCTGAATGGGAGAAACTGCTTGAATGGCTGAAAAAGCAGGATTGCGAGTGGACGCGTCAGGCGGAACAGGTGACAATTCGAATCAATCGGTCATTTGAGGCGCTGCCGCTGATTGAAGCTTGCCGTTCCTATATTACGGGATTCGAAGTACTCAGCGGAACCATGGACGACGCCTTTATTGGTATTACGGGAAAGGAGTTGAGAGACTGATGCTGACCTTTGCTCAACGAAACTTAAAGCTCTTTTTCCGCGACAAAAGCGCCGTTTTTTTCTCTTTATTAGCCGTATTCATCATTATTGGTCTTTATGCGCTTTTTTTAGGAGACGTTTGGACGGACAGCCTTTCTGATTTGGCCAATGCCAGACAGCTGATGGATAGCTGGATTATGGCTGGTCTGCTGGCGGTTACCTCCATCACCACAACCATGGGAGCTTTCGGCGTCATGGTGGATGACCGCTCCAAAAAAATCGACAAGGATTTTGCCAGTTCTCCTATCCAAAAGGGACGGTTGGCAGGCGGATACCTTCTGAGCGCTTATATGATCGGCGTTATTATGAGCTTCTTGGCCTTTCTGCTGGTGCAGCTCTATATTGTAATCAGTGGGGGAGAATGGCTGGATTTTATCTCTCTCCTTCAGTCGATGGGTTTGATTTTCTTCACATGCTTTGTAAACACTTCCTTGGTGTTCTTTGTGGTTTCCTTTTTTAAAAGTCAAAACGCATTTGCCACAGCCAGTACGGTGATCGGCACTCTGATTGGCTTCGTCACCGGGATTTATTTGCCGGTGGGAACGCTGCCGGAGGCAGTACAACTGGTGGTGAAGATATTTCCCGTGTCCCATGCAGCGGCCTTATTTCGCCAGGTTTTGATGAAAAGTCAGATGGAAAAGGCTTTTGAGCATGCTCCGTCGGCTTATCTTGAGGAATTCCAGGATACCATGGGCGTTACCTTCCGTTTCGGGGATTACACCGTTACCCCAGTGGTAAGCGTATTGATTCTGCTGTTCACTGCGGTTTTCTTTTACGCCCTTGCCACTTTCAATCTTTCCCGAAAACGCCGATGAAATATTTCTTGACAAAAAGTGGATAATGTGCTTTAATCATAGTAATCCTATAGGAAATCGATGTTTGGGGATGAAAGCAATGGCAGAAAACTGGAGATTTGAGACGCTGCAGCTTCATGCTGGGCAGGAGTTGCCTGATCCGGCCACTGGCGCCAGGGCGGTGCCGATTTATCAAACCACATCTTTTGTGTTTGAAAACTGTGCCCAGGCGGCGGCACGGTTCGGGTTGGCGGAAAATGGCTTTATGTATACCAGGCTGTCCAACCCAACGGCGAATGTCTTTGAGAAACGTATGACGGCGCTGGAAGGAGGGGCAGCGGCTTTGGCGACATCCTCCGGGGCGGCAGCCATCGCTTACGCTGTTCAAAACATCGCTTTCGCCGGGGATCACATTGTATCCTCCAAAATGCTGTATGGCGGAACCTATAATCTTTTCGCGCATACGCTGAAGGGGAGCGGGGTGGAAACCACCTTTGTAGATCCCCATGATCCGGATAATTTTGAACGGGCAATCCGTCCCGAAACAAAAGCGCTGTATCTGGAAACGCTGGGGAATCCCCATGGGGATGTGGCGGATATGGAGGCCATCGCCGCGATAGCACACCGTCACAGCCTGCCGCTGATTGTGGACAATACCTTTGCCACCCCGTATCTATTTCGTCCAATCGAACATGGTGCGGATATAGTGGTTCATTCTGCAACCAAATTTATCGGCGGGCATGGCACAACTATGGGCGGCGTGATTGTAGATGGCGGCCGGTTCGACTGGGCGGCTTCCGGGCGGTTTCCCTGCTTGTCAGAGCCGGATCCCAGCTATCACGGTATCCGCTTTACGGAAGCGGCTGGAGCGGCGGCTTTTGTGACCCGGATTCGTACGGTGCTGATGCGGGATACCGGCGCTGTGATCAGTCCGTTGAATGCCTTTTTGCTGCTGCAAGGGCTGGAAACGTTATCTTTAAGGGTAGAACGTCACGTGGAAAATGCGCTGAAGGTGATAGAATATCTCGCTCGCCAGCCCAAAGTGGAGCGGGTAAACCATCCCGCGCTGCCGGACAGCCCTTATCACGCGCTTTATACCCGGTATTTCCCCCAAGGCGCAGGCTCTATCTTTTCCCTGGAAATCAAGGGTGGAGCAGAAGAAGCGATGGCTTTTGTGGATCGGCTGAAGATATTTTCTCTGCTGGCAAATGTGGCGGATGTCAAATCTTTGGTGATTCATCCGGCATCTACCACCCACTCGCAGCTTAGCGAGGCGGAGCTGCTGGAAGCCGGCATCCGGCCCAATACGGTGCGGCTGTCTATCGGGACAGAGCATATAGATGACCTGCTGGCTGATCTGGAGCAGGCGCTTGCATAATTTCATAGAATATGTTTATGCTGTAAATAAAGCGGGAAGGATGATTTATAGATGGAAAGAATTGCGGGGAAGCTGACGGATCTCATTGGCAATACCCCTTTACTGGAACTGCAGAATTATGCGGCAGCCGAAGGATTAACCGCGCGGCTGGTTGCCAAGCTGGAGGCGTTCAATCCTTTGTCTTCCGTCAAGGATCGGGTTGGTTTTGCGATTATTGAGGACGGCGAAAAAAAAGGCCTGATCCAGCCGGATACGGTTATTATTGAAGCGACCAGCGGCAACACCGGTATCGGTCTGGCTTTTGTGGCGGCAGCCAAAGGTTACCGCCTGATCCTCACTATGCCGGAAACCATGAGCATCGAGCGGCGCAACCTTTTGGCGGCGCTGGGGGCGGAGGTAGTGCTGACCCCCGGAGAACAGGGGATGAAGGGGGCCATCGCCAAGGCGGATGAGCTGGCGCAAACGCTGCCGCATACTTTTGTGGCGCATCAGTTCGATAATCCCGCCAATCCAGACATTCACCGCCGTACCACCGCAGAGGAAATCTGGCGGGATACCGACGGCAAGGTGGATATCTTTGTAGCGGGTATCGGCTCCGGCGGAACGATCACTGGAGTAGGAGAAGCGCTGAAAGCGAAGAATCCCCAGATTCGGATTGTGGCGGTAGAACCGGCGGATTCTCCAGTTTTATCCGGCGGGAAGCCGGGCCCTCATCCTTTGCAGGGGATTGGCGCCGGTTTTGTGCCCTCTATCCTCAACACCTCCGTTTATGACGAGGTGTTCACAGTTACCGGGGACGAGGCATTCCGCACATCCCGGGCAATGGCAAAGACGGAAGGGCTGCTGGCCGGTATCTCTTCAGGTGCGGCGGTATATGCGGCTTCTCAGATTGCCAAGCGAGAGGAAAACAAGGGGAAGCTGATCGTGGCGCTGCTTCCCGATACGGGCGAGCGGTATCTTTCCACGGCGCTGTTTAAGTAATATCGATAGGTGGAAAATCAAGTTTTTTGTATAGGAGACGGCTCAGGCCGTCTCCTTTTGTATGGAAATTAAGCGGTATTTAAGAAATCCTTTCACCGGCTTTCCATCTTGGATGCTAAAATAACAGCATAGAGGGGAATACGGATGCAAATCAGACGGAATTGTGATATGATAGGGAGGTCCCACGGGGATAATAAAATAAATGGTAATGGTGGAGGACGGTATGAGCCAGACTATATTGGTTTGCGACGACGATAAGGAAATTGCGGCAGCGGTGGATATTTATCTGACAGCCGAGGGGTATAGGGTGATGAAAGCTTATGACGGCCTTCAGGCGATGGAACAGCTGCAGAACAATCCGGAGATCCAGCTGATTCTTATGGACATCATGATGCCTCGGCTGGATGGCATGCATGCGACAATGAAGATCCGGGAAAGCCGGAATATCCCGATTATTATGCTGTCCGCCAAAAGCGAAGACAACGATAAAATTTTGGGGCTCAACATTGGCGCCGACGATTACATCACCAAGCCCTTCAATCCTATGGAACTCATCGCCAGAGTTAAATCGCAGCTGCGGCGGTACACCAATTTCGGTACGGCAAAAGAGAACGGAAGCGATGCTTCGGTCCTGGTAAATGGCGGACTGGAACTGGATGACGGAGCAAAAAAAGTGTCGGTGGACGGCATGGAGGTTTCCTTAACCCCCGTGGAATACAAAATCGTCAAGTTCCTTATGGAAAACCGGGGTCTAGTGTTTTCCAGTTCACAGATTTATGAAAATGTCTGGAATGAACCCTCTTATGGCGCAGATAACATTGTAGCGGTCCATATCCGCCACATTCGTGAGAAAATCGAAATCAATCCAAAAGAACCACGCTATATCAAAGTGATTTGGGGACATGGATACAAGATGGAAAAACTCTGATGGCGAAAGGGGCGGTGGTCGGTGTCAAAGCTGAAAAAAAGTCTGTTTGCCAAGCTCATTGCCAGCGTACTGCTGGTGATTACCATGGCGGCGTGCGCAGCGGGCGTTGGCGGCACTCTTTACATGGTAAATCGATATGATGTTTTGGACAACGACTATCTGAACAGTTATGCCTGCAGACAAACGCAATATCAAAAAATCTATAATGTACGGGATTATTATAAGCTATCTCAGCAGCTGGCTCAAGGGGAAGAACTTTCCTACGGAGATCTGGCCAATCTGGAGGCGCTGGAAAGACAGCTGGGCATTACCGAATCCTCCAATCTGGTGTGGAGCTTGTATGATGACAGCGGCAAGCTGCTGGCCTCTAATCTTGCTGCCGGAGAGGATCTGAAGGAGCTGATCGCCCCCCGGGAAATGAACCGCCTGGACGAAAGCATCTATTCAGAAGAGGGGCAGAAGGAAACGGTATGGCATATATCCTTCGGCGTGCGCAGCGGTCTGCCCTATACCGACGAGTTCTCTCAGGAAAATCAGCTGTTCCTCCGGCTGAAGAAACTGTTTATGCCGATTATCGTTGCAACGATTCTATCCGGTCTGGTAACCATCGTGCTGTTCTGCTTTCTGATTGCCGCCGCCGGACATAAGGCGAATGCGGAAAAGCCGGTGATCAACAGCTTTGATAAGATCTGGCTGGAACCCTTATTGGTGATCGCCGTTTTGCTGTTCGCCGCAGTGTTCTCTTATTATGATTTTCTTCCTCTGCTGTTCTTTCTGATTATCACTGTTATCTATATGCTGATCTTGGTTCTTTCGGTAGTACGGCGCGCCAAAACCGGCAATTTGTATCGTACAACATTTCTTTATCTTTTTCTGCGCCTTATTATAACGATGGTCAAGCACACTGCTATCACCCTGCGGGTCAGTCTTGTGGTTTGCATTTATCTTATCGTTCAGCTCCTGACGATTTTCGGCTTGTGGCAGGGCTCTTTCTTTTCCGCTATCTTGTGGTTCTTCAGCAATCTCGCTGTTCTGACTCTGGGCATTCTGGCCGCTATTCAGTATGACCGAATCAAGAAGGCTACTGATCGTATGGCGGCAGGCGAACTGGGCCGGGTAGTGGATGTGAGCAGCGTTTCCCTTTTCGCCAAAATAGCGCGCAATCTGAACAGTACCGGCAGCGCCTTGAATACCGCAGTGGAGAAGGCTACCAGCAGCGAACGAATGAAGACGGAACTCATCACCAATGTTTCTCATGATATCAAAACGCCGCTGACATCCATCATCAGTTATGTTGGTTTGCTGAAAACCACCGATATTCAGGATCCAAAAGCTTTGGAATATATCGATGTGTTGGAACGAAAATCAAAACGTCTGGGACAGCTGATGGCCGATCTGGTGGAAGCCTCCAAAGTAACCTCCGGCAATATAGCGGTCAACATGGAGATGCTGAATCTAGGGGAGCTGGTCAAGCAAGCCGGCGGAGAATTTGAATCCCGTCTGGAAGAACGTGGAATCACCTTAATGTGTCATCTTCCGGAACAGCCGGTGATGGTGTACGCCGATGGAAGGCATATGTGGCGGGTACTGGACAATATTTTCGGTAATACGGTAAAATATGCCATGGACGGCACCAGAGTATATGTGGATTTGGCGGAATTGTCGGGAGAAGTGATTCTTTCGGTGAAAAATATTTCTCGTGATCCCTTGAATATAGAGCCGGAGGAACTGACGGAACGGTTTGTCCGCGGCGATCAGTCCCGTAATACAGAAGGAAGCGGATTAGGACTCTCCATAGCCCGCAGTCTGATGGAGTTGCAGGGAGGAACGATGAATATTCAGATTGATGGCGACCTTTTCAAGGTTGTTTTGGGCTTAAAAAAGACTGTTGATCCTGGGTCCGAATATCCTTCTTATCCACAAATTTAAATCAAAAAGAGAGAAACAAAATCATCGGGCGGAGCTTTCATTTCAGAAGCTCCGCCCGATGATTTATGATAGACTGGACAGATTAGAAAAAGACCACATGATACCAGTTGGGGCGAATCTTTTTTGTGGAAATTTTCTTATAGTTTTTTAGATATTGGTGCTGAGAGGGCGCTTGGTCTTCCCGGGTATACATAATTGCATAAGATTCGTCGAGGGAAGAGAAGGAGATACCTTCGTCATCTACATAGATCATACTCAGAGAAAGGTTTTTGGAGCGAAAAAGATTTTGGATATTTCGCAGTTTATTGGCTTCCGTTTTACCTAGAATAACAGTGTTTCCATCAAAATCCGTGATGACTGGCTTTTCTGTGTCTACGAATAAGATGGAGGAATGCTGTTCCTTGGCAAGATAATCGGACAGTTGAACCATAGCTTGGAAATTCTCATGATACGCATCGAAATCTTCCAGACAAATATCCCATTTTTTGCTGCCCCTTAAAACCATACTCATCACAACATAGGCGATGACAACACCTGCCAGCAGGCAGATTGTTAGAATTGCAAATTTTTTTCTTTCTTTTGCTTCCCATTTCTCCACTATATACTAACGCTCCTCTCACAAAAGATGCACTGTATTGTACAGAGACATATCTGAGGTTAATATCTGATAACCGCCATATTCAATCTGCTGATTAACTTGTTCTATCATAACACAAATTCAGTTATTTGTCAGTCAAAAGCGGCTTTGGGCATTCATCAGCAGTGTGTTGCTTGTCTTTGGACAAGCGCACTTGGTTTTACTTGAGCAGCATAGGCAAGAATCCTCCTCAAAGAAAATCTTTTTTGTCCGGATTCTCTCAATTTACTTTTTTCCAAACTTCACTCAAAGGGGATATTGCCGGAGAATGAAGAATATGGTATACTGGAAAAGATATGGAGACGACAACTTGTCTGGAAAGGACAGGACGGTTTACATTGATTATTTTAGGAATTGATCCTGGATATGCCATTGTGGGATGGGGCTGTGTGCGCTATGAACGGGCGCGGTTCGCCCCGCTGGATTACGGCGCAGTCACCACACCCGCAGGGATGGATTTTTCTATCCGGCTGGAGTATATTTATGACGAACTGTCTATGCTGCTGGCACAAAAAAAGCCGGATGCGATGGCGGTAGAAAAGCTGTATTTCAAGAACAATCAAAAAACAGCCATTGATGTGGCACAGGCCCGGGGGATGGTGCTGCTGGCCGCCCGAAAGGCACGAATACCATTATTTGAATACACACCGCTGCAGGTGAAAAGCGCTGTGACCGGCTTTGGCCGCGCGGAAAAGCCCCAGGTGATGGAGATGACCAGAAGGCTGTTGGGGCTTCGGGAGGTACCGAAGCCGGACGATACCGCCGACGCTTTGGCTATTGCCATTTGCCATGGACAGATGGGCGGTACGGCGTTGAAACGGCGGATCATCGGCGGGGATTTATAAGAAGGAAACGGAGGTGCCGCGATGCTATACAGTGTTCGTGGAAAACTGATTCATATGGAACCGCGCACAGCGGTGGTGGAGTGCGGCGGCGTTGGCTATAAGTGCTTTATCACCATGAATACCGCCCGGCAGCTGCCGGCGCTGGGCGGGGAGGTTATGCTGTATACCATCCTCAGCGTCCGTGAAGACGCAGTGGATTTGTTTGGGTTTGCCGAGCAGGGGGAACTGAACTGTTTTAAACAGCTGACGGCGGTATCCGGTGTTGGGCCCAAGGCTGCGGTGGCGATTTTATCCGAACTTTCGCCGGAAAAAGTGGCCTTGGCAGTCGCTGCGGGAGACTATAAAACCCTGACCCGTGCTTCCGGCGTGGGGCCCAAACTGGCTCAGCGTATTGTGTTGGAAATGAAAGATAAGGTGGGAGCGTTGCAGGTGTCTGCCGGAATAGAAATGCCGGCGGAGACAGCGGCGGTTTCCGCTTCAGGCAACGCCGCCCAGGCAGTTTCCGCTCTTACAGTGCTGGGCTTTTCCGCCGGGGAAGCATCCGCCGCCGTTGGGAAGCTGGACAGCGCGCTCCCGGTGGAAACATTGGTACGGGAAGCTTTGAAATCCTTGGGCAAGCATTGAACGAGCGAAGGGATTGGTTGCGGTATGAAAAGTGTGAAACCGGGCAGAGGCCCTTCCTTTATGGGCGGCATCGGCGCGGTCTTTGTGGCCTTTTTCGGAGTGATATGGACGATTCTCGCCGCAACGATGGGTGCTCCCGGATTTTTTGTGTTGTTTGGCATCGGCTTTATAATTCTTGCTGTCATTCAGGGCGTTTATCATTTCCGTAATGCGACGGGGCAAAACCGCTTTTCGGTTTTCGATATTACGGAAGCTGGAGAGGAACCTGACCCCCTGGAAAAGCCGCAGGAGCAAATGAAAGACACCGCTTTTTGTCCGTCCTGCGGATCGGCGGTCAAGCGGGAGGACGCTTACTGCCGCAGTTGTGGGAAAAAGCTTTGAGCATCGAGGAGGAAGGGGTCCGCGGAGATGGAAATGGATTATGAAAACCGCCTGGTTTCCACAGAATATATACCGGAGGACGAAGGTGACAATCCTCTGCGTCCTAGGGCGCTGAAGGAGTATATCGGACAAGAAAAGGTCAAACAGAATTTGTCGGTGTTTGTGGATGCTGCTAAAATCCGCGGCGAGGCGCTGGATCATGTGCTGCTGTATGGTCCTCCCGGATTGGGAAAAACCACTTTGGCGGCCATCATCGCCGCAGAGATGGGGGTTAATTTCCGCATCACATCAGGACCGGCTTTGGAACGGCCGGGAGATTTGGCGGCGCTACTTACCAATTTGGACCAGGGGGACGTGCTGTTTATCGATGAGATCCACCGGTTATCCCGAACGGTGGAGGAAATTCTTTATCCTGCCATGGAGGATTTTGCCATCGATATTATCAACGGCAAGGGACAGGGCGCGGCCTCCATTCATCTGCCGCTGCCTAAGTTCACATTGATCGGTGCCACTACCCGGGCCGGACAGCTGTCCGCACCTCTACGGGATCGCTTTGGCGTGATTTTGCGGCTGGAGCTCTATTCGCCGGAAGAACTGGGAGAAATCGTGATGCGCAGCGCCGATATCCTGCATATCCCCTGCGACCGGGATGGCGCGTTGGAAATTGCCTCCCGCTGCCGGGGCACCCCTCGAATCGCCAACCGAATGCTGAAGCGGGTGCGGGATTTTGCCCAGGTGATGAGCGGCGGCGTGATAACGGCGGATACCGCCCGTCAGGCTTTGGATCGGATGGAAGTGGACGAATTGGGACTGGACATGGTTGACCGGCGGATGCTGGAGGCTATGATCAAGCATTACAACGGCGGGCCGGTGGGGCTGGATACGCTGGCGGCGGTAATCGGTGAGGAATCTGTCACCATTGAGGACGTATACGAACCGTATTTGATGCAGATTGGATTTATCCAACGCACTCCCCGGGGACGAGTGGTGCTGCCAGCGGCTTACGCTCATTTGGGCATCGAGTATATGGGCCAGATGACGCTGGGCTGATCGGAAGTAGAAAGGAAGCGAACGGATGCTGTACTGGTTTTTAATCGGGCTGGGACTGACCGGCGCACTGGCTGGCTTTGTGCTGATGATCGTCACCCAGAACAGGGAGCAAAAGACATGGAAATCCCTGCTGAAAGAAGATAAAGCTTCCGCCGAGGAACGATTTAAAACACTGCAGAAGGAAAAGTTTGCCGCTCCCTTGCGGCTATCATTGATTCTGATTTTGGCAGGTATGGCATTAGGCGTGTTGGGCATCATTGTACGATAAAAGGTAATCACGCCTGTTTGTGGCGGGCGATGATGAATAAAAGCATTGTGGGAAAATTTTGCTGAAAGAGGTATGAGTATGGGAAGACTGTTTGGTACGGACGGCGCCCGCGGGGTAGCCAATTCGGAACTGACCTGCGAAATCGCTATGGCTATCGGCCGCGCCGCGGCGATGGTGCTGCTGGAGACGGAGCATCGCCGTCCCCGGGTAGTGATCGGCAAGGATACCCGCGTTTCCTCCGATATGCTGGAGGCGGCGCTGGTGGCTGGCCTTTGCTCTGTGGGAGCGGATGTCTCTCTGCTGGGCGTTGTGCCCACACCGGCGGTAGCTTATCTGGTGAAACATTATGAGGCGGATGCGGGTGTGATGATTTCCGCCTCTCATAATCCTTGTGAATACAACGGCATCAAGCTGTTTAATGGAGAGGGATATAAGCTGTCCGACGAACTGGAGGAGGAAATCGAAGCCATTGTGCTGGATGGCGCGCAGACGCCTCCCTGTCCCACCGGCGGAGATGTAGGCCGGGTAAACAGATGTAAAAACGCGGTGGACGATTATGTGCGCCATCTGCTCACTGTCACCGATGTGGATCTGCGTGGGATGCGTTTGGCAGTAGACTGCGCCAACGGCTCCGCCAGCGCTACTGCCCGTAAGCTGTTTTCCGCCTTGGGCGCGGACTGCGTCTTTCTCAACGACCAGCCGGACGGTGTGAATATCAATGAGAACTGCGGCTCTACCCACATTGAGCAGCTGTCCGATTTTGTAAAGAAGCTGAAATTTTTTGCCGGTGTGGCCTTTGACGGGGACGCCGACCGCTGTCTGGCGGTGGATGAACAGGGAAACCTGGTGGATGGTGATAAAATCATCGCCGCTCTGGCACTAGATATGAAGGAAAAAGGTGAGCTCCCCGGTGACGCAGCGGTAGTGACCGTCATGTCCAATCTAGGCTTTTTCCGCTGCTGTGAAGAAAACGGTATTGCGGCGGTTTCCACCAAGGTGGGAGACCGTTATGTGCTGGAGGAAATGGTAAAAAGCGGCTATATGATCGGCGGAGAGCAGTCCGGCCATATCATCTTTCTCAAACACGCAACCACGGGAGACGGACAGATGTCTGCCATCAAGCTGCTTTCCGCTTGTCGTGAAAAAGGCTGGAAGCTCTCTCGTCTAGCCGGTGTGATGGAGCGCTATCCCCAAGTGATGCTCAATGTACGGGCCACGGCGGAACAGAAAGCCAAATATGCTGCTGATGAAAAATTGGCGGCTCAAATTAAAGCCGCAGGCGACAGTCTGGGTCGGGACGGCCGGGTATTGGTCCGGGTATCCGGTACCGAGCCGCTGCTGCGGGTAATGGTGGAAGGCAAGGATTTCGACACCATCAATGACTTGGCGGTGGATTTGGCGGAGAAAATCAAAGCTGCCATCGCGGACTGAAGCCGTTAACCGAAAGCACAGGAAACACAGAAAGGCGGTTGTCCCATGAGAACGGCTGAAAACTGGAAAGACTATACGCTGTTGGATGCCTCCCGCGGCGAACGGCTGGAAAAATGGGGCGATGTGGTGCTGATTCGTCCGGATCCACAGGTGATCTGGAATACTCCTCGAACCGATCCTTTGTGGCGCCGTGCCCATGCCCGTTACCGCCGGTCCAGCACCGGCGGCGGGCAGTGGGAACGGCTAAAACCGTTGCCGGACAGTTGGCAGATCGGCTATGGTAACCTGCGGCTCAATTTGAAGCCCATGGGATTTAAACACACAGGGGTGTTTCCCGAGCAAGCGGTGAACTGGGATGCTATGGCGTCCATGATCCAGGAGGCGGGACGACCGGTGAAAGTGCTGAATCTATTTGGTTACACCGGCTGTGCTACCTTGACCTGTGCTGCCGCCGGCGCCCACGTGACTCATGTGGATGCTTCCAAAGGGATGGTCGCCTGGGGCAGGGAAAACGCTGCCGCCTCCGGACTGGCAGATAAGCCCATCCGCTGGCTGGTGGATGACTGCGGCAAATTCGTCCAGCGGGAGCAGCGGCGTGGAAATACCTATGACGCCATTCTGATGGATCCTCCTTCTTACGGACGCGGACCGGGGGGAGAGGTGTGGAAGCTGGAGGAGCAGATTTATCCTTTAGTGGAACAATGCGCGGCGTTGCTTTCCGATCACCCATTGTTTTTTATCATCAATTCCTACACGGCTGGGTTATCGCCATCGGTGATGCGATATATTCTGGGAGCTCTGCTGGAAAAACGCTTCGGCGGAGAAGCTACTGCCGATGAGATCGGTCTGCCGGTGGTTCGCAGTGGTTTTTCGTTGCCATGCGGCGCTACAGCCATCTGGAAGGGCTGAGAAGGGAACGTTAGAAAGATGTCAAACGCTGCTCCGTATAATGAAAAGTAGATGGGAGAAGGGCCTATGGATATGATTACTGCCCGGGAAGTAACATTTCAATATGAAAATCCCGACGAGGTGCCGCGAATGGTGCTGGACGGGATTGATCTGTCCATAGAAAAAGGCTCCTTTGTAGCGCTGCTGGGGCATAATGGTTCGGGAAAATCCACTTTGGCCAAGCATTTCAACGCCATGCTGCTGCCTACCGGCGGCCGGGTATTGGTGCAGGAGCTGGATACCGCGGATGAGGAACGAAAATACGACATCCGCCGAATGGTGGGGATGGTGCTGCAGAATCCGGACAACCAGCTGGTTTCCACCATTGTGGAGGAGGATGTGGCCTTCGGACCGGAGAATCTGGGGATTGAACCCGCCGAAATAAGGCGGCGGGTGGATGATTCTCTCAAAGCGGTGGATATGTATGATTATCGTGAGCACGCGCCGGACAAACTCTCCGGCGGCCAGAAGCAGCGGGTTGCGATTGCAGGAATCCTCGCTATGCAGCCGGATTGTATTGTGCTGGATGAACCTACCGCCATGTTGGATCCAAAGGGTCGGCGGGAGGTACTGGATACCATCCATCGTCTTAACCGGGAACGGGGTATGACAGTGGTGCTGATCACCCATTATATGGATGAAGCCGCTGGAGCCGACCGAGTGGTGGTAATGGATGAGGGACATATTCTGCTGGACGGCGCCCCGCGGGAGGTATTCGCTAGGGTAGAGGAGCTGCGTGCGGTGGAATTGGATGTTCCACAGCCCACCGAACTCTGCTACATTCTGCGGCAGGCCGGAGTTCCTTTGCCGCCGGATGTGCTGACTGCCGAGGAATGCGTTTCCGCTTTATCTATGCTGCTGCGGCAATAGCGCTGCTGTGGATTTCAAATGCCTAGAGACCTTTACAAGAAAGGACCACACAACCATGTCCGTGATCGAAACCCGCAATCTGACCTATACCTATTCTCCCGGTACACCTTTCGAAAAGACAGCGATGAAGGATGTCTCCATCTCGGTGGAAAAGGGCGATTTTATCGGTGTAATCGGACATACCGGTTCGGGAAAATCCACCCTTGTACAGCATCTCAACGGCCTTTTGCGCCCTACTTCCGGACAGGTTTTGGTGAATGGAAAGGATATTTGGGAGGAGCCGAAAAAAATCCGCCAGGTTCGCTTCCAGGTTGGGATGGTGTTTCAGTATCCTGAGCACCAGCTTTTTGAGGAGACTGTATACAAGGATATCTCCTTTGGTCCCCGGAACATGGAGCTGCCGGAGGAAGAAATTGATCAGCGGGTTCGCCGGGCGGCGGAGTTTGTGGGACTGAAAGCCGATCTATTGGAGAAATCCCCCTTTGAATTATCCGGAGGCGAAAAACGCCGGGCAGCTATAGCCGGTGTCATGGCCATGCAACCGGAGGTATTGATTCTGGACGAGCCCACTGCGGGACTGGATCCGAAGGGCCGGGATATGATTCTGGAGCAGGTGGCTGTTTATCAGAAGGAGAACGGTACCACGGTTCTGTTGGTTTCCCACAGCATGGAGGATATCGCCCGGGTGGCGAAAACCGTACTGGTGATGAACGGCGGCAGTGTAGCGATGTATGCGCCCACGCCGGAGGTTTTCTCACGGGCGGATGAGCTGACCGCCATAGGCTTGGCGATCCCCTCGGTTACCCGCGTCTTCATGGAACTGCGGAATCAGGGCATCAATGTGGGGGATAATGTCTATACGGTGGAGCAGGCGGCTCATCGGCTGTTGCCGCTGCTGCTGAAGGGAGGGAAGGCCCATGCTTAGCGGTATCACCATCGGGCAGTTTTTTCCCGGCGATTCTCTGCTGCACCGGATGGATCCCCGGATGAAACTGGTGCTTACTTTTGGATATATCGTAGCGGTTTTTGTCCCGCAGAATTGGGTAGGTTTAGGCATTGCCATCGCCTTCCTGTTTGTAAGCATAGCCCTGTCCCGGCTGCCGGTCCGACTGATCTGGAAAAGCGTCAAGCCGATTTTGCCTTTGATTATCTTCACCTCCTTTATCAATATCTTTTATGTGAAGGGGGAAGTCGTTCTGGTGGATTGGTGGATTATCCACATAACTCTTCAGGGCCTCATCAACTCCGTTTTTATCGCCATCCGTATCCTCTGTCTGATTGCGGGCAGTTCTCTGCTGACTTATACTACCTCTCCAACCGCGCTGACCGACGCGCTGGAACGGCTGATGAAGCCGCTGAAGGTATTACATGTCAATGTGCATGAGCTGGCGATGATGATGACCATTGCTCTGCGTTTTATTCCTACCCTTATTGAAGAAACCGATAAAATTATGTCTGCCCAGAAGGCTAGAGGAGCGGATATGGAAAGCGGAAGCCTGTTGCAGCGGATTCGGGCGCTGATTCCTATATTGATCCCTTTATTTGTTTCCTCCTTCCGCCGGGCTTATGAATTAGCCATGGCGATGGAATGCCGCTGTTACCGGGGCGGAGAAGGCCGCACCCGGATGAAACAGCTGCATCTCCATCAGCGGGATATAGGATCCTTGGTGATATTTCTCCTAATGCTGGGCGTCGTGATCGCCTTGAACTTTCTGGTGCCCAAAGCGCTGTAATAATGTGGTAAGGGGGAGGGCTTATGCAGCGTCTGCTGCTGACTTTGCGGTATGACGGAAGCCGGTATCACGGCTGGCAGGTACAGAAAAACGGCGTCACCGTTCAGGAGACGCTGCAGGACGCGGTGGAGCGGCTTACCGGCGTACGTTCGGGAATTATTGGCTGCAGCCGTACCGATTCCGGTGTGCATGCCAATATGTTCTGCTGCACCTTTGATACCGATTGCCCTCTCCGGGAAGGTCGAATGACCAAAGCGCTTAACGCTTATCTGCCCCGTGACATTGCTGTTTACGGCTGCCGGGAGGTAGCGGCGGATTTTCATCCCCGCTATGCGGCGCTGGGCAAACGCTATATCTATCGCATATGGAATGCTTCGGACCGAAATCCTTTCTGGGAAGGGCGCGCTTTTCACTGCCGTCAGCCGCTGGATGCGGCTTTTCTTTCCGAACAGGCGGCAGACTATATAGGTTTTCACGACTTCGCCGCCTTCTGTGCCGCGGGCAGTTCTGTGGAAAGCACCGAGCGTTCTGTTCGCCGTGCAGAGGTAGAGCGGCAAGGGGATCTGATTGTGTATACAGTGGAAGCCGACGGCTTCCTTTATAATATGGTCAGAATCATGGTGGGCACCCTGCTGGATATCCAGGCGGGGAGTCTGGAAGCAGGTTCGATTCCCGCCATACTGAACAGCGGCAGCCGGGCACAGGCGGGGAAAACTGCACCGGCCTGCGGTCTGTATCTTGACTCTGTTTTTTATCCACCGGAATAAATTCATTGGATAGCCATGTTTTTCTCAGTTGAAAAGGGCGGTGCCAAATGGCGAAAAAGAAGGATCTGATCGTAAAAAAGCGAAGGACTTCCGTACATACAGAGGAGACTATCCTGCCGCGGCAGGAATCTTTTGTCCCGTCTGCGGAACAACCTGTTTCAGAAGAATCGCCGGTATTGCAGGAGGTTCCCCGCAAAAAACGTCGGCGGCGCAGTTTTCTTATTCGCGTGGGACTGCGGCTGCTGATTGTAGCTGCGGTTTTTGTCACCGGCATCTGGATTTATCAGAACTGGGATACCTTAGCGCCTGAGAGTCTGGTAATCTGGCTGGATGAAAAATTTTCCGGCGGTGATAAAGGGGCCGGATTTCCTGTGGAGATTGTGGGCAGTGAAATCACAGCCATGGCTCAACTGAAGGGAAACGCAGCACTGCTGAGCGATAATGCTCTGATTCTTTACAACACCCGGGGAGGCGAGGTGGACCGGCGGCTGCATGGGTATGCCAAGCCTATCCTGCGTACAGCAGGGGATTATCTCCTGATAGCGGAAGCCGATGGCCTTCGCTTTCGACTGGAAACACGGGCGGGGACTTTGTTGGATGTTCCTGCCAATAATGAAAAAACGGAAAATGGAAAAACCACCGTTGTGCTGGATAAGCCTCTGAAAAATAAAATCGTCACCGCCTCGGTTGATACCAAGGGAAATGTGATTTTGGTGACCGGTTCTTCCCAGAGTCATATGTCGGAGGTTCTGGTTTACAGTAAACAAGGCAAACAGCTGTATGCTCTGCAAAGTGCGGAAAATATGGTGGTGGATGCCGCTGTCAGCCCTGATGGAAAACAGATTGCCTTGATATCCCTGAACACGGAGGGCGGTGCGCTGCGCTCCTGCCTGCAGATTTATGATATGAACAGTGCTGCGGCCGTACCGGTTAAGGAATATGCTGACACGGATATTATGCTCTGCCGGGTTTCCTATTTCCCCGGCGGCACAGTGCTGGCAGTGGGAGATAACGCCTGCTGGGTGGCCAATCCTGCGGGAAGCTTGTTTGAGAAACACAGCTATACGGATTACGAATTGATTGGTTTGTCAGAGGGGGAAGACTCCGCGGCATTGGTTTTACGCCGATACGGCAACACCGACGGCGGCCGCGTGCTGATGATAAAGCCTACAGGGGATGTGGCCTATGAAGCCGCTTTTGACGGTTCTTTCCGTGACATTTCTCCGGCAAAGAACGGATATTGGATTCTAACTGGTGGTCAGCTGCTTCATGCTGGCGGCAAGGGATTGGACAAATCCATGGAAATCCCTGCCGACGGACGGCTGGTCTGTGGTTTAGGCGACAAGGCCATTGTGCTGGGGCTGACAAGTTTGACGGATTACCAGCTTTAAAACAGAGGAAAAAGAGGGTGCGCTATGAGTTTTGTACTGGATTTGCTCTGCGCAGGTCTGTTGGCCGGTATTTTCTATCTTTTTTTCCGGCGTTCTCTTTCCAGTGCTCTTTTGACGCTGGGAGCGCTGGTTCTGTCGCTGTCTTTTTCTTTTTTTCTAAGCGGTGTCCTTCAAAACACGATATCTGATCATGTCGTCAGTCCGATGGTGGAACGGCGGGCTGGAAATGATCTGGCGGATCTGTTTTCAGCACCGCATGGCAGCAACGGGAAAGACACTGTTCACGGCTTGGATTTGGGTAAAATGGTGGCGGAGCGTCCCGCTCCTTTTATGAAGCTGGTGGAGAGATATGGCGCTGACCCGAAAAGTGTAACCGCAGCGTATGAACAAGCCAAAACATCGGAAGCAGTTTTGGAGGCTATGACAGTTGGGTATAGTCAGGCGTTGTCCAAAGGACTGACTTTTATTCTGCTTTTTGTACTGACGGCGGTTCTGCTGCATCTGGCGGCAAAAGCGGTGGAGAGTAATCTGGCTCCGCCGCCCCGCAAACCAAACGCCGCCCGGCGTCTGGGATCTGCCGTGTGCGGCGTGGCGGCAGGCGTTATCGTCATTTTCGCGCTGGGAGTGGCATTGGAAACGCTCATTCCATACCTTGAGCAGGAGTCGGTAATGCTGTCCGTTTGGACCCTGCGGAACAGCTATATTTATGAATATCTTAATCGAATCAATCCTTTTGTACAGTTGTGTATGGTGTAAAATTGTGGTATACTGGCAGGGAAAACCAAAAACGCCGATAACCCGCCGGTGTCGGAAAATGCGTATGATAGAATACAAGGAGGGCGTGTCCGATGGCATATATTCTAGATATTGCGGTCATACTAATTCTTCTTCTGGCGATTTTCATTGGATATAAGCGCGGCTTCGTCAAGGCAGCTATCAAGTTGGTGGGGTGCATCCTTGCGGTAATAGTCGCCGGTGCGGCCAGCATTCCGCTGGCGGCGGGTATTTTCGATACCTCTGCCGCGGCCAAACTGGAGGAAACCATTGCTTCAAAAATGACCGCTACCGACACAGCTTCGGTGGCGGCGGGAATTGAAGCGGTGCTGGATCAGCTTCCCGGCCCTGTAACAAATGCATTGGAAGCCTATGGAATGGGCAGCCCGGAACAGATTATGCAGGAGATTAAGAATTCGTTGAACGGCTCGGCGGAGTCCATCGCCCACTCGGTGGTGAAGATAGCAATACGGCCGGTGGCGGTGGCGCTGCTGCGTACCCTTTGCTTCTTTATTCTTTTCATTGTTTTGATGATACTGGTCGCGCTTGTGGCCAACTTAATCAGTCGGGTATTCACCCTGCCGATTCTGCGGCAGATGAACGGCGGACTCGGCGCAGTGGTGGGTGTAGCCGAAGGCGTGGTGCTGATTTTTGTTGCCGTTACGGTGCTTCAGCTCATTGCCGCTTCTTCCTCCAGCGAAGCGTTCATCACCAACAAGGATATCAGTGACACCATGCTGGTTCGCTTTGTGGCGGAGCACAATCCTTTGTCGGATGTGCTGAAGGATATCCTCCAGGTTATTGCGCCGGCAGCGAAATAAGCACACCGGGAAAAAAGGTGGATTCTCGATAAAAATGTGCCTCCCGCGGTGCGGGAAATGGGGGCACGGGAAGGCCTGATGGTATGAAAGTGTTCAATGTGGAACTGAAGATGACGATTCCTAATGCGCTGTCGATATTCCGGCTGCTGCTGCTGCCGGTTTTCGCTGCTCTGTACCTGATGAGCAAAGAGAGACCGGAACTGCTTTACTGGTCCTTCGGCATTTTGGTGCTGTCTGGTCTGACCGATTCCTTGGATGGAATCATCGCCCGGCGTTTTAACCAGATATCCGATCTGGGCAAGATGCTGGATCCGGTAGCGGATAAAATCACTCAGGTAGTGGTGGTGATCTGCTTGGCAATGCGCTTTCGGGAGCTGATACCGCTGGTGGTGATTTGTTTTCTCAAGGAATTGGCTCAGGCGGTGGGCGGTTTGTTTCTGCTGAAGAAAGGAGCGGCGGTCCACGGCGCCAAATGGTATGGCAAGGTTTCCACCTTCGTTTTTTATGGAGCAATGGCACTGATCGTATTGCTGCCTAATATGCCCTTTGCCCTGCGGATCGTACTGATTGTGCTGGTGAGCGTGCTGATGTTGTTTTCTTTTTTTCAATATATCCGCCTGTTTTTCGGTATCAAGAAGAACATGCCCGCCGGTTCCGACGGAAAAATTACGGCGGCCGATTCGCAGAATAGTTCGAAATCGGCCTGACCGACAGGAGGTTGCACATGATCTGTTCGCGTTGCAAGAAGCGGCCGGCGGTCGTTTTTATCACCCGTATGGAAGGAGACAAAACCGTCAACGATGGCTTGTGCCTGACCTGCGCCAAGGAACTGGGAATTAAACCCGTAGGGGATCTTCTGGATAAGTTCGGTATCACAGAAGACGATATGGAACAGATGGATCAGCAGATCGGTGAACTGATGAGTCTGAACGGCGAAGAGGGAGAAGACGAGAATTTTGAGCCGGGGGGCGCTGCCACCTTCCCTTTTTTGCAGAATCTTTTCGGTGATATGGGGAAAGCCGGTACGCCTGCCAAGGATAAGGAAGGCAATAAGGCCGACGCAGAACAGAAGAAAAAAGAAAAGAAACGTAAGTTTCTTAGCTTGTACTGCACAGATTTGACGAAAAAGGCCAGAGAAGGCGGCATCGACCGAATCATCGGCCGGGATCGTGAAATTTATCGCGTGGTACAAATCCTATCTCGCCGGACGAAAAATAATCCTTGCCTTATCGGCGAACCTGGCGTGGGCAAGACGGCCATTGCCGAGGGACTTGCCTTACGCATCGCTGCCGGAAACGTGCCGCCCCGTTTATTGGAAAAGGAGATTCATCTGCTGGATCTCACCGCTCTGGTCGCCGGTACCCAGTTCCGTGGCCAGTTTGAGAGCCGTATCAAGGGTTTGGTGGATGAAGTAAAGGCGGAGGGAAACATCATTCTCTTCATTGACGAGGTACACAACCTGGTGGGTACGGGAGACGCTGAGGGCAGTATGTCTGCCGCCAACATTCTGAAGCCTGCCTTGTCCCGAGGTGAAATTCAGGTGATTGGCGCCACCACCTTCAATGAGTACCGCAAGCATATTGAAAAAGATGCGGCTTTGGAACGGCGCTTCCAGCCGGTGACGGTGGAGGAGCCTTCCGTTGACGATACAGTGGCCATGCTCTCGGGAGTAAAGAGCTACTATGAATCGTATCATGGCGTTCGTGTATCGGAGGGGCTGGTTCGCCGGGCGGTGGTGCTGTCCGAGCGGTATATTACCGACCGTTTTCTGCCGGACAAAGCCATCGACTTATTGGATGAAGCTTGCGCGGCCGCAGCATTAAAAAACAGCAGCGCCGACCGTTATGCGGAGTTGCAGCGCCGGGCTCAAACCCTTAAGCAGGATGAAGAGGGGGAGATGAGCCAGGAAAATATTGATTATGAAAAGTTAGCCAACACCCGCGCGGAACTGCTCAAAGTGGAACAGGAGGCGGAAGAACTGCGTCCCGCTGCCACAGAGGCCCCGGTGACAGAAGAGGATCTGGCCAAGGTTATCGAGCTTTGGACCGGCATTCCTGCGTCCAAGGTGCAGGAGAGTGAGCTTTCCAAACTGGCGAAGATGGAGGAACGCATCCGGGAAAAAATCATTGGCCAGGATGAAGCGGTGGAACTGGTTTCTGCCGCCATTCGCCGCAGTCGGGTACAAATTAGTCCTCGCCGTCGTCCGGCATCCTTCATCTTTGTGGGACCCACCGGTGTGGGCAAAACCGAGTTGGTGAAGGTGCTGGCAGCCGAACTGTTCGATACGCCGGAAACTCTGATACGGCTGGATATGTCGGAATTCATGGAGAAACACGCGGTTTCCAGGATCATCGGTTCTCCCCCCGGATATGTCGGCTATGATGAAGCTGGACAATTGACTGAAAAAGTGCGGCGCAAGCCTTACTCCGTGCTGTTGTTTGATGAGATCGAAAAAGCCCATCCGGACGTGCTGAATATTCTGCTGCAAATCCTGGATGAAGGACGAGTTACCGACGCCCATGGTCGGGTGGTAAATTTTGAAAACACGGTTATCGTCATGACATCCAATGCTGGAAGCCAGTTCCGGGAGAACCTGATGGGCTTTGGCAAGAGCGATGCTGAAGCGTCTCGGGACAAAGCCACGAAAGCCCTTGGTGAATTTCTGCGCCCGGAATTCATCAGCCGTGTGGATGAGATTGTCTATTTCCGTCCTCTCAAGCGGGAGGATTATTCTCGTATTGCGGATCTGATGCTGAAGGAACTGGTCCAGCCGTTGGCGGAACGGGATATCGCTTTCAGCTGGACGTCCGAGGCAGCCGCCGCGCTGGCAGCCAAGGCTTTCGGCGGCAAACGTGGGGCCCGGGATTTGCGCGGCGCCGTCCGGCGAGAGGTGGAGGACAAAATCGCTGCCCTGATCGTGGAGCATTGCGACGCGCCCTTGCGGACTATTGCTGTTTCTGCCGATGAAGCGGGAGCATTAATCATTACAGCGCAATAAATACCTGAACAGAAATCCCTTGCGCGCTGTTGCTAGCAGCGGGCAAGGGATTTTTAAGGGTTGCCGTGAAACAAAAATTTTGTTTATGCGGATATAGATTCCGCACAAAATAATGGATAGCGGTAGACATTTGGAGAAAAATGCATTACCATATACTCCAAATATGTCAAAAGAAAGGATGGACACAAAATGGCGGAACGCTGGGGTCTGCTGGACGATAAAGGAAATCCCACGGGAAAAACCATGCTGCGCGGCGAACGGCTCAGACCGGGGCAGTATCATTTGGTGGTCCATATCTGGATTGTGGACAGCAGCGGTCGTATGCTGATTCAGCGCCGGGCGGAGAATCTTAAACTGATGCCCGGCGTATGGGCGGTCACCGGTGGTTCGGCTCTGGCTGGAGAAGAAGGGGAAGCCGCCGCCAGAAGAGAACTGCGGGAAGAATTGGGTATTGATACGGCTCCAGGAGAGCTGCAGCATCTAGGTCGGCTGCGGCGGCGGAATTCCTTTTGCAGTCTATGGCTTCTGTCACGGGATGTGGAGATCGGAGAACTGCGGCTTCAAACGGAAGAGGTGGCCGACGCCGCTTGGGTCAGCTGGGAACAACTGATGGAGATGGTTCGCAGTCGAGAATTTCATCATTACGGCGACTTGTATTTTGAATATATCTATAAGAGAATTTATAATAAGGCAACGGAGGAATCGGATTGAAGACCTTGTATGTCAGCGATCTGGATGGCACATTGTTGAATTCGGAGGGCCGGATTACTGCCAAAACCGCAGCAATTCTGAACGATCTGATTGGGCGTGGGCTGCTTTTTTCGGTGGATACCGCTCGAAGCCTGATGGGCGTATCCATTATCAATCTGCGAGACATTCATTTTAATCTGCCTCTGATCTTGATGAACGGCGCTCTGCTGTATGATACGGGTGCGGACCGCATTGTGGACACCCGGTTGATGAACAGGGATACGGTGGCCGCCGTGGTGAAACTTTGCAGGGAACAGGGGAAGGAGCCGCTGCTCTACCGGGTGAATGGCAATCGAGTAACGGTCAGTTATACCAATCCTACTTGTCCGTTTGAATGGGAGTTCATCCGGGAGAGGAGCCGGGGATTCGGCCCTCTTTTTCAACAAGTGAGGGAGTTTGATTGTTCCATACCCGCTATCTATTTTTCCACCCAGGACACCTATGAGCGGCTGAAGCGAATAGGCGATGCGCTGGAGATGCTGCCCGGCATCAAACATGTGCTGTATCAGGATAATTATCACGATAATAATTGGTACCTGGAGGTTTTCAGCGATGGAGGCGGCAAGGATCAGGGGATGCTGCGGCTGAAATCCTTTGTTGGGGCGGGCAAAACCGTCGCATTCGGTGATAATTTCAATGATCTGCCGATGTTGGCGGCAGCAGATGTGGCCCTGGTGGTGGGAAACGGCCAGGAAAAAGTGCAGGCGGCGGCAGATCAGGTTATCGGTCCCAACACGGCTGATGGTGTGGCGGAATATCTGCAGCAGTTTGCCGAGTTTTAAACGGTTGTTCTGTGTACATATTGCATATTGACACAGGAAAGGAAGAATCCATATGACGCGCTTTCTTATCCGACGTTTTGTCAAAAACCCGTCGGACACGGGAGACAGCCGTGTCCGTTTAGCATACGGCCGTCTGGCCGGCGCGGCGGGATTGACTGCTAATATTTTCTTATTCCTCCTTAAGCTGGCAGCGGGTCTGCTGGCGGGCAGCCTGGCGGTGATGGCGGATGCCTTCAACAACCTTTCGGATGCCGGTTCCTCTGTTGTGACGCTGGTAGGATTCAAGCTATCCGCCGCGCCGCCGGATCAGGAGCATCCCTTTGGGCATGGACGGATGGAATATTTGTCCACACTGGTGGTGGCCGCGTTGATTATCGTGGCTGGTTTCGAATTGGTGACTGCCTCTTTTGATAAAATTCTGCATCCCACCCTTCCAGATTTCGGCGTGATACAGGTGGTGATCCTGATTCTGGCCATTGGCGGTAAGCTCTGGATGGCGCTTTTTTATCGTCGTATTGGCGGGATTATTGATTCAGAGACGCTGAAGGCGGCTGCGGCAGACAGCCGCAATGATGTGATCTGTACCGGAGTGGTGCTGATTTCCTCTGTTGTGGGCTGGATCAGCGGGTTGGCCATCGATGGTTATGTCGGCGTGGTGGTAGCTTTGTTTGTTATGTGGTCGGGCGTTTCTATTATGAAAAATACCATCTCACCGCTGCTGGGTCAGGCACCTTCTCCTGAACTGGTGCGCTCTATCCGGGAAACCGTGATGGCTCACGACGGAGTGGTGGGAGTGCATGACCTGATGGTCCATAACTATGGCCCCGGCCGCTGCGTTATTTCTCTCCACGCCGAAGTGCCCTGCCGGGAAGATCTGCTGCGCAGCCATGATCGCGTTGACTGTATTGAAAAGGAATTGATGGCAAAATATCATGCGATTGTCTGTATTCATATGGATCCGGTGGACACGGAGGACGAACGTGTGGAGTCGCTGAAGATATTGGTTAAGACCATTTTGGAGGACATCGATCCCCGGATGGATATGCATGATTTCCGTGTGGTATTTGGCGAGACCCATACCAATCTTATCTTTGATCTGGTGCTTCCCTTTGATACTCAGGAGAATAAAGGACTCTGCGCGGAGATTCAGAGACGTGTGCAGACGGTGGATCAGCGGCTGTTTGTCGTGGCCACAGTGGAACACAGCTTTACATAACCGGATGGGGAGACGACGCATGAAAGGTGCAATTGTTTATAACGGCTTCTGGAACAGGGAAGGGTTGTCGGATCCGGTCTTACGCTTACAAGAGGCGGCTGAAAAGCGGCATATATCTCTTATGGCGATTCCCAATACCCTACTGACAGCAGCATTCGGTCACGACGGCCCGGCGGTTGTGGGAATGCCGGCCGCGGATTTTGTGCTTTTCTGGGATAAGGATGTACGTTTGGCAAGAGCGCTGGAAGCTTGTGGATTTTGTGTATTCAATCGTGCGGACGCGATAGCTCTCTGCGACGATAAGGCCGCCACCCATCTGATGTTAGCCCGCGAAGGAATTCCCATGCCGGATACGATGGTGGCTCCCATGACTTATCTAAAGATGGATGAACCGGGAAAAGCGTTTTTAACTCGGGCGGAAAAACGATTTGGATTCCCAATGGTGGTGAAGGAGTGTTACGGTTCCTTAGGGGGACAGGTTTATCTGGCCCGAAACATGGAGGAATTGTATGCTCTCATGGATCAAATGGCGGCACGGCCGTTTATCATACAGGAATTTGTGTCCGCCAGCGCTGGCCGGGATATCCGTTTGTATATGGCGGGCGGAAAGCTGATCGCCGCCATGCGGCGGACATCCACATCCGATTTTCGCGCCAATATCGGCAACGGAGGCAGGGCAGAGGCATACGCCCCCTCCAATGAGGAAATCCAATTGGCCGAGCGATGCTGTGGTTTGCTGGGGCTGGATTTTGCTGGAGTAGATTTACTTCACGACGCAGAAGGCCGGCCTCTGGTATGTGAGGTCAATTCCAATGCTCATATGGCGGCGCTGACAGCCTGTTCCGGTGTGGACGTGGCCGGAGGGATACTTGACCATGTGCTGTCAGTGCTGAAGGAAACCCACTAAAGGTAGAAGATAAAACCCGGTAGAGCTTTGTGTTGTAAGCTCTACCGGGTTTTGTTTATTTATGATTTTATAGACGAAAATCGTCTTATAAACCTTTGTAAGTATTTATAAAAAATGCTTAAAAGTGCCTAAAATCAAGGGATTTTCGCATATTTCTGTTTGTCGCTTTATATCTCAGAGAGATTTTTGCTTATTGGGAAAATCCCAAACCCTTGTGTATATTGGACTTTATCTGGATAAAGATTATATTTGTAATTGAAAGTTACTCATCTTTTGGTCTAGGACCATTTGGCAGAGGTTTTCCATTTTTGTCTCGGTTAATAGGGGTTGCTTTAAGATGAAATTGTATACATCCATCAGCGCATGGTATATTCATTTCATATTTTTCTTTTTCGCCTCTATATGTAAAATTACCACCACATCGGATAACTTCACACCATGTGTATACTTTTATCATTGTTTTAGGACACATTCCAGCAGGACATTCATATGAAAAGACAAATTTATCTCCTTTTTCCAATCCAAGCCTACAGTGTCCTGCTTTTCCCTCTATTGCTGTTAATTCAAATTGCCAATCTTCAGTACACCATTTTTGCATATTAATAACCTCCAACGTTAATATAAATAATCTGCTCAATAAATTCTAGTTTTATATGTTTGTAATTCAACACGCATATATGAATTTTACTATAATTTTCCTTAATTTGTACAAAGTGGCAAAGCCAGCCACCTCATCAATGGTTGAGATAAACGGGCTTCGCCCGCCGTTGACAAGTACGTCTGTCCCTGTTTATATGGTAGCCAAGAGGGCGAGAGCAACAAGTGCTTTCGCCCTCGCGTAGTATGGTTTTTCTTATATCTGCCCGTATCGTTTTATATCGTCATAGGAAATCCGGGCACCATTTGGGTACCAAAGCGTCAAAAATCATTGCTGTTATAAGTGTCCTAATGAGTGAAAAAGCCTGTATTTACAGGGATTTTCACAGTTCAAGACTTTTCGGTAGAAAAAATCAAATACTATTTTTTATTTCTTCTGCCCTTATTGCGGCGGAGGAACCAGGGCTCGTGGGTATAAATGGTAATTTGTTTAACAATAACCGCCAAACCGGCGCCTGCGGCCAGCAGTCCCCAGAGCGAACCGCCGATCAGATCCTTCCAGCCGCCCTGCTGCAGATAGGCAATCAAGGAATCCGGAAAAGCAAAATTGGGCATATAGGATGCCAGCGAAAGGGTCAGTTCCACGGTTTGAGAAAGCATAACGGCCAATATGGTGCTGCATACAATACAAATTGTGGCGAAAGTGGTATTGTGCGTACCATAAAATTGGCGGTAACCGTAAAAGGAAACTGTACTTACAAGGAAGCCTAGGAACCATAGTCCCCAATTCAGAAAGTAGCTGCAGAGAAACCAGGGGAGTACCCCGATGACGGCGCCGAGCAAAGCGCCAGCAATTCCCCGAAGATAAGAGAGAAACGGTTCCCGATCCTTCTCAAATTTATCGTCGTAGGAAACGCCTATCAGTTTTCCGGCATCTTTGGCGGCGATTTCCAGAAAAGTTGTGAAGTCCTCGCCGGACATCCCGGCCATATCCGGAAGAGTCACCACAATGCCGAAATTCTGATAGGCCACCGTATTGCCTGGATACCGGCCGCCGAGCTTATTTTGAAGTTTGGCAAGATTAGCCTCCGGCAGATTGACGGACATCTCCAACTGGCCTTCAGATATCCTTGCCCGGAAAGCGATTCCTTCGACCACCCCGGAAACCACCCCTGCCGGATCTGTTTTATAGGATTTGGCGGCGCTGACGGACAGAATATTTTCAATGGACATACTAGTTCCTCCCGGTTGTTATTCCTGTGATATAGATTATACACTTTTCCTATTTTAACACAAATTATGGAAAAAAACCATTTGACGGTATATCCTATAAATGCTATAATCAATTGTTCGATTTGCCGGATTTGGTAACTGACAAAAAGCAGGGCGGGCAGTCCCTGCTTTTTTCTTGCGTGTACTGGAAAATTTCGGCAATACTATAAGTAAAGAGTAAAAATAAAATCTGATTGA
This sequence comes from uncultured Oscillospiraceae bacterium, assembly GCA_902492455.1. Classification (GTDB taxonomy): domain Bacteria; phylum Bacillota; class Clostridia; order Oscillospirales; family Acutalibacteraceae; genus CAKTXU01. Next base: position 32,456 of record CABULH010000007.1, read on the forward strand.
AGATTAGAAGAAAGGCATGATCCCTACTGATGAATCCAGTTTCTTTTGCAGACATGACCCTGACCCCCGGCATACGCCGTGCCGTGGAGGAGATGGGCTTTATCACCGCGACGGATATTCAGGCACAGAGTATACCGCTGATGCAGGAAGGCCGAGATGTAATCGGCCGTTCCCAAACCGGAACAGGCAAGACCCTGGCTTTCGGCATACCGGCGATTGAATGCATCGATACCTCCTCTGAAATTCGTACCAGCGCCCAGGTGCTGGTACTTTGCCCCACCCGGGAATTGGCTGTCCAAGCCTGTGAGGAACTGCGGAAACTAGCCCGCTATACGCCGGGCATCCGCACGGCAGATGTATATGGCGGCGCACCGATGGATAGACAAATCGTTAAGCTGCGGGCAGCCAATCTTGTAGTGGGCACCCCTGGCCGGGTGATGGATCATATGCGGCGACGCACTTTGAAGTTGGAGCATGTCCGCATGGTGGTGCTGGATGAAGCGGATGAAATGCTGAGCATGGGCTTTCGGGAGGATATTGAGACCATCCTGTCGGAAACACCCCATGAAAGACAGACGGTGTTGTTTTCCGCCACCATGCCCCCGGCTATACTGGCGATAACGCGCCAGTATCAGAAGGATCCGGAAATGGTGCAGATCCGCCGGCAGCAGGAAACGGTGGAGAATATTGAACAGACTTACTGCGACGTTCCCATGGGGCGAAAAATGGACGCTCTGGCGCTGCTGCTGCGGTATCATGCACCAAGATTGTCCATGGTGTTCTGCAATACCAAGAGAATGGTAGAAGAGGTCACTAGTTATCTCAGCGCCCACGGATTGGATGCGGAGGGACTGCACGGCGATATGAAGCAGTCTCAGAGAACCAAAACCATGGAGGCTTTTAAACAAGGCCGAAAGGGTATTCTGGTAGCCACCGATGTCGCGGCCAGGGGAATCGACGTGGACGGGATCGAATATGTCTTCAATTATGATATTCCGCAGAACACGGAATATTATGTACACCGCATCGGCAGAACCGGCCGGGCGGGAAAATACGGCAAGGCGGTAACCGTTTGCAGCGGCAGGCGGCAGGTGGGAGAGCTGATGCAGATCGGCCGAATGGCGAAAACAGAAATACGCCGTATGGAGATCCCCAGGCCGGAGGAAATCCGGTTCCGTAAGCGGTTGGAAGCCATGGCGGAAATGGAAGACGCTGTTGGCGCGGTGGAGGAGAATTCCATTTATAAGGAAATGGCTTCGGAACTGGCTGATAGAGGCTTTGATCCTCTGCAGATTGCCGCGGCAGCTATGCAGCTTCATTTCGGCGGCAGGGAGGAGGATATTCCGGAAATCCGGCAACTCCCATCCTCCACAGGTCCCGATTTCCGTACAGCCCGCCGGGGCGGCTATCAGAAGATCACCATCAACATTGGCCGCTCCAGTCGAGTAGCGCCCAACCATATTGTAGGAGCGATCACTGGACGAACCAATCTCTCCGGCAGAGATATCGGCAAAATTGAGATATTTGACGATGAAACGGTGGTCTCTATACCGGAAAATGAGGTGGACAGCACCATCGCTGCTATGGCTGACTGCAAAATTACCGGACGTCCCACCATTACCAAACGGTATAAAAACCGGGAAAGCGGCGGGTACCGTCGGCGCGGCTAATGAAGCGATTCCACTCAAGCAATGGCAAAACCGGTGGTAAAAGGGATAAAATTCACATAGAATTTACCGTTATGGCTTTACAGGCCAGGGGGAATATAGTAAAATGATGGAATGAAAGGCCACCTGCCGCTGCTGGATAGATCAGTATGCAAAAAAATGGTGGTTTCGTTTGAAAATACAAGGAAACGGACGTGGAATGCATGGAGCCACAATATAAGCGGGTGCTTTTGAAACTCAGCGGTGAAGCCATGGCGGGAGATGCCAAATCCGGTCTGGATTTCGACACGGTTTTAAAGGTTTGCGGCGCGGTAAAGAAATGTGCGGATATGGGAGTACAAATTGCCGTAGTTGTCGGCGGCGGTAACTTCTGGCGGGGCCGTTCCAGCGGTAAGATGGATCGCACCAGAGCGGATCATATGGGGATGCTGGCTACTACCATCAACGCCTTAGCTTTGGCCGATGCCCTAGAGCAGCTGGACTGTGATGTGCGCGTACAGACGGCTATTGCTATGAATCAAATCGCCGAGCCTTACATCCGCAATCGGGCGGTGCGTCATCTAGAAAAAGGACGGGTGGTCATTTTCGGCTGCGGTACTGGTAATCCCTTTTTCTCTACCGATACAGCTGCGGCTCTGCGGGCGGCAGAAATTGAGGCGGACGTCATCCTCAAAGCCAGTATGGTGGACGGAATTTACGACAGTGATCCCAAAACCAACCCTGAGGCGGTCCGGTTTGATACCTTGGATTTCATGGATGTGCTCAACCGCGATCTCAAAGTGATGGATTCCACGGCGGCTACTCTTTGCCGCGACAATCAGATTCCAATCCTGGTCTTTAATCTGGATGATCCGGAAAATATTGTGCGCGCGATCTGCGGCGAAAAAATCGGCACTGTTGTCCGTTGAGCTTTCAAAAAACGAACGGAGGTAAGGGAAGATGGAACAGGTGTTTAAAACTGCGGAAGAAAAGATGAACAAGACGGTGAATGCTCTTCTGGGGGAGTACGCCTCCATTCGGGCGGGCCGTGCCAATCCCAATGTGCTGGATAAGGTGACAGTGGAATATTACGGCGTTCCCACACCGGTAAACCAGGTAGCGGCGGTATCCGTTCCGGAGGCTCGTACCCTGCTGATTCAGCCCTGGGATAAAAGCACTTTGAAGCTGATTGAAAAGGCAATCCTCACTTCGGATATTGGCTTGAACCCGCAGAATGACGGGTCTGTTTTGCGTCTGATCTTTCCGCCGCTGACCGAGGAACGCCGGCGGGAGTTGGTGAAGGGTGTTTATAAATACAGCGAGGAAGCAAAAATCGCGGTGCGTTCCATTCGGCGCGACGCCATGGAAAAGCTTAAAGATATGAAGAAAAAATCCGAGATTACCGAGGATGATCTGAAAAACGCTGAAAAGAAGATGCAGGACCTTACCGATAAATTCTGCAAAGAGATTGACGGCACGGCCGCTGTCAAAGAAAAGGAGATCATGGAAATCTAAAAAAGAGGGCTGCTGCAGAATGAAGCATTTTGCGGCAGCCCTTCAAAAAAGACTCCTGCGTCGGTATACGCGGGAGTTCGCCATGTTGGAGAGAAGAGCACGCCTTCCGGCGGCGTGATAGGAGTAACAGCATGTTTTTTGAGAAGAAAAAAACACCAGTGCCGCCAGTGGACAAGAGCGTTTTGCCTGTACACATCGGCATTATCATGGACGGCAACGGCCGCTGGGCAAAAAAACGCGGTTTGCCGAGGCAGGCGGGACATGCCGCCGGCGCACAGGTTTTTCGTAAAATTACCAAATATTGTGAAAAAATAGGGATACAATATCTCACGGTATATGCCTTTTCCACCGAGAATTGGAGCCGCCCCAAGGATGAGGTGGATGCGATTATGAATCTCCTGCGGGAATACCTGCGGGAGTCTTTGAAAGATTTTCAGTCCGAAAACATCCGTACCCGCTTTATTGGTGATTTTACACCGTTGGCGGACGATATCCGTGAACTGATGCGTGAAGCTGAAGAGTCCACTGCTCATAAAACCGGAATGACCCTGAATATTGCCATCAATTACGGTGGACGTCTGGAGATCGCCCAGGCCGCGCGCAGTCTGGCGGAAGATGTGAAAAAGGGAACGCTTCGTCCGGGGGATATTACGGAAGAGCTGCTTTCACGGCGGATCTATACGGCCGGACAGCCGGATCCTGATCTGATTCTGCGTCCCAGCGGGGAATACCGAACCTCCAATTTCCTGCTCTGGCAGTCCGCTTATGCGGAATATGTGTTTATGGAGGAGATCCTGTGGCCGGATTTTACAGCGGCGGATCTGGATCGGGCGATAGCGGAATATTCCCGTCGGAACCGGCGTTTCGGCGGTCTTTGATCCTCATTTCAATGAGGAAAAGTAGGAGGGTTTCCCGGCGGATGCAGCCGGGAAGGCCGGGAAAGGCTGGGTTACACATATGAAAGCGCGAATTTTAACGGGAGTAATCGGAGCGGCATTGGCTCTTGTGGTGCTGATTCTGCTTCCGCCGATTTTTCTGAATATTGCCATGGCGCTGATCTGCGGTTTGGCTATGTATGAGATGCTGATTGTTACCCGCTTTGTCGGCCATCGAGGCCTGGTGGCTGCCGCTATGACCTTTTCCATCCTGTCGCCTTTTTTGCTGGTGTTGGACCGCGGACGTCCTGCAGTGGCGGCGGTACTGGTTTACTGTATCGTATTGGTCGTAATCCAGATCATCTATCATGACAGCCTGAAGGTAGAGCGGACAGGATTTGTATTTTTTGTTTCCATTTTGGTTCCGGTTTCCATTTCCTGCTTGGCCTATCTGCGTCCCATGAGCGGACGTGGAGATGACCGCGACGGTTTATTTTATGTCTTTCTCGCTATAGTGATGGCTTGGCTGTGCGATATCGGCGCTTATTTTATTGGTACCTTTTTCGGCAAGCACAAGCTATGTCCCAAAATCAGTCCCAAGAAGACTGTGGAGGGGCTGATTGGCGGTTTTGTGGTATCGGTGGGATGCAGTGTGCTGGCTGGATACCTTTATCAGTTGTATCTGAACCATATGGGAATTGCCGCCACGGTAAATCTCTGGCAGGTGGCGCTGCTGGCGCTGATCTGTGCGCCGCTGTCGGTATTGGGTGATCTGCTGGCATCCATTATTAAACGCCAGTGCCAGGTGAAAGATTTCGGCCACATCATGCCGGGACACGGCGGTATTATGGATCGATTCGACAGCCTGATGTTTGTAGCACCCCTTACTCTGCTGACAGTACAGTATTTTCCGCTGGTGTATTAAGCGAATATTCGGAGGCGAGGCAATGACTCCAGAGGCGGCAAGGATGGATAAAAAAAACAGGCGGCTGGTTATATTGGGTTCCACCGGCTCCATCGGCCTGCAGGCGCTGGATGTGGCGGAGAAGCTGGGATATCCCATCGCCGCATTGGCTGCCGGCTCACAGGTAAAGGAGATGGAGCGGCAAATCCGGATGTATCGTCCTCAATTGGCGGTATTATATAATGCGGAAGCGGCGAAGGACCTCGAGAACCGTGTGCGGGATTTGCCGGTGACCGTGTTATCCGGGATAGAAGGGTTGTGCGCCGCGGCATCTTTGGAAGAGTCGGATATGGTGCTCAACGCGGTGGTGGGCATGGTGGGATTGCTGCCCACCCTGGCCGCAATCGAGGCGGGCAAAGATGTGGCTTTGGCAAACAAAGAAACGCTGGTGGCAGGCGGTGCTTTTGTCACGGAAGCTGTTGCCAGCAAGGGGGTCAAACTGCTGCCGGTGGACAGTGAGCATTCGGCGATCTTTCAATGCCTGCAGGGGGCGCCGCCATCCAACAGAGCTCTTCACAAATTGATTTTAACGGCATCTGGCGGACCTTTCTTCGGGCGCACAGCAGAACAGTTGGAACAGGTGACTTTGGCCGACGCACTGAAGCATCCCAATTGGAGCATGGGAGCGAAAATTACCATTGATTCCGCTACCATGATGAATAAGGGGCTGGAACTAATCGAAGCGCGTTGGCTTTTCGATGTGCCGCCGGAACAGATTGAAATCGTAATCCATAGGGAAAGTGTGGTGCATTCCCTGATTGAATATAATGATTTTTCGGTGATTGCCCAGCTTGGCGTACCGGATATGCGTATTCCTATCCAGTATGCACTGACCTATCCGGAACGGGTTCCCTCACCGGTTAAACAGCTACGGCTGGCGCAATGGAAAAATCTGACCTTTTATGAGCCGGACAATACTGCTTTCCCCGCTATGAACATCTGTCGGGAGGCGATTCGGCGGGGGGGGTTATATCCGGCCGCTGTCAATGCCGCCAACGAGGAAGCCGTGGCTTTATTCAGAGAAGAGCGCATTGGCTTCACCGCCATTACCAAATTGGCAGAGCAGGTCCTTAGCCGCACACTTCCTCAGGCTGACAGTGTGGAAGATGTGCTGGAGGTTGACAGAGAAACCCGGCGCTTAACCAGAGAAATCTGCAATAAAATGTGAGGTGACAACCGTTTGGGAATTATGATGTCGATTCTGTCGTTGATATTGAAGATACTGGTGGCCATTTTAATCTTTGGTCTGATAATTTTTGTCCATGAATTGGGACATTTTATTATGGCTAAGCTCATGGGCGTGAAGGTCAATGAATTCGCCATGGGTATGGGACCCAAGCTGCTGCAGTTCGGCAAAAAGGAAACCAAGTACACCCTGCGTCTTTTTCCTATCGGCGGTTTCTGCTCTATGGAGGGTGAGGATGAGGCAGGTGCCGGAGCTGTTGCGCTTCCCAAAAAGGAAGAACCGGCTGAGACGGCATTATTGGAGCCGTCCCTGGTGCTTCAGGAGCAGGAAACAGTAAAGCCAAAGAAGGAATCCCGGGCTTTTTGCGACAAGAAAGTTTGGCGGCGGGTGCTGATCGTTATCGCCGGCGCTACGATGAATCTGATTCTGGGATTTGTTTTGCTGGTGGTTTATTTTGGTCTCTGCACCATGCCCAACAGCCAGGGAGAACGTCTATATGCCACCACCACCATAGCCAAGCTGGAGGAAGAAGCCACCAGTTATCAATCCGGCCTGCGCGCTGGGGATGAGATTCTGAAGATCAATGGCAAAACGATATTCAGCGATCTGGATATGACCTCTATTCTGCAAAGCAGCAAAAGCGAAAACGGCAAGGCACATTTTGAGATGGTGGTTCGCCGGGAGACGGATGGTAAGAAGCAGAAGGTAACCCTGCCGGATGTCACCTTTGATGTGAAAACCGATGAAGAGTCCGGAAGGACTTACCTGGTATACGATTTCATTTTGCTGGGCGTGGAACAGGGGTTTGGTAATACCTTTGTTCAGGCGGCCAAATCCGAGTGCTCGGTGGCGCTGATGGTATGGCGTTCTCTTGGCGATATCATCACCGGCAATTTTAACCGCAACGATTTGGCAGGACCGGTGGGAACCGTAGACGTCATCGGCGATGTGGTACAGGATGCGGTACAGCAGGAACACTGGCAGGTGGGATTGGGGAATCTGCTGTTTATGATTTCCTTGATTACCGTCAACGTAGGGGTATTCAACCTGCTGCCAGTCCCGGCATTGGACGGTGGCCGTCTGGTATTCCTGATCATCGAGGGTGTGACCAGGCACAAGGTTCCCGCTAAGTATGAGGGCTTAATTCATGCCATTGGCTTGATTTTGCTGCTGGTTTTAATGGTATTTGTAACCTTCGGAGATATCGGCCGTTTACTGCGGGGCGGCTGGTAAAACAGATGAGCTGACAAGGGGATTCCCTGTGCGCGAACCGCGAACGGGCGGATCCCCTTGCTGCTATTTTCGCGGAGATCGGAAAGGACAGACCATGTCATGATATCAAATCGAGAAACCCAAACCGTTTATGCCGGTAAAGTAGCTATTGGCGGCGGTCACCCGGTGACGGTTCAATCTATGCTGAATATCCCCGCCAGCGATGTGGAGGGCAACGTCGCGCAGGCCTGCCGGTTGGAAGCGGCGGGATGTGAATTGATCCGGGTGGCGGTTCCAGATAAGGAGGCCGTCAGATTGATCGGCGCTTTAAAGGAAGCCGTGCAGGTTCCTGTTGTGGCGGATATCCATTTTGATTACCGGCTGGCGTTGGAATGCGCCGCTGCCGGTGTGGATAAGATCCGAATCAATCCAGGGAATATTGGGGATCAGGACCGGGTCAAGGCAGTGGCGAATGCCTGCAGAAATCGTCATATTCCCATTCGGATCGGCGTGAACGGCGGTTCCCTGGAAAAAGAAATATTGGCGAAATATGGCAGTCCCACCGCTGAGGCGCTGCGGGACAGCGCTCTGTATCATGCCTCCTTGTTAGAGCGATTCGACTTTACCGATATCATCCTTTCCATGAAATCTTCCGATGTGCCCACCATGGTGCGGGCTTATGAATTAGCGGCGGAAGCCAGCAGTTATCCGCTCCACCTGGGGGTGACCGAGGCGGGAACGGAAAGGATGGGGCTGCTGAAATCCGCGGCGGGAATCGGTTCATTGCTGCTCCACGGTATCGGGGACACGATTCGGATTTCCTTGACGGCAGATCCGGAGCAAGAGGTGAAGGCTGGCATCGATCTGCTGCACGCCATTGGAATGCGCCAGTCGGGAGCCAGGCTGATTTCCTGTCCCACCTGCGGCCGTACCGCAGTGAATCTGATCGGCATTGCGGCGGAGGTGGAACAGCGGCTGAAAAGCGTGAACAAGCCTATTACAGTAGCGGTGATGGGCTGCGTCGTCAATGGGCCGGGAGAAGCTCGGGAAGCTGATGTGGGGCTGGCCGGCGGCAAAGGAAAGGTGGCCATCTTCCGTAAAGGAGAGGTAGTGCGCACGGTGGAGGAAAGCCGAGCGGTAGAGGAACTGATGCGGGAGATTGAGACTTTATGATGATCGGCCTTCTTTCCAACAGAAAGGAATGTCCAAAAAGATGAGCAATCCTACTTTTGAACAGGTATTCGGTTCCCTTCTGCGGGATAAAGGGACGCTGGAATCCCTTGCCAGCGCGCAGGTTGGGGGAATAGAGCTGGATAAAGCCGACAGCTGGCTGACGGTGCGGCTGCAATTTGATCATTTTGTAGAATTTGGAGCGGTAGCTGCGGCAGAAAAGGCTGTGGCAGCGGCTCTCTCTTTGCGTACAGCAGAATTCCTGCCTGTTTATCCGGCGGATTCGCTGACGGAAGCCTGCTTTCCTACTGTGGTGGAATTTCTGCGCCGCCGCAGTGCGGCTGTGAATGGTACCTTCAATGACGCCGAGTATCGGCTGGAAGGGGATCATCTTACCATTGTTCTGCATCATGGCGGTTCCAACGTATTGAAAGCGACAAAAACCGACAGCCTGCTGGAACAGCTGCTGCGGGAGATGTTCGGAAGGCGGATTACGCTCACGCTTGATGGTGAGACGGAGATAGATACTAAAAGCGACGCCTATCAGGCGATGGTGAAGGAAGGGGAGGCTCAGGCCGCCAAGGCCGCGGCGGAGGCCGTTGCTCATGCGGCAGCTGCGGCTCCGCCTCCAATGCCAGGAGCATCGGCTCAGGCCGCGCCTAAGCCCAAAGCGCCTGTTAATGCGGACAAGCCGCCGGAGGATGGGCTGCCGGTGTATCTGGATACCGCCCGCCCCTTGTTTGGCGGGCCCATTCGGGAAAGGCCCACTCCGTTGCGCTCTTTGGAGCCGGATGGCAGCACGGTCACTGTATGGGGCGAGGTTTTCGGGTATGAGACCCGCGCTTTTCGAGACGGCGTCAAGGTTCGGCATACTTTCCACATCACCGACCGCACCAACTCCATAACCGTCACCATCTGGGTTGATCAGAATAGGGCCAGAGACAAGGATAAGAAAGAGGCTTTGGCGGAATTCAAGGACGGTATGTGTGTTCTCATCAGCGGGATCTATGAGTATGACGACTTTGCCAAGAACAATATCCTTACCCCCAAAGCCATGTCTATTGTCGCCAAATACGTCAAAAAAGATCTGGCAAAAGAAAAGCGGGTAGAACTGCATCTCCACTCCAAAATGTCCTCCATGGATGGTATCAGCAACGCGGAGGATATGATTCTGCGGGCGGCTTCCTGGGGGCATCAAGCTATTGCCATCACCGATCACGGTGTGGTGCAGGCTTTCCCGGAAGCGATGAACGCAGCGGCGAAAGCCAAGAAAAAAGGGTTGAATATCAAGATTCTCTACGGTGTAGAGGCTTATTACATAAACGATAGTATTCCGGTGGTGGACGGCCAGGCGGATGAAGAACTGGACGGCGAATTCATCGTCTTTGATACCGAAACCACCGGCCTCAGCGCTCAAAACGACCGGTTGACGGAAATCGGCGCTGTCAGGATGAAAAACGGCGAAATACTGGAGGAGTTCGATACTTTTGTCAATCCTGAACGGCCGATTCCTCCCAAAATCACCGAGCTGACTGGTATCAATGACGATATGGTGCGGGACGCGCCGAAGGAAAAGGAAGCCTTGGAGGCATTTTACGCCTTCTGCGGAGATTGCCGGGTGCTGGTGGCTCACAACGCGCCATTTGACGCATCCTTTATCCGGGCCGCAGCCGGACGCAGCGGCTTGGATTATCCGTATTCCACGGTGGATACCGTCGCTATCTGCCGTGCCCTCTATCCTGGGCTGAAGAATCACAAGCTGGATACAGTAGCCAATCACCTCAAACTGGATCCCTTCAATCACCATCGCGCCTGCGACGACGCCCGGGTACTGGCGCAGATCTTCCAGCATCTGATCAAGGACATGAAGGAAACCAGGAATATCGAATCGGTAGGGGGGATCAACACCCTTCTTTCCGGCGTGGATACCCGCAAGGTCCGTCCCTATCATCTGATTATCCTGGCAAAAAATCTGACGGGATTAAAAAATCTCTATAAGCTGGTTTCTTGGTCCCATCTGCACAACTATTATAAAAGACCCCGGATTACCAAGACAAAGCTGCAGGAATATCGGGAAGGGCTTATTATCGGCAGTGCCTGTGAACAGGGCGAACTCTTCAAGGCGGTGCTGGAAGGCAAACCTTTTGGTACGCTGCTGGATATCGCCAAGTTTTATGATTTCCTGGAGATTCAGCCTCTGGGCAACAACCGCTTCATGCTGCGGGAAGGGATCGCCCGAGACGAGGAACAGCTCAAGGACTTCAACCGCACCATTGTGCGGTTGGGGGAAAAGCTGAATATTCCTGTATGCGCCACTTGTGACGTCCATTTCATGGATCCTGAAGACGAGGTTTATCGCCGTATTCTGATGGCAGGTCAGGGCTTCAGCGACGCAGACCAACAAGCTCCCCTTTATCTGCGCACTACGGAGGAGATGCTGAAGGAATTTGACTATCTCGGTAAGGAAAAAGCCTATGAGGTGGTGGTGACAAACACCAATCGCATTGCCGATCTGGTGGACAATTTCCGTCCAATCCCCGAAGGCACTTTCCCTCCTCACATCGATGGAGCTGACCAGCAGCTGGAAGAGATCACTTGGGGCCGGGCCAAGGAAATTTACGGCGATCCGGTACCGGAGCTGGTTGCCAAGCGGCTGGACCGTGAATTGACATCCATCATCAAGCACGGCTTCGCCGTGCTGTACATGATCGCCCAGAAGCTGGTGAAAAACTCAGTGGACAACGGCTATCTGGTAGGATCCCGGGGATCGGTGGGGTCCTCCTTTGTGGCGAACATGGCCGGTATCTCCGAAGTTAATCCACTGGCGCCTCATTATGTCTGCAAGAAGTGCAAGTATTCCGAATTTTTCACCGACGGCTCGGTGGGATCGGGTTTTGATCTGCCGGATAAAAATTGTCCTGTCTGCGGTGAACCTCTAATGCGGGATGGGCATGAGATTCCTTTTGAAACCTTCCTGGGGTTTGATGGCGATAAGGCGCCGGATATCGACCTGAACTTCGCCAGCGAATATCAGCTGCGGGCCCACAAATATACGGAATCCCTTTTCGGCAGCGACCATGTGTTCAAAGCCGGTACCATTTCCACCGTGGCAGATAAAACGGCTTTCGGCTACGTGAAGAAGTACGCGGAGGAACGGGGCATTAACTACGGGAACGCGGAGCTGACTCGGCTCTCCATCGGCTGCACCGGCATCAAACGAACCACCGGTCAGCATCCTGGCGGCATGGTGGTGGTGCCAAATGATTATGAAGCGGAGGATTTCTGTCCGGTGCAGCATCCGGCGGACGATCCCAACTCGGATATCATCACCACCCACTTCGATTTCCATTCTATCCACGACACCATCCTGAAGCTGGATAATCTGGGGCACGTGATTCCTACCATCTACAAATATTTGGAGGAGTACACTGGTATCAGCGTGATGGATGTCAATATGTCCGATCCGGAGGTATACAAGCTGTTCACCTCACCGGAGCCTTTGGGCCTGAAGCCGGAGGACATCGACTGCGATACCGGCACCCTCTCCATCCCTGAAATGGGCACCCCTTTTGTACGGCAGATGCTGCTGGATTGTAAACCCAAAACCTTTGCCGATCTGCTGCAGATTTCCGGCCTTTCCCACGGAACCGATGTGTGGCTAGGCAATGCACAGGAATTGATCAAGGCCGGCACCTGTACCATTTCCAATGTCATCGGTACGCGGGACAGCATCATGACCTATCTGATGCACAAAGGCCTGGAACCGAAGATGGCCTTTAAAATCATGGAAATCGTGCGGAAAGGTAACGCCACCAGACTGCTCACCGAGGAGCATTTCACTGCCATGCGGGAACATGGTGTACCGCAGTGGTACATCGATTCCTGCATGAAGATCAAATACATGTTCCCCAAAGCCCACGCCGCCGCTTATATTATCGCCGCCCTGCGGGTTGCTTGGTACAAGGTGCATTATCCGGCGGAATACTATGCCGCTTATTTTACCGGCCGGGGAGAAGATTTTGAGGCGGAAACGGTACAGCAGGGGAAAATGGCCGTCAAGCAGAAGATGGAGGAAATTAAGAGCCGGGGCAAGGAGGCTTCAGCCAAAGAACTTTCTCTGGTAGATACCTTACAGGTGGTTTACGAAGCTATGCAGCGCGGGGTAGAATTTCTTCCTGTCCATCTGTATAAATCCCACACCTATAAATTCCTCATGGAAGAGGGGAAAATTCGCCTGCCTTTCAGCTCAGTGAAAGGCTTGGGCGGCGCCGCTGCGCAGGGAATAGTGGATGCCCGGGAGGAAGGGGAATTCATCTCCTGCGACGATCTGCAGAATCGCAGCGGCATTACCAAGGCGGTGGTGGAATCCCTGCGGCAGCTGGGGGTACTGGAGGCTTTGCCCAGTACCAGTCAAATGAACCTTTTTGAAATGTAACAAAACAGCACATTGACATCCATGATATCAATGTGCTACTATAGTAGCACATTAGCACGATAAAGTGAACATCTGGAGAAAGTTGGCACTGTATGAAAAAAAATATCAAAATCACCCCGGAGGGTACCCGTGATTTATTGTTTGAGGAATGTCTGGCACGACGTGAAGCAGAAGGAAAACTGTCCGACCTCTTTGTCTGTCGGGGATACTCCGAGGTAATGACACCGGGAATCGAATTCTATGATGTCTTTGACGCCATGCCCATGGCGGTCCCTTCCGACGGCATGTATAAGCTCACCGATGACAAGGGGAGACTGCTGGTGATGCGGCCGGACAACACCATGCCGATCGCCCGGCTTACCGCCACCCGGCTGCAGAATGCCGCCTTGCCGGTGCGGCTCTATTACGCGCAGGATGTATATCATCTCAACCATGGACTGACTGGCCGGAATGATCAGCAGTTTCAGGCCGGAGTGGAGTTGATCGGTGCCGCTGGCAAACGGGCAGATTTAGAGGTACTGTCTCTGGCTGCAGAAGCTGTTCGTCTCTTCGCGGATGGGGAAGAAACCTCTTTTCGCATAGAGATTGGACATATCGGTTTTTTCAACGCCTTGATTGCCGCTCTGAATGTGGAGCAGGAGATTCAGGACGATATTCGGGAATTAATTGAAAGCAAAAACTATGCGGCGTTGTCTGACAAGCTGGATACCTTGCCGGCGGATGAGACGGTGGACGCTATCCGCCGACTTCCCAGGCTATTCGGCGGGGAAGAAGTTCTGGAGAAAGCCAGAAAACTCAGCCGGAATGCAGAGGCCCGCCAGGCACTGGATTATCTCAGCGGCCTTTACAAAACGCTGTGTCATCTAGGGCTGCGGGATCAAGTGATGATTGATCTGGGAATGGTCCATCGTAATGAATATTACACTGGGGTGATCTTCCGCGGTTATGTGGAAGGCAGCGGGGATGCGGTGGTCTCCGGCGGCCGTTACGACACTCTGTTGCAGCAGTTCGGCTCGCCGCTGCCGGCTACGGGGTTTGGTGTAAATGTAGATGCCTTGACAAAGGTGATGCTGGATAAGAGCGAGGTGGATCCGCCTATGCTCCCGGAAGCCTTGGTTTTCGCCTTGCCGGACCAGGAGGCCGCCGCCTTGAAAAGGGTGAACGATCTCATAGGTGAGGGGATGCTGTGCGAATTCAGCATTTTCGATACCCTGGAGGAAACGCTGGAATACGCCCGTCAGCGGCAGATTCCGCAGGTGTTCGCTGTGAAAGCGGAAAGCGATACCGAAGTTTACGAAATCTAACAAAGAATCCGGAATGGAGATAGGTATGAAACCGATACGCATTGCCCTCACCAAAGGGCGTTTGGAAAAGGATACCGTAGCGCTGTTCGACTGCATGGGGATGGATACCGCTGCGGTGAAGGACAAAGGCCGCCGGCTGATTCTTCCGGTGGATGATAACCTGGAGGTGGTGCTAGCCAAGGCGGCAGATGTCATCACCTACGTGGAGCACGGTGTTTGCGATTTAGGAGTGGTGGGGAAGGATACCATCGCGGAATACGGCGGCAGCTTTTACGAGGTGCTGGACTTAGGCTACGGCCGTTGCCGCTTTGCCTTGGCGGCGCCGAAAGATAAGGATTTCTTCGCCGGATACCATGGCAAAACCATCGCTTCCAAATATCCAAACGTGGCCCGGAGCTATTTTGAACGCAAGGGCATGGATGTGCGGATCATCAAAATTGAAGGTTCCGTTGAACTGGCGCCCCTGCTGGGTCTCTCCGACGGTATTGTGGATATTGTGGAAACCGGCTCCACCTTGAAGGAGAACGGCCTGCAGGTGGTGGAGGATATTCTTCCGGTATCCGCCCGGCTGATCGTCAATATGGCCTGCATGAAGCTGCGTAAGGCGGAAATCGAGGACCTGGCCAGCCGGATGGAAACTGCACTGAAAGAGAAGGTAAGGAGGGCCCGGATATGATGACTTTGGTAAAAGCCGACGGCAAAACGGAATATGAACTGTTGGAGCGTCTGGCGGCCCGCAATGGCGAAACCGACCGGAAGGTGACGGCGGCTGTAAGCGATATTCTCGCTGCTGTCCGAGAACGCGGCGATGAAGCGGTGGTGGAATATACCCGCCGCTTTGATGGTGTGGACGGCCCGCTGACCTGTGTGGAACGGGAGAGGTTAGGAGAGTTGGCAGCCGCTTGTGAACCTCGATTGATGGAGGCGCTGCGTCGTGCCGCAGCCAATATTGAGGATTTCCACCGCCGCCAGGTGCAGCAGAGCTGGCTCACCGCCCGGGAGGACGGTACCATCCTGGGACAGCGGATCCGCGGGCTGGAACGGGTGGGGCTGTACGTCCCTGGCGGCACGGCGGCTTATCCATCTTCAGTACTGATGAATGCCATCCCTGCCCGGATCGCCGGGGTAAAAGAGCTGATTATGGTGACCCCACCACCTAAGAACGGCGGCTTTAACGCGGCGGTGATGGCGGCAGCTTACATCGCCGGGGTGGATCGGGTCTATCTGTGCGGCGGCGCCCAAGCGGTGGCCGCGTTGGCTTACGGCACCGCTACCATTCCCAAGGTGGATAAGATCGTGGGGCCGGGGAATATCTATGTGGCCACGGCCAAGCGGCTGCTTTTCGGACAGGTGGATATTGATATGATCGCCGGGCCAAGCGAAATTCTGGTGCTGGCGGATAAAACAGCGGATCCTGCCTATTTGGCGGCGGACCTGATGTCCCAAGCGGAGCACGATGTGCTGGCTTCCGCCATCCTGTTGACCGATTCGGAGGAAATTGCCCAGGAGACCCTGGCGCAAATCGAAAAGCAGATCACCGCCCTTTCACGGGAAAAGATCATCCGCCGTTCCTTGGAGGATTACGGCGTTGTCATTGTCTGCCGGGATATGGAGGAGGCGGTGGCTTTTGCCAATCGTCTGGCGCCGGAACACCTGGAAGTGATGTGCGATCAGCCTATGGAGTATATAGGGCGGCTGGACAATGCAGGTTCGGTATTTCTCGGGAAATATTCCCCCGAACCGCTGGGGGATTATTTCGCCGGTCCTAATCATGTGCTGCCCACCAGCGGCACCGCCCGCTTTTTCTCCCCTCTGTCGGTGGATAGCTTTGTCAAAAAATCCAGCTTTATTTCTTATAATCAGAAAGCTCTGGAAGCGGCCCGAGAGGATATTATAGCCATCGCCATGGCGGAGGGGCTGGACGCTCACGCCAACTCCATCACGGTACGCGCCTGACGCAAGGAAAGGACGGCTCAGAAGATGTATACGCTCGCTCCAAAGGCCGGTTCTCTCAACCCTTATGACTACAGTCAGGGCGTTTACCGGGTACATATGGACGCCAATGAATCCTTCCTTCTGCCCACTGAAGCGGACCGGCTGAAAATGGCCCAGGCCGCGGCAGATGTGGCCCTCAACCGTTATCCCGATCCCTTGGCCCGGGAGTTATGCACGGCGTTTGGCGCGCTTTACTGTGTAAATCCGGATCTGGTGACCGCGGGCAACGGTTCGGACGAGTTGATCTCCGTAATTCTCTCCACTTTTTTGCAGAAGGGGGAAAAGGTTCTCACTTTATCCCCGGATTTTTCTATGTACCGCTTTTATACTGCCATTACCGAGAACCCCTGCATCATCCTAGACAAGGGGGCGGACCTGCGGATTGATCCGGATAGGGTGATCCGGGCGATTAATGAGGAGAACATCCGCCTACTGATCTTCTCCAATCCCTGCAACCCCACATCCCTGGGACTGAGGCGGGAGGACGTGCGGCGGATCATTGCGGAAACCGAGGCTCTGATCGTGCTGGATGAGGCGTATATGGATTTCTGGGATCAATCTCTGTTGGATGAGATAGAGAAATACGACAACCTCATCATCCTGCGTACCGGCTCCAAAGCTTTGGGACTGGCGGCGCTGCGGGTGGGATTCGCCGTCGCCAACCGGCGGCTGACCGGAATATTACGGGCGGCCAAATCCCCCTATAATGTCAACGCTGTGACCCAAGCCATGGCGACAGTGGCTCTTTCCAATCCGATTTACCATGACGTTTATCTGGGGTTGCTGCTAACTTCCCGGGATATGCTGGTGAAAGGGCTGAAACAGCTGGAGGCGGAGGGACTAGTGGAAAAGGTCTACGACAGTGTCACCAACTTCGCCTACATCCGCGTGCCGGGAACCAAGGATATTTATGACGATCTGGCGGATCGGGGCATCCTGATCCGGCGGTTTGGAGACGAGTTCCTGCGGATCACGGCGGGAACGGAAAGTGAAAATCAGGAATTGCTGGCGACGCTGGAGTGTATTCTGCGTCGGCGCTGAAAGGGGCGGAAAATGAGGATGAGAACGGGTACCTGCAAGCGTGAAACCAAAGAAACCTGCATTGAAGCCGTCATCTGTCTGGAGGGCGGCCCTGTCTCGGTGGAGACGGGCATCGGTTTCTTCGATCATATGCTGGAGGCCTTCGCGGTCCACGGTGGGTTTGGGGTGACCCTGAAAGCAAAGGGCGATCTGCATGTGGATGGGCATCACACGGTGGAGGACACCGGCATCGTGCTGGGCAAAGCCCTGGCCGATGCGCTGGGAGATAAAGGCGGTATCGCCCGGTTCGGCAGCTTTTATGTGCCCATGGACGAGGCGTTGGCTTTTGCGGCGGTGGATGTCAGCGGCCGTCCGTATCTGGTGATGGACGCTTCCTTCCGGGAGGAGCGGATCGGCGATTACGACAGCTGTCTGACCCGGGAGTTTTTCCGGGCGCTGGCTTTTCATGCGGGGCTTACCCTGCATATGCGGGCACTGTACGGGGAAAACGCCCACCATGTTGCCGAGGCGCTGTTCAAAGCGGCCGCTCATGCCCTGCGGCTGGCGGTTGCGCCTCAGGACGGGGTGCTGTCCACCAAAGGTAGCCTGGATTAAACCGATACGGCTTCGGCCCGGAAAGGATACGAATTCTTTATGATCATATTTCCTGCCATCGATATTCAAAACGGCGAATGCGTCCGATTGGTAAAGGGAGATTTCTCCACTGTCCACAAGGTGGCGGCGGACCCGGTGGAAACCGCCCGCTCCTTTGCAACCGCCGGCGCAACCTGGATTCACATGGTGGACCTGGACGGCGCCAGGACTGGAAAAAGGGTCAATGCTCCTCTATTTTCTCAGGTGGCGGAGAAAAGCGGACTGAAGATAGAGGTGGGAGGCGGTATCCGGGACCAGGCCGCCCTGGAGGAATATTTTGAAAAGGGCATCGCCCGCTGCATCCTGGGCTCCGCCGCCTTAAAGGACCCGGCTTTTGTGAAGGAGGCGGTGAAGGCCTACGGTGACCGTATCGCTGTGGGCATTGATGCCAAAGAGGGGATGGTGGCCGCCGAGGGGTGGCTGGATGTATCCAATGTATCCTATCTGGAGCTGGCCCGGCGAATGGAGGAGATGGGTGTGCGCACTCTGATTTTCACTGACATCTCTCGGGACGGCACTCTAGCCGGTCCCAATCTGGAGCAGCTGGCGGAGCTGAACGAGACGGTTTCCTGCAATATTGTGGCGTCCGGCGGGATTCGGGAGGAGAAGGACATAGAGGACCTAAAAGGGATGGGACTTTACGGCGCTATCTGCGGCAAATCCCTCTATAGCGGTACCCTAGATTTGGGCCGGGCTTTGAAGCTTGCTGCTTCTCCGGCCGATGAATTGGATTTGGATCGATTTTTTTGCAAATCGCCCCTGATCCCTGCTGTAGTGCAGGAGGCGTCCACCGGCCAGGTGCTGATGCTGGCGTATATGAACCGCATGTCCTTGCAGAGAACCGTGGAAACCGGCACTACCTGGTTCTGGAGCCGTTCCCGGCGGGAATATTGGAACAAGGGAGCTACCAGCGGCCATGTCCAGCGAGTGGTATCCATCGACGGGGACTGTGATGATGATACTCTGCTGATCCGGGTGGAGCAGACGGGCGCCGCCTGCCATACGGGCGCTCATTCCTGTTTTTTCAACCGTTTGATGGATTGCACGAAAACAAACTGACGGCAAAGGAGATATATTCATGGGCGATTGTATTCAGGAGGTCTATGAAACTATATTGGAGCGCCGGGACCATCCGGCGGAAAATTCCTACACTCGCTATCTTTTTGATCAGGGGATCGACAAGATTCTGAAAAAAGTGGGGGAGGAATGCGCGGAAACCATCATCGCCGCCAAGAACGGCGATAACGCTGAAACTGTGGGGGAAATCTGCGATCTGACCTACCACATGCTGGTGCTGATGGCCCTGCAGGGGATCACCCCGGCTGATCTGCAGGCGATACTGGAGCAGCGGCACGGCAAGGCGGGAAATCTCAAACAGTTCAAGACGGTCGATAAAAACAGCTGATGATAGCAGACACTTGTTGCGCAATGCTGCTTGGCCCATGGGGAATTGGGACATACACCGCCTGTTTTTGAAAAAGGCTTCCGCCGGAATTCCGGCGGAAGCCTGAGACAGAAATATATCTGTGATTGAAACAGCGCTGAGAGCAGACAATCTGTCTGCTCTCTTTTCTTATCGTCTTTTGCGCATATCTCGAAATACCCAAACGGCCAGCGTCAGTGCAGCGGCAAAACCGATCCAGGCCAGTACTGGAATTCCCAGAAGCCGTGAGGGCTGGTCGCTTATACACAGCAGGCAGGCACCGATGTACAGCGTCACCGCGAATAAGCACTGGATTCCCCGGTTGACCATCCGCTCTATCAATGACAGAGGATGTTCCGTATCCACCAGCCGTACGTTTATCTTCAACTGTCCTTTGCTACTCTGGCCGAGCAGATCAGACAGCTGAGAGGGGAGAAGGGAGGTTTTTCGTCCGGTATCCCGCAGCCAGAGGACACCCTTTTGCAACTCTGCTTTCCAGTCGATTTCCTTTGCCATAGAGGCAGCCATACGATTGGCTAAAATCTGCAGAAGATTGATATCCGGGCTGACGGAAGCCAGTACCCCCTCCAGGGTCATCACTCCTCGGCCAAGCATGGAAATGCCTCCAGGAATGGAGATTTGGTGCGCTTTTGCCAGTCCCATCAGTTCGTCAAAAATTTTTCCCAGATCCATACAGCCGATTTCCATCTTACCATAACGGACAAGAAAATCCTCAATATCGTCATACAACCGCTGATGATCCACCGGACCGGAGCAGACACCAAGAGTTAAAATAACATTCTTTAACTCTTCCACATCGCTTTTGACTACCGCTTTAACGCCTTGCCGAAGAAGTTCCTGATCCCGCAGGGAAAGTCTTCCCATCATGCCAAGATCAATCCAGATGATTTTCCCATCCCGTATCCGCAGATTTCCTGGATGAGGATCCGCCTGGAAAAATCCGTCATCTACCACCTGCTTGATATAGTTGTCCGCCAGCTTCAGACCAATTTCATCCAGATCGTATTCTTCTTCCAGCAGCGAGTCCCTATCATCAATGGGAATACCATCGATGTACTCCATCACCAGGATTTTTGAGGTAGAGAGCGCTTTTTCCACCGTGGGACAGTCCACGAACGCAACATCCCGATTGAGCCGCTGAAACTCTTCGGCGTTTTTCGCCTCCAATAGAAAATCCATCTCCTGCTGGGCGACAGCCCACATTTCGTCCAGCACCATATCCAGGTCTACAACGTCGCCCAACTTCGTGAGGTTTAATAGTTTAGCCGCCTGATGAAGCAGGACAATGTCTCGGGCCATAACCTCTTGGATACCAGGACGCTGTATTTTTACAGCCACCTTGCGGCCGTCCTGCAGTATAGCGGCATGAACCTGTGCAATGGATGCCGCGCCCATAGGTTCCTCGTCAAAAGAAGCGAAAAGCTCCTGAAGAGGAATACCGCATTCCTTTTTTATCGTTTCTTCCACCTGCGAGAAGGGTATAGGCCGCACTTCTGCGCGCAGCATCGCCAGTTCCTCACAATAAGCGGCAGGGAGCATATCCCGCCGCATGGAAAGAATCTGCCCCAGCTTAACGAAGGTAGGGCCCAAATCCTCCACGATGGCGCGCAGCTTTTCAGGTGTCAATCCACGGACAATGTCGTGTTTCGCCAGGATCGCCAGGATTTCCCGCAAACGGCCATTATTAGCCGGCGCGTCATTTTTCTGCTTTTTCTCCATCCTGCTTATCCAGCTCCTCAAGCTTCCTTTTCAGTTCAGCCCGTTCATCCGGTGTCATTTGCTCCACATCCATCCCGGCATTAGAGGCCGAAGGGGTCTTTTTTACCCGGTGCTTAAGTTCTTCATTCAGTGCCTTGCCTTGTTCCAGCGTGATTTCGCCTTTCTTCACCAGTTCCTTGATCACCTCATCCGCCTTTTCAGCGGTAACGGCCACCGCGCCGATACCAGCCAAAAGGATATTTTTCAGGTCGTTGCCAAGATCGGAAAGCATATTTGTTCCTCCTTTTATTGAAAACTGCTTATATCATATCACAGACGAATGAATAAATATTGGCATAATTATGAAGATTTCCTTGAGCAGAAAAAAGCGCGGCGGAATGTGAAAAGCATTCCGCCGCCCCGACAAGAAAAATTATACCTGTTTACTGTTGTCGATCATCTCATCCAGCGCCGCAATGGCATCGGATAGGGAACCGAGGCAATCGATCAGTCCTTCTTCCACAGCCGCATCGCCTTCCAACACACTGCCGACATCGGTGACCAGTTCTCCCGTGTTCATGCACAATTCGGTAAAGCGGTCGAAAGACATATGGGAATTATCGGTGACAAAACGAGTGATTCTCTCCTGCATTCTTTGAAAATAATAGAACGCCTGGGGAACGCCCAGCACCAAACCATTGGTTCGCACGGGATGCAGAGTCATGGTGGCAGAGGGTGCGATAAAGGATTTTTTCGCGGCCACAGCCAGGGGAACACCGATGGAGTGACCGCCGCCCAGTACCAGGGATACTGTCGGCTTTTTCATGCCGGCAATCAGTTCGGCCAGCGCCAGACCAGCTTCGATATCGCCGCCAACAGTATTCAGCAGAATCAATAATCCCTCAATTTCCTGGCTTTGTTCGATGGCCACCAATTGGGGAATGACATGCTCATACTTGGTGGTTTTGTTATCCGCCGGTAAAGCGTAATGTCCTTCAATTTGCCCGATGATGGTAAGACAGTGAATCACGTGACGGCCGTTGTCCGTGGTGACAGAGCCGTTGTCTTCCACATCCTTCAGCTGTTTCTGCAGCGCCGCTGATTCTTCCGGTTGATTGCCGCTGCTATCTGTTTTTTTCGTATCTTTAGCTGCGTTATTATTCATAGCTGCCGCCGACCTTTCTATAGGTTTTCCCGTTTAGTTTGGTCTTTTCCGGGAACTTTATGTATTTCGAATCGAAAATAACCAGTCCTTTCTATAAGGTATACGAGTTGCAGCAGGATCTTCTGAGTGCTATAATAACCTAAATCATCACCCAAAAGAGGGGACGCCGATGGGGCTGTTTGTTCGTGATCGAGGCTTTTACCGCACATTTTTCTCCCTAACGGGAATGATAGCACTGCAGAATATCATCACCTTCAGTGTGAACCTGGCGGACAACCTGATGTTGGGAGCATATCATGAAACCGCTTTCGCCGGAGTGGCCTTGGTGAATCAGATTCAATATCTGCTGCAGATGCTAATTATGGGGGTCGGGGAAGGAATCATTGTGCTGGCGTCCCAGTATTGGGGCAAAGGCGAAATGGAGCCGATTCGCCGTATCACCGGCATCGGCATGCGTATCGGTTTGATTTTGTCCATTATTCTTTGGGGAGTAACCTTCTTTTTTCCCGAAACCTGCTTAAGTCTGCTGACAAATGATCGTTCGGTAATGGAGGAAGGTGCGCAATATCTTCGAATTATCTGCTTTTCTTATCCGCTTTTTGCAGTCACCAATATACTGCTCTCCACACTGCGGAGCGTAGAGACGGTGAAGATCGGCTTTGCGGTGTCGGGTTCCACCCTTTGCATCAATGTATGCCTAAACTATTTGCTGATCTATGGACACTGGGGCGCACCTGAATTGGGAGCAAGAGGCGCTGCCATTGCTACTCTGACCTCCAGGGTGGTGGAGGTACTGATCGTGTGGCTGTATGTGCGGCTGGCCGACAAAAAGCTGTATATACGCCTCAAGGATTTACTCAGTTTTGATCGCACTCTGTGGAAGGACTATGTCTATACCGGTTTCCCGGTGATCCTGTCCAACGGCTGCTGGGGAATCGCTATGGCCGTGCAGACAGCTATTCTGGGACGTCTCGGAAAACCCGTCATCTCGGCAAACAGCATCGCCACCACCATCTTTCAAGTGGTATCGGTCATTTCTTATGGCGCCGCCAGTTCTTCCTCTATCCTGATCGGCAAAACCATCGGCGAAAACCGCATTGATAAAGTGCGGAAATATGCCAAGACTTTGCAGATTCTTTATCTCTTTATCGGACTGGGAACCGGTGTGATATTGTTTTGCTTCAAAGACGCAGTGGTAGGACTATACGCAGTTTCTGAAGAAACACGGCGGCTGGCCATTCAGTTTATCACCGTGCTGTCGATATCGGTGTGCGGTACCTCTTATCAAGTGGCGGTACTCACCGGCATTGTCCGCGGCGGCGGCGACACACGCTTTGTTCTGTTCAATGATATGATCTTTATGTGGGGACTGGTGATCCCGTCCGCAGCCCTGTCCGCTTTTGTATTTCACTTTCCGCCGCTGATTGTATTTATTTGTCTGAAAGCGGATCAAATCTTAAAATGCTTTGTAGCCGTTGTAAAGGTCAATCGCTATACATGGATTCGAAAACTGGTACGTGAGTAGAGGGAGGCCGTTATGGAAGACATCGACAAACTACGGAGTTGGATGGCGGAAAGCCGCCGGATGGTATTTTTCGGTGGTGCGGGCGTATCCACTGAAAGCGGGATTCCGGATTTTCGCAGTGAAGATGGACTGTATAAGCAGACCTACTGCTATCCGCCGGAAACCATTCTAAGCCGAACGTTTTTTGAGCACTGTCCGGAAGAATTTTTCGCTTTTTATCGGGAGAAAATGTTATGTCCGGAGGCTCGGCCCAATCTTGTCCACCAGCGGCTGGCAGCCTTGGAAGAGGCGGGTATATTGTCCGCTGTAGTGACCCAGAACATCGACGGCCTGCATCAGGCTGCCGGTTCCCGAAGAGTATTTGAACTTCACGGATCGGTGCATCGGAATTATTGCCGGAAATGTCATGCTTTTTACGATATGGACTTTATGTTTCACACATCCGGTGTTCCGCACTGCTCCTGCGGCGGCATTGTCAAACCAGATGTGGTGTTATATGAGGAGAGCCTCGACGAGGATGTGCTTCAGGGAGCGATTGAGACAATTGCCGATGCGGATCTGCTGATGGTAGGCGGCACCTCTTTGGCGGTATATCCGGCGGCGGGATTGCTGCGGTACTATCGCGGCCACAGATTGGTGTTGATCAATAAATCCATCACACCGTACGACGGCAGCGCGGATCTGCTTTTTCAGGCCAGCCTGGGGGAAGTCTTCGCCCGGCTGGATATTTGAGAGGATCATATGAAAATTTTCATCGATGCGGATGGGTGCCCGGTGGTGGATATCGTGCTGCGGCTTGCGGCACAAGCTGGTCTAAAAGCCGTAATTGTATGCGATACCGCCCATGAATTCCACCGGGATGGAGTGGAGACGATAACCGTGTCCCAAGGTGCGGACAGTGTGGATTTTGCTTTGGTTAACAGGCTGAAGGAAGGGGATATTGCTGTTACACAGGATTATGGTCTAGCCGCAATGTGCTTGGCGAAAGGCGCCCGGCCTATTCGGCAGGATGGTCTGATTTACGATAAGGATAATATGGATCAGTTGCTGGCGGAACGGCACGCATCTCAGAAAATCCGCAGAGGGGGCGGCAGAGTGAAAGGACCGAAAAAACGCACGGCCGCTCAGGATCGGGAATTTGAAAATTTCCTGAAGGATTTGATGGCAAAATAGAAAAAGGAGCGAAGAAGAGGCTGCTGCAAAATTTTTCATTTTGCAGCAGCCTCTTCTTCGCTGTATAAATCATCATCCGGCGATAATAAGCCGTTCTTTTCCAAAAGTTCTCGTACCTCGCTGATCCGCAGATTGCCGATGCGGTGCCGTTTGCCAATTTCACTGTATGTATAGACCAGAAGATCACAATTGCCCGACCATTTTTGAAAAATGCTGCTGCGAATGCGGATATAATTGATCTTTTCCCTGGGGACAATCACCGTGTGGAAAGCATAACCCACCGCATAATACAGAGTTATATAGTGTTTGGATACCGCAATTCCCTCAGTGCTGCAATCGACTATCCGAACCACCAGCAGCCAGACAAAAGGCAGGGTGGCCATAAGGCCGAAAAACAGGATGAGAGTGCGGAAATCTGCAAACCATTGGGATAGAATCCAAGCCGCCGTCGGAATCAGCAAACTGCACCAAAACGGCATCATAGCATAACGAACGATGGAGCCTGGAGGCGGCTTGATCTGCCGCGGACGCTGTCGGAATTCCGGCAGCAGCAGCCTTAAATAGCGTCCGGCCGCCTTGCGGTTGGCGGCTGGAATCAATACCGCGTGTTCGTCCTTGTTTTTGGCATATCCGGCACATTGAATAAACACGATATATAGCCCCAGCAGACGGGCCACTATAGTTTGTCTCAAATCCAGATAATTCACCGCATCGGTGCGCAGGGAATACCGCCGTATACTCAGCCATCCATAACGAATGCGCAGAACCTTTTCTTCCCGCATAGCGGAAAAATTGATATAACACAAAAAGCTGTGGACCGCGCCGATCAGCCAGCACAAGAAAATAACAATAGCCAACAGAGCGGCAGCCTCGGGAATAAAACTCAGCCAACGGGCAATGCCTTCCAGTCGGTTGAGAAACACATCCTGGAAATCCCGGCCGAATACATCACCGCCTTTGCCGAAAAAAGCCACCAGAAACATGGCGCCGGTAAAGGTGCTGGAGACAAAAATGGAAAGAATACCGATATCATACCATTTTGGACGATACAGCCGCTGATTGGCCGCCGGTTTGGACGGGAAAGGAGATGCCGCCAGCATGGAGGCTGCCGACCGGCTGACCGTGATCTGACAATCTGCACGCCGAATTGAACCGGCATCGGTATCCGCATAAACGTGAACGGCTTTGAACGGGCGCAGATAAAAAGGCTCATGCCGCATCAAAGTGGACATAGCAAAGCAGGGAATAGCGGTTTGCCGCTTAATCAGGATTCCTTTATATACTGTCAAACCATGTTCATCCACTGTGTAAAACTGAAAGCACCAGTTCAGGAGGGAATAGGAAAGAATAAAAATCAGAACCAGAATATCCATCCAAGCGCCGCCGATCCACTCATACAGCCAGTCGGAGAGACTGTCGGCAGTAAAAACCGACAGCAGTCCGCGCAGAAGAGGAATCAAAAGAAGAAACAGCTGCTTATATATGGATTCCACAATGGTAATCGGGTGTACTCTTTTTTTCACTCGCTGCGCCCCCGATCCGTCATCCCGGGCAGCAGACAATCATGAAGTTCCTCGCCTTCTTCCACCGTCAATCCGTTTACCAGTACCAATCCTCCGGCGGAGAAAACCATCAGCATCGTCATACCCAGCAGTTGTTCCAGCGGCCCCCGAACCGTCATAACATATTTGATGCTAACCAGCGGCATGGATTTGCAGGAATCATAAATCACGCCGCTGCGCACCACCAATTGATCGTTCACAATGCCATACTGCATCCGATGATAGGCGATAGGGATATACACAGCCGCGAAAAACAAGCTTACCGCAGTCCACAGTCCGATAAACAGCCAGCCGATCCAGGAAGGAATCGGCAGCCGGAAGGGGATAAAAGAGACCGCCGTCAGCATCAACGACGCTATTAACACGTAAATTTCCCAAATCAGAATAATCTTTTTATTTGGTTTATGCAACGGATGGTCTCCTTCCCTTGTATAAGTCGAACACCTTAATCAAGTATACCACAGAGCGTTCACTGAGAAAAGCGGTAATTTGCAGTGGAGATTCAACAGCGGAGAATTGGAAGAAATCCAGCCTGGCTATTTACTTTCACGCTGTAGTGTGCTAAAATATAAAAAGAATATGGTATGGGAGGTTTCCCTATGAATTCCAAGATTAAAGACGCCAACACCGATTTCCTCTTTGAAGCCATTCTTCAGCTGAAAAACATGGAGGAATGCTATCAGTTTTTTGAGGATTTGTGTACGGTCAGTGAGATCAAGGCCTTGTCCCAGCGAATCGTAGTGGCGAAGATGCTCAGCGACAAGCGAGTCTACAGCGATATCGTGGCGGCTACCGGGGCTTCCACCGCCACCATCAGCCGAGTGAACCGGTCGCTGATCTATGGCTGCGATGCCTATGATATGGTATTCTCCCGTATGGAGAAAGAGAAAAAAGCATGAACAGATATGAAGCCTTTTCCCGCTTCTACGACCGGCTTACTCTGGATGTGGAATATCCCCGCCGGGCGGATTATCTCCTGTCCCTGTTTGAACGGCATGGCAGCCGCCCCAACGGGCTGTTGGATCTGGCCTGTGGTTCTGGCAGTTTAACGGTAGAGCTGGCAGGACGGGGAATGGATATGATCGGCGTGGATGCATCGGCGGATATGCTGACGCTGGCATCTGACAAAGCCAGAGAGCGAGGTTTATCTCTCCTTTTGCTGCGGCAGGATATGCGGCAGCTGGATCTCTACGGCACAGTGGAAGGGGCTGTCTGCGTATTGGACAGCCTGAATCATCTCCTGACCACAGCGGATATTATGCAAACCTTTCAGAGGCTTCGCCTGTTTATTCAACCAGGCGGGCTGCTGATCTTCGACGTGAATACGCCCTATAAACACAAGACTGTGCTGGGGGATAACGCCTTTGTACTGGAAGAGGAAAATTTGCTGTGTGTTTGGCGGAACCGCTTGATCCGGCGCACCTGTGAGGTGGAAATCCTTCTGGATTTTTTTATAGGAGAGAATGGACATTACACACGGTTTGAGGATATCGTACGGGAAAGGGCATATTCGCGCTCTACATTGGAAAAGCTGCTTCAACAGGCAGGCTTTGCTGTGGAGGCGGTTTACGCGGATATGGAAATACTCCCACCGGAGGAAGACTGTGAGCGATGGGTGTTTGTGGCAAGGAATCAATAAAAAGATCTGTAACAGGAATCAAAAGCAGAGGTTGTGCATAGAATGGGAAAAGTATGGCGATGCTTGACAAAGGATGCCACTGTTATGGCAATGGTGATGGATTCCACCGATATGGTGGCGGAGGCAGAACGCATTCATCAGCCTTCAGCGGTAATGTCCGCCGCTTTGGGACGGCTGCTGACGGCGGCTTCCATGATGGGGATTATGCTGAAAGGGAAAGACGACTCCCTGACGCTGAAACTCAGCGGAGGCGGTCCCTCCGGTACGGTCATGGCTGTTTCGGACAGTCTGGGCAATGTCCGGGGATATGCCGATCACCCTGTGGTGGAGATTCCTTTGAAGAGCAACGGCAAGCTGGATGTCAGCGGAGCGGTGGGAACCGACGGGCTGCTGTATGTGATGAGGGATACCGGCGGTGCCGAACCCTATGTGGGCTGTACGCCGATTGTCTCGGGTGAAATTGCAGAGGATATCACCAGTTATTATGCGGTTAGTGAGCAGACGCCGACAGTCTGTGCTTTAGGGGTGCTGGTCAATCCAGACTTAACCGTTCGAGCGGCAGGAGGATTTCTGCTGCAGCTGCTGCCTTTTTGTCCAGACGAGGTCATCGATCATGTGGAAAGCAATGTGGCGGCGATGGAATCCATGACCGCCATGCTGGACAGCGGTCTGTCGGTAGAGGATATCTGCCGCCGTTTACTGGATGGTTTCGAGTACGATGTGCTGGACACCTATCAGCCGGAATATCGCTGCACCTGTTCCCGTGAACGGGTGGAACGGGCTTTTTCCGCTATGCGTCCGGAGGATCTCAGAGATTTGCCGGATGAGGAGGGAAAAGTGGAGGTTACCTGCCGTTTTTGTGATCATATCTATTGCTTTACCACGGAGGATATAGAGGCTATCGTCTCGGATAAGACGCAGTGAAGCCCTGGAAATTTTTTCGAAAAAATTGAAATTGGTGGTTGACAAGAAGGGGCTTCTTTGGTATTATATACAGCGTCGCATGTGGCGGCTGGTTTGGGAGCATAGCTCAGCTGGTAGAGCACCTGCCTTACAAGCAGGGGGTCACAGGTTCGAGCCCTGTTGTTCCCACCATGTTGGATTTGGCCCGGTAGTTCAGCTGGTTAGAACGCTAGCCTGTCACGCTAGAGGTCGACGGTTCGAGCCCGTTCCGGGTCGCCATACATGCCTCTGTAGCTCAGTCGGTAGAGCAAGGGACTGAAAATCCCTGTGTCGTTGGTTCGATTCCGACCGGAGGCACCATTCCCTGCGGCTTTAGCTCATCTGGTAGAGCGCCACCTTGCCAAGGTGGAGGTAGCGAGTTCGAGCCTCGTAAGCCGCTCCATTTTCCTGTAGAAAGACGTCATGCATTGGCGTCTTTTCCTTTCTGAAATACGGGCTTGTCCCGTTATCCGGCGCCATAGCCAAGTGGTAAGGCATGGGTCTGCAAAACCCTGATTCCCCAGTTCAAATCTGGGTGGCGCCTCCAAAAAAGCAAGGCACTCCGTTTCTGCGGAGTGCCTTGCTTTTTTGGAATATATCCTTTTTAGAAGATTGAAAACGGCAGCTCTTAATAAATCTATGGGACAGCGCACCGATTTTTCGGATCTGACATAGAATATGTTAGGCGGCGGACCGGCGCCGGGCGGGAAGTGGCGGGATAGCGCCGGTCCGCCGCTGACAAGCTGACAGCGGCTGCGCCATCGGCAACGGAATTGCCCGCGGCGGGAAAGGAGGACCTATGGGAGAACATATTTTATTGACAGCGGTTCTATTATTGGCGTTATTCGGTTGTGCAGAACTGATTCGCCGCCTGGTGCTGCGGGTAATGGCGCCCAGCAAAGGGGCGGGAGGAATTCTGGTTATCCCGATTTCCGGACACCGGGAGGACATCGAATATGTAGTGCGTTCCGCAGCGGTGCGCCGCAACTGGGTCCGCGGTACGGAAAACCGGCCGATTCTGATTTTGGATGCCGGAATGGACAAGGAAACACGGCGATTGGCGGAGGTTGCCTGTATCGAGGTTAAGGGTGTGGATTTGTATACGCCGGAGGATTTGATTCAGAGAGGAAAAATGATCGGAAATATCACGGCAGAACATTTGCAAACCCTATAGGAATGCTGTATACTATAGAATATATGTTTGTATAAAAAGGACGTAGAGGCATGGAAGATAAAAAACTGGAGGAACTCCAGGGCACGGTGGAACGCGTGGTATTCCGCAATGATGACAATGGCTGGACAGTTTTGGACCTGGAAGCGGGGGATCAGCTGCATAAAGTGGTGGGCGTGCTGCCAATGGCAAGCGTGGGGGAAACGCTGAAACTGATGGGCGGCTGGGTGGATCATCCCAGCTTCGGCCTACAGTTTCGGGCGGAATACGGAGAACGTTACCTGCCGACCGATGCCTCCGCCATCCTGCGCTATCTGTCCAGCGGTGCCATCAAGGGGATCGGCGCATCCACCGCAGCCCGGATTGTAGAGAAATTCGGCGATGATACCCTGCGGATTATGGAAGAAGATCCAGCCCGGTTGGCGGAAATCAAGGGGATCACTTCCACGAAGGCGAAAAAGATCGGCGAAGAGTTCGCTAGTCAGTTTGGACTGCGGGAAGTTATGCTGACCTTTTCACGCTATGGTCTGACGGCCAATGAAGCGCTGCGCTGCTGGAAACGTTGGGGAACTTCCACAGTCTCCAAAATTGAAGAAAATCCCTATTTGCTCTGTTCAGCAGGTTTGTATATTGGTTTTGAACGGGCGGATCAGATCTGTATGGGGATGCATCGGCTGCCGGATGATCCTCGTCGCATTGAAGCGGGAGTTCTTTATGTTCTGCGGCATAATCTCTCTAACGGGCACACCTGCCTTCCAGCGGATAAGCTGATTCCTACCACCACGCAGCTGTTGCAGGTGAGTGAAGAAGCGGTTACGGATGTTCTGGACACGATGATCTCTTCCTTTACGATAAAGGAAGAGATCGTCAATCAGCGCCGTTTTTTGTTTTTGAACCACCTGCATCAGGCCGAACGGTTTATTGCCGCCCGGATTCGGCTGATGATGGGCTTTCCGCCTACAGCCAATCCATATATTGCATCCGGCATCGACGCCATTGAACGGAGCAACCACATTCGATATGAGAGCCAGCAGCGTCTGGCGATTACAGAAGCTATCGAAAAAGGTACGCTGATTTTAACCGGCGGCCCCGGCACCGGTAAAACCACCACGCTGCGGGCAATCATCACTTTGCTGGAAGGAATGGGGGAGTCGGTGGCCATTGCGGCCCCCACCGGCCGCGCCGCTAAACGGATTGCCGAACTCACCGGCTGCGAGGCCAAAACCATTCATCGGCTGCTGGAGGTACAGTGGGACGATGAGGAGAATCCGGTTTTTGCCCGGAATGAAAAAAATCCGCTGGATGCCGACGCTTTGGTGGTGGACGAGCTGTCCATGGTGGACGTTTTGTTATTCGAAAATCTTCTTCGCGCCCTGAAAAGCGGATGTCGTCTGATACTGGTGGGGGATACCGATCAGCTGCCGGCTGTGGGCCCTGGCAGTCTGCTGCAGGATTTAATCGATAGCCGGGTGATGCCGGTGGTGCAGCTGACAGAGGTCTTTCGTCAGGCAATGGAAAGCCATATCGTCTCCAATGCCCATCGAATCGTCGATGGGCAGCTGCCGGAACTGACATACAAAACCGGCGATTTCTTTTTTCTGGGCCGCAGCAGCGGCCACGATGTGGTACAGACGGTGCTGGATCTCTGCCATCATCGGCTGCCGGATACCTACAGCTATTCGGTTTTCAGCGGTCTTCAGGTACTTTGTCCGGGGCGTAAAGGGGAATTGGGTACCGTAGAACTCAACCGCAGGCTGCAGGAGCTGCTGAATCCACCGGAAAAGGAGAAGAAAGAGCTGACGGTGGAAGGCAGAATGCTTCGCATGGGGGATAAGGTGATGCATACCCGGAACAATTATGATATCGGCTGGACCAGGGATGACGGTGAGATCGGCAGCGGGGTGTTCAACGGAGACATCGGTATATTAGAGGATATCGATCCCCGGGAGGATGCTCTGACGGTTCGGTATGATGACCGGCTGGCTTATTACACCCGCCAGGATGCCCAGGATCTGGAACTGGCCTATGCAGTGACGGTACACAAAAGCCAGGGCAGCGAATTCGAGGCGGTGGTGCTGCCTTTATATCATAATCAGAAACAGCTTTGTTATCGCAATCTGCTGTACACGGCGGTAACCAGGGCTAAATCCATGCTGGTGCTGGTGGGGAGCCGGGAGACGGTGGCACAGATGGTGGAAAACAATCGCAAGACGCTGCGTTACAGCGGCTTGCAATACTTTCTGGAGCAAGCCGGGGAGATGGATCTGTGACCCGCCGGGAATTTTTCCGACGAGCGGTCGCCGTGCTCTTTCCCGAACGATGCATCTACTGCGGAAAGGTACTGCCGCCCTGTCTGCCTGGATGCTCCGATTGCTTGGAGCGGCTGCCCCGCATCCTCCCTCCTGTCTGCCGGCTATGCGGTCACAACCAGGAAGACTGCACCTGTAGACGACACCATCGATATTATGAGCGCAGCGTTTCCCCATTTTATTATGAGGGGTCTGCGAAAGCGGCAATACTGACCCTGAAAGAGGAAAGGGATCCCCACATTGTGGAGGTATTGGCCAAGGAGATGGCCGATGTGGTTGCACGGGAATACGGTGATATCTCGTTCGATGCCGTGACGCCTGTTCCCATGACGGCGGCAGAAATACGGGAGAGAGGCTATAACCAAAGTCTTTTGCTGGCACAGAGTCTGAGCCGACTGCGGCATATTCCTCTGTGGCAGCCGCTGGTTAAGCAGTTTGAGACCACGCCGCAGAAATCCTTGCCCGCTATGGAACGAAGCGGCAATGTTCTGGGCGCATTTGATCTGGCGGTTGGTATGAAGCTGGAAGGCGCGGTGCTTCTACTGGTGGATGATGTGGTCACCACTGGTTCCACTATGGATGAATGCGCCAAGATGCTGAAGATTTATGGGGCGTCTGCGGTTTACGTCGTTTCTGCCACAGCTTCCCGCTTGTCAAAGGATGAGGATTGATTTATAATAGTATAAAATTCGACAAAATTCAGCATAAACAGAAGGGCGGTGAAGCCAATGCTCGGCTTGGATCTGGGAATTGATATGGGAACGGCCCAAACGATTATTGCCGTACCGGGACGGGGCGTGATGCTGAAGGAACCGTCCGTTATCGCCGTAGATAAAGCCGACGGACATATCATAGCCTGCGGAACCGAGGCATATGATATGCTGGGACGTACTCCAGATTCGATTTTGGCGATTCGTCCGCTGAGTAAAGGCGTGATCTCAGATTATGACTACGCTGAGCAGATGATGCGGATTTTTATCCGCAAGGTCTGTGCTTATAAAATGATCAAACCCCGGGCCGCCGTCAGCCTGCCGGCATCGGTGACGGAGGTGGAGCAGCGCTCCGCCGTGGAAGCGGTTACCGCATCTGGCGTTCGCAAGGTGGTTCTGATTGAGGAATCGGTTGCCGCCGCCTTGGGGGCTGGATTGGACTTGACCGTTCCCCAAGGCAATATGGTGGTGGATATCGGCGCGGGAACCACAGATATCGCTGTGCTGTCCCTGAAAGGCATCGCCTACTCCACTTCGGTGCGGATCGGCGGCGCGGATATGGACGAAGCGATCATCCGTTATATGCGTAATCGGCACAATCTGGTGATCGGTCTTCTGACGGCGGAGCAGGTGAAGAAAACCATCGGCTTGGCCTCATCTTCCCCGAATCCGCACAAAATGGTGGTTCGGGGCCGAAATGCGCTTACCGGCCTGCCGGGAACACAGGAAATCGACGGCAATGAGGTAGCAGACGCGATTCATGAGGCGATAGAAGAGATTTTTAAAGCGGTTCAGGAGGTATTGGAATCCACGCCTCCTGAGTTGGCGGGAGATGTTCTTACATCGGGCATCACTATGACGGGCGGCGTCTCTCAGCTGAAAGGGCTTTCCAAGTGTTTGGCTGCTTACACCGGCGTGGAATGTCGCTTGGCGGAAGAACCGGAAACCTGTGTTGCTCTGGGCACCAGCAAGACGCTGAAGTTCGCCTCCTCCTTGTCGGCCGGTGTCTACGATATCGGTCAGTTTTCTTATCGCTTATCAGATTCCATGAATATCAGCTGACTATAATCCCTTGAACATAGAAAGGCGCGAACCTATATTGAACACCATACTCACTCCTCCACCCAGAAAAACGCCTCCTACGGAACATCCCAAAGGCGTGGTCTATCGGCGCAAAAAGAAACATAAGCTCTTGCCCGGATGGGCAGTGGCATTAATCGATATTGGACTCATTGGCGTAACAGTATGTGTATTTGCCTTATTCCATCACGTTCTGCCGCGGAAGATAGACAATCCCGGCGTAGTGATTCCGCCGCCCGATGTCAGCAGCACCGTTTCCAATTTGCCGAATTCTGACAGCAGCGGAAACAATTCCCTGGACACCAGCGGCCAGTTCGGCGCCAAATTCGCCGATAAATTTTCCGACACCGTGCAGAAAAACGATACTTCCTATATTAGCAAGGATATCAACGTTCATTTAAGCAAGCACACGCTGCGGGAGGGAACCAACAAGGTGGTGACCTACTTTGTAGCGGATATTTACATACGAAATATCGAAAACTTCCGCACAGCCTTTGCCAAAGGGGAATACGGCCACGGTTATCGGGACAACACGGTGACCATGGCAAAGAATAATCAGGCGGTAGTGGCTATATCCGGCGATTATTACAGTATTCGGGATACTGGCGTGGTAATCCGCAATGGCAAGCTGTATCGGGAACAGGCTTTCAGGGATGTGTGCGTACTCTATCGTGACGGCACCATGCAGACCTATTCCAAGGATTCTTTCCGTATTGATGAAGCGGTATCCAAAGGCGCTTATCAGGCATGGTCTTTCGGTCCCCGTCTGCTGGAGGGTGGTCAGCCCATGACCAACGCTCAGTTTGACACGGATGTCTATAAAGCCAATCCCCGTTCCGCCATCGGTTACTATGAACCGGGGCATTACGCTTTTGTACTGGTGGACGGCCGCCAGGCCGGATATTCCACAGGCATGACCCTGGAAGAGCTTTCTCAGTTGTTTTATGAGATGGGGTGCAAGGAAGCCTACAATCTGGACGGCGGGCAATCCGCGGTCATGTCTTTCGCCGGAGAGCTGACCAATCAGCCCTACGGCGGCGGCCGGAATATCAGCGATATCCTGTATATCGGGGAGGTGGAATGATGCTGCTGCGATTATGGAAACGGATAAAACCGCTCATCCCTCATATATGCATCATTCTGTCCGGTTTGTTTGTGGTGCTGTACGTGGCGGATCGATTTAACAGCAATATGAATTTTATCGGCAACAACATCAGCAAAACGCTGTTGCTGATCCTTTGTATCGTCGCCATTATTTCCAGTATCATTCTGGTACGGATGAACCGTCGGCGTCACAAATAATGCTTACTGAATAAAGCTCTTTGCGAATATCTCAGGCCGGAGCTAATGTGCGCAGGCATTAAATATAATCACCATCGAAAAACACCGAGGCTGCAATCTTTGCAGCCTCGGTGTTTTGATATGTGGAAGGAATTACAAAGAATCCCGCTTGTTTCACCGGACAAAATACACATAGAATTGTCCGGAAATGAGGATAGAGTATGACGAACAAAAAAATCTGGCCGAAGGTGAAATGTGCCATCGGCATCTTTTGCATCGGCGGAATTCTTTATAATATGATTGAAATTTTATGGCGCGGGTATACCCACTGGACCATGTTTTTTGTGGGAGGCGCCTGTTTTCATGTGATGGGCCGTATCCACACAGGGCTCAGCAAGCTGAATACCTTTACACGCTGTGCGCTTTGTTCCCTGGCGGTTACGGCAGTGGAATTTGTCAGCGGCTGTTTATTCAACCTGAGAATGAAACTGGATGTTTGGGACTACAGCGATATGCCGTTTAACATCAAAGGACAGGTCTGCCTGCTCTACACCGTGCTGTGGGGGGGACTGAGCCTGATTGCCGTACCCGTTTACCGCTATTGTCTTCAAAAGCTGGAGAGCGGATTCAGAAGCCGCAAGAAAAAAGCTATCCGCGAGTAAGGCCAATGGCAGGACAGAACGCCTGCATGGGACACTCTTGACACTGGGGCGACCGGGCGCTGCAGGTATCCCTTCCGAAAAGAACCAAACGGTGGCAGAAAGCATTGCTCTCCTCCGGCGGCAGCAGCTTGCGCAGCGCCAGTTCCACTTTGTAAGGATCCTTGGTATCGCAGAGTCCCAGACGGTTGGATATCCGGATGCAGTGCGTGTCCGCCACCACTACGCCGGGACGGCCGTAAATATCGCCGCAAACCAAATTGGCGGTTTTTCGGCCTACACCGGGCAGCTTTACCAATTCCTCCACTGTATCCGGGACCCGGCCACCATAGTTGTCCCGCAGCATCCGGGTCATGGCTACGATATCTTTTGCTTTGGTTTTATATAAGCCGCAAGAACGAATATATTCGCCCACCTCTTCGGGATCAGCCTGTGCAAAGGCCTCCAGCGTCGAAAAACGCGCAAAAAGCGCGGGGGTGACCATGTTCACTCGGGCATCCGTACATTGGGCGGACAGACGGGTAGCAATGAGAAGCTGCAGAGCATCGGTATAAGTGAGAGAACATACTCCCTCGGGATATACGCTTTTGAGAACCTCCACCACCTGCAGGGCGGTTTGTTTTTTATTCACAGCATCACGACCTTATCTGCGGAAATTCGCCGGAAAACTTGTTTTTTCCACGCTACCAGTTTATCATGAAGCTGGTATACTGTCAAATGGGAGGGGAGTATATGCTCGCCGGATTTGCGCCGATAGCGGATGCCAATGCAAAGCTCTTAATTTTAGGCACAATGCCGTCAAAAAAATCGCAGGAAAAGCACCAGTATTATGGACATCCGCAAAATGCCTTCTGGCGGATTCTCTATGCACTTTGGGAGATTCCTTATGAAGTGGATTATGAAGAACGTTGTCGTTTTCTCATCTCGCAGAAGATCGCCCTGTGGGATGTACTGGCGCAATGCTGGCGGGAAGGCAGCGCGGATGCCGCTATTCGTAAGCCGATACCCAATGATTTTACCGCTTTTGCGGTTTCCCATCCCAGGATTCGGCAGGTGTTTTTCAACTCAAAAAATGCAGCGCTACTGTATCAGCGCCTGGTGAAACCCGATCCCTACGCCAATCTTCCCAAAAGAGTGTTGCCTTCCAGCAGTCCGGCCAGGGCAATGAAATTTGAAAAAAAGCTCGGGTTGTGGCGCCCGCTGCGGACAGCCTGGGAGGAAATCATGCCTTAGGGAAACCCCTGTCTGGGACTTATCATTGCAATTCTTTCCATGATACGATAAGATGATAAGGACGGTGTAAAATGGAGGCGAGTTATGGACGGATTTAATGTACTGATGATTCTGCTTTTTTCGGCAATTGCGCTTTATGCTGTTACACGGCGCAGACAATTTCCGTTGGGGGATAAGACGCTGGACGTACTGAATCAAAAACAATTTGAGTGGGTCTTCGTCGTCGGTGTGGTACTTTTCGGCGCCTTTCTGCGGCTCTATCTGCTGGGAACATTGCCGGCTGGTTTCAATCAAGACGAGGCTTCCATTGGTTACGACAGCTGGGCTATCGCCAATTACGGTATGGACCGCAACGGTGATATTCTGCCGGTTTATCCCATCGCCTGGGGGGCGGGACATGGTCCGCTGTATACATATACCGCTGCGGTGTTTATCAAGCTCTTCGGCCTGACCCCATTTGTCTACCGTTTGCCCAACGCGCTGATGGGCGTTGCTTCGCTGCCCATTTTTTATCTGCTGCTTAAGCGGGTGTGGGGGAGGGTGGCAGGGTATGTAGGTCTGGCTTTTTTGGCCCTGACACCGTGGCATATTATGCTCTCACGCTGGGGACTGGATTCCAATCCGTTGCCTTTTATGCTGTTGCTGGGTGCTTATTGGCTGGTGCTTGCCGCCGATACCTATAAGACCCGATGGTATTTGCTGGCGGCCGCCGCCCTTTCTCTTTCCATGTATGCTTATGGATCGGCACTTGTGGTTGTTCCAGTAATGCTGCTGCTTCTGCTTCCGTATCTGCTGCTTCATAGACGGCTGAATTGGAAACAACTGCTGCTTTCCGGGCTGACATTTGCCCTGTTGGCACTGCCGCTTGGACTCTTTTATATCATCAATTATTTCGATCTTCCGGAGATTTCTACCTCCTTTTTTACAATTCCCCGGCTGACAGTCATCCGTTCGGAAAGTGTTTTTCTTAAATTCGATCATACCTTCTGGAGCAATGTTCTGCAGAATATTCAAAGCTTAATCCGCGTATTAACCACCGGATCACCGGATTTGATCTGGAACGTAGCGCCGGATTTTTATACGGTTTATGTGTTTACCTTTCCCCTTATGTTTATCGGTATGATCCGCAGCTTCCGGAGGGCCGTCAATTTTCGCGAATTTTCCCGTGAAACGGTTATGTGCGCCTGGTTTCTCGGCGCGGTGCTGCTGGCGCTGCTGATTAAGCAGAATATCAACCGGCTCAGCGTTCTGTTCATCCCGCAGGTTTATTTCATCACCCTTGGGTTGGTTTATCTTGTCCAGCATTTCCGCCAGGCGTTTGCTCTGGCAAGCGCTGCGGTAATCGGTGCTGCCGCCATGTTTTGTACCTATTACTTTACGGTATACAAGGATGATATCAGCGCCAGTTTTATGGAGGGTTTTGGGGAAGCGGTTCAATATGCCGATTCTCTGGAAAGCGAAACGATGTATGTCACTGCCAAAGGGGTCAACGGCGGCTATATTCTGACCCTCTTTTTCGCGCAGACGCCCCCTCAGGACTTTTTGAATACGGTGGTTTACTATGACGAAAACGCAGAATTCCGTCAGGCGGCTTCTTACGGGAAATATGTTTTCCATCTGCCCGCTGATGCGGTGAGTCCGGCACATCAGGACGACGTGTTCGTTGTCAATACAGCAGAATTGGGTCAATTTTCGGCAGAGACATACGATATCAGGCTGTTTAAAAATTTCGCTGTGGTGCAGTATCATGGCGAGTAGCAAGAAACCTTTGTAAAAAAGAGAAAATTTGTAAGGGATACTCTTGCACTTGTCCGGGTAAAAATGGTATGATTAAAAATATTCGTGTATAAAGGGGATTGTGCGAGCATGTTTGAGAATCTGATGGATACGATTGGTTTTGTCAAGGATACCGATCCGGAGGTCGGTGCGGCAATGGAGCAGGAGCTGTTCCGCCAGCGCCGCAATCTGGAACTGATCGCATCGGAAAACATCGTTTCACCGGCCGTGATGGCGGCTATGGGCAGCGTCCTGACGAACAAGTATGCGGAAGGATATCCCGGCAAACGGTACTACGGTGGCTGTCAGGACGTGGATGTGGTGGAAAATATCGCCCGTGATCGTGCCTGCAAGCTGTTCGGCGCTGAACACGCCAATGTTCAGCCCCATTCCGGCGCCCAGGCCAATCAAGCCGCTTATTTTGCCTTGATTGAGCCCGGCGATACTGTATTGGGAATGAACCTGGCTCACGGCGGCCATCTGACGCACGGTTCTCCGGTGAATTTCTCCGGCAAGCTGTACAATTTCGTTCCCTATGGAGTGGATGAGGAAACCGGTTATATCGATTACGATGTGGTGATGGCTCTGGCGAAGGAGCACAAACCCAAACTGATCGTGGCGGGAGCCAGTGCCTATCCCCGGGAAATCCGTTTTGATAAGCTGCGGGAAATTGCCGATGCCTGCGGCGCCAAATTGATGGTGGATATGGCGCATATCGCCGGCCTGGTGGCCACCGGCCATCATATGAATCCCGTGCCCTATGCCGATGTCGTAACCACCACCACCCATAAGACGCTCCGTGGCCCTCGCGGCGGTATGATCCTCTGTCGGGAGGAGTTGGCCAAAGCCATTGATAAATCGGTATTTCCCGGCTCACAGGGTGGTCCGCTGATGCATGTCATCGCCGCTAAGGCTGTTTGCTTTGGCGAAGCGCTGTCTCCTGCTTTCCAGTCTTATCAGGATCAGATCTGCAAAAATGCCAAGGCGCTGGCCGCTGGTCTGCTGAACCGGGGACTCAAGCTGGTTTCCGGCGGCACGGACAATCATCTGATGCTGATGGATCTGCGGGAAACAGGCATCACCGGCAAGGAACTGGAGCATCGGTTGGACGAAGTATATATTACCGTCAATAAAAACACGATTCCCAATGAGCCCCTTTCGCCTTTCGTCACCAGCGGTATTCGTATCGGTACGCCTGCGGTTACCAGCCGCGGTTTGAAGGAAGCGGACATGGAACTGATCGCCGGCTTTATCGCTGATGCCATTGAAGATTTCGAGGGCAGAGCGGAGGCAATCCGTGCTGGTGTAAACGAACTTTGCGGCCGTTATCCTCTGTATTGAGATAAACGGGATGGGGGACGACAGGAATGCCTTGCTTTGACGGATCGATTTTTTCTTGTGCATTGGGAATGACGACCTCCCTTCGTATTTCCCTGCCGGATCGTTTCCTCATAGAGCAGGAGTCCGCGGCACTGCCCGTTCTGTACCTTCTTCATGGGCTGTCCGACGATCACACCGCCTGGAGCCGCCGAACCAGTGTGGAACGGTACGCAGAGTCAGCAGGAATCGCTGTCGTAATGCCGGAGGTGCAGCGTAGCTTTTACACCGACATGGTTTACGGCCTGCGGTATTTTACCTATATTGCCGAAGAGCTGCCAGCTCTCTGCCGGCGGCTGTTCCCCTTGTCGGAGCGGCGGGAGGATACTTTCATCGCCGGCAACTCCATGGGCGGCTATGGAGCGCTGAAAGCGGCTCTGCGTTTTCCGGAACGATTCGGCGC
Source organism: uncultured Oscillospiraceae bacterium (assembly GCA_902492455.1). Classification (GTDB taxonomy): domain Bacteria; phylum Bacillota; class Clostridia; order Oscillospirales; family Acutalibacteraceae; genus CAKTXU01. The sequence continues at coordinate 73,579 of CABULH010000007.1, forward strand.
TGCGGCGTCATTTTCCGGCGCTGTTGACGTGAAAAAACGGTTTGATGCACATCGTGGGGAATTTCAGGCTATTAACAACGGCCGCCTTAAGCCGGAGGACGATTTGTTTGTCTTATCGGAGCAAATCGACCCGGCTGCCAGTCCGCGGCTTTTTATGACCTGTGGGTTATCTGATTTCTTGCTGACGGATAATCGACAGCTGCGGGATCGGATGATTTCCCGTGGTCTGCCGCTATCCTATGATGAGCAGGAAGGCGGACACGATTGGGAATACTGGGATAATCGTATTGGGGAACTGATTCCCCGGCTGATAGGATAAAGGGGCGAAGTACAAATGGCGGCACCATTAGCCGACCGAATGCGGCCGGAAACCCTGGACGACATTGTGGGGCAGAAACATCTGCTGGCGCCGGGAAAGGCTCTGCGCACCATTATTGAATCCGGACGGATTCCCAATCTGATTTTTTACGGTCCGTCAGGGGTGGGAAAGACCACCCTTGCCAGCATCATTGCCCGCCGCACCGATATGCGGCTGCACAAGCTCAACGGCACCACCGCTTCCACCGCGGATATCAAAGCTGTGGTGGAGGAGGTGGATACCCTGGCTGGGGTAGGGGGCATCTTGCTGTATCTGGACGAGATTCAATACTTCAACAAGAAGCAGCAGCAAACCCTGCTGGAGCACATTGAGAACGGCAACATCACCCTTATCGCTTCCACCACGGAAAACCCATATTTTTATGTATACGGCGCCATTCTCAGCCGGTCCACGGTATTTGAATTCAAATCCGTGGATAAGGAAGACGTGGAACGGGCGGTGGAACGCGCCTTCCGTTTTCTGGAGCAGGAACAGGGCAGTCCCGTCACAGCAGGACCGGAAGTGGTGGCGCATATCGCCGCTGCCTGCGGCGGTGATGTGCGCAAGGCCATCAACGCGGTGGAACTGTGCGTGTTGGCCACCCCGCCGGATGCGGACGCCGCCCGGTTGGTGTCGCTGGATACGGCTCAGCAGCTGGCTCAGCGCAGCGCTTTGCGATATGATCGGGAAGGGGATGAGCACTATGACATCATCTCCGCTTATCAAAAATCCATGCGGGGTTCTGACCCGGATGCGGCGCTGCATTATCTGGCCCGGCTGCTGGAGGCTGGAGATCTGCCCTCCGCCTGCCGGCGGCTGATGGTCTGCGCCTGTGAGGATGTGGGGCTGGCTTACCCTATGATTATTCCCATCGTTAAAGCGGCGGTGGATGCAGCAATGCAGGTAGGATTGCCGGAGGCGTGCCTGCCGTTGGCGGACGCGGTGGTGCTGGTGGCCACAGCGCCAAAATCCAATTCCGCTCACAACGCGATTTTGGCCGCGATGGAAGATGTCCGCGCCGGAAAATCCGGACCGATTCCCCGGCAGCTGCAAAATAAACACTACGATGGAGAGGATAATCCGCACAAGGGGCAGTTTTATCTTTATCCCCACGAATTCCCGGATCATTGGACGGCTCAGCAATACCTGCCGGATATTCTCAAGGATACGGTGTATTATATCCCCGGCGATAATAAGAACGAACAGGCGTATGCGGCGTACTGGAGTAAAATCAAGCACAGAAAGTGACTGTGCCGGATATTGAGGAGGAACCATGACAAAAGAACAAGTTTGCATTCTCATTGCCATGGCGGTGTATATGATCGCCGTGGTGGTCATCGGCGTGATCTATGCCAGGCGAAACCGTACAGCGGACGATTTTTACCTGGGCGGACGAAAGCTCGGCCCTTTGGTGACGGCTATGAGCGCCGAGGCCTCGGATATGAGCAGCTGGCTGCTGATGGGCCTGCCGGGACTGGCGTATCTCACTGGTATTTCCGATGCCGGATGGACGGCTATCGGTCTCGCGGTGGGTACATATGTCAATTGGCTGGTAGTGTCCAAGCGGCTACGCCGCTATACGGTGGCAGCGAAGAATTCCATCACCCTGCCAGACTTTTTCTCCAACCGTTACGGCGATAAATACCGTATTCTCATGTGTGTGGCCGCTTTGGTGATTCTGATCTTTTTTGTTCCTTATACGGCCTCCGGCTTCGCCGCTTGCGGCCGGTTGTTCAGCAGCCTGTTTGACGTTCCTTATTTCGGCGCTATGCTGGTGAGCGCCGTCGTCATCGTGGCCTATACGGCTATCGGCGGTTTCCTGGCCGCCAGCGCTACCGATCTGATGCAAGGCATTCTCATGTCTGTGGCGCTGGTGGTGGTGCTGGTATTCGGCGTTGTAACCGCCGGCGGTATGGATGCGGTGATGGATAATGCCCGGAGCCTTCCTGGGTTTCTCAGCATGGTGGATTCCTATTCCCCACAAACTGGCAGCAGCACTCCTTATGGCGGTTTAACTATTGTCTCCATGATGGCGTGGGGTCTGGGTTATTTCGGTATGCCTCATGTTCTGCTGCGTTTTATGGCGATCCGGGATGAGAAGCAGCTGAAAACCTCCCGGCGGATTGCCACCGGTTGGGTGCTGATCTCCCTGGCGGCAGCGGTGTTCATCGGCATTATCGGCGCGGCTGCCATACCGGAATTGGTGGATCGCGGCAGTCTCATCGGTGCGGATACGGCGACGCTGGACAAAGCCACCGCCACTTCGGAAACCATCTTCATCAGCATCGCCCACAAACTGGGGCAGAGCGGTATTTTCCCGGCTCTGGCCGCCGGTCTGATTCTGGCGGGAATTCTGGCGGCAACCATGTCCACGGCGGATTCTCAGCTGCTAGCTGCATCCTCCAGCATTTCACAGAACTTCTTCCGCGGAATCATCTGCAAGAAAGCCAGTGATAAAACAGCCATGTGGGTGGCTAGGGGAACCGTTATTCTTATCGCCATTATTTCCGTCATCATCGCCGCTAATCCAGACAGTTCCATCTTCGGTATTGTTTCTTTTGCCTGGGCGGGATTCGGCGCGGCCTTCGGACCGGTGATGCTCTTTGCGCTGTTCTGGAAGCGGAGCAACCTGTGGGGAGCGCTGGCCGGCATGATTTCCGGCGGCACCATGGTGTTTATCTGGAAATTTCTATTGAAACCCCTGGGAGGCGTTTGGGGGATCTATGAGCTGCTGCCGGCTTTTATCGTGGCGTGTATATTCATCGTCGTAGTGAGCCTTCTCACCCCGCCGCCATCCAAGGAGATAACCGATACGTTTGATCTGGCAGCTTCCAAAGAGCCGCTTGGAGAGTAATTTTGACACGGACTGAGAAAAGGGACGGCCCATGGCCGTCCCTTTTTCAAGGAGTTTTTATGAAAGTCTTGATTTGTTCGCTGAATTCCCAGTATATTCACTCTTCACTGGCACCATGGTGTCTAGCGGCAGGAATGGAAAAATGGGGGCATCCATCCATTGAAACGGAAATACTGGAAGGAACTATTAATCAGCGTCCGGAGGATATCCGACGAAAATTAAAGGAATGCTGCGCGGATATGGTGGGATTCTGCTGCTATATCTGGAATATCACGTTGGTAAAGCAGCTTACAGAACAGCTGAAAAGAGACCGGCCGGAAACAATAGTGGTTCTGGGCGGACCGGAGGCTGCCTTCCGGGCGGATGAGATTTTACAAAATTGGCCGGAAGTGAATTATGTACAGACAGGCGAGGGGGAATCAACCTTTGCCGAACTGGCCAACCGGCTGCGTATACAAGCAGATGTGGAAGGAATTCCCGGGTTATGCTACCGAACACCAGATGGCCGGCGGATGATTCAACCGCCCTATCGTTTGCCAGAACAGCCTCCGTCCCCCTATACCAACCGTTATTTTGCCGCCCTGCAAGGGCGGATTGCCTATCTGGAAACTTCACGCGGCTGTCCCTTTTCCTGTGCTTTTTGTCTCTCAGGCCGGGAGGATCCGGTGCGTTTCTTTGATCTGGAACAGGCGAAAGCCAATATGCTGCTTTTAGCCCATTCCGGCGCCCGAACCATCAAGCTGGTGGATCGCACCTTCAACTGCCATCCTGGACGGGCAAAGGCCTTGTTTGCCTTTTTGATTCAGGCAGAAAAAGACGGGGAGATTCCTCATGGCGTATGTTTCCACTTTGAGGTAGCGGCGGATTTATTCGATGAGGCAACGCTGGAATTGCTGGCTGCCGCTCCTAAGGGGCTGATTCAGCTGGAGGCGGGATTGCAGAGCTTTCATCGTCCGACGCTGGAAGCTGTCACGCGAAAAACCGATTTGGAGAGACTTTGCAGCAATCTGACAAAGCTGTTGATTCCGGGAAATATCCATGTACATATCGATCTGATCGCGGGATTGCCGGAGGAAACCGCGGAGATTTTTCGAGATTCCTTCGACAAGGCTTACAGCTTGTCACCGAATATGCTCCAGTTGGGATTTTTGAAGCTGCTTCATGGTTCCCGATTACGGGCACAAACGGATGATTTCGGCTATCTTTATTCGGATTGTCCTCCCTACGAGATAGAGGCTACCCGCTGGCTCGCCAAGGAAGAATTGAAGCGGCTGCACAGTACAGAGAAAGCGCTGGACCGACTGTATAACAGCGGCCGCTTCCGACTGACCCTGGAATATGTGCTGAAGAAGACGCATATGCGGCCCTTTGATCTTTTTGAAAGCATAGGTGAGACATGGAAAAGGTGCGGCGGTATCGATGGGGTATCTCTGGACGAGCTGACAGAACGTGTCTGGGCGATTTTGTCAAGGTATCGAGGCGTTGACCAAGCGGAGCTGCGGGATGCCATGGCCTGTGATATTTTCCGCAGCCGCCGCGGGGGACTTTTGTCCCCATGCTTGTATCGGGAAGACCGTAGATTAAAAAAGTTCAAACGGGCTGCAGCTGTTTTATCGGAGTATCAAGATGCTGATATTCAGCGCAACGTTCTTATTCTGGAAAGCCGAAAAAACGAGGCGGTGATCGCGGAATATAGAGACCGTGATCCAGTGACTGGTTGGTATCCTCTGATATTGATAGATACGGATCAACTGGAAAGGGTTCTATAAAAAGCCTCAACAAAAAACGGTCGGAAACATCCGACCGTTTTTTTGTTATTCAGTTGATCTTCCGAAAAGAGGTCTGTCGCAGCTCTTCCTTGGTTACACAGCCGGTCATGATCAGGAGTACACCATACAACAGCACCGCTGCCACTCCCACTATACATAGGTTGGGAAGCCGGGAAAGGGCGCCTATAAAAGGAATACGGTTCATCAGCAGCGCCACGGCCCCGGATGTGGCCATAGCCAGCACCGGTTTGATAATCCAGCGGCCCCACTGCAGCTTCACACCAGTAATACTAAGCAGCCGATGGATATTCAAAAAGGAAGTCAGCAGATTGCTGACAATCATCACGAAAAGGAAACCTTCCATGCCGCGGATGGGCACCAAAACCACAATCAGGATAATGCGGATCACCGAATCCGCCACACTATATTTTAAGGAACTGACCTGCTGATTGAGTCCTTTTAAAATTCCGTCCACCACGCTTTCCAGATACATCACCGGCATCAGCGGCGCCAGCACCTGAAGCAGGAACCCCACCTCTTCACTGTTGTAAATCAGCAGCCCCAGATCCTTGGCAAAGAGAACAAAGATACCGCTGATCAAAATGGAAGCAGTAAGAGTGATGTGCAGTGTCCGATTGATGGTGCGCTCCACACGGTTCCTCTGCTGTAAAGCATTGGCCTCAGAGATTTCCGGTATCAGTAAGGTAGACATGGAGGTCAGAAAGGAAGAGGGGAAAAAAAGAAGCGGCATTGCCATGCCCTTAAGCATGCCGAATTCGGAAAGGGATTGTTCTTTGGAGGCGTTGTAGCGCGTCAGACAGTCCGGAACCAGAATATTTTCAATAGTACGAAGAATGGTATTGAGATATCGCCCGGCTGTAATAGGCACGGCGATGGCCAGCAGTTTGCGCACCACGCCCTTGGATTGCTTCCGATCCATCGTAGGGGTGCGCAGCTTGCGTTTATCCAGCATATAGCTGCAGCCAAGATAAATACAAGATGCCGTTTCCGCCAAGGTGTCGCCAATCATCACCGCCATGCAAGCGTAAGCGATTCCCTTTTCAGCAAACTGACCGATCAGCAGCATCACCACGGCAATGCGAACAAGCTGCTCGAATATCTGAGAGCGGGAAGGGCTGGATGCGTTGCGCCGGGCGATAAAATATCCTCGCAGACAGGAGGTAATGCCCATAAACGGCAGGCTGGGGGTCAGAATTTTCAGGGCGGGGATCGCCCGAGCGTCCTTCAACCAAACGTTGCCGATGAAATCCGCACCGAAGAATACCAGCGCCGCTGAAGCCACTCCGATGAGGACACTGAGCAGCACCGCCCGCCGCAGAATCCGCAGCACAGATTTTTTTGTTCCGGTGGCCAACTCGTCCGTCACCATACGGGTTACGGCGGTACAGATACCGGAAGAAGCAAAGGTCGCCGCCAGCACATAAATGGAGAAAATCAGCTGGTACAGCCCCATGCCTTCAGCACCAATTTTATTGGACATATATATCCGGAAAAATATGCCGATTGTCCGCAAAATCAGTGCTGTAACCGTCATGATAAAAGCGTTTTTAATAAATACTTTCTTATTCAACCATCACACCCCGTCCAGGGCAGCACCCTATTGATGAACACGGTAAGCCGTTATCAAGCTGTCCCATGTGACTTTATCCACCTGCCCGTTTTCCGGCAGCGCAAATACATGCTGCAGAACCGCCACTGACTGCTGGGAAGAATCGTCGTGAACACCGGAAACGCCGGGCGAAGGGAAATTGGTAAAACGGTTGCTGAGGGTATCCAGCATAAACTGGATGGCATAGACCAGATCACCGCTGTCGCCGGGCATCACCACATAATCCGGCGAGGGGAACTGAAGCACACTGCTGGGCGGATTTCGGTCGGCACCGGTAGCGGACAGAAAAGCGATGTAGATAGCGTCCCAGGTGGTTTTATCCACCTCACCCGTGGCGGGCAGACCGGCGATTTCCTGAAATGCCCGCACCGCTTCGGTGGTTTCCGGTCCATAAATACCATCCACCCCGATCAGTGGGATCCGCTCATCGGAAAAGGACAGCGCCCGCAGCCAGTTTTGGATTTCTCTAATATATAAGGGTTCATCATGCATAATGTTATTTGGCGGCCATTGCATAGCTTTATTCTCCTTCATTCAGTTCGTAGCCCGGATATTGTCCGGGACGTTTGTTATAACCATAGCGCAGATCGGAATACAGGCTGGCAATCGCATCCCAGGTGATGGGGCCGACCAGACCGCTGACCGTCAGACCAAACTGCTCCTGAAATGCTCTTACAGCAGCCTGAGTCTGGTTGCCAAACACCCCTGTGTCCGGTACGGCAGGGATGGAGGGATAGGTTTCCGAAATAAATGTGAGGTATTGCTGCAGCAGCCGCACATAATCTCCCTGAGAACCGATGCGCAGGACGGTGCCCGGATATAGAGCCACCCCGCCCTCGAACACCTCTATGGATTCAAAGATGCCGCGATAAGCTCGATAGATATCGTTCCAGGTCAGGCGGCCGACAATGCCGTCCGGATCTAAACCGTAGGTCTTCTGAAAAGCCACCACCGCTTCATAAGTGGCCTGGTCAAAGGTGCCGGTGACACTGATAGGCGGAACGGTGTTGTAGAAATCCCCGATAACCGCCAGATAATACTGAATAATCCGCACCTCGTCACCGGTGTCGCCCGCTTGCAACAACTGGGAATATTGCTGTGGTATCTCGTCCAGGGCGATTCCCTCCGAATCCAATTCCGCCAGCCGCTTAACAGCGGTATAAAGATAACCGATGCGGTACCAGGTGGCTTTGCCGATGATTCCGTCCACATCCAGCTTAAACAGACGCTGAAACGTCCGCACAGCGTCATCGGTCTCCTGACCGAAGACACCGTCTACCGGATAAATTTTCGGAATACTGGGATAGTTTCGGGATATGCGGTTGAGTTGTACCTGTTTGAGACTGACATCGTTTCCCGCATCACCCAACCGCAGCGGAAGACCGGGATAAGAAGGTGTGTTGATCCTCACCGGAGCATCTCGGACAATTTCCAAGTCGCTGCCATAGAAGGTAGTAAGAATCTCGTACGGCGTATAGCCGTTTTCCGCCAGCGGAACCGTTCCCCATTGGGAAAGACCGTCACAAGTGACGGTAGTGCCATTGCAGTATTGGGCGAAAAAAGGTTCAATCGTACCCGGACGGCGTAGATAATCGTTGAAGATCTGATCCACAATTTCACTGATATTATCGAAGATATCCCGGTTATGGACGTAAGATTGGTCATATCGTGTGGAATTGGTGATATCAAAGTCATAGCCCATGGAACGGTACCACTCGGTATATACTCTGTTCAGCGCAAAGGAAATCTGTACATAAATGTTGGCACGCAGCGCATTTTCCGGCCAGGTGGGATAGATTTCGCTGGAGGCGACGTTTTTGATGTAATCCGGAAAGGTTACCGTCACATTCTGAGCAGCAGATGCCGGAGCACCCAAGTGTACGGTAATAAACCGGGGGATATACGGTTCTCCGGTCAACGTGATTTCTCCTTTCTAAAAGTTCCTAATCCAGCTCGACGGGCCCGGATTCCGGGAATTCCAGCATACCGCTGGGAACCTGTTCCGGCAGCGGAACCATCTCCACAGGTTGAACGGCTGTTATACCGCCATAAATCGGGACGTTCAGATTGCGCACGGAATAGTACCCTTCGGCATCCGATTGAATGATATAAGAAGTATAGGGATGATCGGTTCCGGGCTGCATGGAAAGCTCCCGACTGACGGTAGGGAGGGGAACCACAGGAGATAATCCACTGATATCCGTCTCCATCATCCGGACGACTTTTTCTCCGTCGCCATCCTTTCGCGTAATTGTGATAAAGGCTCCCGGTACCGGAATTGCTTGACGAGCGGTGAAAGTACGCACCTGAATATACCCGGTATCCGTTTCCGCCTCGTCATCCTGATAGTTTTCTTCCTCCTCGTTCATCTCCGGCATCGCCTCGCTTTGGTCGGACGAGGAGTCCTGTGCCGGTGCCATTGGGGAGGCGTCCGGCACCAGGGGACGGGAGGGCAGTTCTACCGTATTCTCTGCGGTAAACATATTCTCCACTTCCTGCTCTTCCTCTCTCATCACCGGCTCTGCGTTAGCGGGAACCGGCGCAGAAACCACCGGAACGGGGAAATCCATTACCGGTGAGACCGGCTGCACTGCGGTTTGTACCGCTGCTTTCTCCGATAAAGCCGGCACCTTTTTATCTTCTTCGGTTGGCAGTATACGGGAGGCATTTTTGCGGTAAAAACTCATCAGTTCTTTGTTGTACTGAGCGATCAGGGCGTCCAGATCTTTTCCGGATCCGCCTGGAATTGATTTGCTCATGTTTCCACGCACCTTTCTCTCGTCCATAGAAATCGATATCCCATACATATGAAAAAAGATCGAAAAACATACCAAGCCCTCCGGATGGAATTGTCAAATGGCCGGGAGGATGGTATACTGAATGAAACGATGCCGACAAGAATCGGCAAAATCTGTGTGAGCAGAGTGATGGAAGGGAAGGAAGAGCCGAAATGGCGCGTATTTGCATAGTGGAGGACGATCCGCATATTGCCCGGATGATTGAAGCCACTCTTTCTATCGGCGGATACGAAAGCCGCATTTGCGGGGATGGACTGCAGGCGGTGGGAGAAATACTGCAGGGCAATTACGATATGGTTCTGCTGGATGTGATGCTGCCCGGAATGGATGGCTTTGAAATAATCGGACACCTGCGCACAAAGGATATACCAGTGATTTTTCTCACCGCCAAGCAGGATGTTTCCGACAAAGTAAAGGGGCTGCGGCTGGGGGCGGAGGATTATATCGTCAAGCCCTTTGAAGCCATGGAACTGCTGGCTCGGGTAGAGGTAGTGCTCCGCCGCACCAATCGCGGACGCAATGTGCTGCAGTATCAGAATATTGTGGTGAACATCGACGAGCACACCGTAAAAAAATCCGGAGAAGCGGTGGCACTGACCCCAAAGGAATTCGATGTACTGGTCTTCTTTCTGCAGAATCCGGACATCCTGCTTACCAGGGAACGGCTGCTGGAATCGGTTTGGGGGTATGGTTTTGCCGGCGAATCTCGCACAGTGGATATCCATGTACAGCAAATGCGCCGAAAAATGGGACTGCAGAAGCATCTGATTACCATCCCGAAGCTGGGCTACCGGCTGGAGAAATAAGCCGGAGGAGGTTGCGGCGTGAAACTATGGCAAAAAATCTTTATCAGCACGCTGCTGCTGGTAATCCTGGCCGTGGATGTGACGGCGGTTTTGCTGCTGACGAATAATCATCGGCTGATGGTGCGTCGAGAACAGGAACGGGCGGCTTCAGAGTATGCCTATCTTTCCGCCTCGCTGAAAGATTATGTGCTGTATACCCGGCTGCAGTACAATCGGATTCTGCTGAGTGAAGAGGAAACCGCAGACGCGGTAAAAACCGCTCTACAAAACAGCGGTAAAAACCGTAAAAGCGGCATATCGTTATATTATGGCGAGCAGCAGATGGCCACTACTTCTCTCTGCCCTCAGGAAATAGAACGCCGGTTATTGGATCAAATACATGGGGAAGAGCGGGTATCCGCCATATTGGAAAATGACGGCTGCTATTATGTTCTCACCGCCTCCGAAATACAGCTGGAAGGACGGCTGTATCGCCTCGTAGCCGCCACAGATATAACGGAGGTGTTTGATCTGCGCTCCAGTCAAATACGCTATGTGCAATGGATGAGCATCGTCTGTGCGCTGACCGTGGCCTGTATTCTGCTTATTCTGGTTTTCTGGCTGTTGTCACCGCTGGATAAAATCAATCACAGCATGCGGCGGATCGCCCGGGGCAACTATCGAGAGCGGCTGCCGGCCAAAGGATCGGGCGAACTGGCGGAGCTGTCGAGAACCATGAACATTATGGCGGATGCTGTGGAAAAGAACGTGGAAGGTTTGGAACGAGTGGCGGATGAGCGGAAAACCTTCATCGATAATTTAGCCCACGAGATGAAAACACCGCTTACCTCCATTTTGGGATTTGCGGATATTCTCAGGATCAAACGGGTGGTGACGGATAAGGAACGTCAGGATTACGCCAGCGTCATTGTGGAGGAGGCCAAGCGGCTGCGGGCGCTATCCGGAAAACTGATGGAGCTGATCACCGTCGGCGGCGCCCAACTGGATCTGCAGAGCGTGTCTCTCCGCGAGATCCTTCAGGAAACCGCCGTGTCCCTCCACCCGCTTTTAACGGAACGAGACGTTCATCTGAACTGTGCGGCGCCGAACGTATATGTATCAGCGGATCGGGAATTGTTCAAATCTTTGCTGTACAATTTGGTGGACAACGCAGCCAAGGCATCTGCGCCCGGACAGACCGTAGAGATTATATCCGGCTATCGGAACAGACTTCTGTATATCGATGTGCGGGACAGGGGCATCGGTATCCCCGAAAAGGAACTGAAACGTGTGATGCAGCCCTTTTACATGGTGGATAAGGTACGGACCAGAAAATCCGGCGGCGCGGGACTCGGACTGGCGCTGTGCGTCAACATCGCCCGGCTACATCATGCCACCCTTTCCATCCAGAGCAAGGTGGGGAAGGGCACCTGCGTTTCCATATTATTTGACGAGGAGGCGGAACTGTCTTGAAACGGCCTTTGACAAGAAAGCAACGATCACGGCTGGGGCTGTGTCTGATGCTTCTGCTTTCCAGCGCCATTATTGGCGGCGGTTTGCTGGCAGCGGTTTGGATGGACAAGCTGGTTCCTTCCTTTACCAACGAGATCATCCGTCTGGCAGATGATGACACGGCAACGCCGTTGTTTTCCTGGAATGATAATACTAACCTTTCGATCTATCCCTGGAGTCAGTTTAATGCCGCCAAGAGCCGTCCGATCAATGACAGAGAAATGGAGATTCTCCGTGCGGGAACGGCGGATTCCTATATATACAGCATACTTGGAGAGAAACAGAACCGTGTCGATGACACGCTGCTCCGTCAGTTTGTGGTGGGAGATGAAGCCAGCGACAGCGAACGATATATGTTCCTCAAAGATGCTGTGGTTACCTTAACCGACGGAAGACGGTATATGATGAACTCCGCCGCTGCAGAATCCACCGGAACCGTCGCCTATCTCCATTTTAAAGATATCGATGCAGAACCGGCGACAAAAGAGGAGTTTAACGCCGCCTACCAACAGGTGGAAGAATACTTGAAAGAGTTTTATCAAGCCTATATTCTCTTTTATGAACACACGGAAATGAATAAAATTGTCCCTGTGGATAAAGAAGTCGTTGCCTTTTTTGAAAAGATGCTCTACACCCTGCAGTTGTGGCAAGCAATAGCCGCCGAATATAATCAATCCCTTTGTTCTGAGGTTCTTGGTTTCGCTATGGACAAAGGTTTCGCTGAACCGGAACTGCTGTCGGCCGACTCGGAGTTACTGCTGATTTATACACTGGATTACAATATCCGGATGATTTTATTTCTAGAGCCGAAAAATATGGATTTCGTCGGCTACAGTATTCAGGTGGAATAGGAGAGACGGCTGAAAAGCGGAAATTCTCTGTGTTTTTTCTTTCTCTGGTGTTGACATCCGAAAACGAAAATGCTATTATAATACGCGTCACTGAACGGAGAGGTGTCCGAGCGGTTTATGGAGCTGGTCTTGAAAACCAGTGACTCGTCAGAGCCAAGGGTTCGAATCCCTTCCTCTCCGCCACACCTTATCCTAAGTACGGAGGACGGAAAATGATTCGAGCGGCTGTTGTTGGATATGGAAATATCGGGCATTCTGTGCTGGAAGCCATTCTTTCCACTTCCGATATACAGGCAGCGGGTATTGTCAGCCGCAGCCTGACGGAAGAAAAGGTACAAGAAGTTCCGGTGGTCAGAGATATCCATCAGCTGAAGAATGTGGATGTTGCCATTCTTTGTTCTCCCAGTCGTGCTGTTCCGGATCTGGCCGCCGCTTTGCTGGCTGAGGGAATTCGTACGGTGGACAGTTATGATATCCATGCTACGGTTTTTGATGTTCACGAACGGCTGGATCATATCGCTAAGGAGCACGGCACCGCTTCTATCATGTCGGCCGGGTGGGATCCTGGCAGCGATTCTATGATCCGCGCACTTTTGGAAGCCATGGCTCCCAAGGGCATCACCTACACCAATTTTGGACCTGGTATGAGTATGGGACATACAGTGGCTGTTAAGGCTATATCAGGAGTGAAGAACGCTCTGTCTATGACCATCCCATTGGGAACCGGCCTTCATCGCCGTATGGTGTATGTGGAGTTGGAAAAGGGAGCGGATTTTGAATCGGTCGCTTCCGCTATCAAGAATGATGAATACTTCCGTCATGACGAAACTCATGTGATACAGGTTTCGGATGTGGATGCTCTTAAGGATATGGGGCACGGTGTGGATTTGACCCGCAAAGGTGTTTCTGGCTCTACACAAAATCAGCGGATGGGTTTTACCATGTCCATCAACAATCCTGCTTTGACTGGACAAATCTTGGTGGCTGCGGCTCGGGCTGTGATGAAACAGCGTCCAGGTTGCTATACGATGATTGAAATCGCCCCAATGGATCTGCTGGCGGGAGATAAGGAAGATTTGATCCGCCGCTTGGTTTAATCACAATTCAATAGGTATGCCGTTCGCTCACCGCGTCCGGCTATCCATACGGAGAAGTACTCAAGTTGGTGACGAGGCGCCCCTGCTAAGGGCGTAGGTCGGGTAACCGGCGCGAGGGTTCGAGTCCCTCCTTCTCCGCCAGTGGCGAAACCTGACGAAAAAGCTGAAATTGCTTTTTCATCAGGTTTTTGCTGTAATGAATGAAGATAATTTCATTTTTTATTGGAAGAAGGAAGAAATGATTTTCATGAGAATGCCAACTCATTGTGGTAATGAATCCTGTTCTTCATTTATGGTTGCAGACGATTTTAACTATCTTGCACATCATACTGGTGGTTTTGAAGAATAAGATACTAATATCAATGCAGGCAACATTTAAACGCATGAAAAGCGCATTAGCGTTCGCAGAGAATGACTTATCGGACAGAATACAGTGAGGTATAAAGGAAGTAGAAATGAAAGTATTGCTTATCGTTCCAGCGTACAATGAGGAGCAAAATATTCTGGGTGTAGTCAAGCGAATACGCTCTTATCGGACAAGCTGTCCCTATCATCTGGATTACGTCGTTATTAACGACGGTTCCACCGATGGAACGGAAAGAATTTGCCGGGAAAACGGCATCCATCATATTACTCTCATACAAAACCTTGGAATAGGCGGCGCCATTCAAACCGGATACTTATATGCCCGGAGAGAAGGATATGATATCGCTGTACAATTCGACGGGGACGGCCAACATGATTTGGAATGCCTCCCTCAGTTGATTGAACCCATAATTCAGAATAAACTGGACTTTTGTATTGGATCAAGATTTATAGACAATTCCAGTTCCTTTCAGTCAACGAAACTGCGTAGAATAGGCATTCAGTATCTTTCCGGTCTCATTCGGCTCTTTTCCCATTATAAAATAACCGATCCCACCTCTGGTTTTCGCGCTGCCAACAAGGATGTAATCGGGTTACTGGCCGATTTTTATCCCACCGATTATCCTGAACCGGAGTCCATCATCCAAATCTCTAAAATGAGATATCGCCTCGGTGAGGTTCAAGTCAATATGTTCGAACGGGAGGGCGGCGTCTCCTCAATACGATCATGGAAATCCCTCTATTATATGATTAAGGTCAGTGTGGCTATTATATGCGCCAGTCTGCAGAGAGGACGAAAAAAATGACTCTTTTATTAAGAATAGAATTGATTATTTTGGCCGTTGCAGCTATTGTTTTTGTTGTCCATACCGTCAACAAGCGAATTCTGCTGTTGAAATACTCGCTTATCTGGCTGTTGATATCGCTGGTGCTCATCATTGCCGCATGTTTCCCTAAAATCGCTTTTTCCGTAACCGCTTTGGTAGGGATTGAAACACCCTCCAACCTCATCTTTTTTTTGGCAATACTATCATTGCTGGGTATCTGTTTTTCTCTTTCCGTCATCGTATCCAAGCAGACCGAAAAAATGAAAAAACTGGTTCAGACTTTGTCACTGGATCATTATGAATGGAAGGGACTTGATGAGGATGACAAAGAGGAGGGGTAATCAGGTGGTTCTTATATTAATGTTCGCTGTTTATGCGCTTTTGTCCGCCGGAGGATTGATTCTATTCAAAATGGGTGGACAGGATACCGCTATTCAGTCCAGTTCCTCCGGACTCTCCTTGTTATTGTCCTGGAAAATGCTCGCGGGTATTTTATGCTACATGCTTAGTTTTGTGCTCTGGCTTCTCATCGTCAGTAAAACGCAGCTTTCATTTGCTATGCCTCTCTCAGTCGGCGTTGTCAATATCCTCGTGTTTCTGGGTTCAGCGCGGTATCTCCATGAAGAAATCACCCCTTTGAAAATGATAGGGCTGGGCGTGATCATCGTCGGGCTTTTCCTCATCACGACAGGCGGCAGAAAATAGTAGAGATAGGAAGGAGGGGCGCATTCGTATGCGGAATACGATTCAAAAAAACTCAAGGCGGATGGAATGGTGCAAATGGGGAGGGTTAGCCCTCATTTGTATTACCGCTTTTTTGTACAGCCTTTTTTACGTGGAAACCGCAGGAAAATATTCGACAAGCTATTCTCCGGACGAGGGGAACTATATCAATATGGCCAAACGGCTTTTATCCGAAGGGGTGTATAGCTTTTGGGGGAACGGGCCGGATGCCTACGTTTCTCCGGGTTTCCCACTCTTTTTGGCCTTATTCATGAAAATATTCGGCACGGATTTACAGGGGATCTTCTGCATCAAAGTCATACAGTGCCTCTTGTCTGCTCTCACCGTTTTTTTCACCTTTATGCTGGGATATTTACTGACCAAGAAATACAGCGTGGGCATTATCGCCTCGACGTTGATAGCCATCAACGGTGTGTATGCATTTTACAGCTGTCGTCTGTTGACCGAGACCTTGTACTATTTCACCATGATGCTCTTTTTTGTGGTGTTTGTTCTTGCTGTACAGCGAGATAAACTATGGCTTCATCTTTTATCAGGGGCGTTGCTGTGCGTTAGTGTCATGGTAAGGCCTTTGATCATCATTGTTCTGCCCTTTATCTATATTCCGCTGATTATCCGCAAATGGAAGCAATGGAAAGAGATGTGTCAACCAATCCTTCTTTTTGCCGCCGGTTTCATTATAGTAGGGCTGCCTTGGTGGATACGCAACCTTGTCACCATGGATCGACTCATTCTGCTCGCCACCCAAACCAATCCGATTTATGCGGGACTTGCTCAGAATGTAGCTGCGCTGGGACTGACGGATCCCGGCAGCTTACTCGGAAATGTGGCGCTTCTTTTTAAGCTCCTATTGAAGGATCCGCTGGGTACCCTCTACTGGATGACCCTAGGCAAATTTAATATTATTTTTATGGCAAATTCCGATGTGGGTTATGGGGTAATCTTCACCTCCGTGGTAAAAAATATCACCCTGTATATCGGATTGGCGGGATGTGTCCGCGCTTTTTTTACCAGAGAATATCGGTGGCCCACCATTGTATTTCTGATTTATCTGCTCAGTTCGTTTTTATTTGTTCCTACACAACGGTACGCCCTGCAATATCTGCCTTTCCTGGCTATCTTTACCGGGTATATCCTCACCATCTGTTTCCAGTCGAAACCATGTAAGGAGAATGCTCCTGCGCCGACGGAAACAACAAGTACGGAAATGGCCCAGGTGGACTGACGATCGCTTAAAGCAGCGACAGAGTGAGAGGTAAAACAGAAAATGACGGGTCTTCTTTATCCTCTCGCCTTTACAAGCATAAAGACAGGTACTCACGTCGGTCGGCAATCTGTTGTAAGCAATGAAACGAGGAATCGAAATGTTATTTATTGAGTATCCCAAATGCACTACCTGTCAAAAGGCTAAAAAATGGTTGGATGAAAATGGACTGACTTATATTGAGCGCAACATCAAGACGGATAACCCTACTTATGAGGAACTAAAAGCTTGGCTGGCGATCAGCCATCTGCCGTTGCGCCGCTTCTTCAATACCAGCGGTTTGCTCTATAAATCTATGGAACTAAAGGAAAAACTCCCCTCTATGTCCGAGGACGAACAGCTTCGCCTTTTGGCTACTGATGGCATGCTGGTCAAACGCCCCCTAATTGTGACAGAGAATCTGGTACTGGTGGGATTTAAAGCAGTGGAATGGGAGAAATTAAAATAAAAGCGGTACACAGAAAAAGAGAGAAAAATCTGCTGGATAGCAGATTTTTCTCTCTTTTTCTGTCATTATATTACCATAAAAAACGCAAAAAATCAAGTCTTGTACTTTTTGATCCAAGGAGGTATCTATAGAGTGAAAGGGGATGACTCTATGGATACCTTGTTCAAACTGACGCCGCTTCGGGTTGAAGCTGTCCAACTCGCCCGACAGATGGAGGCATGCAATCGTATGAGCCGCCACTATGGATTATCTCTCGACTATTCGCAAATACAGGAATTAGAAGAAGGACGTTATCGTGCACTGGCAGATTACGGCCGTATAGAATTTGGTGAAGGCATTCTGCAAGATCTGGTCCAAATGTTTTGTGACTCTCCTTATCTCACTCAGGAAAATTATGCGGCTGTCCTAGCAGAATTACAGGATATATTCTATTACTTTAAAAGTGAATCCATGGATTTCTTGACGGATGAAGAACTGCTGGAAGTGATGCGAGCACTATTCAACGGCAAGGCTCAGGGTTCGACTGCTTATCTGTCAGGAACTTCTATGGAGACGCTCTGTCGTTATTTTCGAGGAGGTTGGATTGAGGAGGGGCCGACAGACAGAGAGGGGGAGGACAATGATGCAGAGGGATGAAACAATACCCTTTCATAACGAAACCTGTTCAGATGAAGAGAGGGCCTTGCTGCAGGCAAAATTTTGGAAGCTTCTTTCCAGACAGACTGCGCTTTTTACAATGGGAGAAAGCCGTTCTGTGCCGCATGAGACGGCACAGGAATTGCTGCGTTCCCTGTGTTATACATTGAAAATCGACGGTATCCATGACGTGGAACGCATAAAAAAATTGTTGTCTGTTGATCTGCAGGAGGAATATAGCCGCTGTGTCCGGATTTTGGAGATAAAGAAAAAAACGGGACATCGTCTGTGGCAGACCGTTTGCCTTCGTGCACCGACTTTGAGAAATAAAGCTATGGAGGATACTCTGCACAGTATCGGTGGTTTCTGGAAACGATATGATATACACTACTCTGCGCACCGCATTCCCTGCGATATTGACTATCCGCTTTGTCACCCGGTTCCCGATAGTTTACAGGGCGTGGATTATGTTACAGAATACCTACGGCGGCTGATGATGGAAAATAATCTGCTTTGTCGATTGGATACCTCATGCTGTGAACGGCTATTAGAATCCCTCCATCCGCATTATCGTTGGCTGGTTCTTAATCTTTATGAACCGATTGCCGCCAACGCTCTCGGGCTGACATTAGTCAACGGAGACATCAGGAGCATGAAAATAACTCCGTCGATTCGAGAAAAAATCCTCTCCCTGTTATCGACGCTGCCAGAAGCAGACGCTCTTCAACGGCTGCGCCGTGCTGCACAATCCCTCTGTTGGGAATTGAATATTCACAGCGCTTTTTCGCGGATGTATTTGGAGGATTGGGCTGTCAGCCTTTTACCGCGTATTCGTTCCTGTGCTTCATGCGGTATTTTTCTTTCCTTTTAGTTTCATTTTGTGTTATACTAATACGGACATATCCAACGATAATTTCTGTGTTGAAAGGGAGATACAAGATGAGCAAAACCCAACTGGTTCAGCAGGAAATGATGAAGGCTCTTAAAGAACGGCAGACGGAACGCAAGGCTGCTCTGTCTCTGCTGCTTTCCGCTCTGAAGGCTGCGGGAAAGGACGCACAGCGGGAACTGCGGGAAGAGGAAGAAAATACAATCATTCAAAAGGAAATCAAGCAAACCAAGGAAACCATGGAGAGCGCACCCGCCAGCCGAACAGATATCCTGGAGGAATGCCGATTCCGGATTGCCGTGCTGTCGGAATTTGCGCCGGAAGAGATGAGCGAGGAACAGATTCGTTTGGTTATTGCCGATGTTTTGGCGGAGTTGGAATTAACCTCGCCGACATCCAAGGACAAAGGAATCATTATGAAGAACCTGATGCCCCGTGTCAAGGGCAAGGCAGACGGCGCTTTGGTGAACCGTCTGGTGGCGGATGTTCTGAACGGTTGATTCAAGGAGGAAGGGGGTATGCTGGACGATATTCAACGACAGGCACAGGCGGCCATGATACAGCTGCTGGATACTGTCGGTCCGCAGAAAAAGACGTTTGTGGTAGTGGGCTGCTCCTCCAGTGAAGCAGCAGGGAAGAGGATCGGTTCCTTTTCCAGTCCGGAAATTGCTCGGGCAATTTTCGACGGTCTCTATCCTGTGGTTCGGGAACGAGGCCTGTATCTGGCCGCCCAATGCTGCGAACATTTGAATCGGGCATTGATTGTAGAACGGGAAGCAGCGCAGCTTTATAGGCTGGAAATCGTCAATGTTGTTCCTCAGCCCAAAGCGGGCGGCTCTTTTGCCACTGCCGCTTATGAATCTTTTACGGATCCTGTGGCGGTGGAGGAGCTCCAAGCGGTTTGCGGTATGGATATTGGAAATACCTTGATCGGGATGCATTTAGCCCGGGTGGCGGTTCCGGTGAGATTGGAAATCCGCAGGATTGGAGAAGCGGCGTTAGTTTGCGCGCGGACACGTCCAAAATTCATTGGCGGAGAACGGGCGCACTACGACGAAAAACTGTTATAAACAAAACGCCCAGACATAGTGTCTGGGCGTTTTGTTAGGCAATTGCTGATTTTTCTTTGAGACGAGCCGCGATCATGCGGGCACATTTATAAACATCACCGCCACCCATGGTGAGTACCAGATCCCCTGGCTCTACGTTTTCGGTTACATAATCAGTAATTTCCGCAAAGGCGGGGATATACAAGGATCCAGGGATGCGGTCGGTAATCTGGGCAGAGGATATATGAACCGTGTTTTCCTCTCTGGAACCCATGATATCGCTGACGATCACCTTATCGGCCAGGGAAAGGGATTCCACAAATCCATCCAGATGCCGCGCCGTGCGGGTGAAGGTGAATGGCTGAAAAATGGCCCAAACCCGCTGATATCCCATCCCCTTGGCAGCGCTGAGGGTGGCGCTGATCTCGGTTGGATGATGGGCGTAATCATCGGCGATGGTTACGCCGGCAAAGGAGCCCAAAAACTCAAAACGCCGTCCTGCACCGTGAAAGCTTGCCAAACCCTCGGCAATCTGTTCCGCCGTAGCGCCGCAGAGATTAGCCGCTGCCGCTGCCGCCACAGAGTTAGCGACATTGTGCATACCAGGAACTCCCAACTGAATATGCGCCTGAAATACACCATTATGATACAAATCATATTCCCCATAGGAGCCGTCGTGGACAGTGACGTTGCGGGCATGCCAGGGAAAAGTCTCGTCCAACCCGTAAAAAATCACCGGCTTATCGGCAAACTGAGCCAAGGCTTTACAGGTGTTCTCGTCGTTGCCGTTGGCGATAACCACCCGGGAAGCACCGGAGGCAAAACGGCGGAAGGAGGAAATGACATTTTCCAGCGAACCGAAATAATCCAGATGATCCGCGTCAACATTGAGGATAACCGCCACATCAGTGGCCATGGAGAGATAATGATCCTGGAATTCACAAGCCTCGCACACCATGGTATCGGTGTGTCCCGCCCGTCCGTTGGCGTTGATAAGGGGAAGACGGCCGCCGATAAACAGGGTAGGATCCAATCCCGCCTGAAGCAGAATTTGTGAGATCATTGAGGTGGTGGTGGTTTTTCCGTGGGTGCCTGCCACCGCCACCGTATTGGAATAACGGCGGGTGATCATTCCCAGCAGCTTTGCCCGTTCCAGCAGCGGAATGTTCCGGTCACGCGCCGCTGTCAGCTCCGGATTGGCGGCGTTGACGGCGGCGGTGAAAACCACCAGCTCCGCATCTCCAATGTTTTCCGCCGCATGTCCCATGAATATGGGAATTCCAAGGGTACGCAGCCTATTCACATTATCGGATTCGTTGACATCTGAACCAGTCAGCGTATACCCAAGGGAATGGAGAATCTCCGCCAACGGACTCATCCCCGAACCTCCGATGCCCACGAAATGAATTCGCTTGACGCAATGCAGAATATCCTTGTCGTCGTCCATGCTGTACCATGCCTTTCCGCCAGCTGAATAAACAACCAGCGCGTAAAATAACGGCGTTCCACATACACTCAGCAGACAAGGGGGAACAATCCTACCGCCGGTATTAAAACTAGCGGGACGGCGGCAATTGACGTAAGCAAATCTTGTTGCCTCTTGTCCAATGAAGATATAGAAACTGCATGACTATTATATTGCCATACAGCAGAAAATGGAACACCTTTTTCTTATTTTATCCAATATTTTCATCATATAATCCTTGAGGCCGATATTTCATCATCAAAAAAACCAAGGCGTTATTTCGACGAAAACCGCAATTTTGCATTGAAAAATACACAACATCTTGGTATACTGAAAGAATCAGTGACTTCCCTGTGAATGCGCTGAACTTGGCGAAAGGGTAATCGTGGATTATGGCTTCTATTCAAACAATCACACCGCAGGAGCTGGCGCTTCAGCAGGATTATGCGGCCCGCGTCCGTTCCTTTTACGCACAGCGTGGAGATGTGATCGCCCCGCTGGCCTGCGTTCGTACCTTTGGCTGCCAGCAGAACGTCTCCGATTCGGAACACATCAAAGGGATGCTGGCGCAGATGGGCTTCGGCTTTACGGAGACAACGGAAGAGGCGGATTTTATTCTGTTCAACACCTGCGCGGTACGAGAGCATGCACAGGATCGGGTGTTCGGCAATGTGGGCGCCCTGAAGACGCTGAAGCGCCATAAGCCTCATCTGTTGATCGCCTTGTGCGGCTGTATGGTGCAGCAAGCCCATGTGGCGGAAAAAATACGCCGGAGTTATCCCTTTGTGGGATTGGTCTTCGGCACCCATGTGCTGCATCGTTTTCCTGAGCTGCTGTGGGGCGCCCTTTCGGAAGGCAAGCGTGTTGTGGAAACGCCGGAATGTGACGGCGTGCTGGCGGAAGGAATCGCTGTGCGGCGAGATGGGAATTTTAAAGCCTGGCTGCCTATCATGTACGGGTGCAACAATTTTTGTTCCTACTGCGTGGTGCCATATGTCCGGGGCCGTGAGCGCAGCCGTGCGCCGGAAGATGTTTTAGCGGAAGCGCGCCAGTTGGTGGCAGAGGGATATAAAGAGATCACCCTGCTGGGACAGAATGTGAATTCCTATGGTAAAGGCGAAGCTCACGGGGTGGATTTTCCCGCCTTACTGCGGCAGATCAATGCGATTGAAGGGGATTTTCTCATTCGTTTTATGACCTCCCATCCCAAGGACGCCACTCACGAGCTGTTCGACACCATTGCCCGGTGTGAAAAAGTATCCCGCCATTTTCATCTGCCTTTCCAGTCGGGAAGCAACCAGGTGCTGAAGATGATGAATCGGGGGTACACCCGGGAACAGTATCTGGAACTGATTGAGTATGCCCGAAAAGCCGTGCCCGGCATCGCCTTTACCAGCGACGTTATTGTGGGCTTCCCAGGCGAAACCCGGGAGGATTTTGAACAGACCCTGGATCTGATCAAACAAGTGAATTTTGTTTCCTTATTCACTTTTATCTTTTCGCCCCGTGAAGGGACGCCCGCTGCCGTCATGCCGGATCCCATACCAGCCGCAGAAAAATCCGCTTGGTTTCAGGAGATGAATAAGGTCCAGGAGGAATTGGCGGCTCAGCGGCTGGCAGGTATGGTGGGCTCTATCAGACAGGCGCTGATTGAGGAACGATGCGAGGGATTTCTGGAAGCCAGGCTGCCGGAAAATATCGTCATCCGGGTGGATGAAGGAGATGCACCCGTGGGAAGCTATGCTCAGGTGGAAATCACCGATGCTAAAAGCTGGATACTCATGGGGAAAATTATATCAGATTAAAAACGTGAAGGAGCAAATAAAATGGATCAGATATTGGATATGGCAAGAGAACTGGGTTACGCAATTCAGCAGGATGAACGGTTTATCCGCACCCAGCTGGCGCAGGCGGCAGCTGATGAAGACGAGGAACTGCAAGGCTTGATTGGGGAGTTTAATCTCAAGCGCATCGCCCTCAATGCGGAAAACAACAAAGAGGATAAAGACGGAGAAAAAATTACCAAGCTGGATGGAGAGATTCGGGAAATCTACGGCCGGCTGATGATGAACGAGCATATGGCGGCTTATAACGAAGCCAAAACCGAACTGGATAAATTGATCAATCAGATCGCCACTATCGTCACCATGTCCGCCCAGGGAGAGGACCCCGAAACCATCTCCGCCGAGGGCTGCGGAGGTAACTGTGCCGGCTGCAGCGGCTGCCATTGACGCTGAGTTGCGGGATTATCAATTGTTGGAAGGAAGGGAATCCGCATGGCTGAAATGACGCCGATGATGAAGCAGTATTTTGAAATAAAGGAGCAGCATCCAAACTGTATCCTATTTTTCCGTTTGGGCGATTTCTATGAGATGTTTTTCGACGATGCCAAGACGGCTTCCCAGGAACTGGAACTTGTTCTCACTGGTCGAGACTGCGGCCAGGAAGAACGAGCGCCCATGTGCGGCGTCCCTTTTCACAGCTGCGAGTCTTATATCGCTCGTTTGGTAGCCAAAGGCTACAAGGTGGCCATCTGTGAACAGATGGAAGATCCCGCTTTGGCCAAGGGTTTGGTAAAACGGGATGTGATCCGGATTATCACCCCGGGCACCATTATTGAAGGCAGTATGCTGGACGAGGGCAAAAATAACTATCTCTGCTCCTTATTCATCAGCGACGGGGCCGCCGACGCGGGCATCTGTTTTGCCGATTGTTCTACCGGCGATATTCATCTCACACGGATTTCCGGGGATGATGTTCTGCTGCGAGTCAATAACGAACTGGGACGTTTTATGCCGCGGGAATTGCTGCTTAACGATACCGCAGCGGCCCAGAAGCCGGTGGTCGATTTTATCTGCAACCGGCTTGGGGCACAGCCAGAAACAGCGGATCCTGCTGCTTTTGATTATAATAAAGCGGAGGAGACAATCCTGCGGCATTTTCAAAAGGATACCCTGGAAAATCTGGGACTTCAGGACCAATTTTCAGCCGTTCGGGCGCTTGGATGCGCCTTAGGGTATCTCTATGAGACCCAAATGAACGGTCTGGAGCGGATGAACAATCTGGACGTCTATTCCGATGTGCAGTTCATGCGGTTGGATCTCACCGCCCGCCGCAATCTGGAACTGCTGGAAACTATGCGCAACAAGGAAAAGCGGGGTTCCCTACTGGGAGTGCTGGATCACACCCATACGGCTATGGGCAAGCGTCTGATGCGCAGCTGGATTGAACAGCCATTAATCAATCCGGCCCAAATCAGCCGCCGGCACAATGCGGTGGACGAACTGGTTCGTGAAACCGTGCTGCGGGGCGAATTGACCGAGAGCCTGTCGGATATCTATGATCTGGAACGGATCATGACCCGTATTGTATATGGCAGCGCCAACGCCAAGGAACTGCGTTCCCTGTCCCGAACCATCCAGTGCATGGCCCCTATCAAGGAACGCCTTCAGGATGTCAAATCCGTTTTTCTCAGTGAAATCTGCCAAGATATCGATCCGCTAACCGATATTTTTGATTTGATCGAGCGTTCCATTGTGGATGATCCGCCCTTCTCCGTGAGGGAAGGCGGGATGATACGGGGAGGCTACAGCGAGGAAATTGATGAGCTGCGTTTTGAGATGTCTGATGGCAAAGGAGTCATCGCCCGGGTAGAGGCCCAGGAAAAAGAGCGCACAGGCATCAAAAACTTGAAGGTTGGCTATAATCGGGTATTCGGCTATTATATCGAGGTATCCCGCTCCTATTCGGATCAGGTACCCGAAACCTACATACGCAAGCAAACCCTAGCCAATGCGGAACGCTATATCACCCAGGAACTGAAGGAGCTGGAAACCCGGGTGCTGGGCGCCAAAGATCGGGTGGTAGCACTGGAATATCAGCTTTTTACCGAGATCCGCACCAAAATTGCAGAAGAACTGCACCGGATTCAGGCTACGGCGCAGGCTGTCGCCCGGCTGGACGTGCTGTGTTCCTTCGCGGACGTGTCTGTCCGCAACGGCTATACCATGCCCCTGGTAGATCTTCAGGGGCGTATTGAGATCAAAAACGGCCGGCATCCAGTGGTAGAGGTCATTCAAGACGCTCCTTTTGTGCCCAACGATACCTATCTGGATAACCACGAAAACCGCATCGCCTTGATTACCGGCCCCAATATGGCGGGTAAGTCCACCTATATGCGGCAGACGGCGCTGATCGTCCTCATGGCGCAGATTGGATGCTTTGTACCGGCGGAAAGCGCCACTATCGGTATTGTGGACAGCATCTTTACCCGAGTAGGAGCTTCCGATGATCTTTCCGCCGGTCAATCCACCTTTATGGTGGAAATGAGTGAGGTTGCCTCCATTTTGAAAAACGCCACCGCCAACAGCCTGATTATTTTTGATGAGATTGGCCGCGGTACCTCTACCTTCGATGGGATGAGCATTGCCCGAGCGGTGTTGGAGTATGTGGCCAACACCAAGAAGCTGGGTGCAAAGGCGTTGTTCGCCACCCATTATCATGAATTGACTGCGGTAGAATCAGAGATCGACTGCGTAAAAAACTACAACATCGCCGTTAAAAAGCGGGGAGACGATATCACCTTCCTTCGCCGGATCATCCGAGGCCCTGCTGATGACAGCTACGGCATCGAAGTGGCCAAGCTGGCCGGGATTCCCGACAGCGTGGTTTCTCGGGCCAAAGAAATTCTCAAGCAGCTGGAAAACGGCGATATGGAAACAGCCAAGCCCACCGGTGACCGCTTTGAATCGGAGGACGGACAGCTTTCCCTGCTGCCAGCGGCTGATAATGAACTGATCCAACGGCTCAAGGAAATCGATGTTAATACACTGACGCCTATTGAAGCGCTGCAGACCCTTTATGAAATGTGCAAGGAAGCGGCGCGATATTAATTCCAGAGGAGGCGGCAATAATGCCCAAGATTCATGTACTGGACAAACATACAGCAGAGCTGATTGCCGCTGGCGAGGTGGTGGAACGTCCGGCATCCGTAGTAAAAGAACTGCTGGAAAACGCCATCGATGCGGGAGCTACCGCCGTAACAGCAGAGATTCGCGGCGGAGGCGTATCCTATATGGGCATTACGGATAACGGCTGCGGTATCGTCCGGGAGGATGTGCCCACTGCCTTTCTGCGTCATGCCACCAGCAAAGTGCAGACCGAACGGGATTTGGAAGCTATCGGTACCCTCGGCTTCCGCGGAGAGGCGCTGGCTTCCATCGCCGCAGTCGCCCGTATAGAATTGCTTACCCGCACGGTGGAGGAAATCGCCGGTACCCGCTGTCTGCTGGAGGGCGGGGAGGATATGCAGCTGGAGGATGCCGGCTGTCCGCAGGGTACGACAATCCTCGTGCGGGATTTGTTTTATAATGTCCCCGCCAGAATGAAATTTCTCAAAAAAGATGTCAGTGAAGGGAACGCTGTCGCCGGCGTGGTGGATCGTATCGCTCTTTCTCATCCGGAGATTTCCGTCCGTTTTATTCGGGAAGGACGTGAGGAACTGCTGACGCCGGGGGACGGTGACATCCTCGCCTGTATTTATTCGGTATTTGGGCGGGATTTCGCCGGAACCCTGATTCCGGTAAACTACACCCTGGGCGGTATCCGGGTACATGGCTTTGTCAGCAAGCCCACCAGCAGCCGGGCCAACCGCACCATGCAGCATTTTTTTATCAACGGCCGTTATGTCAAAACCAAAACAGCTATGGCCGCGCTGGAACAGGCCTTCAAAGGGTCGATCATGGTGGGGAAATTTCCTGCCTGTGTACTATATTTGGAGATGCCGCCGGAAACGGTGGACGCCAATGTACATCCGGCCAAAATTGAGGTGCGATTCGTACAGGAGAAGCCGGTATTCGACGCTGTTTATCATGGGGTGCGTTCTGCGGTAGAGAACGAGGACGCGCCTAAACAGGCTGTGCTGCCTGCCAAAATCCCTATGGCCACTTCTGGGATCACTGGAACACAAACACATTTTGAGACACGGTCCACGGCCCGTGCAAACGCTGTGGCCCTATCCAGACAGATGTTGGATACGCTGGTGGACGATGAACCGCCGCCTTCTTCTGATTCCTCCTCTATTACCGAGGAAAAACGGGAATCAATACGGCGGCCGCAAATCATAAAAGCAGACAAGTCCTGGAGTGTCTCCAGACCGCTGCGGGATTCTACTCCAAATTATTACGGCAGCGGTACCGTTTCGGTGGATATCGTACGGACAACCCCAACGCCTCCAACACCCACGCCTTCTATGGAAATCACACAGGAAAAACCGGCTGTTTTGTCGCCGACTCCTGCTGAAATATCGGTGAAGCCAGAGCAGTCTTCGGTGGATGAACCGCCTGCTGTTCTTTATATTGGCGAGGTATATCGTACCTACATCATTGCCCAAATGGGGGATTCGCTTTATATCATCGATAAGCATGCCGCTCATGAACGGCTTCTGTACAATCGTCTTAAGGAAACGGCTCATCAGGAGGCCCAACTGCTGCTGGAGCCGGTGGCTGTCACTCTGAACAGAGAAGAATATGCGGCGATACTGTCGGTGCTGAAGGAGTTGGAGGAAGCGGGATTTGAAGTGGAAGACTTCGGCGGCGGTTCGGTGCTGGTTCGGGCGATTCCCATGATGCTGGACGGCTGCGACGCGGAGGCCGCTATTCAGGAAATCGCCGGCGGCCTGATCTCTGGCCGCCAGGAGATCGCTATGGATAAGCTGGACTGGATTTATCATTCCACCGCCTGCCGCGCTGCGATAAAGGGCGGGGACGGCAGCCGTCCGGAAGAGCTCAAGGCGCTGGCCGAACGGGTTCTGCTTCAGGACGATATCCGCTACTGCCCCCACGGCCGTCCGGTTTGTTTTGAGCTGACACGCAAGGAACTGGAAAAACAATTCGGACGTATCGTTTGAAAAGGAGCGTTTCATGGCGGATCAACAGCGAATTCCCTTGCCTGTGGTGGCGGGGCCTACAGCCTCCGGCAAAACCGGCTTGGCTATTTATCTGGCAAAAGAAATGAACGGCGAGGTTGTTTCTGCCGATTCCATGCAGATTTATCGGGATCTATCTATCGGTACAGCCCGACCTGCCGAAGAGGAAATGCAGGGGATTCCTCATCATGTGATGGGATTTCTGCCGCTGGACGCGTCCTACAGCGTAGCCCGTTATATACAAGATGCCGGCAGGTCCATCGCCGCCATATGGAAGCGCAACAAACTGCCCATTCTCTGCGGCGGCACCGGTCTGTACATTCAGGCATTGGCAGAAAATCTGCAGTTTCTGCCTGAAGAGGATGCAGGCGGTGTCATTCGGCGACAGCTGCAGGAACAGGCGGAACGGGAAGGAACCGCACCGCTGTTGCGGGAACTGGCCTCCCTGGATCCGGAAACTGCTGAACGGCTGCATCCAAATGACAGCGGCCGCATCATCCGGGCTCTGGAACTGGTGAAAACCACCGGTATCACTATGAGTGAACAGTATCGGCGTTCCCGTTCGCAGCCAACGCCTTATGACGCGTGTTTATTGGTATTGGATGTCCGGGATCGCGCGTATTTATACAATCGGATTAATCTTCGGGTGGAAGATATGTTTGCCGACGGGCTGTTGGAAGAGGCGCGAAAAGCATTGGAGCTCGCTCCAAACGGTACGGCGCTGCAGGCCATCGGATATAAAGAACTGTCCCCTTATTTTCAGGGTGATTTGTCACTGCCGGAAGCAAAGGAAATTTTGAAACGGCAGACCAGACGTTATGCCAAACGGCAGCTAACGTGGTTTCATCGTATGGCTGGCGCTCATTTTCTCTATATTGATGACTATGAAAACCAAGAGGCTTTATACAGGGCTGCACTGCATGCTTTTCAGACTCACTATAATATGAATGGACAGGAGACAGGGGAGAGGGAGCATGGATAAATTTATCAAAAAGATTTTAACCCTTCTGATGTCCGCTTTTTTACTGTGCTATGTGGGATATCAAGCCTACCAGGTGTTTTATACGCCAGTCAGTACGGAAACCGTTTATTCTCACGCGCTCTATGAAACCGTAGATACGCAGGGAATCGTCATACGCA
Organism: uncultured Oscillospiraceae bacterium; assembly: GCA_902492455.1. GTDB lineage: Bacteria > Bacillota > Clostridia > Oscillospirales > Acutalibacteraceae > CAKTXU01. The sequence continues at coordinate 102,986 of CABULH010000007.1, forward strand.
ATGAAACACCAATCAATCAAAACGTAGAAGGATATATCTATTATACAGCGGAAAATGGCAGCCGGGTGGCGAAGGACGGGAATATCGCCAGCATCTATCAAAACGAGGAGGAAGCCCGTATTCAGCAGCAGATCGGCCAATTGGAGGAACAGATCAGCGCTTTAGCGGTTCTGCAATCCCAAGCTGCTGCCAATCCGGTTAAGCTGGAACTGATTAACAAGCAGATCGATAATGCCCTGTCCGAGCTGATTGCCTCGACCAACACACCGGTATACAATGATTTGTATGGTTCACATTCCCGGCTTTTATCTCTGCTAAACAAACGGCAGATGACAATAGGAAAGGTAAGCAGCTTTACAGATAGAATTGCTGCATTGACAGAACAAAAAAACAGTCTGCAAGCTCAGTTGAATATAACCCCTCAGGCCATTAAATCACCTGTAGCGGGCTATTTTGTCAGCAAGGCCGACGGGCTGGAGAATATCTTAGACTACGACAAGGCGTTGAGCCTTACTACCGCTGAGATCAGTGGTGCTTTAAACGCTGCGCCGAAAGCTATAGAAGAATCCAACATCGGTAAAGTGGTGGGGGATTACGAATGGTATTTGGCTTGTGTGCTTTCTGTCAAGGAAGCCGGCTCTGTCAAGGAGGGGACCGCACTTACCGTTTTGCTGCCCTTTGTATCGGATGAAGCGGTGCCGGTTACCGTTGCCGCTGCCAATCGGGATAAAGACGGACAGGTTGCTATTATTTTCCAGTGTAACTACATGTCTAAAGAATTGTCCTCCGTCCGCCGGGAACCTATTCAGATTCAGGTAAAACGTCATGAAGGACTGCGGGTTCCCACTTCGGCTATCCACACAAACGACGATCATCAGCCTGGTGTCTATGTCCGTATGGGAAATACCATTCTTTTTAAAAAGATTGTTATTGAGTACAGCACCCCCGCCTATTCCATCTGCAAGACTTTTGACACTATCAACGCTGAGGCATTGGCGGATGATCCGGAGTCCTCTCTGCGGGAACGGGATTATCTTAAGCTGTATGACGATATCGTAACAGAAGGGAAGGGGTTATATGACGGAAAGATTATCCGCTGATTCTTCCGCCTGTCCTGCGGATTCGGCTGTACTGCTGAGAGAAAATTTGAATCAGATACGGCAGCATATCGCCGATGCCTGTGCAGCGTGCGGACGTTCGGAAAAGGAGATCACCTTATTGGGGGTTACCAAAACGGTGGATTCTGAACGAATCAACGCAGCCATCGCGGCAGGTATTCGTCAGATTGGAGAAAACCGGGTACAAGAATTTCTGCAGAAGCGGGAGGCTCTGCATCTGGAAGGAATCCGTACTCATCTGATCGGTCATCTGCAGACCAACAAGGTAGAAAAAATCGTCGGGTCAGTGGATATGATCGAATCGGTGGATAGTCTGCGGCTTGCTCAGGCCATAGCTTCTGCTTCCAGGAAACGAGGGATTGTAACCGATGTTTTGGTGGAAGTCAATATCGGCGGAGAAGCGGCCAAGTCCGGGATAGCACCGGAGGCGGCGGAAGATTTACTTCATCAGCTGTCATCGCTGAAAGGAATTCAGGTTCGGGGAATGATGACAGTTCCGCCTATTTCTGAGACAGATATGGAAAAAAGAAGGTATTTTTCCCGAATGAAGAAACTGTTTGTTGACATACGGAGCAAAAACATAGATAATATCCATATGGATATCCTGTCCATGGGTATGTCCGACGATTACATACAGGCGATACTGGAAGGCTCCACGGAGGTGCGCATTGGCTCCGCTCTTTTCGGCAAACGCGTGTATCCGTCGTTATAACAATAAGCGGGAGGTAAAATCATGGGACTGTTCGATAAGATCAAGGGGTTTATTGGGGATCCGGAAGAAGATGAAGATTTGGATATGGAAATGGACGACGAGATGGATTTCGTCTCCAAAAATGAGGATTCCACCGAAACGTTCAGTGCTTCCGCCGATGCAACCAAGCGGAACAACAAAGTTGTGAACATACACGCGACGGCGCAGCTGCAGGTGGTTCTGGTGAAACCGGAACGCTTTGATGATGCCAGCACCGTTGCCGATCATCTGAATGCCAAACGCACTGTAGTGCTGAATCTGGAGTCTGCCAACAAAGATGTTGCCCGCCGTATACTGGATTTTCTCAGCGGTGTAGCCTATGCCAATGACGGACAGATTAAGAAAGTTGCCAACTGCACCTTCATCATTACTCCCTATAATGTGGGCATCATGGGCGATCTGCTGGATGAGCTGGAGAACAATGGCCTCTATTTCTGACCGTGAAAAGGAAAATGCTCTGCTGCTGGCTCGCCTGCGGGATGCCGTTAGACTTTGCCGCCAGCGCAGCTGTCCTCAGTTTGTGGGATTTTTGGACGAGCATCAGCAGGTGCTGGCACAATCCCTTGAAAAAGAAATGGGAAGCGACTCCCTTTGCTTTTATGGGGGTCATAGCGAGGCTGAACGCACGATAGCGGGCTTTTTCCCTTCTTATATGGGACCGGACTTTACGTTTTTTCCCATTAAATCGTTGTCCTTTTCCTACCGGAAAGATGCCGTCCTGCAGCACCGTGATTTTCTAGGAACAATGCTTTCCTGCGGCGTTCGGCGGGACAAAATTGGGGATATTTTGTGTGGAACCGGTTTTACCGTTGCTTTCGTGAATACGGAAATCGCCGATTTCCTGTGCGATCAGATTCGGAAGGTTGGCGGAGAAGGGGTTGTGGTGACTGATGGTTTTCAGGGAGAACTTCCCCAGGCACATCATTACAAAGAAATACGGGATACGGTCGCTTCACCGCGGCTAGATGCGGTCGTGAAAGCGGCAATCGGCGCGTCTCGTGAAGAGGCAGCCCGCCGTATTACAGCGGGAGCGGTTTCCCTTAATCACGTGCTGTGCGAAAACGGCTCTGCGGCTGTACGGGAGGGAGACATTCTTTCCATTCGCGGCGAAGGCCGCTTTCGCATCCAGGAACTGGGGCTGCCTACCCGCAAAGGACGGTTGTTTTTAACAATAAAAAAATATATCTGACAGAAGGGAGTCTCATCATGCTTACCCCTGATGATATCCGTAACATTGCCTTTACCAAAACGATGGGCGGTTATAAAACAGCCGAAGTGGATACATTTATCGATCAGTGCGCGGATACGGTTACAGCGTTAATAAAGGAAAAAAACGAACTTTCAAAAAAACTGGAGGTTCTGGCGGACAAACTGGTGGAATACCGCAACGAGGAAGACAGCATACGCACCGCCCTTCTGAGTGCGCAGCGTCTTGGCGATACCGTTGTACGGGAAGCCAATCACAAGGCTGGTCTGATTCTTGATGATGCCAATATCAAGGCCGAAAAAATCGTGGAAAATGCCAAGAAGAGTATTACCAACGAAGAAGCGGAGTTGGTACGTATCCGCAAGGAGATTTCCAACTTCAAATCCCGGATGCTGTCCATTTATCGGGAGCATTTGGCGTTAATCGATGTGCTGCCGGATTACCATGAGGAACAGTCGGCTGCGGCAGAAGCGGTATCAGCCCCTGTCGATGAACCCTTCCCTCAGGAAACAGTCGCTGCGCCGATGCCGGAAGTATCCGCGGCTCAACCTCAACAGGAAGTTGCTGAAACGCCTTTGGTTTTTGAACCGGTTGTAGAGGAAGCGGCGATTTCGACGGCTGTGCCGGAGCGGACTTTCGCGCTGAATATCCCGGAGATTCAGGATGAAGATCCTGTACCTATGGCGGCTGCCGAACCTCAGGAAGCGGAAAAACTTCATGGGAATCCTCGTTTTGCGAATTTAAAGTTCGGAGACGAATATGATATATCTAAGGACGACAGTGAACCCAAGGGCTTTTTTCGGCGAAAAAAATAAAGCTGCCGGCGCATTGTCGAAAAAGCCAACAGCAGGGAGTAGAGTACATGCTGCAAATTATCATTATTCTGGCGGCGTCACTTTTGGTAGGCGTTGATCAGCTCACCAAATGGCTGGCAGTGGAGCAATTACAGGAAGGGAAGCCCCTTCCTGTAATTGATGGTGTGTTTGAATTGCTTCTGCATAAGAATCCCGCCGCTGCTTTCGGCCTTTTCGAGGGACAGCGGTGGCTTTTTATGGGAGTCACCATTATTGTTCTGATCATAATGATCGCCATCCTCATGTCTGGCCGCTATCGTCAGTTCAAGCTGGTCAATATCAGCGGTATCCTCATTATTGCCGGGGGAATCGGCAATATGATTGATCGTGTTCGACTGGGTTATGTTATCGATTTTCTATACGTCAAGCTGATTGATTTTCCCATTTTTAATTTTGCAGATTGCTGCGTTGTGATCGGTGCCATCCTTTTACTGATTTTTTTCTTTTTTATTTACAGCGAAGATAAAAAGGAAGCAGAAAAAAATATGCCGCAGAAAGAATCAGAATCTGCGGAAACCATACAGACCGCACTCTCTGAGGACACTCCTGCCGGAGCAGGGGAGGATATGAAAAATGCCGGAACAACTGACACTGGAGCCGGGAGCGGAAGCGGCGGGGCAGAGACTTGACCGATATGTTTCCTACGCTTTGGAACAGACTCGCTCGTCCATTCAAAATTGGCTGGAACAGGGTCTGGTGATGGTAAACGGTCGCTGCGAGGGGAAAAACTATCGTTTAAGGGAAAAAGACCGCATAACGATAGCAATGCCCGAACCGGCACCATGCGCGGCTCAGGCCGAAGAAATTCCGCTGGACATCATTTATGAGGATGACGATCTTCTTGTGGTAAACAAACCTCAGGGAATGGTGGTTCATCCTGCCGCCGGGAATCCCTCCGGAACCCTTGTCAATGCTCTGCTGGCTCACTGCGGCGAGAGTTTATCCGGCATCAATGGTGTTATGCGCCCGGGAATCGTTCACCGTATTGATAAGGATACCAGTGGACTGCTAATTGTTGCTAAAAATGATCTGGCTCACCAAGGTCTGGCGGAACAGATTAAGGAACACAGTTTCAGCCGGGTATATGAAGCTGTAATTTGCGGTCATCTGAAGGAAACCAATGGGACTGTGGATGCGCCAATCGGACGTCATCCCATACATCGTAAAAAGATGACGGTAACTGAACAGCATTCCCGCAACGCCGTTACCCATTACGAGGTACTGCAGGAGTATGCCCGCTATACACATATTCGTCTTAAACTGGAAACAGGCCGGACTCATCAGATACGGGTTCATATGGCTTATCTTGGTCATCCGCTGGCTGGAGATCCGGTTTACGGCAAATCTCTTTCCTGTCTTCCCGGGCAATGCCTTCATGCCAGAGAAATCGGCTTTGTTCATCCCAGAAGCGGCGAATACTTGTCTTTTACCAGTCCGCTGCCTGATTACTTTACAGCGTTTTTACAAAATATCGCGAAACAAAGCTGAAGCGAGACGGATTAAGTTCCCGTCTCGCTTTTAACTGTGTTTTTCTCTTTTTTCATATGTACGTGAGAAAGAGGATTATCCTCCGCCGCTTGACGAATCTGCTGGTCAGACAAATGGGTGTAGATTTCTGTGGTGCCTAGATTCTCGTGTCCTAGAATATCTTTAAGCACCCGGATATCCACGCCACCATGCTGATACATCAGGGTGGCGGCGGTATGCCGCAGCTTGTGAGTGGAATAATCCTCCGCTCCATTCACCTGCTTGAGATATCCCTTCACCACATAATGGATACCTTGGACGCTGATCCGCTTCTTTAAGCGGCTGAGAAAGAGCGCCTTCTTATCCTGTACGCCATCCACCGGGCGCACTTTCAAGTATTCGGCAATAGCATCCTGACACGCCTGATTCAGATAAATCATCCGTTCCTTGTTTCCCTTACCATGAACACGAAGCATATGATCTGAACGGAGATCTCCCAAATCGATGGCCGCCAATTCTGCTCGACGCAAACCGCAGTTGAGCAACAGCGTCAGCATACAATAATCTCGTCTAGCAAATTCTCCATCCACTGCGTTGAGCAATTCCAAGCTCTGTTCCAAAGTCAAATATTTTGGCAGCGTCTTCTTGGTTTTCGGCGTATCCAGATTTTGTACGGGATTGGTATCCAGCTGATGGGTATAATCTGTCAGATGCCGGAAAAACATACGCAGAGAAGTGGTTTTTCGCGCCCGCGTTTTATTACAGTTCTGCCGCTCATCCTTGATATAATTCATGTATTCATAAATGTCGTTTAGTGTGATGGTACGGATTAAGGTGATATCAATATCCCGGATAGAAATATCGTCGTCTTCGGTATCCATCGGAACCATCCCGCGCATTTTTTTTATATAGCGAAAAAAGGTGCGCAGATCGGTGAAGTATTCATTGATGGTTTTAGCGGAGCGTCCTTTGACGGTTTCCATGTAACCCAAATAATCCTTTAATATATCCGGACATTCCTGCAGGTATTCCTTTTTCATTTTTATATCACCTTATTCGGCTATGAGAATTGCCATCCTGATTCATCATACCTCAAAGTTATCCTGCCGTCAAGAAAAGGAATTGCAGGTCTTTTCTTTTGGTCATGGATATGCTATGATAGAGCAAAAATGTTGTTAATCCATAGTTTCAGTCAGAATAGGGAAGAGGGAAGTCTTTCATGAGCAGCCAAAAAAGAGCAGTCGCTATTCATGATCTGTCCTGTGTCGGGAAATGCTCCCTGACCGTAGCATTACCAATTTTATCGGCGGCAGGCATTGAATGTTCCGTACTGCCTACAGCAATATTATCTACTCATACAGGCGGCTTCACCGATTATACTTTTCTAGATTTGACAGATGAGATGCTGCCCATTGTTGATCATTGGCAAAAGGAATCGCTGCAGGTTGATGCGTTATACAGCGGTTATGTTGGTTCCAATGCACAATTTCCGATTATTCAACAGATTTTTCAGCGTCTGCGCCAAGAGAATACCCTCATTTTGGTGGATCCTGTTATGGGAGATAACGGCTGTTATTATTCTGGGTTTTCTGATAAAACAGCAGATGGAATGAGGCAACTTTGTAAGATTGCGGATATTCTAGTTCCGAACATGACGGAAGCAGCTTTTTTAATTGGCGAATCCTATCGAGAGGGTCCCTATGATGAGGCATATCTGAAGCATTTGTTGGTAGAACTTTGTCGACTAGGGCCACGGAAAGTTGTTTTAACCGGTATATATGCCCAAGCGGATCAGTTAGGCGCCGCCTGCATGGACGCAACTGATGAACAAATCAGTTGGGTTTTATCTGAACGAATGCCCGGCATGTATCATGGCACCGGAGATATTTTTGCATCCGCATTGTTGGCCGCTGTAATGAATGAACTGGAATTGACGAAAGCTGTACGGATTGCAGTGGACTATGTACTGGACTGCATCCGAAACACAGATCCGCAGCAGGAACCGCGTTATGGCGTAAATTTTGAAGAAGGCTTAGCAAATTTGGGTTATAAGATTTGGCGGATGCGCCATGGAAATAATAGAAGAGAATAACAAATAGTACCAATAGAAATCATTAAGATAACTATACAAAATGAATATTTTGTATAGTTTGGGGAATGGCAACTGCATTCTCCAATAGAAAAAGGTCCTCTGACCAAATATAATCAGAAAGGTTTGATTTATCATGATCCGTCCATATAAACCAGAAGATCGTCCAATGATGCTTCAGCTGATGCGAGAATTCTATCATTCGCCAGCCGTTCTTCATCCGGTTCCAGATGCTTATTTAGAGCGTACCTGTTCTGAACTTTCACAGGATTCTCCTTATGTCAAGGGGTTTATTCTACAGCAGGATGCACAGCCTGCCGGGTACGGATTGTTAGCTTTAACCTATTCCTGTGAAGCTGGTGGACTGGTAGTGTGGCTTGAGGAATTATATATCCGGGAATCCTGCCGCGGTTCAGGTCTTGGCAGTGAATTTTTGCAGTATGTAGAGGACGCTTATCCTCAGGCGGCACGGTTTCGGCTGGAAGTGGAAGAAGATAATCAAGGCGCTCTGCGGCTATATCGGCGAAAAGGATATGTTCCACTGCCATATCTGCAGATGATAAAAGAATAACGTTTGTCAGATAAAGAGCCAGATGTGAAACATGTTTCACATCTGGCTCTTTATCTATTCACCTTTTACAGGACATCCTCATACTCTGATAAGGGAAGCAAACATTCCCCCACTTTATGAAAAGGAGCTATTTGTCTTGGATAACTTGGATAACACTGTATTATGTGACTCCGCGTTTCCTCCCATGCCGGAGCAGCCCCAGGTCGTAGCCATGGCTTATGTCCCCTGGCAGCACCTGCAAACTGTTTATGAGACGGATTACGGGTTTGATCGTGGAACCATCTTTCCGGAACTAGATAAGCCATGGCTGGCAGGAGGTTGTCCGAATGGATAAAAGAACTCTTTGTCAGCGGCGCATCTCCGCTGTGGATTTCTCTCTGTATGAGCTGACTTTATACTTGGATACTCATCCGAATGATCAAAACGCCTTAAGAATGCGGGAAGTCTATCAGAATAAACGTCGCGAACTCATCGCCGAATATGAAAATCTATTCGGGCCATATGTCGTCACTACTGACGATGTACGCGGAAACTGCTGGACCTGGGTAGATAACCCATGGCCCTGGGATTATGGAAAGGAGGGCTAAAGCATGTGGCAATATGAGAAAAAGCTGCAGTATCCTGTGAAAATCGCAACCCCCAATCCTAAGTATGCAAAAATCATCATCAGTCAATTCGGCGGCCCTGATGGTGAACTGGCTGCCTCAATGCGTTATCTCAGCCAACGCTATTCTATGCCGTATCCAGAATTGAAGGGACTTTTAACCGATATCGGTACGGAAGAATTGGCGCATATGGAAATGGTTAGCGCTATGGTTCATCAGCTGACCCGAAACCTCAGTGAACAAGAAATCAAGAATACTGGATTCGACACTTATTTTGTCGACCATACCACCGGCGTATATCCCATCGCCGCTTCTGGCGTGCCATGGACAGCTAGTTATATCGGAGTAAAGGGAGATACCATTACGGATTTGCATGAAGATATGGCAGCGGAACAAAAGGCTCGTACAACCTATGATAATCTGCTGCGCCTGATCGACGATCCAGACGTGCGGGATCCGCTGAAATTCCTGCGGCAGCGGGAAATTGTGCATTATCAGAGGTTTGGAGAAGGACTCCGCCTGACTACCGAACGTTTGGACAGCAAAAATTTCTACGCCTGTAATCCCTCCTTTGATAAAAACTGTGGCAGACGGATGCCTGGATGCAATTCCTGTAATAAATAAGAAGTAAAGCTGTGCATAAGCCAGGCCTTTATAATAAGGCCTGGCTCTTTCCTATGAAAAAAACAATAAAAATGTCCGAAAGTACATGGCTTTTCCTGCCCAAATAGTGGATAATAAAAGACACGAATAATTGAAGGAGATGTTTTTGCCATGGTAGTAAGAACATATGACAGCAAGGATGCCATCGGGGCTGCTGCCGCCACATTGTTTGCCGCCTGCGTAATCAGGAAGCCTCATGCGGTATTGGGCTTAGCCACCGGTTCCACTCCCATTCCAACCTATCAAAAAATGGCTGAATTATACCGGATGGGAGCGGTGGACTTTTCCGGAGTCACTACTTTCAATCTGGACGAATATGTTGGCTTGAATCATGAGCACGAGCAAAGTTATTACTATTTCATGATGGAGAACCTTTTCCGCCATATCAATGTTCCTCACTCCCAAATTCATGTTCTGTCAGGCACAGCGGAAGATCCGGCCGCAGAGTGCCTGACTTATGAAGAGAATATTCGTGCCGCCGGTGGAATCGATCTGCAGATTCTGGGGATCGGCCGCAATGGACATATTGCCTTCAATGAACCGTCGGACAGCTTTGCTTCTTCCACCCAAGTAGTGGAGCTGACCCCCAGCACCATCGAAGCCAACACCCGCTTCTTTGCCAGCTCCGATGAGGTACCGAGACAGGCGCTGTCCATGGGGATTGGCTCCATTATGCAGGCCCGTTCTATTGTACTGATCGCCACCGGCAGCGACAAGGCACAGGCCGTCAAGGATATGATTACCGGTCCTGTCACGCCCCGCTGCCCGGCTTCGGTACTGCAGCTGCATCCTTCCGTTAACATTATGCTGGATAAAGAGGCCGCCTCCCTTCTTTAAACTTAATACGATAAAAACGGCCCCTGTACAGAAGGCTTACGCTTTCTGTACAGGGGCATTTATTTTTGGCTCAATCTTATGCATCTCCAACTGTGCCATCACCAAACCATAGTAAATTCCCTTTTTCTTCATCAGCTCGTAATGGGAGCCTATTTCCGCGATGGTATGATGATCAATGACTACGATTCGATCCGCATTGCGGAGGGTGGAGAGACGATGGGCAATAGCAAAGGTCGTGCGGCCCTGCGTGAGACGGCCCAATGCTTCCTGAATCTGATACTCGGTTTCCGTATCCAGACTGCTGGTGGCTTCGTCCAGAATCAACAGCCGGGGATTATGCAGGATAGCTCGGGCAATGGCGATTCGCTGCCGTTCACCGCCAGAGAGTGTATGACCGGACTCTCCCACATAGGTATCATAACCATCCGGAAAACGGGTAATGAAATCGTGAGCATTGGCCATCTTTGCTGCCCGAATAATCTCCTCTGTATCCGCTTCCGGCTTGGCATAACGGATATTATCGTAAATGGTGCCGGAAAAAAGAAAGGTTTCCTGCAGCACAACGCCGATTTGTCGATGAAGGCTCTCTATTGAATAATCCCGGATATCCTGTCCGTCCAGCAGCAGACGACCGTCATCAACATTATACAACCGCATAATCAAATTGATCATGGTAGATTTACCCGCGCCGGAAGGCCCTACCAAGCCGATCATTTCCCCTGGCTCAACGCTTAAAGTAACGTGCTCCAGAACCGGCAGATAGGATTTGTAGCCGAAGGTGACATCCTGAAACTCCACCATCCCCGCAAGAGATTGGTCGATAGCATCCGCTCTCTCCCCCACATCCGGCTGTTCATCCAGGATATCATAAATACGTTCCAGGGAGGTGACCAATTGCATCACCATCCGAGGCATACGGGTCATAAAGCCCAGCGGTCCGAACAACATCCCGGCATAAGCCACAAACTGCACCAGTTCACCGGGAGACATTCTCCCGCCCAGTACATCGGTGCCGCCGAAATAGATGACGAAAAAGCTGCCCATAGTCAGCAATAAGGTAACAAAGGGATACAATGTTGCCCAGAAGATTTCATTGCGCCGCTGAATTGTCATCAGCCGTTCTGTATATTCTTGAAAGCGTTTGCTTTCCCTTTCCTCCTGCCCGAAGGATTTCACCACTCGTATACCGGAAAGCACATCCTGAAGCCGGTTGTTGACCTGATCATTGAAACGCCACTGCTGCCGCCAAAGCCGTTTCTCCTTGGTATGAAACATCCGCACCAAAACACATGCCGCCGGCAGCAGGCACACGGTCAACAATGCAATTTTCCAATCTATGGTAAGCATCACCACGCAAGCGCCGATCATGGTAAACAGCTGAGTAAACATCCCTGCGAATACATCTTCCATGAACTGACGGATCTTGCCGGAATCCTCCACCACCCGGTTCATCAGTTCTCCCGGCCGGCGGCTGTCCATAAACGACAGGGATAGGGAATTGATCTTTTCGAACACCCTGGCCCGAAGATCCCTGCTGATGCGAGTTCCAAGGCTATTGGTCCAAAAGGTGCGCCCCACTGTCAGCAAAAGAGCGGTGATAACTGCAGCGGACATTGTACCCAAAAAGGTCAACACGTCGCCGGCGGTTCCTTTGGCAGGCACCAATACGTTGTCCACAAAGTCTCGCTGAATATATTGCTGTCCAATGGTAATAGCCGAAATAGCCGCCATCATCACCGTAACACAAAGCAGCGGCAGTATGTAAGGCTTGCACAAGTCGAAAAAACGGCGAAAACTTCTGCCTCGCCCGTCACAGTGAGGACAGATGCTGGTTCCGGGCAGCACCCGTCCGCAGCGAAAGCACTTCTTTTCTCGTTCTTTGCTAACTACTTCCCTATCGTCTCCACGACAGAAGCCGGAAGCACCTCGTGCTACATAGGATTCCCGCACCATAAATTGCATACTGAACCGGCAGAGAAGCGTATCCGTGCTATCTTTGCGGGAAGCCAGAACGCCATTATCCACCTGTGCGACACAGATAATCTCATCCATCTGTGCCAGATCCACATTCGAGGTGATTTCGCCGTCAGTCAGAACAAGAAGTCGACTTTTCGTAACGACGATCCATCCGTTTTGGCAGAAGCTGCCGTCTAGGTGCAGATCAAAGGGGACGCAATACACAATCGGCTCCCCTTGGAACACGGCAGAGGCCAGTTCTTTTTCATCATCCGGCAGGGTAAACCGCAGGTTCATTGGGTTCATCCCTCCTTTCCAATATCGGAACGGTTATATGTGGAGGATTAAATAAATAAATCCAGTTTCTTGATCTCCCGAGGAGTTAGTCGATATAGATCCGGGATTTCAAAGCGATTGCCATCCAAATCGTTGACCAGATAACGGTTGGGGCCAATGGGATAAACGCTCCCCGCGCCCATTCTCACTGTGAAGCGGCAGGCCCCCTTATCGGTAACCACCTCCCAATAGGAATAACCGTATTCCTCTTTTATATCCCGTATCTGCAAAATATGCGGAGTAAAATACCGCAGCGCCATCTGTTCTTCTAATATAGATTGGGTCTCTTCGGACAGGTCCTTCAGATCCAGGATCAGACCGATTTCACGGCCGTCATTATCCGGTTCCCGAATGGAGATATAGCGGCTGGGATCAGAGAAGGGAAAGCAACGGTGTACCGCCACTCTGGGATAATGCCTCTCCCCATAATCCAGGCTGACAAATCCGCCTTCTGTACGCTGAAATATAGCGTTATCTCTGGTTATGGGTTTAATGGCGATGATCTCCGCCACCGCCTTTTTTTCTTGTTCCAGAATATCCGTTTCTTTTTCCTTCATCAGTCTCCCACTCCCCTCATCGCCAGCGCTTTTGACTGCAGCTGCAGAAGTTTATAATAGATTCCTTTCTGGGCAACCAGTTCTGCATGGGTACCACTTTCCGCCACGCGCCCATTGTCCAGCACAATCAGACGATCTGCGCCTCGAAGGGTGGACAATCGATGTGCTATGGATATGGTGGTCCGGCCCTTTACCAATTGATCCAATGAGGCCTGGATTGCCCGTTCGGTTTCGGTGTCCACCGAAGCGGTCGCCTCATCCAGCACCAAAATCTGAGGATTTGCCAGTATTGCCCGGGCAATGGACAGCCGCTGCCTTTCCCCTCCGGACAAATTCCGTCCGCCGGCGCCAATAATAGTGTCATATCCGTCCGGCAACCGGCAGATAAAGCTGTGAGCACTGGCAGCGATAGCCGCTTCCACAATCTCATCCCGGGTGGCCTCCGGCCGGGCATAGGCAATATTTTCTGCTACGGTACCCATGAAAATATAAGTTTCCTGGCTTACCATAGCCACTGCCCCCCGCAGAGAGGAAAAAGCGATTTTCCGTATGTCCGTTCCGTCCATCAGAATCTCACCGCTATCAGCGTCATACAAGCGTGACATCAGGTTTACCAAGGTGGATTTTCCAGCTCCGGAGCGTCCTACTATTCCCAGCATCTCTCCGGCCTTTACCGAAAAGCTCACATCCTGTAATACCGGTTTGTTTGGCTCATAGCTGAAATTGACATGTTTCAGTTCAATATTTCCCTTTAATTTCATCTGTAAAGGATGATCGCTTTCCACTATTTCCGGCTGGGAATCGATGATTTCAAAAATTCTCTGAGCGGAATTCATACTTTCCGCCCACCATTGAAACACATGAGAAAAGAAATCCATCGGTCCCTGGAGCATGCCAAGATAGCCGACAAAGGTAATCAGCTGGCCATAGGAAAACTGATCGGGCCGATAAAGAATCAGCAAGGCTCCGATACTCCAAATAATAACAGTAGGGATATCCCGGGCCACCGCATACGCCATATCGAAGCCGTTGCGATAACGAACCACGGACAGCTCTGCATTTCTTACCCGATCATTATTTTTGCGGAACCGCTGATTTTCGTTATCCTCCTTGCCGAATGCCCGTACTACCCGGGCGCCGGTAAAGGAATCGTTGAGAACAGAATACATGGAACGGGTAACCCGTGCACGCCGGCCATGAGCATGCCAAATCCGCGGCAGAAGATGATAGCTGATCAGCATCAGCGGAGGCAGCATGCAAAGAGCAGCCACTGCCAGCTGCCAATTCATACTGAACATTATGAAGGCTGTCACCAGTATAGTGAGCACATTAAACAGCAGATATGGTAGTCCATCAATGAAAAAATGCATCACTTCATTGGCATCATTATTGACTCGCTGCATTAGACTGCCGGTCTGCCGTCTGGTGAAAAATCCAATAGACAGCCGCTGCAGTGAAGCAAACACACTGTTCTTCAGCTTGCAAACCACTCCCGGCACCATATAGGCGGTCATACGGCCGTGTATAACGCCTGTCACCTGCTGCAGAACCTTCACCACCACCAGCACCAGGGTCAGCAGCCCCAGCAGCAAAAGGAAGTGATTGCCTGCACCAAGAGCCTCAGCAAAGGTTGCATCCCTGGAAAGAATTTTATCATACAGTATCGTGCCAGATAGATAAGGCCATATGGCACTGAAAATGCCGGAAAGAACAATACATAAAAGCATCACCGCCACACGCCAGCGATATTCCTTGAAGTAGGAGAGGATCCGGGCAAATACCGTCCGTTTTTCCATGCATCGCGGACAGATTGCCCGTTCCTGTTCAGGATAGGGCATACCGCATTTGGGGCAGTATTTCACCTCGCCGCCGTGTCCACCTCTTCGGGGACCTCCAGGTCCTCTGGAAGACTGCTTATCGTCAGACTCCCCTTCCCTGTTTTCACCCTTCTTTTCCACGTCACTGTGAAGCATTTGCGACAATGTATCTGCAAAATGCCGCATCTCCCGCATCTTGTCGCTGGTGAAACGACAAATCCAGGTTTCCACACCACGGATATCCACCACCAGCAAACCGCCGACAATTTGGTTGCAAACCTGCGGCTTAGCCAAATCGGATAAGGAATAGACATAGGTTTCTCCGATATCCTCGGGACGCACGGTCCGTGTTTTTCGCTGTGCACCGGAAAACGCCATTTCATCTGAGAAAGCACTGACGGCAAAAATTAAACGCTTCTCATCCAGAAGCAGATAAGAGGTACGCAGTTCTCCTTCTGCCGTTATGTTTGCACACGCGAATTCCAGCGGCTCTATTTCCAGCTTATGGGATGCCAACGCATCCAAAAGACCTTTGGGTATGTTGAGATTATCCTTCAAATCTATCTCCTCCTCTCCGGAGCAATCGATACATTTCTATTCTCTAGGGAACAGCAGGCGTCCCGCATGATGAACCATGCGGGACGCCTGCTGCGTCAACCTGAAAATGATTCAGGCAAGTTTTAAAAGAATGAGCGGACCTGTAAGCCGAGTTCTGTCTTGGACAGTCATCTATCTCGACCATGTGTTGCCACATAGCTCAAGCCGCCTTTTGAAGCACATCGGGCCAATGTATCGCTTCGGCTGGCGTTGCACCGGATAGGGTTTGCAGGGCCATACAGTCTCCTGTATGCCGGTGAGCTCTTACCTCGCCTTTCCACCCTTACCGCAAAATGCGGCGGTATATCTCTGTTGCACTTTCCCTGGGGTCGCCCCCGGCGGCCGTTAGCCGTTATCCCGCCCTATGGAGCTCGGACTTTCCTCATGCTGATAAACAGCACGCGACTGTCCGGTCCGCTCATGGTTATGATTCTAAATTAAATTAGAGTATTTGTCAATGAACAGTGATGTAATTTCCCAATTTACAGCCTTGTTCTGATTTGAAAAAAGATAGATCGGCACGAATGATACCCTATTTTATCATTTCAAGCCATATTGTCAAGAACACATAGATGACTTTTTATTAATTATTTTTGTTTTATTGATTTATTCATCAGCTTATGAGGCACATGACCATCCATATGCTCTTCGCCACATACGGCATAGCCAAGCTTTTCATAAAAGCCGATGGCCCGGATCTGCGCATCCAGCAGCACCATCTTCGCCCCAAGAACTGCGGCTTTTCGTTCCATTTCCTTAACCAGAATTCTGCCGAAGCCATGTTGTCGCCACTCCTTTTCCACCGCCAGCCGGCCGATACCCATGATCCCCTGATGGCTGTCCCGCCAATATAACCGGCCGGTTCCAGCCGGAAAACCGTTTGCCAGCAAAAGCAGATGCCAGGAAACGTCATCCGTTTGATCCAGTTCCAACTCCTGCGCATACCCCTGTTCGTCGCAGAACACATGGATACGTATGGTAAACGGAAGGGTCAGATCATCCGGTTTACGCAACCAACAGAGTTCGGTTTTGGGCTTCATATAGAGCTTCCTCCTGATGATGAAAATGATCCTTATTTTAGCAAAATTATAGATTTCTGTCTATATTGGCGGCATATATGCGGTTATACTGAAACCGGGAAGGGCATGATAAGAAAAACTATCATGGAGGGAAAGACATTGGAAGGCAATATCAAGTCTATTATGTTGTTTGAGCAATATTTGAAAGAGGAGGAAAAGAGCCGGGCCACCATCGAGAAATACCTGCGGGATCTGCGAGGATTTATGGTGTTTCTCAAGGAAAGACCTATTGGTAAAGATATAACCATAGCCTATAAGGAACACTTATGCAGTCTCTATTCTCCTGTCAGCGTTAACTCTATGCTGGCGGCACTCAACTGTTATCTTCGTTTTGCTGGACTGCCGCATTGCTGTGTAAAACTGCTGAAGGTTCAGCGAAAAATTTTTGCCTCTGCAGACCGTGAATTAAGTAAAAGTGAATATCTTCGTCTACTAAAAACCGCAGGAAACTCTCGGTTGTCTCTGCTGATACAAACTATTTGCGGTACCGGCATCCGCGTCAGTGAGCTGCGTTATATTACTGTGGACTCCGTATGCAGCGGGAAAGCAGTAGTCAGCTGCAAAAATAAAACACGGGTCATCTTCATCCCCGTGCCACTGCAGAAATTATTAAAAAGCTATGTAAAAAAATCCGGAATTGCCAATGGTCCGATTTTTGTCAGCAAAACAGGCAGACCTCTGGATCGCAGCAATATCTGGCGGGATATGAAATCCTTATGCGGACAGGCGGGTATTTCCCCGGATAAGGTATTTCCCCACAATCTGCGTCACCTCTTCGCGCGTACTTTTTATTCTATTGAAAAAGACATTGTGAAACTGGCCGATCTTTTGGGCCACAGCAGCATCAATACCACGCGTATCTATACCATGGAAACCGGTGATGAGTATATTAGTCGTCTGGAACGCATGCAGCTGATTCTGACAACATAATGAGAATTATGTTGTCAGAATCAGAAGGGTCCTCAGGTTAAAATAAAAAAAGGCACAACAAAATTAGCTGGAAAATTTTGTACAATCTTCCGGCTTGTTTTTTGTGCCTTTTCTATTGTATAGGCGGTTTTTGAAGAGTTATGTATTGCAGGAACAAGTAAACTGTGGTATATTAAATCTAGCTTTTTAAGCTGGGTTGATCATACTTTTACAACATAATTCTCATTATGTTGTAAAAGCCTCGAACTTCTCTGTACATATCACTACAATGCCCACTATAAACGAGGGATAATCCATGCACTCCAATGAGCTTGCAAAAATCAATATGCTGGAAAGCTATTTTCAACGGCTTCCGCGGTTTATTCAAAACCACAGCCAAGCAGTGGCTTATTATACGGAGATGCTGATGAAGCAGCTTGTGATTCTTCAAGAAGAGATGGCATATCTTCCTCCTGCTCTTTTGCCTAAAGCCGATTTATTGGGACGGTACCATGATATCGGCAAAGTAGGAATTTCCAATGAAATATGGGAAGCTGCCGCTCCTTTAAAGCCTATGGAAAAGAAACTTGTGCAGATGCATCCAATTATCGGAGCCTACATTGTTCAGGAAGAAATAAAGCCTTTATTATCCATCGTTATGTCTGCTGATATTTCTGTCTGTTTGGCACAAAGCTGTGCCTGTCACCACGAACACTGGAACGGAAAAGGCTATCCCTTTCAGCTGAAGAGAGAAGAAATTCCTCTCTGTGCCCGTATAGTGGGAATCGCCGATGCTTTTGATGCCATGACCGCTGATCGTCCTTATCATAAAGGCATCTCTAAAGAGGCGGCGCTACGGGAAATCAGAAAAAATGCCGGCAAACAATTTGATCCAAATCTGGCTCGCATATTTTGTTATCTTATGCAGGATCGAGCATTGGTGGGATGAGGATGTCATGCAGTGCCAATGATGAGATAAGCTAATTTCGATATTGATACCCTGTTCAAAGAATTCGAAAATCGGTCATTCGCATCGACCATATCCGGCGCAGCCAAATAATTTTCAACAATTTCAGGAAGGTGAATAGGTGACAAATTTTCACAATTGCACACAGCAATAAGCGCTTCTATTGATTCCCTGTGCAGGCTGATGTCGCATATAGTGATCTCATCACATTGAATACCAAAAGAATCGTATGTTTTGCCGTCTAGGCAATATGTACCTTTTATCATCTGATACATCCTTCAATACACCCTTCTTCTTTTTGTCATACCAAAACCTGTGCAAACGAAAAGCTTGCCGGTGACAGTGCATAACAAAAAGACACTGCTCAATTTATTGAGAGTCAGTGTATTGATGTTGCAACTGGCTGTCATGTCCAAGGACGAAGACCCTATAGCTTTGCGTCGCCGGTTTTCACCGGTTTTGCCAAATATTTGATTTCTACTAAAATAACATACATTCCAATAATTGTCAATAAGTAAACCTTAAATTTTCCTCTCAATTCTATTCAGTATAAGCAGCTGAATGAATTCAAAACAAAAGCTTATCGCCTCTTTCGCTGACATCGGAACATAAAAAACTCCGCAGATTCAAATGAATCTGCGGAGTTTTTTATGATTTTCTATTAATATCGGCAGAAATTATTCCGCGTCAACCTTGCTCATGTGAGCAATCAGATCCAGAACCTTGTTGCTGTAGCCCCACTCATTGTCATACCAGGAAACCAGCTTAAAGAAGTTGGGGTTCAGCGCGATACCAGCGGTGGCATCATAGATGGAGGTACGGGAATCGGAATAGAAATCGGAAGAAACCACCGCATCCTCGGTGTAGCCCAGAATACCCTTCATGTAGGTCTCAGACGCCTCTTTGATAGCGGCGTTGATCTCTTCCATGGTGGTGGACTTCTCGGTGCGGACAGTCAGATCGACAACAGAAACGTCCAGAGTCGGCACGCGGAAAGCCATACCGGTCAACTTGCCCTTAACTTCCGGAATAACCAGAGCGCAGGCCTTGGCAGCACCGGTGGAGGAGGGAATGATGTTGCCGGCAGCGGCGCGGCCGCCTCTCCAGTCTTTGGCCGAAGGACCATCAACAGTCTTCTGGGTAGCAGTGGTGGAGTGAACGGTGGTCATCAAGCCTTCTACAATGCCGAACTTGTCGTTGATCACCTTGGTGAGAGGCGCCAGGCAGTTGGTGGTGCAGGAAGCGTTGGAGACAACCTTCATATCCTTAGTATATTTGTCAAGGTTAACGCCGCAGACGAAAGTGGGGGTTTCCTTATCCTTCGCGGGAGCGGAGATCACGACTTTCTTGGCGCCGGCCGCCAGATGAGCGCTGGCCTTTTCAGTGGTGCAGAAAACACCGGTGGATTCCACCACGTAGTCCGCGCCGCATTCTGCCCACTTGATATCGGCAGGATTCTTCTCAGCATAGACGCAGATCGGCTTGCCGTTGACAACCAGCTTGCCGTTCTCGGCTTTGATCTCACCGTCAAATTTGCCGTGGATGGTATCATAGGTCACCATGTAAACCATATAATCCACATCGATAAAAGGATCATTGATACCCACAACCTCAAATTTTTCCGGCTGGGCGACAGCGGCACGGAACACCAGACGGCCGATGCGGCCAAAACCGTTGATGCCAACTTTAATAGCCATGATAAACTACCTCCAAATCTTTTATTTCTTTTAGTATTCTACCCTTTTTTCCTTTATATTTCAAGGAGTTTGATAAACAATTAACTGTCCATTCATCACTTTCGTTATGTTAACTAAAAGCGGTTGAATTCCTCAGGAATAATTCTGGCATTTAGCGTCCTTCGCCCAGTTTCTACTAGATTATTTGCCGGATATGGGGTATAATAACCTCACGGTGTAAGCCGAAGCCTTGCTGCGCAAGGCTTCGGACGCCTGAGAGAACATTGAACCACGCCGAAATGGTCAAGCCGTTTCGAACTAAGAAAGGCTCCTCACGCCGCTTTGTGGTATACATTTTGAATCCGTCAACTTTTGCAACAAATTGGAGTTTGTGTATATGAATCAGATGAATATAGATTACGAGAACCGACTCTCCCAGGAAGGCTCGGTACGGGAGGAATTGGCGGCCTATTTCTTATCGGTTCCCCCTCTTTCTCAGCAGTCGGAAGAACAGAAGGTCCGCACAAGACAGGAGCTGCGCCGTCTTGCGGAAGTGGAAGCCGATGCTGTACTGCAATTCGGCGGTTTTGCCCGCCCTCTTTCTGAAGGAAACGTCACTGGTCTTCTCACCTCTCTGCTGGAAGCAGCACGGACTGTGGCAAACACCGCCGGTTATCCTCTTACTATTTCCATTCCCTCTGAATTGGAGGCGCCATTTTATGCTTCCTTTGAACCGCGGCTGCTACAAATGGCAGTGGTGGGACTGATTCGTGCAGCCTGCCTAAGCAACCATCGGACACCGGTTTCGGTCTCCCTCAGCGGCGGCATTCATACCTTAACCATAACCGTCACCGGGGACGCTGCTCCAACCGAGAGACAGGCGTTGGAAATCGCCCGGGAAGTGGCGCGCCTTCACCAGGGCGGCTTGGCTTTATCCGAAGGAACCGTCGGCTTTTCTATCCGTACCACCCTTCCCCACACCGGCGGTCATTTTGCCGCACCCGGCATATCGGAATTGTTGGATTATCTCCTTTCCAGCGTTCACGTAGGTCTCTACCCTTTTCTATATAATGAATAAGAAACGCCTGCAGCGCTTGATGTGGCCTGCAGGCGTTTCTTATTTATAAATTTTGCCCGTTCCAGCCCCAGGTAGCAATCTCCTCATATTTAACGTAAATGCGCGCTGGATCAATTTTCAGTTCACCGCTGATGATCTCTGTCACGGCTGTGGTCAGCTTTTCATAATCCGCCTCTGAGGCCTGACCGAAAATCTTAACCTCGACAAAAGCCGAAGGACGGCTGCCGTCCCCCTGAAAATATAAGCGGCAGTTATCTGTGAATTCCACCATCAGCCAGGTTTCACTTTTCCCTGGCAATAAAGCGATAGCCTTCCCCAGCTTCTCCTTCAGCACCTGCTCCTTTTCCTGAGTCAGCGCAACGCTGACCCTTACACCGATATACGGCATCTGCAACACTCCTTATATTAAATTTTCTCTGAGTCTGGATCGTACACTATGTCTGTTTGATACTTTTGACTATTTACTTTTTCTTTTAAAGCAATAACCTCTTCTAAAGCAATAACCTCTTCCAAGTCGATTTCATAACAATTGGCTATAGCTAAAGCATAATAAATAATATCCCATATTTCTTCATCCAGAGTTTCTTTGATCAGAGCAGGCGTTTGGGGCCGTTTATTCATTCTAATAGCCCTTCCCAACTCTCCTCTCCTACTTCTTCCGTGAGTTTCATATAATAATCTTTTATTAATTCAGGATGATGATCTTTCTTCTGAATATACTTTTGAAGATAACGGATTGACACCAATTATCTCTCCCTCATTTCACAACATAAGCAAAAAATCTGCAACATTTATGCAATCCGTCCGAATACCGACGAAATGCCTTTCTTCAGTTCCTGATACATCGGCATCTTCGCCAAAGGAGAAAGCGCTTCCAGCATTTTTCGGTAATACCAAGCCTGTTCCGCTTTTCCGCGATGAAAACGTTTCCAGAAATCCTCGTCCACATATTCATCGGCAATGCTGCGGATATTGGAAAGCTTATCTGCGCAGATAATCAGCATAGCCTCCCGCGGCGCTCCCTGTACCCGGGCAAGCATCTGATTTTTTCGCTCTTCCCACGATAATCCCTTTTCTTCCGAACAGAGCATAACCAGTTCCGCCACCCGGACACCGAATTGTTTTTGTATATCTGCCGCCGTTACTGCCGTATCCTCCACCGTATCATGAAGCAATCCCGCTGCGACCACCTCGTCCTCCGCCCCCGCCTCCATCAGAAGCTGAGCCACCTCAAAAGGATGGGCGATGTAGGGAATATCCGTTCCCTTGCGTTTCTGACCGTCATGGGCCTGAACAGCGAAATAAATGGCGCGGTGAATCAGCAGCATGAACAATCTTCCTTCATTTTTGATGAGAGCTCCTTAATCACAGAGCACAGCTACCGTCATAATACATCACCATAAAAACAGGCCGTGCCGGCTGGAAATCTTTTTTACTTGAGCCGGCTTACCAGCCGTGCTAAACTATACTTACCAGATATTTTAACAGAAGGCATTATATCGGTTCTACTGCGCTCATGAAAATTAGTATAGCATGAAATGCGAATTTTGGGAAGGGAGAAAGAGGCGAAGCGGCATGAAACTCATCAAAAAAGCCGTTGGAAGTATCCGAAAGCTACATAAGTTTTCCCGCAATGTAATCCATGGAAGTTTGCAGTTTACCATCATATTGTACATATTTGCTTTTGCCGCTTATTATCTTGCCCCTTACACTCCCGATTATTTCCGCACCATGGCTTATTATACTGCGGCCCTGGAAATTGCACCGGTCACACTGGGGGCGGGAATCATAGTGGCGTTGATAAGCGACCTGGCTCTGCGGAAAAATGAGGACAAAGATGATTCCTCTAAATAAACCGCAGGCCGCCTGTTAAAACCAGGCCGCCTGCGGTTTATTTTTCGCATCGTTTATTTGCGTTTGAATATTAAAAGCAAGCACAGGTAAAGAGTAACTGCCAGTAAGCTGAAATTATAGCCGCTGTCAATGAGCGTGTAAAATCCGGCGGCCGCCAAGGGCAGCAGCGTAATGACCGAAGCCGCCATTACCACTTTTTCCGCCTTTTCCTCACGCATATGCCTTGCCAATGAGCAAAACAGCGCCTGTCCCCCATCCAGCGGCTCCACCGGCAGCAAGTTGAAAAAAGCGAGTACTGCATGAACCATTGCCGGCGGTGTAATGCCGCCGCATCCGGCCATAACCAAAAAAGTGATGAGATTCACCATGGGTCCGGCCAAAGATACCACAATGTTTTCTCCATAATTCAGCGGCGTCCGCGGATCCTGTTCCACTCTTATTCCGAAAACACCCAAGCAGATTCTCGCAGGTCGGGCGCTGAAGGCCAGCAAAGCCGCAAAATGTCCCATTTCATGCATCGCTGAGGCCCCAACGCACCACGCTGACATCCCGCTGGGATCCAACGCCATCAGTACCACCAAGGCAGCGGGGAAAAGCAGGCTTAAGCGAATCCGCATACCGCCGACGGTTATCTCAATCATGCTATCCGTCCGCCTTTCCCTGCCGGAACCGCTGAAAACGGCCAAACTACCGGTTTAATAAAGATCCGGGACAATATACAGCGGATCATAAGCCACGCCTTCCACCAGCGCTTCCACATGAAGATGATTACCGGTGGATTTGCCTGTTGTTCCCACCTTGGCGACGATCTCCCCCGCCCGAACGATCGCTCCCTCTTCCGCCAGAATTTCCGAACAGTGGGCATACAGGACCACCAAATTGCCGCCGTGGTCGATTTTTACATAATTCCCATAGCTGGAGCTGGAGCCTGCAGCAATCACCTTACCTCCGAACATCGCGGCAATGGGAGAGCCTCCCGCTGCCGCGATATCCACCCCCTTATGGAAACTATCCCCGCCTTGGATGGGATCCTCCCGATATCCAAAAAAAGAAGATATTTGCCCCTCCTCCAATGGCGGCTTGGCCGCACGATTGATGGAAACTTTGGCAAAGGTAGCGCCTGCCGGTGCATACAATACCTTTTTGGCGTTTACCTTGATATCCTCCCCTCCCACTGCGGAGGACGGATTCCCTGAAGGAGAAGCACTTGTCGACGGCTGCGTACTGCTGGGTTCCCCTGTGGATTCAGTGCCGCTGGAAGTTGGCGGAGGAGGCGTTGAATCAGAAGATGAGGGATCATCCTTTTTTTCGAACAGAGATGCAAAGGTGGACAGGATGGAATTGCTCATGATGGATTCATTGAAGCTTTCCCGCAGTTGTGCAAAAGCGCTGCCGCCAATGAGACGCATTACCAGCACCACCAGCAGCACAACCACGCAGGAAATGCTCTGTACGGCAATCAGGCGCAGTCCGGAAGAAGGGCGGGAATCCGATTTGGGAGGGCGCTGCCTGCGCGGCGCCCTCTCCCGCTCCCGTTCGCGATATGGTCTGTCTTGAGGCATAGACGTCATTCCTTTCAAAATCGGAGACCTTTTACACGATGATGCAGATCAGACCATTGCATCCTTCGTTGATGATGCGTTCCACCGTTTCCTTCAGCTTGATGCGGGCATCCGTGGGCATGCGATACAGCTTGTTGTGCAGACCCTCGTTGACCAAACCATACAGGGAAGTGCCGAATATATTGGATTCCCAGATCTTGGAAGGATCTTCCTCAAATTCACGCAGCAGATAGCTCACCAGCTCTTCCGATTGCTTCTCGGACCCGACGATAGGCGAAACCTCGGTGGTGATATTGGCCTTCATCATATGAATGGAGGGCGCTTCCGCCTTCAGCCGGATGCCATAGCGTCCGCTTTGCTTGATAATTTCCGGCTCCTCCAGAGTCATTTCTTCCAGTTCGGGCATAACGATACCATAGCCGGTGGCCTCCACTTCGTCCATGGCGTTGCGGATCTTATCATATTTTCTCTTCACATCCGCTAGTTCCATCATGGTGGCCATCAGAGCGGCTTCATCTGCAATGGGGATACCGGTGGTTTCTCCCAGGACCTGATAGAACAGACCGGGTTTGATGCTTACACAGATAGAGGCGCTGCCCCGGCCAAGTTCCACTGCCGACAAACGGGCGTTATCCACATATTCGCAGCCGATGATGCTCCCAGTCATGGCGGAAACCTGGCTGATCTTGGTGGCGGAGGCAGCGGCATCCCGGATAGAATCAAAGATGTTTTTGCGGATGGGATGATTTTTATCCAGGCTGGTGAGCCATTTGGGCAGTTCTACCCCGATTTCCCGCACAGGGAACTCGAACAGCACCTTTTCCAGAATCCGCCGGATTTCCGTTTCGGTCATGTCCAGGCAGTTAACCGGACATACCGGAACGCCGTATTTGCTTTCCAGTTCCGCGCTCATCTGCAGCACGGCGGTGCTGGTGGGATTCATGGTATTGAGGATGACGATGAATGGCTTGTTGATCTCTTTCAGTTCATCAATAACCCGCTCTTCCGCTTCCTCATATTCTTCCCGCGGTATCTCGGTGATACTGCCGTCGGTGGTAACCACCAGACCAATGGTGGAATGCTCGGTAATAACCTTTCGGGTTCCCATCTCCGCCGCCATATTGAAGGGAATTTCCTGTTCATACCAGGGGGTTTTCACCATTCGCGGCGCATTGTTCTCGATATATCCCAATGCGGAAGGCACGATATAGCCTACACAATCGATAAGACGGACATTCATGGTGGCAGTACCGTCCACCGTGATAGTGACGGCATCTTCCGGGATAAACTTAGGCTCGGTGGTCATGATGGTTCTGCCAGCGGAAGACTGCGGCAATTCATCCGTCGCCCGCTCTTTTTTATATCCGTTTTCGATGTTGGGAAGCACCAGCGTATCCATAAAGCGTTTGATGAAGGTGGATTTACCGGTGCGCACCGGACCGACGACGCCTACATAGATGTCGCCGTTGGTGCGTTTTGCGATGATGTCGTAAATATTGGCCCCTTCCATGATCTGTCCCCCTCTCAGCATAACGGCACCAGCAGCATGGCGTCATCCGGCAGCACATCCGATTGCAGGCCGTTCTCTTCCATAACCGCTTCGACCGAGGTATGGCAGTTTTTCGCGATCTCCCACAGGGACTCGCCGCCATTGGCAAAGTAAATCTTCAGCGCCGCTTTCTCCTCAGGGAAACCGGCGTTTTCATCCGCGGTGACCGCAGTGACCGCTTGGCAGCCGTCCTGCATATAACAGCAGCGGGAAACTCCCAGCTCCAGCCGGATTTCCACCTTGCCGCCCACCAGGGAATATTCCACATCCAGCACTTGAATCAGCGCGGTCATATCGCTGCACGCTTCATCAAAATCCAGTGTAAAATTGCCCGGTCGTTCATAATAAGCGATCACTCCGCCGCTGTCCTTGGCGAGCATGCAAATCAGCAGGCGGCCTTCTATGTAGCTTTTACCGTCCACACACCGCTGGGCCGCCGGCGAAGCTTCGCACCAGATATCCACGATCTCAGAAACACCCTCCGGCGGAAGCTCCAGAGATTCTTTCACCACGGCGGTATCCCGATGAATGGCGGTGAGATAAGAGGTATCCAGCCGTTTGGAATCCAGCTTCAGTGGACAATAGGCGGAATAGGCGTCGGTTACTACCTCAGCCGCGCCGGTGCGGTAGCACTGAACGGTAGCGAGAAGCTTGACATTGATGGATAAAAGGCAGCTTTCGCCGTTTTGATTGGTATTGATCTGTACGTCGCAGGATAGAACATCCAGACCTACGTCGCACTGCCACTCGTCATTAAGACCGTCAACGTCGATGATCTGGCTAAAGGGAATCTCATGCTGTACCTGATCCATCACCCCAGCCACCGTATCGCAGACATAGAGGTTTTTTAGCAGCAGCTCGCCTTTCAGGATGATCTTATTGGCCAGCAGCTTACACTCGGTAGCGTGAGGCACCACGTCGGTACGCACCAGCACCTCCGCCGGGGCCTTTCCCGCGCCTAGTTCCAATACCTCACTGATGGTAAAGGGCTTCTCCGCCGAAGAGGCCGGAACCGTGAAGGATACCGTCTGCCGGCGGGTGTAAACCTTATCCCCTTTTATGCCGGATACCACCTCGCTGCCTCCCTCTGCCGTGATCTTCAGCTTGACAGTGAAGGCGCCATGGACATCCAGTCTCCTGGGGCTGGTGGCACGACAATTGACATAATCGGTTTTGGCCGTCACCTGAATGCAGGCACCGACGCTGACGTTTTTCACCGCAAATGTACTGGTGAATGGCTGGCTAAACTCACAGCAGCGCACACATTTGCGCCCCTCGTCCAAGTACATCACCTTGATTAAAGCCACGCCGTCCACGATCAGACGATCTCCGCTGAGCTGCTTGGACTGCACAACGGGTTTTAGGGTACACTTGAGCACCGCTGCGATATCCGGACAATAATCCGGCAACACGAAATCGCAGTCGACCGGGCGCTCGTCGAAGTCGTCAAACAAGGTCTCGCAGACGGCAATGCCCTTGTTCATCACCTTTAAGTCCATGAAATACACCTCTCCTTATTTGCTGTTTGCGCAATTATCTATCACAATATATTCGACCTGTCCGCAAAGTATGCGTGGGCATACAAAAAATCAAGCAAGACAGCAAAGAAAAAGAACAGCATCTAAATAAAACCGGCGCTGTCCTTTTTCTTTGCTGTCTGTTTCTAATGATTCATAATAGCCGTTCATCCTTCTCACTTGTCTTCACCTCCACCCACCGAGAGTCGCCTGCCCTTCGGCAATTGACAAATTAGCGGCAGCGAGAGAAAAAAGGCACGGCTGCTTCGTGTAAATCTCGATATTACATGATCATAACCGCCATTAGGATTCACCGGCAAAGAAGACAATATCCCATTAGCTTACCGAAATAAGCTGCTGCTTCCCGCCTGGGCTTATCAGCTTGACCTGAAACGAATAGCCATTCATTTTGTCGAATAAACGGTATAGGGTTGACCGATGAGAAAAGCACGATATAATAGGCTTATGTCGAACAATAAATTTACGCAAAGAGAGGATAGGCAATGGAAAAAAAGTCATCCGATAATCTGTCAATCTTACGCATCGTTTTTCGCGTGATACAAGGGGCCTTTATCGGGCTGGGAGCGGTTCTTCCTGGAATCTCCGGCGGTGTGCTGTGTGTGGTATTTGGTATCTATAAGCCGATTATGGAACTGCTTTCTCATCCGATCAAGAACTTTAAAACCCATGTACCGAAGCTGCTTCCGGTCATTATCGGGCTGGGAATCGGATTTATGGGAATCGCCAATCTGTTGTCTTTTTTCCTGGAGAAGTATCCTGCTCCATCGGTTTGCCTGTTTGTGGGACTGATCACCGGTATGATGCCTTCTCTTTTCCGGGAAGCGGGCGAACAAGGGAGAAGCAAAGGCTCCTATATTTCCTTGATCGTTGCCATGGTGGTGGTTTTTGCTCTGCTTCTCGGTCTGCAGTTTTCCTCCATTGAAATCGTACCCAACTTTGTCTGGTATCTCTTCTGCGGCTTCTGCCTGGCGCTGAGCGTCATTGCTCCGGGTATGAGTTTTTCCACCCTTTTGATGCCGCTGGGGCTGTACACGCCTTTTGTGGACGGAATCGGCCATCTGGATATGGGTGTCTTGATTCCTGGCGGTCTGGGTGCTCTCATCACGGTCATCCTGCTGGCGAAAGCTGTCAACGCCTTGTTTGATCGGCACTATTCTCTGGCTTTTCACGCCATTATCGGCATTGTCATTGCAGCAACGGTAATGATTATCCCCTATCAGAGCTTTACCGTTTCGATGAACCAAAGCATCGTCAATCTGGTGTGTCTGGCAGTGGGAATCATTGCCGCCCTTCTGCTGGACCGTTTCAACCGCAGCGTGACCAAACCGGAAGATTGAACATAAAGAACAAAAAAGAGGGAAGGCAAATGCCTTCCCTCTTTTTTGTATATTTATAATAGCAGGTTTGAACAGGGCGGTCCGCTTCCCATCACCAGTTTTTCATTTGGATTATGCGTCGGACTCCACATATTGGACAAACCTCTCTGCAGCATACCCACACTGCCAATACGCCTGTTCCCGTCCAACTATAATATTTCACCCAAGACGGGGAAACAGCTTTTGGATAATCTTTTCACTCAGCGGAAGGAAAAACTGCACCACAGGTCCGGTCAGCAATGCTGCCACGACCGTTCCGATGCCGACCGTTCCGCCGAGGAAAAAACCGACAGCTACAAAAAACACATCACAGCCGATTCGCACCCAACGAAACGCGATTCGTCTGTGCTGATTGATCTTATCGCTGAAAATCATCGCGATCAGGTCGTTGGGCCCTGTTCCGGAGTTGCTTTTGATGATAATAGACATGCCGAACCCCAGAATCACACAGCCGGCCAGCATCAAAATGACCCGCAGCGCCGGCGAAGATAATGTGCTGATAAAACCGCCGAATACCCACAGAAAAAAATCGATGATCCAGCCGCCGCAAAATGCACAAACAACCGTGCCGGGCTTAACATAGCCTTTGGTGGTAAGCAGCATCACTGCCATCAGCAAAACCAGCATCGCCACATGGCAGGTCCCAATAGACAGTCCCGTGCGGCGGGAAATTCCCTGTATCAGCACAGTAAACGTATCCGCGCCCATTTCAGAGAGCAGAAAAAGCGTAACTCCCAGATGTGCAATTGTCAGTCCTGCCAGCAGGACGAGTAGCCCCTGTGCCCAGTCTTTCCATGTGCGGGACGATGTATCTTTTGAAAATTCCTGATCCGGCACTGCTCTTCTCCTTTCGTGCTTATAAAATCAGCATGGCATCTCCAAAACTATAAAATCGATAACTCTCTTTCACCGCGTAACGGTACGCGGCCATAGTATGTTCATAACCTGCAAAGGCACTGACCAGCATAATCAGCGTGCTTTCAGGCAGATGAAAATTGGTGAGCAGGCCGTCCAGCAACTGAAAGCGGTAACCGGGATAGATGAAAATGCTGGTCCAGCCCTCGGCGGGTTTTACCAGCCCATCGGTCAAACCGACGCTTTCCAGCGTGCGGCAGCTGGTGGTTCCCACAGCGATTACCCGTCCGCCGGAAGCACGGGTTCGATTGATAAGATCCGCCGTTTCCTGAGACAACTCATAATGCTCTGCGTGCATCTTATGATATGTAATGTCATCAACCTTTACGGGCCGGAATGTACCCAACCCTACATGCAGGGTAACAAAGCCGATCTCCACCCCCATCTGCCGAATCAGATTCAGTAATGCAGGGGTAAAATGCAGTCCCGCCGTAGGCGCGGCGGCGGAGCCAAGCTCCTTGGAATACACAGTCTGATAGCGTTCCTTATCCTGTAGTTCATGAGTGATATAATGCGGCAGAGGCATCTGGCCGATTTGCTCCAAGATATGATAAAAATTTCCCTGATAGCGGAAATGCACCTTGCGGTTTCCCTCATCCAAAATCTCCTCAACGTCGGCCTCCAGCAAACCGCCGCCGAATATCAGGGTATCCCCCGGCCTAGCCTTCTTTCCAGGACCGGCGAGAACCTCCCATGTATTTGTCCCCAAAGGCTTAAGAAGCAGCAGTTCCACCGCGGCGCCGGAGCCTTTGCGGCTGCCGTACAGCCGAGCAGGCAGCACCCGGCTGTCGTTGAGAATCAGGCAGTCTCCCGGTTTCAGGAAGGAGGGCAAATCATAAAAATGCTTGTTCGTCAGAGCGCCGCTCTGACGCTCCATCACCAGCATCCGAGAATGATCCCGTGGCTCAATCGGTTCCTGGGCGATCCGCTCCGGAGGAAGCTCAAAATAAAAATCGCTTTTATTCATAATAAATCCCCGTCTTTCCGCGGACAGTTTCGCCCTGCTGACGAATCTGCCGTCTTTATACCAATTTTATTTGACAATAGAGACGCCTAATGCTACAATGATGGCAAGCAAATGTCAAGTGAATATAATGAATAGAGGCGCGTTGGGCAATCAGTAGGCTGCGGGAGATACCGGATCGATGACCGCAGCGGAAAGGGGCCGACGCCGAAGGGGATTGACCGCCGGACGGGAAATGCCCTGGCTTCACAGTGAAAAACTGTGTGGCTGTCATCATACATATGATGGAGCGCTATTCCGCTGACGGCAGGCTAGGCCTGTCCCAACGCCAATAGATCTATTATATGTCGATGACAGCCGGTTTTCAACCGGTTTTTTTATTGTCTGAAAGGAATGGATGAAAATGAAAAAGTTCAACGTTGGAATTATCGGCTGTACCGGAATGGTGGGCCAGCGGTTTGCCCTTCTGCTGGAAAATCATCCTTGGTTTCAGGTTAAGCTGCTGGCGGCCAGTCCCCGTTCCGCCGGCAAAACCTATGAGGAAGCGGTGGGAATCCGCTGGTCCATGGAGAAGCCGATGCCCGCCGCCATGAAGGACATGGTAGTTCGGGATGCCTCTCACGTAGCGGAAATCGCCGGGGAAGTGGATTTTGTCTTTTGTGCGGTGGATATGCCCAAGGCGGAAATTAAAGCGCTGGAAGAAGCCTATGCCAAGGCGGAGTGCCCGGTGATCTCCAACAACAGCGCCAACCGCGGCACGCCGGATGTGCCTATGATCATTCCGGAACTCAATCCGGAGCACGCTCAAGTCATTCCCTATCAGCGCGCCCGGCTGGGAACCAAACGCGGTTTTATTGCCGTCAAATCCAACTGCTCCCTACAAAGCTATGTTCCCGCCCTCTTCCCTCTGTCCAAGTGGGGAGTCAAACGGGCGTTGGTCTGCACCTATCAGGCCATCTCCGGCGCGGGAAAGACCTTTGAATCCTGGCCGGAAATGGTCGATAACATGATCCCCTATATCGGCGGCGAGGAAGAAAAATCTGAGCAAGAGCCGCTGAAGATCTGGGGCAAGCTGGAAAACGGCGTTATCACCCCCGCCTCCTCTCCTGCCTTTACCGCTCAGTGCCTGCGGGTACCGGTAAGCAACGGTCATTTTGCCGCTGTTTTCTGTGATTTTGAGAATAAGCCCTCTAAGGAAGAGATCATTGAAACCTGGACCAATTTCCGCGGCAGAGCTCAGGAACTGGAACTCCCCAGCGCCCCCAAGCAATTCCTTCATTATTTTGAAGAGGACAACATGCCTCAGACCAAGCTGCACCGTAGTCTGGAAGGCGGCATGGCGGTTTCTTTGGGCCGGCTGCGGGAGGATACCCAATATGATTACAAATTTGTCGGTCTTTCCCACAATACCCTGCGCGGCGCCGCCGGCGGTGCGGTCCTGATGGCGGAGCTGCTTTGTGCGGAAGGATACATGGACTAATGCAGTTAATTGAAACTCACTACCGCCGATTGAAAGGAAGGCTGTCAGAATGAGTAAACAAACGATTTTTACCGGCGCAGGCGTCGCCATCGTCACCCCTATGCATGCGGACGGCAGCGTTAATTACAAGCGTTATCGTGAACTGATTGAATGGCAGATTGAAAACGGTACCGACGCTATTATCACCTGCGGCACCACAGGGGAATCCTCCACCTTAAATCATGAGGAACATATCGCCGTCATGCGTACGGCCGTGGAACAGGCTGCGGGCCGGGTTCCTGTCATCTCCGGCACCGGTTCCAACGATACCGGCTATTGTATTGAGCTCTCTTTGGAGGCGCAGAAGCTTGGGGCGGACGCTCTGCTGCTGGTCTCCCCTTACTACAACAAAACCTCTCAGCGGGGACTGATCGCCCACTACACGGCTATTGCCGATGCGGTCGAACTGCCCATTATTCTCTATAACGTCCCCTCCCGCACCGGCGTGGATATCAAACCGGAAACCATCGCCAAGCTGGCGGAGCATCCCCGGATTGTGGCGGTAAAGGAGGCCAACGGCAATATCTCCGCTGCCGCTCAGGTGGCTGCGCTGTGCGACATTGACATCTATTCCGGCAACGACGATCAGATCGTGCCGCTGCTCTCCCTTGGCAGCAAGGGCGTGATCTCTGTTCTTTCCAACATCCTGCCGCAGCAGACGCACGATATCTGCGCCAAATGGTTTGCCGGCGATGCGGCTGGCAGCAGGGCGCTGCAGCTGAAATACCTGGAATTGGCCAACGCTCTCTTCAGCGATGTCAATCCCATTCCTGTCAAGGAAGCCATGAATCTCATGGGCATGGATGTGGGCGCCTGCCGTCTGCCGCTGCTGGATATGGACGAAGCTGGTCGGAGCAAGCTGGCCGCCGTACTGAAAAAGTACGGCCTGATGAAGTAAAACTCATACCGGACGGTGAAAGCATAAGGAAAGGAATGTTTCCCCTATGATGCGATTGATTCTCAGCGGATGTAACGGAAAGATGGGACGGGTTATCACCGCCTGTGTCGCCGAACGCTGTGACTGCGAAATTGTGGCCGGATTTGATATCAACACCGAAAGCCACGCTGGTTTCCCTGTTTACGCCAATCCGGCCAACTGCAGCATTGAGGCGGATGCGATCATCGATTTTTCCCATCCCTCTGCCCTGAACGGCGTTCTTTCTTATTCCCGGGAACATCGGATTCCAGTGGTGATCGCTACCACCGGTCTGTCCCCCGATCAGATTCAAAAGGTGCGGGATGCCGCCGACAGCGTTCCGGTTTTCTGGAGCGCCAATATGTCTCTGGGAATCAGTCTTTTCATGGAACTGGCAAAAAAGGCCGCCTCCATCCTGGGCAATGATTTCGATGTGGAAATTCTGGAAATGCATCACAATCAAAAGGTGGATGCGCCTTCCGGCACTGCCCTGATGCTGGCCGATGCCGTATCGGAAGGATTGGATTATAAGCCTCAGTATGTCTTTGAGCGGCACTCTGTGCGTAAAAAGCGCGAAAAGGCAGAGATCGGTATTTCCGCTATTCGAGGCGGCACCATTGTTGGTGAGCACCAGGTAATATTCGCCGGGCATGACGAAATCTTCACCATCTCTCATTCCGCCCGATCCAAAGAAATTTTTGCCGTCGGCGCTATTAACGCCGCTTTATTCCTGGCAAAACAGCCTATCGGCTATTACACGATGGCGGATTTGGTGGCCCAAAGCGAATAATGGAAAACACAGCTGCTTGCAACAAGCAGCTGTGTTTAATTTGTATAAAGAAGGCAGCAGCAAAACGATCGTTTTGCTGCTGCCTTCTTTTATATATACAGCCCGAAATCCGTAAAACAGTATCCACTATTCCATCCGGAATTGGAGCCGTCTCCCCCCCGCCATAAGGGGGAATGCTGGAAAAAGCTGCCTGGTCCTACCATATAGCTTTCCCCTTCGCCATCATGATGCGGGCCGAGCAGGTTGCGCAGGGTACCGGTCAACTCCACTTCGATCTTGTTGTCGCCCTCCTGCAGAAGGCCGTCCAAGGACACCTCATAAGGCGCCCAGAGGATTTTCCCCGCTCCCTTTCCGTTGACTCGCACCGCCGTCACCATAGCACCACGGCGGGACAAACGCAGACTGCGGTGGATGCACTCCTCTTTGCTGAGATGTAACTTCTGACAGAGGGTAATCTTTCCGGCAAAGAAAGGAAAGCCCTGTTCCACCAGATTGCCGCTTTCTACTGTTTCCGGACGCGCGGTAACGGTGAAACCGCCGTCGCAGCGGGATGCCTGCCGTTCCAGCGGCATGAAAGGCGCTTCCGCCTTCACGCCGAAATCTCCGATGAGGTATATCGCCTCCAGTTCCATATCGTAGCTGAGTTTATTTTTCTCCGATTCAAACTGCAGGGATTTCCGGATATTCTCATATACCTCCTGACTCTGCTGGAAATGGACCGACAGCCGCAGTTCATTGGTTCCCTTTTGCACCTGCGGCAGCGGCAGACGGATAAAGGAGCGGTCGAAATAATAGCCATTCGGCTGTTTTTCCACTTCTTCGCCGTTGAGGAAAACCTTGAACAGCTCCGGCGTCTCCAACACCAATTCCGGCGGATTCACCGGCTGCTCTTGTACCTGGAAATGGAAAGCCAGTTCCACTTCCACCGGCCGCTCCAAAGCACAGGCCATCTCCTGAATATTGTTCACCGGCAGATCCCGTCCCACCAGTTCGCCATCGAACCAGCAATCACAGATATCCAGCGTCAAAGCGTTGGGATCGGCACGAATCACCTCCCACTCTTCCGCCGGTTTCAAAGGCTGGAGAATATCCGAGGCTGTCTGCGTCTCAAGAGATTCCTTAAGACCGTCAAAAAGCACCGCTGACCCCATTTCTTCCAGCGTCAGCGTCACTTTCGTACCATCCTGACGGTTTTCACCCTCCAGCGATATCAGGGCACCGGTTTCCTGGTTCAGCATAGCGATCCGCCCGCTTCCTAGCTGCACCGTCACCCGCCGGGGCCGGGGGGCGGAGTTCACCAGATAGGTCATGGTAACGCTGCCGAACCGCCGAATAGTGGCGCCGATATCCCGGCCATCTCCATCGATTTCCGTCAGACGTACTCGGCAGATATCCGATGGTAAAGCGGCGGTCATTTCCGCTATCGGGCGGATGATTCCCGCTTTCGCCAGCATAGCCGGTTCATCGGAAGCTTCTCCATCCACAAGGGCGGGAATCCGGTCGCTCCAGATAAGAATACCGCCCGTCTTCTGCAGTGCTTGCAGCAGTTCCAGCACCGGACGACTGATATTGAGGCTGGGTGGTACCAGCACCGCGCGATACTGCTGGGTTCCCACCCGCAGCCAGCCGTTTTCCACTGCGCCATGACGCTGAAGAATCCGTTCATCTCCCAGATGATAAGGAATCTGAGCATCCTCCAATACCTTCATCAGTGCGGCAAAGTCGTTGTCCAATTCCTGCAACCCCGGATTGGTTGTATCGTTGTAACACACCCAGGCGGAGGTCTGGGGATGGATCAACAGCGTCTCAAAAGGAACCTCTCCTTCGGACAGCAGCATTCCGATCCGGCTCATAGCATCCACAAATCGATGATATTCATCCCACCAAGGCTGCTGGA
This sequence comes from uncultured Oscillospiraceae bacterium, assembly GCA_902492455.1. Lineage (GTDB taxonomy): Bacteria > Bacillota > Clostridia > Oscillospirales > Acutalibacteraceae > CAKTXU01. The sequence goes on from CABULH010000007.1 coordinate 139,000, forward strand.
AGAATAGTGTAGCGGGATAGTCCCGTTTGCGTATCCCCCGCAGGGTATATCCCTCCAGATGCGGACACATCAGGGTGATTCCCCGCACCATCTGATGCTCGTAAATCCAGCGCAGTTCCTCAAAGCTGACATTCCAGCCGCACAGGGCAAAGGTTTCGCTGAGAATCTGCTTTTTCCCCAACTGATGGGCTACCGAAGCCACCTGTACCGGCGTTGCCGTCACCGCTGTGGAGCGGGTCAGCCAGTCCATACCCGGAATGTGCATGAACTCATAGCTGGGCATACAGGCGCCGTTGCTCACAAGCTGGGAATGAAGAGTTTCCTCCAGCACCATATGGCCGGTAAGCCGCACGCCGTTGTTCTCGCACCAGTCGTAAATCTGCTTCATGAAATGGTCCGCAAACATATCCCGGACCAACTGCCAAAAGCGTACCCGGGTCCGCCGCCATTCACCGGTTTCATAAAACAACTCCGGCAGCCGGGGCAGCAGATCCTCCCCAAAAGTATCCTGATAAGTATCCGGCAGCAGCAGCGACCAGGGAATGCCGTTGCGGGAAACCTGCGGTTCGTCGGTAAAAAAGCCCGCCATATTCCGGAAGGCTGTCCCCAGCTCATCCCGATACCGCTCATGCGTACAGCGGAGAAATTCTTTGGTTACCTCTGGATCCAGCAGATCCACATAAAAAGGATTCACTTCATAGTAGAAGCGCATCCGCTTATCCCCATAGGAACCATAAGCGATGGTCCGGGGCAGAGCGGCATCCTCCGCCGATTCCGCCCATTCCCAGCGCAGATATTTTTGCTGATAGCGTTCCCCCATGCCGTTGACCACACCGCTGCCGAAGCCGCTGGGCCAGCCGTTTTCATCGTATCCCCAGGCGTACATTCCCCGTTCACGGCCTTCATCCAGGCTAGCGGAAACATTTTCCATCCACTCCGGACCCATGTACGCGGTCTGCAGACCGCCCCGGGCATGCATGAAAAAGCCGCCCATCCCTTGTTCATCCATTTCTTTAATCTGCCGGCGGGTTTCTTCCGATTCCAACCGGTCGTTCCAGGACCAGAAGGGCACCGGCCGATACGCTTTGGGTGGATTCTGCAATGCTGCTTTCCACTGATTCTCCATATCATCTTTTCCTTTCACTTTATATCCGATAATGTTCCAGCAGATAGCGATAAAAACCTACCGCACCTGTCAGGGCATCCGTGTCGATGTTCTCGTCTCGTCCATGGACAGCCGCCATCTGAGCGCCGCTGATCACCAGAGGCGCAAAACGGACAGCCGTGGCATAGGGTGCATAATGACGGGCATCCGTGCCGCCCAGCATCACATAGGGAGCGATGCCGGCTTCTGGATAAACCGCCCGGAGGCAGGACTCCACATACCGATAAGCGGCGGACGTGGTATCCACCACCGGCGAACAGTCGTGAGCCTCCAGAACCTCCATCTCCACATCAAATCTCGCGGCAATGGATCGCAGCTTCTCCAAAGATTCCTCCATAGGCTGATGCACCATGAACCGGAGATTGGCCGTCACCGAGGCCGTCTCAGGAATGACATTGGGCGCACCGCTGCCTTCCGCCATAGTGAAGGCACAGGTAGTGCGCAGCAGCGCACCGGCCTGACCGCTGATCCCCGGCATGACCGCCTTGAGCAGCGGACCGAACAGCCAAATGTTGCCGAAAAGCAGTCGGAAGGGAAAGGTCATGTCCGGCGCCAGATCGGCGAACATCTTCTTCACTGGCTGCGTAAACTTTTTGGAGAAGGGGGAATGGCGTTCCACATGGTTGACAAAGGCGGCCAGGCGGGCGATTGGCGTGTTTTTCGGAGGTGTACTGGAATGGCCGCCCTTTGAGCGGGCGACGAAGCGCACGTCTGCATACCCCTTTTCCAATATTCCCAGCATGGCGAAATGTCCGGTCAGACCGGGCATGGGAGCTTCCACCACAGCGCCGCCTTCATCCAGCACCAGATCCAGCTTTACGCCGTGATCTAGCAGATACCGCACGGTCTTGGGTGCCCCCTCCCCCATGATCTCTTCATTGCAGGAACTGGCTATGTATACATCCACCGGCGGTATAAAACCGTCGGCCAGCAGTCCCTCCACCGCTTCCAGAATAGCGCAGAGGGATCCTTTTGTATCCATAGTGCCCCGGCCCCAAATTTTGCCGTCCGCTACCTCGCCCTCAAAAGGAGGATGACTCCATTTGCCCGTGGCTTCCACCACGTCGGAATGAGACATCAGCACTACAGCAGGCTTACTGGAATCCTTCCCCTGCCAGTGGAACAGCAGGGAGCCGTCGTCCATCACCGCTTTGTTCAGCCGCTCATGGATCAAAGGAAAGAGCGTTTCCAATTCCTGGCGGTAGTCCTCGAAAACCGACAGATCCGTCGCATCTCTCCGGCTGATCGTGGGATAGCTGATCATCCGGGCCAGATCCTTCACATAGCGGTCTCCGTCCAGTGCCATCCCATCCAGCGCCGAGGATGGGGTCTCCCTCTTTTTCCGCTTCAGCAACACGGCCCGGATCACGGCTGCCAGCAACAATATGATCAGCAGACCAACCAGCGCCAGCAGGATATACAACATCCATTTCATTGGTATCATCCCTCAAATCATATTTTTCTTATACAGCAGCCGAGCCACACCGATGGAGATCAGAGCAGAAATAGGCACCAGAATCGCCACGCTGTCCGCTGCCTTGGGAACCAGCAGACAGAGCCCCACCATCGCAACGAAGGGCGCCAAGGCGATTTTAGGAGCCTGTGAGAAATACTTGTAACCCAGCGCGCCGAACAGAGCGGGCACCACATTGTCAAAGGCGGGTTTCAGTGCCGGTTCGGACAAAATCGGCGTTAAAGGAGTCAGAGCCAATACGCCGATCATCAACACCACACAGGTCACCAGCGCGGAGGCCGCCACCGACAAGGTGGAAACAATCTCATTCTCCCGGGTGCCGTATTCCGTTCCCGCAATATCCCGGGCGTTCATACAGCAGGGGATTTTCAGGTTCGAGAGGTTGCCGGTGACAAAAGCCAAGTAAGTGGCGCCCGTTCCCATCATAGGCGCATAGGTAATCACTTCCACAATGCTGGAAGGAAGAAAAATCAAGCAGACGCCGAAAGCGCCCATCAGCACCCCATTGAGGCTGGGAGCCGCTTTGAAATACAATCCGATAAACAGCGGCACACAGAGCATCAAAAACAGGCAGATCGCCGTCCAGACCCGTCCATAGAGATGCATGGTATCATCAAAGCTTCGGGCTTCTGTTTTGTTTTTCGCCATCTTCTACGCCCCCTTTCTACTGAAACAGCGACAGCAGCCGGGGCTCCAACCAGGAATACCCCACGGCGGACGCCATACCAAGAATCATACTGACGGACAGGGAAAAGCTTTCCAGCCACTTGAGCTTCGGTCTTTTGGACAGCCAGGTGAACAGCAGCATAAACAGGGCGGAAACCAAAATCACCACCAGGCTGGTGAGACTGCCCGTGACCCGCATAGTGGCGAAACCGGCGCCGATGAAGGCGCAGACCATGCCGATAAACATGGCGTTGAACATCAAGGTTCCCCAGCGGTTGTCCTTCTGGGATACCTTCTTCACTTTACTTTGATATTTTTTCAGGGCAATAATGCAGAAAACGCCGCCCCAGATAATACCGATTGTCATAACGACGGCAATGGTGACGAAGGCGCTGCCGGTCATGGCGTCAGCGCTGAGGGCTACGCCCGCCGCTTTGGCCGCCGTATCTGCGGCCATGGTTTCATAATGCAGGGCACCGATCACCGACAGCCGCAGCCAGGGCAGCGGAATCCCCAGAGATCCGGCCAGGGTGATAACTCCCATCAGAATGCCGATGGAGGGAACGATGGAAAAAACGATGCTGGAGGTCAGCACCTTATTCAACTTTTTCTTTTCCATCCCAATTTTCAGGCCCTCTCGATAGGCTTTGAACAGAAAAAACGCGGCCATGAGCATCACCACGGCAATCACCAGGAAGGCGATAAGGTACATAGGCGCTGAATTAGCTTTTTGCAGGAAATCGTTCAAGTGGAACCGCCCTCCTCATCCGGATTCTTTTTAAAACGGATCTCGCAGATATCGTCCCCACGGGAGATGGTTTTGGGCAGCTCCAGCCGCGCGCCGTAAGCGGAGGCTATACCCCGGTCGCCGCACATGGCTATATCGCACAGCCGCGCGATCTCTTCATCCGTACAGCCCTGCTTCTGCCAGGCCTTCACCAGCGGACAATAATGAAAATCGATGGAAAGCCGGTCGTCCTCGCATTCCCTGATCTTCATTTCAAACACCAACTGGGCAGGCTTGGTGAACAGTGTCTTTTTCAGCCCCTTTAAGCTGTCGGTCCCGCCTTTTTTTACCAGTCCGGCACCTTGGAAGCAACCGCAGCGCCGCACTGCCTCGCAGCCGAAATCCTCCCATTTCAAGCCTTTCTTCCCTGCTTCGTCACATAACAAATACAGCCACATGGCGCGGTGTTCCAGCTGCTCGCGGATCGCCTGCAGAATACCATTTTTGTGCCGCGGTTCATTGTTGATTCGGCTCATAATGTCCTCCCCGCTCCGCACGGCCTTGCCGTGTCATATTCTGCCTATCAGTATAGCATAGGAGCCGATACCAAGCAACCAGCTTTTCCATTTTCAACAATCTGCCCCTGTAATATTTTAGTGAAAAATGGTAAAACCCTCTTGACACTAACCTACGGTAAGAGTGTAAGATAAAAGCAGAGGAGCGAAGTGTTGATTGAAAAGAGGGTATCAAAAATGAAGATGATCGACGTGTGCCGTCAAACGGAACTATCGGAACGCACAGTGCGGTATTATGTGCAGCGAGGGTTGCTTCACCCTATCTCCGGGGAAAAGGGCGAACGTACTTATATGGATTTCTCTTCTGCGGATGTCCGGCGTTTGGAACAGGTAGCCGCCTTGAGGAAAGCAGGATTCTCTATTGAAGAGATTCTCAACATGATTCAATCGCCGGACACTATCCCTGCTATCGTGATGGATCGTCGGCATGAACTGGCGCAGACCGCCCAGGATGTCAAGATGCTGCTGAAGGCATTTGACCGGCTGCAAAGTCGGGACTGCCGCAACATGGAAACGCTAGCCGACACCCTATCGCGGGTAACCGCTTCTTTATCTCTGCCCGCGCAGGATGCGGAACCGGATTTCAGCCGGTTTGAACATATATCCCAAGAAGAAAGGGACGACGCTTTACTGTCGTTTCATATCAGACACGAGAAAATGGAAAAGTGCGGCCGTCGTATTATTTTAGTTTTCATGATTATTCAGATCATTCTTTTTTTAGTAGCCCTGATATTTAAGTTATGTTTTGGGATATCCCTATATTTTGCGCTACCTATATTGCTTAGTCTCGTGTTTATTATTTGTTTATTTAGAGGCGATACTCCTTACCATAACATTACTTATCTGGTTACGGGAGATAAGGTCAGCTCTCCAGGCTTTTTTCCTTTATTATGGGCGCTCTTTATTTTGGGTTGGATAGGTTATTTATATAATCTAAAGCGCCTTTCAACCTTTCCATTATATGAATTCAATATGAATGATCAACTAGAAATGTGGATGGCTATTATACAAATACTTATCCACATTATCCTCTTCATTCTTTATTTCACCAACAGTTCCGTGAAAGAATTTATTTATAATAACCATAGAGATTAATGGATGCTTGTATGATACTTTCACCCATTCTTTTTGATTGAGGAAGTAGGAGTTAAAAATGAAGATGAGCGAAGTGTGCCAGCGAACAGGGCTGACGGAACGCACAGTGCGGTATTATGTGCAGCGAGGGTTGCTTCACCCTGTCTCCAGGGAAAAGGGCGAACGTACCTATATGGATTTCTCTTCTGCGGATGTCCGGCGTTTGGAACAGGTGGCCGCCTTGCGGAAAGCGGGATTCTCTATCGAAGGGATTCTCAACATGATTCAATCGCCGGACGCTATCCCCGCTATCGTGATGGATCGGCGGCATGAACTGGCGCAGACCGCCCAGGATGTTCGGCTACTGCTGCAGGTCTTTGATCGACTGCAGAGCCGGGACTGTCGCAGCATAGAAACGCTGGCCGACACCCTGTCACGGGTAACCGCCTCTTTAGCTCTGCCCGCGCAGGATGCGGAACCGGATTTCAGCCGGTTTGAAAAAGCTTCTCTGGAAGAAAAAGAGCGGGCACTGCAAGAATTTGAAAGTCATCACGAGAAACAATTAAACCGAGGGCGAATCATTATCCTTTCTTTTATTATCATCGACGGTCTCTTGCTGCTGATTTCCTTTTTTCTTTCTTGGGATCTGTCACTTGTATTCGAAATTGTTTTTTTAGTTTTGCTTTATAAAGGCTATGGGTTTATGCGATATATTTACGCCATAATAGCGGGTATTCATGTCTTAATGAACTTATATCTGCTAACCGGCATCAGCTTCGAAAATGTTTCTTCGATGAATGTTCTGTTCTTTATCTTTTTGACAATTCTTCCGATTCTTTTTCAATTAACTACAGCCATTGTTTTCTTTACCAGCAAATCCGTTGGAGAATTCATGTACAGCCAGCGCAACGGCTGAAAATTCTCATGGTTGCGCCGTTCAGCCTTATAAGATACAATAATAGATATATAATATACTTGATCGGAGGAAAACAAGGATGGTGGATCATCGCTCGATCATCGCTCTGCGCATGCACAGGCAGCATCTGATTCAAAAGTCCTCTCCTGCAGAATACGACGCTCTTTACCGGGATACATCGCCTGGGCAAAATGTTTACTGGAACGGATTCGGTGATCCGCCCAGCCTCAGTTTTCGGGCGGATTTCGACGATATCGCCTATAATCGCTCCCGCCAGAAAAAACGGATTTTGATCAAAGGCCGCTTTCAGGGCGGCAACCTGGGCTGGATTGAACAGGAGGATCTGGAATTATTCGCTGGCGCTTACCGCAAGCCGATGGAGGGCTTTACTGTCATACAGCAGACCTTATTTGATCTGATCCGCCGGGAAGGACCAATGAATATCCAGCAGATGAAGGAAACCACCGGACTGCTGGTAAAGGAGATCACCCCCTCACTTCACCGCTTACAGGAAGCCTTTCTGATATATGAGGATCAGTATGACGGCGAATGGGATCGAGGCTGGTATCTTTTTACCGAAATGTTTCCCGATGCCGATCTATCCCGTTTCAGCCGTCATGAAGCGCTGAAGCGGCTGCTGCCGCGCTTCGCATATCGACTGGTGTGGTTTCATGTAAAAATGGCCCGTTCCTTTTACCGGCTTCCGGAAAAGGCGATCAAAACTGCTGCCATGGAGTTGATAGAGGAGGGGACCCTTATCCCTTATGAGGATGGTTATATGCTGACATCTGACGCCTCTTTGTTGGAGAAGCAAACCTTTTCTCTTCCCTCCTCTGTCTTTGCGATGCACCGCAACGATTTTCTGGTGAAGACTGAAGAATACCGGCTGAAGAACCTTTACAGGGACGGCGAAAACGATATTCTGCAGTTTCTTTTGATAGACGGCGAATTTCAGGGCGCTGTTATGGGGCATTTTAAAAATGGCCCTTATGTCATCGAAAACGTTGTGGGCGATGAAAACCGCAAGGAAGAAATTATCGAGGCCGTCTATCGAGTAAACAGCCGGGAACACAGTCCTATTCACAGATTTAACGGACAAGCTGTATGCAAATAGCAGACACAAAATGGGAATTTAAGAAAAACTTCATCGGTTATTCGGCGGTTCCTCTCTCTTTGTCTGATATGGTTAACTGGCACAATGTATGATGGGCAAAAGAGGAGTGTGCTATATGTCCAAGGCAGAGGGAGTGGAAAAAAAGCGCATCCATTTTATGGATGAGGTACGCGGACTGGATATTCTGCTGATGGTGATTTTTCATGCAGCTTATGTGGCGGGCTGGATTTTTCATTGGGAATGGGGACGGCAGTTTTTTCTTTTTTTCAAACCGGTGGAAGCATTGTTCTCCGGTATTTTTATCTTTATCTGTGGCGTATCCTGCCGTCTCTCTCATGGAAATCTCAAGCGCGGGCTGCTTATCGGCGCGTGTGCCTTGCTGATTTCTCTAACGCTTTATTTCGTAATGCCGGAGCAAATGATCTGGTTCGGCATTCTGCATTTTCTCTCTGCCGCCGTTCTTCTTTTCGCCCTTTTTCGTCCGCTGCTGGATCGAATTCCTGTTCTTCCAGGTCTGATCGCCTGTATTTTGCTGATGCTGCTCACTTGGCATCTTCCGCCGGAGGACGGCGGTTATTTCGGCATTAAGGGACTATGGGAATGGCGTTTGCCCTCCTGGATAACCTCTCAGCGCTGGCTTTATCCGCTGGGATTAGGCGCCGGCCGCGGGGTGGATTACTTTCCTCTTCTTCCCTGGTTTTTCTGTCTGCTTGCTGGCTGCTATGTTGGCCGCTGGGCGCAGGAAGGGCGGCTGCCGGATTGGATGTATGTGCGCCGTGTTCCCTTTTTCACCTGGGCTGGCCGGCACACCCTGATCATTTATCTGCTGCATCAGCCGGTTGCTTTTCTGCTGTTTGCTCTTGTCTCCGCTTTAATCTGAAACGTAAAAAGCGCCATGGAATTTCCATGGCGCTTTTTTCTCCAATTGTCAGCCCGCTTCGGCACGCTCAAACTGAGAATTATACAGGTTAGCATAGAAGCCGCCGGCGGCCAGCAGATCATCGTGGGTACCCTGCTCCACGATATCGCCGTCCCGCATCACCAGGATAAGATCCGCGTCCCGGATGGTAGACAACCGGTGAGCGATAACAAAACTGGTGCGGCCCTGGATCAGATTGTCCATAGCCTTCTGAATCTGCAATTCCGTGCGGGTATCCACCGAACTGGTGGCTTCATCCAGAATAAGAATTTTTGGGTCCGCCAGTATTGCCCGGGCGATGGTAAGCAGCTGTTTTTGTCCCTGCGAAACGTTGCTGGCCTCCTCATTAAGAACCATGTTGTAGCCGCCGGGCAGCGTCTGGATGAAATGGTGAACATGAGCGGCTTTTGCCGCGGCTATTACCTCGTCATCCGTGGCGCTCAGCCGTCCATACCGGATGTTCTCCATGATGGTGCCGCTGAACAGCCAGGTGTCCTGCAGCACCATGCCGAACATATCCCTTATCTTGTTGCGTTCAAAATTCTGGATATTGTATCCGTCCAGCAGAATGGCGCCGTCGTTTACATCATAGAACCGCATCAGCAGCTTAACCATGGTGGTTTTACCCGCGCCGGTGGGGCCGACGATGGCGACCTTCTGACCCGGCCGCACCACGGCGTTGAAATCGTGAATGATGATCTTATCCGGTGAGTAGCCGAACCGGACATGCTGGAACTCCACATTTCCGCTGAGATCCTCCACCGTCACCAGACGTTCCCGGGTTTCCTCGGAGCCGTTATCCAGCATCACGGTTTCGGTCAGCATAGCCGGCCGGGCCGGTACCTGATCCTCTTCCTCCTCGGCCAAGAACTCAAAGACGCGCTCTGCCGCTGCCGCTGTGGACTGCAGGAGATTGGCCACCTGAGCCGCCTGAGCAATCGGCTGGTTAAAGTTGCGGATATACTGGCTGAAAGAAAGGATGGAACCCACGTCAATGGTGCCCTGGATGGCCAGCCAGCCGCCCAGAATGGAAACAACCACATATCCCAAGTTGCCGATGAACTGCATCATGGGCTGCATCATACCGGAGAGAAATTGGGATTTCCAGGCGGATTTGTAAAGCGTCTCGTTGGTTTCGTCGAACTCCTTGATAACCGCCTGCTCGTTGTTGAAAGCACGCACGATGTTGTGTCCGCCGTATACCTCTTCTACCTGGCCGTTGATATGCCCCAGGTATTCCTGCTGGGTCTTGAAGTATTTTTGGGATTTTCCTACTATAGCGGAAATCAGCAGCATGGAGATAGGTAGAATCACCAGCGCCGCCAAGGTCATCAACCAGCTGATGGAGAACATCATAATCAGCACGCCGATCACCGTGGTGATGGAAGTGATGATCTGCGTCAGGCTTTGATTGAGGCTCTGGCTCAGGGTATCCACATCATTGGTCACCCGGGACAGCACCTCGCCGTGCGTCTTGGTATCAAAGTATTTAATCGGCAAGCGCTGAATTTTCTCCGAAATCGACTTGCGCATGTTATAGGAAACTTTTTGGGTGATGCCGGACATGATATATCCTTGGATAAAGGAGAGAGCCGCACTGATGACGTACAATCCCAGCAGAATCAGCAGCAGCCGTCCCACCGCGCCGAAGTCTATTCCTGTTCCGGCGCCTGTTACCTTGCTAACCAGGCCTTCGAATATCAGGGTAACAGCATCGCCCAGCTTCCTGGGACCCACGATGGAGAAGGCGGCGCTGCCGATGGCGAAGATCACCACGAACAGCAGACCGATTTTGTACTTGCTCAGATAAACAGCCAGTTTTTTGAAGGTGCCTTTAAAGTCCTTGGCCTTCTCCCCGGCCATACCGGGACCATGGCCGTGACCCATGCCCATCATGCCCTTGGCAGGCTTGCGTTCGTTGCTCATTGCGCCAACTCCTCCTTTGACAGCTGCGACAGAGCTATCTGTTGATAGACCTCGCAGGATTCCATCAGTTCCTGATGGGTGCCGATTCCGGCTACGTTACCCTCATCCAGCACTATAATCTGTTCCGCGTGCAGGATGGTGCTAATCCGCTGAGCCACAATAATTACGGTGCTTTCCGCCGTTACCTGCTGCAGCGCTTTCCGCAGGGTTACGTCCGTCTTATAGTCCAAGGCGGAGAAGCTGTCGTCAAATATATACACTTCCGGATTCACCGCAATGGCCCGAGCAATGGAGAGACGCTGTTTCTGGCCGCCGGACACATTGGTGCCTCCCTGGGCGATCTCCGCGTCATAACCGTCCGGTTTTGCCGTGATGAAATCCTCCGCTTGGGCAATCCGCGCCGCCTGTTCCATCTCCCCGTCCGCCATATCGGGGCGGCCATACTTCAGGTTGGTGGCGATGGTGCCGGAGAACAGCACGCCTTTTTGCGGAACATAACCAATCTTCGCCCGCAGATCATGCTGAGGCACCTCCCGGATATTCACGCCGTCCAGTAGAATCTCCCCTTCCGTCACGTCGTAAAAGCGGGGAATCAGATTCACAAGGGTGGATTTGCCGCTGCCGGTGCTGCCGATAATAGCGGTAGTCTGTCCCGGCAGGGCGGTAAAGCTTACATTGTTGATGACATTGCCGTCCGCATCGGGATAATGGAAGGAAACATTGCGGAATTCCAGCACGCCCTTTCGTTTCTCATCAAAGGACGCCGCTTTTTCCGGATCCCGGATAGTGGGTTCGGTCTCCAGCACCTCCTGAATCCGATCCGCGGATACAGATGCCCGGGGCAGCATAATGGAGATCATGGAAATCATCAGGAAGGACATGATGATCTGCATGGTGTACTGAATGAACGCCATCAAATCGCCAACCTGCATCACACCGGCATCCACGCTGTGAGAACCGTTCCAAACAATCAGGATACTGATGCCGTTCATCACCAGCATCATCACCGGCATCATAAAGGTCATCACCCGGTTGACAAAAAGGCTGGTTTTTGTCAGATCCTGATTGGCGTCGTCAAACCGTTTTTCCTCATGCTTCTGGGTGCTGAAGGCCCGGATGACCGGCAAGCCGGTGAGGATTTCCCGGGTCACCAAGTTCAACTTATCCACCAGCTTCTGCATGATCTTGAACTTCGGCATGGCAACCGCAAACAGCACCAGCACCAGTGTCAGGATCGCCATCACCGCCACGGCGATGATCCAGGCCATGGAAGTATTGGTATTCAGCACCTTCAATACGCCGCCGATTCCTAAAATAGGAGCGTAAAAAACGATTCGCAGCAGCATCACAAAAAGCATTTGAATCTGCTGAATATCGTTGGTGCTTCGGGTGATAAGGGAGGCCGTGGAAAAATGATCAAATTCCGCATTGGAGAAGGACACCACCCGCCGGAATACCCGCCCCCGCAGTTCCCGTCCAAGAGAAGCCGCAATCCGAGCGGCCAAAAATCCCACCATAATGGTGGCGATCATGCTGGCCAGCGCCAATGCCAACATCTTAAGGCCGGACAGCAGGACATACCCTGTTTGAATATTGTCCGTATTCATGCCGATGGCTTTATATTCCGCCTTCACATACATAACCGCTCCCTGGCTGATCATGCTTTCCGGCAGCTGCCCCATCATGCTGTCCGCTTCCTGAAGAAACTGGGCCCGCTGTTCGGCGGGCATCTGTCCCAACAGGTCGAAGATGCTCATGCCGGAGGATTCCGGAATACCGGCCATCATCTTATCCCGGATGGCGGCCATATCCTCACTGTCACTGGTAAGACCGGCTGCGATCAGCATAGGCTTGCCCAGGATGCCGTCCAGTTTCTGAATAGTTTCATTGTTCGTCTTTTTTAACTTATAAAGGGGTTCATCTGCCAGAACCGGGTATTTTTTCACCAGGGAAGCATATTCGCTTTCTGTCAGCGCGGACCGCTCCAGCGTTTCATAATGGACGAGTACCTCTTCCTGATCCTCGCGACTCATAAAGAGAAACAGATGCTCCATTTCCGATTGTCGGATTACCTGCGGTACGGCGTTTTCAATGCCCCCTTGCTGAATTCCCACATTAACAATGCGGGAGGTATAATCAGGCAGGGACAGATCGCACATGGCCTGAACCACCAACAGCAGCACTACCAGTAAAATAGGACCAATGGAGCTTTTTAAGTATTTGACGAGTTTAAGCATCTGTTCCACCTCTTTCGGTTAATTCACAGCAGGGCAGCTGCGTGGTATGGCGGCAGGCTGTTTCCAGATTCTCCCGTACCCGGTTGAAGAGACGGATGCTGCCGGCGATTTCCTCTTCTGTAAAATCAGCAAAACATTCAGCCTCCACGATTTTTAATTCCTTCAGCAGCCGGCGGAAGGTTTCCTCCCCTAGTTCTGTCAGATAGATACGGGAAACCCGCTGATCCTGTTCATCCTGCTTGCGCTGGATAAAGCCGCTTTTCTCCATACGTTTGATCATCACCGTGACCGTTGGCGGCTTCACCATCAGCTTACCTACCAGTTCCTTTTGGCTCATTCCCCCATGGCGATGCAGCTGAAGCAACAGCGGCACCTGCCCCGGATGCACATCCAGCTTTTCCATCAGTGCATAATTGCGAGTAAAGTAAAGCCGCATGATTTGTGAGATCAAAATATGCAGCGGAATGTTGACTGAATCGTCGGAAAGCGTCTCCATCCTGCTGTCTCCTTTCAGAACAAAATAGTTAGGCGACTAATCAATAGTGTATTCTAAACGACAAAAAAAGCAAGTTCTTTTTTAGTAGTTTAACAAAAGATTCACATTCGCTTTGGTCAGGTTAAACGGAAATTGCCAGCTTATACGGATTCTTTCCACGCAGATATCTTTGAAATAGAGTTTATACCAAAATCCGCCGCATCAAACAAACCGGGAAATTTTTCTGTAAAAAAGCCTTGACAATTGCCCTTTCAGCCGCTATAATAGCTACTGTCGTCGGCGGAGGGCGCTGAGGCAAAAGAGAATATGCGGATATGGCGGAACTGGCAGACGCGTTAGATTCAGGTTCTAATGAGCGCAAGCTCATGGAGGTTCAAGTCCTCTTATCCGCACCAGATCAACGACCGGTAATTCATAATTGGATTACCGGTCGTTTTCTGTTTTATCTTTCTGCCGCAGATGGCATCTTTTTTGTACCACTCATCTAAAACAAAATTGCTTCTCCCTTTTCCATATGCGGCAAGAGGATATTGAATCCCATCTTTTTTTCAAAAGGCTCTTGACTCTCTACTTAACAGCAGGTTTATACTGACTGCAGAAGATATCTTCCAAGCATTCTAAAGCGAGGTGAATGCCGTGAGAATCGGCGAGTTTGCGAAAATCTGTCACACCAGAATATCTGTGCTGCGTCATTATGATAAGCAGGGGCTGCTTGTCCCCGCTTATGTCGACCGTTTTACCGGATACAGATATTACACCAAGGAACAAATCGCAGTATTTACACATATTACTGCTCTCAAAAAAGCAGGTTTTTCCCTTGCAGAAATCCGACGAATCATATCCGAACGGAATAATACCAACGGCATTATCCAGCTGCTTGAAAAAAAGAAAAACGAACTGCAAACAACCATCTTCAATTTAGAGGAGGCGCGCAAAATGCTGATCCAAGAAAGCCCTATCATTCATATCGATTTTCTCCATACATCCGACGGAATCAAAGCAAAAAGCTCGAAGGTGGACGGTAACGACTTTTTGAAAGCCTGCGAAGCATTGGAAGAATACATACTGTCACAAAACTACCAGCGGATTTCCAATTACATGTCCTACGGTTCACCGCAAGACAACAAGATCGAAGCCGTATGTGATGTAGTCAAGCTGCGCCATGAATTTCTGCCCCTTCATGAGAACATCGACCTCCCCTTTGTCAACGATGAATCCATTGTCGGCCGATGGCAAACAGTCGGTGAGTACGCGATAAAAGAAGATTTTTATGCCGACAAATTTTGTGATAACCAGTTCTATGGAGAGGCGATTAAAGAAATATATTTTCTGCCTAAGGGCGAACGCTATTGGTGTTACGGCTGGACCAAAGGAAAATTATTATTTGAAGACGGTGATTGTTCCTCCGTCAACGACTATGAAACGGAAATTTATGCGGGACAGCGGTACATGTTCATCTATCACAAATCCTATTACTATCGCAGGGGTGGGAAACCGACCGTGCTGGTTCTGCGTCAGACGGACAATCGTGCCTATACCGCAAAGGAAATCGCCCGAAAAGATAATATCAATTTACCCTTTGTCCATGACGAACGTGTACTTGGCAGATGGAACGCTCACAGCTATTGTCAAACGAAAGAAAGCTTTTCCCCCGACACTCCCAGTGATAAGCCGTTGTATTTTCGCTCTATTGAATTTTTGAAAAACGGCCGCTGTATCAGTCAATATGGTGAGGAAATCATTTCCAGTGAAGACATGCAGGTTTGGACAAAAGGCTATGTACTGCGCAAGTGGAACGAAAGCGCTTGCGGCTACGAAATACGGACTATTGATCACGTGGATTATCTGATACTGGAATGGAAGAGCGGCGACTATCGCTGGGGTGGTTTTGATACGGACTATTATGTCTTTACCAGAGAGCTATAACAAAGCAAGGCGGGAATATCCCCGCCTTGCTTTGTTATCCGGAATCAATACGTTTCGAATTGCGCGTAATATAGCTTTGCATAAAATCCCTTTTGCTTCATCAGCGTCTCATGGGTCCCCTGCTCTACCACATCTCCATCCCGGATCACCAGAATATTATCCGCGCCTCGAATGGTGGAAAGCCGATGAGCGATCACAAAACAGGTTTTGTCCCGCATCAGCGTCCGCATAGCCGCTTGAATCTGCTGCTCGGTACGGGTATCCACATTGGAAGTAGCCTCATCCAGAATCAACATCTTACAGTCCAGCAGCATAGCCCGGGCGATGGTGAGCAGCTGCTTCTGCCCTTTGGATATATTGATGCCGTTGTCACTGAGAAGGGTATGATAACCGGCAGGCAGACTCTCAATATAATCGTGGATTCTGGCTGCCTTGGCCGCCTCCACTACCTCTTCCATGGTAGCATCTTCCTTACCGTAGGCAATATTATCGTAAATAGTGCCGTAAAAAAGCCAGGTATCCTGCAGCACCATAGAATAGGCGGCGCGCAGACTTTGCCGGGTGACATTGGCAATATTGCTGCCGTCCACATAAATCGCACCGCTGTCTGCGTCGTAAAAACGCATCAATAGGTTAATAATAGTGGTCTTGCCGGCACCGGTGGGTCCTACAATGGCAATCAGATTTCCCCTATCCGCCTGCATGGAGAAATCGTGCAGGATGGTTTTGCCCGGCGTATATCCAAAAGACACATGCTGAGCCAGCACTTCCCCATACACATTCTCCAGTATCTGTGCGCCGTCGGCATCCGGTTTCTCCGGCATTTCGTCAATCAGGCGAAAAACTCGTTCCGCCGCGGCAAAAGCGGATTGCAGCTCACCGATGATATTGGCGATTTCGTTGATAGGGCCGGAAAACTTTCGAGAATACTGTACGAAAGAAGAAATATTTCCCAAACCGATTCCACCGTCCAGGTACATCAGCGCGCCGAAAACGCTCACCAGAACCAGCGATATATTATTGATGAAATTCACCGACGGGCCGCTGAGAGTGCCGTAGTATTCCGCTTTACTGTAAGCGTCCACAGCTTCCTGGTTCTTGATGTCAAATCGAGCGATCACCTCAGCTTCCCGGTTATAAGCCTTGGTTGTCTTTTGGCCTTCTATCATCTCTTCCACAAATCCATTCAGTTCCCCCAGCTTTTTCGAACGGCTGCGAAACAATGGACGCACCCGGGCGGTAATGAATTTAGTGAAAAGGATGGACAGCGGAATGGTTACCGCGAACACCAATACCAGCTTAGGCGCTATACTCAGCATCATTACTAGAGAAAACACCACAATGACAAGGCTTTGAATGACCTGTAAAAAATCATTGGAAAAGGACTGATTCACCGTATCGATATCATAGGAAATCACACTGATGATATCGCCGGTCTGGTAGCGATCAAAGAAACCCACGGGAAGGATGGACAGCTTATCGAAAACATCCTTGCGCATCCGGCAGATCACATGTCGGCTCAGGCGAATCATCAGCAGGGACAGCAGATAGGAAAGTCCTCCTGACAACAGATAAAGCACAGCCATCAGACTGACGTAAAACAGTACCTTGGGAAAATCCACCTCTCCCGGACCAATCCCCATGGCATCGATCGCGCTGCCGGAGAGCTTTGGCCCGAACAATGCGAATAGATTGCCGGCGAACATACAGATCAGGGCCAAGACAATCAAAAGCTTATGCCGGCTGAGATACCGCCACAGTCTGGCAATCAGATATTTTTTCTTTTTGCGTGTTTTGCTTTCAATCATCAAGTGTCACCTCCCCGCCGGCACCCATCTGACTCTCGGCAATTTCCCGGTAAATCGGACAGGAATCCATCAATTCCTCATGGGTGCCGCAGCCAATTTCCTGGCCGTTATCCAGCACCAGAATATGATCGGCCCCCTTAATAGAACTGATCCGTTGGGCGATGATAATGGAAGTGGTGTCGGAAAAATTCTGGTGAAGCGCTTTCCGCAGTACAGCGTCTGTCCGATAATCCAAGGCGGAGGAAGCGTCGTCCAGAACCAGAATTTCTGGATTTCCCGCCAGCGCCCGAGCGATCAGCAACCGCTGTTTTTGTCCTCCGCTGAGGTTGTTTCCCCTGGCAGCAACTTCGTAATCCATTCCACCAACCGATTGGATGAAATCCTGCGCCTGGGCGTTTTCAGCGGCAAGCTTCAGTTGATCTGGCGGAATATCCCGAAAATAGCGGATGTTCTCTTTTACGGTGTCAGCAAAAAGGAAATCATTCTGAAACACCACGCCGAATTTTTTACGCAGCTCTTCGGTTGGAATCGTGCGAATATCCTGGCCATCCAGTAAAATCCGGCCGGAGTCTGTATCGTAAAACCGCATCAATAGGTTGATGATGGTGCTCTTTCCACTACCTGTCGCGCCGATAATCCCCAGCGTCTGTCCATGTTCCAGAGAAAAACTGATATCTTCTAGATTGTTTTTGACCTTTTCATAAGAAAACGAAACGTTCTCAAAGACTATATGGGCATGGCTCTCCCGTTTCTTTCGAGGCTTCACCGCCATATCATCCGGTGCTTTCAATACCTCAGCCACACGTACGGCCGATGCCTGGCCTTTAGAACACATGATGAAAACCCGGGTGATTCCCAGCATGGCATTGAGAATAATGGTAAAGTAGTTGAGAAAAGCAATGATTACCCCAGGGCTGGTAAGACCGGCGTTCATTCGAAAAGCGCCTACGGCTACCACCATGGTGAGACCCAAATTCAGAATCAAGGTGGAGCCCGGATTGGTTAACGCCATGATATTTCCAACATGCTGCTCCATATCGGCCAGTTCGTTGTTGACGCCGTCAAAGCGCTTTTTCTCGTACTCGGTCTTGGATAAGGCTTTGATAACCCTGGCGCCGGTGATATTCTCCTGTACCACACGCACCATATGATCCAGGATTCCCTGTTGTTTGGTATATAAAGGAACGCTTTTTTTCGTCACCAGATACACCAGCACTGCAATTACTGGCAAAGTAGCCACCAGCACCAAGGTTAAACCCAAATCCATCGTCAACGTGATGACTATTCCGCCAATCAGCAGAATCGGTCCCCGGACGCCGATTCTCTGCATTCGGGCAAAAAGCAGATTCAGGTTGTAAGTATCGGTGGTCAGCCGCGAAACCGACGAGGGCACCGTAAATCCATCCAGTTGCCTGGCTGAAAGATAAGTGATTCTGCTGAATAAATCATGCCGAATCTCTTTGGTGATCCGACCGGAGGATTTGGCGGCCATCCGATTCGCCACCACATTGCTCGTAATAGCGATTACAGCGCACAATGCCATTACACCGCCCCATAGGAAGATCAGCCCCTTGTCACCCCTGGGAACGATATCATCGATGATTTTTGCCAGTATCGAGGGGATCAGCAGCTCCATGATGGAAGCGATAAACTTGATCACCAACGTAACCGAAATATATCCGTAAAGAGGACGGATATATTTGATGATATCCCGCATCTCAGTCGTCCTTTCCTGCCTGATCAATACGCCCGGTATCCAAATACGCCGCTGCCCGCTTTTTCATTTTCTCCAGTATGGTGAAGAGCAGCGCTTTTTCTTCCTCATTCAGTTCTCCTGTGATATACCGGCTCCACTCTCCCAAAACCTCCCGTACTACAGGATAAGCTGCCGCAGCCTTTTCCGTGGGAAAGACCGCGACGACCCGCCGGTCCTTCTCCTTATGCTCTCGTCGGACAAAGCCGCTTTCTTCCAGCTGTGCCAGTTGGCGGGCCACATTGCTTTTATGGATACAGATCTGTCGTGCCAAACACTCCTGAGATATTCCCGGTTCTCGGCAGACATGGAGAATATAGCTGTACTGACATCCTGTCAATCCCAGTTGAGCCAAGCGATCTGTACGATATTGTTCCGCGCAGCGGGCAATCTGATTAATGTTCTTCATAAATCCCGGCATAGCTCTCGCTCCTTTCGATTCGTTGCATGCGCAACAATCAGATTATCTCACATCTTCCTTTATTTGTAAATATGAAATTGTGCTGTGCGCCGCTAAGCGTTTTAAGATGAATAGCCTCTTTTGACTGTCCGTCGGCTTATTATCTGCATAAAAAACAGAGCCGGCAAACTGTGATTGCTCACTCGTCTGTCGGCTCTGTGACAACTGACATATTTCTTTTTTGAATTCTGTTTTTTCTTAAAGTGTTGTGGTTTTGCCGAACGTTTCACTTAAAGTTATCGCTGAAAATTTTTCGTTCGCGCTTTTCTTCCTGTCCAGCTTATTATACCACAAAGGTTAGGCGGTTGCCGATAGGCAAACGCGAAGACACGACCGAAAAAATTAGGCTTCCTCCCTCTTAGATACCAGGACCAGTGGCGCATGACTCCCCGTGCAAGTCTAGTATTTTTGATGGAGGCAAAGTCATCCAAGATCAAATCTTTGTTTTTAAATGGGATAATAGGGTGGTAAGTATATTTTTAATTTGGTTACCTTGGATATGCAACTGAATAATTTTGAAATTGTTTTATATAAAACAAGCTTCTGTCAAATTGATCTATTTCGGAGTTTGCTATTATGTAGACCGTATCAGGATTCTTTTCCGGCGGAATTCCAAATGTAAAACGCGATACGGATTGAATATGGCGAAATGGCACATTTGGATCGTGATATTTTACTGTTGAAGAAAATGTTTGGGGCGGTACTTTTGAATAAAAGAGTACGATATACTCCGGTACATTGCTGTTGGTTCTTGTTACACATATCTCATTGTCTGTTTGAGCTGTTGCAAATTGTATTGCATCCCCCAATGAATAGAAGAAAAAGTTCCCCATGTCTTGTTTATATTCTTTAAAATAATAGTGTGTGAAGGTTGTTGTATGAATGGCAAAAATTATGATCAATACGGGCATGATGATGTGTACACGATGGTAAATGAAACGTATAGCAAGAGCAATAAAATAAACATATATCGGAAAGAGGGTTAAGAGGCGCTGTATGGTGGTGTTCGTTAACAAGGCAAAAATGGTGGAGGATAGCCATGAAATACAAATTATCGTTTCAGGTTTATATTCTTTTATTTTGCGAAAATTTTTAAACGAGAGGATTATCCCCAGAAGTATCAGTGGAATAGTAAAATAATGCGTTAAACCATATTGGGGAATATAAGCATCTATAGGAGCAACATCTTTCTGCTTAATTGTTAAATCGAATAATTTCTTTATTGAACCAAAAACTTCCTTTATAAACGAGCCGTCCAGCTTGTGGAACTTTCCATCCGCATAATTTGTAGAAAATTGATCTATAGAAAAAATACCGAAAAGTTTGAATGGCGGGACATTGAAAAAATTAACAAGTAGCACACAAATTAAGGGGATGGAAAATATAGCATACGCAATACATAGGATGAAAAAATGTTTTCTCCCCATGCTTTTAGTGATGATTGCATAAAGACTAGAAAAAACTAAAAACAACGGTATTATGATAATCATAGAACCATATGAACCCGTAAACCATGCTAAAAGCGCTCCGGTAACCGCAAAAAGCCAAGATCGTTTTCGTTCAACAGTTTCAATAAACAGATATATCGCGATGGTGATCAACGAGATTTGCGTAGTATAATCAACGGCAAAGCGTGCGTTTGTTACAAGAACTGGTGTAACAGCATAAATAGCTAAGGATAAAATGGCAAAATTCACACCGCGTGCACGCTTGGATATACAAAAAAAGCAATAACAGGAAAAGCAGGCGAGGAGGGCGTTAGGGAGACGGTAAGTAAAGAGATTTAAACCAAAAAGACGGATAAACGGAGCAGCAAAATAAGCATAAAAGGTACCGTTGCCAACGCCCATACCGACAGGATAAGGCGGAAGTACGGATTGGTTCCTATCCATACCATAGTTGGCAATAGTCCATGCATCATATCCAATTGTAGCTTCGTCTTGATTGAGCCCGGGCGGTACTGCATCCAATGCAAAAAGACGTAAAAAAAATGCAAAGGCAAATATTGCAACAGTCAAGCCAAGCTGCATTTTTTTATTTTGATGAAGTTTGGCCAATATGGAAGGTGAGCGCGTAATTGAAGGAACAAAGTAAACTATAACAGCGAACACGCAAAGGAAAAAAACAATTAAAGTCGCGTCATCTAACATGTATAGTCCTCTTCTCCACGATATCACATCTTTGAAGATATGACAATAAAATTTACAGTTTAAATAAAAGCTTAAGAAAAACACCGATAATAAAGCGTTTAATATTATTATAAAACTGTTAATATAATGTAAAGCCCCCGAGAATACTACTCTCTCCGGGGCTTTGTATAAGTTTGCTGTGTCTAAGTACTATAAAAAGATATTTATGACGGTTTCGCGCAGGGATCTGAACTCAAGACAAAGGTATAAACCTCAATTTTGAAATAACACACTGCATAAGGTAGTTAGCCGATTCGGTTCGTATAGTTGCTTTTTTATTATTTTTCAAAATATATTCTAGAACATACCGTGAAATGTCGCAAGCTAATCCCTTATTGCGATGTGATTTTATAACACGAACATCAGCTATTTCCCACGCTTCTTTTGAATATTTTTCTACTTCAATGGTTGTTGGAAGCAACGGAACGAAACAATCGTTTGGCAATTGTTGTATCTTTTCTTGTTTTGGAAAACTTTTCATAAAACAAAACTATCTTCATAGCGAAGTCAATAGATTTTCAAGTAAAAGTCTGTTTACTCTATTCACCTCTAGATAAAATATATCACAGTTTTTCTTATATTTCAATGCTTTGCGAAGCAAGGTTACCGATTCTTTTATCTTTTCTCTGGAAAAAGTCGCTTATTTTCTTAGAGAAAAGAGAAGATCACCAAAAAGAAAAAGCCGCTGATGCGGCTTTTTCTTTTTGGTGATCCATCCGAGATTCGAACTCCTGGACCCTGCGTTTTGCTTTCGCAAACCGCTCTGTGAAACGCATTCCTACCGGTATCTTTTCCCCGTTTCTGTGAGGCGTTTCGGGCTGCCCGTCGCATGAATCCCCCCAGACTACAAAAAAAGAATCGGACATCCCCATCGGGATATCCGATTCTTCTGGTGATCCATCGGAGATTCGAACTCCGGACACCCTGATTAAAAGTCAGGTGCTCTGCCAGCTGAGCTAATGGATCTTGTCCTGCGTTATCACGCCTAAATATTATATCCAACCGTTTACCTTTTGTCAAGCAAATATTGGAACTCCCATAAAATTGGTATATAACCCAAATTCGTCTTCTCAAAAGAAGATATTCTAACCTTTTTGCTCATAAAATAGGATGGCACAAACAAACGATGTGCCATCCCTGGATATTACAAAACCTTCGATAAAAACTCCTTGGTTCGGGTATGCTGCGGCTGACCAAAAATCTGTTCCGGAGGCCCCTGCTCGGTAACAACGCCGCCATCAATAAAGAAGATGGTATCCCCTACTTCCCGGGCGAACCCCATTTCATGGGTCACCACCACCATGGTGGCGTTATTCAAAGCCAGACGCTTCATAACCTCCAGCACCTCCCCCACCATTTCCGGATCCAGCGCAGAAGTGGGTTCGTCGAACAAGAGTACATCGGGATCCATCGCCATCGCCCGCGCAATGGCGGCGCGCTGCTTCTGACCGCCGGACAGGCGACCGGGATACTCGTGGGCCTTGTCCGCCAATCCCACGGCATTGAGCAGCTCCATGGCTTTTTCCTGCGCCTCCGGCAGCGTCATTTTTTTCAGCTTTACCGGGGCCAGGGTGATGTTTTTCATCACGGTCATATGCGGGAACAGATTAAATTGCTGAAATACCATGCCCACCTTTTGGCGGAGAAGATCAATCTGTTTCAGATTCTGCATAGCGGAAACGCCTTCAATAAAGATATCGCCTTTCGTGGGAATCTCCAGCAGATTGATGCAGCGTAAAAAAGTGGACTTACCGCCGCCGGAAGGCCCGATAACACAGACGCATTCTCCCGAATGGATCTGCGCGGTGATGCCTTTCAGCACTTCCAGCTTGCCGAAATACTTGTGCAGGTCCTGCACGTCAATCATGATATCAGTCACTTTTATGCAACACCCTTTCCAGCTGACGGACCAGCACAGTGGCGATCAACACCAAGACCAAATACATCAGCGCCAGCACAAGATATGGCACCAGCGGATCATAGGTTCTCGAAACAATCGACCGGGCGGCTCTGGTTAGATCAAAAACCGTGATAAAGCCTGCTACCGAGGTTTCCTTAATCAAAGCGATAAACTCATTGCCTAAAGCGGGCAAAATGTTCTTGATTGCCTGGGGCAGAATAATTTTGCTCATGGTGACCCCGTAACCAAGCCCCAAAGAACGCCCGGCTTCCATCTGTCCCTTGTCCACCGCCTGAATACCGCTGCGGATAATCTCCGCCACATAGGCGCCGCTGTTCAGGCCAAAAACCAGAATTGCCACGATCAGCGCCGACACTCCCAAGGGAGAAAGCAAACCGAAATAGACCAGCAGCAGCTGCACCATCACCGGGGTGCCGCGAATGATCGCTATGTAGATATCCGCTATTCCGCTGAGAATCCAGCCAATAACACCGCGATTCTGCCGAACCTTTACAATTGCCACCAGCGTTCCCATTAGCACACCGATCACCAATGCGCCAAGAGCGATGATCACCGTGGACTTGAGGCCGTCCAGCATCATCTGATAACCTTTTTGGACGATAAACTGTTCGTAGAACCGTCCAAATAAATTGTCAAACATGTTATTCCTCCGTACGACGGTTGCATCCCGTTCCTGCTATGCATAGAACGAGACAACGCCGGCTCAATTAAGCCAGCGCTGTTTTGCCCGTATCCTTACAAATCTTCCGGCACTTCCATGTCGTACTTCGCCAGAATCTCAGCGATCTTGCCTTCGTTCTGCAGCTCCTTCAAGGCACCGTTGACCTTATTCATCAGGTCGGTATTTCCCTTCTGCACACCGATAGCATAGCGCTCCACCGTCAAGGGAATATTGATAACCCGGATGGCATCCTTATTCTCATCGGTTGCAGCAGCCCCCTCTGCAGTGGGACCATCCATAATGATGACATCTACAGCTTTGTTTTTCAAGCCTTGAACCGCCAGAGCAATGTTGTCGTAAATAACGGCTTCAGCGCCCTCAATCGGCTCAAAAGGCCAGTTAGGATCCCCTTCTACATACTGCTGACCGGTAAAACCAGTACAAACGCCAATTTTCTTATTTTTCAGCTGCGCATCCAACTCTTCTTTGTTGGTACCAGTGAAAACGTTGTCATCGCTGCGGACAATCAATACTTGAGCCGTCTTATAATAGGGATCAGAAAAATCCACTTGTTTTTCACGGGTCTGATTAATAGTCAGGCCGGAAATCGCTACGTCGCAGGTTTTGGAAACCAAAGCGGACAACACCGCTTCAAATTCCATGTTCTGTATTTCCACTTCCATATCCAGCTTATCGGCAATGGCGCGCATGATATCCATATCTGCACCGACATATTCGCCATTCTCGATGTACTCCCACGGATCAAATTCCGCATTGGTTGCCACCTTCAGTTTAGGCTTGCCGGAATCGGAAACGTCACTGCCGCTGGCATCGCCGGGGGTACCGGAGCAGCCGGTCAGCGCTGCTGTAAACAGGACGGCGGCGGTCAGTAAAGCCGCACATTTTTTTCCCTTCATGTTGTTCCCTCCATAGTGTTTAGAATACTCGCCCATTATACGGTAAAATCCGCAAATAATCAAGCCTTTCTTGTATCTTCCCGACCTTTTAGCGAATTTTTATACTGCAAACTCCTTAATCAGGTATGAACGATCAGTTTCAACAGATCCAGTGGCTGTTTTATCAGCCAGTCGGCTCCCGCCTGACGCAGCTCCTCCGCTCCGCGGAATCCCCAGACGGCACCAGCGCAAGGGAGACCGGCATTTTTCGCCGTCTCCACATCCACATTGGAATCCCCGACAAACAGGGCCTCTTCCGGCTGAATGTGCAGCTTCTCCAGCGCTTCCCAGGTGGCGGCGGGATCGGGCTTGGTCTTGCGTCCGGGAATATTGCCGAACACAGGGAAAAACTGATCGGGGCCGAAAAAATGACGGACAATTTTCTGTGCCTGTTCTTCGGTTTTATTCGTTACCACCGCCAGCGAAACTGATGCCCGACGCAGACCCGCCGTCAGCTCCGGCACTCCTTCATAGGGCTTTGACATCCGGGTACAATTCTGATCGTAAACAACCAGAAATCTTTTTAAAATTCTTTCCACATTTTCCGGAGAAGCACTATTTCTCAACGCTCTTTCGGTCAAACGGCGCATGCCGTTCCCCACCATCTGGCGATAACTATCCAGCGGCCACTGCGGAAATCCGTTTTCTTCCAGCGTTTGATTCATGGAGGCACCCAAATCCGCCAAAGTATCGATCAGCGTTCCGTCCAGATCGAACACCACCGCGCGAAATGCATTCAAATCCGTTTCCTCCTAATAAACCGTTATGCTGAATGACAGCTGCTTTTCTTCTCCCGGTGCCAATAATGTGATGCCGCGCTTGTGTTCAAAAATATCGTCTTCCTCCGACAGGGTGGCGCTGCCTGTCCAGGGTTCCAGACACACAAAGGGCGCATCTTCCAGCGGTGACCAGACAGCCAGGATATCCATTCCATTGAAATCCATATGCACGCCATGACCTGTCTTGGAAGAAAAAAGATCCACACTGCGGGATTGCAGGGTATCGAAGATCAAGGCATCTCCCCGGAACAGCACATGGTTCAGCTGAAATCCCTTTTCATTTTGCAAAAATTGATTACGCCGTCCGCCCAGAATCAATCCTGTTTCCCAATCCACCAGAGAACAAGAAAGAGTTTCCGCCTGCGGGAATTCGATACGATAATCTTCAAAGCATTCTCCTTCCGCCAGCGGGATGGAAAAGGCCGGATGACCGCCGATGATAAAAGGCAGCGTTCCTTCCCCTGTATTCCTGACGGTATATATAGTTTTCACCGTCTTCTCGTTCAGCTCATAACGAATATCCAGTTGAAAATCATATGGGAAGCCTTTTCTAGTCTCCGGCGTAGAGCAAAAACAATACTGCAGAAAATGCTCGCCCTGCCCCGCCAGCGTCAGCTCCGACCTGCGTACCAGGCCGTGCTTGGGCAGGTGAATTTCCCCTGCGGAACTGACGGCGCGGTCTTCACGAAGCCTGCCGATGATCGGGAACAGGGTCGGGGCATGATAACCCCAATACTGTTTGTCCCCGCACCAAAGATAGGAAATACCCTGGCTGGACACAATGGACTGCAGCTCGCCGCCATGGGTATCAGCCTCTACCATCAGAAAATTATTGCGAATTGTGGATCGCATCAGGACATACCTCCTTTATCCTCGCCTATCATACCCCAGAACCGGCAGACGGTCAAGGCGCGGAAGAGAAAAATTCCCCTCTTGTTTTCAAGAGGGGAAACAATCAAACAGTCTCATCCATATGCAGCTTACCGCAGGCCTTTAGATACCGCATATTGGCGATAATCAAGCTGGATTTCCACCAGTTGGCAGCGATTTCAAATTCCTTATAATCTGTCCACCACCGCCATGTCACCGCATAGGCGCCGTCCGTCTGCTGACTACTTTGAAGGAAGGCGCATTCGTCATCCGCCAATTCCCGATTATCCTCATAAAACAGGCTGTCAGGGCCGCTGATAAAATCGGAGGGCATAGCTACGTAATCCCTGCCCCATTTTTCCGTATCCTGACAAATGTTCTTGTGGACTTGTTCCCTCAGTTTATCTCGAAACAGGGCCATATCCAACAAATCCGCCCCTGCCTTTTCACAATCCTCAAAGAGCTGAATAAAACAGACGGTAATATGCTGTTCCTCAAAAGGAACATGGCCTATAAAATATTCAAATGCCTGACGGGCGATTACAGCCCCTTTTTCATAAAGCGAACTCTTTGGATCAGCAAACCGGATCAGAAAGCCTGCCAGAGAAGCGGAGGGGTTGTACGCGAATTCATCCGCACCATCTTTATACTCCCACCAAACGGCATGGGGATAGTCGTTATTGGAGGGCACACAGTTCAGCCATTGATTATGTTCGCTTGAAAAGCCGTCTCCGCTGTCCAGATACCGCAATATCCCCTGCACAATAGGATGAGCGGCGTCCTCAAAATCAATTTCCCGCAGGATTTTTGTGGCCGCCCAGGTTTGAATGGGAGAGGAAGCGGGATTCCACGCATCCGCTTCCAGACCGGAGCCGAATCCGCCGTCCGGATTCTGATAATAGGAAAGAGCGTACAGAACATTTTCCCGGCTCCCGCCTTCAAAATGATACTGCCAGCGGGCCAAATCCAACGGCCGGGCATTTTGGTAAATAAAGCGTCTGGCCTGCTCATATTGCTCCCTCATCCGAGTTCTCTCCTCACTTTATTGTCATATAAAAAACACGGCATCTTTTGGCATAAACAGCCTCGTATTATAAAATAGTAGTTATTAAAGTCCCTCTCCAAGGACAAAATGCTAC
>CABULH010000008.1 GCA_902492455.1 uncultured Oscillospiraceae bacterium
ACTTCATTCACACCAGTGTCTGCTAACCAATTTGCGAATAATCCTTGACACTACCAGGACGCTGGTAACCGGACAGATGAACGGAGCGGGATTTTGGGCGATGGAGGAGGCACAGCGGAAAGAGCGCGCCGGTGACGTTTATAAAAAAGTCGCCGCAAGCGGTCTGCAGCTTGCGGCGATCTGTCTATGGGCTACGAAAAAGATGTTTTTGCGTTTTTATCAGATGACTTTAAACGCTCACAATAAAAACTCCCGAACAGAAGGAACCAGAGTATTCCCAAAAATAATTGAATAAATTAAACGTATATAAATAGACTAAAGGAGTCAGATTTCAATGGTGTTTTCATTTCACTTGAATAACCGTTCAATAAATCTGGAAATTCCCGTTTTTTTCTGTTCGAATATTTGTGAGCGGGGCGATGGATTCTTTCCTGACCATTGTTTAAGCGCTTTTTTCTCTGCTTCATCTGTTATGCTAAGATAAATTTCGTCAACTTTATCTTGCGAGATATTAAAAGAAATTATACACTTGTCAACAAGCCTTTGGGGAAAGGTGCTGTCTTTCAGGGTGAAGAAATATTCCTGTTGTTTTGCCTCGGAAAACGTTGCAACCCCTTCAAACAGCCTTGAAGCTTCTTTTAGAAAATCAGTCTCTGTATCAAAATCCTTCGGGGTCAAATTCAGTATAGGAGCAAATAAACGAGAGCATGCAGACAATTCTTGAGGAAACGCTTCAGGCTTTTTTTCAAGAACAAAGTTGCTGCTGTTGGTGATATATTTTCCTTTTTTATTGTTATTACCGAACAAACCGCGCCAAGTAAAATCCAAACATACACGCCGTATGAAAGAACGCCGTCATAAAACCAATATTCGGTTCCGGCCTGATCATAGTCCTTGGCATATAAGCCGCCGACCGGAAAATTTAAAGGTTCGTTAATGCGTAAGCCCCAATTGGTGTCGATTTCTTCCCAGTTTCTAAAATTTTTCCCGGCATAATCGAACAGTAACGATAAACTGTTGTAATCAGCTTCTGTTAACATGCAGCCCTTTCTCCTTGCTGACAAGTATTATGACAATCTACAAAACTATTGCTCCGCAATATGAAATGATAGCTAAGACTATTATAAAATTTTCTGCTTTGCACAAAGTGAAATGAAATTCGTTCTTGCAAATCAAATATTTCATTCGTTGTGCGAGAACGAATTTCATTGAAAAAAGCCTCGTCATTGACGAGGCTTTTTTGCTGGTCCGAGTGGCGAGACTTGAACTCACGGCCTCTTGACCCCCAGTCAAGCGCGCTACCAGCTGCGCCACACCCGGATATTTAAAACAGCGAAGGTGATTATAGCATACCGTTCCGTTAAAATCAAGGGGGAAACAGAAAATTTCACAAGAAAGTTCGCGGCAAGAATAGAAAGGGTCTTTTTCAGAACAGACGCTTTCTACGATTCATCCACGCATTGTGCGTTTTCCTTTTTCCCATCGCGCTGTAAAAAGTCGTCATCGTCGCGCCGCACTTAATATCCATTGAAGAGGGCGAGGCAAGGGAGTAAGCGGCAATCAGGCTGCCCGCACTTCGACGACCGGATTGTTTTTTGGATCTATTTTATTTGATTATCAAAATATTTTCCGAAAGGCTTTCTTTCCGCGCAAAAGTGCGCTATAATGAGGAAAGCGAACGGCGGAAAAGTGCCGTTACAAAACGATTGTGAAAGCGAGGAGAAGCTCTTGAAAACAGACGAAAGCGTCCAGCGCCTGGTGGATGGCTACGGCAGCTGGTTTGACGACGAAGCCCGGCTGGAAAGCGGACGAATGACCAAGCGGCTGTATCCCTATGAATCTCTGTTCTCCCCCATCAAGATCAATCGCATGACGGTGAAAAACCGGCTGGTGATGGCCCCTATGGGCAACATCTCCATGTGCGAGGAGACAGGACGGCCCAATACGCAGATGATCCAATATTTTATCGAACGGGCCAAGGGCGGCGTGGGTCTTATTACCTCCGGTCTGGTACCGATCAGCTTCGGCATCGATCATTCCGTTATCGAACTAGATAAACTCTCCTATTTTCCACGCATCGACCGCAGCCGCACGGTGTTTGCCGCCTGGCGAGATCTGGCGGCGGGCATTCACAGCTACGGCGCCAAATTTTTTATTCAGCTGACTCCTGGCCTGGGCCGGGTGGGCAATCCCCAGTGTCTGATCAATTCGCTGAAATTCCCTGTTTCCGCTTCCATGAATCCCAACTTCTACATGGCTCAGGTGCCTTGTATGCCGCTCAGCGGCCACCGGCTGAAAAAAATCATTAAGAATGCCGGGCAGGCGGCGGCGGACGCCAAAGCCGCCAACATCGACGGCTGCTATCTCCATGGCCACGAGGGATATCTGTTGGAGCAGCTGACCAACCCCGCATTCAACCGGCGGAAGCTGGGGCACTTTGCCGACTGGCAGGCCTTTGGCCTGGATATGGTTCGGGAAATCCGTCGTCGGGTGGGAGATGCCTACCCTATCATGTACCGCATTGATCTCTCTCTGGCTCTCAACGAGACCTACGGCGAAACCATGAATATTTCCGATTTGAAGAAGTTCAAAAACGGCCGTACGGTGGAAATGACCCTGGAATACATGAAGAATTTGGTCGCCGCAGGCGTGGATATCTTCGATGTGGACCTGGGCTGCTACGATAACTGGTGGCTGCCCCATCCTCCTGGATCCATGCCGCCCGGCTGCTTTCTGGAAGTGGCGAAAACCGTTAAGGATTATTTCCGGGAGAATAAGATCCTCTCCAACGCCGGCACAGAAGTGCCGGTGGTGGGCGTGGGCAAGCTGGGCTATCCGGACCTAGCGGAAGCCGCCCTGCGGACGGGCCAGTGCGACATGGTGATGCTGGGCCGCCCCTTGCTGGCGGATCCCCAGTGGCCCAACAAGGCGTACGCGGGCAGGGTGGACGAGATTCTGCCCTGCATCGGCTGCCAGGAGGGCTGTCTCAACGAATTTGTGGAAGGCGGCCATCCGCAATGCGCGGTCAACCCCCGCACCGCCTTTGAACATATTTATCCCGATACCCTGCCCAGGGCGGAGAAGCCCCGGTTCATCGGGGTGATCGGCGCGGGTCCCGCGGGGGTTATCGCCGCCGTTACCGCCGCTCGCCGGGGACACAAGGTCCGGCTGATCGAAAAAAGCGGCCAGATCGGCGGCCGGCTGATCCCGGGCAGCGTGCCCAAGATCAAGTTCGATGTGGACAACTACCGCCGGTATCTGGAAAACCTGGTGAAACGTACCTGCGCGGAAACCGATATGGAGTTTATCACCGGCGTTGCCGCCGATGCGGATTGGCTGATGGAGCAGCATTTCGATGCAGTGGTCTTCGCCGTCGGTTCAGCGGATACCAAGCTGCATCTGCCCGGCGCGGATCAGGCGCCCATCGTTCAGGCCACTGAGCTGCTGGTGAAGCCGGAGCTGGCCGAAGGCGCGAAAAATATCGTGGTGGTGGGAGCCGGCGTGGTGGGCTGCGAAACCGCGTATTGGCTGAAATACGAGTTGAATAAAGAGGTCAAGGTGGTGGAGATGACCCCCTATATCATGAATCACGTCTGCACCGCCAATCGAGGCCACCTGATCCACTATCTCCAGAAAGCGGGGGTGGAGCTGCTGAACTGCACCCGGGTAACCGGCTTCGAAAAAGCCGGCGTGCAGGTGATGCGCAATGTCTCCCCCACGGTGCCGGATCCCTATGTGACCTGGCATCCCATTCTGCCGGAAAATGTGGAGAATCCCCTGGCGCCTAAAATCAAGGTGGAGGAAAAGGCGGAAACCCTGCCGGCCGACCTGGTGGTCATTGCCGCCGGCGGCCGGGCGGACGATGCGCTGTTCCTGGAAGCCCAGCGCCGCCATGCGGCGGAATCTCTCTATAACATCGGCGACAGTTTCCAGGTGGGTAAGGTATTTGAAGCGGTCCGCTCCGCGTATGCGCTGGGCCTGTCATTATAAAATTACAGGAAAGGAACGGGATAATCATGACGGAAACAGCAGTCACGCCCCATCGTATGCAGCTGACGCCGGAAGAGCAGGCGATTTTGGAAGGCAGTCAGGGCGAGATCATGGCCAAGATCATGAAAACCGTGGTGATGTACGGCGAAACCTTTGGAGCCGAAAGGCTGGTGGAAACCACCGGCCCCTCCCATCTGGTGACATCATTCGGCATCTCGGTGATGACCGCCCTCTTTGATGTCATGGACGAGCTGATCGCCGCTGGGATCAAAGCCAAGGAGCCTTTCACTGTGGATCCCCGGCCACTGGATCATGAAAACGTCCCCTGCAGTCTGTTGCAGAAAATTGTGTTCGGGGTGATGTACGGCACCCAGGACCGGTATGAAGAGCAGCTGAAAAAGCTGGGATTGAAAAGCGACGCCTCCTTCTCCTGCACCTGCTATATGGATCAGGTGGGCAATGTGCCGAAGAAGGGGGATATCCTCAGCTGGGCGGAATCCTCCGCGGTGGTCTACGCCAACTCGGTGCTGGGAGCACGCTGCAACCGCAACTCGGCCTATATCGATCTCTTCGGCGCCATTCTGGGCAAGACCCCCTATTTTGATCTGCTCACCGACGAGGGCCGCAAAGCCAAATGGCTCATCGACATTCGCACCACCAAGATACCGGAGGCCCAGATCCTGGGCAGCGCCATCGGCCTCAAGGTGATGGAGGATGTCCCCTATATCCGGGGCTTGACGCCCTTTATCGGCAGTGAACTGAACGAGGATTCCAAAGCTTATCTCAAAGACATGGGCGCCGCCTCCGCCTCCAACGGCGCGGTGGGGCTGTACCACGTGGAGGGGCTGACCCCCGAAGCGGTGGAACAGGGGGATTCCCTGCTGCTGCCCGATGCCAAGGTTTACGTTATCGACGACACGGAACTGCAACGGGTCAAGGACGGCTATCCCCTGATGTGGAAGAATCCGAACGTGAAGCCCAAGTTGGCCTTCATCGGCTGTCCCCACCTTTCCATCGGTCAGCTGAAGAGTTGGACCGACCGGTTGGAAGCCGGACTAAAGGCGTCCGGACGCAGCAAACTGGCTTACAAGACGGTGCTCACCGCTGCGCCGGGAGTGCTGGAGGAATTTCGGGCCACCCCTTATTATGAACGGCTGCGGGCCACCGGGGCGCATGTGTCCTATATCTGCCCGCTGATGTACATGAACAATCCGCTGTGCAAGAACATGCCGGTGCTCACCAACTCCAATAAACTGCGCACCTATACCACCGCCCGGTATATGACCGACGATGAGATTACCCGAAAGCTCACCGGAAAGGAGGAGGCATGAAGATGAAAAAGGAATTCAAAGGCCGTCCGGTGGTCCCCGGCGCTGTCCAGGCGCCCGCCGTGGTATCCCACGGTGGTTTCAACACCCTGGCTTCTTTCCAGAAAAGCCTGCTGGTTAAGGCAAAGGAGGCGGTTTGCGGCGATCAGAATAACGCCGATCTGTATAACAAGCCGTTGACAGGCCGGGCTCTCTGTCTGCCGAAAACCATCGGCTCCACCACCGGCGGACTGGTGCTACATACCGCCTGTTCCATGGGGGTGGCTCCGGCGGCCATGCTTTTCTCCGCTCCCATCGATTCCCTGGCCGCTGCCGGAGCGATTCTAGCGGATGTGTGGACCACCCATTCCATGCCCACCGTGGATAATCTGGGGGAAGAATTTCTCGCCTATGTCCGGGACGACATGACCATCACGGTGGCCGCAGACGGCA
The DNA here is from genome assembly GCA_902492455.1 of uncultured Oscillospiraceae bacterium. Taxonomy (GTDB): domain Bacteria; phylum Bacillota; class Clostridia; order Oscillospirales; family Acutalibacteraceae; genus CAKTXU01. The sequence goes on from CABULH010000008.1 coordinate 5,751, forward strand.
CCGTGACCGTGGAAGACTGACAGATTGAAAAAACCGGCTCTTCCCTTTTAAGGAAAGAGCCGGTTTTTTTATGCCCACTGGGTTATTTCAGGAAGTTCTTGGGGTCACACATCCGGATGGCCGTCTTATCCAGGGTGGTTTTTCCTCGGAGTTCCTCCACCTTTTTCTGAATGTCTTTGTTGTAATCTTCATATTTGGCGCCGTAGATGATATCCTCCCGGGAATCCGCCAGGATTTCATCCTCGGTTTTGCCTTCTTGTTGCCGGGGATCCATCCGCAGGATCAACGCGGCGGTGCTGGTGGTGCCATTCTTCTTGTATTCCACAATTTTAGCCTTGCCGATTTCCACAGACTTCACGGCATTGGTGAAATCTTCGTCCCCGTACAGGTTCGCATCGATATCGTGACGATTGGGATCCTTATTTTCTTCCTCGTCCTTGTCATCATCGCCGGAGGTGCCCGTTCCGGTGGTGGAGGTGCCGGTTCCCGTCGTCCCGGTAGTTGCGCCTGTTCCGGTGGGATCGGTGACCGCGGCGGTGGTGGTCGTGGTAGTCTGCGTGGTGCCGGCGGTGCTTCCCGTACCAGAGCCGGTTCCGGAGGAGGTAGGTGTGGTATCCTCCTTATACTTGGCGATTACCTTATCGAAATCCTTTTCGGTTTCGTACATATCCAGGTAATCCTGCAGCTTCTCCAGCTCTTTTTTCTTGGCATCGTCGTCCATATCTTTGCCGTCCTCGGTCAGGCTGACTTCGATGATTTTGTAGCTGAGATAATAGTCGTTGAAATATTTGATAATATCCTCTTCGCTCATGGCCTGCGGGCCGCCCTTGTCAAAGAGGCCGTAGAACAAGCCTCTCTCATAGGTGAAAACCGCCTCGGCCATAGCCATATAGTGCTCCTTATTGATGCCGTAGGTCAGCAGAGAGTCGTTGGTGAGGCCGGCTGTGGCGGTTTTCATCTCCTCCACGTCCTTCTCACGGGGAGAAAGCTTATTCGCATCCAGCTCCCGCTTAAGGACAATCTGGCGGATGATGGTATCCTGAGTCATCTGTTTGATATAATCGGCCAGCTTCAGCTTCTGGGCGTTGTCTCCCTCGCCGTATTCAAACTCCTGCGACCAGATATCCACGCCCGCGGATGCATAATAGGAGAGATAATAACTCTGATCCATGGTCTGGAAGGTGTTGAGCAGGTAGGCCAGATATTCCCCCGTGGAAAACTCCCGACCGTCCACCGTCATGGCGATTTCGGGTGTGGAGCAGCCGGATACAAGCGGCAGCGACAGCAGCATCAGCGCGGATAACCCCGCACAGAGCGCCCGTTTGAGTTTCATCATAGATTCCATTTCCTCCCTAAAGCCGTGAAAGAAAAATCCATCACGCTTTCCATATTGTCGGAACAAGCGATTCTACTATTATACATGGAAAGCGGCGGTTTGTCCACTGTCATTTGCTGTGAAATTCCCCCCTGAATTTGTGAAGGAAAAACAAAGCGCTGAATCCGTCGAATTATACCCGCCGGAATACCTCCCGGCGGCAACAACCGACTGTTGATAACCCGGTGGAAAGTGTGGAAACTTTACGCAGTCCGGCAACCCTTTGGCACAATGCCCTATTCCCTTTCCAATAAAAGGAGAAGAATCTGCATCTGCACCCTATTTTTTTACCCCTTTTCATGGTATACTAGACACAGTCTGTCGTTGCGGCGGCAGTGAATGGGGGCGGCTGTATCACGCGACTGCCGATAGGCAATCGTGTGACCATCTGGTATCATACGGAGAGAGTGTTTTTACCCGCCTTTATGAAACAGGCATCGTGAAAGGAAGGATAATCAATGGATTCCAGTACCAAAAAACGGATCGCCATCGCGGCCACCCGGATCCGCATGGCGGCGATTGAGGGAACCTTCAACGCCAAAAGCGGCCATCCTGGCGGCTCTTTGTCAGTGGCGGATACCCTGGCGTACCTGTATTTTCAAGAGATGAAGGTGGATCCGCAGAACCCGAAATGGCCCGGCCGCGACCGTTTCGTACTCTCCAAAGGCCACACTGCCCCCGCGCTGTACGGCGCGCTGGCCCTGAAGGGCTTCTTCCCCGAAGAGGAGATCAAGCGGCTGCGCCACACCGGCGCCATGCTCCAGGGGCATCCGGACATGAAGGGCACCCCGGGGGTGGATATGTCCACCGGTTCGCTGGGGCAGGGCATCTCCGCTGCGGTAGGAATGGCGCTGGCCGGCAAGCTGGATCATGCCGACTATCGCGTTTATGCCGTGCTGGGAGACGGCGAAATTGAGGAAGGCCAGGTTTGGGAGGCGGCCATGTTCGCCGCCGCTAAAAAGCTGGACAACCTCTGTATTGTGGTGGACAACAATAATCTGCAGATAGACGGCACCATTGAGGAGGTCAATTCTCCCTATCCGATTCCGGAAAAGTTCGAGGCTTTCGGCTTCAACGTCGTCACCATCGACGGTCACGACCTGGATCAGATCGACGCCGCTTTTACTGCCGCCCGGGCCTGCAAGGGCAAGCCTACCGCCATCATCCAGAAGACGGTCAAGGGCAAAGGCGTTTCCTATATGGAAAATCAGGTGGCGTGGCACGGCTCCGCCCCCAACCAGGAACAGCGTGATCAGGCCTATGCCGAACTGCAGGCCGTGCTGAATGGATTAGAGGAGGGTTAATCATGGCTGAAGTTATCAAAAAGGCCACCCGGGATTCCTACGGCGCCGCCCTGGTGGAGTTGGGCGCGCAGCGGCAGGACCTGGTGGTGCTGGACGCCGACCTGGCCGCCGCCACCAAAACCGGCGGATTCAAAAAGGCTTATCCCGATCGCTTTTTCGACTGCGGCATCGCCGAGGCCAACCTGATGGGGGTAGCTGCCGGCCTGGCGGCCGCCGGCAAGCTGGTGTTCGCCTCCACCTTTGCCATGTTCGCCGCCGGCCGTGCTTTTGAACAGGTGCGCAACTCCATCGGCTATCCCCATTTGAATGTGAAGATCGGCGCCACGCACGCGGGCATATCCGTAGGTGAGGACGGCGCTACTCATCAGTGCTGCGAGGACATCGCCCTGATGCGCACCATCCCCGGCATGACGGTGATCAACCCCGCCGATGATATGGAAGCCCGTCAGGCGGTCTTTGCAGCCGCTGAGCATGACGGCCCGGTGTATCTGCGCTTCGGCAGGCTGGCCCTGCCGGTGGTGATGGACAGCGGCTATCGGTTCCAGATCGGCAAGGGCGTGCAGATGACGGAGGGCCGGGATGTGACCATCATTGCCACCGGTCTGCTGGTGAATCAGGCGCTGATTGCCGCTGAGCAGCTGAAAAATGAGGGCATCTCCGCCAGGGTAATCAATATGGCCACCATCAAGCCCATCGACCGGGAGATCATTGTGGCCGCAGCCAAAGAAACCGGCGCTATCGTCACCGCTGAGGAGCACAACATCATCGGCGGACTGGGCAGCGCGGTAGCTGAAGTGGTCTGCGAAACCGTGCCCGTGCCGGTGGAACGCTTGGGTGTCAACGATGTGTTCGGCAAATCCGGCCCTGCCGCGGAGCTGCTGGATCTGTTCGGCCTCAATGCCGCCGGCATCACCGCCAAGGTCAAAACCGTCCTTGCGCGGAAATAATGCTTATCCCGCTCAGCCCGAGACCGACCCGAAAAATGGCTCCTTATGAGCCATTTTTCGCTTTTCCTCTGTAAAATCGTTCTCAGGGCAAGAGGTCGGTACGGCTTTCTCAGAGGGCTCCCGGCCTTGGAAGAAGCCGGGATGAACCTTCTGTGAACCCATTCAGGCACCGCTGGCAACCGTATTTTTTAGGAGATGAGTGCTTGTCAAAAAACACCGACCTGGGAAAGGACGGCATCGGCCGTCTGATGCTTCGGCTGGCTGTACCGGCCATCGCCGCCCAAGTCATCAACGCTTTATACAACATTGTGGACCGCATTTACATAGGCAATCTGCCAGGGGCACAGGGAACCCAATCCATCGCCGCCCTGGGAGTCAGCCTGCCGCTGATTGTGGTCATCTCCGCCTTCGGCAGCTTGGTAGGCATCGGCGGTTCCGCCTTGGCGGCGATTCGCATGGGAGAGGGACAGCAGGAAAAAGCCAACCGGATCCTGAACAACTGTCTGCCGCTGGTAGTGATCTTTTCGCTGATTCTTACCGCCGTCTGCGAATTTTTCTGCCGGGATTTGCTGCTGCTGGTTGGGGCCACGGAAAACACCATCGATTATGCGGAGCAATATTTCAGCATTTACGCCTGGGGAACCCTGCCGGTGCTGCTGGTGCTGGGGCTCAACGCCTTTATCAATACCCAGGGCTTTGCCACCACCAGCATGCTCACCGTCCTCATCGGCGCGGTGTGCAACATCATTCTGGATCCCATTCTTATCTATGGATTGGGTATGGGCGTCATCGGCGCTGCCATTGCCACTGTTTTTTCGCAAACGATTTCCGCTGTGTGGGTGGTGTGCTTCCTCTGCGGCAAAAAAACCAAGCTGCGCCTCTACCCGCCGCACATGCGTCTGGAGTGGAAGCTGATCGGCCCGGTGCTGGCGCTGGGCGCTTCCCCCTTTATCATGAGCGCCACCGAGAGTCTGGTGGGAATCGTCATCAACACTAGTCTGCGCAGCGTCAGTCTGGATTTGGCCACGGCAGACATGTATGTGGGGGCCTATTCCATCATTGCCAGTGTCATGCAGTTGGTAATGATGCCGCTGACCGGTCTCAGCCAGGGCGCCCAGCCTATCATCAGCTACAACTACGGCGCCGCCAATTTTGACCGGGTGCGCAAGGCCTACAAGTGCTTCTTGTTCACTGCCGTGGGCTTTACCGGCTTCATGTGGGCCTCCTGTCTGCTCTTCCCCGGGCTTTTTGTCCGGATGTTCAACAGCGACGCCGGACTCATTGCCGCCACGGTTCCCGCCATGCGCATTTACATGGGGGGCATCGGCATTTTTGGTATCCAGATCGCTTGTCAGCAGACCTTTGTGGCTACGGGCCATGCTAAAATTTCCCTTTTCCTGGCTCTGCTGCGCAAGGTGATTCTGCTGGTTCCGCTGATTCTGCTGTTTTCCCGCTTCTGGGGCGCCACCGGCGTATTCGCCGCTGAACCTGTTGCCGATATCACGGCGGTGATTTCCACTGCTCTGGCCTTTTTCCTCAGCCGCCGCTCGGTGTTCGGCAGCGCCGGCAAAGAGGAGCGGACAGCCGATGATGCCGCTTTGACGAGCCGCAATCCATGAATAAAATAAAATGAAAGGGTGGTCTTTCATGCCGTATCAATCTGATATTGAAATCGCCCAAAGCGTCGCTCCCGCCCCCATTGAGGATATTGCCGCCTCGCTGGGCCTGGCACGCCGGGACATCGAACTGTATGGGGATTACAAAGCCAAGGTGGTTCCCGCTGTTGCCCAGCGGCTGCAGGAACGGCCGGACGGCAAGCTGATTCTGGTGACCGCCATCACCCCCACGCCGGCGGGGGAAGGAAAAACCACCACCACCGTGGGGTTGGGGGACGCTTTGCATAAGATGGGCAAAAAGACGGTGCTGGCGCTTCGGGAGCCTTCCTTGGGACCTGTTTTCGGCATCAAGGGCGGCGCTGCCGGCGGCGGCTGGGCCCAGGTGATTCCCATGGAGGATATCAACCTCCATTTTACCGGCGATATGCATGCCATCGGCGCGGCCAACAATCTCCTGGCCGCCATGCTGGACAATCATATTCACCAGGGCAACGCTTTGGGGATCGACGTGCGGCGGATTACCTGGAAGCGCTGCGTGGATATGAACGACCGGCAGCTGCGTCAGGTCACCGACGGTTTGGGGGGACGGCTGAACGGCGTTCCCCGGGAGGATGGCTTCGATATCACCGTTGCCTCGGAAATTATGGCCATTCTCTGTCTTGCTGACGGCCTGGAGGATCTCAAGCAGAAGCTGGCCTCCATCGTGGTGGGCTACACCCGGGATGAACAGCCGGTGACGGCCGGACAGCTGAAGGCCCAGGGCGCTATGGCCGCTTTGCTGAAGGATGCTATTAAACCCAATCTGGTGCAAACCCTGGAGCACACCCCCGCACTGGTTCACGGCGGCCCCTTCGCCAATATCGCCCACGGCTGCAACAGTGTGGCCGCTACCCGCCTGGCCTTGAAGCTGGGAGACTACGTGGTGACGGAGGCCGGCTTCGGCGCGGATCTGGGCGCGGAGAAGTTCCTGGATATCAAATGCCGCAAGGCCGGTTTGAAGCCGGACGCGGTGGTGATCGTCGCCACGGTGAGGGCGCTGAAGCATCACGGCGGCGCGGCCAAAGCCGATCTGACAAGCGAAAATCTGGATGCCCTGGAAAAGGGTCTGCCCAATCTGCTCAAGCATATCGAAAACATCACCGTCAAATTCGGGCTGCCCGCAGTGGTGGCCATCAACCGCTTTCCCGCGGATACCGAAGCGGAGCTGGCGCTGGTACGCCGCAAATGCGAGGAAATGGGCGCCAACGTGGCCCTGTCCGAAGTGTGGGCCAAGGGCGGAGAGGGCGGCCTGGAGTTGGCGGAGGAAGTGCTTCGCCTGACGGAAAAACCCAACCATTTCCGCATGATGTACGCCGACGAGCAGCCCCTTCGGGAGAAGATCGAGGCGGTTGTACAGGAGATTTACGGCGGCGACGGGGTGGATTATCTGCCCGCCGCAGCCAGAGAACTGGATAAATTGGAGAACCTCGGTTACGGCTGTCTGCCGGTTTGCATGGCCAAAACCCAGTACTCTCTTTCCGATAATCCCGCGTTGACCGGTTGGCCCAAAGGCTTCCGGGTAACGGTAAAAAATGTGCGGCTCAGTGCGGGCGCGGGATTTGTGGTGGTGCTGACCGGCGACATCATGACCATGCCCGGCTTGCCCAAGGTACCGGCTGCGGAGGCCATTGACGTGGATGCCGACGGCCGTATTACCGGCCTGTTCTGACCGCCATGAATCGGGAGAAACGAACCCCGCTCCTCCGGCTGACGGAGCGGATTCTGCTTATTGCAGCGGCCGTAGTTCTGGCGGCATGGGGAATCAGAGCCCTCTACCGTACCGCGGACCGCCGCCATTCCTCTTATAGCAGTCTGCATATCGCCTCCGCCATCAATCGGTACAACACCAATCATCCCGAGATTTGCGTCCGCTCACTGGAGGACGCCGCCGCCTTGTACGATACACTGGGCGGACGGGAAGCGCTGGGCCTGTCCTATTCGCGGTTCGCGGAAAGTCTTTCCAATGTTACTCTGAAAATAAAAGGACAGAATATGGTTGTTGCCTATGCGCCGGATTTTATCGGCCGGCCGCCGGAGGGCACGGGATGAACGCAGATAATACAAACAGAACTTTTCCATGCCGAATATACCTGACAGATTTTTCCCAGCTGCCGGATCTCACCTGCCGCCAGCTGCTGGAAGCGTTGCCCGCCTCCCGGCGGAAACGGATTCAGGGGCTGTCTCATCCCGCAGCCATTGCCCAGTCGGTGGCCGTGTCAGCACTGCTTTACGAGGCGCTGGACGAGGCGGATGGTTCGGTCGAAGGAGGCTGCGTGATCATTCCTGCGGCTCAACTGACCGCCGGCAGGCTGGAACCGCTGACCAAACGTTATCTGCTGGATTGGACGCCTTCTCCTTCCGGCCAGCCGTTCCCCGGCGGAATTGCCGCCGGTCTCGGCGGTAGAAGCAGCGGTCTGCTGTACACCTCCCTGTCCCACAGCGGTGTATGGGCGGCCGCTGCTATAGCCCGTTGTCCGGTGGGACTGGATATTCAAAGCCCCGATCCCCTGCCCGACCACCGTCTGCTCCGTATCGGCGCCCGGTTTCATCCCCAGGAAACCGCCGGACTGGAGCAGCTGACTCCGGCGGAGCGGCAGTCGGCTTTTTATCGGCTCTGGACGATGAAGGAAAGCGTCATGAAGCTGTGCGGCGCGGGTTTTTCTCTGCCTTTGCGCTCCTTTTGTATTTCCCGGGAAGCATCGGGGGCTTATACTGCTCTGCTGTCCGACGGCAGACGGGCGGCACTGTGGCCGCAGAAGATGGAGGGACTGTATCTCGCCGCCGCCTTTTGGAATACGTGAGCCGCAGCGTCAGAATGGTTTTTGCAGTTTCTTTGCTTGCCAATCTCCGCAGGGGTGTGCTATGATGAGGATGCTTTCTTAGCACAATTTGTCGACTGTTCTGACACCGAAAGGGTGGATTGCTGATGAAATCAACCAAACAAACCGCGTCCCGATCAAAAAGCAATACCCGCAGAGCCCCGGCCAAGCGCCATCGCTATCCCAAGGCGGTGCGCCGGGTGGTGGTAGCGTGCGTCACCATGCTGTCCATCGTGGCAGTGGGATGCATCGGTATTGGAGGATACGGCTGGTATCTGCTGAATAAAATCGACACCGGCACCGGTGATATCCCCTCGGATTTCTCCTATCCGGAGGGAGAAGGTCCGGAATCCATCCCGGACTATGTGTTCGAAACCGATCCCTATGAAAACGCTACCAGTGTGGCGGATATTCCTGTTATGGGGGACACCAAGGATGTGACCAACATCCTGCTGATCGGTATTGACGGCCGGACCAACTATTCCGCCCGTTCGGACTCCAACATGATCGTCTCTATCAACAAAAAGAACAAGACCATTAAATTTGTGTCACTCCTGCGGGATACCTGTATCACCATTCCCGGCCGGGACAAGGACGGGGACGGCAAGGACGATTACAACAAGCTGAACGCCGCCTATGCCTTTGGACAGGAAAAGCTGCTGTTTAAAACCATCGAGCAGAATTTCCGGCTGAAAATCGATAAGTATATCGGCATCAACTTTGTGGTATTCCCCATTGCGGTGGATAAACTGGGGGGGATCGAAATCGAACTGACGGGGCCGGAGGCCACTCAGATCCCCAAGAAAGGAACCACTGCCACAGTGGAAACCGGGGACCCCAACTTTGTGCCCATGTCCAACAAACCGGGAGTCTATCAGCTGGACGGCTTCCAGACCCTCCAGTACGTCCGCATCCGGCATTTGGACAGCGATTTCGGCCGGGTGCAGCGACAACAGAAGGCGATGAAAATTCTGCTGGACAAGGCGCGCCGTGCGGATATTTTTACCTTAACCGGCATGCTGGATGATTTGCTGCCCCAGGTGAAAACCAATATGGGCCGGGGAGACATCCTCAAGTATGTGATGGACGTGGCATCTTATCTGTCCTACGATATTATGACCGATTACCGTGTTCCTCAGAACGGCGCATACCGCAATGAAACCATTAATGGCGGCGCCATGTTGGTACTGAAGGATCCCAAGCAGTCGGTGACCGATCTCCACACTTACCTTTATGCCTGATCATGTTTGATTAAGCGGTGCTATGTCATGGTTCAAAACCCGTGGGATCATCCGAATTTTTTCGGATGATCCCACGGGTTTTTGTATGCCAAAGAGAATGGCTGCGAAGGCTTTGGTCCGGCAAAGCCTTCGCAGCTGACAGTCTTACAGTCAGCTGAAATTCAGCTGACTGGCATCCACATACGCGTTGCGGACAATATAGGAGGACCCGGCCTGCAGCTTCTGCCCTTGAATAAACACATTGTCAAAGGTGACGTTCCGGATGGTTTTGTCACTGTTCCAGCCATTGAGCAGAATCTGATTGGCGATCCGGCTGCCGGAATTGCCCTTCACCTGAACATTCCGGAAGGTGACGCCGTTGATGCCGCCGGGAGTAGACTGATCTCCCTGGATAGAACCGAACCAGAAGCTGTCCAGGAAAGTCATCACCATCAGCCGCTCACAGCGGTTGATACGGATATCCTCGAATAAAATATCGGAATAATAGGTGCCGTGGAGACATACTAGGCTGAGAGCCGCCCGTTCGTTCAAATTTTCATGATTATCCCGGTCGTCGTAGGAGTAGAGGATATCCACATTGCGTACGATGATATTCCGGTAGGCGCTGGCCACCGATTCCTCTCCCAATACCACCGCGTTGTTGCAGTCGTTCCACAGAACCAGATTTTCCAGCCGGATATTCTCGTTGGCCGGGCTGTCTGCAGGTGCGCCGGAGCCCAATCCCTTTACCGATATACAGTCGTCGCAGCTGCGGATAAAGAGATTGTCCAGCAGCACGTTGCTGCTGTTGGACAGGTCAAAGCCGTCGGTGGAAGCATACCGGGTGCTGACCACCTTGACATCCCGCACGGTAAGCCCCTGGGTCATATGGGCACTCATAGACCAGCCGGGATTGCGGTGGCTGTTCACCAGAATCCCGGAGATGGCGATATTGGTGCTGTAGGTGACGGCTACCGGCATATTCAGATAGGTGTTCACCGTATTATTGCCGGTCATCATCACCATGCCGCGTCCCTCAATCTGCACATTATCCACCCCGGCCGCCGCCAGCGTGCCCTTGACCACGGCGCCGCCGGCGATATACACTCGGGTGTTGGAGGGGATTTCATAATGCCCGGCGCAGGCGGCAGCGTATAGGTCATGAAATCCCGGCCCAAAATAAATTGTGCCGGTTTCATTGGCAGTGGGAGCGCTGTAGTCGATGGCATTGGCAAAGAGATGCAGTGTCCGTCCTTGGTAGCTGCCATCCAGCACCAGGGTGATGCTGCTGTTCTGCCGGGTCACCGCAAAGCGGATGGTGTTTCCTTCCCGTACTGACTGCACGCCGTCCGCTGCGGGAAGCAGCTCATAGGCGGTATAGCTGAACTGAGGGGTAATCTCCACCTCGGCGATGCCCTCTCCGCCGAAATCAAAGTAACCGAAGTTCACCTTGTTGTTCCAGGCGTTGTAGTCGGAATAGAGGCCGATGGGTTTGCCGTTGACTTTTACCTGGAAAACGATTCCTTCCTGAGGATAGGCAGCGGGCACGTCATAAAGCCGCAGGGATTCCCTTCCATCTCCAGGGTTTTCCGCCAGCGTGATGGAGGCGGCGAACCAGGGATCGTCGTAATCGCCCCCGGTCTTGGGATCCGCCACCAGGTAAATACTCTGCCCCTTGGCCATGGCAACCCGGCCAGTATAGCTTCCCCCTGTGATCCGGACGCCGGCATCCTTCTCATGCAGTTTCTGATGATCCAGATAGATGCCGAAGATGACTCCGTCTCCCTGCCCGCCGCTGCCCTGGCCACCGGAATATTGAACCGACACATCGTAATATCCCGTTTCCGGCGCTGTCCATTTCATCCCGGCGGTGTAGCCGGTAGCCGGACCGACGAAGCCGTCCGGGCGAATCCCGAAATAATACACCGGATCGGCGGGAGTCGCGTTTGCCGCGGCCTGGGGCTTCCACACATTCTGGCTCTCAGCGGTTTTATACTCCGCGGGCTGGAAGGTGGCGGTGGGAAAACCGGCGGTTTGATTCACAGCGGTACTGTATACTGCAGTCCAGCCCTTTTCTCCCTGTGTATCCATTGAAACGCCGTTCTGGCCATAAGCATAAGCAGGCAGCTCTCCGGTCTTTTCCACAGTTGCAAAAAACCAAGGTGAATCATAGGCGCCGCTGCCCTTGGGATCGGCCAGCAGATAAAAACTCTGTCCTTTCAGCATGGTAAAGGTTCCATTGTAGGCAGTCTCGGACAGGGAACCGGTCACGTCCTGCACCCGGAGCACCTGGCTATCCTGGTAAATGCCGAAGATGACTCCGTCCCCCTGGCCGCTGCCGCCGCTGGAACCGCCGGAATAAGCGACGTTCAGCCGATAGACGCCGGATTCCGCAGCAGTCCAGCGGACCCCGGCAGTATATCCGTCGGTGGGAGCCACCAGCCCGTCGGGACGGACGGCGAAATACTGGAAGGCGGTGCCGGAAGCAGGCTTCCACACCGGTGAACCCGAGGACATATCCTTATAGGAGCAGTCCTGAAGGGCAGCGATATCGAAACTGCCGCCACGGTTGGCGGTGTGGCTGTACACGGCGGTCCAGCCCATCTCCCCCGCCTGCTCCATGGGGTTGGTGTTTTGCCCAAAACTGGATACCGCATTGCCGGTTTTAACAATTTCCGCGTTGTACCAGGGGGAATCATATGCACCGTTGGTCTTGGGGTCAGCCAGCAGATACAGGCATTGCCCCTTGGCGAGCTGCAGCACGGCGGTATAACTCCCGCCGGTGACCGGAGCAACTGCGTTTTCAGCATGGAGCTGCCGGCCGTCCAGATAGATGCCGAAGATGACGCCATCCCCGCTGCCGCCGCCGGAACCGCCGGAATACCGGATATCCACGCTGTAGGCGCCGGATTCGGGGACCACATATTTCAGCCCGGCGGTGTAACCGTCGTCCGGCGCCACCAGCCCATCCGAACGTACCGCGAACCAATAAGCGCCGCGGCCGGATTCCGAGATGGCGGGCTTCCAGATGCGCACGTCTCCGCTGGTCTGCTGAATCTCACAATGGCGAAGGGTAGTGGTGTCGAAGCTGCCGGTGATGTTGGTCTGGGTACTGTAAACGGCGTACCAGTTATCTTCGCCCTGATAATGAAGCGCCGGGGGGAGGGGCTGCGCGAAGGCGGGAACTCCTAGCCCTGCCAGCATTGCCAAAACTGCCGCCGCCGAAATGAGCTTTTTCCACATAACCATACCACGCTTTCTTTTGTTTTTGGATCCTAACGCTTCGGAATCTGCGCGGCCTCTTTCCCTTTTGCTGTCTTATTCAAACAAAAGACGCCCGCCGCCGGACCGGCCGCGTCCTTGGTCTGTCTCATAGGGATGCTTCTCTTACATAAACAGTGTGCAGCCCTCTTCCTTGAACTGCTGAATTTTTTGATCGATCAACTGTCGCGGGACCCGGAGTTCCCGCGACAGACACTCCCTGCACATAAATTCCCGTACAGCCCGTCCGAGGAATTTCCTGTTAGCGCCGATGTCATCGCGGAAAAACGGAGCATCGCAGCGGATGCAGCGGTTCATCCGGCATCCACCACCTTGCAGCGGAATACCGCACAGCCGCAGGCTTCCAATGTCCAGCTTACAGCGGCATTCTCCACCCGGACCCTTTCTCCTGTCCACAGCTCCCGCATTTCCAGTGTTTTTCCCGTGCTGTAGGGAAGGCCCAACTCATCCAGATTGAAGCGGGCCGTGCAGGTTTCATCTCTGAGGTTGAAAAGCCCTATGGCAATGTCGCCGTTCTCCAGCTGCTTGTAATAACAGAGGGGGTCCGCGCCGGTCCACATGACGCCTTCCAGCCTGACCAGCTGGCGGCAGGCTCTGTCCTGATTGATGGCGATGAGTTCCCGATGGGTGAGAATATTTTTCGTCTCCGGGGACATGCGGCGGATGTCACAGCTGATGATAAGCGGAGAGGCGAAAAAAGCCCAGAGGGAGAAATGGGTTTTATATTGGGTGTAACTGCACCCGCCCAGACTGATGGGGCTTTTTCCTTCCAGACCGACAATCAGCATATCCATGTCATTGAAGCAGCCCACCCCGTTGTAGGGATGAAGCGGAGCCTGATGCTCTGCCAGGGAAACCACCGTCGCCCAGTTGTCATAGATATCCGCTCCGGAACGCCACATGGAGGCGGCGGTTTCCTTGATCCATTCATGCGTCTGGTCCGCTCCCCAGGAACAGGCATGGAAGAGGATATCCCGTCCGCAGTTTTCCAAGGCGATTCCCATTCTGCGGTATAAATATTTTCCGGGGATAATCTTGCTGTGGTAGCAGTAATCGTATTTGAGATAGTCCACACCCCATGAGGCAAAGGTATCCGCATCCACAAACTCGTGCTCAAAACTGCCCGGATACCCGGCACACGTCAGGTTGCCGGCGCAGGAATACATGCCAAACTTCAGGCCCCTGCCATGGATATAATCAGTAACAGCTTGAATGCCGTTGGGGAATTTGGCCGGATCGGGCACCAGTCTGCCCTTTTTATCCCTGGTTTTCAGAGACCAGCCGTCATCGACAATGATATATTCATAGCCGCAGTCCGCCAGGCCGGAGGATACCATTGCGTCGGCGATTTCGCAAAGCAGCTGTTCGCTGACATTGCCGCCGAACCAATTCCAGGCGTTCCAGCCCATGACAGGCGTCAGTTTTACCATATGCTCACCTCCGTAAATTGCGGGACAGTTCAAATGTTAATAGATGCATGAAGCCGGCCATCCTGGGTGCGGACGGCCGGCTTTCATCATCTGTTTATATGCTTTTCCGCTCAGCCCTCTTCGTAAATGGAAGCCATCTGCCAAGTGTCCAGCGAAAGTACCCGGCCGGGCTGTCCGATGGCACGCAGGGAGACGCCGCGGCTATCCAACCGGGAGGGAAACACCCTGGTGGACAGGCAGAGGGCGTCGTTCACGAACACCTCCACCACACATCTATCGATGAATATATGCAGCCGCACCGGTTCCTCCGGCGCCACGAAAAGGGAGCCGATTTCCGGCGGCCGGGTCATCACATCCCCGCCCAGAGAGCCCTCGGTGGCGTCCAGCGACACAATGGTGTCATGAGAATCAATCCAGCCGAGTTTTTCCAGCCATTGGTAGTTCAGATCGCCCCGCTGCCGATAAACGGCGATACGGGTACATTCCTCCCGTCCGGGAGAACGCAGCACCGTCAGTTCCAATACCGGTATCCGGCCGGGAGCAAACACCGCTTCCAGTTCCATAGAATCTCCCGCCACATCAGGGAGCAGGATTTCCTCATTGGCCGGCAGTAGGATATTCCTGTGCGCCACATGCCCGCGCCGCAGGGAATCGGTATTCCCCGCCGGCGACACCGCCAGCCTATCCTTTTGGGGTCCTGTCAGGGTAAACCGGCGGGGCAGGCTCATGATTTGATCCCAATCGCCGCCGTACCGCGCCCGATTGAGGGTAAAAACGGCGATAACGCCGCCTTTTTCATCCGGCGCTGCGGAGGGGGCGCTCACGCCGCCCGCAATCCAGGAACCGCTGTTGAAAGCCCCTCCATTGCAGACCTCGAATTTATAAGTTTCGGCGGAGAAATTCCCCAGCATATATTGGCCGCCGTTGAGGTGGGAAAAATGAAGCAGCAGATCTCGCTCATGGTTCTCCCCGATGGGCCAGAGATAGGGACACGCGCCGTCCATATCCGGCCGGCCGCCGAAGGGATCACGGTCAAAGAACGGATGGAGATATTCCCAATCAACGAGGTCCCGAGAGCGGAAAAGAAACTCCGTACGCGTCTGCCGTCCGGTGGCGGGATGAGGAAGCGAGCTGCCGGACAGGGAATAATACCATTCCCCCTTTTTCCAGATACAGGGATCGTATACCCTGTAGGGCAGAGTTTCCCCCGGCTGTGCCGCCGGGATAACCGCTCCACCGGTGAGTTTCTCCCATTGAAGCAGCAAGGGATCGCGGGAAACGGCCACCATATTGCCGTATTGGGGCGCGTGGTACATAGCGATGACCCGATCCTCCTCCACCAGGGCGGAGCCCGACCAGCAAGAGGGCTCCGGACCGGGACGCAGAGCGTAGGGCAGATCCTTCCAATGAATCAAATCTTCGCTGACCGCGTGTCCCCAGCTGATGGGGCCGTCCTCAGAGGGAAAGGCTTGATAAAACAGGTGCCAGAGCCCCTGCCAGCGGCAGAGCCCGTTGGGATCATTAAGCCGGCCCTCCGGCGCTCCAAAATGATAGCCGGGATAGTGGCGGTCCCGCAGGAGAAGCTCCCGCTGACGAGCCGCCAGCCGCAGCTGAGGATGTTCCTTCAGCTGTTGGAGAAAACCAAGCTGCATAGTCTCTCCTCCTTCGGCCCTTGACGGTCGGTTAATCCGCCGTGAAACGAATATCGCTGTATTGCCTGTGGAGCTGGATATCCTCAGGGCACATCGCCGTTCTGTCGCCGACGCGGACGTCTTCAAAGAGCACGTCATTCACCGGATGTTCGGCGTCGTACCCCTGGATTAAGGAGGGAACTCCCGCCGGGATGGACACCCGTCGGAAGGTGATCCGGCTGATTTTGCCCACCGTCTTTTCCTTGGACCAGAAGTCCTTCATCTGCGCCACGCAGACGGCGTAATGATCCTCATGGGCGATGCGGATATCCTCAAAAACAATGTCGTGAATGTGACCCGAATCGCAGACGATGACGCAGAGGGACCCCAGCTCCATGGCCCACTTGGGGTAGGAATGGAGAATATCGCAGTTTTTGAACAGCACATTGTAGATATCGCTGCGGGTTTCGCAGGTGATGCCCAGGCAGCGGGCCTTGTCGTTCCACACGGCGCAGTTCTCCACCACCACGTCCGCACCGCCGATTTTCCTCGGATCCGTGGACTTCAGGCAGATACCGTCGTCTCCTGTGCGAACCAGGCAATCCCGAACCGATACCCGCCGGCAGTTTACCAGATCAATGCCGTCGGAATTGGTGCGATAGCCGTAGATTTTCAGATTCTTCAGCTGCACATCCTCCAGGTCAAACAGATGGACCGTCCAGCTGGCGGCGTTGACGGTGGTGATATTGGAGATTCTCACATGACGGCAGCCAGCGAGGAAAATGGTACCCCGGGCGTGCCAGGGCAGCAGAGAGGTGTCGATGATCCCGCCGCCGGTGATGGTGATATTTTCTTGATCCCGGGCGGAGATAAAGGGCCCATAGTTGGGCTGAGCCGCCCAGTCACACGCATTGATGGGCGTTTCCTCCGGCGGTTTTGCGCGCAAAACTGCCCCCTTGTCGATGTACAGCGTCTGTCCGCTCTGCAGCGCGATTTGATCCACCTCATGCACGCCGGGAGGATAATACAGCACGGCGGGATCCTGGAGATCGGGAGCCGGACAGACCTCCTCCACACTGACGAAAAGCGGTGCGCCGGGCCGTCGGTTGGCTTCCAGCACAAAACGGGCGCAGCCCTTCACGCGGAGGACGAATTTGTCCCCTTCCAGCCGTCCTGTGACCGGCGCTCCCTCCGGCAGAATGCGGACCTCCTGCAGCGCATCCGCATGCTCCGCATAGAGGATCAGCTCCTCCCCGCTTATTTCCGCAGAGGAACGGACAACGGAACAAAAGGAAATGCAGCCCGTGGATACGGCAATGGGAGAGCCGGCGTTGGCGGGGGTAGCGTACACGGGTATTTCCGCCCCATCAGCGGTTCGCATAGTCCACTCCGGTGAAAATACCATGCCCAGCGGATCGGCGCTTTGAGGGTCATTGGCCCGTTTGGCGAGATAGGCTCTGTCCGGTGGACGGCATATCGCGGCGGTGCCGGGTATGTTCATATGGTTTCCTCTTTTCTGCCGCGGCCGGCATACCGGTTGACTGAACAAACGGCATGCCGGCCGACAATCATTGGGTTATTCCATCATTCGGCGGCTTCTTCGCTTTCCGGCGCCGTGGTCGGTACCGTAAGCTCGCTGTTCCAGATAGCATCCATAGCCGCCTGAGAGGGGGCTTTCTGCTGGGCGATAAAGGTTTTGGCGGGGATATTGTCCTTGATGCCCCAGTCGGACCAGAGCACATTGTCACGGAACCAGGTGGCCACCTCGCCCTTGAGGGTGACTGAGCAGTTCTTCACCTGTGAGATGGTATTCAGGGATTCATCGTCAAACACCCGGTTCTGGAAGGAGCGGGTGACGTCATAGTTGGTTTTCCAGGACTGGGGTTTCTCAAAATCGGTGATCAGAGCGGCGATGGCTTCCTTATCCTGCACGCCGGGCTGCATGAAGATACCGGCCATACCGGACTGAGCGTTAACGTAATCCGTGGCCTGAGGGCCCTTGGGGATAAAGAGAATGCCGTATTCCAGCCCAGCCTCTTCAAACACGTCGTAATAGGGGCTCCATACCCAGGAAGGGGCCTCATAGAAGGCGATGCGGCCGCGCTTCCACAGAGCTTCCCAATAGCCCCAATCCTTGGAGGACATATCGCACACCTTATCCTGATACACCAGCTTATGACCGAACTCCATGGCTTCCACCACCTTGGGGTCCTCCAGGTTGTAGGTGTATTTCAAATCCTGGGACAGCAGCACTGGGGAGCTGCCGTTGGAATAAATAAAGGGTTCGGGTGAGAAGGGAGAGGTGCCGTAGGAGCCGAAGCCCCAGGTGTCGGTTTCGCCGTCGTTGTCGGTGTCCCGGGTGCACTTGATGGCGAACTCGGACAGCTTATCCCAGGTCCATTCCCCATCCGCCTGCAGCTTGTACAGGGATTCGGGGGTGATGTTGTTGTCGGAGACGATTTTCTTATTGAACAGAATCATGTGGCCCGGATTATCAATCCAGTTGGTGATGCCGTAATGCTTGCCGTTCAGCGTCCAGGCGTCGGTCTCGTTCTTGTTCCACATATCCAGGGAGAAATCAAAATAGTCGTCGATGGGCGCCACCAGATTGTTGTTGGCCCACTGGGGTACAATGTTCTGGAAATGCCCCCAGAAGGCATCGGCAATGATATTGCCCGACAGAGCGGTGGTGAGGATGGCGCTGGTATAGGTGTGGTAATCGTTGGTGGTGTAATAATCCAGCTTGCAGTGGTATTTCGCCTCGATTTCCTCCACCAGCGCCACCTGATTGGCGTAGTTGGGATCGTTCTCGTTTGGCGCCAAGGAGCCCCAGGAGGCCAGCGTCACCGTGCGGCCACCCAGATCATACTTTTTTTCCTCCGGCTGCCCGGAGCCGGAAGAGGATTCGGTTTTTGATCCGCAGCCGGCCAGTGACGCCGCCGCCAGACAAACCGCCGCCGCTGTGGTGCCAATACGGATAAACCATTTGCTTTTCATGGAAATCCTCCTTTTGTTCTCAAAAATTATTTACATACCGGTCAGCCCGGTACGCTCTACACCTTCGATAAAGAACCGCTGCACGATGAGGAAGAAAATCAACAAGGGCAGCAGGATCAGCAGCGCCGCCGCGTTGGTGAGCATAGAAATCTGGATCACATCCACATTGGAACGGCCCAGGATTTGCTGAATCTGCCAGCTGAGCTGGTTCAGGATCAATGGCATCAGCTTCATGTTGGGGGCGTAGGTGCTGGCGAAGTAGAGATCGTTCCAACTCCAGACGAAGCTGAACACGGTGATGGTGGTGAGGGCGGGCACCGTATTGGGCAGCATGATGCGGGTAAAGGTGCGGAACACCCCCGCGCCGTCCACCCAAGCGGATTCCTCCACCTCCTTGGGCAGGTTCTGGAAAAAGTTGCGCATGATGTAAATCAGCAGGCCGTTTTTGGTGCCCTGACAGCCGATGGCCAGGATCATCGCCGGCCAGGGGGTATTCAGCAGTGAACCCATATCCCAGCCGAATAGTCCGCCGATACCGAAGAAATCAAAGTTGCGGAACATGGTATAGGAGGATACGCTGTAGGCCTGCTGGGGAACCACCAGGGTGAGAATGGCCAGGAAAAACAGGAATTTCCTCCCTTTGAAGTGAAACCGGGCAAACCCGTAGCCCGCAAAGGTGCAGGCCGCCACCTGCAGCAGGGTGGTCGCCACGGTGGTGAAAAGGGTGGTGAAGAAATACTCGCCGTAATCAATGAGGCGCAGGACCTCTTTGAAGTTGTCCAGCGAAGGATTCTTGGGCACCCAGTGCACGGTCATATCGTTCATATCCGAGCGGGACATCAGGCCCACCGACAGCTTGACTAGGACGGGATAAAGAATAATGTAGGCCAGGCCGATCAGCAGTACGGTGCGCAGCACCGCCCAGATCCACTTGAGCGCCTTGCTCTTAACCTTATAACCGCTGACCGTCCGCCGTCTCCTGCGGGGTTTCGCCGCTGCATCCATGACAGATCCTCCCTTCGTTGTTTTCCGGTCAGTCCTGCAGCCGGTTGCGCCGGGCCACCAGCCCGAACACAATGCCGATAATCAGCAGGATCACCACGGAGTAGATCCACGCCATGGCCGCTCCCAGACCGAAGTTCTGCGTGGTGCCGAACGCCTTGTCCCGCATCATCTCCAGCGTGCTGTTGCCGGCAGCATTGAAGGAGTCGATGATGGTATACACGATACAAGTGATGATCATCGGCGTGATCATGGGGAAGGTGACCTTCCAGAAGGATTCCCAGGCCGTGGCCCCTTCGATGGAAGCTGCTTCATACACGCTGCGGGGGATGGACTGCAGCGCCGCCAGAAAGATAACGGTCTGCACGCCGGAAAGCATCACAATCTCGTTGATCCGGCCCACCACATCAAATACATAGTCGATCATGGTTTCCGGCAGACCGGTGTTGTACAGCAGCGTCAGCAGTCCCGCGCCTCCTCCAAGAGAATCGCTTTCCTTGAGGCCGCCGCCAGCGCCGCCCATGGTATTCTGCAGGATATCCCCCGCGTCAAAGGACATCATAGCGGCGGAGGAAAGAACGATGGGGAGAAAAAAGATCACCCGGAAGAGGCCGCGGCAGGCGAATTTTTGATTGAGGACGTTGGCGATAAAAAAGCTGTACAGGGTGATTAAAGGCAGGTTCACCAGCATGTTCAGGATGGACTGAACCACCCGCTGCCGGTACTCCGTCTCCACAAACAGGGCGTCGTAGTAGTTTTTCAGCCCCGCGAAGGTGACGGCGCCGCCGTCCGGTTGTACCGTGCCGAAGCTGTACACAATGGAGCGGATGATGGGAATGCCGAACAGGAATACGATTCCGAACAGAAAGGGGGCGATAAAAATCCACCCCAGCCGGCCCTTGCGGGCTTCCAATGTCAGGACGCGCTTCTTTTTTGAGGTTGCGCCGATGCCCGGCATGGCAGGTCACTCCTTCCTTTCTCAGCCGCGGGTTTTCAACCCGCAACCAGATAATCCTTGGCGCCGATGGTCTTGCCCTCATATACGGCGTCGGTATCGGCGTAGTTCACATAGACCTCCACGCCGTTTTCATAGGTGGTGCGGTACAGCTGGACATCCAGACGCTGATGAGCGGCTATCCGCTTGCCTGACACCGAAGCCAGCTCAGCGGCGGCCCGGCTGTAGTCTGCCGCGGCGATGGGCAGCCAATCGTCGGCCTTGCCGGTATAGTACAGGTTATAATCCGTTTCTTTCAGTAAGCCGGGTTCCTCGGCCATCAGCAGATACTGCAGCCCCGCTCCGTATTCCACCGCTTCCAGCAGTGCCACTCGATAATCGGCCTCCATGTTCAGGGGCCGGGAAGAGTAGGAGATGGAACCGCTGAGCACCATGGGCACAAAGGGAACGCTTTCATTAACGATGGCAAACCAGCTGTCGTCCAGCGGCAGGTCGCTGATGGAAGAGGCATATTTCCAGGCATACAGGTGGGGAGCGGAAAGCCGTAGCTGGGTTTTTCCCGCCAGCACGTCCAGTGCCTGTACCGTCAGTTCCGCAGCCTTGACCCGGTCCACGGAGTGGGAATTGCTGAAATCTGCCCCCAGGCTGGTTCCCAAGTCGGCAGAAGTCAGCCCCGGCAGCTGCAGGGAAGCGGATTTGTCCAGGAAGGTTTCCGCAAAAGATACCAGATGGTTGGGAGACACTAAGTTGATCGTGCCGCTCTTCCGATACCGGTTCATAAAATCATAATGGTAGCCCACCGCCACGTCTCCGTTGAGACGCCGGGGAGCGTGGCTGCGCTTGTTGTAGCCGTCGCCCGTTTTGAAAACAGTGGAAAAATAGGTCTGAGGATAAAAGCCGATTCCCTTGGCGCTGAGGGATTCCATCAGCGCGTTCAAACCTTTTGTCCCGCCGAGGCAGGATTCCGGCCGGACGTCCAGCACGGTTTTCTGGGCCACCCCGCCGTTGAACCAGCCGATATAGCCCACGCTGGTGGGCGATGCTCCCAGCTTGCTCAGTTCCTCCACCAGACCGGCGGCCTGGGAGAAGGAGGTCATGCTGGTCTGCACATCCACCGAAATGCCCGCGATTACCGTTTTCACCGGCACCGCGCCCAGAAAGGTGACGTCCAGGGGCAGAGCGGAGGCGGCGTTGCCTTCCGGCAGCGCGCCGGAGGCCAGCAGATCGCTGCGCACCGCGGCAGCCATACCGTTATAGTCGGCGTTCTCCCCTTCCAGGAAGGTGTATTCCAGACGCAGCGGTCCTTTGTAAGGATTCTTTTCGGTCATCACCACCAGGGTGTCCTCCCCGGAGGTCAAGGTCATGGACTGGCTCAATGTCGCGTCAAAGGAGGCAAACACGCAGTTATAGGAGTAGGTCATACCTGCTACCCGGGCGCCGATCCTTCCCAATTCCGCCCCTTCCTTGATGGAGCAGACAAAAGCGGCGGAGCCGTTTTTGAGGCCGAATACCGGCAGCAGTACCTGTTCCGCCACCTGATAGCGGCTGGTATCCGCCATGGAGGGGTTCTTGCCATATACGGACACATTATAAGGCGCAGCGTTGACCCGGCCGTTATTGAAATGGATCAACCCGCCGCTGCCGTCGGGCACCAGCATATACCCGACCTCTTGAGTTCCCGCCGCGCCAAAGAACTCCAGCACCCGAATCTGGGTGGGCGGAAGGGTGGGAACATACTGCATGGAGGCGGTATCCAGCTGGACGCTGAGGCGGCCGTTTTTCAGGGTGTAAACCAGATCCATATCGAAATAGGCCTTGGCCTCCACCTGAGCTTCGATGCCGTTTTCCAGATTATCGGCAATCAGGTCTTCTGTGGTATAGCCCGCCTTATCCATCAGCGCCTTGACCTTCAGCAGCACCCGCTCGGTGGTCACCTCAATGGCGTAAACATCATTGGCTTCCAGGTTCTTGTATTTGTCCAACAGAATCTGCTTGGTCTTCTCACTGGTGATGCCTTTCAGCGTCTGCAGCCGATAGTAGGTTTTCAGTTCCTCCTGATCCGCCGGTTCCAGCTTGGCTAAGATCTCCTCAAAACGAACATCGGAAAGCTGCTGTGGAATGTCGTCCACAGTGATCTTGGTCCGGCTGATGTGATAGGAGACCACCAGCTGATTTCCCGACACCTTGGCGGACGCGCCGCCCTGTTTGACGGAATCGTTGTAGCTGTCCAGCGTTACGGCCTGGCCGCCGCTGTTATAGTACTGGACGGACAGCTGGGACAGCAGCGTATCCCGGGTAGCGCCGCCCACCAGGGTTTCCTCCTCCACATCGGGTGGATTGGACAGCCATACCTGCCCGCTTTTCTCATTCCGGACGGCGATGGAAAACATCTCCGGGTGATAGTACAAAGCAACGTCGCCATCCCGGAAAGCCAGGGTCATCCCCTCCGGCAGGGTGGTCTGCAGACCTTGGGAATTGTATACGGCGGGGTCGTAACCGTCCGCTTTATCCCGTGCACGGCCGAATCCGCTCATACCGCCAAAGCCTGACAAGGGATTCCCCTGCAGATCGCCGGCGCCGGTGCTGAAGGACTGGGAGAACAGCACCGCCACCAGCACGATTACCACTCCATAAGCGATGGCGATGCTCAACAGCCGTTTTTGGTATTTTTTCATCCGGAAACCCTCCCGTTCGCGGTTGCGGTCACATGCGGAAAATCAACTCGCGGTATATAGTTCTTCCAAATTCGAAAACAGTATAGGCCAGATTCACCAGCAGAAAGCCCAATACCAGGATCACCACCATGCCTACCACGGTCAAAAGGGCGGTACCCAGGGCACGTTTCATGCTGACATTGTGAATGGTCATGTTCCCCACCAGCAGCAAAACAAGCAGCCACAGCAGGGACAATATGTAGAAAAAGGCATAGAAAGCGCTTTCTTCCAAGGTAAGCAGATTGGAAACAGCGATCAGCGGGATCTGAATCAGAATGAAGGGGGTAAGGGAGTAAGCAGCCGAGATGAAAATATCCCGGAAACTGCCTTCCCCATCCATCAGGGTTGTTAAACACCAATTGGCTACACACCAGAGAATCAGCGGCAGCAGTGACAGAAGGCCGTTGAGCAGCACATTGGTGCGGTTGACATTGCCTGTGCGGAACAGATAGCCGCTGAGCAGGCTGGAACCCATCATGGTGAGGACGTAAAGCAGGGTAAGTGTCAGTGCTCCCGCCACCGTGCCCCGTTTTTCCCGCTTAAGATCATTGGCCCCTTTAAAGGGATGGAAGATATAATAGAAGGCATAGTCCACACTTTGCAGATAGCGGCCCAGCGGTTTTCCCTGCAGCGGATCATCCGCCGCCGAGACCTTCACCGCAGCGCCTTCACGGCGCGCCCGCAGCCGGACAATGGGAATCCGGATTACCACCACGGCCAGAGCCGCAAAAGCCAGCAAAAATACCCAAAGGAAATTTCCTGACAATAAGTCCTGACGGTATTCGGAGAATGCCCGGGAATACAGGGTTTTGTTGTTGGCTAAACGGAAGCTGGTCATAGCTTCCTTAAAATTACCCTCCCGCAGCTGGGCCTTGCCGATGCCCGTATAGGCCAGCTCACAGTTGGTGTTGAGGCGGTAGACCTCCTCGTATTCCTCCGTGGCCTGATCATAATCTCCATAGTAATACAAGGCGGTGGCGTTGATGAGCCGCCGGCCGTATTCCGTGGGTTTGAACACCGTGACGGCGTTTTGAGGTCCGTCCAGCACATAGAGGTCGCTGCCGTAGGAATCAATGGCTGCCGGCGCGGTCAGCAGGCCGTCCTGACCGCCGGTAAAGGAAAAGGCCATCATCATATAGCCGTCGGAATCGTACATAAAAATACGGGAACGGCGAACATCCACACAGGCGTAAATACCGCCCTTCATGGAAGCGATATCCACAAAACGGGAGGGACCCACAATGCTGCCCACGTAGGTGTTGCCCACGTCCCCGACCAGGGGAATGGGAGAATCCACCCGCAGCACATCTTTGCCGCTGGGGTTAATCCGTTTCACCGCCGCACTGCCGGCGTTGTTTTCAATCTGCGCCGTGGCTAAGATAAAATCGCTTTCATCAATATCCAGGTTATTGAAGCTCACCGGGATAAAAGCGGCCATGGAACTGCGCTGTTCTTTGGTGGACAGCAGTCGCCAGAACCGGTCCCATAACGACGGCACCACCTTGTTCATACCGGCGTAACCGAGAAAAGAACCGTCCTGGCCGATTTCCAGGATTCCCTGGTAAACGCCCTCGCTCACCACGTAAATATTTCCCAACGAGCTGACGCCTACCTTCACCGGCGTATAGATAAAGTTTTCTCCCAGCAGCGGCGATTCCGGTTTGGGAATAATGTGGTGCAGAGTCCCGTCCAGGTTCAGGCAGACCAGCCGCTGGTTCCCGGTATCCGCCACATAGATCATGCCGTCGGCGGCATAAAACACGCCGGAAGGCTCCTTGAAGGCGTCCTGCCCTTCCGGGCCAAAAGCAGAAACAACGGAGACTGCGGAAAAATTCACATCGGTGATGATCACACGATTATTTCCCGTATCCGCGATCAGTAGCATGCCCGTGGTTTCGTCGATATATAAATCCCGGGGATTTTTCAGGCTGTTCAGACCGAAAGAGTCTCCGCGGACGACCCGGTCGGGCAGATAGGGCGCCGGGGAAGCCAGTTCCTGGCCGTCCAGCATGGAATAGGTATAGCTGTCGTAGGGTTTCTGCCCCGCATCTTGGGCTGCCGCTGCTGCGGCCGTCGCGGCCGTAAGCAGCAGGGTGACGCAAAGGCAGGCCAGCCGCCTTATACCCGTCCGCATGAGGCCCCCTCCTTTCGTATCGTGCGCATTGGCGTCACTCCTTCATGCCCGAGGTGCTCATGGTTTCGATCACCCGGGACTGGGAGAAAATAAACAGGGACAGCGGCACCACCATCATCACCAAAGCCACCGCCGAGCTGGCGCCCGTGCGGGCGATGCCGCCGGCCAGTATCTGCGACATAGCCTGGGGCATGGTCTTCATCGGTTCGCTGTAGGTGTAGGGACTGACGATGTTCCACAGGCTCTGCACCATCAGGATAATCAGGGTGATCCAGGCTGGCTTCACCATGGGCATGGCGATTCTCCAGAAAACGCATACCTCGCCCGCCCCGTCGATGCGGGCGGATTCCAGCACCGAATCAGGCAGGGTCTCCATGAACTGCTTCATCAGATAAAGCCCCAGGGTGGACTGGAAAGCAGGCAGGATAATGGCCAGATAGTTATCCAACAGATTCAGCTTGGAAATGATGATGTACGTGGGGATGGAGGTGACAGCGGTAGAAAACATCAGGGAGGTCACCACCAGCTTGAACATCAGATCCCGGCCGGGAAAAACATGCTTTGCCAGCACGTAAGCGCACATGGAGGCGAAAAAGAGATGCCCCAGAGTGCCTGCACCGGTGACAAACAGGGTGTTGAACAGATACCGGGTAAAGGGCACCCAGGATTGATTCATCAGGGTGAACATATCCCGGAAATTGTCCAGGGTGGGGTTGCGCACAAAAAAGTGAGGCGGATAGACAAAAAGCTCATCCATGGGCTTAAAGGCGTTGCTGACGATGTAGACCAGGGGCAGCAGGGTGAAAATACCCAGCAGCAAGAGCACCGCCAAGGTGGCGATATTGCCGCCGAGGGAGTGATTCACCGCCCGGCGGGCGCTGACCCGTTTGATCCGGGGAAAGGATTTGGCCGCGGCGGCGCGGCGGGAAGGAGCTTTGGCCTCCATTTAGCTTCCCACCTTTCGCAGCAGTTTCTGGATCAGCTGGTTGGAGCCCAGCATCAGAATGAACAAGACGGTGGCAATCGCCGAAGCATAGCCCATCTCAAACCGGACGGTGCCGTAATCCACGATGTGGTTCACCACTGTGTGGGCGGCATAGTCCACCGAAGGGAAGCCGGCCAGCGCCGAGGTAATATCCCCGATGCCGAAGGAAGCGGTGATTTGAATCACCGCGCCGAACATCAGCTGGGGCCGCATCTGAGGCATGGTGATATACCACAGCTCCTGGAATCGGTTGGTGATGCCGTCCACCGCCCCGGCTTCATACAGGGAACGGTCCACGCCCTGCAGTCCGGCGATGAAGGCCAGAAAGCTGGTGCCCAAACTCATCCATACCGCCACGATCATGATGGCGCCCAGGACATAATGGGGATTCTCCAGCCATTGAATCGGCGCGTTGATAATGCCCATCTGGGTCAGTGTGACATTTACCAGGCCATAGCTGTCAGAGGAGAACATCAGCGACCAGATCATGTACGCGGCCCCCGAGATGGAGGGCGCGTAAAACACGGTGGTGAGAATCGCCCGCACGCCCCGGCCGAAGTTGTTGATGGCCCAGGCCAGGAAAAAGCAGGCGAAATAGCTCACCGGACCGGTGACAATGGCTAATAGCAAGGTGTTTTTCAGCGCGATAAGGAATACGTCGTCAAAGACGAAAAGCTTCCGGTAATTGCTGATAAACACGAAGGATGGGGATTCCAGCAGATTATAATAGGTAAAACTCAGACAGATGGATATGACCACGGGCAGCACGGTGAAAACAATGAACAGGATCATGTAGGGCGCCGCCATGGCGTAGGATACCTTGCTCTTTTTCATCCGCTGCAGCAGGCTGGCCTCGCCGTCTTTACGTTGCATCCGTCGTCCCTCCTTTGTCCGCCAGTCAGTCCAGCTTCAGTTCCTGGCGCTTCTGTTCGATTTCCAGATTGATAGACCGGGTATACCGGATCAGGGTTTCCTTGGGATCTTCGTTGTAATACAGCACCCGGCGGAAGGCGTTGTTGATATGCCGGGAGGTGAAATATCCGCCGGGCACCTCCGGTGTGCCGTGGATAAACTGCCACTGGGATTCCAGCATGGCGTAATCGTCTGCGGGCCAGGACATGGAGGAGAATGCCTCCACATTGGCTGAGGGATACCGGGCCGATTCGCCCAGGCGGTTTTCCATCTCCCGGCCGTAGGCGGTCTGGGTCTCCGCCCGGGTCCACCATTCCATAAAGGCCCACGCCGCTTCCTTATCCTCGCAGTCGGAAAGCATCATACAGGAGATGCCCACCGCCGCCGCGTCGTGCCGGATTTCCTCGCCGTCCTGGGTACCGGGAACCGGCGCGATGCTCCACAATCCCCGGATCTCCGGCGCCGCCACACTGAGGTTGTTGTAAAGGGTGAAATCCGCGATGATCAGAGGCATTTCTCCCGAACGGAAACGGGTAGCCGCGTCGTATTTCAGCGGCAGGTCATAATCAATATACAGGGAACACCACTGTTTAAAAGCATCGATGGCGCCGCTTTCATCCAGCGCGGACTGCTTGTTGTCCTCACTGTACAGGGAACCGCCGTGCTGCAGCAGCAGAATCAGATAAGAGGTCATCCCGTCCATGGCCCCCACTACACTGGAGGGGGCGGGAATGCCGATGGTCATGTTGCTTTTCTGCAGAATGCTGAGGACCTTGAAGACTTCCTTCCAGGTCTCCGGCGGCTGAATGCCCAGTTCCTCAAAAATATCGCTGCGATAATACATCACCGGGAAGGTTTGGGTTTCCGGCAGGGCATAAACGCCATCCCCCAGCTGATAGGGAACCAGGGCGCTGGGGCGAAACCGCTCCTTCACCACATCGAAGGAGGTGTCGCCTTCGCCGAAAGCCGTCAAATCCACGGCGGCGCCGCGGGTGGCAAAGTTCACCGGGTCGGTGTTGCCCACCTGAAGAGCCACGTCCGGTCCCCGGCCCGCCACCGTTGCCGACAGCAACTGGCCTGTTACCAGCTTGATATCCACGCCGATGCCGGTTTCATCGGTAAACCGGGAGCTCAGCTCCCGCAGAATGGTGGATTGATCCCGGCCTGCCTGGGTCCATACCTCGATGCGCCGGGACACGCCTTCCTGACCGCCGATGTAGCTGTAATCGATGACGAAGGAGTAGAAAAACACCTTGGCCTCGTGCCAGATTTTCTGAAAAATATTGCCGTCGGCTTTGGGCAGCTTGGCATCATCGCCATGCAGGTATAGGCTGTCCAGCTCTAGGGACTGCTGCTTGATATTGATCAGCCAGGTGGACAGGGCGCCGATGTTATCCTTGAAGTTGGATACCTGCTTCTGCACCAGCTCCGGTTTGTCCACGAATTTTTCCAGCTGACGGCTCATGGTCTGCAGGATTCCGTTGACGCTTCCCCGTTTGCCGGTGATTCCCACCAGCAGCTCGTCACAGCGCCGCAGGGCGTCCGCCTGGGCCTGAAAAATTTCAAATACCTGGGGAGCGGTGGTCTCCAGCATGTAATCCCGATAGGTATCAGGCACGGTACCGGTGATCATAATCACCTGCCGGTAAGCCTGATTCAGCTGATAAACCGCCTCGTCCACAATATCGATGGCTTCCGACAGCCGGCCGGTGGTCACCTCCATCCGGATGGTGTGGGTTTTCCCGCCCTCCAGATAAATCCAATAATCCGGCGTTACGTTCTGCCAGGAGCTGTTATATTCAAAGGCAAACTCTTCAAACTCCTTGAAGGGGACCTGCCCGTCGATGGAAATTCGCCGGGAGGAGGAAGCGCCGCTGAGGAGGTTCTGGCGAGCACGGAAACTCAGCCGATAAAGGCCGGATTTCTCCACTGGCACCTCCCATTCGATCCATTGTCCCGACTGGGACCAGCTGCCGCCGCCGATGACATTGAGCAGAACCCGGCTGGCGCTGTAGGGCACCGTGGCAGGAGAGGAACGGTCGTTGCGGGCGTAAAGGGTGGTATCGGATTTTCGGGCCGGTTTTTCCGCGTCAATGGTCAGCAGCTCGTCGGTGACGGGCTGATAGCCCTTGCTGTCGTAATCTTTTTTTACATCTTCATAAGCCGGAAGCTCTTCGGCAGGTCCCAACAACACTCCGCCGATGGCCACCGGTTCCTTGACGGATTTGTAGCCGATGATATGCTCCCCTTTTTCCAGATAAAAAAGATAAGGGGCAGTGTACTGGCCGCTGTGGTCCTCCACATAAGCGTCCTGCCAGGTGTACAGCTCGGACTGAGAGGGAATCAGATCATTTCCCAGGGGATCCTGCCTGCTGCCCGGAGGGTCATCGTCCACCCAGATGCGGAACAGGGAAACCTGCTCCATCTCGAAAAAGGGTGTTTCACCGTCAATGGTAAGGGCGGCCTGCAGGGTGGTATCCTTGCCTTTCATGGTAAAATACCGCAGCCGCAGGGTATAAAGCCCGCTTTGCGGCACAGACACCCGCAGGGAGGCCTCTCCCCCATCCTCCACCACCACGCCGGGAGTTCCCTGACCGTCCACGTCGGCGGTAAGGGAATCCGCATCGGCAAAGCCGGTGGAGGGATCCGCCTTGATCTCCGGTACATCCCGGCCGGCATTGGGGAAGGATGCCAGATAATCGGTATAGGTATGCTTGTCAATCACCGAGGAGGAGCCGCCTGATGTTGTGGTCTCCTGGGCCCGGGCCGGCAAAGCCGCCGGCAGAATCAGCACGGCTGCCGCGGCCAGCGCCGTCAGCTGCCGGATTACTTTCGCATGCATTCCGGTCCTCCTTTCCGAATCAAAAAGAGATGGTTCCTCTTTCGTTTAGAGACGTTTTGCCAAGTGAACGCCGATGGCGCTGAAGTCCCCGGCAACCGGCAGCACCAGTTCGCCGCCTTCCATATAGGCCGGCTTCCCGTCGGTATAACAGCCCCGGACCTCATAGCCCTCCAACCCGTCCAGCCGTACCTGCGGCTCCTGTATTCCGGCGAAGGCGTTGAACACCACCAGCGCTTCCCCGCCATCGGGGGTTCGGCGGACCACCGCCTGCCAGCCCTGAAGATGGCTGGTTGCCCTGTTGAAACAGCAGCGGCGCCGGGATATACCATCCTTGATGATGTGCCGGACAGTCTTGTAAAACGCCACGCCCTCCTGAACCAAACGGCGCTGTTCTTCGTTGAGAGAGGCGATATTTCCGGATACGCACAGCCGGCCAAGCAGGCCGTTGACCATGGAGTAGACAATCCGACGGTGGTCATCCTCTTTGCGGATCACCGCCCAGATCTGGCTCTGCCGTGGCGGGATCAGGCTATGCAGGTTGGCGGCGATAACGGGGATATCCTTGCACTCATGGGCATCGGAGAAGGAAGCCATGCTGCTGGTGGACATACTGCAGGGATCCAGACGATGGCCGCCGGAGGCACAGTTTTCCAGTACCAGATCAGGGTTGGTTTCCAATAAACGCTTCTTAAAGGCAATCATCGCCTCCACCTGGCGGCGCAGTCCCTCTCCGGGGGATTCCGCCCCGTCGCAGCCAATGCCGAAGAAGTCGTTGTAATCCACCTTTATGTAGCCTACCTGATTTTCCTTGAGAAAAAGCGCTACTTTTAGGTGTAGATAATCCTGCACCCAAGGATCGGTGAAATCCCAGAAAGCGCGGGTGGGTGTCTGCAGCATATGTCCGTTGAGACGGAGAAAATGATCGGAATACTGGGTATAGGCGTCGGACGCCCGACCGACATTTTCATATTCAAACCATAGGCCGGGGAGCAGCCCTTCCTTCCGAATAGCCGACAGGGTGGGCCGCATGTCGCCGTCGAACCGCTCTTTGCTTACCTCCCAGTCGCCCACATCCACGCCCACGCCTTCGACGCCGGGTTTACGGAACCAGCCGTCGTCAATGACGAAGTAGTCCACGCCCATTCCCCGCAGGGCCTCCAATTCGGCCCTGACGGTTTCGGTGGTGGGATGACACCAGGTGTCGCAGTATTCGTTATAGATTACCGGCAGCTCCTGCTCACTGGCAGGGAGGGAAGCCAAATAAGGATCAAAGTAGGTCAGCAGCCGGTCACAGACATCCTCCCTGTTCCCTTGAGTTACCGTGAGAATGGCCTCAGGGGTGGTGAAGGATGCGCCGGGGGCCAGGATTTTGCTCCAGTGTCCGAATTCGAAATCCGCCAGTCCCCCCGACAGGGAAAGAGCGTCCCCGCGGCGGTAGGGTTCCATTTGCCAGGAACCCGGCCAAACGATTTCCGCTCCCCAGGTCACGCCGGACAGGGTATCTTCTATGGCCGCGAAGGGAAAGAAGTGCCGGGTAGGCATGCAGCCTACCTGTCCGTACCGTTCGCATTTGGTGGCCCATTTGGACCAGGAAGGATCCAGCTGAATATCCTCCACTGCCAGAGATTCCGGCCGGCCCTCGGCGCTCCAATAACTGCGGAAGCGGTGCAGCACCATGGATTCAGGCGCCTCTCCGTCGATAAAGGGGGTCAGCCCGGTGATGGAGAAGCTGGACAGCATCCGCAGGGTGATATCCCGGGGGGAATCATTGATATAGGTGACGGAACTCAGCAGGGTTTTCGCGGTATGGGTTTTCAGAGTATGTATCGCCCGCTGTCCATCTTCCCGGTGAAATTCGGTCACCACCGCCACCTGATCCTGATCGGATAAGATGTATTGGGAATCCAGCTTGAGCAGCGCGGTGCTTTGGCTGTTGCGCATGGATATGCCGCCGGAATAGGCCTCGGGAAGAACGTCGCCCTCTACCGATACCTGCAGCAAGGATTCGTGCAGCTTCAGCTTGGACGGCCGGATATCTCCCAGCCGGGAAGCAGGCACCAGGGTCAGGGACAGACAATCTTCGCCGCCGTAGTACACCGCGCACATATCTCCCATGTGTACCACGGAAACAAGGGGGTTCTCCGCATCCGCAGGAACTTGGCGGAGAAGACCGTTCTCAAATACGCTGTACTGCTCGGTCCGATTGGTGGTTAAAGTCAATTTCGTCATAGTGGTTTCCTTCTTATTTGAAGATGAGGTTGCGGACATAGTCGTTTTTGTACAGGCGGCTATAGGAAGCGGTCAGCTTCACGCCGTTGATCTTGAAGTTGCTGAAGGTGATGTTTTCGATATACTTCTTGGGATAGGTGGGATTCTTGCCGGCTGTATATCCGCTGAGCAGAATCTCATTGGAGATAAAGCTGTCATTGGGGGAGTTGGAGGTGATATTGGAGAAGGTGACGCCGCTGATGCCGCCTTCATATTGCTGATGCCCCTGGAGAGATCCGAACCAGAAATCATCCTTGAAGGTCATGCAGACCAGCCGTTGGCAGTTGTTGATGCGGATATTGTCGAAGAGGATATCCGAAAAATAGGTGCCGTCGAGGCAGACGATGCTCATGGCCGCCCGCTCGTCCAGATTCAGGTGATTGTCCCGGTCGTCATAGCTGAAAAGCACATCGATATTCTTAAAGGAAATATTCTTGTAATACTCCGCGCGGGACTCTTCCCCCACCACCATGGCGTTATTGCAATCGCTCCACAGAATGGTGTCGGAGATGTGGATGTTCTGGATGGGCTTCCAGGCACTGTGATTATTTTCGTCGTAAAGTCCTTTGATGCTGATGGTATCGTCGCAAGCCCGCAGGAAACAATTTTTCACCGTTACGTTGCGGGAACTGCTGATGTTGAGAGAATCCGTAGAAGCGTAAGTGGGGCTGACCACTCGGTAGCCGTCCACGGTCATATCGTCGCACATATACAGATGGGTGGACCAGCTTCCCCGCATCATGCCATCCAGAGGAATGGCGCGGCTGTTGACGATTACCTTGCCCACTGTGCAGTTCCTGGACTCGGAAAAAACCAGAGGGATACGGTTGTACTGGTTGGGGTTGACCCCGCTCATCATCAGTACGCCGCCGCCCTGTATGGCGCAGTTCTCCGCCCGGTTGAAAAAGACGGTGCCGTTCACCACCGCGCCGGGAGCGATATACACCGTGCGGCCGGTGCCGCCCACGGTCAGCTGGCCGTTATGGGTTTTGTACAGGTCGTGGTAGCCCGGACCGAAATAGATCACGTCCTCGGTGCTTTTGGTCGGCTGGTTGGGATCGATAGCCGCCACAAAGACATGGATCACCGCGCCCTTGTAGTTGTCGTCAAAGACGATGGTGAAGCTCTGTCCTGCCTTGGACGCTTCAAAGGAGATCTTTCTGCCCTCCCGGGAGCTTTTAACTCCCAAATTGTCGGGGAGAATCTTATAGGTTTTGAAATCAAAGGTGGGTTCGATTTCCACTTGAACCTTGGTGCCTTCTTTAATATGAAAATAGGTGAAATTCACCGGATTTTTCCATGCGTTGGTGTCGGAATACACCCCCAGGTTCTGCCCGTTGGCCTTGGCGTAGAAGCAGACGGTGGCCTGGGGAGTCCCCTCCGGCACGGGATAGATCAGCAAATCCTTATCCGCCGGCTGGCCAGAGGTGCCGGAGGATGTGTCCGCTGAAGGCCGGGATGCCTCGGAGGATTGAGATGACTCGGGAACTGCCGGTGCAGTGGCAGAACTTTGCGAACTGGCCGGGTTGGAAACATCCGGCTGAGATGCGCCCGCAGTGGGTTCTCCAGTTTCGGTTGTCGTACCGGAGACAGGTGGATAGACGGAGGAAGACTGCGATTCGCCTGTCTCCTTTCCTCCGCAGGATGTCAGCATCATAACCATCATCGCTCCCGCTAAAATTCCGCTAAACCACCGTTTCATTTGTTTGCTCCTTTATTGAAAAATCAGATCTTTGACATATGCGTTGGTCTTCAGCCGTTGGTAATCCGCCGTCACCTTTTGGCCGCCCACCGTCACATTCTCAAAGGTGATCCGCTCAATCCCCTTCTCTTTATCCCAGCCCTCCAGCAGAATCTCATTGGCGATTCGGCTGTTGTCATCCGGGCTGGTGTTGGTGATGTTGCGGAAAACCACATCGCTCATGCCTCCGGGAGTGGTTTGATCCCCAAGAATAGAGCCGAACCAGAAGTCGGACTTAAAGGTCATACAAATCATCCGCTGACAGTTGCCGATGCGGATATCTTCAAACAGCACGTCGCTGTAATAGGTGCCGTGGAGGGACAACAGGGTCATCACCGCCCGCTCGTCCAGCCGTTCGTGATTATCCCGGTCGTCAAAGCTGAATAATACGTCTATGTTCCGGAAAGATATATCCTTGTAATACTTGGCCCGGGACTCTTCTCCCAGCACCATGGCGTTGTTGCAGTCGCTCCACAGAATCGTATCCGAAACATGAATCTTTTCGTTGGGCAGACTGTCGGCGGGATCCGCTTCTCCCAGTCCTTTGATGGTGATACAGTCGTCACAGCTGCGGATAAAGCTGTTTTTTACCGTGATGTTCTGGGAATTGGTGATATCCAGCCCGTCGGTGGAGGCGTAGCGGGTGCTGACGCATTTATATCCATCGAGCGTTACATTGGCGGAGCGATAAATATGAAAACTCCAGCCGGGATTCCGATGGGAATTGATCAGCAGCGGCCCGATTTCCACGCCGTCGCTGTTATTGACAATCAGGGGGATGTCGTTGTACTGGTTGAGCGGATTGTGCCCGGACATCATCAGCATGCCGTAGCAGATCACCTTGGCGTCCCGGGCGTTGTCCACCACAACGGTGCCGTCCACCACCGCCCCCGCGTCTATATACAGGGTCTGCCCGCTTTTGATCTTCAGTTCTCCCGCATATCGCTGCTTGAGATCGTGATAGCCCGGTCCGAAGTAGAAGATGTTGGCGGTGGATTTCTCCGGCGGATTGGGATCGATTGGATTGGAAAACAGATGCAGGGTGTTGCCGCGATAGACGCCGTCAAACACCAAGGTGGCGTATACTCCCGGCCGGTCGATGGCAAACGTAATGGTGTTTCCCTCCACCTTGGGGGTAATTCCCAGGCTTTCCGGCAGAATCTCCACCTTTTCAAAGGCTTCCTGCGCTTTCACCACAATGGTGGCGGAAACGTTCTCCTCCATGCCGAAATAACCGAAGTTGGGCCGGGCATCCCAGGCGTTGACGTCGGAATACAGCCCCACCTCCTGGCCGTTGGCCGTTACGGAAAATTGCAGACCATCCTGAGGGAATTCC
Organism: uncultured Oscillospiraceae bacterium; assembly: GCA_902492455.1. Classification (GTDB taxonomy): domain Bacteria; phylum Bacillota; class Clostridia; order Oscillospirales; family Acutalibacteraceae; genus CAKTXU01. The sequence continues at coordinate 41,300 of CABULH010000008.1, forward strand.
TCCGGGGCGGGATAACACAGCACGCCGTTCACAGGTTTTCGCATAGCCGTCTCCTCCGATGATGTTGCCGCCGACGTCGGCGCGCGGGAGCTGTCCGGTGCCGAAGACACGGTTTTGTTGCCGCAGGAAGTCATCCCGATCAGCAGCGCCGCTGCGGCGGCCCCGCCCAGGGTCCGAATCAAGGGAAAACGGCGCATATCTATCCACCAAACCTCTCAATTTTGTGGCAAATCCTTATTTTGCGGCAGGATTGCGTCTTGACACGATACTGCCGGTTATATACAATGAAACACGGATAAAGTCCGACAAAGGAAGCGCAGAGGAAGGAGTCACATATGAGAACAGTTAAAACTCCCAGTGACCAGCCCAGCGACTCTTTTATCAATTACTGGGCGGAAGAAAAGTATGGCTTTGACCTAGGCGTGCACGAATGCGGATATGAATTCTGCGATCCGTTGCATTTCTGGGGCCCTGCACGCAAGATGTTTTTCTCCCTGCATTATGTCCTTTCCGGCGAAGGGGTGCTTTATCAAAACGGCAAAGAATATCCTATCGGGCCGAAAATGGGTTTTTTGCTGATGCCCTCTGTGACCTGTAAATACACCGCCTCCGAAACTAACCCCTGGGAATATCGCTGGGTGGGCTTCAGCGGCTCCAAAGCCTGGGATATTCTGCAAAAATGCAGCATCAACGCGGACAATCCCGTTTTTTATTACGACAAAGACGACTTTTTCCCCTCCATGATGGAGCGGATCTACAACGCCTCTCACACCCAGTATGTTTCCGAACTGCTGATGGTGGGGTATCTCAACCTGCTGCTGGCCCGGCTGGTGCTGGAATTTCGCGATACCAGCAACCAGGACATGGACATCGGTCATGAGTATGTGAACAGCGCCATTCGCTACATTCACTCTCATTACACAGGCAGATGCACCATCGAGGAAATCGCGGACACGTTGAAGCTGAACCGTTCCTAACACAGGCAGATGCACCATCGAGGAAATCGCGGACACGTTGAAGCTGAACCGTTCCTATTTGTACAAGCTGTTTATCAAGTACCAGAAGATGTCCCCCAACCAGTATATCAAGCAGCTGCGGGTGTCCATGGCCGCTGATCTTTTAACCAGCGGAAACGCCACCATTTCGGAAATCGCCAACATGGTGGGGTACGGCGACGCCTATTATTTCTCCCGGGTATTCAAGAGCGAGAAAAATCTGTCCCCCTCCGAATATCGGGAGCAGCAGAAGAAAACCGCGTCGGAAAAACCGTGACTGCCGCGGGAGACGAAAACCGTCTCCCGCGGTTTCTCGTCTCCGGGGTTATTGATTCGGCTTGGCAAAGGGTCCGATTTTTTTCAGATACATCACCAGCACAACCGCTCCGGCCGCCGCTACAACTGCGGCGATCACCACTACGGGAATCCACCAGTTATTAGGAGAGGATGGCGTGGTGCTGCCCTCGGTCACTGCCGCAGATTTGGAGGTGGAGGGAGCTGGAGTGCTTTCGTTCTTGCTGCCGGTATCGCTGGCGTTTCCGGCGCCGCTGACATCGCTGGCATCGGGTGTGGATGCCGGGCCGCTTTCCGGAGGGGTGGATTCACTCCCCGGATTGGAGGCGGGGCTGCTGTCCGGGGTAGACGGGGTTTGCGATTCTACAGGAGGAATAGTGGGACCCGCTTCCTCCTGTTTAACGATGTCCACCATCCACCAAGGATTATCCCAGCCCGAATTTTCTTTCGGGTCTGTGATCATGTAGAAAGCGTCGCCTTTTTTCAGTTCCATCTCCTGGTTGACCTTCAGCGGCTTGCCTTCCACGGTGGTATCAGCCTGTTGCACCAGCTTCATGCCGTCGGTTTCGGTGCGGCTGAGAAGGGTGTTGTTGTAATAGACAAAGAAGATCACGCCGTCGGCGGTTTCCTGCGTGGTGTCGCTGGTGCCGCCCCAATAATCGATCTGCACGGTATATTTGCCGTCCTCCGGCGCCACCCATTTCAGGGCGGCGGAGAGATTGTTGTCCGGCGACATAAAGCCGTCGGAACGGATCCCCCACCATTTGGCGGCGTCTTCGTCCAGCCCCAGGCTCTTGGGAATTCGCCATTGGCCGGAAGCGGGGTTCTGCTCGGCCTCCTTCAAGGTGTCCAGCGGGAACTGGCCGCCGTTGTTGCCGGTCTGAGAATACAGAAAATACCAGCCATTATAGCCCTGCTTAACGTTGATGCCCTCCACATTGAATCGGTTGTTGCCGTAAACATAGGAGGTGCCTTCGGCCGAAGCGCCGAAGATCAGGCAGGTCAGCAGAAGCGCAGCGGTGATCGCTATGGACAAAAATTTTTTCATCGTACGATCCCTGTCCTTTCCCGGCTTCAACCCTTTGGGGATGAAACCGCATGGAGTTTATGTATCGGCCATGCCGTTATTTATGCCTCGGCGCAAATCATATTTGCGCCGAGGCATAAACGGTTGGTTTACTTGCGGTGTTTGGCGGCAACCACCACGCCGGCACCCGCCAGGACAGCCACTGCCATCAGTGCAATGGGCGCGGCCGAACCGGTTCCGGGGTTGGGAGTCGTGCTGCTGTCCGGGGTGGAGACAGGCGGGGTATCCTGCTGGTAGGTGATAAGAGCGCCGAACCAGGGATTGTCAAATCCGCCGTTATTCTTGTTGTCGATGGCGAAGTACAGCTCGTCGCCCTTCTTCACCGTCAGCTCGTAGGTGTTTTTCTGTTTGTCCTCCGGCACGCCGGTGGCATACAGGGATTCGTCGATATCCAGCTTGAATAGTTCTTCATCACCATTGTACACATAGTAGATCACGCTGTCGCCGCCGTTGGCCTGAGCATTGGCATCCACAGCGCCGCCGGAGAGCTCATAGAGAAGAGTAATCTTGCCGTCTTTGGGGGCCACCCACTTCACCGCGGCGGCAATATTGTCGCCGCCGGTGCAGAAGCCGTCGGGACGAATGGAAAACCATCTGCCGTAATCCGCTTTCACATCCCCCATGTCGGGAACCCAGATGTTCATGCCGCCCACTGGCGCCAGCATGCATTCCTTCCACTCGATGGCGGAGAAATCCTCCCAGTTGGCGGTGTCATCGGCATACATGGTGTAGAAGCATTGATCGCCCTGCTTATTCGTCAAGCTGGCGTTCCCGCCGTACTTGAACTCATTGACGGCGGAATAATCCGTCGTGTCCTTCTCGTTAACGCCCCAGACTCGGAATTCCGTTTCCATCCAGACAGAATCGCCGGCGCCGTCCCCGGCAATATCCACGATGACATAGGCACGCTCGCCGGGCTGCAGCGTAACCATCTTTTCCGCCGCATAGGTTTCGCCCGCGTTTTTGGCAACCGTCTCCACCTTTTCCTTTCCGGCATAGATGGAGATATAGACGCCGTTGCCGGCAATGGTGCCGATATTGACGTTGATCTTGTACTGGAAAGCGCGGTCATAGGTGTTTTCACGTGCGATCACCGCCGCGCCGCCCTCCGGGCAGATATAGCCGTCCGGACGGATGGAGAAATACTGGCGGCCGTCGATCTTCCACTCTTTTCCTGCAAAATCGCCGTCGGTGAAGTCCGCGCTTTGCGTTAGTTCGGTGAAGGCTGCAGTGTCATACACGGCGTCCGCGTTCGCCAATCCGTTGGCGGACATCAAATAGAGATTGCGGCCCTGTTTGTTGAGCGTTGCCGACTTGCCGCCGAACTTGGTGTAGTCGTAGTCGGTGAACGCCGTTGCCGGAAGCATAAAAGGGTTACCAGCAACATTAGTACAGCTGCGAGGGAAACCAGTTTTTTGCTCATCTTCTTCTACCTCCGTTGTTATTATTGGGGTTTCTGCAATAAATGCACAATAATCATCGCCAAATGATGATTTTATTATACACTTAAACTTGTTTCTTTTGAATGCACATTTGTTGCCTGTCTATTGCGGCAGAAACAAATCTATGGTATGGTACCCTTATCCATTATAAAGAAGGGAGCGAGTGCATTGCACATATCGGAAATCCATTTAAGAGACCCGTTCATCGTCCCCTATGAGGGAGTGTATTATCTCTATGGCACTCCCGGGCAGTTTGCCTGGACCGATCACGCCTATTATCTGGAAGCCTATTCCAGCCGTGATCTGGAGAACTGGGAAGGGCCCTTCACCGTGTTCACGCCGGATGCGGATTTTTGGGCGGACCGTCACTTCTGGGCGCCTGAGGTGCATTGTTACAAAGGCAGATTCTACATGCTGTGCAGCTTCAAATCCCCCACCCGCTGCCGGGCAACCCAGATCTTGGCGGCGGACGCTCCTCTCGGACCCTTCCGTCCGCTGACCGACCGTCCCGCCACCCCCTGGGACTGGGAATGCCTGGACGGCACCCTTTTTGACGACGGCGAGCGTCCATGGCTGGTCTTCAGTCACGAATGGCTGCAGTGTGGGGACGGCGAAATATGGGCTCAGCCGCTGACGGAGGATCTCACACGGGCGGAGGGTGAGCCGGTGCTGCTTTTCCGGGCATCCGAAGCGCCTTGGACTGTGCCGGTACAGGATTCGCCGGTAGGCGGCAAAAGCGGCCCCTGCTATGTTACCGACGGGCCCTACCTCCGCCGACTGCCCGGCGGCGCCCTGGGAATGATATGGTCCAGCTTCGGCAAGGAGGGATATGCCTTGGGACAGGCGATATCTCATCACGGCGTGGCCGGACCCTGGGAGCAGGCGGAACAGCCTCTTTTTTCCAAGGACGGCGGTCACGGCATGCTGTTCGATACCTTTGAGGGAGAGACCAGGCTGGTGATTCATCAGCCCAATCAGAATCCCTTAGAACGGCCGGTGATGTTTCCGGTTGAAGTGGGAGCGGAAGGCTTTACTTTATAATCCCATTAGAAAAACCGCGGGCGCCCCTTGTGGGCGCCCGCGGTTTTTGCGGCTGTTTAGTGAGAGATGCCCGGAGGTCAGGCGAAAAAGAATCCTGCCGTCATCTCCAGATAGTTGCCGCCGCTGTAATGGCTGTATTCATCCCTCACCCGTTTTTTGAATTCATCGGCGTTTCCGCTGTCGGCGGAAATCTCTTTCAGATGTTCCAGATAGGCGATCTTGGTCTCCACATCCTTGAGGTTCTCCGGGGTATAGTGGGAGGTGAGAACCAGAGTATACCCTTTCTCCAGATACCCCTTCAGCTGTTCGATCATCGTATCAGCATGGTCCGCTCCTGCCACGATGGAGTGACAGTCGTGCCCCAGCATGTGGGTATAAACCGCGTTGATCTCGGGAATCTCCACATCAAAAGCGTCGGGGGTAATGCTTATTCGGAATTCTATACCGCCGATGATCACCGAACCATCTTGGATATAATCGGTAACGGTGTGAACAGCTTTGTCGAAAATCCCTCCGAAGGAACCGGCAAAGCTGTCAATCAGCGCCCGGCCGCCGCCGCTATGGCTATACGCATCCGCATTGCGGGTAGCATATTTTTTCACACTCGGCAGAAAATTGCCGCCCGCCATATGATACGCCAGCAGCATACCAACGGTCTCCAGCTTCCGCTGTGCCAGATAGACCTCCAACTCCTGATTGTTGTCAAAAAAGCAGGGGGACTCCAGAATCACCGCCCGGCCGTCTTTCTCGACGATAAACACTTCGTCGTCAATGAAATCGTTGGTCTTATAGGCATGCAGCCGAATCCCGCCGAAATCATAGACGTTCATTTCGCCCTTTGTCAACGGAATTCTTTCAAAGGTATTCTTGTTCATTCTTATGTCCTCCCGGATTTCATATTTTGGGCGATGCCTTGACATTTCAGCCCCATGGCTATACAATAAATCTAAACAGACATTTTGTAAAGTAAGCACTTTATTGTGCTGTAGGCACCAAAAAGATACTATTGGACTTCTTCGCCCGGTTTCTCCTGACAAGGCACGAAGAACAGAGCGGGAAAAAGCAAAGGGAGGGCCCATGGAGATTGATATTGAGCGCATCCGGCATTATCGGCTCCGGGCTCATCATCTGGATCGAAAAATTCCGCCGACTGATTTGATCAGTGCAGCCGGTGCCTGCGGCCTGCAGAATTCGCCTCCCGGCGCATGGGAGACCTCTTTGTTCAACCGGCTGACGGACTGCTCACTGCCGCTGCTCCACGATGCCCTGTACCGGAAAAAGAGTCTGCTGCAGGCATGGAGCTTTCGCGGCGCTCCGGTGGTTTTTCCAACCCGTGAAAGCGCCGTATTTCTTTCGGCTCTGATAGCCGAAAAAGGTGAAGAACCCTGGATTTACACGACGGGTATCGCCGCGGCCCTGGAATTTGTACACATGCCCTTTGACGATCTGCTTCTGCGGACCAAAGAAGCGGCCAGGCAGTTGGATCGTCAGACCATTAAAAGCAAAGAAGCGCTGGACAGAACGCTGTCCGACATTATCAGAAAAGATCTGCCGCCGGAAAAACAAACGCTGTGGAATGCGCCGTCTATGTATGGCCGCCCGGACAAGCAAACGGTGGGTGATGCGATGGTCTCATTTCTGCTGCGCCCCTGTTCCTTTTACTCCCTGGTGGTTTTTGGTGAGCGGCAGGGCGTCAGCCCGACCTTTACCTCCTTTTGGAACTGGATCGGCCATCCGCCGGATCCGCTGCCGGAGGCGGATAAAGCCTTGACCCGTAAATTTCTGCATTGTTATGGCCCGGCCGCCAAGGATTCTTTTATGCGGTGGCTGGGCTGCTCCCGGCAGCAGGCGCAGCGTCTCTGGGACGCTGCCGCCGATGAAATGGAGCCGGTTACCGTGTCCGGCAAGATCAGCTATATGCTGACCGCCGACATGGATAATCTGCGGCAAGGAGAGAAAAGCGGGGACAGACTGATGCTGCTGGGTGCTCATGATCCCTATCTCGATATCCGGGATAAAAGCGTTCTGTTGGAAAGCAAGGCTCTCCACGCCGCCGTATGGAAAACCGTTGCCAATCCGGGGGTCGTCTTAAAAGGAGGCCGCATCATCGGCGTATGGAAACCCAGGACCCAGGAGAACAAGCTGGACATAGCCCTGACGCTGTTTGAAGCGCTGCGGCCGGCGGAACATCAGATGCTGAAAATTCTGGCTGAAGAATATGCCGTCTTCCGTATGCTGGATCTGAGAAGCTGCCGGATTACGTCTGTGGAATAAAAGCGACAATAGAAGAAAACAAGCCGCCGCCGGCGGACTGTATGGGAGAAAAGGATGAGAGACAGCATGGAACAGATGGTATTGCCCGCCTGCCCGGTGGAGACGACCCTGGCTTTGATCGGAGACAAATGGAAGGTGCTGATTCTGCGGGATTTGCTCCCCGGCACCAAACGGTTTGGAGAACTGAAAAAATCCATCGGCAGCGTCAGCCAGAAGGTACTCACCGCTCAACTGCGGGATATGGAGGAAAAGGGGCTGCTGACCCGCAAGGTTTATGCCGAGGTGCCGCCCCGGGTAGAATATACCCTCACCGATACCGGCTACAGCCTGAAACCCATATTGGAAGCCATGGAAGCCTGGGGAACCGATTATAAAAAAATTAAACGCTGAATCCCCCTTATCAGCACAAAGGAGGAGAGCTTATGTGGAACGCTGGAAAAATTCGTCGGCAGAAGGAGTATTTTGCCCAGCAGCGGAAGCAGCCCACCGGGAATTTCACCGAATTCGTAGTGCGTACCTATTACTGTATTCTGCAATGCTGCGGAAATTCCAACGCCTGTCCCGCATCGATGGTGAGAAACCGCAAAATCTGTCAGGCGGTATACCGTGGAATTTATGACCAACCGGATCACGATTACGACGGTGTGATTGACGACTGCAAAAAGAAGCTGCGGGAGATGGGTTATCTGCACGCCGAAAACCGAGAGAGAGAAGAGTGGCTGGTAATCGACCGCCCCCTGGATTTCCTGCTGCCGGGAGAGCATGAGGCTTATTTGAAAAAGTTTCCGCCTATCTCATCATCTTCTCCAACATCGTCCGTTTCGGTCTCCATCCGTCCCATCAGCGATTCGCAGGAAGGGCGGGCGCTGCTGCGGCATATGCTGGAACCGGAAAGATATCCCGACCCCGAAGAGCATCCGGCCGCACAAAAGATCAGTCAACCCACCGCTCTCCCCTGCCGGGACTGCGACGGCCATTATGTCATCCGCAGCGGACGTTACGGTGTCTTTCTAGGTTGCAGCCATTTTCCGAAATGCAAAAGCACCGTAAGCGTTGCCGAAGCCGCTTACGCGCTGCTGCAGCGCAATGGCATAGCGGTTTATCAGGTGACGCGCCCCTGCTGGAAGTGCGGGGAACCGATTGCGGTAAGGAGTTATTTTCCGCAGTTGGATCTGTGTGAGCGGGAACCGGGATTTGGAATACTGGAGAATCTGTATGTCATTCGCCTTTCCATCCTGCCCGCCCTGGATGAATATCTGTCTCAAAAGTACCCCTCTATCCGCTCCTGCTACAGCAAAAAGGCGGGATTCTCTTACATGGCGAACACCTGTCCCCATTGCGGCAGCCTGCAGGGCAGTCAGATGGCCTTGGGAGAGATTTACGAATATTTGAAAGAAGCGGCCCAGCAGGGGAGGCTGTCTTCCTATGTGGTCGAAACCATCCCTTTGTCGGAAAGTACTCTGCCGAAAGCGGAGTGGGAGGAGGCGCTGCACGGCCTTCTATAGTGCCCGCTGCAGGAGAGGAAACACCGCTGCGCGGTGGTGTTTTTTGAGCGCAGCCAAACATCAACTGGATTCTGTCAATATGCCTACAGGGGCTGTGGCATGATGTATGAATACATATTTAAATCTGAAGAAGCGCGGTTATGCGTTTATAAAATGTGAAATGCGTGCCACCATTGATGGCCCGCAAGCGGTTTTTCAAAGAGGTGGTGCAAAATAAATCATTTTGCACCACCTCTTTTTGTCATGACAGCTTGTTAACCGGCGGCTGACAGGTCATACCTTGGCAGACATAAAAGGTGGTCTGTTGGTTCAGCAGCGGATATCCCTCGGCGGGTGCGTGCAAAACCGTTACATCCGCATACAGGGGAAGCTGTTTCGCCGTCTCCGCCCATTCCGTTTCATCGGGCAGCACAACGGTGATCGTGGGCGGCGGATTTTCATACAGCAGCAGAGCTAGCTGGAACATGGCGTGTCCCGCCGGATAATCCGCCGCTTCGCCGGACAGATAGGCCATTTGCCTGGCGGCGGCCTGCTCCCATGCGTCGTCGTGGGTCAGCTGCGACAGCCGCACCAGATTGTATCCCATCACCGCGTTGCCGCTGGGCATGGCGCCGTCATAGGTCTCTTTAGGAGCGAAAATCAACGGTTGATTTTCGCTTCCGCTGAGATAGAATCCGCCTGCTTCCCGGTCCTCAAACTGCTTCGCTGCCTCCCGGCAAATCTCCTCCGCCCTGCGCAGACAGCTGCGGTCCAGGGTGGCTTCGTACAAGCCGATCAGCGCGGCGGCATAAAAAGCATAGTCATCCAGAAAGCCGACGGCCGCGCGCCGTCCCTCCCGCCAACCGACATACAGCCGGTTCCCTTCCGTCAGATTCTCCTCAATGAATCCTCTGGCCCGCTGCGCGGTCAAAAGGTACTCCTCTTCGCCGGTGACCCGATACAAAAAGGCCAGGGCCGTAATCATCAGGCCGTTCCATGCGGTGAGAATTTTATCATCCAGATGAAGAGTCTCCCGCATTTTTCGATATTGGCGGATTGCCGGCAGCACATCATCCAGCGCATTCCATTCATCCATATCGCCCGCCCCATGGAGGTGCAGACGATTGGGGATATTCCGTCCCTGGAAGTTGCCTTCTTTGGTAAGCCCGTAATACTCGTTGAAGCGTTTGCCGCCTTGCTCTCCCAGAAGGGAGAGCATTTCATCATAGCTCAGCAGATAATATTTTCCTTCCTCGCCGCCGCTGTCCGCATCCTGAGCCGAATAGAAGGCACCCTCGAAATGAGTCATTTCTCTGAGAATATAGGACGCGGTTTTCTCCGCCGTATCTCGATACAGCGGCTTTTTGGTAATGGCGTAAGCCGCTCCATAGGCCAGCAGCAGTAAAGCGTTGTCGTAAAGCATCTTTTCAAAATGGGGAGCCAAAAAATAGCGGTCGGTGGAATAGCGGGAAAACCCATAGCCGATATGATCGAAAATCCCGCCTTTCCGCATTTGCACCAAGGTGGTTTCCGCCATCTTCAGAGCGTCGGGATTCTCCCTCATCCGGGCATAAACCAACAGAAAGAGGAGATTATGCGGAGAAGGAAATTTAGGCGCGTCTCCAAAGCCGCCGTATTCCTTATCAAAGATACGGGAAAACTGCTGGAAAGCCCGCTCCGTTAGAAGCGGATTGATCTCTCCGGCTTCCGCCCCTTGGCGCTGCAGTTGGCCGACGATGTCATCCGCGGAGCGCAGCAGTTCCTCCCGATTTTCCTCCCATTTGTTGGCGATGACGGCCAGCAGCTCCTGGAAGCCGATCCTGCCATACCGGGAGCGGTTAGGAAAATAGGTGCCGGCGAAGAAAGGCTTTTGTTCCGGAGTTAAAAAAATGCTGGTGGGCCAGCCGCCGCTGCCGGTGAAGGCCTGACACACCGTCATATACACACTGTCGATGTCCGGGCGCTCCTCCCTGTCCACCTTGATGGAGATAAAATGCCGGTTGAGAATAGCCGCGGTCTTCTCATCTTCAAAGCTCTCGTGGGCCATCACGTGGCACCAGTGGCAGGTGCTGTAACCGATGCTGAGAAATACCGGCTTGTCCTCCGTCCTAGCCTTTTCAAACGCTTCTTCTCCCCAGGGATACCAATCCACCGGATTGGCGGCGTGCTGCAACAGGTACGGGCTGATTTCATACTGTAACCGATTGGGCAAATCACCACCTGCTTTCTGAATATTGTTCTGCGCCGTTAGTATGTACACAAAAGCATGGAATATTGCCGGCGGACATATGGCTGTTGGAGGAACGAAAAAGGAAGCCGGTTGCTTTGCAGCAACCGGTTTTTAAGTGAGAGCTTCTTTCGCCTGCATATAATGAATAGAATCAAGGCCGCTGGTTATGCATTTCTACAAAAATATTTTCGCAGTATCAGATGGCATAGAAAATTTGGTGTGGCTGTGGTAGGATATAAATGAGGCAAAAATAAGGGAGAGCGTAAGCATCATAGAATTCTATATCAAGGAAAGGGGGTTTTTGTTAAAGGGCCATACGGCAAAAGAGATCATGGGGGAAGAGGATTATGAGAGGAGCAAAAAAGGGAGTTCGGGCGTGTTTAGTGATACTGCTGATGGCGGGAGCCGTGACATGCACATCCTGCCTGGCGGTTCGACAGATATCCGAACCAGCGACAGAGCCGGAAAGCATTGCGGTTTCCGAACCAGGGAATGAGATAATACCTACCCTAAAAACGGTCCGGGAGGGGTATTTGACGCTTGGCATTTGTCCGGGAATGAAACCCTATTCTGATTATGAACAGGGGAAGCTGGTGGGATTTGACGTGGACTTGGCCGTTAAAATCAGCGGTTCTTTAGGTCTGAAGCTTCAATTAATAACCATGGATTTTGAGGAGTTATTTACTTCTTGCCTTCAGGATGAGGTTGACGGCATTTTGGGGATGGCTTATACCTCCGAACGTGAGGAACAGCTGTTTGCATCCGAGCCGTATATGAGCGAAGAAGTAGGAGGAGAGCCGATGGATGTGGTTTTTTATGCCAAAAGCAGCACTCTGGTGGAAATTTTCCACTCCCTTTTGCAGTCCTATAAAGAAGATGGGACTTATGCGGCTTGGATAAAGCGATACTTCCCGGAGTTACAGCAATTTTAGGAGAAAATATACGATCAGTAATAAGGGAAAGAGTATGAAATATGAAAAGAATATATAGCATGGCGTGCTGCGCTGTGATTTTTGCGGTCATCTTTTGCTCCTGTTCCGGAAGGGAAAGGCGCTATACACGCGAGGAATGGGAAGCCCTTCAGGGGATAGGAAGCACCACTACAACCCAGGAGTCTATGTATACTCTGCCGGCTGAGCTGCTGATAACCCACAGTGAACCGGACGCAACAGTTTCGACACAAGCGACAGGCCCGGCCGCGGAGAAGACACAAAAGCCAACTCAAGCGGCAAAAGCAACCAAGACGCCTGCGCCTACCAAGGCTCCCGCTCCAACGAAAGCCCCCACGCCTACCCAAGCGCCGACCAAGCCGCTGCCCACAGAGCCTCCTGCACCGACCAAGCCAAAACTCACCGCGGAAATAGAGGATCAGGTGATAAAAGATATCGTCTACGCACATAGGGAGGAAATTTGGGATATAGAGAATCGCCATGAAGCGGCGTTGGAAGTATTGAATAAAGAGGCAGCAGATTTTGAAGTTTACTATTTGACCCGTGTCCGGCAGCTCAACGAGTTTTATTCCAGCCAGGGGCTGTTAAATTCCGGTACGCATAAGCAAGCTCTGCAGCAGCTGGACAATCAACGGATGGGCTATTACCAAAGGATTCAGGAGGAAAACCGGCGATATGAGCAGGAAAAGGAAGAATTGAGCCTGATGATAAGCCAGGAAGTAGAGGCATATATCCAAGCCAATTATGATACAAGCCCTTGATGGGAGCAAACCCGCCGGTTCGTTTACTGAGTCTGTCCCCCATGGCCTCTATCCTGCATTGACACCCTAAGGGACAAGGTCATGTGCAGGGCGGAAAACAAATAGCGGCGCTTTTCCTCAGCGATTGGCGAGGAGAAGCGCCGCTATTTCTGCAGGGGTGTCCGCAATCAGGGAGGCGCCCTTGGCCTGGGCCGCCTCCCGGTCACGGAATCCGAAGCCGTAGGTTACCGCCAGAAAGGCTGTTCCGGCCTCCGCCGCTCCGTCGGCGTCAAAGGGACTGTCCCCCACCAGAATGGTATCCCCCGCGGCGGCCCCGGCCGCTTCCATACACTTTCGAATGAGATCCGCCTTGGTGAGGCGGCCTTCTTCATCCGCGCCATATACGACATCGAAGCAGGAGAAAAGCCCCAGTTCTTTCAGCATTTCCCGGGCGAAAATCTCCTTTTTCAGGGTGGCTGTGGCCAGATAGCAGCCCGCCTTTTTCAGCCGGCTGAGGGTGTTTGCCATACCGTTGTAAACAGAAGCTTGGTGTTTCCCCTTTTCGGCGTAATAGCTGCGGTAGTATCTCACCGCCTGGGAAACGTCGTCCTCCTCCATGCGGCAGAGATGCTGGAATACCCAGGGCAGCGGTGCGCCGATTGCCCTGCGGACAAAGGCTTCCCCGCCGAAAGGACGCCCCAGCTTTTCCATCGTCACCCGATAGGCGTGATAGATGCCTTCATAGGAGTTCACCAGAGTGCCGTCCATATCGAACAGAATACAGTTATACATATTGGATCTCCCGCTGTTCCTTTTGATCATCCGCTTCATACACGGAAGGGGTCAGAAAGGTAATGGACAGCGCCAGGGAAAAATCCCTCAGCTGCTTTCGGATACGGCTGCGCTTTTCTTCCACATCCTCCAGATTCACCTGAGAATGGAGATCCTCGCTGTAATAATTTTCGTTATGCCGGTGGTGAAAACCGTCGAAACCGGCCAGGTATACCTGGGATACACCGCAGCGCTTGAGCAGCTTGAGCAGCATCAGCCCCGCGTTGTCCGCCACCATCTCATCGTCGTTGGTGCAGCTGTCATAATCCACATACAGGCGGTTTTCCCCGTCTGCGCCGGAGATGTTGGAGGTGAGGATCACGGGGAGCGGATGGACTGCAGACTCCTGCCGGATAGCATCTACCCGCTTGTGATTGCTGAGGAAACAGGCGTCCATGTGGAACTGAGCGTCCAGAAAGTTAACGGTAATTACAAAGGGATTTTCAGCCTGGATAAATTCCATCAGAGAATCGTAAGCGGTGACCAAACTTTTTCCCGGCGCCAGCAGCAGCACCTTACGGCCCCGGATCATGTCCGCAATCCGGGCTACCGCCGTACTGTCGTCAATTTTGCGGCTTTGAAACTGGGTATAAAGCCGCTCGATCAGTCTTTGGTCGTACAGCACCTTGTAATCCTCCGGAATCGACTGGATGATCTTGTCGATATCCTTCATTGTCAGCGTCTGCTTGTTGATGAGATAAGAGGCGTAGTTGGGATGGCAGACCTTGCTGGCCGCAATGTGATAGGGCACGGCGTAACCCCATTCGTATTCCTTGCGGATGGCGGAGATATATTCGTCATAGATGTCCATCACCATGGTCACATCATAGCGGGATTCGATATTCTGGTTGATATATTGGGTGATCAGCTCGGTGGGCAGATTGCCCGCGCCCCGCCCCATACCATATACAGAGGAATCCAGGATCAGCGTCCGCTTGGTTTGGATTTTTCCCAGAACCTGGGCGTTGGAAAAGGCCAGCTGAAGGTTGTTGTGGCCGTGAAAGCCCAGCCGGATATCCGGCCGCATGTTTTCATTGATGAGATAGAAACGGTGGGATACCTGGTTGCGGTACATGCTGCCCAGGGTGTCCACGATATAAAAGGCGTAAGGATGCAGGGCGTTCATCCTTTCCACCAGCTGCAGGAGTTCAATATCGGTGTAGAAAACCGTCCCCACCGGCTGCATGAACACTTCGTAGCCCTTGCCCATGATGATTTTGGCCCATTCTACTGCCTGGTCGATTTCATCCTGATGAAAGGTCAGCCGGATGCCGGTGATGCTTTTGCCGTCGCAGGGGGCTAGCTTGGCAGGGTGAAGCTCCTTTTCTCCGATGGCAATCATAGCCACATACATGGCTTTGCGCTCCCGCTGGGGCAGCACTGCCTGGATGTCAGCCGCGCTGCCGAAAAGGGACCGCTCGGGATCCTGAACCATGCCGGTGAGGAAGCCGCATTCGATGATATCAATGTGGGCCCGTTCCAGCTTGTCCAGAATAGCCGCGATGGTCCGGCGGCCGAAATGCCAGTCGTTGATATAGCCTCCATCCCGCAGGGTGCAGTCTAAAACTTGAATGCTCACAGTGTGATCTCTCCCTTCTCCAGCTTTTGCCGGATAACGCCTCGCACATAATCCAGATCCTTGGGCGTGTCCACCGACAGAGTCTTTGCCTCGACCGGAATCATCTGCAGTTTTTTCCCATGCTCAATGAACCGCAGCTCGTTGATGTCTTCGATGGCCTCCACCGGTCCCTTGGGCGTCTCGGCAAAAAAGCGCAGCGCTTCCGGCGAATAGGCCAATACCCCCAGATGCTTATAGTAGTCAAAGGCGATGCTGGCCTTAGGGTGGGGGATGGGGCTGCGGGACATGAACAAAGCGCTGCCGTCGGCGGCGGTGACCACCTTGATGTTGGTATCGTCCACCGCTTCCACAGGGGAATGGATTTTCGTCATCAGATTGGCGGCGAAAAAGGCCGTGCCTTCCCGTGGGATCACCTGTTCCACGATGGAAGGCTCGATCAGAGGCTCGTCGCCGTTGACGCAGACATAGACGTCCGCCTCAACGCTCCGGGAGGCTTCATACAGTCGCTGGGTGCTGGTGGGATGATCCCGGGAGGTCATGATGCAGGGAATATTTTCCCGTTCACAGATCTGCCGGATTTCCTCGCTGTCCGTCGCCGCATACACCGCGTCGATGTTTCTGCACTGCTTCACCCGGCTGTACACCCACCAGAGCATCGGCTTTCCGCAGATATCCGCCAGAGGCTTTCCCTTCAGCCGGCTGGAATCATATCGCGCCGGAATAAACGCTGCTACCCGCATTATTTTCTCCCCTTTCGCAATCGTTTCCACAGGGTTCCCAGTGCCCGGAGCGGCTTGGTGATCCGCCAGCTGGTGGAGCCTTCGTAGGTGTTTACCACCTCCTGGATCCGCTGCTCCATTTCCCGGCTGGAAGGAGCCGGCGGAAGAGAAGCCGATTTTCGGACGGGCGCGGCGGCCTTTCCGTTGGCCGCCTGTTTATACAGACTCCAATTTTCCAATATCCGGTCGGACCACATTTTCAGCACCCGGCGGCTGACCAGTTCATAGCCTTCCGGTATCTCCTGTTCCGCTTTTTTGGCGCAGTTCTCTCCGTCCTGCATGTCGTACGCCAGGACGCTGGGCAGATAAACGGGGATTTCCTTTTTCAGCAGCTGCTTCCGGCCGTTGACTTTCAGTTGAAAATGCAGTACCAGAAAGTCCCGCAGCCGATCCTTAAGCGGCAGATAAGCCTTATTGAAGATGTTATCCTCTTCATAGGAGGCCAGCAGCGCCCGGATCACATAATGCCCTTTTACTGCGCCGTAACAGCCGGTGGTGAGGTCCTCATCGTTTTCAAAGCCGAAAAAGATCCGTTCCAGCCGGAGCCTTTTCAGATTCAGATTGGCCCGGGTTTCCGGCGCCAGCACAACGCCGCCCTGTTCGCAGAGGGTTTTGAGTGCGCAGTATTCCTCCACATAGTCCGTCTTGCCCGCTTCCAATGCGGCGCGGAGGAGCGGCGGCAGTTCCTCCGGCGGGAAATCGGTTTCGTCCAGTTCAAGCAGCTCCGCCTTAGGAAAATCCGTGCGGATTTCCTCCTGGTAGGCCGGCGGGACCGAACGGTGGAAGTGCACGCAGATGAACCTTTCCGGGAGCACCTCTTTATCCAGAAAATCCAGGATTTTGCGGATCTTGCCGTCCTTGGCAATGTAGGGATTGAGCCGGAAATCCTTCTCATATTCCTGCAGCAGCTGAATGAAATCTGCCTGAAAAAGCACCCGGGACTGGGTCATGTTCCAATACAGCTGTTTGGCGGTGTTGTAAACCACCTCTTCCCGATAGGCGGGATCGCTGCGGTCGAGGAAATTTCGGAAGGATTGGATGATATCCACCATCTCCCCGACAAAGGTAGTGGAGATGGTGTTGGCCCGGCGATAGTAGTTGTAAAAGGGTTTGGGAACATAGCCGATAGCCGGATAACGGGTGACAAGGGAGGGAATCAGCGCAATATCCTCGAACAGCATTTTCTCATACCGATTTTCCTCCCAGATGGATCTGTGAAACAGCTTGTTGACGCTGTAGGTGATGTTGCTGCCGTTGGCGATGTAATCCGCCAGATCGATCTCCCGGTTGGGATAGGAGGATACCACCGTGGTCCGATCCTCCTCCACATAGATGATGCGAACGTCGCACATCACCATGTCATAGGAACCCTCCTGGGCTTTCTCAAACATCTCGGCGTACATTTCCGGTTCCACCGTGTCGTCGGAATCCACAAAGGCGATGTATTCTCCCCGGGCGGCCCGGGCTCCGGCGTTGCGGGCCATGCCCAGCCCCTGGTTTTCCTGATGAATAACCCGGATCAGCTCCGGGTATGCCTCGGCGTAGCGGTCGCAGATTTCCGGGGAGGCATCCTCGCTGCCGTCGTCCACCAGAATGATCTCTTTTTCCTCCAGGGTTTGGGCCAGAACCGAGTCCACCGCCCGTTCCAGATAGTTTTCCACCTGATATACCGGAATCACCACCGAGACCTTGATTCCGCCGCCTGTTCCGTTATCCATGCCCCTCATGACGACCTCCCAGATAGCTGAGGATATGCCTCAGTTCATACACCGTCTGCGGCACATAATAATTCTTCCCTGCAAACTGCCGGTGAAATGTACGCAGATACCGCTTTAATACCGCATCCTCCTGCCAGAGCACCTTCCCTTGAAACAAGGGATACAGCATCACCGTGTTCATATCCATGCCGAATACCAGCCGCCCGGTCAGCGCCGCATTGGAGCAGACGGTGATGATGGTCCGTTCCGCGGGATCCTCGTTAAGGAGAAACAGCTCCCAAGGGGCGTCACAGGTGTATTTGCCGGTGAGCCCCAGCTGATAGGGCAGGTTTTCCGGGTTGCGGGGATGGGGCTTGACCACAAACCGACCGGGACCTACCGTCTGCTGGCATTCCCGCATCAGTTCGATGTCGTTGTTTTTCAGCCCTTCCGCCCGGAAGGACTGCTCCAGAAAGAGGAAATCCGCCCGTTCTGACGGCGGGCGATAATCGAAAATATAGTTCAGCAGCTCCCGCAGCGCCGCGTCGTCCCGGTTGATTTTCGGCAGGGCGCGGTTGGGCAGCGCGTCCCCCCGCATGGCCAGGCGCGGTTCGTAAAGCAGCACGCCGGTTACCTTATCCTGAATTTTCCGGCCCTCGGGATGCCGGTTCACCGGCGCTCTGTCCTCCCGCAGATAGTTGATTACATAGGAGGAAAAGCCGTCCTCGTAGGCGACGAAGGCGCAGGGCTGGTCGTAATATTGGCAGGCCAGCATCCGCATGAAGGTGTCGAAGTTGGCGAAATATATCGCCCCATAGTCGTCCAGTTCATCGCTGAGTACCCAGCGAAAGATGGCCGGAATGCTGCGGTAGCCTTCTGAGATCTCCTCCATGGAGCCCACGGCGTATTTCCGGCTGAGCTCCTTGGTTTTGGCGCTGATTACCCGCCGGAACAGCCCTGTCTCCTTTAGGCGGGGAAGATAGTCCATGAGCTTGGGGGTGGTATCGGTCAGCAGCAGATCCGTCTCCCCATCGCAAAGGATAGTGCGCCGCATATGCACCGCCGTCAGCAGCTGATATACGGAGTTGACCGCCACCAGCGACAGCTTATTGTAGGGGGTGGAAACGGGTAAGATCGGCATAATGGTCCCTTCCCAACTGAATAATACGGAAATGTCCGCGCAGGTTTTCGCAGCCGGTGGAATCCAGGGTGCAGACGGTCCCCGGCTTTCGGCGAAAAATATAGGGCAGCAGCTCCGCAGGGAAAATTTCCCGGATCACATAAGAGTCCGGAAATACTCCCCGATAATCCAGCGTGTCGTCCGGATGCGGTTTGATGATCAGACGCAGTCCTTGAAGAGAGCCGTCCCGCAGTCCTGTATACAGGCGCTGCTGCTCTTCCCGGCTCATGACCCCTAGATTGGCGAAATGCTGGGTCAGCAGAATCGCGTCCGCCTCCGCCCGAATCCTTCGCCGGATAAAGAAACGGATCAGCCGCTGCCGCTGGCGAGGGGGCATCTCCTCCAGCACCTCTTCCACCGAAAAATTTTGATAACGGGGGGAGGAAACATCCCTGTCCTGGGCCGATTTCAGGCAGATAATCTGCTTTACAAGGGGATTGCTCCCGTCAAACAGGCCGTGCTTCCGGGCGATGGCGGCGTGAACAGGAAACCGGTTGTGCAGCGCATCATACAACACGCCCGCCCGGCTCAGCATCCCTGCCGCATCCTCGAAAAAGATGAAGGGAATCCGCCGCTGTATCAGGCAGAGGGAAAAATAAAAGTGCGCTCCGGCAATATAGATCAGCTGAAAGTCGGACAGGCTGTAAGGAACCAGCTGCTCATAGGCGCGAACCGCATCCTGCATCACCAGCGGCTCCCCCCGGTGGGGAATCTTCAGATAGGGGAAGAGATAAACCTCATCGAAAAAGGCGGGAATCAGCTTTTTATACCGGGGATATTTGGCGGTGATAAAGTCTGGCAGCAGCAGCACGGCTTTTGCCTCCGGGTGAAAGGCCCGGCGGTGGAGCATCACCTCCAGCAGCTGGTAGGAGCTGACAGCGTGATACAAAACCATCGGCCGGTCGGCGGCGTTACCCGATATGCATCTCATCCAGCAACGCCTCCAACCCTTTCCGGAAAGGTTTGTTTCCACGGCTTTCCACGGCCAGCATCGGCGCGTAGGCGTCCCGGCCGCTGATGGGAATCGAGATCCCCAGCCGCTGCTCGGTTTCCAGAAACCGCTTCACAAAATCCAGTATGCCCCGGTGAATCTCCCCTATCCGTTCGGGAGCGGCGGGAGGATTCTTCAAGCGACACTTCCAGCCTTGAATCCCATCCGGATAGAAGCCGATGAGGCTGCCTTCCGGCGCCCCCAGAAGCAGCTCCCAGTAAAGGTTATGGCCGGCGGCGGGGTCGTGAATTTTCCACAAATCCCGGTTTTGCTGCTGGGAATAGAGATAGCTCACCAGGCGGCCGTCAAAAAGGAAGGGGTCCGCGCCATCCGATTCCGGACTCTGGCGGGCGTTGGTCCCGGCCAGGATACCGGTGATATCGCAGCCGATTTGCCAAATCCCGTTCACGGCGCAGTTCAGCATCATCGCGCCGCTGCCCGCCCAGCCGATATCCACCGCCGCCGCTCTGCGGCAGCCTGCAAGAAGGGAGCGATAATAGAGCCCGCCGGCGGTGCGCTGATCCTCATAGAGAGCCAGCACCTGCTCCCAGGCATCCATAAGATAGTTCTTTACACTTTCCACGTTTTTATGCGTCAGCTCTGCCTCCGGCGGCAGGTGGACGGCGGCACAGAGGGGAGGAAGCAGCGGCGTCAGCTCCATCCCTTCCAGAACTCGGCGCAGAGTAAAACGCTGGTTTACCTTGTGCAGAAGAAAGCGCCGGAAATACTCCGCTTTGTAGAAGCGAGCGGTAAGCTTCACTGCGGCCAGCCGGGACCAATAAGCGTAAACCGTTTTTTCGGTTTCTTCCGGATAGAGCTGCCGATAGGCTCTCAGGAGCACCGCCCCATCCCGGGAAAGAAACAGCAGCTTGTCCAGCTTATTCTGTTCGGCGTAGGCATGAATAAAACGGCAGTAGCCGGTCACAAATAGGCCGCCGTACAGGAAGCCATATTCATATTCCCGGGAATAGGCGGTCAGGCCGCTGTGGAGGTAAGCGTTGACGATGCCGCGGTAAAGACTGCCGGTGACGGCGGATATGTCCTCCGTACGGAAGCGGTTCCCCGTCTGCTGCACATTGGGATAAAGCCAGGCGTCCATATGATGCCGCCGTGCCTGTTCCTCATCGGCGTGGGGGTTGTCTCCAACGTGGGTATAACAGCGATGGGCTCCCATTTTCTCTCGGATACTCTCATACAGGGAACCGTCGCTTTTGGATTTTCCCTCATCGCAGGAGACGAAGCAGCCGTCAAAAGAGGGATAGCCGCAGCCCGCCAGCAGCTTTTGAATATAGGTCTTGCCCAGATACATATCCGACGCCGCAATAAGGGTGACTTTCCGTTTCCGAAGCTTCTGTACCACTTGCAGCATATAGGGGTTGGCATAACAGGCTTTTTGTTCCCAGCGCCACTCCGTCTCCATCCCCCGTTCCCGTGGTATCCCCGTTTCCCTTTCCATCGCCTCCCAGATTTCGGCGAAGGTCACTTCCCGTGTCCCCTGCTTTTCCTGTTTTTCCCGCCGGGCTTTTTCCTCCGTTTCCATGCGGATCCGTCGGAAGTCGGGATATCCCAGTTCCATTCCCACCATATAAAAGAGGTCGGTAGGGCTGGAGAAGGGGCGGAACACCAGGGTATCAAACACATCGAAGGAAACCACGCTGCAATCGGCCAGCCGGTCCGCCAGCTCTTCCGGGTTCTCCCGGACGGAAAGGGAGGATTCACTGTCCGCGCTGTATAAGCGGATGTCCCCGCCGCCTGGAGCGCTGTCTGGCTCCGCCAGGCCGCGGCGGAAAAGCAGGTAATATTGGAGGTTGAGCCACAGCAGGTAAACCAGAGCCAGGCCGCGCTTCATTCCCCGCGCCCGCCCGCGCAGATATCGGTCCCGGATGCCCGGCACCCGGTTCACCAGAACGCGATACAGCCTTTCCCGCATATTCCGCCGTCCCTCCTTCCCTGCCGGTTCAACGATTTATCCCTTCAATTTCTCGTATGCGCGGCAGACGTCTATGGGGTCCCCTTGGGTCTGCAGCCGTCCTTTTTCAATCCAGATGGCCTTGGTGCAGTTGTCCCGAATCACTGAGGTGGAATGGGAAACCAGCAGCACCGTGGAGCCGCCGTGAATCATCTCCCGGATACGGGCTTCGCTTTTCTGCCGGAAGAAACGATCCCCCACACTGA
Organism: uncultured Oscillospiraceae bacterium; assembly: GCA_902492455.1. Lineage (GTDB taxonomy): Bacteria > Bacillota > Clostridia > Oscillospirales > Acutalibacteraceae > CAKTXU01. The sequence continues at coordinate 63,069 of CABULH010000008.1, forward strand.
GCACCTCGTCTAGAATCAGAATTTCCGGCGTATCCCGGGCGGTGGCGATGGCAAAGCCCAGTCGGGACACCATACCGGAGGAGTAGTTGCGCACCTTTTCCTCCATGAACCCTTCCAGTTCGGCAAACGCTACAATATCCCCAAAGTGCCGGTCAATGTATTTTTTGGTATAGCCGATGATAGCGCCGTTGAGGTAGACGTTTTCCCTGCCGGTCAGTTCCGGATCGAAGCCGGTGCCCAGCGTGAGAAGCTGCACCTTGCTTCGGTCCACCTCCACCCTGCCTCCAGTGGGAATCAGCGCCCCGGAGATGATTTTCAGCAGGGTGCTTTTTCCTGAGCCGTTGGTGCCGATGATCCCGGCCACCTCGCCTCTTTCCACGGTGAAGCTGATGTTGTCCAGCGCCGTGAACAGCTCATAGCGCCTTTCCCTGCGCAGAGAGCGGATCAGCAGTTCCTTCAGGCTGGTGGCCTCATCCTTGGCTCTTCGGAACTGCATGGTCACATCCTTTACCACAATATCCGTATTGCTTGTTTCGGCTGTCATCATCTTTCCCGCCTTTCCGGTTTTCTATAGCTTCTGCATGATCCGGTTCCGGCTCCTTCGAAAAAGGAGATATCCCGCCGCCGTCGCGCCCAGACTCCAGAAGAGCATCCGCAGCCATTCGATGGGGGTGGGCAGCCCCCCTTGCATCACCGCTCTGCGCAGACAGTCGATGAAGGTGAAAAGGGGATTGTTGCGGATCACCACTCGAATGAATCCTTGAAGCTGCTCCGCCGGATAGAAGATGGCCGAACAGTACATCCAGATGGTCAGGACCACTGTGTACAGATGCTTCACATCCCCGAAAAAAACATAAGCCGTCGCCAGTATAAAAGACAGGCCGAGAGAGAAGAACAGCAGGAAGAGGATGATCACCGGCGTCAGCAGCATGGTCCATTGGGGAACCACCCGAAATACCGCCAGCATCACGGCGTAGGCCGCCAGGGAGTAGCCCAGATTGATAAACGCGGTGTATACCCGGGTCAGGATAAAGAGCTCCATGGGAAACTTTACCTTCAGCAGCAGCATCCGGTTGTCCGACAGGGTGGTCATGGCGGCGGTGGTGGCTCCGGTGAAGGTCTGCCACAGGATATAGCCGGTAAGATAGTAGATGGGATAATTCTCAATGGAACGCCGGAACAGCTGGGAGAAGATTAAGGAAAGAACCGCCATGGACAGCAGGGGGTTCAGCACGCTCCATACAATTCCCAGATAGGAACGGGCGTACTTCCGCTTGATCTCCCGCGCCGTCAGCTGGCGGATGACAAACGCGTACTGCTCCCATCGATTCGATTCGGACATTTCAGTTTTCCTGCCTTTCTCTCCGCCAGCGGCGCATCTTCCGGCTGTGCCGCAGATATTGATAAAGGGTATACTGCCGCAGATGCCGCCGGATATGCCGCCCCGCCAGCACCGCACTGCCCTCATACCACGCACTCTCCTTGATGGTTCCCGGGCGAATCCCTGCCATCACCGGCAGCTTGTGAAGAGGATGATTGGCCGTCAGTTCCTCCTCTGTCAGCCGGGCGGCGATGGGGCGCTCCTCCCCCTCCAGTACGTCGTCCGAAAAGGACAGCTTGCCGAAAATTTCTGCTTCCGGTCGGGAAGGGTGGCTCATAAACCGTCGCAGCAGCCGATAAATGGCGGCGCGATCCTCCGCCGGATCGCCGTGCCAATCGCCGGATTCCATGGCCTGCTCCGCCAGCCGCCGGGTGTAATCCAGCAGATAGCCGCCGGTTTGGCGGATGAAGGCGATCCGCTTGGGGGAAATACCGCCGAAACGGGGAATCGTGCGCCCTTCTGTCTGCTGGTAGAACAACGTCATCCCGTGAGGCGCGGTAAAGAGGGCTTCAAACAGACAGTTGTTGAAGAAGATTTTTTGCCGCAGTTGGCCTTCCGGTTCAAAATAGTAGGCGTGATAATCCCTCCGGTTAACACCGACGGGCAGTTCATACAAGCCGAAATAATAGCCGTCCAGCTTCCGGGTGCGCCCCATGGTGTGAAGCGCCTCCATCAGTGCCTTTTGGATCGAGCCGGTCCATCCGCTGTCCACAATGCCATCCGGTATATTCTCTTCCAGCAGCCCCTCCTGCCGGAGATAGCCCTCCATTCCCGGCGCCGCCTGCCGGGAATGCCGGTTCATGGCGTCCAGAAAGAGGCTGCACGCCGCCAGCTGCTCCTGGATTTCCGGCAGCTTCAGATGGGGGATAACAGCGTTCGGGGACCAGGGCAGAGCCAAAGCCTCCAGTACCGCTGCCTGTTCGTCGTCGGTCAGGCCGGCGCGGCGGAGGATTTTTTTAGGGGTGACGCCGATTCCGCCGCGGCACACATAGGCCAGTGCATCCCCGGTATTGAGGTGAAACAACGGGAGACGAAGGGAATAACGGGAGCAGCAAAGATACCGGCATTCCAATGGCAGCTGGAAACGAGTGCAGAAAATGCGGGCGGCGCGGTATAAAAAATAGCCGTCCCGGGCCAGAAAATAAAGCCGCTTCTTTCCCTCCTCAATGGCTTCCGACAGCAGCCATTGAGTAAAGCCGCCCAATGCGGGCCCCAGCACCTGGGTGCTTACCAGCGCCACCGGGTCTCCGGAGGGAATATCCGCCCCCGCCGCGGCTCGGAGAATGCGGGGATTGCTGCGCAGAATGGGCAGATAACGTTCATCCTCTTGGTTGGCCTGTTCCATGCGCTCTTCTCACCTCCCGGGACAGGATATGCCGCCGCTATTTCCGGCGTTTGATTCTCCGGCGGATATAATGGTGAACCGGAGCGGGCACCGCCCCTACCGCCAAGGGCTTCAGCACATAGCAAAAGGTGTTGCGGTTCAGCACACCCAGCCGCCGGAAGCCATGGTAGCGCAGCTTCATTTCCCGAATTCGCCGGCAGTAGGTTCGTTTCCTGTGGGCCTCATAATCCTCCCAATACTGCAGCAGGGGCTCCTGCAGATTGTAGCCTTGGAATCCATCGGCGTGAAGGCGGATAAACAGCTCGTAGTCCTCCCCGTGGAGATGCTGCGGCGATTCGCTGTACCCCCCGCTGTGTATCAATTCCCGTTTCCGGAACATAACCGTGGGATGAATATAGGGCGAATTGAAGAGAAAATCCTCTTTTTGGGGTATCTCCGGCATCTTTTGCAGTCCCCATACGCCCTGGCCGTCCGTCAGCTCCGCGTTGGATCCCACCCAGTGGTACTGCATATGGGTTTCCAGAAAGCTAACCTGCTTTTCCAGCCGATCCCGCCGGGCAATATCGTCGTCGTCCATCCGGGCGATATAAGCGCCTGCCGCCCGCCGGATGCACTCGTTCAAGGCGTGGGCCAGCCCGTGATTATGCTGGCCGCGAATGCAGCGGATTCGGTGGTCCAATTCCGCCGCGCGCCGGATAATCCCAGCGGCGGCGGCTTCCGAGCCGTCGTCATACAGCAGCAGCTCCCAGTTCTGAAAGCTTTGGCCGATGATGGAGTTGACCGCTTGAAGGAAACGGTCTTGGTCGGGGTTAAACACCCCCATGGCGACGGTGACCTGTGGATCAGCCATACTGATCAGCCTCCTCAATCCGCCGGGTCACGGCGGTGTAAATCCGTCGCATTACCGCACAGGCGTAAGCCTTCTCAAAGGGTTTGACCGCATCCAGGCAGCGGAGCTTCATCTCCGCCCGCTGCGCGGAAGTCAGGGACATCATCATCCGGATCCCCTCTGCAAATCCCGCCGCGTCGTCGCAGCGATAGACAAAGCCATTCTTCTCGTGCTCCATATATTCCCGGGTCCCCCGGTTGTCTGCGGCGATCACTGGCACGCCCATGGCTAAGGATTCCAGCCCGGCCATTCCCAGCCCCTCCCGCTTGGAAGGAAAGATCGAAGCGTCGGCGCAGCCGAGAACCGCCGGGATATCGTCCCGGTAACCGTACAGAGTGACGATGTCGGCCAGTCCCAATTCTCCAATCCAATCCTCCATCCGTTTTCGAAAAAAGCCGTCCCCGCACAAACCGTACCGAATAAGCGGGATATTCCCTGACCGCCGGATTTGTGCCAGGGCTTCCAACACGATGCGGTGGTTTTTATTTCCGTTCAGCTCCCCCACAGAAACCAGGAAAAAGTCCTCGGGGCCGATGCCCAGCGCCCTTCGGCCCTGCCGGCGCTCCTCATCCGTCAGGGGGTGGAATCTGCCGCCGTTCAGCCCCACGCCGGGGATTTTGTAAATCTGTCCCCCTTTTTTCAGATGAAGCTTGAGAGCGCTGCGGTAATCCTCCTCGTTGATAACGATGAGGATATCGGTGTAGCGGGCCAGATATTTCTCCACCCGGTAATATACCAGCTGATTCAGCAGCGGTGCGCCTTTGTAGAAGTGAAAACCATGGGCGGTGTAAATTACCACCACCCCATCATCCGCGCATTGTTTTCCCGCCAGCCGCCCCAGCAGGCCGCCCACCGGGGTGTGGCAGTGCAGCGCCTGAATATGATAGCGCCGGATCAGCTCCACCACCTGCTGCAGCGCCTTTTGATTTTCCTGGAACAAAAAAGGCGAACGGGCGATATCGATATGGTGGATTCTCACACCCATCTGCCGCAGCTGCCGGTTGTCAGCGATATACGCCGGCTCATTCATATTGGCGGCATAATGCACCACATAGCCCAGATGCTGGAGGGTCTTGACATTTTCCCCTTCGAATTTCCACAGAAAATCCTTGGTGGTGGTGAGTATCAGAATATGCTTTTCCATAGCGGGCCCGATCCCCCATTCGTTCTCCGGCCCTTTCCTCGTTAATCGGCGGAACCGCCGCATGACCCAAAAGGTAGCAGGCAAAAAGAAATCTCTTGCAAACAGTTTCACCATCTGCAAGAGATTTTATTCTATGTGGGAGCTGGAAAGCTTGGGAAGCAGAGAATCAAAAATTCAATTAAAACGGCCGCCGACGGATTCTCTTCCGCCAGCGGCCGTTTATTAATCAGGGGATCGGCATGATTTTATTATTGTTTTCATGAAGACGCAGAATGCCGCCGCTGCTTTGCAGCAGCTCCAGCGCTGTGTCCGAGGGCCAATCGGCGGGGTGGATCCGGGGCCGGTTTCGTTGGTACCAAAGGGACTCCCGCAGTGTTCGCCGCATGGCTGCGTTGGGATGGACAAGCTCTTCGCTGCGGATGCGCATCAGGGTGGGCATCAGCCCCATTCGCACGCCGGCCTCATACCAGGCGGCATAATAAGCTTCATCCGCGGTGGCGGGCATGGCCGGATAATGATAAAGCCGCATCGCGTCTCCCATCAGCACCGAGCCCAGGGGACATATCTGACGGAATCGCCGTTCTTCCCAGGTCCGGTTCGCGCTGTCCAGGCCATAGACGTGCATCTGCAGCCAGGAGGCACAGCGGGCATTAAATTCGTTGAGCCCTTCGCCGCTGAAAGCGATGCCGGGCAGTGCGGCGGACAAATCCCGCTGCAGCGCGACGTTGCCCTGCATGGAGGTCATCCCCTCCACCAATCCCCGGCCATCGTTGAAACAAAGCAGAGACTGGTCCAAATGAACGGCGTCTGCGCCCAAGGCATCCACCGCCGTCTTTACCTTGCCGGTCAGAATCTCCCGCCATTCCCGGGATGCGGGATTGATTTGAGCAAAGGCGTAGTCGCGGCCGAAGGCGGTATAGCGTTCGCTGACCGGCTGTCCGGTATACGCATCCAGGGTGTGGGCGCCGGAAAGAGCGGCCTGGTATTCCGGAGCGGCGGTGTCAGCGCCGATAAAGTTGAAATGCAGGCTGACCCGGTACCCCAGCCGATGGGCAAAGGCGATGCGGTCCTGGATAGTATCGTCCGGAGTGTAGTCGGGATATCCCACATCATAGGGCTGCTTGCGCCAGCCGGGAATATGCAGCAGGGTCTTGGAGGGATCCACGATCTGCGCCAGTTCAGTGAGCATCCGGGGCTCTTCCGCGTCGGTCAGCAGAATCAGCCCCACCTCATCCGCCCAGGCTGGTTTGGCGGCATCGGCGGCGGATAGATGAAAGACTTCCTCCATATAGTCTTTGTACAGAAGCGCGCCCTGCATCCAGCCGCCCCGATAGGGGATTAGCCGCCATTCCCTGGTTTCAAAATCGATATAACCGCTGAAGGGCGCCTGGGGGATGGTTTCCAAAGTCAGATAAAACCGGCCCACCCTATGCTGAACGGTCAGCGCCTTGAACTGGACCCCGTTGTCCGCCGCGTGGATCAGCAGGCCGCCGTCCCGATTCTGAAGCAGCAGCATTTGTGCCTGCCACAGATCGGGATAAGACAAACGCGTAAAGCCCAGGTGAATATCGGGCATTTCTTTGGTGAGGCGGATACCGCTCCAGGCGGGGATAATTACCTCGGTGTCCTCCGGAACGCTGAGGGTAAAGCCCACCGAGGAGACGCCGGCGGCGCAGACCGCCCGCTGTACCAGGGCCATTGTCTCTGCCCGATGATGAAGAAAGGTTTCCAGCGTTCCATTATTCCCCCGCTGCCGCAGGATGACGCCCTCCGGCCCTTCTGCCATACGGACCGGGAGAGTATATTCCTGCCGGGCGGCATCGATAAAGAAGGGGCGGCTGTCCGCCGTGTGCAGGCGAAGGGTACCGGTGGGATAGAAGAGGTTGCCTTGTGGATCGATCCTCATAAGCGTTTCCCCTTTTCAGCGGTTTTGGGAAGGCTGTCAATGGAAGCTGTTGGAGTTTAAATAAAGCGGCGGACACTCCGCACGGCGTAGCGGGTCAGGCCCTTGGTGCCGGCGGCGTAGCCCTGCTCGTCCACCATGACGCTGGCGGCGCGGTATGCACCCCGGCGATATTCTTCCGATACGCCGTCGTCCTCGTACAGGGTGCAGGAAACCGGACCCTGGCCGTAAGCCTGCAGTTCCAGCTGAAAAACCGTATTCTCCCCCACAAAGGGAAGGGGATCGGCCAGGGCCAGCAGGGTCCCCTCCCGAACATAGAGAGGCAGGCGGTCCAGCGGGCACTCCACAGGGATGAACCCGCCGCCCTCCAGCCGCTTTCCGGTGTAAAAGTCGTACCATCCCCCGGCGGGCAGATACACCCTTGTCCGCTCGGCACCGTGGATCACCGGCGCGGCCAGCAAACCGGAGCCGATCATATAGGTGTCATACAAATCCCGGGTGTTGGGATCCTCCGGCCAATCCATTACCAGCGGCCGTACCGGCGGCAGCCCCTGGAGATAATACCGGTAAAAGGCGGTGTAGAGGTGGGGGATCAGCCGCATCCGCAGCTGAAACAGCTCCCGACACAGGGCGGTCAGCCGCTCCTGATCGGGCAGCAGCTCTCCGGCGCAGTTGCGCTCGTAATCGTATTGTTTCCATGGCGGCGAGGGGATCATGAAACAGTTGATCACCGCTTGGGGGGACATGATCACCGCCTGAATCCGGCGGAGCAGCTCCTCTTCCGTGGTGGTTTGCCGCACCTCGGGGGACCACAGAAGACCGGACATGGCGGCGGAGGCCATACCCCGCACAAAATCGGTATGATCGTACAAGTCGCTGTACAACACATATGGATAGGGCGCCGCCAGGGCGCCGGCATTGCGCACCTGGCCAAAGGTACGCCGGTTCCGCTTCTGATACGGGGCCAGCATGGTCCGCTGATACAGCAGCCCGAAAACGGAATGCATCTGCATGCCGTCCATTCCAGAGGGAAAGGCGGTGAAATCGGGGAATCCCCAATTGCTGGTGAAGTCAGAGTTGTCGCATTCATCCAGCTTGAAGCCGTCCACGCCCTGTTCTGTCAGCGCGTCATGCCATCCGGCAAAAACATCGGCGGCTTCCTTGGTGGAGAAGTCGGGCACCAGGCCGTCCCAGACGAAGTAATCTCCCGCATGGGGTTTTAAATCCTGGTAAATTGGGCTGTCTGGATGGGCGTAAGGCTGCTCCCACAAATTGGGTTTAAAGCCCATTTTTTTCAATTCCTGCAAAAAAGCCTCGGGGTCCGGGAAACGGGAACGGTCCCAGACGTAAGTGCTGGAATAGGCATGAGTCTGCCAGCCCGGCTCCAGACCGAAGATGTCGCAGGGCACGCCGTCCTCCCGGATCTGCCGCGCCAGCGCCAGCAGCGCCTGTTGGTCGGCGTGCCAGTCCGCCCGGTAGAGGACGCCCAGCCCCCACAGCGGAGGCAGGGCGCCGCCGCCGCTGAACAGGTTATACCGGCAGACAGCGTCACGGAGATTTTCTCCGGCGAAGATGTACAAGTCCACTCCTTCCGCAGCCGGGATATCGATCAGCATATTGCCTGAGCCGTCCTTGATCTCCCAATGACCCACGGCGGTGCCGCCGCTCATAAAGCCGGCTTTGTCCTGGGGACCGTCCACCTGTTTGCAGTTGCCGCAGTGGAAAGCGGCGTAGCGGGCGGTGTCCACCAGTATGCCGTAGCCTTTGGTGGAAACGTAAAAGGGAACCGGGGCGTGGCTGTCGCCGGTGTCCGAAGCCGGGTCGGAATTGGGCCGCAGCAGCTTTTTCTTCGCTGTCTGGCGGAAGGATTTCAGCTGCAGTCCCAGCCCGTAAATATCCTCGCCCGGCTCCAGGGGCAGTTCCAGTGTCAGGGAGCGGCGGGTCACGGCTTGCCGGATGTCGGACTCTGTGAAGGGCGCCGGACAGTCGGGCAGGGCGTTAAGAGATTCATACCGGATATCGGGGCGCAGCAGGGTCACGGGGGTGTGGCGTTCCGGCGTCCCTACGGTCAGGCGGTAAACACCGCTGGCCAGTTTTTCCATAAACAAATTCTGTCCTTTCCGGATTTTATCTCCGCAGCGGGGAGATAAAATATGATAAAGATGGCGCGGCATGAAACACATCTTCCCTATGGTTCATACCGCGCCTTGGGTTGGTCCTTATGGGTGCGGCTCCACCTGGCGGATGGAGTTGCGCAGCAGCAGATAAGGCTTCACTTCGAGGGATACCGGCCGGGGAGGGGCCGCCGAATCATCCAACATCTTGTACAGCATATCCGCCATGCTTTTGCCGATATCCTCCATGGGGTGGGTCATGGCTGTGATGTTGAGAAGATCCAGCCAGGGACTGTCGTCATAGGCGATAAAGCTGATATCCCGGGAAATCTCCAACCCCTGGTTTTTGCAGGCTTTGAGGGCGCTGATGGTCATGGGGGAGTTGGAGGTGATGATGGCGGTGGCGTTATTGGAAACTATGGCTCCGGCGATGAGGGCGCTGGTATCGACACCAAAGGGCAGATCCAGGATGTGGGCGTACTCCGAAGAGAGGCCCCGTTCCTGAAAAGCCCGCATGTAGCCGGCGGTTTTCACCGGCATCTTTTCGTTGAAGCCGTATTCCGTGATCAGAATATTGCGGTGGCCCCGGTCCAGGAGATAGCTGGTGGCCAAGTAGCCGCCCATCTCGTCGTTGATCACCACCGTATTGAGATCGTCATACATTTTGCGGATCACCTGGACCACATGGATGCCGTTTTTCCGCATCACATCGTACAGATCCCGATTCCGTTCGGAAACAGGGATGCAGAAGACTCCTTCCACCCGGGAGGATATCAGGGATTCCAAGCATTCGCGCTCCTTGTCCGGATCCTCGTCGTTGTAGGTCAGCATCAGCCGGTAGCCCCGCAGCTTCATGTATTTTTCCATGCTTTTGGTGAGCTTGGTGTAAAACATGTTGTCCGCGTCGGAAAGCATCAGGCCGATGATGCCGCTTTTTTGATTCTTCAGACTGCGGGCGGAATAGTTGGGATAATACCCCAGCTCTTCTGCGGCCTTGAGAACTTTTTTTTTGGTCTCCGGGTTGATATATACGTCCTCCCGAAAGGCGCGGGATACCGTTGCCTGAGACACATTCGCCAGGCGGGCGACGTCTTGACTGGTTACCATGGTTATATTCATCCTTTCGCTGGCGCCGGGATGCTTGGATCCTGCGAACGATGCATGCGCTGCGGGTGATGCAGCTTATGCATACAGCGCGCCGCCCAGCGGTATTTCCTATCTTTAAGTATACTCGCGGATACCCGCCTGTCAATCGTTTCCAGCACAGGCCGGGACGAACGGCGATGCCGTCCGCCCCGGTCGGTTGGATTCGATTAGGCTTTCCGGCGTTTCCGGCTGATCGCTAGGACCGCCGCTCCGCCTGCCGCGGCCATAGCCAGCGGCAGAACCGGCAGGGAATGTCCGGTGGAAGGAGTGGGATCGTCGGGGTTTTCCTCTCCCTCTGCGCTGAGATAGGTGGCGCAGACCATCACATTGGTAGCGTCGAAACTGATGTTGCCGTCAATGGGATCCAGCAGCACGGCGATGCGGTCGCCTTTTTTAACGTCCACCACGGCGCGCACCACCGTTTCCTTGCTGCCCATGGTTACATACTGGGCGTTGGTGGGATAAATCTTAGTGGTGCCCTTCAGGAAGGTGATGCCGGTCTTGGTTGGGGAATCGTTGGCGCTGTGGAGAATGCCGGCGGCGGAAATCTCCACCCGACCGTCCGCGGGGGCGACGAAGACCTTGGCCGGGAAGCCTTGGATGGAGGGATGCATTTCCTGAGTTTTGATCATCAAATACTCGTATCCCGCGTCGCTGGGACCCTTGAACATATTCTCCGAGCGCACGAAAGCCAGCGACTTAAACGCCTTGTCCGCGGTATCCCAGAACATGAACTCCCAGTTGTTGTTGTTCTTTTTGCCCCAGGCATCGGGAGAGATATCGATGGTAAAGGATTTGCCGGTCAGGGAAGTGCTGCCGCTCTCCACCTGGTCGTTGGAGGACAGATATTTGACGCTGGTGCCGAAGATCCAGCCCTCCCGGGCTTCTCCGGCGGAAGAGCCCACCAGATAGATCATGGTATCCTTTTTCACATCCAGGGTGATGATGTGCTCGGTATTTCCCTCTGTGTTGAAGACGATGCTTTCCTCTCCGTCCACTTTCACCAGTTCATTGTTCTGGAAAATCTGCATCCGCATGTCCGACGTGCCGTGGGTGATGACGGAAAGCTCCACCCGGCCGCCCACCGGGGCTTTGAAGGCATAGGTGGGCTTGCTGCCGTTCTCTCCGACGAAGAAGGATTCCGGACTGATGAAGAGCATCTCAGCCATCAGATCGGGGTCAAAAGCGTAGCGGTTCTGCTGCCAGCTGATCGCGGCGCTGCCGTCGTACCAGGTCAGCTCCCGGTAGTTGTTGCCCAGCCGCTCCTTGTACATGTAATACCAGCCGTTGTTGTTCTGGGTACCCCATTTGGAGGCATCCGGCGCGTATATCTTGCCGGCGTAAGGATCATCCGGATTTACCGGCTGGTCGTCTCCTTCTACAGAGCCGTTGGTGGAGAGATACTTGACGCCGTAATCAATGAGCCAGCCTTCCCGGTTCTCACCGGCGTTGGAGGCGACGATATACAGCATGGTGTCTTTTTTCACCTCTACCGTCACCTTGTGGGTGGTGTTGCCGTCGGTGTTGAAGATCACCGTATCCTGACCGTCCACCTGCAGCAGCTCGTCATTTTTGAACAGCTGCATCCGGATATCCGGGGTGCCGTGGGTGGTGACGATGAATTCCACCTGACCGCCGATGGGGGCTTTGAAGGCGTAAACCGGCTTGCTGCCTTTTTCTCCAACGAAGAAGGAGCCCTGGCTGATAAACAGCATCTCCCCCATCTCATCGGGATCGAAGGCGAAATTGTTCTTCTGCCAGTCGATGGCCGCGGAGGAATCCCGCCAGGTCAGTTCATTGTACAGCGAGCTGCCTTTCTTCTGATACATGAAGTACCAGCCGTTGTTGTTCTGCTTGCCCCAGTCCTTCATGTCGGGGGAGAAGGTTTTGCCGATATAGGGATCTTCCACCACTGGCTCTTCTACTTCGCTGTTGGTGGACAGGTAGGTGACGGTCTGCTTCATATAGCCTTCCAGCGGCTGCGAACCCTCGGCGATGAAATAGAGCATGGTATTTTTCTTGACATCGGTTTCGATAACATAAGTCTGATAGGCGCCGCCTCCGGCCAGAAGGGTGACCTTGGTGTTATCTCCGGTCAGAGCCAGGGCTTCCTTGTTTTTCAGCACCTGCAGCGTCATGGTCCCCAACTCCCCGCCCTCCGACAGATCCGGCGTGGAGCGTTTGGCCTGCACGGTGATCCGTACCCGGCCGCCGATGGGGGCCTGGAAGGCTTTCACCGGATTATAATTGGCGGCGGCGTGGAAAACCTCCTTGCCGATAAAAAGGAACTGATAGGGATCACTGAGAGCGTACCGGTCGGCAATCCAGGCCTCTGCCGCGTCCGCAGCCTGGATAAAGGGCAGTTCCATATAGTCGCCGCCGGTTTTCTTCTGGTACAGATAAGACCAGCCGCCGACGTTCTGTTGGCCCCAGTTCTCCTGGGAATAATCTTCGGTAAACCGGTTGGCGGAAAATCCGGCGTAATCAATGCCCAAGGCCCGAGCCAGCAGAGTGGCGGCTTCCACACTTCCGGCGCCGTTGAGGAATCCGTCGGCGTCCGCCCATTGGGTGCGAACCCGCTCTTCCTGCGCCGCCACAGCGGTCAGATAGCCGTTGAGATCCACCAGAGGAACCTTTTTCGCCGCGGCGACCTCCCGAACTGCCGTCGCCAGCGCCGCTGCAGCGGTGTTTTTGCCGGTGTCGGTGAACACGGGGGGAGGGGTAACCAGCAGAATTTTCTGCCCGGCGGTCAGAGCGGCGGTTACCAGTTCTTCGATTGCCGCCCGATTATCGGCGGCGGACAGGTTTTCGCCTTTGATTCCTGTCGCTTCAGGCATCAGGATCAGGGCTTTTTCAGTACCCAGATTTGCTGCGGCCGTTTTTAGGGTGTCAATAGAACTGTAGAGCGTTTCCCGACGGCCCCTCTGGTTGTTGTTATCCAGCAGCTGCGCCATGCTGCGGCGGGTGATCAAAGAGGTTCCGCCCACAGCGTTGCCGCCGCCCATCAGAACAAAACCGTTGTTCAGCAGGCTTTTGACCTGTTCCAGGGTCACGGCGGTCCCGTCGGTGATAGAATCCTCCGGCTTTACCGTGGAGAACACCATGTCCGGCAGAACCTCCGCAGAGGTCACCTGATCCGGATTTTGAGAGAGCAGCAGACTGTCTGCCGTCTCCAGGCCCAGGTCTTTAATCAGGGTTTGGGCCAGCGCCAGATATCCCTGGCGGTTGGGGTGGATGGCATCCGGGCAGAACCAGTTGTTGTCGGCCCGGTTGGCATCCGCCGCGTAGGCGCTGAAATAATCCACGAACAGCAGATCCATTTCCTTAGCCAAGCCGCGGATTACCTGGGGATACCGGGCAGCGAAATAATCCCGCTGCGCGGCGTTGCCCCATTTGGAGGAAAAACCGTTGGCGGCGGCGATCACCGGGATGGCGCCGGACGCTTCGATTTTCTGAAATAGAGTTTTCAGGTTCTTATAGAAGGCCAGCGCGTCGTTGTCGCTGGCAAAGGAGTCGTTGGTGCCGATTTTGACGTACACCACATCCGGATGATAGGCGGCGATGTCCCGGTCGAAATCGATATTGCCGACCTTCCAGCCGCTGACAGCTGTGTTCACGACCCGGTCGTTGGAACGGCCCAGCTCGGTTTGCAGATATCCTTCAAAAATTTCGGTATAATTGCGGAATCCTTCGGAGGTGTTGCCGTCGTTGGCGGTGATGGAATCACCCACAAACAGCCAGGTCAGGGGCTTGGAGCGATCGGCCGTCATAGCCTGCAGCGCGGTGTAATCCGCCAGGGTTTTGTTCCAGTCTTTGGCGCTGCCTTCCACCCCGTCTGCGGGAAGAGAGGGCTGAGCCTCTTCTTCGCTATTGACGGAAAGGTATTTTACCCGGTAGTTAAAAATCCATCCGTCCCGGTTGGCGCCGGTGGTATAGCCCACCAGGTAAAGCATGGTGCCCTTTTTCACGTCCAAAGTCAGAGTGTGAGGGGTGTTGCCGTTGGTGTTGAAGGCGATGGCGTCCTGGCCATCCACCTGCAGCAGGGTGTCGTTTTGGAAAACCTGCATCCGGATCTGGTCGGTGCCGTGAGTTTCAAAATACAGTTCCACCCGGCCGCCTGCCGGCGCTTTGAAGGCGTAAACCGGCATGCCGCCGTTTTCACCGACAAAGAAGGACTGCTGATTGATGAAGAACATTTCCCCCATGGTGGTGGGATCGGATGCGTAAGCGTTTTGCTGCCAGCCGATCTCCGACGTGCTGTCGAAATAAGGCATCTCCGCATAGGCGGCACCTTTTTTATACATATAGTGCCAGCCGTTATTGTTTTGAATCCCCCACTTGTCCATGTCGGGACTCAGGATGTCCCCGGCAGCTATGCCGCCGCCCACAGAGAGGTATTTCACCCGGTAGTTGAAAATCCATCCGTCTCGGTTGGCGCCGGTGGTGTAGCCCACCAAGTAAAGCATGGTACCTTTTTTCACATCCAGAGTCAGGGTGTGAGGAGTGTTGCCGTTGGTGTTGAAAGCGATGGTATCCTGGCCGTCCACCTGCAGCAGGGTGTCATCCTGAAATACCTGCATCCGGATCTGGTCGGTGCCGTGGGTTTCAAAATACAGCTCTACCTGTCCGCTGGCAGGGGCTTTGAAAGCATAAACCGGCATGCCGCCCCCTTCGCCAATGAAGAAGGACTGCTGGTTGATAAAAAACATTTCTCCCATGGCGGCGGGATCGGAGGCGAATGCGTTTTGCTGCCAGCCGATCTCCGATGTGCTGTCAAAAAAAGGCATTTCCGCGTAAGCAGTCCCTTTTTTATACATATAATACCAGCCGTTGTTATTCTGCTGTCCCCACTTATCCATGTCAGGGGCCAGGATGTCTCCGGCCTCCACCGCGCCGGTAGGAATCACCGCGCCGGTGAAAAGCAGCAGGGTTATGCAGAAGGTGGTGAGCAGGGATAACCCCGACCGCAGGGCGCGATGCATCGTTCTCCTTGGCTTTTGCATTGAATAATTCCCCTTTCTAACCGAACATTGTCTATGATGCCATATGCATAAAATGACTTCGTATACATATTATCACATAAGGGCTTGCTTGGCAATAGGTCATTACGACTAATAAGCAAAAATAAATTCGGCAAATATTACAAGTTATAATCCTGATATTGGATTTTTTGAAATCCTATTGACAGCAAAAGGTGCGGCTGTTATAATGTGATTACGATTTCATATAAAATTCAGAAGGAATGGTGACGCATGGGGATCTTTTATAAGCCGAAGGATGGGGTGTGCGCGGATTTTATTCCCTATTATAATCCGCGAAGCGGAACCTTCGAGCTCTACTATCTGCACGATTACCGGGATATGGCCCATATGGGAGAAGGCTGTCCTTGGTATCGTCTCACCACCACCGACTTTGTTCATTTTGGAGAAGACGGTGAAATTCTTCCCCGGGGGGGCAGGGAGGAACAGGACCTGTTTGTTTACACCGGCTGCGTGGTGGAAAAGGATGACCTGTATCATATCTTTTACACCGGGCATAATCATTATCTCATTGAGAAGGGCGGCCGAGGCGAGGCGGTGATGCATGCCGTCAGCACGGACGGCGTGCATTGGACCAAAAAGCCGGAGGATACCTTCTTCGCGCCGGAGGAAGCGCCCATTGAGAAAAACGATTGGCGGGACCCCTTTGTGTTCTTTAATGAAGAAGAGGGCCGGTATTGGATGCTGCTGTGTACCCGGAAGCTGGAAGGCCCCTCCCGCCGCCGCGGCGCCACCGGTTTGCTGGTATCCGAAGATCTAAAGGATTGGACCTACACTGGCAGCTTGTGGGATCCCACCATCTGCTGGTGCCCGGAATGCCCGGATATCTTCCAGTGGGAAGGAACCTGGTACCTGCTGTATTCCACCTACTGCGAAACAGAAGGGATGCGGACCTTCTACCGCATGGCCGATTCTCCCCGGGGCCCCTGGCGCAATCCGGGGGACAATGTACTGGAAAGCCGGGCCTTTTACGCCGGCAAAACCGCATCCGACGGTAAGAACCGTTATATTTTCGGCTGGAATCCCACCAAAGAGGGAGAAGCGGACAAAGGGACCGTTCAGTGGGGCGGTCATCTGGTGGTACATAAACTGATCCGCTACGCGGATGGCCGTTTGGGTACCGCCGTGCCGGAGCAGCTGGAGGCATGCTACACGCAAAGCATTCCGCTGGACCTGCGGCCGGGGATCGGCTGCAAAAGCCCTGAAATCGATGCGCAGAGCTGCACCGCCGGCAGTGCGTCGGGTTTCGCCGCCGTCACTGCCGGGGAGATACCGCGGCAATGCCAGATCACCTTTGATATCCGGATGAAGAGCGGCACCGACGCCGCGGGCGTGATGCTTCACGCCACCGATGGGCTGGAAAAGGGGTATTATCTGCGGCTGGAACGCGGCGGTCGGATGGTGTTTGATTCCACCGACCGCTGGTGTGAGCATCCGGAAATGAGCCGCCGGATCGGTTGTACCGACGATACGGTGCATCATGTCCGGATTCTGCTGGACGACACCGTGTTCCTGGCCTACCTGGACAATGAGATCGCCTTATCCGCGAGAATGTACGATATCAACGGCAGCGGATTGGCCTTCTTTGCGCTGGACGGCGAAGCGTCCTTTTCGGATATCCGGGTTTCTCCCTACCAAAACGCCGAGGACATCATCCAATCCGCTGAGTTGCAGGAGGAGGCGACAGTATGGCAAGCCGTCAAGCCGCGGGAAGCCGTATAAAGACGGACCGGTCGGGCATGAGCATCCGTAAGCGCCTGCTGCGGGACTGGCGGCTGTATGTGCTGCTGCTGCCGGCGCTGGTCTGGCTCATTATTTTCTGCTATGTTCCCATGTACGGCATTCTCATTGCCTTTAAAGATTACCGGGGCGACCTGGGGGTATTCTGGAGCGAATGGGTGGGATTCAAATATTTCCGGATGTTTTTTGAATCCAACATCTTCAAAACGGTTATGGTCAATACCCTGCGTGTCAGCATTTTCTCCCTGTTGATCGGCTTTCCCGTCCCCATCCTGTTCGCCCTTCTGGTCAATCGTCTGAACAGCCAGCGGTTCAAGCGGACGGTGCAGATGGTCACCTATATGCCCAACTTCATCTCGGTGGTGGTCATCGTCAGCATGCTGAACATCTTTTTCGCTCCCAACGGCATGGCAAATGTTATCGCCAAAATGTTCGGCGCCCAGAGTACCATTACCTATACCCAGCCGGATCACTTTCTCTCTATTCTGATTGGCTCCAATATCTGGCAAAGCATGGGCTTCGGCGCCATTGTCTATGTGGCGGCCCTGTCCTCGGTGAGTCCGGAGCTATATGAAGCGGCCCGCATCGACGGCGCTACCACCCTGAAAACCATCTGGCATATTGATTTTCCCTGCATCCTGCCCACGGTGATCATGATGCTGATCCTCAATGTGGGCAGCCTGATGTCGGTG
Source organism: uncultured Oscillospiraceae bacterium (assembly GCA_902492455.1). Classification (GTDB taxonomy): domain Bacteria; phylum Bacillota; class Clostridia; order Oscillospirales; family Acutalibacteraceae; genus CAKTXU01. The sequence continues at coordinate 80,462 of CABULH010000008.1, forward strand.
GGACATGAAAAGATCCTGCTGATGCAAAGCGGCATGAACATCATGTCCAGCGAAATCATCTCCACCTATGTGTACAAGATCGGCCTGATGAGCTCGCAGTATAGCTACGCCACCGCCATTGGCCTGTTCAATTCGGTGATTAACTTTATCCTGCTGATCGTTACCAACTTCATCGCCAAGAAAACCGCCGATATCGGCTTGTTTTGAGAGGAGGGAATCGCCATGATAGCTGGGAAACGCTCAAAGACGCTGATCCGTGATTCCCTTCCGGACCGTATCTTCAACATCTTCAATATCACCCTGATGACGATTATCATGGTGGTGATTATCTATCCCATGTATTTCATTGTGCTGGCCTCCTTCTCCAATCCCGATACGGTGGCCAGCGGACAGCTGATGTTCTGGCCCAAGGAGCTGTATCTGGACGGCTATAAGAAGATCTTCGATTACGATCCCCTGTGGAATGGCTACCGCAACACCATTTTTTACACCATTCTGGGCACCGTGATCAACCTGGCGGTGACCATTCCCGCCGCCTATGCCCTTTCTAGGAAGAATTTACTGGGCCGCAAGTGGATCACCCTGCTGTTTGTTTTCACCATGTTTTTCGGCGGGGGCATGGTGCCCTCCTATATTCTGGTGAAGCAGCTGCATATCTACAACACCATTTGGGCCATGCTGCTTCCCGGAGCGGCTTCGGTGTGGAACATCATCGTCTGCCGCACCTTCATGCAGACCAATATCCCGGAAGAACTCCACGACGCGGCGCTGATCGACGGATGCAACGAATTTCAGTTCTTTTTCCGGATCGTGCTGGCGCTGTCCAAGGCCATCCTCGCCGTCATGGCTCTTTTCTATGCCATGGGGCACTGGAATAATTATTTCGGCGCGCTGATCTATCTGGACAACAAGGATTTGCATCCCCTGCAGCTGGTCCTGCGGGATCTGCTGGTGCAGAACCAGATCGGCTTTGAAATCGGCAGCAGCATCACCTCCATCGCTGAACGCGCCCGGCTGGCCGAACAGATGAAATACGGGGTTATCATCGTTTCCTCTCTCCCCATGATCGCCATTTTCCCCTTTATCCAGAAATACTTTGAAAAAGGTATTATGATTGGCAGCTTAAAAGGTTAAAAGGAGGTTGCAACCATGAAAATGCGCATTTTGTCCCTGGCTTTGGCCGCCGCACTGCTGGCTGGAGGCCTGACGGGCTGCAAAAAGCCTGAAACCGGCGGTGAAATCATCACCAACGACAAATCCGAGCTGGAGAAAATCATGAATCTCACCGGCCTGCCCATTGCCAAAGAGCCCGGCGGCATCACCCTGAAGGTGTTCGTGGGCACCAATCCCAATGCCACCGATCCCAAGGACATGCGGTGGACCAAGGAGGTGGAGGAGGCCACCGGCATCAAGATCGAGTGGATGTGGTACTCCGAAACCGCCGCCGCGGAAAAGGTTCGGCTGATGCTCAAGGGCGGCGATGATCTGCCCGATATTTTCATGAACTCCATCAACCGCTATGAGGTGGTGGAATACGCCCGGGAAAACGTCTTCCGTCCGGTGGATGATCTCATCGACGAGTGGATGCCCAACCTGCAGGCCGTTTATGAGAAGCGTCCGGAATATAAAAAGGCCGCCGTGGCCCCCGATGGAAAGATGTACGGCTTCCCCTATGTGGAGGAGATGTACGGTCTGGGCCTCTCCCCCGGCCCCATCTATATCTACAAACCCTGGCTGGATAAGCTGAATCTTTCCATGCCCCAGACGCTGGACGAGTTCAGGCACTATCTGGAGCTGGTACGGGACAACGATATGAACGAAAACGGTCAGGATGATGAGATTCCCTTCACCTTCCAGGTGGGCGGCTGGGACTCCTATGAAGGCTATCACCAGATCATTTCCTGCTTCGGCATCAACGATATGTATAACCACATGACCGTGGTGGACGGCAAGGTGGTAAACACCACCACCCTGCCCGAGTTCAAGCTGGGCATTGATTACGTCAACAAGATGTACAAGGACAACCTCATTGATGAGGACGCCTTTATGCCCGCTCTTTCCGGCGATCCCCGTTCCCGGATTATCGGCAAGCTCAATGACAAAACAGTGACCATCGGCGCGGTGCAGCTGTTCGACCTGATGGGGGAAATCCCCTCCAGTGAGCAGCGCCGCAGCGAATATGTGGCCCTGCCCCGGCTCACCGGCCCCAACGGCGGCAAGCAGGGTATCCGCTACAACGATTCCGAGCTGAAATCTGTCACCCGCTGCGTCATCACCACCAAATGCAAATATCCGGAAGCCGCCGCCCGCTGGATCGATTACTGCTATGATCCGGAGCAGTCGGTCTACCTCAATTGGGGAACCGAGGGCTACGTGTATGAAAAAGACGACAAGGGCGTGCTCCGCTGGGATTTGGACGAGGACGGTCAGCCCAATCTCAAGGAAGGCTACGAAAGCATGGCGGATATGCGCTGGGCCAGCACGCCGGTATCCGGCGGCCTGGCGATTCTCACCGATTACTACGACACGGTAGTGGAATATCCCTTGGATGCCCAAATGATCATCAAAGGCCAGCGGGAAGCGGGGCTGGAGGAGATTCTGAAGGACCGGGAATATCTGCCCCCGCTGTGGATGACCACCGAAGAGATCGAGAAGCTGGCGCAGATGGAAACCTATGTCAATAATCTGGTGAATTCCAGCGTGACGAAATGGCTGATGGAGGGCGGCGTCAACGAGGATTGGGACGCTTACCAGCAATCTCTCAAGGACGCCCGCATCGACGAAGTGATGGCCGTTTACCAGGCGGCTTATGACCGATATAAAGCGACGATGAATGGATAACCCTTCCCGATAAAAAAGTTATTTCAATCATGAAGAAGGGCGGAAGAGAATGAAGCGATTGATGTGGCAAGGCCTGTCCATGGCGGTCACCGCCGCGCTGGCCGTCACCCTGCTGGCCTCCTGTAACCCCAAGAATCCCGACAGTTCTGCGCCTGGGGACGTCTCCGGCTCCGGGAGCGAGCCTTCCGGTTCGGGCGCCTCCATCGGCACCACGGCTGGGGTCAGCTATGCCGAGGACGGGCTGTTGGTTTACCCGTATGGACGGATTTCCATGCCGGTGACCGGTGACCGGGATCTGGTGGGGCTGCAGAATGCCCAGAAGAAATCCGTGTGGAATAAGGATGGCAGCGAGAGCAGCACCTTTCAAGAGAACACGGCCGATATCCGGCATCAATGGGAAAGCGGCGAGGCGGTGGACACCAAGGTCACCGCTACCGACGACGGCTGCCTGACCGTTAAGCAGACGGCCCACAGCGAAAACGGCGTATCCAGTGTATCCTTCAGCATCACAGTGCCCAATCGGTACGACCTGATCCTGCCTATCTGGGGCGGGGTGCGGTTGACTGCCGAGCAGCCGGATATCGATTTGAAGTTTACCCGCCTGACCTATCCGGATATCTGGCAGGCGCAGATGTTTTTGATTCAGGGAACCAACGGCGGCCTGCTGGTGTACGCGCAGGATGACGCCAGCCAGTTTAAGGCGCTGAATGTCCACAACGACGATGAAAATTTCTATCTCACCATCGAAACCATCCCCCAGGCTCCCTTTGATCAGTACAAAGAATTTGAGACGGTGGAATGGAAGATGGTTCCCTACAAGGGCGATTGGCAGGAGGGAGCGGCTCTCTACCGGGAATACGCCGACAAGCTCTTCGATCTTCCCGCCATCCAGGCTAAAAAGCCGGAATGGGCCTCTCAGATTCAGCTGGCGGTGCTCACCGATATCGAGGATGAACCCATGCTGGCGGAGCTGGCGAAAAAGGTCGATCCCAAGAAAACCCTGCTGATTGTGCCCGGCTGGCGCAAAGCGGAATACGACACCGCCTATCCCGATTACACCCCCAAAGAGGGGATCAAGGAAAAAATCAAGTACGCCCAAGGGCTGGGCTACCGGGTGGCTGTGCATTTCAACTTCTTGGGCGCTGCTTTGGATTCCCCCGAGTATACCGGCAAACTCAAGGACGCACATTCTCTGGATGCCTTCACCAAGGAGCCCATTATCGAAAGCTACGACGCTTTCGGCAAAACCTTCGCCTTCTCTCAGCTGAATCCCGCCTCCACTGCCTGGCAGGAGGTGCTGGTGGAAAAAGCCAAGGAAACGGTGAAGGAGCTGGGCGTGGACGGCATCCATCTGGATCAGTCACTGCTTTGCTTCAACGATGGCCGGGGGCTGGTAAACGGCATGACCTCCATGCAGGGCACCATCGCCATGCAGAAGGCGCTGGCGGAGGCTCTGCCCGGCATCGCCTTCAGCGGCGAGGGCATCAACGAACTGAACATGCAGTATTCCTCCTGGCTGCAGGTGCATGTGTACGGTCTGGACAGCGACGCGCAGACCTGGGACGACAGCCGCTTCAACCAGATTTGTCCCCTCACCACCGTTCTCTACGGCGACTATACCTCCCTGTATCATTATCCCGCCATGCCCACCACCGAGCCGGAACAGTATTACCAGGCCTGGTACCGGGCGGGCAACTGGCGTACCGGCCATATCCCCACCCTGATGCGGATCAACGCGGCTCAGGTAAGCAATCCCAATCAGACCATGGAGCTGGTGCTCAAGGAAGCCAAATGGTATCAGGACAACCAGCCCAAGATCAATAAGGACGCCTGGGAGGAGGACGTGATGCTGTCCCTGAAATGCCAGGACGGCACCATCGCGGAATACCGTCGGGATACGCTGGGCGAGGTCTTTATCCCAGACGCGTCCAAGCCGGACAACGCTATGAACCGCTTCATCACCGGGGTGGTCAACGCTAAGCTGCCCGGCACCATCCAGGGCTGGAAGATTTTTGATAAGGATTTCCTGCGGGGGCTGAATCCTCTGGAAAGCTATCTGTATGATGAGACGCCCCGAAAGCTTACTGTTTCTCACATCGATACCATTCCCGAAAACCTTACCGTCCGGGATTTTACCGAGCGGGATGCATATACGGCCATCTCCCTGAAGGAGATTGAGGATACCTCCAAAATCGTCACCGATTTTATGCGGTTCAACGGCCCCATTCGGGCGGGTGAAGTGCTTAACAGCGGCGATTCTCACGCTGTGGACGGCGAATTCAACTCCATGAATGCCTTTTGGTACACGCTGGACGCCCAGGGTCAGGCGCGGCATCTGGGGGATCGGTTCCTGATGCATCCGCCCTGGAAGGATGAAGGCGCGGGCATCGGCTATACCTATATGGAATTTGACGTACCTCTTCAGGAGGTGGGCAACGCGATCTTTGAGGCCGGGGTACAGATGGCCTCTGCCGAAAATGCCCGGGTCAGCGACGGCGTGGTCTTCAAATTCTTTATCTGGGAAAAGGGCGACGACAGCAAAACCGGCATGGTGACCCAGGAGCTTCATGCTAAAACCGCTTCTCCTCTGCCGGTGTCGTTGGATATCGCCAAATTTGAGGGCAAGACGGTCACCATCCGTATCGAGGCACATCCTTATGAAACGGTGAGCAACGATTCCGCGGTGGTGGTCTCGCCCAAGGTTATCCAGCGCAAGGCTTCCACTGATCGTTCGGTCACCTATACCGTTACGTCGGATAAGGCGGTGCAGACGCTGCTTTCGGCCAGCGGCAAGGCGACCATGAAATCTCTGGGCGGCAGCCGATATGAGATTACCGCCAACCTCAGCGATACGGTTTATCTGGTGCACAGCAAAACCGCCGCGCAGCTGCCTGCCGACCTTACCATGCTGCCCTTCAGTTCCTCCTGGGTGTATAGCAGCGGGGATGTCACCTCCCCCTCCTCCGACCTGGTGCCCGCAATACAGGTGGCGGAAGTCAAGGGAGAGCTGCGGCAGGGGATTTTTGCCCATCCGCCCGCCGAGGGCCGGTGCGAAATTCATTATCTGCTGACGCTGCCGTCCTCCGGTGAGGTTGTCTTTACCGGCGCTGTGGGACTGAAAAAGGGCTCTGACGATTCCAACGGCGTAACCTTTGGCATTGAGGCCAACGGAAAAAGCCTGTGGAGCAAAAAAGTCACCGGCAATCAGTCCTTCCAGGAATTTTCAGTTTCCCTGAAGGGATATGCCGGGCAGACGGTGCTGCTGACCCTTACCACCGACGCCGGCGGCAGCAACGCCTATGACCTGGCGTTCTGGGGTGATCCTTATCTGGATATGCACTGAATAATCGGCTGATCATACCGATGCGGCGGACCATCCACAGGGTGGCCCGCCGTTCCTTATAAAGGAGAGAAACGAAGATGATATCTTACGGGAAACGGATGTCGGCAGTCGGCTTGTTGGCGGCGCTGCTCCTGGGAACGGCGGGCTGCGGTTCACCGGCTGAACCGGCAAGTGCAAATTCGTCTGGTACCGGCGGAACCACGGTGTCCTCCACTTCTGCTTCCACCGTTTCATCCCCATGCTCCACTGCCCTTATCCCGTTGCCCGCCGGGACGGAGAAACGGCCGGAGTCCTCTTCCCCTATGGGAACGTCGGCGGATTCTGCCGGCGGCGGCACCACCCTGACCCAGCGGCCGGAGCTGGAAAAGGGAAGCCCTCTGCATGTCACAGGTGCGGATCATCCGGTGGGAGACGTGCATCCTCTTTACAATGAGGGGGATAAGACCTGGTATATGTTTTATTTGGTGAACCATAACGGCGGATATGAACCCCGGCTGATGACCTCTGCCGATATGGTGACCTGGACACCGCGATCCATCGCCTTCGCTGGTGGCGCGCCGCTCCAGACCTATTATATCCTGGGGGTGGTGCCCAGCGGCGGGCTGTTTTACAGCTATTTCGGCAACGGCTATACCATGCAGAGTTCGAAAAGCAGTGATCTGCTGCATTGGGAATACTCCCGCGGCACCAATATTCCCAATTCTCAGATCACCTATCCCGGCGGCTCCCGGGATCCTTATGTGTTTTATGATGCGGATACGGATGTCTACCGCTGTATCAGCACGGCTTACCGTACCCATGATGGAATGGGAATCGGCCAGGGGATGGATGTTTCTCTGGCTGTCAGCAGCACCGCATCCGCTGATCTGACCACCTGGCAGTGGGATCAGCGGGATCTGCTGCGATTCCCGGAGGGAAAGAAAGGCGAGCCGGAATGCGCCCAGGCGGTTCAGATCGGCGGACGCTGGTATCTCACCGCTGCCATGCTCCATCGTACCAATACCGTGGGACGACTGTCCTATTGGACAGGGGATGCGGTGAAAGGTATTCTGGAAGTGGATTGGCAGAAAAAAGAGGAGCGCAGTCTGGATGGGGAAAATCTCTGCGCTCCTCAGCTGGCGGCGGCAAACGGTAGGCAATATATGTGGGGCTGGATCCCCTCCAAAGCCTTCGGCGGCTCCTGGGGAGGTCACATCAGCCTGGCCCGGGAGGTGTATGGGCTGGCGGATGGAACTCTGGCCGTCCGTCTGGCGGAGCCGGTATCCCGGCAAATCCGGGGACGGCTGATGGAGCGGGAGGCGGGGATTGCGTTGACCTCTTCCGCTTCCTGTACGCTGAAAAACCGATACGACCGGGTGGATCTGGAAATCGACGTATCCGCTTTGGAAGGCGAGCTGGTGATTTCTCTGGGACGCCAATCGGTGGTAATCGACCGGGAAAAGGGCAGGGTTCAGTGCCGGCAGGGAGATGGGGACGGAAAGGTGTACGCCTCCGCCCCGTTGGTTCGGAATCTCGACGGCGGCTGTGTTGTCCGTGTTCTCGCAGAAGAGGATATTTTGGAAGTGTTTGTGGATGACCATACCAGCCTCTGCGCCAGAGTAACGGAGAAAATGGACCAGGCATCGGTGAAGATTGGGGCTCGGGGAAAGGCGGAAGTGACCCTGAGCGCTTATCGTCTCAAGTATCGGGAGGAAATATAGCGCGGCTTTATCCGCCCGCATTGAAGGGGGCGGCAGGGTGTGCTACAATGAACCTGAATAGGCGGCAGATCCGCCGTACCGGCGAGGGGGAGTTCTTGTGGGACAATTCGGCTTTTCGGTTATCGGGCTGCTGTGGCTGCTGATGCTGATCCTGCCCAATGTGATCTGGACCCGTTTTCGTCCCGCGGGCTATGACCCGCAGGGGGAAAATCGTCTCTTAGTGGTACTGGAGAAAATTGGGCAGGTGGGCGTCACTTGCACATCGCTGTTTTTCAGCGATACCAATTGGCAGCCCCTCTCCCCTTGGAGCCTTTGGCTGGCGGCGTCACTGGGACTTATGCTGCTGTATGAGGGCTGGTGGATTCGCTACTTTCGCAGTTCTCGGACTCTGCGGGATTTTTACAGCAGCTTCTGCGGCATTCCGGTCGCCGGCGCCCTTCTTCCGGTGGCCGCCTTCCTTCTGCTGGGCATCTATGGCCGCCTGCTGTGGCTGATTCTTTTTGCGGTCGTGCTGGGGGTGGGGCACGTGGGCATTCACCTCCAGCATCGGCGGGCGTTGAATCGCTGACCGGCAGGATCCCCCGCCGCTGTCCTCCGTTGACGAAGGGAGTGGTTTATGCTACAATGGCAGAACATATGATCCTTCTGAAGGGATGGAACAGGAATGCAGCCGATTTTTATCGATGAACAATTGGCCGCCGCCTGCCCGGCCGCTGTGCTGGGCTGCCTGCAGACAGCTGTAACGGTAGAGGAAACGCCGTCGGCGCTGACCGGACGGCTGATGGAAACAGCGGAGAGACTGCGCACGGAACTGCCTCTGGCGGATATCGTCACCCTTCCGGGGATTGAGGCCGCGCGGGCGGGTTACCGGGCCTGCGGCAAGGATCCTCATCGCTACCGCAACGCCGCCGAAGCGCTGCTTCGCCGGACGGTGCAGGGAAAACCCCTGCCGGCAATCAACAGTGCAGTGGATGCGGGAAATCTGGTTTCCCTAGTCTGCGGCTGCCCGCTGGGAATGTATGATCTCGCCGCCGTGCGGGGGCGGGTGATCTGGCGGATCGCAGCGGAAGGAGAGCGGTACCGGGGCATTGGCCGGGACGAGCTGAATTTGGCTGGAATGCCGGTGCTGACTGATGAAGTAGGGCTGTTCGGCTCCCCCACCAGCGACAGCGAGCGCACCATGGTTACCCGGAACACCCGGGAGCTGCTGGTGGTGATCTATGCCTTTGGAGGACGGGGAGAAGCACAGCGGGCCCTTGGCATGGCGGAGGAGCTGCTGACAGTCTATGCCGGCGCCGGAAAGCCGGAAATCGTTGTCATTGGCGGCGATCAAGCGAGGGAGGGCTGAGGACTGTGAAGCTGGAAAAACCGCGCATTCCCGCCGCGCCGGAACCCGCCGAGCTGCTTGCGGCGGTACGCCATGCCCGGGAACAGGTGGAGGATGTAGCCGGCCGGCTGTTTCGGAGCCAGGAACTGGACAGGGACGAGCTTTCCGAAGTGGAATTCCGGGGCTGTGTGTTTGAAAATTGCCGTCTTACCGGTGTGATTTTTGAACGGGTGGATTTCACGGATGTGGAATTCCGGGATTGTGATCTCTCCGGCGTGAATTGGCAGCGATGCGGCACGCAGCGCTGTGTTCTGCGGAATTGCAAAGCGGCAGGCGGGGATTTCTCCGGGACCAAGCTGCGCCATTTTCAGGCGGAGAACTGCCGGATGCCCTATGCCAATTTTTCCGGGGTGATCTGCCGTCCGGCCGCCTTTATCGGTTGTGTGCTGGAAAACGGCATGTTTCTGGAAAGCGCCCTGAGCGGAGCGGTTTTGCGGGATTGTGATCTCACCGGCTGCAATTTTATGCGTACGCCGTTGGCGGGAATCGATCTCACCACCGACCGGATTGAGGGATTGCTGCTGACCGGCGGCGAACTGAAGGATGCCATGGTAAACATGGAACAGGCGGCGAACCTGGCCAAGCTGCTGGGACTGAAAATCGTGTAGCGCCCTGAAGAATACCATTTATAAGGCCCGGACGGTGCAAAAGGCATCATCCGGGCTTTGTGTGATATTTTACAGTTTCTTACCTCTTGACCCGCCCCCGGGGAGCGGGTTTAGAATGGAGAAGAGGTGATCATTATGCTGTTGAACGAACTGTGCCGCGCCGCCGGAACCACCCGGAAGGCGGTGGCTTATTATGAGGAGCAGGGCCTGATTAGCCCTCGCAGGCAGGAAAATGGCTACCGGGAATTTACGCCGGAGGATGCCCAGCGGGTCCGCCGGATCACGCTGCTGCGCCGGCTGGAGCTGTCGGTGGAGGAGATCCGCGGTGTGCTGGACGGACCGGAGCCGGAGCAGGTACTGCGGGCCAGCCTGCGGGAAAAGGAAGGCCAGGCCCGCAGGCTGGAAGCCTGCCGGGATGGTCTGCGGCTGTTGATCCGGAAGGGCGCGGACAGCCGGGAAGCGGAGGAAACGATCAGCCGGCTGCTGGTGGAGTGCGAATCGGCGGCCAGGCGGCTCCAGGCGGCTTTTCCCGGGAAATACGGAGATTTCATCTTTCTTCATTTCGGCCGGTATCTGGATACGCCGGTGGATACCCCGGAAAAAGCCGCTGCATATACCGCTATTACCGATTTTCTGGACAATCTGGAGGAGACCCCCATGCCGGAGGAACTGGCAGAGCAGCTTCGGTCGGCCTGTGAGCAGATGTCCGCCGATGTGATGATCCAGGCAGATAGCGCTATGGATGCGGCTTTGACGGATATGGAAAGCTATCTCCAACAAAATAAGGAGGCTATGGAAGCCTATTGCCGCTATCGTGCCTCACCGGCTTTTCGGGAGTCCCCGGCCTATGCCCTGCGGCGGCAGCTGTTATCCTTTCAAAAGGCGGTAGGCTACGCCGATTTCCTGAAAAATTTAGAACTGCTCAGTCCTGCTTATAAAGCCTATCGGGAGCGCACCGCCCGGGCGGATGAGATATTCCGCCGCCGGTTTCCCGAAGCTGCGGCAGTGTTTGATGCCGAACAGGCGGAATTTGCATAAAGGCCATGACAACTCCCCTTTTTCCTGCTACAATAAAACCAGTAAAACGGGTTTGGAGGGAGAAGGATGGAAGGCGGTCTGCGGTATCCGATTCTATTGGTACATGGATTGGGCGCCAGGGACAGAAAACACCTTTGCTATTGGGGAAGGATTCCCGCCCGGCTGGAAGCGGAGGGAGCCCGGATCTATTACGGAGATCAGGACAGCCACGGCAGCATCGAATCCAATGGCGCCGCCCTGCGGGATAGGGCGATACGGATATTGGAGGAGACAGGAGTGGAAAAGCTGCATGTTCTGGCCCATTCCAAAGGCGGTCTGGACGCCCGCTGTATGGCGTCCCTGCCGGGGATGGCTCCGCGGATTGCCTCTCTGACGACGGTCTGCACCCCCCACAACGGTTCCGTTACCGTGGACCGGCTGCTGCGTCTGCCGGATGGCTTGGTACGTCTGGTATCCTTTTTCTGCAACCTCTGGTTTCGGATCCTGGGAGATAAACAGCCGGATTCCTATCGGGTATTCCATCAGCTCACCACGTCGGAGGCCGCCGCATTCAATGCTTCCCATCCGATTCCCTCCGGTGTGCGGTGCCGCAGCTACGCTTTTGCTATGTCCCGTGCCTGCAGCGATTTGATCCTGTGCCCTATCAGGTGGTCAAAGCTGTGGAGGGAGAAAACGACGGGCTGGTTACCCCTGTCTCCGCCCGCTGGGCGGAGTTTCAGGGCCCGATTCGTAGCAGTGGCAGGCGGGGCATCTCCCATTGCGACGCGGTGGATCTGCGCCGCCGTCCTTTGCTGAGAAAAGCGCCGCCGAACGGCATAGCGGATATGACCGATTTTTATGCCGGACTGCTGGAAGGGATGCGGGAAGCGGAATCCGCGCAGGCAGAAGCGGCGGCAGGCCATTCCGTATCGTGAGGAGGAAAAGGAATGCGTACAGGCAAACACAAAAAATGGGCCTTGCTGATTGTCGTGCTGCTGCTGATTTTGCTGCTACCTCTCCCCATGACCCGCAACGACGGCGGCAGCATCGATTTCTGCGCTGTTTTATACCGCTGTACGGTGTGGCACCAGATCAATCCTGCTTATCAAGACGGGCCTTCCACGGAGCCGAAGTTTCTCACCGGCGTCAGTTTTCCCTTTTCATTTCATCCAGGGATTGCCGGAGCATACACTGGGAGCGTAAATAGATTGATTATTGGAAGGTTTCCATCCCATCTATGTTCTAAAAAAGCAGATGATAAGAACTAATATGAAGGAGGGCATATTATGAGTTATGATGTTTATACCGGATTATTAAAGGCATTCCCACTGCGTGCGGAAGGAGAAAAAGACATACATTTTTCATACGACAATGGTAATTCTCAATTTAAGTACTTAAAAACCAAATATCCGATCGAGACAATTGCCGGCGATGGAAAAGATTTTTCAAAAGCTGTAAATTTACTACACTGGATATCAGAGCATGTGTATCACAAGGGAGATTACGATGGCACAATAGCGCACAATTCGTTGGATCTTTTAAACTATTCATATAACAACGGTAGCGCATATGGCATTAACTGTGTGGCTTTGGCAACAATTTTATCTGAATGTCTCCTGGCTGTTGGAATAAAGGCAAGAAGGGTTTTTCTCATGCCATGTTCGCCGTATGATGGCGACAACCATGTCGTTGCACATGCTTATATCCGGGAAATGAATAAATGGGTGATGTTTGATCCTACTCTCAACGCTTATTTTGCAAATGAACAAGGCGAATACTTAAGCCTTTTAGAGCTGCGTAATCATTTGGCGAATCAAAAGCCGGTTTTTTTCAATAAAGAAGCTCAATACAATGATGAAATATGGACAGAAAAAAGTGCAAATGAAAATATTGAATATTTTGCCAAGAATTTATTCTATTTCCAAGCATCTGAAATCAGCACGTTTGGTGACGGCAACGCGATTGGTGAGGGAATCGCGCCTATGAATCGTTGTATCACATTATGTCCCGAGGGATATGATCCAAAGCAAATACGTTTAAGCAATATTGGATACCGAATAAAAAAATATGGACCTAGTCCACGTACACAAGAGTGGATTAGAAGGGTTAGTGAGGAGACATTTACCTACTGTAGTTCAACTACTTTTGAAGAATTGTGACCTCTTCTTTCCTAGAGAGGTGATTTCCAACATTTGTGGAAAAGACGAAGATAGCTTCTTCCCGTCGGACTAACTGAATTATGCACATCCTTCCATGTTAAAGGACGAAACTTAGGAAAGCAGCAAGCGCCCGGGTCTTTTGACCCGGGCGCTTGCTGTGTTTATTCCATCAGAAAGACCTGGGTCAGCCGGGGCTGAGCGCCGGTTTCCGGATCCATCTCCATCACCATGACGTCCTTCATGTACTCGTTCCACCGGTCCACCACCGGGCTACCTGCCTGTACGGCGGCGGCGTAGTCCGCTCCTTTTTCACACTCGTAATATCCGAAAAGCTCACTGCCGCAATTCCAGATGGTGTAGTTGACAATCCCTGCCTGCCGCAGCACCTCCACCAGTTCCGGCCAGATTTCCTGATGCCGGCGGACATATTCCTCCAGCATCCCTTCCTTGACCACCGCTTTCCAAGCGTAACGCTCCATCGCACTCCGTCCTTTCTGTTTATTGACATATATTCAGTATACGGCAGGATCGGTTCGGGGTCAAGCCGCCTTTAGACGACGAACACCAGCTGCACCAGCACCATGTAGAGAATGGTTCCGACGGCAATGGAAAGCAGCATGTTTTTCCGCCAGAACTGCAGGGCGGCGGTGACGGCGACGCCGATCAGCTCGGGAATGCCGTGGGGCCAGGCGGCAACCTGTACATCCTTCAGGCAATAGATCAGCAGCAGCCCCATCACCGCGTACGGCAGCACCTTGCCCAGGTACTGAATGTATTTGGGAGTGGGTTTATTGGCGGGGAAAAGCAGAAAGGGGAGAAAGCGGGTGGTCATGGTGCCCAGTACCACCGCGGCCACGGTGATGATCATCTGTGGGGTGGTCATACGTTTTGCCCCCTTTCGATGGGCTTGCGTAGCAGGGTCAGCACCGCCAGAATCAAAGCCATGGCGGGCAGGATGAAGTTGGTTTTACCAAATATAACCAGGCAGACGGCCGACAGGGCAAGGCCGATGAGTACCGGCCGGTGCTCCCGGTTTTCCCGCCACTGATTCACCAGAATAGCGGTGAACAGGGCAGTCATAACAAATTCAATGCCCTGGGTATTGAAGGTAACCAGATTGCCCAGCAGGCCGCCAACGGTGGCGCCCAGCACCCAATAGCACTGGTTCAGCAGGGTGACGAAAAACATGAACCAGCCCCGGTCCACCCCCTCCGGCGGTTCCACCGACTGATTGATGGAAAAGGATTCATCGCACATGCCGAAGATGAGATACCACTTCTTAGATCCGGTGCCCTTAAACTTGTCCAGCATGGAGATACCGTAAAAAAGATGCCGGGCGTTGACCATCAGGGTGAGAAAAAAGGCGTAGAAGGGATGAAAGGCGGCGCAGAGCAGATCCGCCGCCACAAATTCCATGGATCCGGCAAATATGGTCATGCTCATCAGCATCGGCCAAATAAAGGAGAAGCCTTTGCTGTGCATAAAAATGCCGTAGGCCAGCCCTAAAAAGGCAAAGCCCGCGAAGATGGGAACAGTGTAGGGAAAGGCCGCTTTCAGCGCCCTTCGTTTGTTTTTCATCCAACCGCCCGCTTTCGATGGGTATTTGCTACCTATTATACCACAAAAGTTAGGCGGTTGCCGATAGGCAAACGCGATGACACAGCCGAAAAAATTAGATATTCTCCCTTTTAGGGCTGTGTCCATTATACCACAAAGCGGCGCGCGAAGCGCGGAGCCTTCCTTGATCCGAAACGGCGTTGACCGTTTCGGAGTGGTTCAATGTTCTCTCAGCCGTCCAAAGCCCTGCAAAGCATGGCTTTGGGATACGGCGTGAGGTTATTATACCACAAAGGTCAGGCGTTTGCCGAGAGGGGCGGCGAAAAACATTCATTCCATCGTCTGTATTCGGGTACTGTAGATCAGGGACATCCGGCACTTGTCGCAGATATAAAACGCCGAGTGGCACCCGGGAGGCAGGAGGGTGATCTTCCATAGAAAGGAGGGCTCGCCGCACAGGAAGCAATGGGGCGTAATCGGCTGCAGAGCCAGCGTATTGTCCGCCTTTATTGCCGCCTTATAATGCAACAGAGCCTTATGACCGATGATTTCCCGCAGCTCTTCTGGCAGAAGCAGCAGATTGCCGTGGAGGATCGGCTTAAAGTATTCTCCCGGTTCCGGCGTGGCGGAGTCTTTGGCGGCGCTGATATACAGAGTTCCCCGCTGCGCCCGTATCGCCAGCAGATCTCCGCTACGGACTCCCAGACTATCCAGCCACTTCTTGGGCAAAGGGATGTAATGATACCCACCCCATTTTTCAGCCTTTATTTCCACCGAATCACGCCCCTTTGTTAATAAAATGGACGGAGAAGATTGGATTTCTGACAAAAAAACTCGCTGTCTGGTTGGCAGTCGGGGAACTGGCTTCTTGTCAATCAATGAGAAGGATAGAGCATCCATCGTTTTTTAGTATAATCGAAATATTATGAAAAATCAACGCATATTTTCCGAACTAATTGTCAAGAATCGAGGCGAATAAATTTGGTATAGTATAGGTATGACAATAGACCGGGGAGATTTTTGTGAATGAAGCATCTAATGGAATTGAGGAAAACAAGCGGCTTATCACAAAATAAATTAGGTGAAATTGTCCATCTGAGCGATTCTGCTATTGCCGGATATGAAACTGGCCGCCGATACCCCGATGTACAGACCCTGATGTTGCTGGCGGATTATTTTGATGTGTCGGTGGATTATCTGTTGGATCGGACGGACAACCCCAGTATGATGGAAAGCTCGGAGGAGACTCTGGGTTTTCTAAAGCTGATCTATAAAATCCCCCTGCAGGAAAGAGATATGTATAAGCTGATTCTGCAAAATGCGGTGGAGCTGAATGAACTCAAGCTGGAGAGGAAGAAATACAGAAAGGATCCGTAGTCATCTGCTGTGCAGGGACAGAATCGTCTGATCGTGATGTGGAATAGATCATCGTATTGAGCAAGGAAAACCGGCGCAGAATGGTTCATTCTGCGCCGGTTTTGTTTTAAGTTGAGGTCAAATGAATCAGATGGGCGATGCCGGGGATGGATTCGCCCTGCTGGGAAGAGGTGGGAGACATTAATGCGCCGGTGGCGACAAACAGGATGTTGTTCAGCTCCCTGCGCTCCAGCTTACTGAGAAAATAGGAACACAGTATGGAGGCGGCGCAGCCGCAGCCGGAGCCCCCGGCGTGAACATCCTGCTTTTCCCGGTCGTACATCATCAGCCCGCAGTCCGCATGCTTGCTCCCCAGCTTGATTCCTTTGCGTTCCAGCAGATCCCGCAGCAGCTCGGAACCAACCTGGGAAAGATCACCGGTAACGATGAGATCGTAATCATCCGGAGTGGTGGCGGTATCGGTTAGGAAGTTGGCAATGGTATCCGCCGCCGCCGGAGCCATGGCGGCGCCCATATTGTTGGCGTCGGTGACTCCCAGATCGTTGATTTTGCCGAAGCAGACCGCTGAGATATGGACTCCGCTGCCTCCCATTCCCACCACGGCGGAACCTGAGGCGGTGGCTGTCCATTGAGCGGTAGGGGTGCGCTGACCGCCGTATTCCAGTGGGAAACGGAACTGCCGCTCGGCGGTGCAGAAATGAGAGGAGGTCACCGCGGAGCATAAGTCCGCGGCGCCGCTGTCTACAAATACCGCGGCCATTCCCAGGGTCTGGGCCATGGTTGAGCAGGCGCCGAACTGACCCAACAGGGGCACGTTGCTTTCCCGCATTCCGAAGGTGGAGGCGATGTTTTGGTTCAACAGATCCCCGGCGAAGAGGTAATGGATTTGAGAGGGGGACAGCCCCGCTTTGTCCAGCGCCCTGGTGAACGCCTCCCGCTGCAGAGCGCTTTCCGCCTTTTCCCAGGTTTTCTCTCCCAGAGTGGTGTCTTCAAAGATATAATCGAAATACCGTCCCAGAGGGCCTTCTCCCTCTTTTTTTCCGACCACCGCCGCATAACCTAGAATCGTGGGGCGGCTGGACATCAGCACGGTGTATTGACCTTTGCGTTCCGGCATCGCTTTCCCCTCCTTCTTAAAACAAGCCGACGATATACCGGATCAGCCCGTATATGGTGGCCGCGGTGATGCCATACACCAGCACGGGTCCGGCAATAATGAACATCTTGGCGCCCAAACCGGTGACCAGGCCTTCTGCTTGTGTCAAGTAAACCCTAAAAGATTTTTTTATTTTCCTGTCGAAATTCGGCAGGAATTCTTTTTTATATTACGAAGCAAGCCCCGGAATACATTCTCCGATTATATCTGTCAGATACTTGCTTTTTAGTCCAATCTCAATTCGCCCACCTTCAAATACTCGTACTTTATCTATCAGTCGGCTTATAACCTCTGGGCGATACTCGGTCAAAGCCTGAATCTGTTCCGCATCCTGCCCTGCGAGAGCAAGAGCTTTTTGTTTTTGAATACACTCATTTAATACCACATTCTTTTCTGCGATCTTCTGTTGAAGCCTTTCGTCTTCAGCCTTATTATCGGACTGAATTTTGATGAATCGCTCTCTGCTTATATGCCCATTCCTATACTCCTCATATAGAGAGCTTTTTCCATTCGCAATTTGCCTGCGCCTTCGTTCCATATCTGCGATCAGCCTTTCAAGCTGCGCCTGTTCTGTGACATCATATTTTTTCACAAACTTAGACTTGTCCAGCAGAATTCGTGCGATTGCCTGCACAACACTCAGCGTCTTGTCCTGGAGTACTTCCATACTTTCGTGGATAGCGGCACATTCCGCTTGGTTTTGACTGGATGCCTTCAAACAAAATAGGTGTGTATCAATCGCAGGTGCTTTCTGCAGCTTCCTTCCACAATAACCGCAAACAAATAAATTGCCGGCTCTGTTACCGGAAGTATTCATATTAACCGTTTTGATTCGAGAAGCCAGCGAGACAGCGGCTGCCTGAAACTTTTCTTCTGAAATAATCGCCTCATGAGTATTTTCCACGACAATCCACTGCTCACGAGGAAGGGCCCGGCTTTTATTGGTTCGTATTCCCACCATCTCTCGTGTATTGGAAATCATCTTTCCCGTATATCTTTCATCACTGAGAATTTTACGGATCGTGGAAGCAAGCCAAATACTCTCCCCATCAACCACTCTGCCGTTATAGAACATTCCATTTTGAAGTTTGTACTGTCGCGGCGATGGAATCTTTTGATCGTTTAGGTGCTGAGCTATGCTTTTGGTACTTTGCCCTGCGATACACAAATCAAATATTCTGACAACTACTTGCCGGACATTCTCATCCACAATCAGCTTACGCTTATCTTTAGGATCAAGCTGATAGCCATAAAAGGCGTGGCCGCAGGAATGGTAAAATCCCTGCTTTCGCCGAGCCTGATTTGCACTTCGTATTTTCAGCGAAAGATCCTTACTATACATTCCATTGACGAGGTTGCGGATTGCCAGTTCCAGCCCGCCGGTCGTCCCGACATAATCATTCGTATCGAAATGATCATTGACGGAAATAAAGCGTGTTCCGAACAGGGGGAACAATAATTCCAAGTACCCGCCGACCTCTAAATGGTCTCGTCCGAACCGTGAAAGGTCTTTTACCATAACCGCATCAATCTCTCGGTTACGCAGCATTTCAATCATTCTCGTGAATTGCGGGCGATCAAAGTTTGTGCCGCTGAAACCATCATCACAAAACTCAATAATCTGGTATTTCTTTAGATCCGGATGGCTCTCATAATAGTTCACCAACAATTTTCTTTGGTTGGTAATACTATTACTTTCCTTTTTATCCGCCGAGCCTTTTAGGTCTCCGTCTTCCATTGACAGACGGATATAGAATGCGAGCGTCTTATCCGGCATATTTGTTCACCTCCTTTTTTCGCATTGCTGCCCAAAGTAAAACTTCTTCCAATTCATCGCGAAAATTGAATTCAATTTCTGCTCGGCCATCGTTATAGAGCGTCAGCTTGTTTACAAATGCTTCGACCATCTTTCTGTCCAAAGTTTTTTGATCCTTAAAGTCGGCAACAAGCTTTGCCCAATGTTCACCGCCCAAGTATTCCGGATCATATTTTCGGGATTCCTTTTTTATTTCTGAAAGGAAGATCCGCAATTCATCAGCTTTTTGTGCATACTCTTGTCCCATAGCCACATAGTCTTCTGCGGTAATCGTGCCTTCCGCATATTCTTCGTATAAAGCCGCTTTCAGTTCCATATAGCGGTCAATCTGTCGCTGTAGGTTGTTAATCTGTTCTTTGTACACTTTATAGCGGACTTGGCTGGTATTTTTCTTGTTGAGCTCCGCAATGATACTTTTGGCATCTAAGTACAGAGCCATCTGATTTTGGATCAGTGTGTGAACCATTGATTCCAGCTGCTCACTTTTAACAGCCTTCTTACTGCAATATTGGCTGTTGTAGTGTTCGTGAATCATACAGCAATACCAGTAACTTTCTCTCCCGTGATTTACTTTCCGACGGATGTGCATAGCTTTTCCGCATTCACCACAGAACAAATGCCCCCGGAACATACTCTCACGCTTGCTTTTGTGATCATACTTCGTAGCCAGGGCGTGCTCTTCCTTATTTTTAGCAAAATACTCCTGGACCCGATTAAATAATTCCTCTGTCACAATAGGCTCGTGAGTGCCTTTTGTGATAATCCATTCTTCCGGCGGTACGGCTTTACTTCCTTTTTGACCGGTAATATAGAATTCAGAAGCATACTTGCCACTAACCATCCAGCCAAGATATATTCTATCCTGTAAGATCCTGCGAACGGTCTGCATATACCACATGGAATTCTTATACTTATCTTTTTTTGAAACGCCGGTTTCGTACAAACGCCTGCCTGGCGAAGCAACACCTCGCTCGTTCAAAGTGGTCGCAACATAATGCAAGGTAGCACCATCTGCAACCATTTCAAACATTTCTCTGACAATCGGTGCGGTTTCATCATCGGCTAACAGCATATGCTTATCCCGTGGATCTCTTACATAACCATAGGGCGCCCTGCTGCCTGCAAATTTCCCTTGCTCTTGAATTGATCGCATTACGGAACAGATTTTTTGAGAGGCGTCTTTTGCATACATTTCATTCGTCATATTCTTGATCTGTACGCCGATATCGACCTGCATCGTCTTTGAATCGAATCTGTCTGTAATTGCAATAAAGCGAACGCCAAGGACAGGAAACACCATTTCAATATATTCGCCGGTTTCAATCAGGTTTCGCCCAAGTCTGGAAAGGTCCTTAACTATCACGCAGTCTATCTTTCCATCTCGAATATCATTCATCATTCTTGAAAACTCCGGGCGGACAAAATCTGTACCTGAAATGTCATCGTCCACATAAATGTCCACGACATCAATATCTAAATTTTCGCTGGCAAAGTCCTTCAACAGTTGAATTTGGTTGCCAATCGTATCTGCCTCGCGCTTTCTCTCTGTTTCTACTGAGATTCGAGCATAAAGGCCGGCGCAATATATCTTTTCAGAAGGGGCTGCTGGCAATATTACTTGATTAACTGCTTTCCTACTTTTTCGTGCCATTATACAACCTCCTTATGATTTTCCTGATAATACTCCCGCACTTGTTCAGATAATGCCGAGTAGTCCTGCCAATGAGTGAATGAAACCTCGATCTTTCGATCCTCATAGATTGCAATTTCATCAATACACTCTACAGCTACCATCCGCGTAAGTTCTGTTATATTGCGATGCTCCATAAAATCCTGTATCCACTGATGCGGCTTGGAGTTGTCGTCCAAGTACATATCAATTTCCTTTTGTGCCTGATCATATGCCTGTTTCTGAGAGGCAATACGCTCATCATACTGCGCTTTGATATCCATATAGTCTTCTTTCGAGATGAGACCGTCTTTCATATCCTCGTAGAGTGAAAGCTTGAGCCTGCGATACCGCTCCAACTCTTCCTCTATCTTCAATTGCCGTTCCTGAACTTTCTTTAGCTTTATCTTTTGGAACGGAACCTTTCGGATTACTTCTAAGCAAGAATCTAACTCACATACCATACGGATATGCTCTCTGAGAAGAAGCAGGACAGTTTGCTCCAAATCGCTTTCGGAAATTCTATGACTGCTGGTACAGCCTTTGTGTTTTTTGTTAGTATCACAAATATAGTAGCAATATTTTTTGCCACCAGAACTGGTCGAGGTCTTAACCATCGGACCTTTACAGTCTCCGCAAATAACCAGCCCGGCCAATGGATGCACAACCCTTTCCTTAGGTGAAGTTCGTGTGTCCAGCAGCAAAAGCCTTTGCACAAGATTAAAAATCCGCTCTGATACAATCGGTTTGTGGGCATTCTCAACCTTAACCCATTTGTCCTCATCATTCACAATAACCGTATTGATTTTATAATTTGGTTTTGTGCGGATTCCTTGGATCAAGGTGCCGATATATACTGGATTCGTCAATATCCTGCGAACAGCAACCGATGTCCACTGTGTCTGCTTTCCTGTTTCAAAACCGGTTTTGAACCGCTCACCCTGGCTCTTCTTATATTCCATCGGAGAAAGAACGCCATCTGCCGTCAGCCTTTTTGCAATGCCATCCTGACTCATACCTTCCAATTTCCATCGGAATATATCCTCTACGACAGATGCAGCATAATCGTCAATCTCCAGCTGATTGTGATCATTTTCTGCTTTACGATAGCCGAAGGGGGTAAAGGCACCAATATATTCGCCATTCTTTCTTTTGACCTGTAGATGGCTGCGCACTTTAATTGACATATCACGACAGTAGCTGTCATTGATCAAATTCTTCAGGGTAATATTCAGTTCGTCAGATTGCGTCCTTGTGATGGTATCAATCCCATCATTGATTGCAATCAGTCTTACCCCATTATAAAAAAACAGACGATCAATATACTTTCCGGCGTTAATATACTCACGCCCAAAACGGGACAAATCCTTGACCACCACACAGTTAATGAGCCCAGCCTTGATGTCATCCATCATCAGCTGAAACTGCGGGCGGTCAAAATTCGTCCCAGTATATCCATCGTCTATTCTTATAGATACAACCTTAATATCAGGCTTATCCTGTAAAAAGCCCAAAATAAGCTGTTTTTGATTTACAATACTATTGCTCTCCGCTTTCTGAGCAGAGTCCATATCCTCTTTGGATAGTCTCAAATAAACAGCAGCATTATACTGCTGCACCTTCTGATTGATCATATATACTCACTCCTTTAGCAATTAGTTCGCCACAAACCACTGCTTCTGGGTGAGTATGCAAATTTAGTCCACCCGTATTGTAGCACATTTAAGCCGGATTTTCTACCCGGTTTGCCATATTCCATACATTCCCAGAATCAAATCGTGCGTAAAATTTCCTCCATGTTTTGTTGAAATGTGGGACCGCCCGTCTTATATACCACTTTTACAGCCACATCGCCTACTCGAAAACAATAGGGGTTTCCGATTTGACTGACAAATGAAGCAACTCTCTCTGGTATGGGAAGCGATTCGTCAATCTTTACGCTATTTAGATCAATCAATGCTGATTTATCCACAGTCCGAATGTCCACCTGTTGCATTTCATTCAAACTTTCGCGGTCAATGTTCGTGCCCATAAAAACACTCCTTTCCCTTACGGTTTCTCTAAAATTATTGCCAAAATAGACCAGTTCTATTCAAGTGATAGCAATATCATATAATGCCTAACTCGGCGCCCATAGCTACTGGGTCCATAGAAATCTCATCTCTCCGCCTTCATTGTGGCCGAGCCGCGAATTACGGAAGTACCATTATTATCCCTGATGCCTCATCGCGTTATACAGGGGCTGCCTGCATATCAGTGCTCTTGTCTTTGTTCGCCACACAAATGGATAGCCGCTCATCATCAGGGGATGTACCGAGGTTTGCTATTCAGTTTTCAAGGTCCAGAAGGATGTCTTCGTTAATTAAAAGCGAACAAAGGACAGCGGATTTCGCAAATGATTTAAGATTTTTATAAAAGCACACCGACTCTACCAGAAAGCCGGCGTACTCTTATAAAAGTCTTAAATCTTGAAACGAGTGATCTGCAACGCTACCTGAAGCATAATGTATTGCTTGCAGTCTTCGTCAAACCTACCGCCTACAACGCTGTGTTTATCGATGAGCGTCATATAAATCTCAAAGATTTTATCCAGCGCTGCGTGGTCGCCCGCTGTTGCACGATTCAGAATTTCTGCAAACTCACTTTTGGTCATCTGTTTCACCTCCCAAACTTTTCCGAAGCTTCTGTAGAGCCAAATATTTTTGGTCATATACATACTTAACGGAACAGTTCATTTTCTGTGCGATCTCGATAGCAGACAATTCTTCAATAAACAGCATTTCCAGGACTCTTTGCCGCATCAATGGGAGGGACAAAAAAGCGTTTGCCAGCTTCTCTTCCTCAAACTCAAAGGACTGCGTGTTGCTGTATGCTTTCACATACTGCTCTTCAAAATCCACATAAGGTTCTATTTCCAAATCCTCCAAATAGATTTCCTGCGCCCTTTGTTTTACCTTTCGGATATAATCCAGTTTTGCGTGGATGATAACCTGCGATATGTAGACGGTAAATCTTGCACGCAGTTCATCCCGATCCGTGTCCTTCGACACCTCTTAACCCCCTTCCAGACGCGCCGCTGCGGCGGTGGAAGGAAGGTATATATGGTAAAATGCCGAAACGGCACGCTATGATTATTAGTGACCGTGATGCCTCTCCTGTACATAGCATTAAACAATCATGGAAATCACCCCCTTTCAAAATGAATATAAAAAAGCGGTCACAGCACACAAAGGCATACTGTAACCGCTCAAAAGCGCAAAATAGAACAACCACCTCAATAAGGTCGTTGTAATTTATCTTATGTATTTGTCTTCGTCTTTTATTTTTTCGCCCACCGGCGTCGCTAATGATATTTTGTCATTTGCACTCCTCCCTGTTTACTTCTGATCCGAATTATCAATGACCTTCAAAAGGTTTTCTATCATTTCACACGCAAGGATACGCTTGTTCAGTGGGTAGCTTTTTAGCTTTGCACTAATTTCGTGCAAATAAATAAGTTCCGGATGATCTGAGTCTGCTACAACAAACTGGTCAATCATCACACCCAAAGCATTTGCTATCTTGACCATCATATCTAAACTCGGAACACCTCGTCCATTTTCAATTTGCCCAATATGGCTATTGGAACAACCTATGATTTCTGCAAGCTCTTCCTGTGTGAGTCCTGCAATTTTACGGTACTTTCTCACATTAGCACCCAGTTTTTTGTACTCCAAATTCATACACTCCTTATATCTCAATTTTATTCCATCATCAACACAGTTTGAAGAAAGCAAAATTCCAAAACACGCAGTATAAGTGGAATTGTATAAGAAATGTTTGAAAATGAAAGGGAGAAGGGGTCCTCCCCCTCGGAGAACCCCTTCTTGCTTACTAATCAAATAAGTCCAGATTGTGTAGCATCTCGTCTATATCCGCATCTGCAATTATAGGCTGGCTACCAGTGTTCTCCAAGCCGCCACTGGCCTGAGCGACTGATATTTTCTCGTCTATAATACTGCGGATTTTTTCTTCTAACTCAGCCCAAGAAATATCCGGCTTAATCTTTACTTGAATTCTTCTGTAATCCATATTGATTTCCGGATGTGATTCAAGGTACTGCGCTACAGCTTCAACAATAATAGCGCTTTTCTTATTTCCAATCTTTTCTAAAAATTCGCCGACCATATGGTTTTTCTCCGACGAATCACCAAATCCCAAGGTATATCTATACTTACCATCCTTCTTCACACTATCGGCCTCCCTGTTATGCTGTCGGGCGATAACCTAACTGTTTGGAGGCGAGCATCTGATATCCTATGGCATTCGCTTTGGGATCTTCAATGAAATCCGCTTTGCTAACGAGGTTGGATGCCTTGATATATTCTTCAAAAAGAATAGAACCGCCTCCAATAAACATTGCCGGATTTGCTCTTAGATCTACCTGCAGCTCGCGAAGCTTATGCAGGATATCTCTGGTATGTGTCTCTGTAGCTTTTGTAATTGTTTGTATCACATCCTCCGGCAAAAATGTTTCTTCACCACGCAGCACAGCACTGATATGCTCGTCCTCGATCTTCATATCGTGCAACGCACCAACTCTGCGAATGATATCATTGTTCATTGTGATGACGCCCAGCTCCAAGCTGCGGCAAAACTGTAAATCCGGTTTGCCATTTCTGAGAAGCAACACATCCGTAGTGTATCCTCCGATATCTACGACAAACATCATCAGCGTGCTGAGGAGTTTCCCAGCATACGGTACAACCGCTGCATATGCCTGAGGATAAACGCATACATTGCGGATAATAATGCTGACAGGATTATCTTTGTAAACAAAATTGACCGTGCCTGTCCGCTTGAAATACTGAGCAAACTTGTTCTTCAGTATGCCGTAATGTTCCGGCGGGAGACCAACCGCAAGGTCAATGGGTTCAAAAGCAGACAGCCGTCCGGCGCTTTCCAGTTCTTTGGCAATCGCAAACAGTGTAAGAACAAAGTACCGCTCATCCTGTGTCTTATCGCGCATATAGGAGAGTCGGTTGCCGGTAAGCGTCCAAAATCTTCCGTCGTATTCCATTATTTCATCAGTCATCGGCGGTTTTACTGTATGCTCGGAAAGTCCCGCAACAAAAGAATGGTTGAGGGTTTTTATGGCGTAATTGCCGTGATCAATTGCAATAATCATTTTGAGATACCTCCTGCGTTTATATTTTATCTTATTACACGGATGTTTATCCGCATTCGCAACATCAAATACTCATTTTCTTTGAAATGCGCATAAAAAAACGGGCAGAAAGTTGCAACTTCCGCCCGCCTTTGGTTTACTGTGAGATTGATGACTGGATGAGATATTTCCAGATATAATCATCAAGTCCCTTATATTGCGGATCCCAGAGATAGGTTCCATACACAAATCCCATGCTGCTGAGCATTCCTACAAGGTTGTTATATCCGTTTTGAACATTTGGATTACTGAGAAAATCCATATCAAATGCGGTCATTATTTTTGTTGTTCCCATTTCTCGCAAATAAGTAAGCATTCGCTCTAAGTGTGTAAGAGAACTAACGCCCGGCACTGCGACTACGGTTTGACCTGTCAGATTATGAATGACATCCGCTTTCATCGGACCTTCCGTAAGCAAAATGGTTTGCCTCGGCGGTCCAGCAAGATGTGCCCAAGCTTCAGCGCCGCAGCCGTCGTTTTTTCCCACACTGGAAACCCAGCGAAATTTTCGACGAGTCACATTATCCCTTCGTATCTGAAGACCTTGAATTGAACCGTGTTCTTCCCGAACCGGTATCAAAATCCCACGCTTTTCATTGATAAACGACCATTCGCCGCTATCCGTCTTATAAAATCCAGGAACACCGGCAAGATAAAGTCCTTCATTCATCAACTGTTTTGCAAGCGCTTTCATTCCGATAACCGGTGTCGTTTTATATCCAAGCCGCTCAATCATCTCATCAGATAACCCTCTATCGTGTAAATTCTGCCGATGATCAGAGGCCAGCGATAATTTCGAGAGTAATGTTTGATAGGTTTCATGCCTGCTGTCCACATCAGTAAGCGGACAATCAGGAACCTCTTTGACAACAATCTGCTGCCGAGGTTTTTTTATTTCGCCCTGCACATTCAGTCTCGCAATCAGAGCATCCCGAACTTCATTACGCGGTATGCCGGTGTAATGAGAATACAGATCGAACACACCGCCGCAGAATCCGCAGCGCGGACATCTAAACACATCTTTTTTCAGATTGATATTCAGATGTTTTTTTCGCGGATTATCATCGCAACACGGACAGGAAATGTTATATGCAGATCTACCGTATGGCGGATATGGCAATCCAAGCAGTGGAATGATATCTGACATATGAAAAATATCCATACAGCCTCCTTTCCGGGGGACGGATAATCCGTCCCCCTAATTTTATGAACATCAAGCTGATGTTTTCTGTACGGCATCCTCACATATCAGTTTTGCCGCCTCAATAATTTCGGGCGCTCCTGTAAACTTAGTTGCAACCCAGTTCAACGCCTTCGGATCAATCGTAATCAAATCTCCCAAAGTTTTTCCACTGTATTTCTTGATGGGACACGGAGTCTGCATCGCGAGTTTCAGTTTGTCGTCATAGGATAGCTCGGCAGGAACTGTCTCATACTCTTCTTCGGGAGGATTTTCAGGCGCCGGTTCAAATACCGCTTCAGCTGTGCTTGCCGGCACTACAGTAGCTGCCGGTTGTATTTCCGCCGGAAGTTCCGAAGGAATATTTTCTACTTCTTCGCCGGCAATCGCAAACTGTAATCCGAACCCAGCATTTCTCAGTGCAATCCCAATAGCTGCTGTCTGCGCCCATTCCCTGGGCGAAACTGACGGCTTTGTTGTCGATACACCTCTTGATGCTGTAGCTTCCGCCAAATAGCACTCCACCGGATCCTGATAGTTGGCATAGACACGAGCAGTTGCAACAAAGCAATCCTTCCCGCTGGATACCTGAACAGCGATTTTTCCCTGCGGGTACACCAGCCGGAACCACGCCATTTGAATGACCACGGGCAATCGCTTCATTTTTTCACCGGTTGAAAGATCGGTGAACTCCACAGCAAATGCCTCCGGGTCAAATCCCTCCACATTGTTAATAGTATTAAGTTGTTTCAAAGCCAACATCTTGCTTTGTTCATTCGAGTTCAAACTCATTTTTGTTCCTCCTTCAGACTGATATAGGTTTCCCGATACTGAACCCACGCAGGAAGCACGGTCGTAATCAGGGTATTGATACTTTGTTTATAAAGTTCCGCTGTGGTGGGCTTAAAGCTGCTAAACTGTTTCCTACAGTTGAGCACGACCTGTAATAAACTGTTTGCTGCTGTTTCCCGCACCTGCTTTTGCTTTTCATCTGCCGGCTGTCCAAACTTGTGATCGGTCAGCATATGGTAGATATACATATCCCACATCTGATAATGATAAGCAAGCACCTTGGTATCAGTTGTAACAGGTGCTGTTTTCACAAAAAGCTGGCAAGACTCCAGGACATCAATACGGTATAAGATCTCCTGATATACAAGCACCTTGTCAAGCGGTAAAACTCCGTTCATAACCTTTTCTACTAATTCCGTCCGAAGATCGGTATACTTCTCTAATAATGTTGCCATAACCGGCTCCTTTCTTATTTTCTGTCGCTGAATTCAATCAGCCGTTGTGCCAATAAAGTTCCTCGTTTTTCCGTGTCCTGTTTCTTGATCGCAATACACAGGGCGCGGCGTTCTCCCACAATAATGACTCGCTCTTTTGCTCTTGTAATCGCTGTATAAATAAGCGGTCTTACGAGCATGATCGCGTGCGCACACTGCAGGTTAATGATAACCGACTGATACTCAGATCCTTGTGATTTATGAATCGTTGACGCATAGCCAAGGTCCAGTAGGCCAAGCTCAGTAATGTCGTACTCCGCTATCCGTCCATCACCGAAATCAATCTTTACAACGGTTTCACTGCCGGAACCGGAAATTTCGGTAATGTACCCGACATCGCCATTGTTGATATCCTCTCGGTTCTTGGTCTGCATCACCTTGTCACCAACACGGAAAGTGCGCTTCCCAAGCACAACCTCTTTCTTAGTGGCATCAGGCGGGTTGATTTGTAATCGGATGCGTTCATTCAGTGCATTGACACCGGTATCTGTTTTCTGACGATACGGTGATAGCAACGCTACATTATCCACACCGAACTTCGCCGTTTCTTCCATATAAATGCGTTCCAAAATCTCTGCGGATTTCGGAAGTTCACTGGAATCCACGAACCGAAAATCATCGCCATAATCCATAGACAGGTTGCCGTGGCGGATCAGTTTTGCGTTTGTTGCAATTCTGCTGCCTGCGCTCTGCCTGTGAACCTTGTCCAACCGTACAACCGGTATGACACCGCTTTTGATGATCTCACTGAGTACTGCGCCCGGGCCAACAGAGGGCAGCTGATCTGAGTCTCCGATAAACACTACCTGACATCTGTTTGGAATGCCCTGCAGGATGTGTTTCGCCAAATAAATATCCAGCATAGAGACCTCATCCACCAGCACCAAATCAGCTTCTAACGGCTCCGGTTCTCCAAACATTCCATCCTCTCCAGCGAAGAGGCCGAGTGCCTTATGAACCGTTGATGCCGGAAAACCTGTTGACTGTTCCATACGCCTCGCTGCGCGGCCCGTAGGAGCACAGCAAACGACCTGATTTCCTGGACACTGGCTCCGATAAATATCAAGAATCGCTTTCTGAATCGAAGTCTTACCCGTACCAGGACCGCCCGTAATGACAGAAATGGGGGACTGGAGCGCTGTCAAGACTGCATTCCGCTGTTCCGGATCCAAACGGATACCCAGATTTTTCTCTTCCGAATTCAGCGCTCTCTCGATGTTATTGCATACGAACTGAACACGCTGCTTTGTTTTGCGATGAAGCATCTTTGCCAGCTGTTCCTCAGCCTCTGCTGTTGCGGGACGGTATACACTGTCCTTATAACAGATCAGCCTGCCGGAATAAACCAGTCTGGCCGCACGGTTTGCCGCCATATCTTCTGTCAATTCCGGTGTTTCAAGAATCTTCAGCGCCTCTTTGATGAAACTGTGCTTTTCCATGCACAGATTTCCTTTGCCTTCTGCTTCCTGAAGTGTGTACAATAATCCCTCATCCACACGCTCTGGAGTAAGCTTTTGAAATCCCATACTCATTGCGATCTTATCGGCTGTATGAAACCCAATGCCCGGAACCTCGCAGAGTTTATAGGGATGGTTTTTCACGATATCCATCGTTTCGTTGCCATAAAGCTGATAAAACTGGACGGCTCTGTTCGGTGTGATACCGTGTGGCACCAAAAAGGCAACCACATCACGGGCGCCTCGATTGGCGAGATAGGACTCACAGATCTTTTTCAGTTTGTTTTGGCTGATACCGGGAATCGCGAGCAGCCTCTTGGGTTCATTGTCAAGCACCTCAAGGGTCTGCACACCAAACTCCTCGAATATTCTCTCAGCTATCTTGGGTCCAATGCCTTTAATCTGGCCGGAGGCGAGGTAGGCAATAATCCCTTCTTTTGTCGGTGAAATTACCTCGTTATAGCTCTCTACTTCAAATTGGACACCGTGCTTTGGGTTTTTACTCCAATGCCCATTTAGCTGATAGCGCAGATTATTAGCTGTTGGCAAGCAGTATCCCACCGCTTTTATCTGAGTGACATCATTTCCAACGAAGTCCTGAACCTTTTCACAGGTGCGGTACAGGGCAATCATATAACTGCCTGGATTCACAACCGTGACATTCTGCGGATAAATCAATCGTTCAAATTGACATATCAAAATCTTTGCTCCTTTCTACTGTTCTGACAAAACGGGAATGAGGACTTTCCGTGTTTGTGGCACAAAATATTCCTCTTCCCTGACTACATATTCTTTTGTGAGCCTGACAGAGGTGCGAACCATATCGTCCGCCAGCTTATCAAACTCCTGAACCAATTTGACGCGCTCTCTCAGTTCGTACATTTCCCAATCCTCGAAATCTGCGTCATCGTCTGTCCCACGATTGGGGTAATAGTGTTCACAATCCCCCTGATAGAGCACCAAATACCCTCCGCTGCTACCATTAAATCTTGCCTGCCACACATAGTCGTGCTTCCGAGCAAAGTCATGCGCCAGTTCGCTTTGGAAATAAAAAAACTCCGGGATATCCAGCATTTCGTACAGTTTGTCTGCAATCTCTTGATCCAAACTAAGCTTGTAAATTTTGAGATTACACGCATACGAATATGAGCCGTTCCAGGAGTTCATTGTAGGGTATCGGAAGTGATGCTCAAGAAAATCCGTCATCGCCTTACGGGATCGCAGATCCACCGACTGATAAAACTTCCTCATTTGAACATCACCGCATTTTGCATATGGGACAAGGGTGCATCAAAGCTGAGCATATAATGCTCCGGCTTGAATTTCACCAATGACTTATTGCCGCCGTTCTGCGTCACGAGTTTCTGCACCATAACATACATTGCATCGTCGAAGGTGTAAATCGGCATATTCAAAGAGACTGCGTGAAGAATTTCACCACGCATACCATGACTGATACGGCTGCCGCACACAAACAGCATATCGCTGTCCGACAGCAACTGCAGCCCAAATGTCAGAGCTGCTGCGCGTTCTGAAGGAATCTTGTCGCATAAAAGCATTGGCAGATACGCATGAGGCGCCCTTGCGGCATTGCCCATTACAATCATTGCGTAATACATATACGCTCTGGCGTTCCGCATATTAGAGAGCATTTCCTCATCGGTCTCTGCGCTGAGCGGCGAGCAGATATATACCTTCTTGCAGCATCGGTTGTTTTTAAGAAACTGCGACTCCAGCCGGCTTTCCCAGTTGTCTGTAAAAATGTTTGTTTCCATCAATATCGATCCTTTCTTATATCGCCTTTGTAACCGTTAGTTTGCGGCTCTCGGAGGTTTTCTGAACATCCTGATAGATGCCGGGATATTTCTCCTTGAGCGCTTTCGTATCGGTTCTGTGGCTTGTTTTAGTGGCAAAATCAATGAGATATTTATCCGTAGTGGTCTCAAGAAATCCATGTTCGTGAGCCTTCATCAATTCTGCAATTCGCACAGTATGTGCCTCAATCTCCTTTTCATAAGTTTTGATCTCTGCCTTTCGATCAGCAATCTGGTCTTGTAAGGCAGCAATGCGTTTGACCTGCTTTTCCAATTTCCGAGGCAGTTCAATGGTAGGAAGGGTCGGACTGCTTGCGCCGTAAATCCTCGCGAGCGATTCCAAAGCCAGTTTTGGTTTGACAGTGCTCATCGTAGGCGGTTTATCATGTTCCAAGCTCCAAATCCATTCATCTAAGCGCTCAAAAATCAGATCCTCTTTGGCCTGATCCCTTTCGATTGATGGAATCGCAAGGTCATTATCCGGATTGTTTCCCCATAGGGCTGAAAATGCGCCGATTTTCACATCTGCTACGCCCAAGTAGAAACGCAGCTGCAGCTCATAATAGATAGGAATAGCGTCATCCGCCCAGTCACCTGCCTTATGGTAGGTACAGCTTTTACACTCCAAAATCCCTGGCTCGTTATCTTCTGCGCGAATAAACCTGCGGTCGAAGTTTGCCAAAGCATAGGGATGATCAGCGTGCTGATAAAGACCAGTATCCTCATAAACGGTATTTCCGCTCTTCTTTGCATACCAGTGCGCTGCAATAGGTTCTAACAGATGTCCCATTTCAAGCTGACTGGAATTTGCTTTGACAGGAGGTTTCATTCTTCCTTTTTTAATCATCCACAGTTCTAACGGCGTTGTCCACGGGCTGACTCCGAAAATAGCCGCTACATCACTGCCTCCGACCGTATAAGGAATCTTCCCATCCGGTCCGTGCATTCTGCACTCAAGCCAGCGGTCATTGTCCATTCCAGCAGTATCGCATAGTAAAATAGGGGCTGCCATCAGTAATTCACCGCCTTTGCCAAATCATAATCGCTCCACCGTAATGTTAGGACGCGAGCCATATTTTCCTCTATGACCAGCATCTTTCCTTCCGGTGTATTCTGCGCTTTCAAGCTGAACGGAATCTCCTGAAGGGCCATAAAAACATCGTGCGCTGTCGCCGTTCCGCCGCCATAGGACATCTCGAACATTGCAATCGCCTCAAGTGCTGCTTTCTTCGGCAGACTGAGTTTTTTGCAAATACGAGTCATCGCATTGACCGGATACTCCAGTGTGATATCCATCAGGCTTTCCAGTTTCTTCACTGTGTCACCAAATTGCGCGAACAGCTGATCGAGAGCCGCCTCAAAATCCTCGACTTTCTTCTGATGCCGATGATCCACGGCAATGCAGCTTCCAATATGGAACGGATAGCGCATACCGCTCAAGAATGCGGTCACTTTAGCAGACGCCACACCGGTATCGGATGTTGTAAACCGAATGCCAGGCATCAGCTTGCTCGCCATTTTTGATTTACCCTCTGCTATGAGCATCTTGGTATAGGTGCCAATCAATTCTTCTCTCTGATTTGGCAGGATCCATGCAGCGCTGGAAACAGAATGATCACTGTACCCAGACTCAAATTCATTGCCCGGGAATCTCTCATCCAGTTTCTTAGTCAGCACAGCGAGCAGCTCATTAATCGGTAAAACCGAGTAATCCGATGAGTCACCGGAATGAACTGCCGATACCTTTTCATCGCGAATCAAAAGCAGTGCCTCAGATGAAAATAAGTGGAGGCATTCGTTCAGAACCTCCGCCAGCACCTTTCGGCTGAGTTTGGGGAGCGCTGTACCGCCGATTTTTGCCCTGTCCAAAAGGCTTTTATAGGCTGTCATACGAACGGGATAGTATTGCCCATCGACCCGTATGGCAATGCCCAGATTTTCCGCTGTATCTGTGACAGCGTCCTGCGTGACACCGGCAGCGAACTTCGTAATATCACTATAGAGGGGTGATTTACTGTCCAGCGGCTCTACCTGCAGTTCGTTGACCTGGCAGCGATACCACCGGCTGTTTTTCGCCTGAGTGTCATGGTAGTCCTGCAGCATTAACGCAGAACTGAAGGTTGTGTAGAAGTTGTCCTCACATTGTTTTTGCATATGAAATGCTCCTTTCTGTTATTGACGGTATTGCTACCGCCTTGATATATAACAAAAGCCAGCAACCCCTAAGGACTGCTGGCTTATGCCCAAAAAATTGGCCGGAAAACAAAAAAAGTGCCATCTGCAAAATTGCAAATGACACTCTGAATAACCTGAATACTATGGATTTCCACTTGGAAACCTCGAAACTATCATAGTTATTATAGCAGAGTTTTCCCGTATAGTCAATTCATCGGAACAAAAAAGAGCATTCACTTATAATCTGAAAATTATCCCACCTTTACTCGTATTCATTCGCATCCCAAATTCATCATTCTTTTTCCAAACGATTAGTGCGGTTTATCTGTAGTACACACATCACGACAACACCAATGAATCCGCCGAACATAAGACCGCTAAAAAAGCATATCCATCCCATATCTCTCAGCTCCTTTCCCGTTTTGACATATATAGAAAAAGAGGTGCCGCCGTAGCAACACCCCTTGATCTCATCAACTATGCGCTCTGTGCGCTTGTCCGAAGGCTCCACAATCCTCGTCCGCTGCTCATAAAATGAGACGGATAGATTTGCAAGGTCTGCCGGATTTTTTCTTTCCACCACTGATTATTCTGTGCTTTTTTATGTGGCTCAATCTGTTCATATAGCCAGGAAAGCGTTACAGGTCCTGCGGCGCTTTCCAGCACAGACGCAACGACATCTTTCCAAGTGGCTCCCGGCATATCCCGAATATCCACTTTCCGCTTTTCTGAAAACAGAATCGGATAAGAAAGGGCATCGTCTTTGCGTACAATCATCACATATTCGTGCAGAATCGGAATGAATTTTCCGCTGTACTGTATGTTATCCGAAAAGCAATTGTGTTGTGCCTTGATGATGATGTTCTCCAGTGTACCCGGCTTTGTAATTTCCGCCAGCATACTAAACAGCGTTCCTTTTTTCTTTATGTCTCCCATCAGGACGGCGATACGGCCGCCTTTTTCAAGAGCAGAAAACTGTTTCATCATCGCATAGTTCATCGCTTTGACAAACTCATCCCACTCTGCAATGCGCGACAAATCGAACTGGCAGGGGTTATATCCATACCTGTTTTGAACATCTGAAGCCCGGTACATCACATCGGAGTATTTAATGATGGGAATAGGTAAAGATCATCTTCGGCATTATCCGCTAAGAGTCTTTTTCCCTTCCCTCACACCGGGCGTGCGACTTTCATCGCACCCAGCGCTCCATCAATATAATTTGCTCTGTCTACGCAGAAGCAACGTTTAACTTAACAACTTTTTCCTGTATTTTTCAGCTTGTCTAACAGCTTTCGGACTGAATCCATCTTTACTTTTCTGTCCATGAACAAGTTTATGACAACTTCGGTGTGTGGAAGCCAAGTTGGATACTCTGTTAATTTCCGAGAGCGGTAGGTTTTTCCGAATGTGATGGGCATGATAGTCATCTCCATCGACAATTGGTTTTCCACAAATACGACAACGCATTTTATCTCGATTCAACGCATACATCCGGTTTAGAAAATACTCCAGATTATATATTGGTTTTGTTTTCCCGTAAGCTATCAACATACCCAATGTGGAGGAAGTCAATATTTCTTCCATCCTCGGAAGGGTCATTTTCTTTCGGGTTCTTTCCCAATGAATCGCTCGCCCTTCGACCGTATATGGCGTTTCTTCAGGCTTTTTGCAGTATGTCTTTTGATACTTGCAGAACGCCGGAGAGGTTACACCGATGTATTGCCCTTCTCCAATGGGGATAGCGGCTAACATCGTCTTGTAGTTCTCATGCAATGAAAGTAGATTGCTCACATTATTCGCAGAAACTAAAGTGCCACCTTTTCTCCGCAACGCATGAAGCGCTACCTGCTGTACTCTTAACCCATAGCGTGCCATTTCCAGATTGACATGGTTGGCAACACTGTAGTAGTTGATGAGTCCTCGGATTTTCGCATTTATCCTGTTGATTCTGTCTACCGATTCTGCCTTGTCCATCGACCTTTGCAGGAAAGATATGTCCTTTAGGACTTCCTCCATTTTTCGATTTAGCCTGTCTGCCTGCGGTTTCACAACCGGCTTGTACCCTCTCATTGCCGTTCCTCCGCGTGTTACCTTGTAGGTGAATCCAAGGAAATGAATTGGCTTTCGCTTAATGTTAGTTACAAGCGTCTTTTCCATGGATAGTTCCAGTCTGAGATTAACTTTGAGGTAGTTGGCAATTCGGCTTTTCCAGCGATTGGCATTTTCTCGTGAGTTAGTCAGCAGAATCCAGTCATCTGCGTACCTAACCAAATATGCTGGTTTCAGATTTGAGTATCTGTGTAGTGACTGGTACTGGTTTCTACTGGATGAGTATGTGGTTCTGGTCTTTTTGTTTTCCCATTCCCGGGTTATCCATTCATCCATACTGTGCAGATAGACATTTGCAAGTAGCGGACTGATGATGCCACCTTGAGGCGTGCCCAAGGGGTTTTCTGAGATTTCTCCCATTATCCCCGCCTTGAGCATGGCCTTAATAATCATTAAAACCCGTTGGTCTCGTACTCCCATGTGCCACAGTTTCTTTATAAGAATTGTGTGGTTCACATTGTCGAAAAACTTGCTTATGTCTCCTTCTACAATCCAGTAGTAACCCACGCGTGATACTTGGTCTTTTACTCTTTCGAGCGCCATGTGCGCGTCCCGCCATGGCCGGAATCCGTATGAATGCTTGAAGAACTGCGCCTCCATAATAGGCTCTAATACAATCCGTACACATTCTTGGATAATCCTATCCATTATGGCGGGTATGCCAAGCGGCCGCTTTTCTGATTTTCCCGGTTTGGGAATCCATTTTCGGCGTACCGACATCGGGCGATAATTCTGGAACGACCTTTGGACCTTTGCAACAATTTGAGTATAATCCTGTTGGAGAATATCTGCTCTCATGGTGCGCCCGTCCGTTCCGGCTGTCTCTGCCCCTTTATTGGCTTTTATGTTGTGAATGGCTGTCATTATGACCGTCTCACTTGCCATGATTTCGAGCAGTCCACGGAAACCGCGAAAGGCTCCCGTTTCAGTCTGCTCTTTGGTGATGGAATACAATTTGTCTTGAAGCTGTCTTAATTCTGATTCCGTTTCAGGCACCTTGAATTGTTGTACCATAGACATCACCCCTTTCGAGATATTGCCATTTGGCTTTAGTCAGGTTTGCACATCGGCTTCCTCAAAGTTTGTTGTTAAGACTTACATTGACTATGCCCCTTCGCCATGTAGTTGGCTTTCCCAACCTCAGACTACTACGGGCTGCTGCCACTCAGATTCAACAGCCATTTCCTGCTGTTTAGAGACATTGCATACTGCCCTGCTTATCATTCTCTCCTGAGTTTCCGTTGTTCCCTATGATATATCCTTACATACTACCTTAGTGTCCGTGTCTACTCCGTCAGCCACCTTTTTGTCCGTAACAGGAGGACTAAAGGCACATATTCTCATTGGAATATGTACAGCAACAGGGAGAACATACGCCCTTGCCGCAACTGAAAACCTAATAAGGCCTGCCACCCTTCATTTCGGATGACCCTACTTCACGAAGCTTGCTTCCCACGATTCTTTCCAACCCTCAGGGTTCTATACACATAGTAGTTTTATGGACTCCCGCATTACTTATTGCCGTCTCAGGCTATTTTCACGCGACTTCGCCGAGCTTTATACGGTATTCCGGCAATGGAATACCGCATATCGGAGACTTAGAGCCTTGAACACCTGTTTTTGCTCAGTCCGGGAATTTCACCCGTATTTTCATCATAGAGTTCAAGCCTTGTTTGGCTTGTCTGTTTTTATTCCTCGTTTCCGAGACGGTTGTACAGAAACAACGCGCACATATCCCAGTATGGAGGATGCCAAAAAATAAATTCTGGTCTATCAGGTATTTCAGAATTCATCATGTCAAACCCGCTGTGCAGATCGTAGAGCTTACTGCTGATGCCGCATTTGGCGGCGGCAGCACCTGTCGTACCGCTGCCGCACATATAATCACAGATTTCAGACGGCTTGAAAAAGCCAATTAAGTCTTCGATCAGTTTCGGAGAACAGTTCCCACGATATTTGTTGTTTCCGCCTTCACCTCGTTCCGGATAGGATACGATGCTGGTAAGCGGACGAATAGATTCGCTCGTATAAAGCATTGTTTACACCTCCTTTATGCGATGTGATAGTCATCCTTTCGCACATCTTCGTGCTGCACGGGATATTCCTCATCGCCGATAATAATGCTCTCTTCTTCCAGGCAGCCATTAGGGCTGTACGGACAGGACTGAATATTGTAAATCCGTTTTGTTCTGGAATTCACCTTGCAGGGCGTAACGATAACCGAACCGTCATCCCACTTGGATACATATAGAGCCTCTTTTTCTTCTGCACCTGTTTTGACTTTTCTCATTGCTATAATCAGCAAGCAGATGAAAATCACAAGCAACAGCGATACGCTGTTTGTTATCAAAAACATCAAGCCGCTTTCATTCAGCACAAGATTTATCGCATAGACCTCCATCAGTCCAATCCCAAGCACCATTGCGAGGTAGGTCCTCAGATTCAGATCCCTGCAGGAGTGCGTCGTGATAATTTGTATGATCTGCGGGATATACCCGAGCGCCAAGACAAAACCGCCCAGCAGCTGTAAATAATCAAAGAATGTCATTTTTCCTCAGCCTCCTCGTTTTTCTCCAGGTACTCTTGGACAAGATCGTGAGCCACTTCCGAAATACAATCCCAATAATACTCCCAATAAGAATCATTCTTGTCGAGCGCTTTCTGTATGCGATCAGGAATTTCCGGATCTGCACAGAGACGATGGTATTGCTCTTCCGTAAGAGAAGAAATTTCGTCCTCCTGTTCGATGTGAGACTTAAAGTCTTCAACTCGGCATTGGTCTATATAGCTGCGACCAATTATTCCGGCAGTCTGTGGAGACAATAAAAGCGTTTCCTGTACTATGGCGATTTCATAGTGGCTTTCGCTGTATTCACCGTCCACCCAGCATTCGTAATAATCGCTCCCTGCCTCGGTTCTGAAAGATTCATTATCATTCCACATCGGAATACAACCTTCATCCAGTTCCTTTGCCAGCTTCTCACACAATATGCGTTTTGCTGTATGATAATCTGTGCAAGGATACACGGAATGGCCAGACTCACCGTCCACTGCCCAATCCTCAGTAACGAGGTAGATATTGAGCTTCGTCAGCTGTTTATCTGCCTGTTCGATTGTTTCAATCATCTCCGGCGCCATAATGACTTCATCCAAAGCGATATCCTCAATCGTCTTTTTACATTGATAAAGTTCCGAAAAACTCTTTTCCAGCTCTGCAATGTCATAGGGTAAAACCGGGTCATCAAACGAGCAATAGATATCCGGCGTTTCATTTTCGGTTTCTTTATCCTCACCGTCACGGATTTCAATGATAGACCCCAAAAGTCCTTGGTACTCGCTGGCATCTGTTCCAACGATTCTATCGCCGATTTTATAGCAGACATCCTCGAAAAAGAACTCTGCTCCTGGTTGATTGATTATCATATTCAAGACCTCCTTATATGTGGTAATCCACACCGACAAGCACCGTATCATCGCTAAGCGAATCAATATACTCGTCAAGTATCGTATGCCAAGATTTTTGTTGTTCAGCTCCAACCTGGATGTCATCTTTAGACTGCCAGTCGTCTGTATCAACGATATCATGAATATATATCGGGTATTTCCACTCTTTCGGCATAGCTTGTCTTTCCAAATAGGACTCCAATGACTCGCCTTTATAGTAGATATGCTCTCCATAATAGAAGATCCCTTTTTCATCAATGCTACCGCTGAATCCGTCTTCTGGTTTTCCATCTGCAAACATACGCTGCAGCTTTTCAAACCATTCTGTTCTTTTTTGAGTTTCCCATTCTCGCATCTTCTGCCAGTCGATATCTTTCTTCCGGGCTGCGCACACCCATCTGTATCCTTCCGGGGCTACGAATTCCTTTTCCGAATTATACCAACTGCGCTCTCCAGGGGAAAATTCTGTGCAGGTATCTTTGACAAGGAACATATCTGCCCATCGTCCGCCAATCGAATACCAGTCCCACATTGCATTGGGATTGTACCAGTATCCATACCGTTCTTTCTGCTCATCAAAAGGTACCCCTTGTTCTTCAGCGTACTCCTCAAAAGTCCTAAAGAGTTTTGTACTAGGATAAGCAGGGATCACCATCATTTTCTTCGCTTTCTTTGTGCGTTTCATATGATGGAGCGGTCCCGCATATTTCTGAAAAACTTTACCGTCTGAAATGACGAACTTATCCCAAAAATGATAGGAAGTCGCTTCTAAAATCGTACCATTCGGCAATCGGATACAGTCCGGTTTGCCGTTAAAATACGCTTCTTCCAGTTCTTCCGTCCGGTCATTAAATTCCAGATATTTCAGATCTTCGATGCCTTCGTCATATGGCTTCATAATTTGGCACACACTATGGTCAAGGGCACGGGCAAACTCTGTGGTAAGCCCCGACAGTCTCTCGATTTGCAGTTCAAGAACGATATTTTTTGAATCCTGCTTATAGGCTTCTCGTAATTCTTCCAGACATTTTTTAACTTCTTGGTTTTCTGCTGGATTTTCTTTGATTTTGGGCATTTCTACAGCCACCAATGAAATAAAGTGCATAATTTTCTTCCT
Source organism: uncultured Oscillospiraceae bacterium (assembly GCA_902492455.1). Taxonomy (GTDB): domain Bacteria; phylum Bacillota; class Clostridia; order Oscillospirales; family Acutalibacteraceae; genus CAKTXU01. Next base: position 120,883 of record CABULH010000008.1, read on the forward strand.
TTCTCAAAGCAAAAGGGCAACCGTAGAAATCTCGGCTGCCCATTTTGTTGTATATAATGATGTTGTTATACCCGTATGTACCGCTTTAGTGTAGCGGCCAACTTAACGGGCAGCTGATTCAAATCTGAGATGTCCATAAAGGAATCTCCATAAATGCGTTCAATGTTTTCCTTGTCGTCGCCGATAGCAGCAGCGACAAAGATCAGACCCTTACGGCGGTATTCCTGCTTGATGCCTCGGAGATCTTCCTCAGCTGCAGTACCACTGTAACCCCAGTCTGCCGGCTGACCATCCGATATCAGGATTAACAGCCGAATCTCCTCTGTGCGTTTGCTGAGCTGCTCTGCAACAAACCGCAGGGCAGCACCGTCGCGATTGCTTCCTCGTGCTGAAATATCCATCATACGGTATTTATCATCACGGTCAAAGCTCTCAAACTCGGCATAGGAGTACAGGTCAACGCCTCTACTGTAACCGGTTGAATGACCATATACCATAATCGGGATGTCCAGCTCCTGACAGAAATCGTAGAGAATAATGGCTGCGGCTCTTGCATAGGTTGCTCGGTCTCCGCAGGACATCGATCCGGACTCATCCAGCAAAAGTGCAACAGAAAGCTGCGGTATATCGTTAGGGAGAGCATTCTTATAGAACACCTTGCCGTCATTTCTGCACAAAGCGTGCGCGTCCAAACGGCGGCCCATAACGAGACCGGTCTGCTTTCCGCCTCGCTGAGAATCTTTCAGTTCTTGTTTGACGCTTTTTTGCAATTTCTTGGAGATAGCAAGCAGGGGAGCGGAGATTTCCTCATACTGGGTTTCCAGATCTCTATCCACATCCGTGATTCGATGGACTTGAATAGCAACACCGGAATGAATATCTCCATAGGAAATGTTTTGTGCCGCTTCATTCAGTTCACGAAGCCTCTCGTTTTCCAAGTCCTTGCAAGCTTCTTTTTCTGCCATCTTTTCAAGCAACCTCTCAATATCTGAAGCTGCGCGGTCGTAATTTTCCCGTTGGTAGTCTTTATCATAAGTGATTTCGCCACCTTCGGGAGCATAAGCGCTCTCGGTCTGATGATACGGAATTCTTCCGCCTTCCTTGTCAGTCGTTTCCTGCTTTCCGCCTCCGATACTACCCGTTGCAGAAACATCCGCAGTATCTTCGTCTCCCTGCGGACTACTTCCAACGCCATTTTCTTCCGAATCCGCCTCAGACTCAGAATCGTCTGAACCTGTAGATCCTTCTTCAGAATCTTCGGTTTCTTCGGTTTTTTCTTCGGATCCATTTGCCGCAAGTGCTCTCGTTGCTGCACGACCTGCCGCATTGGATGCTTTACCTGGCACGGATCCGGCACCGGGAACAGGAGTACTGTCTCCGCTGCCTTCTTCTGAGCTGCCAGCCATAGAGCCAAGCCGTTTCGATAACACGCCGGAAGCAGAACTTTCATTGCCGGCTTCCTTTTCAGCCTCTATCTGCTCTTTTATCCTGTCAATGTAACTTTCGATGTAATCCCAGCAACGGACAAGAACAGTACTTACCGTTGTCCACCGTTCCTTTCCGCTGGAATTGAGCAACGCGCTGTCAAGTTCAGGGATCAGATCGAATATAGTCTGAATACGCTCATCAGAGAGCGATTCCTCGCCATACTTGATCTCACCGAATTTTACATAACAGAGCATGATCTGCATAACGCTCTCAAAGATATGAGAAGGCTGTTCTTCATCCTCCTCTGCTTCGATAAGCTGCGTGACCGTTGGCTGATCCTCAAAAAACTGTGTTCTGAGAAATTCAAGGCTTTGACCGAGCGTACCGGGAAACTGATTCAGCATTCGGCTCTCAATATATCCGTCTTCGATGATATTCCAAATATGATGCGCCAGATACTGTAAAGCCTCCAAACTGCTTTGATCCCTCTTTGTATATTCCCAAAGCGATTTTTCCCTGCGCACATCCGCACTGCTTTTGAAAGCAGGCGGTGCGGGATACCACTTATAGGCAGCAAGGAAGTTCGTATAGGTCTGACTTGCCAAAAAATCCGTAAATAGAGCGTGTCCCAGTTCGTGCGCAAACAACCCCGTCACAATCATATATCGCTCCTGACGAAGGCGATTTCGCTTGGTCACAATCGGATGCCCAGCATTGATCAAGATCTTCAGATTGTTTGTTACTGCGATAGACTGGTCTCTCGGCTTCCAAATAATCCTCATTTTGATACGGCGGTTGTACTTATACCGCCGCGTCTGTGCAGCCGCCATATCTTCATAGTGTCCCGCAAGAATGCGGGAAGTGAAGAACTGACGATCTGTAATTTTTTTCCGCGTTTCTTCAAGCATCTGCTTGACTTTTTTATGATTCACCCTTGCCATTGATAGGGTAGCCTCCTTTCAACAGATTTTTATACAGCCGTTTTCCGTCTCGTTGGCGGAAAAATCGGTTCCAAAACCGAGACTTTAAGCGCCTCTCTGTCCTCCTCGTCAGAAGTAGCCTTGCTGATGATGGTGTATAGGGCCGATGTGTAGGCATCACCCGTAATATCCGTGCTGATAATCCAGTCAATCAAGCTTCGCATACCGCACGAACCGTCTGTGATACCGTTCTTTCGCATATATTCCGACATATCGTTGACTACCTGTACCATTTTGGCAACCTGATAATCATCGTCAAAGCCGGTAACGCTCATCGCGCGCTCTGCCATAATCTCAGGACTCGGCAATTCCACATCATGTACCAGACTCATTCTGTCGATAACCGACTGATTAAGCCCCCGGCATCCTTCATAAGTAACATTGGTTGTGACCACTACGACCGCATCCGGATGACGGTTGATGATTTCTCCTGTCGGCAGCGTGATCGAACCGGTTTGTTCCAGCATTGAGTTCAGTCCGACCAGTACACCGGGCTGCATAATGGTGGTGGGTTCCTGAATTTCAATCACATAGCCGTATTTCAACGCTTTGATGAAATCTGTCTCCACATAAGTATAGGTCTGACCTTTGGATTGCTCGTTTTCCGCACGGCGGCTGAGCTGCTGGACTTTGTCCGTAACCTTTTCGAGTACAAGCGCCATACAATCCTGTGCTGTAGCATTCTCGTTTTCTCTGCCTGTCAGCGCCTGATATACACCCGCAGGATCATAATCCATATCATCAAGATCGGGTAAATGCATCAGTTTCGCTACATTAGCATAGTTAATGCCGCCCATTGCTTTGAGCGCTTCCTTCTCTTTGTCCAGCTCCGCATCTCCCGTAGAAACCGAATCGGTCTCGGGGAAAATCATTCCGACAAAGTCAAAAATCTCTGTGCCGGCTGAACAAGTGTACTTCATATACGGCAGATTCAGCCCTGCGGCAATCGCCTTTGCACCCATTGTCTTACCGGTTCCGGCTGGACCACGAAGCAAGAAATTACGCATCTGCGTTGGTTTACCGGTTGTAATACTGGCGTGCTTGCAGATATCTACCACCTCTTCCGGGATGATATACCAAGATGGCAACTGCGGTACGAGTGACTGCTCCAGCGCAGAGAGTTTCCGACACGGATCCAGCGGATACTTGCCAACGAAATCACTATGCGCAACCGTTTCTGCCGCTTTTTTCACGGTGACACGGGTCGTGCTGGCAAAAATCGTAAACTCACCAGCAACTACATCCGTTGGCTCATAATTGCCGGAATCCAGCTGGGTAGATGAGATATTCAGCACATTACCTGCTTTATCAATACTCACTTTGAGATGTGCCGCACAGGTTTCATCTTTGACCCTGCGATATGCGTTATCGCAAAGTATCGCCATATCCTCTGCGGCAGCATTCAGATCTGGATAACCGTTATCCATATGATCTTTATAGCTCACAAAATGTGAATTGAATTCCTCATCTTCCAGTAATGCTGGCATCATAGCTGTCAAAATGGCCGCGCCATCGCGACCATTCTTACCAACCAAATACTGCTCGAATGTCTCTACGCTTTTGTCATACACGGACGCCATCAAGGCTCCGCTTGCCTTGTTATAGATCACAAGATGATAAGCGTCTGCACTTACGGCAGATTTGTATTCGGCAATACACAGATTGTCGCGTGTACCGACAGCGCCTTCCGACATAGCTTCCATATACCGGATCATCGAGTGGACTGCCTTGATGACAGATCCACTCAGCGTTGCCTCCGTACCGTCTCCATAAGTTGACGACACCTTGATTTTTTTGCTTTTTAAGGTATCAAAAGGGGATGGCAGGGTACGGGAGTAATCAAAAATTTTAATTGAACTCATAATTAGTTATTTCCTTTCTGCACTTTCAGTGCGTGAGATTGATTTGAATGCCGGCGTCCTGACAAACAGCATTTTCAAGACCGGCGCGGATCAGTTCGTTGCAGATATCCGGCCAGCTTTCTTTTACCGGCAGTTCCTCTGCGGTGAGCAGCACGCTCTCTTTTTCCTCAGCAATTGCCTCGTTACAGCGAGCGTTTAACTCAACAATGTGCGCTTCGGTCCATTCATACGCCAGCAGTTCATAGTTGACAGGGCGTTCTTCCTCAGGTTCGGAATCTTCAGGGCTTTCGGAAACATCAGTTTCTTCCGGCTCCTCTGTATCCGGCCCCTGAATTTCAGGCGGATCTTCTTCCTCAGCCGAGCAATACTTTATGCCCAGTACCTGAAGATTTGCGATAACAACCTTCGCCCTTCGGTATCCACCGGCTCGATTAAGCAAGACATATACCTCTTCGCCATTTTGGATACATTTCTTTGCATTCGGATTCTCCCATACCCATCTGGCCTCCGGATACTCATCTGTGATAAGCTCCGTAATCCGTTTGAGTATGACAGCATAGGCGAGTTCTCTGACATCATGCTCCGTTGGTTCCTTTACAGGTTCCGGAGCCTGCGGCATCGGCTCAATCACTTCCACCTTCTTGGATGATAAAAACAGTAGTCTAATGGCTGCAATAAAAATCCCAAGAATGATAAGCAGAAGGATAGGCCATAAGCGGCAGATGAATGTGAGCAGTGCCAGCATCCCTAAAAGGATAAGCACCTCATACGCTATTCGCCGTTTGAATTCTTTTTGATTCATTGAAGTTTTCCTTTCTGAGCCTAAATCCGGACACAAAAAAACGCACATAAGCTGATTTCTCGAAACTTATGTGCGTTTAATGCGCCTTATTCATTTGTCAGTTGCCCTTTACCCGAAAAAAGGATTTTGTCCGCCGAAGGCTTCAAAGCCTGTAAATCCCTCTGCCTGGGAAGAAGCTGTATTTGCGGGAGCCTGATTCTGCGCCGGGGCAGGTGTCTGCTGAGCTGCTGTCTGGCCACTGGATTCGGTATTCTGCTTATTGGCACCGTTATTACCGGCGTAGCAGTATTCTACCTCGTCCGCGATCAGAACAATTGCTTTTTTCTTCTCGTGCGTGTTGGGATCTTCCCAGTTTTCTTCATCCAGTCTACCACTCAGGTTGATGTAGGCTCCGTCCTTGAGCTGCATCTTTTTTATGCGCTCACACACACTGTTAAATGCCTTGACCGAAAGATTGAACCAACGGCTGTTGCCATCTGCTTTCGGATCGTACACCTTTGTGCCGATACGGAACCTGGCGATGTCACCCTTTTCACCCTGGATGATTTTGATTGCGTCTGCGCCCTCATAACCTTTGGAAATAATGGCTTCTGTTACTACGGTTTTAATCATTGTTAAAACTCCTTTCTTGCAGGGGCTACCTGCATAAAAAATATTTATTTCAACCTGCTTTGCAGGCGGAAACCAAGAGAAACAAAAAAAGTGCCAATCAGCACAACTGTGCTAACTGACACTTTGATAACCTGTTACTTTGGATTTTCGAGTGAAAACCTTGAAACTATCAAATGTATTATAGCATACTTGTTTCTCTCAGTCAATCCGCCGCATAAAAATTGTCGCATCCATCCAGCCTCAGTTCAGAGACTGTATGAGTTCTGTCTTTGCGAGCTCAAGCGCAATTCGTACCTTCTGGCTGTCAAAATCCGTATTACCATCGCTATCAGAATTCGTCAGAACCAGTTTCTTGATCTCCTCCAGAATCAGCAATAAGTCCTCTGCTGTCACCATTTCCATTTTCCCTCCTTGTCTTTTCCAATGCAAGGTATGAACAGAGCAATTTGCATTGTTCCTGGTCGTACACCGGGGTTTTCTCGAAAACATACACCCTTATATTATCTCCGATGGCAAGCTGTTTCATTCGCTGCTTGACAATCACTTTAACCGTAATATCGTCTGTTTCTATGTGAATGTTTTTGATACGCTTACGCAGCGGCGTCCTTTCAATTCCTATGCACCGTCCTTCGACTACCACATATTTTCCTGCGTCAGTTTCAAAGAACACCCATAAACCGTTCAAAATAAAGAAGACAGCAAAACACAGGGCCGGCAGCAGAAGATAGATATCCCTGAAAAAAATCAATATCAAAATTGTACACAGTAAAAAAATCACCCCTGCGCCCAGGCGGTAGATCACCTGCTTTTGCAGTGCCTCAGGCAATCGTTTAAATCTTTCTTTCATTATATCACCTCAAAGCAACAAAATTCTCTTTTTCCTAAGAAGGCTTAAAATTGTTGCCACCGTTACATCTCTGGCAGGAGAATGCTCCATCTGTGCTTCCAAGACATTATCCTGAATGCTGTGATCCAGATAGATTGCCTCTGTAAGCGCCTGCCTATTATATGAGTACAGCAGATCCTCCGTAGGGGAAATACCTTTCTCATTCAGGCAGACAAGTTCTGCGACCGTCAGATGCAGTCCAGCTTTCATCAGCCAATCGAGCATTTCTCTTTCTTTTTTTGTGGTGTGATGCCGGATCCTCTTTGGAACTGCCGGGCACAGCACACACTGCGTCAGTATCCGATACTTCTCGGTCTCAGACTGACTTTGAGAAGTTTCGACAAGACCCATTCTTTTTAATTTTTTTAGACAGCGCCGTTCATCTTCTGTTTTCTCATTGACAAACTGGAATCTGCCATTCAGCCATAAGGCTGCCTCTTGGCCAGTCAACTGAAATTTGACTCCGCCTCGTACCACAAACAACAAATCCTCTGTGGAAGGACTGATAACCGTACCTTTTGAAATATACATTTCCTCACCTCATTGCGTGTTTTATTCTATTACACGAACCACGAGGACGAATCGCAACATCAAAGTAAGTACATAGCCGCTATACAAAGGCAGATGATAATCACAACCGCTGCTCCTATCAGTCCGATCTTTTTCATCAGAACCCAATCTATACCTTCGCGTGGTTTCCCGGTATCAGTCGGAACGATGTCATCATAGTACCCGTCATATCCATCTTCCGCCTTGGTCACTTCTTCTGAAGGCTCCGGCGGCTCCGGATTTGAATTTTTTGGTTTCTTTTTCTTCAGATGCGGCGGGGTGTCGGAACCCTTTTTCTTAGTAGGTTTTTTAGTAGGTTTTGACGGTTCTTTTTCCTCGGTCTGTTTGGCGGAAATACTCAGACTCTTACCGCATTCAGAGCAAAAAGAAACGGTGTCATCCAGAACGGATGCACCGCAAAAGGGACAAAATTTCATATCGCACACTCCTTTATATATTTTTTCGGTTTTATAACCGAAGTGGTCAAGACCTAAGTGTGGACAATAATAGTATATCACAGTTAGATTTTCATGTCATCGGCATAACCCTTGCCATTTTATAGGACATTTCATTTTCAGACACAAAAAAAGTGAAATTCTTAAAAGGACTGCGCGGCCTCTGCCTTCAAAAACATAGCCGCCTGATTTTTTGTAAAACCAAGCAGCTATACGAAATGACACAGTGTACCTTATTCAGTTCTTTGTCCCTATCAGCCAATCCAGTAAATACCGCACCTGAATCCCGTTATAATTGCCGGGTGTCAGCCGATCCATTGTTAGTATCGTCTTTTCATAATTATCCCGGATGTTTTCAAGCGGTCTGATCTCCCGGTCAAAAGTTTCTTTTGCCGTCATATCTGCTGTAACTTGGAAATATTCATATGCGCCCTGCTTTTCAGCAACAAAATCGACCTCTGTATTTCCGACCCTGCCTATCGTAACCTTGTAGCCCCGACGCAGGAGTTCAAAATAAACCATATTTTCAAGAGAAAAACCAAGATCATAACTTCTGCGCGGGAGGATATGATTTCTGAGTCCAAGATCAACAATATACATTTTTCGGTTTGCCTTTAAGAGCTGTTTTCCCACAATATCGAAACGCTCCGCCGGGTAGAAGATAAAGGACTCCGTTAAGGCTTCTACATAGTCATTCACGGTATTGGGCGAGATTTTTCTTCCGTTTGAGATCAAATAGTCCGTGATACTTCTGACCGATACGGGATTACCGATTACGCTGGCAAGATACTTTGCAATTGTCTTGAGCAATGCTATATCGGTGATTTTTCGCTTGGAAGGATCGCTTTCCTTTCTTGCCTGCCTGTCCTCAATATCTTTTACGATCACCGTGTTGTAGATTCCCTCTAAATAGGTGCTTACCTTTTCATCGGTGCGATTCATGGCGGCAATATACGGCATACCGCCGCTTCTTAAATATTCAGAAAATCCCTGTTCCGGCTCTAACCCCGTCATGGAAAGAAACTCCCCAAAGGACAGCGGCAGCATTTTGATCTCCACATATCTGCCGGTCAAAAGTGTTGCTAAATCTCCTGAAAGCATATACGCATTGGAGCCGGTAATATACAGATCTACATTCGGCTTTACATACAAACTGTCTACAACCTTTTCAAAGGAAGAAACTTTCTGGATCTCATCGAGAAAAATATAAGTGGTTTTCCCGCTTACCAAACGCTCTTTGAGATATTGATACAGCTTTTTATAATCAAGCAGTTCTTCGTATTCCAGTTCCTCAAAGTTGACGGAAACGATCTGTTCGTCTGTGACTTCGTTTTCCTTCAGCCACTGCTGAAACTGAAGCAAAAGTGTAGATTTTCCGCAGCGGCGGATGCCTGTCACCACTTTGATAACCTGTTCATCTCTCCAATTGATGAGCTGATCTAAATATTCTTTTCGTTGTACCAATGAGATCACCTCCTATATTAGTGTTCCCATTTTAGCACAAGCCATTCCCTTTGTCAATATCTCGTTCCCATTTCGGAACAAAAATAAAATATACACGATATTTATTCCAAAACAAGAACTTTTGTCAAAACGAGTACACAACCAACTTATTTTGTCAGAACCAAGCGATTATACAAATCGGGCTGGGATAGGGTATTGTCAGGCATAAAAAACAGCGCAATCCTCAAAAGGACTGCGCTGCGATATAGTACTTTAGAACATCGGCTGCGAACCATAGTCCGCCACAAAATCGTTCTCCGGTGTCTGCTCTTCTGAAGTATAAAACGATTTCTGATTCCCTGCAGACTGCATTTTCAAAGAATACCATGCAGATAGCCAAGCTCTGAAATGTTCCTTTGTCAACAGCATCATTTCGCTGAATGACTCGAAACTCATAGAGATGGAAACATGGTTTTCGGGTTTGTTTCCGAACTTCGGAACGATAAGCCCTTTGGCATCAGTTTGTCCCGGTCCGCTGTCTGCGACAAACAGAAAATCTGCTTTTGTTCCGCATATGAGCTTCGCTGTTCTGGACAGGCTCATCCCGTCTTTCCTGGAACGACCGTATTTTGCCAATTTTTCTGCGGATGTACCGCCGAGGCACTGATACAGGGGAGTCATATCCTTGTTTTGTTTTTTGTTTTGCAGCATATACCTAAGTTCACCGCATTCAATCTTACGGCATAAATCCAAAAACTCATCCACAGCAATATAGATATGAATGTTGTTGGTCTGCCGCTGACCTGCCGGTCTCGTCAGGTCATAGGTAGCAAATGCGAGATGCACTTTTCCGATTTCAAATGCGTCACTCAGGCTTTCCACAAAACAGCTCCTGGCATCTTTTCGGATGATCTGATTTTGATTGCGATTTTCGTCCATTATTTTTCACCACCTTTTGGAATAGGCATGAACTGCATCAATGCAAGAAGGTCTTCAGAATTGTCCTCAAACTGAGGCAGAAAATCTTTTTCCATGTCATAGGCCAAATAAAGCTTAACAAAGGTTAAAGTCCATACATTTTCCATAAGACTATTTTTTACTTTCCCTTCTGCCTTGCGAAATACAGCTCCAAGTTCTCTAATGATGTTGCTCCATTTTAAAAAGAACTTATCATCAATCGAAATTCCAAACTCATTCAACCATTCACGAACGGTGTGCGTTTCAGAATTATCGCCGCATCCAGGATCGTTGAAGATGTATTCGATTTCACACTCGGAAAGCGGATTTTTTTCTACATCGCCTTCAGTTCTAATACCACGACCAATAGGAAACATTGCACATACAACTGGTTTGGCTTTATGCACTGAACATTTTCGATCCTTTAACAAAGGGCACCTTTGAACGGAGCCTCTCGGTTTTAACCTCACAATTGGCATTCTGGAGTTACTTCCAATATAATACTCGCAATAAGCATGGAAGAAATCTCCGGGTCGCATACCGAGTTCCTTTGACATATTATAAATATCTCGCGGTGTCAAAAGAATGTCTTCTCGATTTATACAGCATTTACCACACATAGTACAGTGAAATTTAAAAGGATCATCTAAGCCGATTTTTATTTGATCAAAACTTTCCACGATTTCTTTTATTCTGTTATCCATAGTTTCCCTCCAAAAAATTTCGAGGCGCCAAATTGTTTTGGCGCCTCTTTGTGATCCTAATATCCTGATTAGTTCCAAACATCTCTATCTGGAACAAATTCAACTTTCAGGCTTTCTCTGATCGGCATATCAGGCTCGCCGTAAAAGTCGTTGTCACATTTCGTATGGATATTCGCTCTGCGATTCCTATACGGATTGACATCCACATACAGCTGACCATTTGACTCATAAACAGGTCTGTCCCAATCATCTCTGCCCTTAAAGATCAGTACAAGTTTTTCCATCGTGATTTCCTTTCTGCCTTTATGGCGCTATTATTCTCCGGCAAGCCTTCTCAGCGCAGCAATTAAGCGATTGCTATTTCGCTTATACTGCTCGATAAAGGACTTGTCCAAATCAAAGTCTGAATACTTATAGCGGATGAAAAGCATCAGCGCCCTGGGTTTATCGCATTCCGGCACTCTTTCAAGCAACTGTGCGATCTCTTTTACAGTGTTGTATTCTTCGTCCCAAAACGCAAAGTCCTGTTTGGAACAACGCCTTTGCACCCACTTCTTAACCGACATCTGCGGACCGTTATTATGATGAGGCTGCTCCATACTGATAAATTGTTCATAGCCGCCTTTGCCATCCGGTCCTATCGAAATCGGGTATGTACGACAAGCTCGTGGGTTTACATCGTGAATGGTGCATCTGTTGTCTTTCAAAAATATGCACGCATCATCTTTGCCAACCGTCTTGAGCATAAATGTCAAATATCCAGACTCGTGTAGCAGTACCGGCTCGGCGTATTCAGCCAAAACATCATCTATAGACCAAATCTTTGCGCCGCTGTCCCTGAAGAATTTCGCCAGACGAAATACATCCAGGCTCTCCAGGGGTACGCTTTCACGCACTCTTCGGCAGCAAGCGCCGCATTGCCTGCATCGAAACGGGAATCGGTCTGTGGTTTTTATGGGGATCATTTTTAGCAAGAATTCTTTCATCGCTTATCCTTTCTGTGGCTTTACAGCAAATACGAGCACCGGTATCCGTTTTCACGGCACCATTTTTCTGCAAGTTTCAAGCAATCATCGCTAAGCCGTCCGTGCCAGCCATTCTGCATTTCGGCTGCCTGCTCATAAAAAGCTGAAACCGGAATGCTTTTGAATCCGCTTTCCACATACAGCACTTTCGGACGAGACAAGAATTCTTTATCTTGATAACCATCCTCACCCCACGGGAAATATCTGAGTCTGTATCCCAGTTGTGACATACTGTATTTGCTGCGAGTCAGAACTGCTTTTGAGCAGTGTACGCTTTGCATTCCCTGTGCTCCTAAAAACACAATGGAAAAATTTCCGCAGCGAATGATTTCACACTGCTCATAATCGTGGTTTTGGATTTCCGAAAACGCATTCTTCTTGTCGAACGGGATTTTCAAAAAACCTACCGGATTGCAATAATAAAAACTGCTTTCCTCCGCGAAATTATAGATCTCCACGACATCCGATGGGGACAATGAATGCCCCCGGAAGCCTTTGGGATGTTCTATATTGAAAATCCGATACACATCTTCAAGCGTGACCGCATTGACTTCTCCCGTGTACACCGCCTCATAGCATTCGGCTGGCAATTCGCCGCCACAGGCAATGCACAGATTTTTGAAATCCCGAAACATCAAATGATCATTATCCAGTTCCGGAACGATTTGATAGATTGTAACCTTCACGAGACTGTACCGTCCTTTCTCCAGAGTTCGTCTGTTTCCAGCAGCTGAAGACGATATACTTCCATACATTCCTCATCCTCAGGAAAGCGATTCTCATCATCCGGAATAATGATACGCAAAACCGTGCGGCCTGTTTCCTCAAATTCATCCAGACGAACATTGCAGTCCTGAAAGATGCCCGATACCATATCGCCAGCTTTGAATCGTCTGCCGGACTGCACCCATAAACCAAAGGTATTCAGAATGCGTCCAATTTCCGCCGGGTGAGCCTTCAACACCAGTTGAAAGTCCAGATGTCCGTATTTTTCCATGCCGTGTGTATGCGCATTACAGGTATATGGAATAAACCCTTTTTCCAATTCACCGCATTCAGAGCATACTCCGTTGGCAGCGTAATGAATTTTCCAATCTATTTTTGCCGTCATAGCCATCCCTCCTGTTTTGATAAGAATTTTTTCATATTGCTCATAGCATTGAACAGATCATCGGAAAAAGTTTTCCAATCCTCCATGAAGCACTTCATTGTCGGTGCATCAAACATTCTCATCTCATCTACACAGAAAATTTCATAGTCTTCTTCAGTTGCTTCATCATATGGAAGACTGAGAATGCCTTCCCGGACCAAGATTAGATAAGTGCCTAAGTGTTTCCCATCGGATATGGGATATGCCCAGCACAATTCATTCTGATACTGTGTTCGGTATTCCTCGCAGAAATCCATTAGCGAAGTATGTGTTGCACCATTTTTTTCAAAAAAGGCGAGAAGTTCGTCTTTCGATTTCAACAGATCCGTTTGTATTGTGCAACCATCAATCGTAATGATCGGAGACACCGAAGGTTTTTCCTCCGTAACGCCGACAAGAGTAAGATGCTTTTCTGTGGCCAGCGTTTGCTGCCACCGAATACCGAGACTTTTCCTTAACAGTTCTTCCGACAGCATCGTCCCGATACTGGAAAGATCAATGGCTTCATCGCCATCAATATTTTCCTCTATCACTTCTTGCTGATTTCCTACAGAACGAATCAAAAAGAGAAGCTCCTCAAATGAAAGTCTCTCATTTTCAAGGGAAACAGCCCAGTATATCTCATCGTCCAAAAATGCTCTGCAATCAATTTTCTTATGCAGCAGAGCACTCATCTCTGTTGCTACCGCATGGCTCGCTTCGTGCCAAGATAGTTGAATCGCTTTTTGACAAATCATTTTACATTCCTTTCTGCCATATATGGCTGGTAATAAGTTGTGTCGTCTCGACCTGACTGATAAACTCCGATACAGACCTTGTGGCAGGGGCTGCGTTCGGGATTGTACTCAACGAAAGCGACTTCCTCGTAAGACTCGCATTCAGCTCCATCCCAGTAAATATTGATAGCCGGGAATTTCTCGTCATCAATTGCTTTTGCTGTCAGACTGGTTCCGTCCGGCAAAAGCAGCTCCAAACTGGGATAGCTATGAGCAGCACTTTCGTCAGATAAAGAAAATCGCTTTTTTGTGGTTTGAATATATTGTTTGCGAGCTTGTCTCAGCTCAAATTGCAGAGTTTCAAAGATTTGTTCTACCTGCTCAGACGAAAACGCATAGACTGCATTGTTTGAACAGTTCCCAAGCAGGCGCATCATCTTAATGATTTTATTGACACGCGCTTCTGCCACACGGCAAAAACGATCCTCTTTTGACTCTTTCATTCAGAGGCACCCCCGTTCTTTACGCATTCAATCGTGAATTCGCACCCGGAAAAGAACTTCTGATTGTCGGTCAAATATTTTTGCGCCGCTTTTTCCGTTTTGAATTTACGGACAGCAGAGTGGGTGGATTGCACATTTCGAGCGAACCATATCCGTCTGCTGCTGCGCTTGACAAAATAGCCCTGTTTTCCAAGCAAGACATAATATTCCGGCAAGGAACTGAAATCAAAGGGTTGCCTCTCGCTGCGCCGCATGGTTGGACGGTTCACATGGCGATTATCCCAAAAACCAACGGTAATCTGACGATCCGCAAGCTCCTGAATTTTGTCCAGCAGTGCTTCCGTTGTCGGAACAGAGTATTTCATCCAGCGATCTTCGCTGTAATCAATAATGATTACCCGATTGCCAAATTCCATATATTCCTCCACGGTATGAGCCGACTTCATTCCGGCCAGAATCCAGCGGCGAAACTCATTCTCCTCAAAGGACCTGTTCCTGCTCTTTTTAGTACCGCCACGATTGCTCATGCTGATCTCCTCATAGAAATCAGCGATTTCTCGTATCTCATCAGCGGTAAATAGCATTCGTTCCGTATAAGGATGACTCAACACCGACCAGGTTTTTTCCGGAATCTCGCGTCCTCTGCTGTCAAACTCAAAGCAGTTGGACGAACCGTGATTGACTACCGGAATGTACTTTTCTTCCACTCGGATAAAAGCTTTATCGTAAAAGATCTCGCTGCTCATACCGTCACCTCCTGTGAAATGATATGCAGGTGATAATTTGTGTTACAGGTCTCAAACTGAATTTCAGTCTGAGAAACCATCTCCATACTCAAAACGATACTTGTCCGGCGCATTCCGTTTGTCTCACAAATAAACGCTGAATATCCGACCGTAATGGGGTATAAAGGACACCCTGTAATTTCCAATGTTTTTTTCCTATCGTTCATAGTCATTCCTCCATAAAATGAAATGGCGGAGCAGTTTCCCACTCCGCCACTGTTGTATCGCCTTATTCGGCAATCATGTCCTCGAATTCCTGCTCTGTCAGCGTCTTCACACCCAGCTGCTGTGCTTTTGCAAGCTTGCTGCCGGCTTTTTCGCCAACGATCAGATAATCCGTTTTCTTTGTAACCGAACTTGTAGGATGTGCCCCGAGTTCCAGCAATTTCATCTGGATACCTTCACGGGTATACTTTTCAAGCTTTCCGGTTGCGACTACTGTTTTCCCATTAAAAGGGTTATTTGCATTGATGTTCATATCGTTATTCTCCTTAATAAAATCAATTTTTTCGAGCAGCGGACGCCAAAGCTTTGCCTCATCGGTATCCGCATACCACTGATAAATGTTGTTGTGCATTGTTTCTCCGAAATCCGGCAGCTGTGTAAAATCAAAGCCATCCTGAATTGCCTGTTCAAAGGCCACCCAGGAACCATTGAAGTATCTGTCGAGATCACGGCCAGCGTGTCTTCCCACCATCGGAATGCCAAGACCGGCAATAAATTTTGCCAGCGTACAATGGCGGCTCTTTTCGATGGCTGCCTGCAGACGCTCATAGGACTTTACGCCGAAACCTTCCGTGTTGATAATTGCCTCACGATGCTGCTCCAGTTCGTACAGATCGCCAAAATTGCGAATCCACCCGTTGCTGATGAACTTTTCCAGCGTAGTTGCGGAAAGTCCTTCAATATTCATACGGGTCTTTTCACAGAAATGGGCGAATTTCTGGACGAGTTTGGCTGCACAATGATCGTTCTCACAGTATAGCTGCCTCGTTCCGCCGCTTGTGGTTTTTACCGTAAGTGGTTCACCACAGCAAGGGCACTTTCTCGGCAGCGTATAGGTTCCGCTCTTCGTCACATTTTCAGCAATCTGAGGGATAATCATATTAGCCTTATAGACCTTTACCGTATCTCCAATTCCGAATTCATACTTTTCAAAGTTGTCCAGATTATGCAGATACGCACGGCTGACTTCTGTTCCGTCAATCACCACAGGCTCAAAAATTCCTGTAATGCTTACCATACCGGTTCTTGTGGTAGCAAGTTCAACGCCCAAAAACTTGGTATCGTGTAACTCATCTTCCCACTTGAATGCAATCAGCCGGTTTTCGTGATGTCCTGTTGCACCCAGGCTCTTTCCGTAGGCAATATCCTCGTACTCCATAATCAGGCCATCCACAGGATACGCAAAATGCTTCGGATCCATTGTCGCAACGGCATTCCGAATCATCTCCTCGCTTGTACCTGCTTTGATGTATATATATGGAACAACGGAAAAGCCGTTGTGCTTCAAAAACTCCTGCTGGCTGGCTTTACTTTTCGGTTCCAAATAGTCACTGACCAAATCAAAGGCCCAGAACTCAAGAAGCCTGTTCTTTGCCTCGCTGGCATCCAGCTTGCGCACACTGCCAGAAGCGTAATTTCTCGGATGGGAATAAGGATCCTCCAGACTCATATTGATCTTTCTGAAGTTCTTCCATGAAATGACGCCTTCACCACGCACCTCAAAAGATTCCTTCGTCGGTATGGAGAGCGGCACATTGAGAAATATACGCACAGTATGTGTGACATCTTCGCCGATGATACCTTCACGCCCCCGGGTGATTGCCTGCACCAGCTGACCGTGTTCATAACGAAGCACCAGTGTCAGACCGTCCATCTTCCAGGACAGCAGCACATCTTTGCCGGCTGCGAATTTAGCCAAATCATCCACGGACTTGATTTTATCTGCAGAGAGCATGGGACGGGTATGACGAACCGGTGTCAGTTCCTCCAAAATCTCTCCGGACACTTTCTGCGTCGGAGAATTCGAGAGCACCAGTCCCGTATCCTTTTCCAGCCCTTTGAGTTCATCCATCAGGATGTCATAGTCACGGTCGCTCATAATAGGATTGTCATCCCGGTAGTAAGCGATATCCGCCTCATTCAGTTTTTCAATCAATTCGAGCATTCGCTCGTGGTTGGTTTTGTACTTATTCGCACTCATTGGCGCAAACTCCTTTCAATAAATTTTGCAGAGAACCTGCTCTACTTCCTGCAAGCGATCCTGTAAAATATGCTCAAATTCAGGATCCGTACAGTCGAGATCAAGTATCTCTATGTCAGTCTGGCATGGGTGAGTGCCGTAAACGCTCTGCACCATACCTTTTTCTACAACAATGACGATCTTGTCCATCACTCGCACCTCCCTTAAAAACCGTTCCATACCGGATTGCCGCGATACAGAAAACATTCCGCATCATTACAGTCCTCAGCAGTAAGCTCCGGTAGTCGTTTCCGGCTCCGTGAGATATACAGTTTCGATTCAGTCGGCGGTTTGGGTGAATTCTCCTCAAGCAATGTATCCACAGCGAGCAGTTTCCCATAAGTTGACGGCTCATTGTGCTTTAGATGCTCAAAGAAGTAGTTTCGATGAAACGGACAGAAGCAGCAAGCAGATGCCTTCGTATCCAGTCCCCACACATCTTTAATGTAAGCGTAGTTGTCTTTACGCTCCAGCTTCATATCGACAAGCGGAAACTTATTTACGAACATTGGATTCGGGCTTTCTTTGCAGCGTTTCTTTTCTTCAAAGCTAACCCCCAAGTGCATCTCGTGAGCTTTCTTATCCTCATCGCGCAGCCGCTGATGCTTTCGGTATCCAAGCAGCTCCCAGCGGACATACTTTGAAATTACCTGAACCTTGTAATCGAGCGTGCAGTTGCGTGGAAATTTGGATTTGTGTCCTTTTTCGTCAATCGTCCACCACGGGATACTGACAACACGCTTCTTTCCAAAATCACGCATCAGGTCCTGATACAGAGGCGCGTCCAGTTCTTTGTACTGGATCCCTGCCGTTTCACAGGCTCTGCGGACAAAATCCGCCTGCTTGCGTACCCATACCGGCTCCAACCCCAAATCGCAAAAAATCACGATGTCGTAGATCGGAACCAGGGGATAAGGTAATTCCTTGCCGTCTGTTTTTGCGAACGCATTCTCACAACTCATAAGAGCGAGCGCAGTTGACTGCATTCCGGCGCCGAACGATAAAATCTTCATAAGCTTTCCCTCATATCTATTACTTTGCTGTATTCAGGAAATACCTGCCGAAAGACTTCCATATACCGATGTTGGCCATACTCATTGAGCGGCCCTCGCAGAGATGTCTCGCACCAGCAGATCAGTTCTTCCTCGGGAATGCTGTACTTGTCCGGAATGAGCTTGTTTCCATCAAAATGCGGAGCACGCGGGCAGATCACCTTGTCAAGCTCAGTCTGGGAAGAAACCTGCAGAACCATCTGCGATTTCTTTTCAGAAATTGCTTCTAAAAGTGAACTGTTATACCCAAGTCTCTCATAATGTGTAAGCTGCGCCTGCAGCCGCCTCAGTCCCGTAAGCCTCAGCTCCCAAACAGATTGTTTGAGTTCTGCCGACACCAAAATTTCACCGTATGCCAATGCAAGCGGTATATCAAGATAAACTTGATTTGGTTCCCGGTTCATCCTGCCACCTCCGTCTCATTACCTTGCGGTTTCATATGATCCATAAGGTATGGGGTGGCATTTGGCGTATACCAGTATGACCAAGCTTCCATCGTCAGTGTGTTGCTGTGAATGACTACAGCCGGAATCTGATATAGAGTCAGCTGGATATATGCCATCCACACACAGCGGATATCAATGTCCTGTGCCACAAAGAAGGCTTTATTTCGATAATCAAAGCCTCTCTTTTTCATTTCCCAAATGCACGCAATGACCATCGTACCGGAACCGCAAGTCGGTTCGTTAATCGTCACATAGCCTTCGTCACTGTCTGACTCAGAAACGGGGTTAGAGAGCTTTGCCATCAGCCTCGCGACATGATCAGGGGTAAAGAACTGCCCATTCCACTCGTTATTGAGGCGCAGGCTGTGATAAATATCTCCAAGAATATCTTCAGGCTCTTCCTTATATTCAAGCACAGACAACCACATCAGCGCTGTCATCCGGGCAAATTCAGATATCTCATCTGTCTTTAAGCCTTTTTGAGCATCCTCATACTGCTGATTACGCTCTTTGGCGTTGACAGGATCCAGCACAGCTCCTAAGGCAGTGGCGGTCAGTTCCAGAAATTTGGTGAACGCATTATTCAGTCCCATCGTCGTGCCAAGAGATCGAATCGCATCCTGCAACTTATCTTTTGCAGACTTTGGGCTTTGTGATTTTGCTGCCATCACTCCACCTCCATTTTTTCATAGGAAGGTGATTTGAACCGCAGCTCTTCTTCTGCATCCACAAAAAGCATCTCGTCAATTTGGAATGTTACGGGAATACCCAGCTCCGTATATACCTGAACCATCTGAATCTTCATTTCCCGAAGATCATCCAGCCGTCCATCGGCGTACTCTTCATCGAAGTAGACTCCCTTATATCGGGCACTAAATCCGGCATCATCACGGTCAATTCCGCTTTGATCCCAGTTGAGAGATACGACCTCTCCGTTTGATAGCTGAACTTCGATGAAATCAACCATCAGGTCAGAGCAATTTGTTCTTGCGTCTAAATATAGCGTCATAAACATTTCCTTTCTGCGCTCAGCGCTTGAATTTTATATATGTAAACGGGATAAGCCAAAAGGCTCCCCGGAACAAAGGATAGGGGGAGCCAGTATCGACTCCAGATTTATATAAAAAAAGCACCCAAAGAAATTTCTTTCTCTGAGTGCCTTTGTGACTCAATTGGAGTCAAAGTATTAAATTGTAAAGGCGGACGGAATGTCCACTCCTCCGCGAAACTGGTTCTGTGCCTCTTATTGAAGAGAGGCAGTAGAAACAAAAAAGCGCCTGAAAGCAAATACTCTCAGACGCTGTGTAACCGGAAAACTCTAATCGCTAAAAAGCAATTACTGATACTGATGTTATCATTATAGCGGACTTCGCTTGATTTTGCAAGATGTTTGGCTGAATTTATCCATGCACAAACTGAATCGCCGCTTTTTCGGGTTATAAGAGCCCTAATAACATCATGAGCGTTACCACCTCATCAGAATCCAAATCCTCATTATGGATCGTTCCGTTCGGGTCGGTGCCAACGGAATCTTCACTTTCTTGTTGATTGAATTCCTTGCTGTTTCCCATTTCATTTTCCTTCATATCATTCTCGCCCTTCCTTAAAAAGAGTTACGGATTTTATTCAATTCTTCTTGCTTTTCTACCCAGTTCTCTACATAACCGCAGTTACAGCATACATAGCGTATAACAGGGATTTTTCCGAACAAAGTGACTGTGGTCGTATAGATATTATTTCCGCTCGCATACCTGCCGTTATCAGGAATGCGTTTGATCTCTGTTGAACCACATTTAGGACAACAATGATTATTTTTCATCGCACTCATCCTTTACTGAAATGACTGGCCGTCCGTCCGCTCCCAGCAAAGGTGTCATTCCACCCGCATTGCACGAACGCCTCCAGATATAATTTACGCCAGTTTCCCTGTCCACTAAAATTTCTATCGTTGAACCGAATGAGTTCTGAGAATATGCTATCTTGAATCTATCACTCATTGTTTTCTACCCCTTTATTATGAGATCTTATTTTTGTCGATATAATACCTGCCGTCCGGACAGCAAACTATGATGCCTTTTCGCTCTAATTTATCGAAAACAAGCCCAATACCCTTCCACACACCGATGTCATGCAATGTTTGTGCAGTTTCAGGAGATGTAGCCCCTGCATCAAGGAATTGCCGGATCAGCATTTTCTTTCTGATACCACCAACCGGTATAACCATGCTCATCTTATATCTCCTTCTTCCTGTATACCTTTATGGAAAGAAGCCACGAGGCTGCCAACAGAACAACGGATACAGAAGTAATGACCGGAATGAGCCATGACTGCATGGATATCATCAGATTGGCTAAATCCGCTTCCTCTCCAATAGCGCCAAGGACTCCAAAAACACCGCAAAATCCGCAGATAATCACATAAAACACGATACGGCCTTTTTCTGCTCCGAATTTAAAAATAGCAGGGAGCATCAACGAAGGAGCCAAAATTCCCATAGCCGGTAACAATGCGACCAAAGAAAGCACTACATTCACATCAAAGGTATTGTTTAACAGCATTCTTGCAATCTGCCCGATCAATACGAGTACAATCGCAAAAGCAAGGAAAATTAACGCCATCAGATATTTGACCGACACGAGCTGTTGTCTGGAATATGGAAATACACCGGAGTAGCTGCTCCACCTGCTTTTTTCATCATAGGATATCAGGTTAACAGGAATAACGCTTGCCAATAATACGGGATACGCTAACAGGAATGAAGTATTGCCCCAAATTGACAAAAGAGAAAATACAACTGCAATCACAACATATGCGCGACAATATTTCATCGCCATATAAAAATCTTTCAGAAGTAATCCTTTCATCTTAATTGGCCTCCTTAACCATAAAAATAAACAACTGTTCGATATCAACGGGACTCAGCTGCAGCGCAGCCGGAACTTTGTTCCGCTCCACAATAGCTTCAACACCATATGCTGATTCCTTTTTCCCTTTCACTGCAGCCGGATTGAGTTCCGCAAACTGCGCTGCGGAGCAACGAAAAATCCCATACTCCTCCATGATCCTGTCCTTTTCTTCACAGAGGAGCAGTCTTCCCTTGTGAAGGAAGGCGATATAATCACAGATTTTTTCGAGATCGCTCACAATATGCGACGACATCAAAACTGCGTGATTTTCATCCCGCGTAAATTCACTGAAGATATCGAGCACTTCGTCCCTGATCACCGGATCCAGTCCGCTGGTCGCCTCATCCAAAATCAGAAGCTTTGGATCATGAGACAAGGCTACTGCGATACCCAGCTTCATTTTCATCCCGCGTGAGAACTCTTTAAATTCTTTGTTTTCCGGCAATGCCAGTTCTTTCATATATTTTTTATATACATCCGGATTCCAGTTGCGATAAGTATTTTTCATAATGTTTCCGACTTGTTGTGCGGTCAGGCATTCCGGGAATCCAACCTCATCCAAAACAACACCTACATCTTCTTTCGTAAGAGAAATGTTTTCGGTATTGTCTTTTCCAAGAATCCGGATGCTTCCCGAATCTTTCTGTGCCATTTCGAGAATCAATCGAATGGTCGTGCTTTTGCCCGCCCCATTTTCACCAATCAGACCCATAATGCAGCCCTGGGGCAGTGTAAGGGTCAAATTCTGCAGTGAAAAGCCGGGATATGATTTGCATAAATCTCTAATTTCAAGAGCGTTCATCGTTTTATTCCTCCATCATATAGTCGAACATTTCAAGAATCTCTTTCTTTGTCAGGTTGCAAGAGACAGCCAACCGAGCAATCTGCTCCATATACTCTTCAATCTTCTTCAGATTTGTCTCGCGCAATAACTCAACATTCTTTGCCGCTACAAAACAGCCTTTGGCCGCTATGGTATAGATGAATCCTTCTTTTTCAAGCTCGTCATACGCCCGCTTGGTCGTTACCACGCTAATCCTTAAATCCTTCGCTAAATTTCGGATAGACGGTAGAGGATCGTCTTCCTGAAGAGTTCCGTTTATTATTTGCTCTTTGATTTGCGTATATATTTGATCATAGATAGGCGCGCCACTTTTATTATCTATGAATACATTCACCAAATCGCCTCCCTTGTCTTTTCTGTATAGGTACAGTATATACAGTTAGAACAGTTTTGTCAATACCATGTTTCAAAAATACGGAATATAAAGTTTGAGTCTGGTAGGAGGGGAAACTGGGTAGCGTTTTCTTGATTTCTCTGCTGATTTCTTTTATAATATAAGTTTAGGTATGCACCGCCGGTGCATTTGCCTACCTTGTCATTGAAGCATGACGACAAAACGATGCCATCATCCCTATAAAAGAGGTTTTTATAAAAATGAAGAACATTCTTATTATCGAAGACGATACCGACATCAACAATGTCATATCTGAGACGCTTACAAAAGCCGGCTATCACTGTACGCAGGCATTTTCCGGTACAGAGGCTCTCATGTGTTTAGAGCGCGAGACTTTTGCGCTTGCGGTAATGGACCTGATGCTGCCTGGTCTTTCCGGGGAATCCCTGTTACCAAAACTAAAGGAAATTCAACCGATACCTGTCATCGTTGTATCGGCCAAGGATAGCCTCGACAGCAAAGTCAATCTCCTAACCAGCGGTGCTGAGGACTATTTGACCAAGCCGTTTGAGATTCAAGAACTGGTTGCAAGGGTCGGGGTTCAGATCCGCCGCTTTGCCGGAGACGACGATACCAGTGCCAAGATGCTAAAATATAAAGATCTGATTCTGAACCAGGAGTCCTTCACCGCATCTGTGAATGGAACCGAAATTCCTCTGACCAAGCAGGAATTTAAAATCCTGGAGCTGCTGCTTTCTCATCCGAACAAAGTGTATTCCAAGCAGGATATCTACGATTATGCGTGGGACGACATCTATATCGGGGAAGACAAGACCATCAATGTCCACATCAGCAATATCCGCAAGAAGCTGAAAGCGGTCACGGAAGAAGAGTATATTGAGACTGTCTGGGGAATTGGTTTTCGTTTGGCAAAATAACTTTAACTTTTCTTTAACTTTGCTTTGCGCTTAATTAGCACTCTGGCTGTAAACTAAAAAGCGTAAAGTAAAGGAGGCACGCAAATGGAATACTTACTTCATACAAACGGTCTTACCAAACAGTATGGAAGACATAAGGCAGTGAATGCCGTGAATATTCACATCCGGCAGGGTGATATCTACGGTCTGATCGGCCGCAACGGCGCCGGTAAAACAACCATCCTGAAAATGATCAGCGGATTGGCTGCTCCTACCGAAGGAGAGTTTTCGCTTTTTGGAAAGACAGGAAAAGAGGCATACCAGTATATGTCTCGCATCGGCACACTGATCGAAGCGCCGGGCGTTTATCCGAATATGTCTGCAGCGGAAAATCTCAAACTGAAATGTTTGGCGATGGGGGTCCGGAAGAAAGGCGTGATTGAGGAACTTTTGAAAACAGTCGGGCTTTCCAATGCCGACAAAAAGAAAGTCAAACACTTCTCTCTCGGAATGAAACAGAGACTCGGCATTGCGCTGGCTCTTGTCGGTGATCCCGACCTTGTCATTTTAGACGAACCGATTAACGGCCTTGACCCGCAGGGAATTGCGGAGATACGCGAAACGCTCTCCAGACTGAATAAAGAGAAAAACATTACTTTCATTATCTCCAGTCATATCCTTGAGGAGTTGTCTAAGATTGCAACGAATTACGGCATCATCCATGATGGCGTATTACTGCAGGAGATGACGCGCGAAGAACTACTTGCAAAATGTAGCGAGCGGATCGAACTCAAAACCGACGATACCCGTAAAGCCTGCACCGTATTGGAAGGCATGGGAATTGAAGATTATAAAGTGGTTGACGCCAGTACCATCCAGGTCTTTGAGCGGCTGAATGATGGCGGTGATATCACAATGGCTCTCGCTGAAAACGGCGTGAAAACGATGGGTATTACCGTAAAAAATGAGGCACTGGAAGACTATTATTTGAACTTGACAGGAGGTACTGCAAATGTTTAACTTGATTAAAATGGAGATGCACCGTCTCACGCATTCAACCGTCACTTGGATCACAATCGTTTTTGCCATTTTAACTGCGATTTTCGGAATCGCAATGACGGATATGGACATTCAGGCTGTTCAAGATGAGCCACCCACTGGTCTTATCATTCAGGAAAATACCGATGATGACTCCTCTGGTATGCTGGCAGGCTTCTATGTAACCGGGAATCCCGAATGGGCAAACGGAAACATTGAGCTTGGCGATCTTGTTGGTATGGAATTGCAGAGCGGCCTTACTTCTATTCTTTGCGTGATATTCGTTGCGCTGTTTGCGAATGCGGATCAAAAGAATGGATTTATTAAAAACATCGCAGGGCAGTTCCCGCGTCGCGGTCAACTGGTGTTCTCAAAGTTCGTGGCCATTGCGGTTCATATCTTCGTTTTGTTGGTTGTTTTTTCCGCAGTAACCGCAGCATTTGGATATATCTTTTGGGGAGATAAAGTCTACTTAGCATCGCTTCTTCCTTTCATAAAGGTTTTAGGAGTCCAGTACCTGCTTCACTTAGGTCTCTCTACCCTGATGATGTTCTTAACCATCCTGACACACAGTGCCGCATTCGGAATGACGACAGGTATATTGATTTGCTCCGGCATGACAGCGTTCTTGTATTCCGGGATCAATCAGATTGTTGCCAATCTGAGGCCAAGTTGGAATTTTGATATCAGCAACTATATGTTGGAAAGTAATATGAGAATGATCGATGTCAGTGCTGTTTCCGATACACCACTGCGTGGAGCGATTGTGGGAATCGTATTCTTAATTGTATCCCTTGCACTGGCCATGATGACAATGAAGAAACGAGATGTTCGATAGGAGTGTTTTATGAGCGCATGGGCAATCATTGCTACTGCGGTAGCAGTTATCACAATCTTCATCTTCTTCGCTTACCGGCGACAGGTTCAAAAAACCTGCCGCCAGTTGGCGTTTCTGAAAAATCATCAAACGAACCTGCGTCTGACCTCTGATCTGCCCTTCCATGAACTTAATGAGCTGGTAGACGGGATCAATGACATCCTGGATCTGTCTCGTGAAATCAAAAAAACAGCGCAGCAAAGCGAAGACAGTTTGAAAGAGACCATCACAAATTTATCTCACGACATCCGTACTCCGCTAACCTCAATGGACGGCTATTTTCAATTGCTCACACAAAGTCAGTCGGAAGAGGAACGCCAGCATTATATCGCTGTCATTCAAAGCCGTATCGTCAGCCTCAAAGATATGCTGGAAGAACTCTTTACTTATACGAAACTCCAAAATGAAACATACGAGCTGGAGATTGAGCCTTTGGATTTTGGGAAATCGGTTTTTGACACCGTTTTCTCCTTCTATGACGAATTCCAGCGCAAGGGGATTGAACCTCAGATTGATTTCTGCGATGGGCACTTGCCTATTCTCGGAAACCCCGAAGCAATCCGCAGAGCGCTCCAAAATATCATCAAAAATGCGCTGGAACACGGTCAAAAACAGATTTCATTCAGTCTATCGGTTCGTGATAATCAGGCAGTATTCTGCTGCCGAAACGATGTAAAAAATCCAGATGAAGTTGATATGAGTCAGGTGTTCTCGCGATTTTATAAAGCGGACTCTGCACGCAGCAG
Organism: uncultured Oscillospiraceae bacterium; assembly: GCA_902492455.1. Lineage (GTDB taxonomy): Bacteria > Bacillota > Clostridia > Oscillospirales > Acutalibacteraceae > CAKTXU01. The sequence continues at coordinate 147,145 of CABULH010000008.1, forward strand.
TGCCTCCACAGGATTGGGGCTTTCTATCGCCAAGGGATTGATTGACCGTATGGGCGGAATGATAACAGCCAACCTGAACGGGTCCACTTTCTGTATCGAAATCTGTTTCCCTATCCAAAAGTGATTGCCCATACAAAATGAAGATTCAGCTGATAATACAGAAAGAAACCGGGACACTCTGCGTGCTCCGGTTTCTTTCTGTATTGCTTATTTATTTCAGTTCAGTCCGGCGAATGACTGCGTATGAGCCAATTCCGAACACTGCTCCAATTACAAGAAACGAAAGAATAGGGAAAAACAGATTGGTTGTACCATTACTCATAAATCCCATTGCCTTCATCACAAATTCCGCAGCGGCGCTTACAAATTCTTGTGAAAATACAAATCGGAACAGTGAAGTGACAAGAAGGATAACACAGCTAAGTCCAACACCTATGAACAGCGACACCATCTTCCCAACTCGATTGATAACCAATACAGCCAAGTAGAATAAGCTGCAGAACATCAAGTATAAAACCGTAAGCCATAGCCAGTTTAGAAAAACATTCCCGTACCCGTAAAGACTGCCGAATAGAGTAAAATAATTATCATTGAAATAATGAATGGAGTTACCGATTATAGTATCGATAAGCGCCATCGTTCCTGCCAGCAATGTGAACATACAAATGGTAGCCCCGAAGATATATTTTCGCGTATATCCATTTTGGATCAGTGCTTTGAAATCTTCTTTGTAGCCCAATACCCCTATAACGCTGATAAAGATCACTGAACTGAACTCTAACGCATTCGATCCAATTTCTTCACCTCCAACACTGATTGCAACAATCGAAAAAATGAGAGCTACAATCAGATATTGAATCAAATAGAAAAGTACCATTGCCTTGATTTTGGTAGAGTATTCATATAAGATAGCTGATTTTAATTTACTCATTTTCACCCTCACCTTTCTCTGTCATCTTGACAAACAGCTTTTGCAAATTCATCGCAGCAATTTGCAAATTGCTTCCTTGCGGCAAAGCCGCTTTTTCACCCAACACATAGGCAACTTTCAGGTTTCCCAGCTCGTCATATCCAATAACATTACGGCCATCGCAATAACGATCTACCTCTTGAGCCAAACCGGACACACTGTATCCTGTCTCCAGAAGATCTTCAACCGTTTTCTGAAGAAGAATTTTACCCTTATCAATCAAAACAACTTCTTCAATAATGTTGGAAACCTCTTCAATCAGGTGCGTCGCGAGAATCAGTGTCCGCTCATTATTTTCCAATTCTTTCAGGAGCAGACTGTAAAACAACTCTCTATGATTAGCGTCAAGACCCAATACCGGCTCATCAAAGATTACATAGGGAACATTGATCGATAGTGCCACGATCAGTTTGAAAATAGATTGATACCCTTTCGATAACGCCTTAAATCTTTTGTTGACATCCAGCTCGAACTTCCGAGAGAGTGCTAAGGCTTTCTCCAAATCAAAATCACTATAAAAGCGATTCGTCCATTTGAAGTGTTCTTTTACCTTCAGATCCCTGTCATATAGATCCGCTTCACTCATACAAAAAATCTTTTCGTGAACGCCCATATTTTCTTTGGCTGGAATACCATCGATCAGAACCTCACCTTGATCTGCGAAAATACGGTTTGCAATGATATTGATAAGGGTGGATTTGCCTGCGCCGTTTCTTCCCAAAAATCCATATATCTTTCCAAACTCAAAAGAGAGAGAAACATCATCCAGTGCGGTTACGCCTTTATATCTCTTTGTTATATTCTTAATTTGAATGGCATTCATTGTTATAACCCCTTTCTATCAGTGAAATAATATCTTCTTTAGACATCTGCAACTTCTTCGCCTCATTGACTAAAGTTGCGACATATTGATCATAAAACTGGCTTTGCCTTTTTTGCCGTATCTTTTCAACAGCTCCTTCTTTGACGAACATTCCAAGCCCTCTTTTCTTGTAAATGATTTCCTCATCTACCAACAGGTTCATTCCTTTCAGAACTGTATGCGGATTGATACTCAGCAAAGCGGAGATTTCATTTGTAGATGGGATCTGCGTTTCCTCCGGAAATACTCCAGTAAATATGGAATCTTCAAGTTGCTCAGCAATCTGAATGAAGATTGGTTTCTCTATATTCGGATTTACATTCAATCATAGCACCTCCCGTCTTTGTTTGGTAGTTTGTTAGTTGAGTAGCTAACCTACAAACAAAGTATAGCCAATGCCATCCTATTTGTCAATACCTTTTTCAAAAAATCTAAAACTGAATGAGCCGCCAGCATTTCTGCAAGCGGCTCTCTTTATCCGTTCAAAATTCCCAGGAGCACATATCGTGCGTTGTCAAACTCATAACTGCAGGTCGAAAGCGTAATAATGCGGTCTGTGGCTGCGGGCATGATGGCGCTGCTGAAGGTGGATTTTTCGATTGCTCTTCCAATCCATGCTTGGAAGCGTTCCTCGCTGTCAAAGGTAATCTGCCAGGCATCGTCTTTAACGCTGGCCACATATCCGGCAAATACCTCTATTTCATAATTTTTCTCCGGTGTTATCAGGTACAGAATAGGATGCGCCTCATAGTAGTCCTGCTTTTTGTAGCCAGTTAGAGAAGAGAACATCGAACCATTTTGCATATGATGCCCGTAAACAACGATATGACGATCTGAAAAATCCGAAGAGTTGCGGCTGTCAAGAAAGATGCTGCCAGCGCCGTTATATTCTCCAGTATAAAGATGTTTTAGATAATAGGAATTGTCTGTGCCCTGCACAATCGGGTAATTGATGGGTGTACCTTCAGAATAGATCCAACCTACGATATCTGGATTGATGGCTGCTAAACCCTCGAAATCTACTTCAGGCCATGCGTTTTCGATCTTCTCCTCAGACTCAGATGAGTTTTGTGGTGTGCTGGTAATCGACAGCGTCGAAACATATATCTCAAGGTCTTCGTAAGTGCGCTCTCCAGACTCATATTCAGAAAAGATTTTATAGATTTGATATCCGGAAAAAAACAATATTCCTGCGAGGGCCAAAGTCAGTATGGACACAAAAATCTTTTTCTTCATGTGCGCCCCTCCTGTAGTTTGACCAAATTATAAAATGTGCTTCGTTTCAGTCCGAGGCGCTTCATTGCAGCAACCGCTGTCAAATCACCTTGTCTCCAGCTTTTATATACCTCTTCCCAGTCTGACGGAAACTCCGCTTTGGGGCGTCCAAGATGCTTGCCCTGTTCTCTTGCGACCGCAATGCCTTCCTGCTGACGCTGCCTTGTCGTTAGGCGCTCCTGTTCTGCAATGCTGGCCAGGACCTCTATTAAAATATTATTGATCATCTCGAAAACCCATTCCTGACCTTCCGGCAGCTCTACGAGTGTGGTCGGCAAATCGAGAACCATCACCCGGATGTGCCGCTGTTTGAAATACTCCAGCTCTGCTTTGATGTAACTTTTGTTCCTGCTGAGCCGGTCCAAAGATTTAATAACCAGCGTATCGCCGTCACGCAGCAACCTTGTTTTCAGCATCTGATATCCTTCACGATCCATCGACATACCACTGGACTTATCCGTCACGATATCTCGTTCTTCAATTCCGAAATCAAGCAGCGCTTTCAGCTGCCGATCCAAGTGCTGCTCCTTTGTGGATACGCGGGCATATCCATATACCTTTTTCATCCTCTGTCCTCCTTGAAAATGTGTCTGTAAACCTCCGTTTGTTTTCGGATATGTCCATAAAAGGAATACGAATCTTTACAGATACATTTTTGCGTATGCTTTGCTTTCCTTCCTTGCATCCATAAAGGTGTACCTTTATAGATACCTTATTACACGAAATAACTATAAAAACTGCAACAGCAAAAAGGATCTAACATTTTACAGTTCGATAAAATGTCAGATCCTTTTATATTTTTTAAATCTGGATTTCTTACTGATTTCTTCTTTCTCCAGAAGCATATTTCCCCATGTTAATGTCCAGTACCTCTCTTGGCGGTTGAACCAGGGCTTCCTCATACTGGCATCTCCACTGCACTTCCCGGCTCATTGTACCGTCTACTATTCCATCCATCGTTTCCCCATCCTCAATGGGGTTATCATGCTCCAGAATATAGGACGCCACATTGTAGGCGTGGTTTACCACCCAGTTGGGGTCCATGCCGTGGAAGTGG
>CABULH010000009.1 GCA_902492455.1 uncultured Oscillospiraceae bacterium
TGGTTTCCATCTTCACCTGCAATGTGTAGGTGCCCGCCGTAATCGGCCACCACAATCGCTCCGCCGCCCATGTGGCGCTGCTTGCCGACGGCATCGTTAGAGTAACGCCGTTGTTGTACCGCTCCACCGTGGCGCTGCCAATCCCTTCCACGCTACTGGCGATCTGACAGGGGCTTTCCAGCCCGATCAGATTCTTCCCGCAGATCATTGTCTTGACAGGGGCCACCCCCACCAAGGTGTAAGGTTTATCTGGCCCCTTGTCTCCCGTGCCCGTCTCCATGGTCCGCCCGGCAATCTTTTCCGTCCTGGCGGTTTCTCCGCTTTCCGGCGCCTGTGTCCACACGGGGATCAAGGACAATTTGCCTTCCCGGTCTAGCTGCCCATTACACAACGCCGCCTCGGCAATCTGCCCCAACACCTGTCGGCAGGTCTCCTCGCCTGAGAAATTGGGCGGCTCGGTCAGCTGACGATCAGATCCCAAAAAATCCCCGCCATCATGCTGTAGGCCGCACAAGGCGCACACAGCTGCCAAATACGCCTTGATTGTGATGGGGTATGTGATATCTGACAGCGCCTTGATCTTGATCGTTCCTGTATTCTGGATCTTGTCATAAGCCGTTACCGTAGCCGTTTTTGCTGCTTTGTCTGTATCCACATGATCCACGTACAGCGGCGGCATCGGTACATATTCCACCGTCCCGTCCGGAAGAGTGAGGCCGATCTCAACCAGCACATCCCCGGATATGTCGGCATATTGTCCATCACGGTCGATCAGTTCTATGGCTGCCTTCTGGCTCGTGATGCTTCCGACCAGCTTTTTCCCGTCTCCTCGGTCGTAAGTAATCTTCCGCAGATCCCCATCGTCTGTGATGACTTTTCCATCTATGGTGACCCTGGCGCGACACTCCCGGGCGGATGCAACCGCAGCGTTTTGATATACATTTGATACGCTATACACTGTGCACCTCACATTTCTATGAAGCTTAAACTCGTTTCTTCGTATGCGTTTTGTGACACATATACATTCAATAAAGTTATTTGCGTCTGGCCCACATAAGCGAGCATGGTCCTCATTGCGTTTGTCCTTGGATGTAAAAACTTAACCTCAAAAACATAACTGTATATGGCATCTAGTAGTGCCGTGGCTGTAGATTGATTCATCGGAAGAAAGTGACATGTTATTTTGTCTTTCCTGTTGACGATATCTACGGCATTATCTCCACGGGCGTTTCGACCGCTATCCTCGGACAAAAATACTGTAGGCTCATATGTAATCTTAATAACATATTTGGAAAAATCTACTCCATTGATTTCCAATACCTGTGCCATATTTTCACTCCAATCATATTGGTATAGGCAAACTGCCGTGTTGCCTGGCATAGTCGCCCAAGGAATTAATGACTAACTCTGCCAGTTTTGCATCCCCTACTTTTACCGTGATGTGCACCGGCCCTGTTTGTAATTTTGATATTTCTTCCGCCATTACTTGTCGGATCAGTCCTTCAGGAGCTTCGATATTTCGACCTGATTTCTGATCCCCCAACACCGCCAAAAATTCTCTGTTCGGCGGAATCACAGCGCCTTGGGCGAGTCTTGGAATTTTAACTTCGCTTATGTTTTTTAAGTTAAATCCGACGCTTTTACCGCCTATTACCGGCACCCAGTCCGGGACATCAAAGCTTAGCTTGTTTACCGCATTGATCGCAAAATTTATGCCTTTAATAATTCCGTTTGTCATGCCTTCAATTCCGCCGAGTATGGTATTAATAACTGTTTTGATTGCGCCCCATATCCCGTTAAAAATTCCTACGAAAAACTCCTTTACGGCGTTGAACGCCGGAACTATTTTTGTGTTCCACCATTTTTTAATGCCAACCCATGCGGCCTTCAGCTTATCTAAAATAAAATTCCAGTTTGGAGCAATTGCGGCAGCAAGGCCCGCCGCACCTGCGGCTATCAGCCCTATTCCGAGAGGGATCCCGGCACCCGTAAATAACAATATGACACCGAGTACCAGCAAAGCTGCGCTGACAATAGCCACTACGGCTCCAATCGGCCCTTGTAATGCTGATACAATAGTGTTCCAATTAGCCGCAACCGATGCGGAAATACCTGCCGCTCCTGCTACCAATAGCCCAAGCCCCAACGGTAAGGCGGCTCCTGTAAATAGCAAAATAATTCCAAGTACCAGCAGCGCACCACTGATAATGCCCACAACCGCACCAATAGGCCCTTGCAGAGCTTCATTCATGCTGTTCCAATTTGCGACAATTGTCGCGGCAATGCCTGCCGCTCCTGCAACAATCAGGCCAATACCCAAAGGGATATTGGCACCGCTAAACGCCAATATCGCACCCAGTACCAAAAGTGTAATTCCGGCAAGCGTCACAGCCGCACCTATTGGGCCCTGTAAAGCATTTTTTATACTATCCCAGTTGGCTGAAACCACTGTTGCAAGATCAGCCGCGCCCAGCAGCATAAGGCCGATGCCAAGTGGTATATTTGCACCTGAAAACGCCAAAATAGCGCCAAGAACCAAAAATGCACCGCCCACCAATCCGAATGCTTCTCCAATCGGTCCTTGCAAAGCCTGCTCTATAGCACCCCAATTTTCGCTTGCGGCATCAAACATGAGCGCAGCGCCAGCCGCCATAAGACCAATTCCCAATAAAATATGCGCTCCTGAGAAAGTCAAGATAGCTCCAAGCGCGAGCATTGCTGTACCGCTAAAGAATTCAATAATTGGGTCTACAGCTCCGCTAATAATACTTGTAAAATCCGGTGCAATGGTGGTATCTGTGCCTCCACTCGAACCACTGTCTCCGCTCATAATGTTCATCTCATCAAAACCGGCAATTGACTTTGATGCTTTATTTGCGGCCTTATTAACACCTTCAAGCGCTTTTTGTTCATCATATAGATTTTTTGCTGCCTCTGCCGACTGATCGATTGTCTTTCCAAATAACGAGGATGTCACTCTAGCAATACCAGATACGGCAACCGCTAAAATGTTGACTAATTCCGAAAATGCCGGTATAATCACGTCCCTAAGTGGTTGCGCAAGCGTCAGCAAAGCGCCTTTTAGTCTAGCTGCTGCCGCCGCCATTTCATCGTTGGATTTCAAGGCCTTCCCGATCCATTCGCGGAATTCAGTCAAGCCCTTAGTTATCACTGTAAATACAAGGGCGCTTCGCATAACTGATTTTAAACGGAGAGCAAAGGTCGCGGCATTCTTTTGCGCCCTTGCCATAGCTCCAGCCATGGCGCTTCCACTTCTTGACGCCCCACGAAGTGCGTTTTTGGCTTGGCTCGCAGAATAAGCAATTCCGGCCGTTGCCTTATTTGCGTTTTTTGTCTGTTGAGTCAGCCCCGCAGTCTGTATATTCGCTACGCTAGTATTATTTTCAAAACCAACAGCTGATTTATTTGCTAATTCTATTTGCTGCGCCAGCTCTCCCGCCTTGGTTTTCATGCCATCCAATTTTTCGTATGCCGGGAGCAGCTTCGCGTCGATTTTATCGATTTTCTCGATAATCTTGTCCTGCTCCGCTTGCAGCTGCTGCACCTTCTGATTAGCATCCATTTCTTTAACGTCTGCGCCAGATACACCGTTGATCCAAGCGGCTTGGTATTCCTGCACCTCTTTTTTTGCTTCGGCAATTTTTAATCGCAGTTCTTCTGCTTGCTCAACCAGCGGGGACTTGGCAGCCTCGCGCGAGTTTATGTCCTTTTCTATTTTCTCAACATCCTTTGTCAGCTCTCTGAGTTCCTTATCTGCTTCGGATGCATCTATATTTGTGCTAATGATTATGGATCCGTCTGCATTCGACATGCTTTTCACCACCATACTATGTCCATTGCTTTATAAGGCTTTCGTCGTTTTCGGTGTATTTCGTTTTAAAATCCACCAATTTTCGATTTCTGCGCAACCAATCCTTTTCGGATTTATCGAGTTTTTGATTCCGGGCTATTTTGCTGCGTATTCCAACCACTTGTGCAAACGTGCAGTCTCCGCCGATCTCATAATAAGCGGATAAAAAAGACCACCAATGGAACCCTCCTGTGTTTGTTTCGGCATCATATGGGATTGACCGGATTTCTTTTCCAACTACGCGGTTAATCGGTGCGCATATAATCGCAAAGTCCTGCTCCCAATCCACAAGCCGCGGAGATTTTTCGCGTGAATCTTCGTACTCGCCGCCGTTTACAAACCATAAGCATTCTTCAACCGCTTGTTCATAGCTCGTAAGTGGCATATTGTTAAATTCCGGATAAAATATGGTGAGGGCCGCCAGCAACCTTTCCTCGTCGCTCAGTTCCGGATCTGACATAGCGATACAGATATCTAATATCGCCCGATAGTCATATCGGATGGCATATTCCACGCCATCGATTATCAGACGTGTAGGCAAATCGTAAATCATCTATATTTCATCTCCAGACCAGACGCGGCCCTCATGCCGCTTTATTTCTTTATACGGCTTTGATATTTCGCCGTATATTTGGCGATTCTCGCGTTTGTTTGCTTTTGCTCCTTTGCAAAGGAAGTGTCGATCTCATCCATAACTGACAACATGAGGTTGCACCATACAGGCAGCCCATCTGCCATGGCATATACATTCATTTTGCCAAACAGTGCGTCGCAAACCGGCGCATCAAACACGCCATCGACCATACGGCGCATTTCGGCATCCCTTTCTCTGGCGACCTCAAAAATTTGTTTTTTATCCGTTAACCCATCGACTTCCGCTTTGTACTCGTCTTGCTTTTTATCCAACTCGTAAAACGTATTAAAAAGCCGCTCTACAAATGCGCTGTCCGTCGGGTTAAATAACACTTCGCATACTCCGTTAATGTTATATGGTACAAGCCCGGTAGAAAAGTTAATATTAGGCATTGATTACGCCTCCGTATCTGGCGTAAATGTTACTACGCCGCTGGAAATAGAAGCAGTTCCCGTTGTACGTTCTCCACCGTATGTTACATCCAACGGCAGCCCAATATTTCCTCCGCCGCTGCCGCCAATGCTAGATGGTTTTACGGCACAAGCGCTGTACCTCTCCGCAAAAGCAGACCCCTTGGTCCCTGCATAAAGGTGTACAATCAGCATATCCATATTGGATAAGGCAGGAGCGTTCTGCTCTTTAATCGCCAAATTCCAGATTTTCACTTGCGCCGCATCTCCGGAATCCAGGTCGCACGGGTCGAAGGTTTGGGTAATGGTGGGCTTTTTCAGTGTCGTGTGAGTATGGCCTAAAATGTCCTGTTTGGTTTCCTCTCCCCAATCGATTTCTTCCGAACTGTCTTCCACGCGCTTGCCGATTGGGCTCCATGTCGCAGATTCGGAAGTGCCGGTATTGAGATAGGCGATCAGCAATTCGCGTTCAATAGTTTCGCCCGCATTGGTGTTAAAAGTAAGATCAGCCAAATTCATTCACCTCGTATTTTTAATTGGTAGTTTGCTTTTCCATCCGCAGCTTAATCTGTACCTGGTATATCCCTGTACCGTTTTCGCTAATATCCATCAGCATGATATTGGATGGCGTAATTTTTACAGCTTTGTAGCCACCTGGAAGTTCCGGGAGCGGCGCATCCTCCAGCCAAGCGTATAGCCCTTCCAGAAAATCGTAGTTGTCCTGTCGGTCTACCTCATCCGCCGTGCATTCACGAGTCAAAAACACATAATCGTTTTCGTATGTGCGATTACCAAGAATGTCTTTCTTTACAAGCACGTTCCCAGTCGGCGCCACGGCATAGCTTTCCGATTCTTCCACCTGATCGGTGAGGATCCGCATTGGCTTCATACCGCTATACCCGGCTAGATAATCCTGCAACGCCCTCAAGATGCTCATTTCGCCCTGCCTCCTGCCGCTGCCGCTATCTTTGCGGTAATCTGATTGCCCTTGTCCGACCACATTCGCTTATCCCATTTCGGGCCGCGCTTTGGGGCCTCGTGGTATTGCAAATCCTTCGGAGGAGACGCATACTTTTTTGGCTCACCGCTTTTGGCGTAAGCGCTTCTGGTGTTGACCCCGACCATCAGCTTGCCGATGTACTGGTAATGGGCATAAGGCCCATCATACTTCACATAATCCAGTCCGATAGTCCGCTTGACATTTTTCAGTGTCCCTTGACGTGCGGGAACATACGGGTCCATCTGCTTGGCGCACTCGATGGTAAATTCCCGCTGCACTCGTCCACCAGTTTCCAGACCACGACGCCGCAGAATTGCGCCAACGCTGTCCATCTTGACCTCAACCTTCATTTCCCCGTCACCTCCCAGTGCGCCATACCGCCACCATAGTCCCGAGTGTCTACCGTGGAAATCGTCAGCAGATCATCAAATTTCTGCAATTCTTTTGTGGAGCGCTCGATCTCGTACCCGATGTCTCCCAGGACCACCATATCTCCGCTTGCAATGGTCCATTTTCCAGTTTTGTCGGTCAGCGAGGCAAATTCCTTGGGCTTGATATAATCGCCGTCAGCGGCCACAGAAAAGGGGATAATGAGCATCAATCCGTTGTCGGCGGATGCGCCGTTTTTTCGGATGGTTCTGCCTTTGGAGCTGTCCCAGTACACTCCCTGCAGCACAGTCCGCTTCCATTTCTCGGTGTTCCCATTCAGGTACTTGTTGTAGAGGGTTACGGTGTGTGGCATCATATCCATTGTGCCGCCCCCAAGCCCGGCAGATAGAGGCGGGCGGCGTCCAATAATCGCCGCTCCGCGCTCTTTCCTTGCACCGCATAAGTGCGGGACCAGCTCCCAACTGTCTGGCTCTGCACTTCTCCGCCGCGTTCGTTCTCCTGCCAAGCGTCCGCTACAGCGCAGGCGGCAAGGCTATACCCATCTTCTGCCGAATTAGCATCCAGTGTAGCCAGATATGCCTCGGCCCTGGCGGACAGGCGGGGGAAATCCGCCTCGGCAATCGAATTCCCCATATATTCGCTTACATAATAACTGTAGTCAATCACCGAGACGGCCTCCTTTAAGTGGACGTTTTGGGGGTGATAGCGATGCCTTTCAGCACAGCAGCCTTTAGGGTGTTTTTCAGAGCCACGCCAGCCACAAGCTCCACCTCGCCGGTCTTGACAGCGCCGGGGGCATTAAGGTCGGGCATGTAGCTCCGGATTACACTGTTGCCAATGGGGGAAATACCGTGGAAGGCATCCAGGCCAAGACACACCGCATAAATGTCGGTGGTACCGGCGGCACTCGTGCTGGCGGCGCTGGTGTCGATAATGTCCTGGGTGGCAGAGCCGGAATAATACTTCCCGGCATCCATCAAGGCAATGCCGTTATACGTTTCCACGGTGCGGCCGAAATCGTCCTTATTCCGCTCATAATAACCGGCACGGCGGGCAGCTGCGCGGATCTTGTTGAGCATTTTGCCATTCATCAACAGCATATCAGGGGTACCGTCGATAACGGAAAGGAACGCGTCCAGCTCATCCAAAAACGCCTGTGCGTTGCTGTCCAATTCGGCGGCGCTGGTGATGCTCACTTCACTGGTGATTTCATTGGAAGTACCAGACAGGAGCTTTTTGAGACCGTCAAACGTATTGGTTACATACCCAGTACCGCTAGAGGCGGAGGTACCGTTGATTACCAGGTTGTGGAAATAGTTGGAAGTGGCTTTGATTGCCTGCTCGGTCTGAAACGCCAGCTCGTCCACCGCGCCGGAAGTATCCTGCAAAACACGGTCCACCTGGAAAGACCCGCCCATAATAATGGCGCTGGTGGTCTTTTTCTCGCGCTTGGCTTCGGCGGCGGTGTATTCGGTGTTGATGGCGCGCACGGCGGCGGTTCTCGGGGTTTTGAGCTGGATGTAACCGTAGGTCATGGTAGATCCTCCGGTTCCGGGGGAAATCGCGTTGTCAAAAGTCAATCTGTCCAGCAGCAGAGAACTGCGCCGAAACATATCGACAACCTGCTGATCCACTTTGTCGGCCATGCCGACCTTTGCTTCCGCTAAAGTAATAGCCATAAATTAATCATCCTTTCGGTTCATATAGTTTTTTTAACGCACCAGCCAATGTGGTTGGGGCTTCACCTGGGGCATTTTCATGATCCTTCCCGCTGTCTACGCGGCTTACCGACACCGGTTTTTCCGATTCGAACATATAATCGTGTGACTTTTTCAGAGCCTCCAGCTGATCGTCCAGACCTGTCAGCTTATCGCCGTCTAACTTGATCTTGTCGCCGTCCAGAAGAGCCCTTACCGCTTTTACATCCCGCGCTTTACTGGACAATAGCGCAATGTCCAAGGCTTTATCCAGTGCCAAGCGCGCGGTGTCTGCATTGTACTTCTCTTGAAGGGCCTCAAAATCTCCTTTGAGCTTTTCTGCATCCACGCCGTCAAACTTTTTCACGGTTTCTTGGAGCTGTTGGATTGTCTTGTTGGCAGCCTCCACCTTCTGCGCCTCCGCGGCAAATTTCTCTTTGCTTACATAAGCGCCATCCGCCAGGTTCGCCAGCTTTACTTCTTTGCTGCCAGCCAGCTTTTCGGCCAACTGATCGTAAGTCAATGCCGCATCCCCAAAAATCGCTTTTAGAAATTCCATGCTGATCCTTTCACGCTCTGGCAAATCGCTTTTATTTGTAAATTCGCAGCTGCTCTGCGCTGGAGCGTTCCGGCATTTAAGGCCCGGCCGGAAGGGGCATTTTTTGTATAACAAAAGGACGGCGCCGAAGCGTCGCCCTTGTTACCGATGGATTATTCTGATTTTTCGTCTATGGTTGATTCGTTCTTAAGCAATGGGTTTTTGAGTGGAGGGTCTTCCAGCACAAATATGGTATCCTCGTCGTACTCGCTTAGTTCCCTATCTATGTCTGCTATATGGACGATTTTCCGGCTGTCCTTTCCCATGCTATGTTCTCACCTCAAATCCATAATCAAGACCGTATTTAGACGCAAACATATCCATAATATACATCTGATAGATCTGATTGTATTCTACCACGCTTATCTGGCCGGATTCAAGCCTCTTTCGGACTATCGGTTCCACTTGTGTCTCTATGTTTTCATAAGCGGCCTTTATTTTTGCTCTATCGGAAATTTCATCCGGCCATTTTGTGGGCTGACGCATAAAGAAGGTTCCGTCTCTCCCTGCGGCTCGGATTTCAGATAATTGGCCTCTTTGCAAAGTGCCAATGTCCTCTGGCGAAAATGTTGTGCTATATGGATGGTTGTGGGTGAGGACTCCGCCTTTCATCATTTCCACTTCTGATCTTGAAAATGATACACGCTGTTCTGTCCCAGTTTTCGTTAAAATGGTTTTCCCATTGACATCATACAACACAGCTGCTTCTTTTTCTCTCTTAGAAAGCATAGCTTCATCTTGTTTCAGCCTCCCTCGTGCATTTGTCGGCCACTTTGTAGTGTTCTCCAGCACGGTGATATTCTCGGCCTTAGCACGTTTCACGGCCGCGTTTGCCCTTGCCGCCTCTCTTCGCCCGAAACCTTCCACCTGTTCCCGTTCCGTCTGCCGCTTTAGGCCGGTTTGGGAAATGAAATCCTTCTGCTTATCCTGCCATCGTTTCAGCTTAGCGGCTGCTTCGGATGTGTCAAGCCCAGCAGCTTCCATGGCTTTATATTCGCGCTTCCACCGGCGTATATTTCGCTCAATAGCCCGCTGCTTTTGCGCTGCTTCATATTCGGTTAGCTTTTCGCCGTTGTATGTATACTTTTTTGCGCTCATTTCATCCAGCTCGGCCGCCGTATAGGCCGGGTCGGAAATTCCCTCAAAGAAAGGAAACCAGCTGTGGCGACAATTCCAACCACCTAATCCCGGACCGGTGCCGTAACCGGTGGATGATCGAAAATCGGGATACTTCGGGTGCGTGCCAGACCGGCTGAATACCTTTCCCTGCCACAAGGCGTGTTCCGGCCTCGCCCCGGAATGGGCCGTTGTCTCCACCAAATCGCTGTCCATTTCGTCCGCGAGAGCATCTTGTAGCCTCAAAGCGGACTGATTGGCCCCGGTCACCGCCGCCCGCCTTACAGACACGTCCATGTGATCCACATGCCCGGACGGATAGGCAATGCACTCAACGCCCTTTTCTGATAGGTCTTTTATGGCCGTTCTTATGGCTTCTTCCTGTGAAAAAGCCCCCGACTGCACCTGTAACCAGGCGCGATCAAGAGCCCTCTCAAACTGCCTTGTTGCGGTATTGGCGGTGGTGCCGGTAAGATTTTCAAACAGCCCCTCCGTGTTGCGTATCCCGTCTATCAGCACAGCCTGTAGCGCCGGGGACGCTGCCAGCTCCGGCGGGGATAAGCCTGCGCGTTTATATATGGCCGCGTCCTGCTTGATAGCCTTAAATCCCGCCTCTTCCATCATCCGCTCAATTTCCCTGCGGCTCTTTCCGGTCTGCGCGGATAGCGCCTGCATAATCCAGCCGTGGCAGTTACCCATCTCAATCAATTTGCGGTATTGCCATTGGGCGGCAGGGATGAAATAGTCCATCCCTGAGATACGCCGGGCCATGTCGGCAATGATGTCCATCTCCACCTGGGAGTATAGCTCAATCAATGCCTCAGGGAGTTCGTCGATTTGCTTCGGTTTCAGCATCAGCTATCACCGCCAAATCCCATCCATTCATCGTCTGTGCGATTATCTCCCACCATTTTTTTAGCCGTTTCCTCGTCCTCGCCATACCATTTCACACGATATTCCCACTTTTGCAGCAGTCCGTCCCGGACCTCCTGCTGATCCCGCAGCCGCTCGGATTCTTTATCGATTACATAACTATCCTCAAATTGCACTGTAACATCGGTCTCTGGATCAACAGGCAACCCGATGACCTCTTTTCCAATCCATAGCGCGGCCCTCACGACTGCTTTTATGGCTGCCTCAACTGTTATGTAATGCTTGGCCGCGTTCTGCACCAATTCCTGTTTATCGCCCATATACTGGGTTGCCGTCACAATGCTGCCAGCGTTAAACTGATAATGCTTGGTTCCAAGTCCGCATTTAAAGGATAGATAATCCAGCATGGCTTGCACGCCGTCCTTGTTCTCCGCCACACGCAGTGCAGGGTTGAACTCGTACACAAGGCTTTTTACGTCGTCGAAATCATCCGCACTATCCATCTGCATAAATAGCTGTTGGGCTACATCATCCGGGGCAATATTGATAACATTCCCATCCCTATCCCGCGTTTGATGTATCAGTGATTTACTGTAAAAAACCTTCTTCCCGCCGAGGTAAAAGTCACGGCAGAAATTATTAAACGCCAAATCCACACCTTGTAGCGCGTCGATAGCGTCTGAAAAAATAGATGCGCCTAATCCGTTATTGCATTCGACGTTGTTTACTTCATTCGGACTGACAAGGGCGAAAAGCGGGTATGTGCTTCCGGTGTGCCACACGGGTGCAACTCCGGCAGGCAAAGGCTCCGGGACTAATGCGTCGTTTTGGGCCTTGAAATATAGGTTGCTTATGCAATAGGTGCCATTGCTTTCCAGCTCATGCAATTCCAGATATACATACGATTCTCCCCGGCGCGTCTCTTCCGACACAAACGCCGCCTCTGTCACCACTCCGCCCCGAACGGACAACGGTATGATTCGCTGCGCATCCAAATAATCCATGGAAATCATGGCGTTATCGTCAGGAATTACTCCACCGGCATCAGTGATTGCCATTCCTTTGACTTTTACCACAAATGCCCCTGTTCCGCTGTAAAACGCTTTTTCAATCAGCTTGTTGCCATTGTTCCAAAAATGCAAACGCCCAAATTCTCCGCCGGAACCATCTCCATCTCCCAGGAGATAGGAAGAACCCGCTTTGTCGTCAATCGCTATTTGCGTCTTCTCATTTAGGAGAATGGCAGCCCAGTCACGACACACTTTTTTTGCCATCCGCATGGTATACAGCTGCCGCTCTTTGATGGTGCCGTCTGGATTGATCTGCTTGTATTGGTGAAACGGCTTGTAATAACCGCGCCACCAATCTGTCCATATGGCTATGTAGTCGTAAAACCTGGAATCAATACTGTAATTCCGGTTTTTATTTAGCCATTCAATGATTGTTGCTATGTTCATGCGGAACTCCTTCCGGGAGCAGCTTACCCATATATCGCTCCCACGCATATTCAAACGCATCAAGGATATCTATATCTGTGCTGAAGTTATCAAGCCGCGTATCCTTGGCTTTGGTAGTGTCCCAGGTAGCCATGGACAACCCTCCGATCAGCAATTTGCAGCTGCGGAGGATTTTCAGCCGTCCGGTATTTAGCAGGGTTATGGCACAATATATTCTTTGCGTGATTTCCCTCTTTGCGCTGTCGTGTACCTCTATCCCTGATAATGATTGTCGGCAAGCTCGCCGCAACCCGTTTGTAAGATATTGGGCCTCGCTGTCCGCAAAAGCATATTTTATGGGCACTCCAGGATAATCCCGGCCCAATCGCTGAATAAAGCCAATGAACTCACGATTAACCCGATCCGAATCAATGTCTCCCTTGCGTCCGGATATATGGTGATCTGCAATGACGGTTATGCTGGAGAACAGGTTGTGAAACGCTACGGCCACAAAAGTTGTAAGGGATCGGTTGCCGCCATAGTCCACGCCAATGGTGATAAAATCAATGGATCTGCACCAGGTTTTTAGCGTTTCAGCACCATCCGGCACATCCTCTAAATATTTATCCGGCTCATCCGCAAATTGCTGATAAACCAGCCCCTCCGCCACGCACCGCTGACCCAGGATACCGCGCCTATACCATACCGTCCGGGGATCAAACTGGCTGATAATCTCTTGCATTCTTTCCGGCGTAATGGTCGCATTATCGTGTATCGTGAAATGCTCATAATTGTATCCACCAAGCATTGTTCCGGCCTGCTGCATAGCTGCAAATTTGTCGATATAGTCTGTATATATCGGCGCGTTTGGATTGTCCGGGTTTAGGTCCCAAAAGATTTTACGGCGCTCCGCCGCCAGCTGACGGTTCCACGCCTCTTGCAGTGTGTTTTCGTGATGTAGATTGATTTCGGTGGCGATCCACATACCATAAGAATTTCCCCGGATTTTCTTGTAGCTGTCCGCTTTGGCTGCCCCTGCAAATATCACAATTTTTTGCCCTGTTGGAGTCTTTACAAACAGGCATTCGTTGTCCTTGAACTTTCCCCACTTACACCGACCGCGAAAAATCCCTTCTAGCCCGTAGCCGTTGCATACTCCAATATTTAACTTTGCGTTCGCTGCCGTGCTTCCAGTAGCTAAATGGATTTTGTCCGGTGTTGTTTCCAACTCATCCGCAAACACAAAAACATTGTCTACTGTTTTACCGGCACGAACAGCTCCCTCCGCCACGTTGATTGTACATTCCCGGCACCGGCGCATATAGGCAATATGCTTGCTGCCGAACCGAAAGTTCAAGGTTTGGGTTTTACTCATCTCCAAATACCTCTCGCCGGATACCGCCTATATCCTCTATATCGCCGGGAGGTTCCGCTGGCTTATCCCGCCACTTAACCGGCCGCCGATTTTTGAGCCAGAATATCTGCGCTGTAACGTCACCGCAAAGGGCTTTTAGCAGCAGAGCATTCTCCACTTCATAATCCACGACTTCTTTACCCTTTTTTAGGGCGTCCGAAATGTCTTGATGATCTGTCCGCCATTTGGCGAGTGTGGATCGTGATATTCCCGCATTGTGTGCTATCTGCTCATCTGTCAGACCATCTCGCGCCCACCCCTCCAGGAGCGTGAGTCCTTCCGGAGACATCCAGTATTCATATTTACCTTTTGCCACTCTCACCATCCCCATAAGTCGCTCCAGCATGGGGAGCGTGGATTGAAATTATTTCCCGTCTATTAATTTTTTGAACTTTTGCATCATATAATTGCTAGAAGAATTATATCGGTTTTCTATCCAAAACGACGCGGAATCGTTTTTGCATATTTTAACCGCCTCTCTATATCGTCTAGCGGAATCGTTATAACTTTCGATTCTTTTTTTTATATGAAACGATCTTATTTCCCCTTTGGTTTCTGATATCGCCCAATATTGCGACATTTCTCTTATCATCGCTGGCTTTCCACCCAAAATATGATTAGCCAAGGTTGAGGGATTTCCGGCTGATGTTTTGGTTGTTGCATAATTTATGATACTCGGAATTAGTTCACGACGTATTTTCTCCGCCCACTCGACTTGCTTTTCAGTCCCTTTTAAAGCGGGCAAACTGCTGATAGGTTCAATTTTGTCTGGGAGCTGCTTCATAATTTCTCTTTCCTGTGCTGCGCTAAAAACTCCTCCGCTATATCCACCGCCTAAGCCATCGGCGCCTCTACCGCCCATTTTTTCTCCTCCTAACAATATCGTTATAATGCGGGGGTATGCGTACAACGTTCCAATCAAACTCTTCAGGGCAATTCCCGTACCATAAGATTTCAGACGGGTTTAGGCGTTTTATTGCCGTTTTGCACCCTAAAGCAAATGCCTCTTTTGTGTATTTGTTTGCTTGTGTCCCGACGCTAGAAATGCTGATAATCCCGTTTTGCGGTTCTCCATCAAAGCACCAGTCAAAGCTATTCTCATCACTCCAGCAAATTGTAGGGATTACATGTATTCCTTTCATTTGCCAGTATGCTCCCAACCAATGTTTTCGATAGTGATTGTAAATTCGCATAGCAACCGGCATATCGGTATATTGTGAAAAATCCGGCGTACACACAGCGGCAAACTCAGACAGCATTGAAATGTAATCATCTGGTCGATTCCATAACCTAGAAAATTGGTAATCGTCAACATAAAAGTGTACGCCTTTTTTTGATCTATCTTTTGCTGTATTGGCGTAATTGAACGGAATCCATTCCAATTCGCTTATTTTGATGTTTTCTGGTATTATTTGAGGGATTCCATACGGAGGTACACCGGAGAATATAGCTTTATTACAATTTTCAAAATTGAGCATGATTTATTATCTCCTTATACGGTATCCCGTGCGCCTTGCAATAATCAACCTCGGCCCTGCATCCTGTGCTGTGCATCCAGTCACCATACACCAGCATACGGTCACAGCGGGACAATAGCTCTATACACATACCAAGGCCGTGGAGATAATCCAATGTCTCATACATCCAGCCGAAGCAATGCACAGGAGAGACGTATACATTAGCTTTATCCTTTGCAGCCAGATCCATCACAATGGCTTCTATAGCCTCTAGATTGCTCTTGTTGCCGCCGTATGGGTGAGATATGTAGATCATCATAACCTTGCCGTCATCCCTCTCTTGTGACCGTCCAGATAGATCGTGGGCGTATCCTTGCAGGCAGGCTTATACTCTTGTGCCTCTCCGTATCCGCCGTAATCCAGCGAGGCAGCTGAGTTGACAAATAGCTTAGTTACCAGCGCCGCAGATCTGTTGCTCGGATTGACTCGATAATACGATTGCTTGAGTATCATCGGCATATGGGTGTGACTGTGGATATAGATATCTGCATCAGCAATGGAGGCCATATCCGCCAGCCTGATAGCCTTGGCCCCCTCTTTGCGTCCTCCGCCTGACCCATGATTAATCAACAGCGAGTATGTCATTTTCCGGCCATCGGATTTCCGACGGGACTCAGCGCCAAAGCTGATAAACAGCAATGCGGCTGCTGGGGAAAATCGATCATACAATCCAACCTGACGGGCGAATACCTCCATCAGATCGATGCCCTCCTTGTTGTAGGTGCGTCTGCAATGGTTGCCGGTGGTAATCGCCAGTATCTTGTCTTTAACCGGGCCAAACAACTCCACCGCCTGCTGTATCTGCTCCATTGGAGACATAGACTCGCTGTAACAGTCGGATACACTGGTCTTGGTTGCGTTGTTGAGGATATCGCCGTTGAGTATGCAATATGTGTTGTCATCATCTACCACAGCATCTATGCGGCGGCGGATCAGCTGCATATCGCACTGGCGGTCTCCAATATGTAGGTCTGCAAATACCTCGATTCTCAGCGTATCGATTTCCGACGGCAGGCTAACCGATATTGTCTTCATCCGCTCACCTCACAAGTATGTATCCCCAATCCCACCCGCGCAGATTCTCATAATGCCGCGCTGTCCACATCTGTATATAACTCATACGAGTAATTATCCATGGGGCGCCGAGAGCGGAGGCCATCCCGCATCAATCAGCGCCTGCCTGTGCCAGGGATCGAACCTGGATCTCCGTCGATATCGGTGTGCCTACCATCAATTACACCACACAAGCATGGTTGCGGATGTTGGATTTGCACCAACGACCTCCAGCGTATGAGGCTGGCGAGTTACTGCTACTCTAATCCGCCAAATAATTAGAGCGCCCCGGATTTACCGAGACGCTCTCTATAGATTTCCACGATACTATTGTAGATCATCCAAACCGGAAAAACCGGAATCGGATAAAAAATCTTGAATTTTTTTATGCGGCGTTGTCTCATCTCTCCATCCAAACCTCATAGCGATACGGAGCCACCCCCACCCATCTATATACCGGTATCGCATGATTGATCTGATTGTAGCATCAGGGACAGATGATATGTACTCTTCCAGGGCTGCCAACTCTTTTTTTGCTTTGCACAATGCCGCAGCCTGCATCCTCAATATCCGTTGCTCGCTTTGGATATAATCTTCGACGGCAATCCCCCGAATCACTTTCGTGTGCTTGGAATACGGAAATTCGGCTGCCGAAGAAACTGCGTCTGTAACCTCCTGCGGCCCATTACGAGTGAGAGAGGTTAATCTGCCCTCCAATTGTTTGATCTCCTGTATCAATCCCCTGTACTGCATCAAGCGATCTTCTGTCACCCTCATCCCTCCCGTAGAATCTTCTCAGCCATGCAATAGCGTCAGCAAGCCATCGTTTATACGCGCCACAATTTGATATGTTTTGCGTCGGGAATTTCGCGCATTGCGACCGGCACCTTTCACACGGTGGTTGCAATATCTGAGCTATTTCAGCCATCTTCCGGTCCGTTGCGTCCATAATACCGCGCTTTGGGCAATAATCACCAGGCCATGGGCACACACCGCCTTTGGGCCATTTGCAATCGTCCATCCTACAATTCATTGCTTATCCTCCGGCGGGCTTTTCCGACGCTTATAAGCGCTATACAGCCCAAACATCTTGCAATAATTGCAGTTTTGCTCGCCTCCTGCGCACGAGTTACATGATATGCTGCCGTCTTGTGATTTTTTCGCCATCCTCAGACAGCACCCAAGCACAAACCCAAGGCACCCAGCAAATACATAAGTGCCGACTAACAACAAGATCATCCCACCGCTAGACAGATCAATCACCATTTGCATGCGCCTCCTCTTGGTTTTATCAACGGAATGTATTCCGTTTTGCTCGATCCTTGCGTCCAAACGCACCAGTGTACTTCCATGAGCGGAGATCCTCCTCTTGCCTCAAACAAAAAATCTGGTCTCCATGTCAAAGGCAACACATACGCCGGGCGAATATCTGAAAACAACGCAACCCTCTTTGCTGCGTGCCAATACTGCGATTTTAATAACATGGCAAATGGCACATTATGATTCGCGCTTTTTCTGATAAATTGCTCTGCCAAAGAAAAAGGAGGATTCGTGATAATCCATTGTACCCCTTCCGGCAGATCAGCAGTAAGAAAATCCGTTCCTGTCTGAATGTCTGTTGCGACGACGTTCAGGCTGTTTTTCCGCATAACCTCTACCATGTGCCCATCTCCGCAAGCCGGCTCCCACACTAAGCTCCCTTGAGGGATTTCCAAAAAATCAAGAAGTGCTTGCGTTGCTTCTGGCGGAGTGGGGTAGAAGTCAGATGCATTCCGTTTGTACGCTGTATTTCCTCCGCAAATGCGGCTACCGATCAAATCGTCCATTTGCGTGCGCCTCCTTCGGTGGTTCTGGCAGCGGCATCCAGTGGGTTATATGCCCGTTCCACCTTACCCATATCCGACCCACAATCCTATCTGTGTCAATTTTTATGCTGCTATGAGGCACAAACACAAGCACTCTTGTTTTTTCTTCCGGCAGCCTATCCTTAACGCTGATCCACTCGCTCATTGCTCCTCGCCTCCATCCATTCTCGTCCCGCAGTTGGGACAGTAGTGATAATAGTTAATACAACTGCCGTAATGCTCAAAACCGCAAAGCGTATCCCACTCGTTCAGCAAATTACTTGACATATTTTTAGCCGTCTCAGCCAACGCCTTCCGGCTTATCAGATCATCATTCATTTCCATATCCCCTCTCCGGGATCAGCCCGGCATTTCGCACACGCTCTTTTTTGTGCTGTAGTATCGGATTTCCTCTACCTCAAGGTCAAATTTGTGCCCACAACAATTGCATTCGATCTCTTCTTCCTCACCCTCTTCATATTCGCAGGAATCATAATATTCATACTCATAACCGCAGTGTGGGCATATAATCGTTTTTTCTCTAAATCTTTCTCCTTCGCTCTGGAATTTTACCTCTCGTTCTATCCTTTTTTCGCAATCGTCGCAAATATGGATCTGAATACCTGCGATAATTTTTTTATTATCTGTTGGATTTCCGCAACTGCATACATATTTCATTCTTCCGCCGCCTCCAATACCTTTTCCGCTTCTTCGCGTGTCAATATTTCATCACTATCCATTACACAATAATCATCTGTGCCGCTATGTCCACAGTGATATCGATGGTATACATGCCTTGGCCCGTCATGATACGCGCGGGTTATTACCGATACGATTACGATTTCCCACGGTCGTCCGAACCTGTCATACACTGTATCTCCTGGAGCATACTGTAGCACTCGCCCCTCACTATCCGCCTTACCAAGCTCCTTTGCCCGCTCGACGGTGAGGCCGGTTGCGCGGTAGGCTTGTAGTTCCCCCGCCTCACTCCACGTTAGCCCCGTGGCGTGCAGACACGTCTGGTATCCAAGATTGTAGGCTTCGTCTCTTATGCTTTCTATGTTTGGCGCAAGCTCCTCATAATAGGACAGCTTATCCACCCATGGGCCTGCAAATTCCGCATCGCCTACCTTGATCCGCCATTTCCCATCCTCAAAATAGGTGTATCGCCTCATTTCTTATCCCTCCACGCCTGGTCTTTCTAGCGGTATGTATCTCGTCCGGCCGGTGATACGCGGATCCCACACGCACCATATCACATCCATAAGTGATGCCCCGCCGCGTGCGCCAAGAAGGAAATCCGGTCTCCATGTAAGCGGCAATATATACGCCGGACTATACTCCGTAAATAGCCTCAATCTCTTTTTGGCGTGCCAATATTGAGACTTTAGCAGGAGCGCAAAAGGTTTTCCGTGCCAAACACACCGACGTATAAATTCTTCCGACTTGGAGAACGGTGGATTTGTGATTATCCACTCGACGCCATGCGGAAGTGCTACATCCAAAAAGTCATCCCCAGTCTGTATGTCTGTCCCGATTACTCTATACTCGCGATCGCGCATCACATCAACCATGTGATTCCCACCGCAAGCAGGCTCCCAAATAACGGTGCTTTTTGGCAATTCCAAAAAGTTCAGCAGCGCCACCGTCGCTTCCGGCGGCGTTGGATAATAATCCGATCCATCCCTTACCGTTGTAGGGTTACCGCCTGTTATCCTGCTGCTAGTAAGTGTGTCCACACTATCATCCTCCAATTTTGTCCGGGTCAACATATTCCACGCCCAACTCCACAAGTCGGGGATCATCCTCATCATCCAGCACCGCAGGCTCGTATCCGTCGGCAGGCTTGATTTTGACACATCGGATATCTGTGTAATCAATGTAGCCAAAATATCCAAAATAGCGATAAAACCTTGCCTTAGCCTTTCCGCGTGTGGACTCGATCACATAGCTGCCCCATTCACGATCTTCGCCGCTCACAAACCACAGGTACATCATTATTCCTCCTTCGCTCTGTGCCAGTGACACATCTCGCAACAGGTTATCGCATTTCCACTCAATGATATTTTCTTGCAGTTTGCGCACAAACACTTTACCGCCGCATCCAGCTCCAGCTTTACCCGTTCCAACGCTTCCGCGGCGCTCCGTGCTGCGCACGCTATCATCTCGTCGTATGGCTTTTTCGTGTCGCAAAATTCATCCAGATACAGCGCGATTGTTCTGGCGGCATTTGCATATCTGTTCAGCAGTGCTTCTGTCTCGGTAGCCTTAGCGGATTGACCCTGTTCGGCGCGTCGGTTCCAGGCTTCGATAGCAGACTGTCTCGCCCATGATTTTTTCAGTGCCCAAAAACGCACAAGGGCATGACATTTGCATCTGATTTCTGCATTCCAGCCATCATCTCCTGATGGTGTTCCGCGCTTTTTGTAGAGGTTAATGGTTACTTTTTCGTTCCCACAAAACGGGCACGGCTTAAGCTCATTCATTTCGTTTTCCTCCAAATCCCGCTCTTCCGGATTATTCTTCTTTTTGCCATGCAAGTGTCGCATATGGTTGGCTGTCTGCTCTTCCCGCCACAATACGGGCAGGTGTATTCTCGTTTGTTTGTCATTGATAGGCCTCCATTCGGTTGGCTACGCCGGGGTTATGTTAGTTTGCGACCCCCACACTGGCTTTGATCCTGTATACCTCGACTTTATCCTTGCGCACGATTTTTGCCACTATCAATGAGCAATAACCATCGATTAAGACATTGTTTTCATCCACAATAATCGGATCAAGAGATTGGTTCACGTCATACTTCTCGATATGCCGACTGACTTTGCCTAACTTTGGATACACAAAATTTTCCGGCACAATGATTTCTTCCGGAAACAATTTCACTTTGCGGGAATATAAGCGTACCGTTAATTTCTTGTCCATTTTTCATCCTCCCTCCGCTTGTAGCGGTCACATGTTGATAGCATCATATCTCCTCCACGACGATTTCCGTCCGCCTTGTTCCGTCATGTATCCGGCGTAATACCAGATCAATCCGATCAAAGCTATCGTCCAGTATAATCCCGGCCTTAACCATCCCATCTAGGATCATCTTGCCGCTGTAGTTGTCCGGATCACGCCTCCGATTGTCACCAAAGCAATACATAAGCGATACAACTGATCGCTCAATCGGCTTTGGTGGTTTAGGACGGCAATGGGCAGCTATCAACAGCGCCCATTGCTTTTTGATCTCTTGATACTTCCAACGGTTGTCCCGGCCTATATACTCGTTGTTGCTTGGCGGTACGGCGGGGATAGTGTAACGGTACGTCATATCACAGATTCCACGAATCCACAGTATTGCGATATATAGTCCCACCTGTTGCTATATTTTTTATACTTACTCTTTGACTCGCCTACACTAATTTGCGTGTTAGTGGCAACATGTGCGCTTGGGATTACAAGTGTATCCGCTTCTATTCCGTCGTCATTTATAAGCCGGAGTATGTATAGATCACAAGTGCAATATGGTTTTTCCAAATTGAAAGAATAAAAGTTTCCGCCCTTTCCATGATACAATTTGCTTGCTTTAACATCGATTTTTACAGAGTCGTTCACCAGAAGATCATATGGGTAGTTTTGCGGCATTCTCCTAACTTCATATCCTTGAGCTATTAATACTTCAGCCGTGATCTGTTCGTGCGATTTACCAAATGTGGTCTCACATTCTTTTATACTCAGATTTAGTTCTTCTGCGAGTTTGTACCACCCGCCCTTTCGCCTTGACACAGCGTTCGTTAGAGAGCAATCTCCGAAATACGTTTCTGCTTCTGATCTTGTTGGCATTCGATCTAATCTGTTGAATTTAACAATCTCTAAAATTCGTTCTTTTATCGCATCATCCGTCCAGCGCGTTCCGTGCGTATATCCCATTAAAATACCTCCCTAAAAAGGCGATGAATCCGAATCATCGGTGATCTCCTCAAAATCGCCTGCACCGGCAGAGGAGAAATCGGGAGGCCCATCGTATCCGGGAGCGGCGGATACGTCGGCGGACGGTTTGGTTTGTTTCGATTCCGCAAAATATACCTGATCCGCCACCACTTCATAAGCGGTGCGTTTGTTGCCTTCCTTATCCGTGTACTGACGGCTCTGTAGGCTGCCTTGCAGGGCGATGCGCTGCCCCTTGTGGAAATACCGGCATATGAATTCCGCCGTCTGCCTCCAGGCCACCACAGGGATAAAATCCGCCTCTCTCTTATCCGCCCCTTTGGGCTGGAAAGCGCGGTCCACAGCCACCGTAAAACTGGTAACCGGCACTTGGGACGCGGTGTGACGAAGTTCCGGATCAGAGGTCATTCTGCCTAATAGACATACTGTATTCATGGTTTATCCTCCCTCAATCGATAATTTTTGGCTCTGTCTCTACCGATAACAACGTTGTGGCCCTTGGTTCTCTGATAGATTCGGCTGCCGATTCCCTCGTCAATTCCAATGAGATCATCCACGGTCATTTCGCAGGATATAATCAGCGGCAGCCCGGATTTATACCGATGATCCACGATCTCAAATGCGGCGTTAATATCTCCCTGGGTAGGGGATTTCCCGTATTCCGTCTTGAAAAAATCGTCTATGTACAACACATCCGTACTTTTCAGCGGGTCAATGATTGACTGATAGGCGTAATCGTCGTTGACGCTGGCCTTGATCCGGACGATATCATCCCGCCACTGCATATACCTTGCCGATTCCCCATCGTTTAGCAGCTTGGAGACAACAGCGGTGCATAAATGTGTCTTTCCGCACCCAACCTGGCCGCAGATAATCAACCACCCTTCCGGGTTGCTGGCGTAATCCATGGCAATTCGCTTCATTTCTTGCTGCCAGTGATTTTCCGCATGATAGCTCTCAAACGTGTACCTGTCCATGGTATCCTTGATCCCGCTTTTCTCGATACGGTATATGCTGTCGCGGGTATTCATGCACTCGCATTTCCGGCAAATGATCTCTCTGTCTCGGACTATGTACACAATTCCTTTATTTCTGCATTTGGGGCAATCCAGCCCGGTAAGCCGTCCGACAGCCGCGTTGCTGTTATCGCATTGCCATTGCAGATATTCCTCATAGGACATATCCATATTTAGGTGCTCCATCGCTTCCGGAGGCATGTTGAGTTCCAGCCCCATTACGTTCACCGCTATTTCCTCCTTTCCTGTGTTTTTCCCATGTACCAACAGCAGCCTTCCAACTTCTCATTGGGGTTTTCCCAATTTTCCATCCCTTAGACTCATAGTGGTAAAAGAATTCTTCGGCATCGATTCCATTCTTACGTTCCTGACAATATGCCTTGATTTCGTCTATTGTCGGCTTTCGAAAGCGCTTCTCTTTATCTCTCTCTTCTATATCTGGTTTACTATCTGGTTTACTATCTGGTATTGGTGACACCGTTTGGTGACAACCCGTCACCGTTTCGTGACATGTCTGTCCCCGTTTCGTGACACAGTCGTCACTGTTTGCGTATATGCAATACACGGTTTCGTGCAACGCGTACCATTGAGTCCTATCCATTCCAGCGGTGTTGTGATTGCCAACGTAGATAGCGCCTTTTGCCTTTAAATTATTGATGATTCTCTCGATCTGCCTTTTGGACCAGAATGGGAACAATTTTGTGAAGGCTCTCATGGAATTATAAGTCCAGCTTTTACCGTCATAATAATGCCTTCCGTTTGCTTCGTTTTTTGCAATCCAAAAATACAAATTGTGGAGAAATATAGCCTCGTCCACCCCGTATTCTTTTGCCAATCGACTGTCAAAGCTGTATATCATCCCATCACCCCTTTTTGACGTTTATCTTCTTGCTTTTTCTCTTATACCGGCACCAATCTGTACTGATCTCGTTTCTGTGGTATGGACATTTGTCTTTAGTGCAATGGCTCATGTGTACCAGCCCATAAGCCGGGCAGTGGACGTAAGAATTTCCTACGCCCACTTTGCCGCGCTCACATA
Source organism: uncultured Oscillospiraceae bacterium (assembly GCA_902492455.1). GTDB lineage: Bacteria > Bacillota > Clostridia > Oscillospirales > Acutalibacteraceae > CAKTXU01. The sequence continues at coordinate 23,839 of CABULH010000009.1, forward strand.
TTGGGCAGATCATATTTTCTATACACCAGCTTTCTTTCGTCCCATCCGGGATATTGGCTTCGCAGATATTCGGCGATTATTGGCCTTAAGGATTTCCCCCCCGCTCCGTTATCGTAGAAATCATGACACGCAAAACACAAGGTAACGACATTTTCAGGTATTCCAAGCCCCCCGTGCGCCCTGGATATGTAATGGGCGTTTGGCTTGGAAAATATTGATCCGCAGATGATGCATTGGTGTCCGTCCCTTTCCAATACCTCGTCCTTTACTTTCTGCGGAATGTCAAGCGCTTTTGTCTGCTTGTGCATTACCCCACCTCGATTTCATGATAGCGATTTCTTCGGGCGTAGCCGTTTCAATATCTAAGTCTTTTGCCTCTTGGATTACCCCATCAATCAAGATTGACATTTCCTCAGTGTCATAGTTTGATGATCCTACCCAAAACCGGAAATACTGCGCCCTATCTTCATCTGGCAATGATTCGTGTTTTTCGTGATACTTATAAGCCCGTTGGAAATCATCAATAAATTGATTCGGTATTTTTACAACGCCGCCCTGTCCGTAATGTTTCAACATATCTAGGTATACTTCATCTTTCGACTTTCTCAGCTTGTCGCCAATTTTCCCGCATAGCACCCATAAATACGCATTTGCGTCGCGAGATCGTTTCTTGTGCTTCTCCACAAGCAGTGCGGTATATACTACTTGTTTCATCCCATCGGCAAATCGCCGGGCCGCTTGCGGGATTTTCACCCGCAAGCACAGCCAGAAACCCTCTCCGTCCTGCGTCCAGCGGGCGCGGTCAAATTCTAATTCCATTTTTTTTCGTTTCTTTCTCCGCTTCAAACGCCTTTTTCTGACACGCGGGGCACAAGGTCCGCTTGAATCTGTCGTTAGAATAGGCTATCAACTCCCGTTGCGGCCAGCGTTCTCCATTTTTCTTTTTTGTGCTTGTAATCAAGGCGTTGCAGTCAGCGCAATAGATTTCCGCATCCGTCTCTTCCGGAAGGTCCTCTCCAGCATATATGTACAAGCCAAGCCCATGCCGCGCCGCCGCTTTTGTCAATGATCTTTGCACAGCTTTGTTTACATCGACACTAGTAACCGTTTCGACTGAAATAGATTTATTTTTGTAATCCATAACCGGCAAGTATTCAATGTGTTCTATCCCTGACACAGTAATTCCTGTTTTTACCCAACAGGTCTTTCCGTCCGTATGATAGAATCGCCCTTCATGATCCTCATAGATGGTATAGGTTGCGTCTGGGTGACGTTTTTTCAGTTCGCACCATGCCCATGCCCACGATAAATAGGTAAGACCATTTTTGCTTTCAGTTTTATCTGAAACATCGATACTGTTGAGTTCAACGAAATAGTTATTTTCTATCACAGGTATCTCTCCCGCCTTTCATTGCATTCCGGACACTCCCGGCCACCGTTGTCCGTCTCATAATATCGGTTGTCAAACACAGGTTCCCCGCACCGGTCACATATATAATCCGGGTCTGGATCGGGTGCATTCGGGCAACTAGGATCACATGGTACCTGTCTGCACTCCGCACACATTTTGTTCCGCCTCCTTCTGGATTGCCTGCTGCCACCATGACCGGTAGAGATCCCGCTCTGCTTTGACACGATCAAGCTCCTCGGCAAGCTGCTTGTTCTGCAATACCGCCCAAACAACGGCATCCCGTTCATCCATTTGACAATTCCATCCTTTCCGGTTATAATGATGTTGATATATTTTCTTCTGCGCTTGCCGTCCTCGCTGTGCTACCAGCGCGGGCGGCTCTTATTTTTGCCCAGGCCAATCCGCCTACCATCATCAGGCCGCCAATCATCATCCGGGCCATTATGTAACTGCCGGTTCCGCAGTCGGCATCCCCAACCGCACCCAATGCAATCACAAACCCAGCTATGCCGATGATTGCGGGCAGCTTTTGCTTCATGTGTTCACGCTCCTTTCTGGACTAGTGCGTCCAATACTGCTTTGACGATATCTGCCGCGTTTGTGATGTCAATAGCGTCCATATAAGCCTTGTACCGATTTCGGAATATAAGCATTTTTCCGCGTTCGCTATCCTCACGTTCTGGCACATATTCCGCGAAAGGACATTTCCCAGATTTTATCCATGTGTGGATAGTTTTTCTGTGAAGCATTCTGCCGTTTTTATCCGGCCCGATTGCCTCTTGTAGCTCTTCGACTGTCATTACGTTTGGTTCCATTGGATCACCTCCTTTTGCGAATTGATTTCACGAGTGGATTGTGGTAGAATTGAGGCGAAAGGATGTGCTGGGTGTGGAGATTGCTTTAAATTTAATCGCTATCATGGGATTTTTGCTATCTGTATACAATTTTGCACTTGAACTTTATAAACGCCATAAACGAATAGCGATTGAAATCAAACATGTGTTTCGCATTGCGGATAAAGAGGATATTCTTCACTTGCAAATCATCAATCAGTCATCCGCTTCGATTTGCATTAGTAGGCTTAAGCTCGTAAGTGACGGTAAAAGTGTATACTACGGTGATTACAGAAAACTGATAACAGAAGTTACCAAGAGAACCGGCCAGACCATAACCTGCAGAGAAACATGGCATTCAAACACATTTCCTCAGAAAATAGAATCAGGCGGTGCGTTTTTAGGGCTGCTTCTCCCATCAGATTCAGGTCTTTATTTTGCTTGTGGGAAAACTGTTCAAATGGTCTTGTATACAGACAAAGGTAAAATTAAAAAAGAAATGACTTTTAGTGATTTCTCGTCTTTAGAATTGCTACCAAAATGCCGAGTGCCAGACTAATCGCTCCTAATACCGCGCAAAAGACATTCATTATTACGTTTCTCCTTTCCGCCCGCTCGAAAGAGCGGGTTTTCTTTATGCGCCGCGATCGGTTTTAATGGTGCTTTAGTGATTTTGATATGTTTCATCCGAAAACTGAAACGGATCTTTTTCGAGGAATTTGCACACGACGAGAAATTCATCTGCCCTTAAACTCCTTTTTCCGGAAAAGCAAGGATAAAGCCTCCCATAAGGTATTCCGGTCTTTTTTGATACATTAAGAAGAGAGTATCCTTTTTCGCGAACATATTTCGCTAACCTTTGCGTTGCTAGGTCCATTTTTTCACCCCCGTTCTTCATATTGAAGATCACAATCACATTATATTCTTCAATTTTAAGATTGTCAAGAACTATTTTCTGAAATTTGAAGAATTTTTCTTGACTTATTTCTTCATTGGTGGTATCTTTATTGTGACAGGAGGGGATATGCCCGTGGAACAGAATATTGGTAAACATCTCAGATCCGCCCGAAATGGAGCGCATAAATCGGTTAAAGAGGTATCAGAATATTTAAAGTTGAACAATATGAACATTTCCGAAAAAACTATATACGGTTGGGAAAATGGGCATAGCCAACCATCTCCAGATGCATTACTGCTGTTGTGCAGCTTTTATGGGATAGATGATGTTCTTGGCTATTTTGGATATAAAAAATCCTCGCCTGACGACGAGGAGCCGTTAGACGAGGACGAAGGCGCTCTTATGTTGTATAAAGCCTTGATATCCGCTGGATTTCTTAAAGAGGGTGAAGATTTAACGCCCCAGCAATTTGAGTTTTTAGACGGCCTTACGGCCATGTTGAGCGCATTTTTTGATTCCCAAAATTGATTGGATCACTTTCCTGGGATGATTTCTTTTGGATATGTTTTGATAGAGTTGCTTAACTCCATCCGGTATGTCCAGCGTATCTCCTTTCCTAATTTCTTGGCCCGCTCTTTTTTCGTCCTGCATGATACGCCCTCTCTTTCCCGAACATCTGTTCTTTTGCTATAGTATAACACCATAGTCGCCACATTTCAATACTTGATTTTCTATGTCGCGTAGTTTTCCAAGTATTTTTAGTTATTTTTCAAAATATATCGAATAGTATCCGCTGAAAATATTATACGACATAATCTTCCAAATTTTTCATGGTAAAATCTTCCATCACTTAGAAGATTTGCCTTGATATTCATACAATTTGACGGTCGCTCCCATACGGGGCGTGGATTGAAATGCGGAGAAGGCATTTCCAGGCTACCAGTACATGGTCGCTCCCCACGCGGGAGCGTGGATTGAAACAAACAAACGAACATAAAAAATCCCGCCACACCTCAAAGTTGAGGCATGGCGGACGGATGGAGGGCAGGGCTCCAGTGCCCTATCGGGCAATTACTATATTAGTCTATATCGAGATCAGTGTCAATACAAAAAACAATCCGCTCCTGTTGTTGGATAAGCGGGTTGACAATGGGAATAGCAGCGGTTATAATATGAGTGTAAGGTGCTACCGATTAGACGGTTAGCCCCTCTATTGCGTCAGAAATAGCCGCCGCTTTTGAGAGAGCTGGGCGGCTATTTCTTTTTTATTATCTGGACAACCAGCGTAATAATGCCGACGATCAAAGCGCAAAACTGAAACAGCTCTGTGTATGTAATCATTGGCATCCCTCCTTTCCAGGAGGGAAAAAGAATAATCTACGTCCCTCCTAAAAGAAAGAGGGCCTAACCGCCTACCGTGATCCGATAGCACCTTACAATCGGGATTATAGCATATGGAGTTGTGCTTTTCCACATATCGGCCACATAAAAAACCGCCTAGAGAAGGCGGACATATAAAAAGGAGGCTTTTTTATGAAAAAAATTGCGGTAACGATCCTTGCTCTCTTGCTTCTGCTCTGCGCCTGTGGAGAGCCCACTGGCGGTCAGTCCACCAATGTGGGGAATACCAACCCGGGAACCGACACATCTCCCTCAGATATTGTCATATATGAGAAAGAAGGCCTGTCCATATCCTTCAAAAGCTTCAAGGATGCCCCGGCTCCTGCCATTGGCTTCTATGTAGAACTGCATATCGAGAATACAACAGAGACAGATTATACAGTTCAGGTGCAGGACGTGTCTGCAAACGATATCGTGGTCCCATTTGCAAACGTCATCTTCTCCCCAAAAGTCTTGGCGGGAAAGAGTGTGAATGACCGTATTTGGATCACCAACACGGAGAAATTGGGCATCGAATCCCCGCTGACAAAGGTAGAGCTCAGGTTTGCAATCTACAAGGGGGACGATCTGGGGAATCCTTCTTTGTCTGACGCAATTACCATCGAATAACAAAAAACCGCTCCCCGGTGTTACCAGCACCAGAGAGCGGACTACCGGGCCGGATGGCACACGATAGGCTACCAAAGCGCCTACATTGTACCAGAAAGCCCGGGAAATATCAAGTCCCGGGCATTTTTATGCCTGGAAACAGGAGGATTGTACAATGGCTAAGGAAAAAAGAGCAAATGGGGAAGGGGGATTTTCCAGGCTGCCGTCGGGAAAAGTGCGTTACCAAGTGTACATTGACGATAAGCGGAAATCCTTCACGGGCAAAACAGAGGCCGATTGTCGCAGGCAGTATAAAGATTTTTTGATTAATCGAAGCACAAATGCTTTGAACAGTACCACAACATTGAAGGCTTGGATTGCGACGTATCTAGAAACATATAGAAAAGGGACCATGAAATCATCCTCGTATCACCAGTTAGAGCTTTTGAAGGACAAAATACCGGACGGATTAATGAAAAAGAAAGTATCCGAAATAAAACCAGCAGAGGTACAGATGTTTTTGAACGGTTTTGCTGAAACAGCTAGCGAATCTTATATAGGTAAAATGTATTCCTTGCTCAGATCGTGCTTTGCACAGGCCGTGGAGAATGATCTTGCGCTAAAAGACCCAACCCGGAAGCTGAAGGCAAATCATAAACCAGAAAAGCAGAAAGAAATCTATTCTTTGGTTCAGGCCCAAAAAATTATAGAATACGCTAGATCGTATAATCCAAGCACAAAAAATAAAAGAGACAATAGGGCACAGAGGCAGATTGCCGCCGGGATTTGTGTATTGCTGATCGCTGGATTGCGCCGCGGCGAACTCCTTGGGTTGACCTATAATGATTTGGATGTTGATGCTGGCGTTATCCATATACGCAGAGCGGTATATACAGATAATAATATACCGTGCGTCAAAGAAGGGGAGGCAAAGACCCCAGGGAGTATACGGGATGTCCCTGTGCCTCGCTGGTTGCTGGATATGGTGCTGTCAATACCTAAAACTGGGCTATATCCGTTTGGCACATCAATAGGCTCATTGATGTGCCCCAGAAACTTTAATCGCGCTTATGATAGATTCATAGAATCAATTGAAGGAATTGATAGACAGCCAGTGCATTCCTGCCGTCACACTTGCGCCACACTTATGCAGACCGCCGGTGTTGATATCAGAGATGTGCAGCTATATTTGGGGCACACAAAAATAGAGACTACCGCGAAATACACTCACCCGGATATAGAAAAACTGAGGGCTGCAAGCGAAAAATATGCCGAAACCGTTGCACACGCGTTGCACACGGCTTAAATATCAAAAAAATAAACCGTGTAGTCATTGCCGGAAAACGGCTTGATTACACGGTTTTTATGGTGGACGTTAACGGACTTGAACCGCTGACCCTTCGCACGTCAAGCGAATGCTCTACCAGCTGAGCTAAACGTCCAACTATATCCTCAATGGGACGGATGCTATTATATAGAAAATCTTTCTCCTTGTCAAGTAAAATATTTTGCCGGAACCGCTTATCCGGGATTCTTTTTTTGTTCCCGGCATTTTACAGGAATTTGGCGGGGCTGGACACAGAAAGGGATCCCCTTCGACAAAATCCAGTCATAATGCCAAAATTTGCAGGAAGATAAAATTAGACTTGCAAAACCGCGGTGCATATACTAGAATTAAGGAGTGTTTAACGAGAAAAGGTGCAATTTGAGAGGAGCTTGTTCTCATGGAAGCGTTACAGCAATTGTCGAAGGAGGCTCTCCAGGCCCATATTGGGGAACTGGAAGCCCTTTATGAACAGGGCAAAGCCAAGGGCCTGAAGCTGGATATGTCCCGGGGGAAGCCTGGCCCTGAGCAGCTGGATCTGACGCTGGAGATGCTGGACTGCGTCAATGCGCGGGACGGATATCAGACGGCGAACGGCATCGATACCCGCAACTACGGCTTGCTGGACGGCATCCCGGAAGCCAAAGCGATTTTTGCGGATATCCTGGGCGTACAGCCGGAAAATGTGATTGTGGGCGGCAACTCCAGCCTGAATATGATGTTCGATTACATCGCCACCGCGTTTGCCAAGGGCATCTGCGGCCATGAGCCCTGGGCGCGGCAGGGTGCGGTGAAGTTCCTTTGTCCCGCCCCTGGTTATGACCGGCATTTTGCTATCACCGAATATTTCGGTATTGAGATGCTCACCGTTCCGCTGCTGGACAATGGCCCGGACATGGAACTGGTGGAGAAGCTGGTGAAAGATCCGCTGGTAAAGGGGATCTGGTGCGTGCCCATGTATTCCAATCCGGACGGCATCACCTATTCCGACGAAACCGTCCGGCGGATGGCGGCCCTCCAGCCTGCGGCGGCGGATTTCCGCATTATGTGGGATAATGCCTATGCAGTGCATCATCTCACTGATACCCCCGACACCCTGCTGAATATCTATAAGGAAGCAGCGGCTATGGGGAAGGAAGACATGGTGATCGAGTTCGCATCCACCTCCAAAATCAGCTTCCCCGGCTCGGGAATCGCCGCCATGGCCGCCAGCCCCGCCAATGTGGCGGATGTAAAGAAGCGGATGACGGTGCAGACCATCGGCCACGACAAACTGAACATGCTGCGGCATGTCCGGTTCTTTAAGAATGCCGACGGTGTGCGGGAACATATGAAGCTCCATGCCGCCATCCTGCGGCCGAAGTTTACCGCGGTGCTGGAAGCGCTGGAAAGCAATCTGGGCGGCAAAGGGATCGCCCGCTGGCACAAGCCCGCCGGGGGTTATTTTGTCAGTGTGAATTTGCTGGACGGCTGCGCCAAGGAGACGGTGCGGCTGCTGAAGGAGGCTGGCGTGGTGATGACCGGCGCGGGCGCCACCTATCCCTATGGCCGGGATCCCCGCGACGCCAACATCCGCATCGCGCCCACCTATCCCTCTCTGGAAGAATTGAAGGAAGCGATGGCCTTGTTCTGCATCTGTGCGGAATTGGCCTGTGCGAAAAAACTGGTGGAATGTTGAGATTTCTGGGGAACCCCTGTATGCAATTTATAGAAAATGTTCCGCCCCTCTCTGGACGCATTGACTTTTTCGGTTGTACCTAATATAATAGTTCCTATGTGCCGGACCGGTTGTCCGGCAATAGACAGCATTGGAGGACGAACCGATGAAGCGAACAGCGAAACCCGTATTCTTCATCGTGGCTCTGTTGATTGTGGCATTGACGTATACCACCTTCTTTGGCGTGTATACGTATTATGGCGACAGGCGCGATACCATTATCCGGGGGGCAAAGGACATCCGCTGGGGCATCGATATCCGGGGCGGTATTGACGCCACCTTCGGCCCGGTGGAAGGCGTTACCGGGGTTACGGACGACGACGTGAACAGCATGCGGGAGGTTATTGCCGAACGCCTGGTGCGCAACAACATCACGGACCATGAGATTTATGCCGATACCGCCAATCAGCAGGTGATCGTGCGGTTCCCCTGGTCCAACGACGAAGAGGATTTTGACGTGACCGCCGCCATTGAGGAATTGGGCAAGACGGCCATGCTGGAATTTCACATCGGCTCCGAAACCACGACAAAAAAAGATGAAGACGGAAACGATGTACTGGACGAAAACGGCAACAAGATTCAGGTTCCCAGCGGAGAACTGGTACTTACCGGCGACGACGTGGAATCCGCAAAAGTGATGTGGGTTCAAAGCGATAACGGCGGCTCTTCTGAGCCGGTGGTGCAGCTTACCCTAAAGGATAGCGGCAAAGAAGCCTTCTCGAAAGCGACCGAACAGCAGAAAGGAAAGGGCACCATTTCCATCTGGCTGGACAATGAGAAGATTTCTGATCCCAAGGTCAACGATCATATCACAGACGGCATCGCCACCATTTCCGGCATCGGCGACTATGCCGACGCCCTATCCCTTTCCAATTTGATTAATTCCGGCGCCCTGCCTTTTGCCATTGAGGTAAAGAGCAGCGGCACCGTCAACCCGACCATGGGTGAGAAATCCTTGGACGTTATGGTGATCGCCGGTGCTATCGCTTTTGTGCTGATCTCCATCTTCATGGTGCTGTATTATCGCCTGCCCGGCTTTGTGGCAGTGATCTCCCTGCTGGGCCAGGTGGCCGGCTCGGTGGCCGCAGTTTCCGGTTACTTCGGTTTCCTGCAGAGCTTTACCCTGACGCTGCCCGGTATAGCGGGTATTATCCTGTCCATCGGTATGGGCGTGGACGCTAACATCATCACGGCCGAGCGCATCAAAGAGGAAATTCAGGCCGGCAAGACCATTGACGGCGCTATTGAGAGAGGCTCCAAGAGTTCTTTCTGGGCTATCTTTGATGGCAACGTCACGGTGATTATCGTTTCCATCGTTCTGATGGGCGTATTCGGCCCGCCCAACAGCTTCTGGGGCACCATTCTCAAACCGGTGCTGATGTGGTTCCCGGTTTCCACAACCGGTTCTATCTACTCCTTCGGCTACACGCTGTTTGCCGGTATTGTCTTTAACTTCCTGATGGGCGTCACCGCCTCCCGGCTGATGCTCAAATCTATCACCCGCTTCAAATGCATGCGGAAACCTTGGCTGCTGGGAGGTAAGCGGGCATGAAAAAAGAATTTGATTTTGTCGGACGCCGCAAGATATTTTTAATCATTTCCGGCTGTATATTGGCGCTGGGCATTATTTTCAATATTGTTTTCGGCGTCAATATGGATATTTCCTTTACCGGTGGTACCCAGCTGAGTTACAGCCACACCGGTGAAGTGAACAAGGATGATGTGAAAAGGCTGGCCGCCGATATTCTGAAAAAGGATATCGACGATGTAGAGGATGTCGCCGGTGCTGTTACCATCACCCTGAGTGAGCGGATTACTCTGGAGGAACAGGATGCCGTCACCAAGGCGATGGAAGAAAAATACCCCGGCCAGGAGATAACCCTTGCCAAAGCCAGTTCACTGGATGCGCCTATGGGACGGATGTTCTTCATCAAATGCCTGGTGGCCGTGGCGCTGGCGGCGTTGCTGCTGATGGTTTATGTGGCCTTCCGTTTCCGCAAGATCGGCGGCTGGTCCGCTGGTATTGCCGGTTTGCTGGCGCTGCTGAACGATATGCTGATCGCTTACTTCGCCTTTGTCATTTTCCGGATTCCGCTGAATGATAACTTTGTGGCGGTGCTGCTCTCTATTCTCGGTTACTCCCTCAACGATACCATTGTGGTGTACGACCGTATCCGGGAGAACCGCCGTCTGATGGATCCCAAGACTCCCATCCGGGAAGTGGTGAACCGCAGCATCAATCAGTCTTTCGGCCGTAGCTTCAACACCAGCCTGTGCACCTTCACTGCGGTGGCTGTGGTGGCGATTATGGCGCTGGCGCTGCATATGGATTCCATCACCAGCTTCGCCGTGCCGATGATGTTCGGTATTATTTCCGGCTTCTATACTTCCATGTGCCTGTGCGCTCCTGTTTGGGTAGCCTGGGTGGAACACAAGGAGAAAAAAGAAGCCCTGGAAAAGGCCGCCGGCAAATCCGCGGATAAGAAAAAAGCCAAAAAAGCATAAGGCATTTGATTGTTGATCGAGGAAGGATTTTCTAAAAAAGGAACGGAGGCAAAACGTCATTTTGCCTCCGTTCCTTTTTTCGTCGAAATTTTGGATTATCCTCTTGACAAACAGGTTGCAGCAGAGTATAATAGCTGTAAAGTAAAAAGCTTTACAGATCCGGCCGGATGCCGGTTTTCTTTTTGTCCGTTTCCCATATCTCATCGGGCGGCCGCAGGGAGTTACGAGATCGGAGGAGGGCGTGGAATGGCAAAAAACTTGGAAATTGCGCTGTTGTTTGATTTCTACGGCGAGATGCTTACCGAAAAGCAGCGCGATGTGGTGGAACTCTATTATGATGACGACCTCTCCCTTTCCGAAATTGCCGAAAACGAAGGTATCACCCGGCAGGGAGTACGGGACTCCATCAAGCGGGCGGAAACTCAGCTGACCGATATGGAGGAACGCCTGGGACTGGTAAAGCGGTTTCGGGAAATGCGGGAGAAGCTGGAGGGCATCCGTGAGGCAGCCCGGGATATTCAGGAGATCAATGAACGTTGCGGTTTTTCCCGGGAGATCGGGGAGCGGAGCCGCCGCATCCTGGAGTTATCCGACCGGCTGGCCGATTGATTGTTTTATGCAATGGATATTAGAGTTAGAGGAGGATCGATATGGCGTTTGAAGGACTGTCCGACAAACTGTCCGCTGCCTTTAAGCGGCTGCGGTCCAAAGGCAAGCTCAGCGAGGCAGATGTGAAGGAGGCCATGCGAGAGGTACGTCTGGCGCTGCTGGAGGCCGATGTGAACTATAAGGTCGCCAAGGACTTTACCGCCGCCGTTACTGCCAGGGCGGTGGGGGCACAGGTGATGGAAAGCCTGACTCCAGCCCAGATGGTCATCAAAATCGTCAATGAGGAATTGACGCAGCTTATGGGCGGCCAGGCCGTCCGGCTGGCTTCCGCCAACCGCCCGCCCTGTATTGTGATGATGTGCGGTCTGCAGGGCTCCGGTAAAACCACCCATTCCGGCAAGCTGGCTAAAATGCTGAAGAGCCAAGGCCATCGGCCCTTATTGGTGGCCTGTGACATTTATCGCCCCGCCGCTATCGCCCAGCTGCAGGTGGTGGGCGAAAAGGCTGGCGTTCCGGTTTTTGAGATGGGAACGGCTAACCCTGTGGACATCGCCAAAAAGGCAGTGGCGCATGCCAAGGATCACGGCAATGATTATGTGATTCTGGACACCGCCGGCCGGCTGCATATCGATGAACAGCTGATGACCGAACTGAAAAACATCAAAGCAAAGGTGGAGCCCCAGGAGATCCTGCTGGTGGTAGATGCCATGACCGGCCAGGATGCGGTTAACGTGGCCTCCAGCTTCAATGAAGCGCTGGGTATTGACGGTGTCATGCTAACCAAGCTGGACGGCGATACCCGGGGCGGTGCGGCGTTGTCCGTCCGGGCGGTTACCGGCAAACCGATCAAATTTGCCGGTACAGGCGAAAAATTGGATGATCTCGAGGTCTTCCATCCGGAGCGGATGGCATCCCGGATTTTGGGCATGGGCGACGTGATGTCGCTGATTGAAAAGGCCGAGCAGCAGGTCAGCATGAAAGAAGCGGAAGAACTGGCCCGCAAAATGCAGCAGGATAGGTTCGACCTCAACGACATGCTGGAACAGCTGGGCCAGATCCGCAAAATGGGAGATTTGAAATCCATGCTGGGCATGATTCCCGGCATGTCCAAGCAGCTGAAGGATGTGGATATCGACGAACGGCAGTTTGCCCGGGTGGAGGCCATTATCCTGTCTATGACTCCCGCTGAACGGGGGAAGCCGGATATCATCAATCCCGCCCGCAAGCGCCGCATCGCGGCAGGCAGCGGCACCAAGGTGGAAGATGTCAACCGGCTGCTGAAACAGTATGATTCTATGCGTCAGCTGATGAAGCAGATGAAGAGCTTGGGCAAAAAGGGCGGCAGAGGTATGCTGCGGGGCATGGGCGGCGGACGCCGCTTCGGGTTTTAAACGTATTCAATCCAGGAGAGATTCTCCCATAAGGGATATCTCCCGCAATGGTTGAAGATAGAAATTTGCTAAGGAAATGTTGGAGGTAACAGACATGGCAGTAAAAATCAGACTGCGCCGCATGGGCGCGAAGAAGGCTCCTTTCTACCGCATTGTTGTGGCGGATTCCCGTTATCCCCGGGACGGCCGGTTCATTGAGGAACTGGGCTATTACAATCCTCAGGAGAACCCCGCCGTGGTAAAGGTGGATGTCGAAAAGGCGCAGAAGTGGATTGCCAACGGCGCTCAGCCCACCGATACCGTCAAAGCGCTGTTGAAAAAGGCCGGGGAATAATCCCGGCTGTAAATGAAATCTCCCTTTGGGGAGGAAAAGGAAAGGCGTGAAACGGAAGATGAAGGAACTGCTGATCATGATCGCCAAAGGTCTGGTGGAGGATCCCGACGCTGTAGTGGTTGTCGAGGATGAGCCGGACGAGGACGGGGTCATCGTTTTCCATCTGCATGTGGCGCCGGACGACATGGGCCGCGTCATCGGTAAACAAGGCCGTATTGCCAAGGCCATGCGCACCGTGATGCGGGCCGCTGCTGTGCGGCAGAACGCCAAGGTCGCGGTGGAGATCGATTAATCGCCCTTTTCCTGAAAATCCCATGCAGGCCGCCAAACCGGTCTGCATGGGATTTTTCGTTGTCCCAGCCGCAAGAGCACGGGACTTCTGTTTAGATGCCGCTGTCATCTCCTGTTTCCTCGTCCGGAGCTGGGAGCCGGGAGGCGTCTTGCGTATCCGGAATTTCCACATCCCGCAGTTTGCGGTTGATGGCGCGGGTCCGTACATTTCTTAAGGCGTCCAGATCCGCATCCAAATAGCGGATCCGGTTCTGAGCGGTTTCCAGGATTTTATCGAACTTACCGAACTCCGTTTTCACCTCGCCCAGGATCTTCCATACCTCGCTGCTGCTTTTCTGGATTTTCAGGGTACGGAAGCCCATCTGCAGGCTGTTCAGCAAGGCGGCCATGGTGCTGGGACCGGCAATATTCACCCCGTAGTCGTTCTGCAGAGTTTCCACCATGCCGCGGTTAACTACCTCAGCGTAGAGGCCTTCAAAGGGCAGAAACATGATGCCGAAGTTGGTGGTGTAAGGCGGTTCGATGTACTTGCCCTGGATATCTTTGGCAAACTGCTTGATCCGGGCGGAAAGCACGGCAAAGGCGGCGTTTACCGCTTCCGGCGAACCGGTATCATAGGCGTTTTGCAGCTCGGCGTAGGCATCCCCGGGGAACTTGGAATCGATGGGCAGATACACCACCGATTCACCGTCGTCTCCCGGCAGCTTAACGGCGAATTCCACCCGGTTGGCGCTGTGCGGAACTGTGGCTATATTTTCTTCGTATTGCTCGGGAGCGAGAATCTCCCGCAGAATGGCCCCCAACTGCACCTCTCCCAGAATCCCCCGGGTTTTGACATTGGAGAGCACTTTTTTCAGGTCCCCGACGCCGTTGGCCAGATTTTGCATATCTCCTAGGCCCTTATATACGGCTTCCAGTTGGCGGCTTACCTGTTCAAAGGATTGATTCATCTTGCTCTCCAGGGTTTCCTGCAGCTTTTCATTTACGGTGATGCGCATTTGCTCCAGCCGCTGGTTGTTGTCCGCCTGAATATCGCCCAGCCGTTTGGCGATAGTTTCCCGCATAGCCTCCAGATTCTGATTGTTGTTGCTTTCCAAAGTTTTCAGCCGGCTTTCCAGCCGCAGCAAGGTATCCTGAGAACTTTGGGCCGCCAGCCGCTGATTCTCCGAGAGCAGCGAACCCAGGGTCTGCATGGAGCTGTTCATCGTCTGTGTCAGTTCCCGGCGAAGCTCCTGATTCAGTTGTTTTTCCTCCTCCAGCTGCCTGGACAGCCGCTCTTCCAACGTGCTTTGCAGATGGCGCGGCGTGCCGTTTTGTTTGAACAGCAGAACAACCAGCAACAGCAGGCACAGCGCCGATACGGCCAGTATGACAACGTCCATTCTATCGCAGTCCTTTCATCCATATTCAGCGTGCCGAAAGAGGAAACTCCAGCTGGCAGTCAAAAGGCTCCTTTTCCACATGGTCTGGATTGTATTCCGCTGCCTCCACGCAGCCCATAGCTTTGTAAAACGCCTGGGTTTCCACCGCAGAATGACCGGAGATATACAGCTTTTCGGCTCCATGTTCTTGCGCCCAGCCAGCGGCCAGTTGAAATAATCTTCTGCCGATCCCTTGTCCTCTTTTGTCCGCCGATACATGGAGGCTGGATAAGTCCAGGTATTGGGAGCGGGAGCCCAGGGGGGTGCCTTCCACAGAGACGAACCCCTTCAGTTTGCCGTCTTCGAAAAAGCCGAATACTACGCCGCCGGTGTTTAGGGTGTTTATCAGACAGGCGGACAGATAACGATAATCCTCTTGGCTCCAGTCGTCAATAAAAGGGGCGTCCAGAACGACCCATCCCTGTTCTGTCAACCGCCAGCAGCGGGTGACTATCTGCCGCCGGATAAAATCCTGAAAAAACGCTGCGTTGATTTCCTCTGCTTTTAACTTTTTGTATTCAGTTTCCATGGCTTAAGGATCCTTTCTGTAATAGGCTCCATTTTAGCATAACCGCAGGAGTTTTACAAGAAAAGAGCGGATGGAGTTTGACAAACCCGCAGCATGCCGATATAATATTACTTTATGAAATAACCGCATAACGAGGTGGATACATGGCAAAAAAACCGTATCTGGAGGCAGGGAAAATCGTGGGCACCCATGGGGTGCGGGGAGAGGTGCGGGTACAGCCTTGGTGCGATACTCCGGCCCAGTTTGCCGCCTTGAAGGTAGTTTATTTCGATGAACGTGGAGAGCGTCCGGTTCGTCTTTCCTCTCGGGTTCACGGCAACCTCTGCCTATCCCGGCTGGAAGGAGTCGACACCATGCAGGATGCTGCCGCACTTCGGGATAGGGTGCTTTTCCTGGATCGAAACGATTTGCCGCTGGAGCCCGGCCGCCATTTTATTCAGGATTTGCTGGGACTTACCATTGTGGATGCGGACACGGGGGAAACCTACGGTACGTTAAGTGAAGTCAGTTTCACCGGGGCCAATGATGTGTATCATATGCGCACGGGCAGCCGGGAAATCTTAATTCCCGCCATTCCTCAAGTGGTGGTGGAAACCGATACTGATGGCGGTGTAATGCGTATCCGCCCGATTAAAGGATTGTTGGATGATGAGGATTGATCTGCTGACCTTGTTTCCGGAAATGTGCGAGACGGTCCTGTCCGAAAGCATTATTGGCCGTGCCAGAGCCAAGGGCGTATTGGATATTCGCTGCCATCAGATCCGGGAGTATACGCTGAATAAACAAAAGCAGGTGGACGATTATCCTTATGGCGGCGGACGGGGACTAGTGATGAATGCCCAGCCCATAGCGGACTGCTTCCGGGCGGTGTGTCAGGAGCGGGGGGAGCGGCCCCACCTGATCTATATGTCTCCTCAAGGGGCGGTTCTTACCCAGAAACGGGCGGTAGAATTGGCGGCGCTGCCTTCTATATGCGTGCTATGCGGCCATTATGAAGGTGTAGACGAGCGGGTGCTGGAGGCGCTAGTGGACGAGCAGATTTCCATGGGGGATTATGTTCTCACCGGCGGTGAACTGCCCGCGCTTGCCTTGGTGGATTGTGTTTCCCGTTTGGTTCCCGGCGTGCTTTCCGATGAGGAGTGCTTCACGGAGGAAAGCCATTTTTCCGGCCTATTAGAGTATCCTCAGTATACTCGCCCTGCGGTTTGGGAGGGGCGGGAGGTGCCGGAGATCCTGCTCTCCGGCCATCACGCCAATATTGAAAAGTGGCGCCATCGGCAGGCGCTGGAACGCACACTCCGCCGCCGGCCGGATATGCTGGCGCAGGCGGTTTTATCTATGGCGGACAGGGCATATTTGGAGGAATTGCAGGAGGACATGCGTTTGAGTGAGGGAGAGGGCACATAAAAGAGGGAAGGATAGATATTCCTTTATTGGATATTCCTTCCTTCGTTTTTTCTCTACAAAAGTTATGAACAGAATATGGTAAAACGCCTAAATCAGCCGGAAAGCGGCGGGCCAAAATAGGGCAGAGAACCAAAATTGCGAAAATCGACGTTTTATGTGGACAAAATTGATTGACGGGGCATACAAATGTGGTATAATAGACACAGCCTTAAAAGGGACAATATCTGATTTCACCGGCTGTGTCTTTGTGGTATAATACCAGTATTTTAACAGGTGATCTCGCCCGTTGCGGCTTTCATTTTATTGTACTTGAAGAAATTGAGAGGGAGTAAGGTATCATGTACGTTAAAGACGTTCTCGTTCAAAATCAGGTCGGTCTGCATGCTCGTCCGGCCACCTTCTTTATTCAGAAGGCCAACGAGTTCAAGTCCTCTATCTGGGTTGAAAAGGAAGAGCGCCGCGTTAACGCTAAGAGCCTTCTGGGAGTGCTGTCCCTGGGGATTGTCGGCGGCACCAACATCCGCATTATTGCCGATGGCAGTGATGAGGAAGCCGCTGTAGACGGTCTGGTGAACTTGGTACAGTCCGGCTTCGCCGAATAAGTCACAACGTTTTTACCATGAAGCGCAGCCGTTGGACGGCTGCGCTTTTTCTGCTTGGCAAGTTGTTATACAGAGGGAACCCGAAAGCGAATTCCAATAAGGGGGAGAACATGGCGGAAAGAACGGAAAAGGTACAGGAATTGCGGCGGCAGGCCATGGCGCTGCCTCTGCTTCCCGGCGTTTATATCATGAAAGATGCCCAGAACAAGATCATCTACATCGGCAAAGCCAAGGCATTGAAAAACCGGGTGAGCCAATATTTCGGTTCGGATACCAATCACCCGGAAAAGGTGCGGCAGATGGTGGCCCATGTGGATCATTTCGATTATATTGTGGCGGACAGCGAGTTTGAAGCTTTAGTCCTGGAATGTTCGCTCATTAAGCAGTATTCCCCCAAATACAACATTCTGCTGAAGGATGATAAAGGCTACCATTACATCCGCATTTCTCCGCCGCCTTTCTCCAAAATCGCTGAAGCCAGACAGAAGGTGGAGGACGGCGCCAGGTATCTGGGACCTTATGTCAGTTCCTATACGGTCCGGGAGGCGGTGGATGAAGCCTGCAAGGTGTTCCAGCTGCCCACATGCAATAAAACCTTTTCCTACGGCGGAAGCCGGGAAAGACCCTGCCTCAATCATTATATCGAACAGTGTTGTGCCCCCTGTACGGGAAAGGTGAAGGAGAAGGATTATAACGAGCGGCTGAATCAGGCGGTGGAATTTCTCACCCAGGGCAGCACCAAAATGGTGGCTACTCTTCAGCAGCGGATGGAGGAGGCAGCGGAAAATCTGGAATTCGAAAAGGCTGCCCGGCTGCGGGATCGGATCACTGCCATTAAAAAGATTGCGCAGAAGCAGAAGGTGGTGATGTCCCGGGTGGAAGAACAAGACGTTATCGCACTGGCCCAGGGTGTGGATGTCGCTTGTTTCGAGGTCTTTCGTTTCACAGGCGGCAGTTTGACCGACCGGGAGAACTTTTTGATCGAAGAGGTGGATTCCCTTCCCGCAGCCCGGGCGGAGTTTATCCGGCGGTATTATTCCATTCGGGATCGGGTGCCGCCTCAGGTAACGGTGGATGGGGAATTGGAGGACACCGAGCTGCTGGAACAGTGGCTGACGGATAAAGCGGGACGGCGGGTGCATATCGTCCAGCCTCAGAAGGGAGAACAAGCCCATCTGGTGGAGATGTGCCGAAGCAATGCCGCTGAGCGGATCGCCCATCGGGAGGGCAGCGGCCTCACCGGGCGGGACGCCGCCGCGCTGGATGAGCTGGCCAAACTGCTGGGGCTTTCCGCCCCGCCCGCCTATATTGAAAGCTACGATATCTCCAACACTGGCGGTAGCGACAATGTGGCTGGGATGGTAGTGTTTGAAAACGGTCGTCCGCTGAAATCCGCCTATCGCCGTTTCTTGATTAAAACAGTGCAGGGTCAGGACGATTATGGTTCTATGCGGGAGGTGTTGACCCGCCGCCTGACGGAATACGAAGTTCATAAAGAGGAGGGCAAGGGATTTGGCCGCCTGCCGGATCTGATCCTGCTGGACGGCGGCAAAGGCCATGTTGCGGCGGTGAAACCAGTGGTGGATAGCTTTCATCTGGATATTCCGGTTTTCGGCATGGTGAAGGATGATAAGCATCGTACCCGGGCTATCGCGGAGGACGGCGGGGAGATCGCCATCAATTCCAAGCGCACGGTTTTCACCCTGATATCCTCCATCCAGGAGGAGGTCCATCGCTGGGCCATCGGCTACCACCGACAGCGGCGGAAGAAAAGCACCATCGGCACCACGCTGACCCAGATTGAGGGAATAGGGGAAACCCGGGCACGGACGCTGCTGCGGCAGTTTGGCTCCCTCAAGGCTATCCGGGCTGCTACGGTGGAGGAATTGTGCGCTGTCAAGGGGATCAATCGGCCGGCTGCCGAGGCTATCCGGCAGTTCTTCGCCCGGCAGGAGGAAGAGGGATGATCAGCAAAAAAGAGGTATGGGAAACGGCCATGGCGCAATCCGCCTTGGAAGCCGGCTGTCACCCGGATGATTTCCGCTGTGATCAGAATATTGTGGTCATCTCCCGCCGGCATCCTCAGGCAAGAGCATATCTGGAACTGCCTTTTTTCTGCCAGCTGATTTCTTACGGCGGGAATGTGGTTGCTTCTGTCAGCCCATCGGCAGAGGAGGCTGTCCGGCAATATCTACAGCGATATCCTCCAGCGAATGTTTTTGAAACCCCGCATCTGCATCGGCTGGATGAGGCCATGCGGCTTTTTGGACATCGGATCTGTTTTATGGCGGAATATTTTCTGCCTGACCCGGCGCGTGTATCGCCGCTGTCCTGTGATTACCAGGTCCGCCTGCTGCTTCCTGCGGATTTTCAGGACTATTACCGGCCGGAGTGGGGCAACGCCCTATGTGAGAAACGCAGACAGCTGGATGTGCTGGCGGCCGGGGCTTTCCAAGGAGATAAGCTGGTGGGACTGGCAGGCTGTTCCGCTGATTGCAAAACCATGTGGCAGATAGGGATAGACGTGCTGCCGGATTACCGTAAACAGGGAATTGCCGCCGCGTTAACCAGTTATCTTGCCTGGGAGATTTTGAAGCGGGGCATCGTCCCCTTTTATTGTGCCGCCTGGTCCAATATCCCCTCGGTCCGCAATGCCTTGAAAAGCGGTTTTCGGCCCGCTTGGGTGGAGATGACGGCCAAACCGGCCGGGATAGTAGCGGAGCTGAACGGGGATAAGCCAAGATAAACGATGGCAAACAATAAAAGAGACAGTTTTAATCATAAAATCCGCTGTGCGAAAGGCTTTCCGGCGTAAAAAAGACCTTGCAAGGATTTTCCTTGCAAGGTCTTTTTGCTATTCGCTTTGCCTCGGGTTTTGTAAATGGGCTTTGCCCAAAATCAAATTGCTTATTTCGCGCGCTTCTCTTTGATAGCGGCCTGAGCGGCAGCCAGACGAGCAATCGGCACGCGGAAGGGGGAGCAGGAGACATAATTCAGCCCGATGTTATGGCAGAACTCCACGGAGGAAGGATCGCCGCCGTGCTCACCGCAGATGCCCAGCTTGATGTTGGGACGGGTGGCGCGGCCTTTTTCAGCGGCCATCTTCACCAGAGCGCCTACGCCGACCTGATCCAGCTTGGCAAAGGGATCGGACTCGTAGATCTTAGCGTCATAGTAAGCATCCAGGAATTTGCCGGCGTCATCACGGCTAAAGCCGAAGGTCATCTGGGTCAGGTCGTTGGTGCCGAAGGAGAAGAACTCGGCTTCGGTAGCAATCTGATCAGCAGTTACCGCAGCGCGGGGGATTTCGATCATGGTGCCCACATGATAGGTCATATTCACGCCCGCTTCAGCAATCAGCTTATCGGCGGTGGCAACCACGATGTCCTTAACATATTTCAGTTCCTTGACTTCGCCTACCAACGGGATCATAATCTCAGGAACGATGCCCCACTCCGGATGCTTCTTGCTGACGTTGATGGCAGCGGAGATAACCGCCTGGGTCTGCATCTCGGCGATTTCCGGATAGGTCACGGCCAGACGGCAGCCGCGGTGACCCATCATCGGGTTGAACTCATGCAGGGAAGCGATGGTGTGCTTCAGCTCTTCCACGGTGATGTTCAACTCGCCCGCGATCTCCACGATGTCCTCTTCCTTGGTGGGCAGGAACTCATGCAGAGGGGGATCCAGGTAACGGATGGTCATGGGACGGCCTTCCAGCACCTCGTACATCGCCTCGAAGTCACCCTGCTGATAGGGCAGCAGCTTCGCCAGCGCCTTCTTGCGGCTCTCCACGTCTTTGGAGACGATCATTTCCCGCACAGCCTTGATGCGATCGCCTTCGAAGAACATGTGCTCGGTACGGCACAGGCCGATGCCTTCCGCACCGAATTTCACAGCCTGAGCCGCGTCGCGGGGATTATCCGCATTGGTACGGACCTTCAGCTTGCGGGCCGCGTCCGCCCACGCCATATAGCGGCCAAAGTCGCCGGAAATAGCAGCTTCCACGGTGGGGATAGCTTCGCCGTAGATGTTGCCGGTGGAGCCGTCCAGGGAGATATAATCGCCTTCCTTGATGGTCTTGCCGCCCAGGGTGAAGCACTTGGCGTCATCGTCAATCTTGATTTCGCCGCAGCCGGAAACGCAGCAGGTGCCCATGCCGCGGGCCACAACGGCCGCGTGGGAGGTCATGCCGCCGCGCACGGTCAGGATACCCTGGGAAACGTCCATGCCTTCGATGTCTTCGGGAGAGGTTTCCAGACGAACCAGAATGACCTTCTCACCGCGGTCCGCCCACTCTTTGGCATCGCCGGCGGTAAAGACCACACGGCCGCAGGCAGCGCCGGGGGAGGCGGCCAGGCCCTTGCCGATAACTTCGGCTTTCTTCAAGGCAGCGGCGTCAAACTGGGGATGCAGCAGGCTGTCCAGCTGCTTGGGCTCTACACGGAGAACTGCTTCCTCCTCGGAGATCATGCCTTCGTCCACCAGATCCACAGCGATCTTCAGAGCCGCGGCGGCGGTGCGCTTGCCGTTCCGGGTCTGGAGCATGAACAGCTTGCCGTCCTCGATGGTGAACTCCATGTCCTGCATATCCTTGTAGTGGTTTTCCAGACGAGTGGCCACTTCCACGAACTGCCGGTATACTTCGGGCATATCCTTTTCCAGGGTGGCAATGGGGGAGGGGGTGCGGATACCGGCCACCACGTCTTCGCCCTGGGCGTTGATGAGATATTCACCGAACAGCTTCTTCTCACCGGTGGCAGCGTTGCGGGTGAAGGCCACGCCGGTACCGGAGTTGGAGCCGGTGTTGCCGAACACCATCATCTGCACGTTGACGGCGGTACCCCAGCTGTAGGGGATGTCGTTCATCCGGCGATAGTAGTTGGCGCGGGGGTTGTCCCAGGAGCGGAACACAGCCTTGACGGCCTCCATCAGCTGAACCTTGGGATCGGAGGGGAAATCTTCGCCCTTCTGCTTCTTGTAATATTCCTTAAAGCGGGCGGCCATTTTCTTCATGTCGTCGGCGTCGAATTCGGTGTCCAGCTTAATGCCTTTCTCCTCTTTCATTTCGTCGATGATCTTCTCGAAGTCCTTCTTGGACAGTTCCATCACCACGTCGGAGAACATCTGCACGAAGCGGCGGTAGGAATCGTAAGCAAAACGGGGGTTGCCGGTTTTCTTCGCCAGGCCTTCCACCACAGTATCGTTGAGGCCCAGGTTCAGGATGGTGTCCATCATGCCGGGCATGGAGGCACGGGCGCCGGAGCGCACGGAAACCAGCAGGGGATTATCAAAGTCACCGAATTTCTTTCCAGCCTGCTTTTCCAGCTCAGCCAGTCCGGCATAGATTTGCTCCTCAATTTCGGCAGCGATTTTCCGGCCGTCGTCATAATACCGGGTGCAAGCCTCCGTACTGACGGTGAAGCCATACGGCACGGGCATGCCGAGATTGGTCATTTCGGCAAGGTTGGCGCCCTTGCCGCCCAG
Organism: uncultured Oscillospiraceae bacterium; assembly: GCA_902492455.1. Classification (GTDB taxonomy): domain Bacteria; phylum Bacillota; class Clostridia; order Oscillospirales; family Acutalibacteraceae; genus CAKTXU01. The sequence continues at coordinate 46,587 of CABULH010000009.1, forward strand.
CAGCTCCCGCATGGAGCCGTTGCCCTCCCTGAACAGATAGACGTACTTGTGACTCATGTAGTCAACCTCCTAATTATTTTGGGTTCTTACACTTTGCGGCGGGTTTGTCTGACCGCCGTCGTCCCCCGCGAAAAACAACACGTCTCACACGGGAACATGTCCCGCAGAGTCACCTGTTATTATATCAAAGTATTCCCGGATTTTCCATAATTTTATCTGAAAAATCTGTAAATTTACTCTTTTCACAGAGAAAAGGGAGGGGGGAGGCCATAGTCTGGTTATTTTATGAATGGATAAGCCCTTGCAAACCCGCGAAAACTTTGTCATAATACTATCATGAGGTGGTGCGTGCGGGCGAAAGCGGTTTCACCCTCTGTGCCGGCCTGGATATGGGAATCAATCGACAGCTGCCGGCCGACAGCTGTCGATAATATGGAAAGGCGAGGTATTGCAATGAATTTTCATGGCAAGGACATCAAGATTTTCTCAGCGAACTCCAACCGTCAGCTGGCGAAGCAGATAGCCGAGGCGTTGGGACTGCCCCTGGGAAAATCGGAGGTTACGACCTTCAGCGACGGTGAGATTTCAGTTTCCATTAACGAATCGGTGCGCGGTTCCGACGTTTTTGTGGTGCAGTCCACCTGTGAGCCGGTTAACGATCATCTGATGGAACTGCTGATCATGATCGACGCCTTTAAGCGCGCCTCTGCCGCCCGCATCACGGCCGTGATTCCCTACATGGGTTATGCCCGGCAGGATCGCAAGGCCAAGGCCCGGGATCCGATTTCCGCCAAGCTGGTAGCCGATCTTATCACCACCGCCGGCGCCGACCGGGTTCTTACCATGGACCTGCACGCTTCTCAGATTCAAGGTTTCTTCAACATTCCGGTGGACCATTTGGTGGGCGCACCGATTCTTGCTAATTATTTCCGGGATCTCATCGGCTCGGCTAAGGAAGACTATGTAGTGGTTTCCCCCGACCTGGGATCCGTCACCCGGGCCCGGAATTTCGCCGCCCGGCTGGATTGCCCCCTGGCTATTGTGGACAAACGCCGTCAGCGCGCCAATGTGTGCGAGGTGATGAACATAATCGGCGATGTAAAGGGCAAAAAGGTTATCCTGGTGGATGATATGATCGATACTGCCGGTACCCTGTGCAACGCGGCGGCAGCTATCGTGGAAAAGGGCGGTGCCAAGGGTGTGATCGCTGCCGCTACCCATGCGGTGCTTTCCGGCCCGGCCATCGACCGGCTGCGGGACAGTGTTATTGAAAATGTGGTACTGCTGGATACCATTGCCCTGCCGCCGGAAAAACGGCTGGACAAATTTACCAGCCTCACTGTGGCGCCGGTGTTCTCCGAAGCTATCGAGCGGATTTACGAAGACAAGCCTGTGTCCATCATGTTTGTCTGATAAAAGTACCATTGAGCGTAGACGAGGGGCGGATGGAAAATCCGCCTCCTTTTTTTCGCCTTTTGTGGTAGTGAAAGGACTTGATCGTCATGTGGCTGGGTCTGGCTTGTGGCTCCGCTTTGTTCGCCGGAATTACGGCGATTTTAGCAAAAATGGGCATCAAAAATACGGATTCTACCCTTGCCACTGCTATCCGCACGGCAGTGGTGCTGCTGTTTTCCTGGCTGCTGGTGTTCCTCACCGGCGCGGCGGCGGGGATTGACACTGTCGGCGTCATCACATGGCTCTTTCTTATTCTGTCGGGAATTGCCACTGGCGCTTCCTGGCTGTGCTATTTCAAAGCGCTGCATCTGGGGGATGTCAACCAGGTGGCACCGGTGGACAAATCCAGTACCGTTCTCACCATTCTTTTGGCTTTTCTCCTGCTCGGAGAACCGATCACCTTGTTCAAGGGGATCGGTGCGGCGGTGATCGCTACCGGGACCTGGCTGATGGCAGCTCCAATATCTGCCGGAGGGAGCCGGGCCCCAGTGGCGGCCAAGGAGAAAGCGGGACATGGCTGGTTCCTTTTTGCCGCTTTGTCCGCGATTTTTGCCAGCCTGACCTCTATTCTGGGGAAAATCGGCATCGAGGGCGTGGATTCCAACCTGGGCACCGCCGTGCGGACGGCGGTGGTGCTGGTCATGGCGTGGATGATGGTGTTGATCTCCGGTAAACAGCGGGAGATCAGGAAGATAGATGGAAAAAGCTGGATATTTATTTCGCTTTCCGGTATTACTACCGGGTTGTCCTGGCTGTGTTATTACAAGGCGCTGCAGGAGGGACCGGCCAGCGTGGTGGTTCCCATCGACAAGCTGAGTATCCTGGTGACAGTGGCTTTCTCCCGGATCTTTCTGAAAGAAAAGCTGACGGCTGCATCCGCGGCCGGACTGGCGCTGATAACGGCGGGAACGCTGGTTTTGCTGCTGCCTTAAAAAATCGAAAAAAGATAATTCCTCTATTGTGTTTTGCACAGTAGCATGATATATTGTGCTTGTAGATACTGATTAATAAACAGTAGGGGGAGAGCATATGACAAGAGCGGAATATTTGCGCGAACTGCGGAGTGGTCTGGAGGGCAGAGTGTCGGCGGAAGAGATCGAGGATATTCTCAACGAGTATACCGGTTTCTTTGATGCCGGCGGGGAAGAGGGACGCACAGAAGAAGAGACGGCGGCCGCTCTTGGATCACCGGCGGCACTGGCGCGAATGCTGACCGAAGGGCGGGGAGCGGTGCAAACAACTCCTGTTGGGACGATACCGGGAAATCCTGCGCCCAGATCACTCTTTTCCGGTCCACCCTTGGCTTCCTTTGGCCGGCGATTCGCTGCGCTGCTGCTGGATCGGATTTTTGTGTTTCTGCTGCTTGTTCTGATATTGGCAGCTGGTTTTCTGTTGGCATCGAAATCGGGGACAGCGCCGGAAGCCAATGCTTCGACAACAGGCTGGCAGGAGCATTTGGCAGATGATGCCAACACACGGGTAGAGGTGGCCGTCATCGCGGTCCTTCCCTTGGTGTTCATAATAGGCTTGCTCTTCCCACAGCTGGCCGCGCCGGTAATCTTGCTGATGGCGGGGCGTATGTATGGTGAAACAAAAAACATGGGGGGCCTGATCCCGCTGTTGCTGGGCATGGCATTGCTGCTTCTTTACAAGCCGGCTTTGGAGGTCTTGTGGAATGGACGAACGGTTGGGAAACGACTTATGAGTATTCAAGTGACGGCGCAGGACGGAGGCCGAGCCAATGCAGGGAAGATTTTTCTTCGGGAATTGGTGGGAGACACCCTGCTGGGAGGAATCACCGGCGGAATCACCTCAGTTGTTTCCATCTTTACTGTGGCGATTGGCCGGGAGCATAAAAGCGTGCCGGACTATATAGCGGCCACGCTGGTGATTGCAACCCCCAAAAAGGATAGGCGGGTCCGTCTGAATGGGGAGGGGAGCGCATGGACACCCAATTGAAAAAAGGTGTGCTGGAACTGGCGATTCTCTATCAGCTCCGAGATGCAGAAGAGTATGGATATGAGATCATGAAGCAGGTGCGAGAGCCCTTCCCCGATGTATACGAGGGCTCGGTTTACGCCATCCTGCGCCGGTTGGCAGCGGAAGGATTGGCCGAATCGGTGCTTCGCCCATCCGATGCCGGTCCCCCTCGAAAATACTATCGTTTGACATCGGCTGGTCAGGAAGCACTAACGGCTTCTTTAGCCGAATGGAAGGCCCTGCGGGATGGCTTGTCTCGACTGGGGCTGCCATGACCGATCCTTAAAAACGGGATATAGCCAAACATCCCCGGCAGCGCGGATCAGGCGCTGCCGGGGATGTTGATTTTTATTCCTTGAGACGCAAGCTTGAACCAGAGGAGGGTTTATTCCACCGGCACGACCCAGCCGTAAGGATCGGGAATCCGGCAGTTCTGGATACCGGTGAGGGTATCGTACAGACGCTGAGCCACCGGACCGATTTCTCCACTGTTGATGATGATCTTTTCGTCATCTACCTTAAGTTCGCCCACAGGGGAGATCACCGCAGCCGTACCTGTGCCGAACACCTCTTCCAAAGTGCCATCCTTGGCGGCCTGTTCCACTTCGGTCAGAGCCAGGGGCCGCTCGTCCACCGTATAGCCCCAGGAGCGCAGCAGTTCAATACAGGACATGCGGGTAATGCCGCCCAGGATACTGCCTTGGAGAGCGGGGGTGACGATTTTGCCGTTTATCTTGAAGAAGATGTTCATAGTACCCACTTCTTCGATATATTTCCGTTCCACGCCATCCAGCCAGAGGACTTGGGTATAGCCCTGCTTTTCCGCCTCATCCTGAGCTTTAAGGGACGCGGCGTAGTTGCCGGCGGTTTTGGTAAAGCCCATACCGCCGCGGACAGCGCGAACATAGTTGCGTTCCACATAAATCCGCACGGGATTGATTCCTTCCGGATAGTAGGCGCCCACGGGGGAGAGGATGATGATAAACAGCAGATGATGGGCGGGATGCACCCCTACATGAGGATCCACCGCGATGATAAAGGGACGGATGTACAACGCTGTACCCTCTCCCTTGGGAATCCACTCCTGCTCCACCGAAACCAGCTTTTTCACCGCTTCCACGGCAAAAGCCTCGTCGATTTTGGGAATGCACAGCCGGCCATTGGAGAGATTCAGGCGGGCCATGTTTTTCTCCGGCCGGAAGAGCACCACCTGGCCGTCGGGAGCGCGATAGGCTTTCATGCCTTCGAAGACTTCCTGGCCGTAATGCAGACACATGGCGGCAGGATCCAGCTCCAGCGGGCCGTAAGGAACGATACGGGGATCATGCCAGCCCTGGCCCTCATCATAATTCATGATAAACATGTGGTCGGTAAAAAATTGACCGAATCCCAGCTTGGTGGAATCCGCCGGCTTCTGCCGGGGAGATTGGGTGCGTTCCACACGGATTTCCTGCATAAAGCAACACTTCCCCTTAGGCATTAAAATTTGCTGTATACGCTGTTTTCCATTATACGCGCAGACGGCGGCAATTGCAAGATCATTCCTTGGATACGGCGGCGCGCACCACCTTGGCTCGTTTCCAGGAGCCGGTGAGCAGGTAAATAAAGCAGATCACCAATCCGCCGGCGGTGGCGGCGGGCGCCGCCAAGCCTACGCCTTTCAGCCCCCAGCCCAGAACACTGCCGAAAATATAAGCGGCGGGAATCCGCAGCAGCAGAGAGCTGGCGATGCCGTTGCACATGGAAAAGAGGGTCTGGCCCACGCCCATCGCCAGGCCAGTGATGCAGAACAGAATACTAGTAAGCAGATAATCGAAGCTGATCATCTGCAGGTACAGGGCGCTTTGCTCCACGCATTGGGCCATGATCTCGGCGGACATCCCCGCCTGCTCCTGGGAGCCAAGGAAAATGCTCACAATCTCCCGCGGGAAGAGGTTTACCAGGACAAATACCAGCGCCGAAACGCTGAAAGCAAAGCCAATGGCCACCCACATGGTTTTTTTCGCCCGTTCCGGTTTGCCCGCGCCCATATTCTGCCCAACCATGGAGGAAACCGATGCCTGCATGGCCATGGAAGGCAGGATGGCGATGCTGTTGACCTTGCCTGCGATACTCAGGGCGGTAGATCCCACCAGGGGAGAGACCGCCACCACATTGGCAAGGCCGGTGAGCACCATGAAGGAGAAACTCACCAGAGTTCCCTGGAGGGAGGCGGGCAGGCCGATCTGGATCAGCTTCACCGCCAGACTTTTATCGATCCGGAAACTGCGGGGATGAAAATCAAAGACAAAATCCCGCCGCCGCAGAAAGATCACCGAGATGATAAAGCTGATAGCCTGGGCACTGATGGTAGCCCAGGCGGCGCCTGCGGCTCCCATCTTCAGCGGGCCTACCAACAGAATATCCAGAGCCACGTTCACAGCGGCGGCAATGGCGACAAACAGCAGGGGATGCTTGGAATCCCCCATGCCCCGGAGTACCGCGCTGACGGCGTTGTATCCCACCACGAAGATGGTGCCGCCCATGCAGATGTTGAGATAAGCCAGTGTCTCGTCAAAGGCCTCTGATGAGGTGTTCAGCGCCACCAGGATATACCGGCTGCAGATGAGCATAACCACAGTGATTACCGCACCACAGATAGCATAAAGGGTGAACATAGTGCCCACCGTGCGTTTGACTTCTTCCTGACGCTTGGCGCCGATATACTGGGCAATGAGAACCGTGCCGCCCACGGCCAGGCCGCTGATCAGGTTGATGACCAGAATGGTCACCTGTCCCCCCAGCCCCACGGCGGAAGCGCCTATGGGACCGCAGAAACGGCCGACGATGAGCATATCTGCCAGATTATACAGCGCCTGCAGCAGGTTGGAAGCTAAAAAAGGCAGCGAAAACAACAGCAGCTGTTTTGTCACGCTGCCTTGGGTCAGATCGTGCTGAAACTTACTCAAAGACATCCCTCTCCTTTGTGTATTAATAAAGGATAAAAGGATGGAGCGGCTTTGTCAAGCCGCTCCGCGGAATTTTGTCGAATTGTCGATAGGAGGATAGAGGAAGAAGGAAGTTCTGTGCAGGATACGACTGGCGAAGGATGAAAGAAGGAGGCAGCTTACGCTGCCTCCTGGCTATCGGTGCTCTCTGCTGGGATGCTGCTGAGTTCGGTTTCCGTTTCGCCTCCAAACCATCCCTGCAGGGTGTGGCTGATACTCTCGATGATTTCCACAATCTTGAGCCGAACTTCGTATTTCTGAGGTTCGGTAACGATCTCTTCCTGTTCCTGATCCAGCACGTCGGAGAGATCCTTGTGGCCCGATGCAGCGGATACGCAGATGGGCGGGAATACCACGCACCACCAGTTTTTCCCCTCCGCCTCGCCTATGGTAATCCGCAGGGCATTGTACATCCCCGCCGGCAGGGTAACGCTATCTTCGTAACTGCGGGTGGTGAAATACATATTCACCAGCTTGGCCTTTACGGGATAATCGTAGCCTTCGGCCTTTACGGTCTGCCGTGCCACCTCTTCCAGTTCAGGCAGCTTCTCCCGAGCCAGGTTCAATGCCTGATCCGCGTCCTCCGCTCCGTCGAAAAGACCGGCGGCCGCCTCCACCACAGCGTCCCGGACCTTCAGTTTCAGCGCTTGGTCCGTTTCACTGTCCGAATTGGCCAAAACGTGCAGCCGCACCACCCGCTGCCGGATATCAGCGCATTCCCCGCTGAAACCGCACAGGGAGATCAGCAACGCCGCCGTCAGTGCCAAAGCAATGGCCTTGATCCATCTTTTCATAGGGGAAATCCCGCCTTTCCGGTGTTGATATCCCCAGTATGGGCGGGTTTCCCGAGGTTATGCAGCAGGCGCAGGAAAAATTTTCCCGCGCCTGCGTTTTTATCAGTTTTTGTTTTTTATTCGATCCGGCCCAACGCCCGCCGTACGGGAGGCAGGGATAGAGTCAGCAGCGGCGGCAGTATCACACTGAGAATAAGACTTTTCAGGGAATTGAACAGCAGGCTGGAGACAGCGACTGCCAAGGCTTCTCCCTCTCCCAGCGGATTATTGAGAAATACACGGAAGTACAGGGGCGCTACCGCCAGGTTGCTGAAAAATCCCACCGTCAGAATCGCCGCTATACCGGCAGCGGCGGCAAGAATCAATCCCCGAACCCGGTTCCAGCTTCTGCGTTCCATCATACGGTAAAGAATGGAAAAGGGCAGCACATAGGCACAGCCCACCAGAAAATTCTGCAGATTACCGAATCCCATCTGACTGCCCATGCCCTTGATGAGCATTTCCAGCAGGTTTTTGAACAATTCCACCAGTACGCCGCAGAGAGGGCCGAAAAGTACGCCGCCGAAGACGGCCGGAATATCGCTGAAATCCATCTTCATAAAAGGAACCATGGGCAGCAGAGGAAACTCCAGCAGGAAGAGCACCAGGGCTACGGCTGACAGCATGGCGGTGGCGACCAGCATCATCAGCGGACTGCGGACTTGTCTTTGAACCTTTTGCATAACGATCTCCTCATTTTTCGGCTGCCCACGAAAAAAGCCCCGCGGTGATGAACCGCGGGGCGAGAATGCGCAGAAAAACCGCGCATGTCTTCTCCCATCCGGACTTTAACCGTCGGCTCCGGAATCAAACCGGAATTGCCCTAAGGCTCGCGGGCTTGTCGGCTTTAAGGGCCGCATCACCGCCGGTGGGGACTTTCACCCCGCCCCGAAGACAGCTTGTGTAATTTTACACGGAATCGCCGTGTATATATATAGTGTAGCTTTCGTCGCCTATTCCGTCAAGAGAAAAAGACGCTAAACATTTTTCTCCAACTTCGGTATTTTCTGCTTAATTCACCGATAAGCGCCGCCCGTTTTTGGCTTCCAGGATTCGACAAATTCTTTGGAAGAGTTGACAAAGATGTAAAAAGTATCTTATATAGATTGGGCATAAAATTCGAAATGATAACAGCTTTGTAACAATGATTGCAACTTCACAGGGCATGTGGTATAGTTCATATGATAAACGGCATAACTATTTTTGTCCCCTTTTTAACAAAACAGCAGAAAGGAAGTGAGCGCGTGCGGGCCCGTATTTTAGACATCAAAGTGAATCTGCGGCAGCCTTGGCTGCTGTGTGTACTGTTGATAGCCGTCATCCCGATTTTCCCCGAGTATATCTGTCCGCTGTTGGCCGCCGGCGCCCTGATCGCGGCTCACTTTGACGCTAAAGCCCGCCGGCGGGACCTAGTAGTGGGCGGAATCGGCAAGCTGCTGCTGATATATATCGCCTATATGGCGGTCACCATTATTTTTTCCGACAATCCTTTTAACAGCGTGTCCACGGTTTTGATGTGGATCGCTGCTTTTGCAGCATATGTATCCCTTGCCACGGTGCTGTCCAATCGTCACCGGTTCGATACCGCTTTGTTCTGCATAACCTTGATTGCCGGTGTGGTGGGTTTTATCGCCTGCATGCAGTATGTGCTGCGGGCGTGGTTTGACGTCAATGTTTCCATGTATTTCTGGCAGTGGATTGATCTGGCAATTTATCGGTATTTCCCCATGCCGCTGCTGCTGGATCTGCATGAGCTGCGGGCGGCCTCCACCTTTAACAATCCCAATGTCATGGCGGAATACCTGATTATGGTGATTCCGTTCGCGTCCTATTATGCGTTCAGCGGCCTGCGCAAAAGCACTCGGCTGCTGTGCCGCTTCTGTCTGCTGTTCGCGCTGTTTGGCGTGGCGTTTTCCTTCTCCCGGGGCAGCTATCTGGCGCTGCTGGTAATCGTAGCTGTTTTCTGCATGGCGAATATACGCAAGTGGAGCATCATCCTGCTGGGCGGTGTCTCTATATTGGCGCTGATCCCGTCTTCCGTACTGGATCGGCTGATGTCTGTAGGCAGTATGGACAATTCAATATCGGAACGTTTTCGGATTTGGACGGTGAGCTTCGGGGAAATCGCCCGAAATCCGCTGTTCGGTTCCGGCCCGGGAATCCAAAATTTCTGGGATGTTCTGATGACAAACGGCATAAGCGCTCCCCACACCCATAATCTGGTGCTGCAGCTTCTCATAGAGGGCGGATTGATTGCCCTGGTGCTGATGATGCTCATTGGCTGGAGAACCTTCCGCAATGGATTTCAGATGCTGAAATGCCCCCAGGAGGGACGGATGTTGGGCGTGGCCTTTATCGGTTTTGTCGGCGCTTTCATCATGTACGGAATGGTGGATTTCCCCTTCCTTTGCCCCAAGCTGGTAACCTCTTTTATGATGGTGATGGGAATCTCCGACTGTGCCAGCCGGGTTTACCTGGATCAGCGTGTACAAGCCCTGACCTCACTGGTGCCCAGCGGCACGGATGCCAGAACCGCTGTCAGCGCTGCCTTTTTTAAAACAAAATAAAATGTACGCTGCTTGAAAACAACCCCCGTTGAAAAACTGGCGGTTGTTTTTTCTTTTATGTTGGGTTATACTGATAGACAGCGCAGAACACCACTTTACTTTTATCTTTTATGCAATGCGTGGGTTTTGCATTCTTTGCTTGACACGACTATTAAAATGATATAACATGATATCAAAAACAAGATAGCACGGGAGGAACCATTATGAGCTACAGAATTACAACTGATTCCACTTCCGATCTGCCCCGCTCTTTTCTGCAGGAACGGGATATTCCCTGTGTTGGGTTGGCTTTTCAGCTGGATGGTCAGGAATACCGGGAGGACGAAAACCTCCAGCTGACCATGACGGAGTTTTATAACGCTCTGCGAGGGGGAAAAATGTCTTCCACCATGCAGGTGAACACCTTTGAATTTCTGTCTTTTGTGGAGCCGTTTTTGGCGGCGGGTGAGGACGTGCTGCATATCTGCTTTTCCAGCGGCCTCAGCGGTACCTATGCTTCCGTCGTCGCTGGTGCGGAGGAGCTGAAGGAAAAGTATCCCGAGCGGAAACTGGTGGTGGTGGACAGTCTTGCCGCTTCCCTGGGAGAAGGTCTGCTGGTGTATTATGCGGACGAAAACCGGAAGAAGGGCATGACCCTGGAGGAAAACGCTGCATGGCTGGAGGAGAATAAGCTGCATCTGTGCCATTGGTTTACGGTGGACGATCTGATGTTCCTGCATCGAGGCGGACGGGTCAGCAAAACTTCCGCGGTGCTGGGTTCTTTGCTGGGAATCAAGCCTGTGCTTCATGTGGACGATGAGGGCCATCTGATTATGATGAGCAAGGCGCGGGGCCGGCAGGCTTCCATTCAGGCTTTGGTGAAGAAGATGAAGGAAACCGCTATCGGCGACGTGAAAGAGCAGACCATCTTCATCTGTCACGGCGACTGCATGGATGACGCCAAAAAACTGGAGGAAATGGTCCGCAGCGAGATGGGTTGCCACACCTTCTTAATCAACTACACCGGTACTGTTATCGGCAGTCACTCCGGTCCCGGAACGCTGGCACTGTTTTTCCTCGGTTCTCACCGCTGACGGAGGAGAATCCTATTTTTGATGGGGAGCGGATATTCCATTTAAAGGAGCCTCATGCAAACCGTATAAGACTTTCATAGAATTGCTGAAAAGCGTCGTTCCGTGTCAGAAAGGCGCAGGATGGGGATGCGATGATGGTTCTCAAGGGGTTCGCTGCAAAATATTTTTTGCAGCGAACCCCCTCCTTCTTTTTTAGATTCTGGAAAAGCGAGGCGGCATTGAGTATGCTGAAAAAATTCATTTCCTATTATAAACCCCACTGGAAGCTTTTTGCTGCGGATATGGTCTGTGCGGTTATGATTGCCGCTGTAGATTTACTTTTCCCCCTTGTGTCCCGCTATGCCATGCAGAATCTGCTGCCAGACAAGGCCTATGCCGCCTTTTTTGCCGTCATTCTGCTTCTGGTCATCTCCTATCTGCTGCGGGCAGGATTTCAATATTTTGTGGGTTATTGGGGCCATGTACTGGGGGTAAGGATGGAAACCGATATGCGCCGTGATCTCTTTACCCATCTGCAGAAACTGCCCTTTTCCTTTTATGATCGGAACAGAACCGGACACCTGATGTCCCGGGTGGTGAACGATCTGTTTGAGGTGGTAGAACTGGCTCATCATGGCCCGGAAGATTTATTTATCTCCCTGGTAACCCTGCTGGGCGCTTTTGCTATTCTGCTTACCATTCAATGGCAGCTGGCCTTGCTGGTGTTTGCCCTGGTGCCGCTGATCATCTTGTTCACCGCCAGCAGGCGGCTGAAGATGAATCGTGCCTCCCGCCAAGTCAAGGAACGCACCGCCGGAATCAACGCGGATATCGAATCCAGTATCTCCGGCGCCCGTGTGGCCAAGGCCTTTAACAATGAGTCTTATGAGATCGAAAAATTCGAGGAGGGCAATAACCGTTACCGTACCGCGAAAAACGGTTTTTACAAACAAATGGGGATCTTCACTGCCGGAATGGATTTCCTCACCAGTATCATGAATGTGGCGGTGATCGCCTTCGGCGGTCTGCTGATCATGAGCGATTCCGGATTAGATTATATCGATCTGCTGACCTTTTCTTTGTATGTGGGAACCTTCCTTCAGCCCATCCGCCGTCTTTCCACCTTTGTGGAACAGTATACGGTGGGCATGGCGGGCTTCCGGCGGTTTCAGGAGCTGATGGCTACCGTCCCTGATATCACCGACAACCCGGACGCTGTTCCTTTGCGGAATGTCCAGGGGGACGTTATCTTTGAGAATGTTACTTTTTCCTATGACAGCGACGTGCGAGTGCTCTCCGGCGTGAGCCTGCATATTCCGGCGGGAAAAACTCTGGCGTTGGTGGGGCCTTCCGGCGGCGGCAAAAGCACCTTATGTCACCTGATCCCTCGGTTTTATGAAATCTCCTCCGGCCGTATTACGGTGGACGGGAAGGATATCCGGGAAGTGACCCTGTCCTCCCTGCGTTCCAGCGTTGGAATCGTGCAGCAGGATGTGATGCTGTTTGCGGGAACTATTATGGATAATATCCGCTATGGCCGAATTACCGCAACCGACGAGGAGGTAATGGAGGCTGCCAAAAAGGCGGAAATTCATGAGGATATTCTCCAAATGCCCAACGGCTATCAGACTTATGTGGGAGAGCGGGGTATCATGCTTTCCGGTGGACAGAAGCAGCGGGTCAGCATCGCGCGTATCTTCCTGAAAAATCCGCCCATCCTGATTTTGGATGTAAACTGTAGTAGGGTTTTGAGGGGTATACGCAGTGTATCCAGTTGAAAAAAAGCTAGGAAACAGACAGGATACACAACAAGACCGGAAGAAATGTGTATAGCGTAGAGCGGTAACGGCCAATAGAGAGGCCGTTTTTTTATGCCAGGAGAAAGGGTGCAGAAACCATGATAGAGAAAATGAAACGGGTGATCGGAATTTATATGGAAGGAGATGAGGGCATTGTCAACTGAAGCAAAGAAAGGCATTACGGTCAAGGTAGATTCCGGGCTTCATGCAGAGGTCACGCAGTATTTAGGAGAACATGGTATGACGATGGGGGAGTTTGTAACGTTGGCGCTTACAAATGAGCTCCACCCGAAAATACAGATAAAGGAGGAAAAGAACATGGAGAATAGGAAGACTTTGGCGTTCCAGGTGTCGGAAGACCTGTTCCTGCGGATCAAGGAATATCTGCAGCGCAATAATATGACGCAGAAGGAGTTTGTCATCCGCCTGATTGAACGCGAACTGGACCGGGATCAGGCTATGCGCGAGGGACTCAGGAAGACAAAGGTAGACGTCGGAGAAGAGGAAGAAAACGTGAATGATGATTTGGAGGCTGATTCCGAGAAAATGGAAGTCTTAACTCATTCCGATGAATTGAAGGATGAAAGCGCGGGATTTTCCATGATAATGTAACGTATGCTCGTTTAGAGCATGACTATATAGAATGAGAAAAGGCGAATAAGCCTATTTTGGCTTATTCGCCTTAATAACCACAAAGAAGAAAGCGTCTGATGAGTCAAGGGCGGCGACGCCGGGAGTGGAGATTTTGCGAAGCAAAATACTACTCCAAACCCTTTACGCATCAGACGCTTTCTTCTATTAATCTATCCAAATAAAAGGTGGTGAGTAAAAATGCGAAAGGAAACCGATTTAAGCAAAGTGAAGACCGTTGCAAAAACCTTTTTGATGCAGGATATAAAGGAAACGCCCATGTCTCCCCTTGTGGTAAAACATCCCTTTACAGATTCCGCACTCATTGTAACTCAAGACAGCGAGGGAAGAGTAACACACACCAATCTGCTGGACGATGAGCATGCGCGGCGGGATTGGAAGAAACAAATGGAAAAGCAAATAGGGGTGGCTCAATCCGCCTTTCATATCCACTTTATGATAACAAAGCCATATCGCCTCGCTTTTCTAAAATTTGCGCGACCGTTCTTATCCCGAGCAGACTTTTCGGAAATTCTCAGCGATGCCTGGATACGCTCGGAATACCCCAGCTTTGATCCCAATGTCAATCAAAACGAACAGCTTGCTATGTTCCGCGCCGCTGATCCTGCCGTACTGATGGATGAGGACGAATATGAGGCGTTCTGTTCCCTGGAAGATTCCGTCACCGTTTACCGCGGCGTAACGTCATATAACGCCGAAAATGTCAAAGCTCTTTCGTGGACGCTGAACTACGATATAGCGGTATGGTTTGCTCATCGGTTTGGAGAAGACGGTACAGTGTATGAAGCGCAGGTCGCCAAAAAGTATATCCTTGCCCTTTTTAATAGTAACAGCGAACAAGAGGTCATCGTCGATCCCCAGCATCTGATAGAGATATCGGAAGCACAGGTGATGGATGATGACCTTTCTTTATCCCAGTGAGGCAAAAGGCGTTCTATCAATATAAAAAGGGGCGCCGTCCTTTGAACGGGGGGCACAGCTAATATGAACGACAGAACAAGGAGACAGACGTATGGTACGGATATTGAAACCATCATCCGGCAGAAGCTGCTGGAGAGGGAATGGGCGGCGTGTAAGCCACCGCGATATGCGGCGGATCCTGCGAATCAGGTGAATTCCCATTCACCCATATAGGACGCAGAAAGAGGTGAGCCACTTGTATTTCATGATCGATCCGGACTTGCTCCGTCTTGAAAAAATGATGGTGCTGATCCCGCGCTTCACATCACCGGGTAGCGGCCTGCTGGTACACATCACCGAGAAGGCGCCGAAAGAGGAAAGCCATGGCCGACTAATGCGGGAAACCATGCGGTATATTCACAATCCAGATTTTCTCGGACGGTTTAGCGAATATCAAAAGGAAAGGAAGAATGGCGGTATGACATACCGCGGGGAGCGTCATAAAGAAATATTCGAAAGGGAGGTACGAAAAAGGAAGAATCCAACAGCGGCCATGCTGTGTGCCTTGTACCTGCTGACCGCTGATTGCAGGCTCTGGTCAAGAGTCCGGCCGTATATCCATACAACGGGAATCCAGTTTCAGGGTGTGCAGCTTGGAAGGATCAGCGCGGACGCCTATACCCTATATATGGTTGCTAAGGATCTGTACTGTGGTACGAAGCATATCACTATCCGCGACTTGGCGGATAAAGAGATCGTGTCCTCCCAGCTTTTCGGAATGGTCTGCGAAGCCATGACTCTGCGTCGTTACGGGCTGGCAGTATGCGATGCGGAAATCAAAGCGAAAGGTTGAGGATGAATTTTAACAGGAAGGAGTGGAACGTCGGATGAATCAACAGGACCTCATCCTGCGGGACTATATCAAGGAGATGAAAGCCATGGCCGGGGAGGAGTATCAGACGACGGCGATGGACTGGCTTGAGTTCGCCTGTGATTTATGCGAGAATGATCCCTCGCAATTGGAAGATGAATTGGAGAACCTTCTTCGGTCGCTCTTGTTTGTGCAGCATAATTTTGAGCCAGAGGTGCTGCAGGCCAGTCTGAATACCCTTCTTCTCCCCAGTGAAATAGTCTATGGGGCTATGCTGTTCAACCATTCTATAGATAGGGAAACAGTCCTGAAGCTTGCTGAAACCGGCGCGCTGGAATGCGGATATATCCCCGGCAGCCGGATCGAAAAGGGAACGCTGTCCCTGATCCAAATAGAAGGCTCGTCCCCGCACCTGTTGATGGCGGCAAATACGGGACCGGAAAGAATTAAGAATCTTTTGAGAAGGGCGGCTGTGGAAGAAGAACAGGGGACGCCGGCAGCGAATTTTCTGACCGAAAGCCCTTTTTGGATTTATGATCTCTCGCAAGAGGCACTCTGCCCAGCGGCGCTGGAAGCCTTTTCAAGCAGCACGGCGGTGGGCAGGCTTTATCGCTATGCTCCGCAGACCCATCAATTTACGCAGACGGACAATCTGCTTCTGGAGATGGAGATGGCCAAAGAGCCGGAGATGACACAGTAGCTGTGGCCGGCATACAATGAAAACGCCGATTCCTGTAGGAATCGGCGTTTTCATTGAGATCGCTTCGGTCATTTGCTAGGATTTTTCAGCGTGATAGAATCCCCCGGCTGGAGAAGGATGGTTTCAGTCAATCCGCTCACGGATAAGGCATACGGCAGATGGTTGATGAGGTGAACGTGTTCCACATTGCAATCGTAAAATTGGATGCTGCAGGGATAGTTATAAAACCGCACATCGATACAATCAACTGTCAGAGGACCGATGAGCACGGTATCCACGAACATACCCAGGTGATGATAGATCGAAAGGGACTGCGGTTCTTGACCGTCCTGCATCCACAGGGCTTCCCGGATCTTCTTGCCTTTTGAGCAGATGTCCAGCACCAATGTGCCTTTGAACACGGGATTAAGTTCCATCATTTCCCCCCCAATACTTTCTGGCCAGCGAGAGCAATTCTTGTTCAAAGGGCGTGGGCTGTTTTTCCTCTTGCTGTATTCCCAGCAGATAATCCGTCGTCACATCGTAGAGCTTTGCCAATCTTACCAGCATCAGCAGCGAGGGCTGCGTTTCGCCCAGTTCGTAATACGCATAGGTGGAACGGTCAATACAGAGAGCGTCGGCAATCTCCCGCTGGGTGACGGCATTGTATTCCCGCAGATAGCGGAGCCGCTTGGTGAGAAGAATGGGAGTTTCCTGTTCCAAATTCCTGGGTTCGAATCGATACTGCATGAGTCAAGGCTCCTGCCGGTCGAACAGGATCTGCAGGATGGTATGATCGGTTTGCATATCCCGATAGGTCAGGGACCAAATGAGATCCTGGATGTAGCCCTGGATATACAGCTCCATAGGCTTCACCAGCAGGAAGCATTCCATAAACAGGGCATTCAGCCGATCAAGCTCCCTTTCTTCTCCTAAAAGCTGAACGATCCTGTTATACAGTTCAATCCCATCGTTTAGATTACATTGACACAACAGATCATCCTCCAGCTCCTGATAAAACCGTGGCGCCGCTTGTTCCAGATACAAATGAGCCAATTCCGCCGTATACATCTCTTCGTTGGTATGCTTCTCCGCATAGGAAGATGGGTGCTTTTCAATATAGGTATGCACCGTCTGAGCATACTGGATTTTTTCCGGTTCCTCTCCGTATACCGCCTGGCGGCATAGCTTACGGAGCCGTTCACCGGCTTCTTCCCCCTGTTCCACTATTTCCGAATAGGAAAAGCAGCGGACAGATTTTAGCTTCCGGAAGAGGTATCGGTCCAGCAAGTACCCCTGGACTCCCAAGGCTTCCCGGATTTTCCTTGACAGAGCCAGGAACTCATGAAAACCGGCGTTCAGTTCTTTGAGATTCACCTCCCCCAAATAGGATTTAGCGTCTTGGTATTTGTTCATCCGATCCCGACCTTTCCGCGCCTTTAAGCGCCAATGGTCGGGAATCCCCCGAAATAGAAAAACGCATGCAAAGGCTGGATAGCCGCGGCTACCCATTGACCCTTGCACACGCTGAAAGGCATACTTGTATCTCCGCGGCAAATACGCTATACTGTAACATGCCGCGGCGCCGAGTATTCGGTTGTGCAGGGTGCTCACTCACCTTTGCGCAGGGCGGGGATGGTCGCACATCCTCGCCTGCCACGGCGCTTATTTATGCCGGGGAAATCCCCGCCGTCTGTAGTAAAACTCTGAACAGGGAAAAAGTCAAGTCGTTTGCGCCTGAGAACCAAAATCCTGGAATCCATGGGAATCATGGGTCCGGGATTTTTTATTTTCTAAAGAAAAGAGGAGAGAGCCATGCCGAGGGACAAAAATATAAAGATAGAACTGGAAAATGAGAATCCGGCCGGAACCGGTTGCTTCTATGCCGGTTTGGAGCTTCCCGCAACATATATGGAAATCCGGGATGCCGTTCAGAGGGCTAGAGGGATAGGGGGATGGGAGAAATACCATGATATCCGTATCCGTTATTGCAAGGATTTTTACGAACTGGAAGATACCCGCCTGCAAGCCCCCACCGTCCGGGAGCTGAACTGTTTTGCAGCCCGGCTAAATGGGTTATCGGAAACGGAGCGTACCATCCTGCGGGCCGTCTTCCGGCAGAGAAGAGAGTCCGGAGCCTTTGACGACGGTGTCACGATGAAGGATTTGATAAACCTGACCTACGATCTCGATTGCGTACCGATAGCCTCCAACGTAAGCAGTGACGAGCAGCTGGGCCAGCTTATTATAGAATGCGAAATGGACAGGGATGTGAACAGTGTTCCGAAAAATGCCCGGTATCTTCTGGACAAAGCCCGTATCGGCCAATATACACGGGAGCAGGAAGCGGGCGTGTACTTGGACGGCCTGTACATTCCGACGTGCCTTTATCATATGCCCGAGGCATATGACGGCGTCCATCTGCCGGAGGAATTTACCGGAAAGCCGGAGGTCTTCCGGCTGCAGATTGCCAAAGGGCCGCGGGACGATGCGGACGTCACTATCTATGATGCGAACACACCAGAGGAAAAAGCGGTCTGGATATCCCTGCCCATTAGCCGTGCAAAGGCGGACAGCTTGGCGCGGGAGCTTGGAGCAAGACGCATCGAGGATTGCGTATATTATGGATACGAATCGGCTATTCCGCAGATAACCCGCTGCTTGTTCGGGGGGATGGAGAATTTTACGCTGCTGAACGCTATTGCCGAACGATTTGAAGCGATGTGGGAGTCCACACAAATCAAATACAAGGCCGTACTGCAGGCTGAGCGAATATATTCACTGGAAAAGGCCCTGGATGCGGCAACACATATCCAGGAATATGAGCTGTCGTATTATTCCATGGACAGCGCGGATTTTATGAGAACGTATATGGCTCATCATCTGCCCGAAGGATTTGATATGGGCTGGCTCGATTCCCAGCTACTGTGCGGTAATGAGCTGATCCGTCGGCTCGGAGCATGCATGACGGAATACGGTATCGTGTCCGGACGGGGGAAACCACTGTTCGAGCTGGTTCCATTCAACGAACCGCAGAAAGAGGAAAGCGAGGCGCTCCGCCCAACCGAAGAGAATGCCCCTGAAATCCATGAGCAGACAGTTCTGTAAATCAGCATTCAATATCTGAATTTAAATCGGTGTCAATCGTTCCCGAATGGAGAACGGCTGGCGCCGATTTTTTCGTTTGGGGATGATTGACGCCTCGAAATAATGAGGTGATCTCCATAGAAAATCCAATATCCTGCCGAAGCCCGGTATCCTGGGTAGGCAACAAAACACCCATACTCGGCGTAATTCTCAACCTGCTTCCCTTGGAAACCCCGCGGTTTGTAGATGTGTTCGGCGGTTCCGGTTCGGTCCTGCTGGGCAAGCCGCCGGATCCTTTTGAGGTGTACAACGATTATGACGGCGACCTTGTCAACCTGTTTCGGGTCATGAAAGACCGGCCGCTGGAATTCATCCGGGAACTGGGCTTTCTGACGCTGAATTCCCGCGATGACTTCCGTGTATTAAAGAAATTCATCAATCAAGAAGAATTCACCGACGATTTTCTGGCGGAGGAAATGCAGCTGACTGAAATCCTTCTGACCGAACCCGACGCGGACGAAATTGCCGAGATGATGCTCACCAAAGCAAAGGATCACGACGTACGCCGCGCGGCGGCATACCTGAAGCTGCTGCGGTACAGCTATTCCAGCGGGAAAAAGAGCTATGCCTCCCAGCCGTTCGATATCCGGAGGTTATTCACCCTCGTGTGGGATACCCATACACGGCTGGCGAACGCCGTCATTGAGAACAAGGATTTTGAACAGCTCATCCGGCACTACGACCGGGAAGAAACGGTCTATTATTGTGACCCTCCCTATTATACGTCGGAGGGTATGTACGCGATGGTGTTCACCCAGGATGATCACCACCGCCTGTTTCGGACGCTGGCGAGTACCAAGGGCAAATGGCTGCTGTCGTATAACGACTGCGCCTTTATCCGAGAGCTATACCGGGAATACAGCCTGTTCAGCTTTGAACGGATCCATACCATGGCGCAGCGATACAGCGCGGGCGCGATGTTCCCGGAATTGCTCATTGGAAACTATGATCTGTTTGAACGAGAACGCATGCAGCCATGCCAGCTGACGATGTTCGGGGATGACGAATTCGACAACGGGAAAATTTGGACGAGGAGCATATTTTGAGATGAAGCATGTGATACGGGGTCGGGTATCGGACGAAAAAATCATCATGGAAATGGAGTCGACGGATGACTCCGGCTGCTGCAGGGACTGCGAGAACTGCCCTCTGGCGGAGCTGGACTGCGATGGAGAGTGTGAAGGCTGCCCCTGCAGGGGCAGATGTGAGGAAGATGAGGATGAGTATGATGAAGATATTTAAGGTGCTGGGGAAACGGGGACGGATCACGATACCTTTTGAGATCCGCCGCCGTGTCGGGTTCGACTGTAACGATATTTTGAGTTTTGAGGAATCGGAGGACGGCCAGGCGGTCTTGGTTCGTCGGGAGAAGGTATGCGATGAATGCCGCATAAAGAGAGGCGGCCCCGGAGACACGGCGGAACTGCTGGGCTTTCTTGATGGGTTGACGGCTGAAGAACAGCGTGCGGCGCTGGTTCATTTATCAGTAATTTGGGCGGAAAAACAGTGAGGTACTTTCGCGATGAATTCATCGGTGTTTTGAAAGAGGAAAAGCCAGACCGTTATGTAAGGGGTGGTGCAGGATGGAAATTACTCAAACAGCAAGGGTTTATGTCAAGTATGGCGAAACGCTGGCCTTTGGGCTTTGCAACGACTACGGGGAGGAAAATGAGCGGATCGGCTTATTTACAAGCTATGAAGAACTGGCAACCTACTGCCGGGAAAACGGCATCCACTGCGTGGATTTGGAGCCGGAGGAAAAAGATATTCTGACGGTCTATCAGTACGAGCTACGGCAGAAAATGCCGGAAGATAAGCGGTTGACCTATACGTGCGAGTGGGGAGGCGAAGACGGAAATCCTGTGTATACGTTTCATTCCCGTGCTTCAGAGCGTATGATGGCGGAATTGGCGCGGCAGATCCGGTATGGCGCTGTGGATGAAACGGCCGTTTCCCAGTTTTATGGAGAGGGCAGGCAAAGACCATACCGTTTCCAAAATGAAGAAGAGAAACGCCTCGATGCGTTAACCCCTCTGCAGGTGGAAGCGTATCAGCAGCTATATCCGGATGGAACTCGGATCGAATTGGCGAATATGGCGGAGCCTTTCTATTCCGTTCCCAACGGAATGAGAGGGAGAGTCCTTTCTGTAGACGAGACAGGAAATATCCATGTGGTGTGGGACAACGGACGCTGCTTTCCCATCATTCCCAACATGGACGCCTTCCGGGCTTTGAGGCCCAGCGAACTGGAACAGGAAGCCCTGGAGCAGAGGACGAGGCTGGAGGAAATCAACCGAACCCTGACTCCGTTTCAATTCCACTGCGAAAACGGATTGTATACCTTGTCTCTCCCGCGGCTATCGAATGCCCGGAATTATCAGGAAGCGTTTACCCGTTTTTCTTTTTCCTGTGACGAAGACGGTTTGTTTCATTACGGTACCGGTCATGATTGGGCACATGTTTTTGCGGAAGTCTTTCAGGACGATCCTGGACTTCAACAGATCCATTTTGAATCCGAAGAGGATAGGTTCTGTGTCGCCTCGAAAAATCCATACCTGCTGAAACGCATGGGATATGTATTCAAAGAACTTTGTGAGAATGAACCGGCATTTCAGGAGGTTGTCGATAAGGTGCTGCATCGGATTCAAGAGGAGCGGATGCTGTGTTTTTAGGAGAGAGGAAATAACCATGGAAAGACGGTGCAGGGCCGTCTTTTTTGTTTCAGCCGGCGTCAAGCCGTTTGAATATTCTACAGTTCGGGGAGTGATGCAATGACGACCGTCCTCATCTGCACCAAGAAGGGAGGTGAATACACATGGCAAGACAATCGAAAACCACAGCAGCCGCAAACGCAGCCTCTGGGTTTCATGTGAAGCTAGACCGGCTGTTTGCGGAAGACCATCGACCTTTAGCGGTATTCAGCACAGACAACGGGCAATTTGCCATCCACGGAATTGAGGAAGAGGTCGAGGATGAAGCGCCCGGCCAGCAACCGGTTATGTGAATCCACATACCGGCGACCGGGCGTATTTTGATGGCGTAAGGCATCATTCCGGCATTAAATATTTTGTAAAAAGAGGGAACTGCAATGAAAAAGATGATGAGCAAAATATCCGACAAAATGAACACAGCGGTACTCCGTACCCGCTGTACACTGGAAAGCAGACGAGCGGAAGGCTTCGTGGATTCTGGAGTGAAGATCTTGATCGCGGTAGTGATCGGCGCCCTGCTGCTGAGTGGCCTGTATCTGCTGTTCAACGGCACGATCCTGCCCACCTTGACACAGCGGATCAAGGAGCTGTTCAACTACGCCGGTTAAACAGCCCGGCATTACCAGCGGCTCCGGATAGCCGCATCCAAGCTATATCCAATACAATAGAAAGACGAGGGAGTTTCAATATGAAAAACATGATGAATAAGGTATCCAACAAAGTGAACGAACTGATTGTCCGTACCCGCTACGCGCTGGTAAATCGCCAAGCAGAAGGCTTCGTGGATTCTGGAGTGAAGATCTTGATCGCGGTGGTGATCGGCGCTCTGCTGCTGGGCGGCTTGTACCTGCTGTTCAATGATACGATCCTGCCAACCTTAACGAATAAAATCAAGGAACTGTTCAACTACGCCGGTTAAGCGGCGCGTAAGGAAAGCGGCGGAGCGGCTCACAAAACCGCCCCGCCTATACTTTGAGAAGGAATAGGGGATCATCTTTATGAAAACAAGGTTTACTGCCATGCTGCTGGCGGCATTATGTTTGGCGGTTCTGCTGACTGGCTGTGTGCGAACTGAGCTGGGCGTAACCCTGAACAAAGATGGAACCGGGGTCATCACGACAACTGTGGCTGTCGAGGAAGACGCCTACAATATGATGAAACAAAGCGGCTCCGATCCCTTTGAAGGCAGGGAAACGCAAAAGGTCACCTATGACGATACCGCATATGTCTCCTGTTCGGAAGCCACCGAACGGCTTCCCTATGAGGATCTGGAGACCCGGCTGAAGGCGTTTCGCCTGGATAATCAGGACGAAACAAGTCCGTTGCTGTTTCAGGACGTCACCATAGAAAAAAACAGCGGTCTGTTCTATAGCTCGTTTTCTTTCCGGGCCAAAACCGCTGCCCAGGTGGGCACCGACGAGAGCGGCCAGGAAGTGGACGAAAAATTCAAATTCTTTGTCACGGTGACGATGCCCGGTAATATCACCCAAGTCAAGGGAGGCGTTTTAGAGGGCAATACCGTCACCTTTGAGATAGAGGATCTCACCCAGGAAAATGAATTGGCGGTGTATGCCGATTCCAACAACATCGGCGTGATTATTGGGATTATCCTGGCAATGGCAGTCGTTCTCGGCGCGGCCTTTATCATTTTGAGAAAGAGAGGGTAAGCCGATGGCGCTGGCCACAAATTTCG
This sequence comes from uncultured Oscillospiraceae bacterium, assembly GCA_902492455.1. Taxonomy (GTDB): domain Bacteria; phylum Bacillota; class Clostridia; order Oscillospirales; family Acutalibacteraceae; genus CAKTXU01. The sequence continues at coordinate 69,912 of CABULH010000009.1, forward strand.
AGCCGGTTTTGGAAACAGGGCAGGCGGCGTACCTGCCGCTTCTTCTGACTATTCTTAGTGCTGCGCTGTTGGGATGGGCGATGGAATCGGCCTTCCGAAAGCGGTACGGCGGACCGATACAGCCGTGGCTGATCGTCTTTCCCGTGCTGGAATCCGCCCTGCTGGTTTGGCGTTATGGATTCGAGCCGGAGCTGCTGCGGGGCATGGCTTTGTGTCTGGCCCTGCTGTATGCGTCTGCCGCGGATATTCGTACACGCGAGGTACCGGACTGCCTGCCGGTGGTTATCGCCGTGGCCGCACTAATTGGAAGGACGCCGGATGAGCTGCCGCTGATGGTTCTGGCTGCGACAGTCGTCACCATCCCACAGCTGGCGGTCGCCATCATGAGACCCGGTTCTTATGGAGGGGCGGATATTAAGATCATGACGGCTGGTGCTTTCCTGCTGGGACTATCCCGCGGGCTGACGGCCATCATCGTGGGCCTGCTGATAGCTATAACATGCACGCTTTTTGTACGAAAGATCAAGAAGCAGACCTTGAAGGCGAGCTTTGCTCTGGTACCGTATCTGTCGGTCGGTATCCTGTTCGCCTATTTTATCTAACGGAAGAGAGGAACACCATGAAAAACAGAACGATACTCGGCCTCGTCTGCATTGTGCTGGCGATTGCGGTCATGTTCGGCGCCGCCCCGCTGGTCAATGTTATGACGGCCGGCAAGGCGGAGGTCATACGGTTTCGCAGGGATGTCCCCCAGGGGACACGCATCGCGGCGGAAGACGTGGCGGTAGTTGAGGTGGGCAAAACCGGCCTGCAGGATAACGCCGTCAAGGATACCAAAGCTGTGGTGGGAAAATACGCTACCTGTAATATCAAGGCGGGGAGCAACGTCCTGTCGTCTCACCTGACGGATACGGCGGACAGTGCGGATGACGTTTTCCGCACCTTGGACGGGAGCAGACAGGCGATGAGCATCACCATCGGCAGCTTTGCAAACGGCCTGTCCGGCAAACTTATAAATGGAGATATCGTCAGCGTCATCGTCACCCAGGATAAGGAGGCGGCTATTCCGGCCGAGCTGACCTACGTCAAGGTGATCACCACTACGACGGCGGAAGGGACGGACAAAGACAAGCTGACGCAAAATGAGGACGGCACCTATGAGCTGCCCAGTACGGTAACGTTGTTGGTCAATCCGACTCAAGCCACTCTGCTGGCGGGATATGAGGCGGAGGGAAAGATGCACCTGTCCCTGGTCTATCGCGGCGACGAAGCGACAGCCAATCAATTCCTGCAAGCTCAGGATCAGGTGTTCCAGGAGGTAGGAGCGAATGAGTAAGCTGATCGCGGTGTGGGGTTCGCCGGACAGCGGCAAAACCAGCTTTGCGGTCAAGCTGGCTTCGGCGGTGTATGAGCGATATAACTCGACCGTGCTGGTACTGGCCTGCGATCATTCTGCTCCGGTACTGCCGCAGCTGTTTCCCACCCTAAAATCGGAGGAACTGTATTCTGTGGGCGCTGCGTTGTCTCAAACCGACATAACCCAGGAATCGGTCATCAATAGCATTGTCACGCTGAAAGGGAAAATCAATCTAGGCTACCTGGGATATAAGGACGGGGAAAACCGGTATACCTACCCGACCTATGGAGAGAACAAGGCGAGGGAACTGCTGGCTGTGCTCAAAAGCCTGGCGGATTTTGTGGTGGTGGACTGCACCTCCAATCTGGACAATATCCTGGCAGCCAATGCTGTCAAGGAGGCGGACCAAGTGATCCGGCTTGCGACACCGACGCTGAAGTCCATTTCCTTCTTTGCTTCTCAGCTTCTCTTATATGCGGATCCCATATATAAATTGGAATCCCATATTCTTGGGTTAAACTGTACCGAAGCCGACTGCTATATGCCCGTCGAGGATGCCAAGGCTCATTTTAAGAATATAGCCTTTACATTACCCTATTGCCGGGAAATCCGCCAGCAGACCATTGACGGGAAGCTGCCGGAGCCGGTTCACGATAAGAAATACGCAGCGAAATTCAGAGCTATTGCCGATAAGGTCGTGTGATACAAATATAATCCTGGCTGCAGCCTGAACATCTGTTGCATTCGGTGAATAGCTATTCCAGCCTTTGTGTGATAGTGTTTGATAAAATAAGGCACAAGGAGCTGAAGCAAATGGAGCCAAAACGAACCAACTGCGAAACTTGTCCGTATCAGCTGGAGTCCCACAAGGAATACATTGACTATCCGGTGTACTACTGCATAGGAAAAGGGCAGAAGAACGCCCGGCGGCTCAAGAAAAAAGACAGAGGGGCTTTTCCTCCCGATTGGTGTCCCCGGCATCTGGAGCCGCCGAAGCTCAGAATTTACACACCGGCAGGACGGAAACATGCCGTGGACCGATTTGACCGGCATACCTGGTATTCGCCCAATCCGTCCTCGCTGCAATATACGCTGCGGATGGAAATGGATTCTCCGGTTTCCGCCTATAACTTGTATCAGAGCGTTATGGACTTGCTGGAATGGCGGTCGGTCTGGCCAGAGGATATCGGTGAGCTTATTGGGACGGAGGTACAGGATGAGGACGTACTGGAAGTGGACGATGGGATTCGTCCGACATTTTTCTATCTCGACACACGGATGGATGAGGTCTTCACGATGGTCGACTTCAACGCCCAATATATACGTCGATGAATCCGATAAGCGAAGCCAGAAGATGGCTGGAACTACTGGCCAATAGTTTGGAACCCGCAAATAGTACAATATAAAAGCTCAAAACCAGCAAACCGGGCGATATATCGCCCGGTTTTGTCAAATTTCAGAAAGAGGGGATGGGATGCGCATCGGCCTGCACGATGCGGATGCGGCGGCGGTCAGAAATAAAACCTTTCCGAATTATGCCCTAATGAAATTAGCGGCGTGGCATAAACAGCAGGGGAATCGGGTGGAATGGTGGCAGCCGCTGGGCCGTTATGACGCCGTGTATTCCAGCAAGGTATTTTCTTACACACCCGAAAATCCCTACCTTCCGGTCGACGCGATCCGCGGAGGAACCGGATATGACATCAAGGGTAAACTGCCGAAAGCTGTAGATGACATGTTCCCCGACTATACAATCTACCCGAACACGCCATATGCTATTGGATATATCACAAGGGGTTGCCCGAATCACTGCCGTTGGTGCATCGTTCCCGAAAAAGAAGGCGGCATTCATCCCTATCGCCAGTGGAATGAGCTGGTACGGTCCGACAGTCGGGAACTGGTACTCATGGACAACAACATCCTGGCGTCGGATTTCGGACTGGAACAGCTGCATGGGCTGGTTGGCAGCGGATACCACATCGATCTCAACCAAGGGATGGATGCCCGTCTGGTAACACCGGAGATTGCGGAACTGCTGTCTCGGCTGGATTGGATGCGATTTCTGCGTTTTTCCTGCGATGAAATCAGCCGGCTGGATGCGGTTCTCCGCACCTGTGAACTTCTTGGGAAATGCGCCGTCCGACCGTACCGAATCTTTATTTATCTCCTGGTGACAAAGGACATCGAAGACGCCGCCCTGCGGGTAGAGCACCTGACACAGATGAAAGGCATCAACCTGTATGCCCAAGCGGAACGCAATGATCGAATGGGTATTATGCCAAGCAAAGAACAACTGCAGTTCGTTCGGTATGTATACAGCGGAATGTTCCGCAAATGTACTTGGTCGGCTTGGAAAACGGCGCATACCGGGACGAAACTGTAAGGTCGAAAAACCATCGAAGGAGGACGCCTATGGCGCAAAATATCGAATTCTGGACGCTGCTGCAATTAACGCAGGAATATATAGCGGTGCATTATGCAGCGGCGCTCACCGATCCGGACAAGTTGCCGCAATTGAGAGCTTACATCGAACAGTACGTCCGGGAAAATGGATATATCGTAGAAGGCAGCATGCTGCATGAGCTGACCGGCCGTCTCTACCGGGAAATGGCGGAATACTCCATCCTGACGCCGTACCTCGGCGCGGAGGAGCTGGAGGAAATCAATATCAACAGCTGGCGGGACGTGGCTCTGACCTATCTGGACGGCTCTATCGTCAAGATTCCGGAACATTTTCACAGCCCTCAGCACGCTGTCGACATCGTCAAGAGACTGTTGCATCACAGCGGCATGATCATCGACAATGCCACACCGATGGCGCAGGGGCATCTACCGCATAACACCCGCATCACGGTACTCAAGGACCCGGTGGTGGATCCGGACATAGGCATCGCCGCTTCCATCCGCCTGCTGCACCCCCAGCGGGTCAACCGCTCGGAGCTGCTGGAAACCGGCGCGGCCACGGAGAAAATGCTCGATTTCCTCAGCGCCTGTATCCGATACGGCGTGTCCTTGGTAGTGGCCGGTGCGACCAGTTCGGGCAAAACCACCCTGCTCAACTGCCTGCTGTCGGAGATTCCGGACAGCAAACGGATCTTTACGATAGAATCTGGTTCCCGCGAGTTGTCGTTGGTGCGTACTGAGTCCGGCCGTGTGGTCAATAATGTGGTGCATACCCTGTCCCGTCCCTCAGATAATCCTGCCTACGATATTTCACAGGAGGATCTGGTGGTGGCGTCCCTGCGGTTCAACCCGGACATCGTCTGTGTGGGCGAAATGCGGGATACCGAAGCCTATGCGGCAGAGGAAGCCAGCCTGACAGGACACACGGTGGTCAGTACGGTCCACGCTGGGGCAGCAGACGCGGCTCATATGCGGATCGCCCTACTCTGTCAGAAGCGGTTCCCAATTGACTTCCAGACCTCTCTGATGCAGGCAGGGCAGGCGTTCCCGCTGGTGGTGTACACCCTTAAGCTCGAAAACAACGAGCGCAAAATCATGGATATTTCGGAATGCGTCATCCAGCCGGACGGGTCGCGGCAGTACCGCCAGTTGTACCGGTACCGCATTATCCGGAATACGGTGCAAAATGGCGAATACGCCATCAAAGGTGTGTTTGAACAGGTGAACACCATGTCTGACAGTCTGCAGAGAAGGCTGATGCAGTACGGTATTCCCCTGGACATTTTAGAAACTTTTATATACAAGGAGCAGAGTAATGCAAACGATTGAATTTGAGAAATGGGAACCATCGCCGGAAAACCCCAATATGCTTCAATACATGGACCAGCGTGCCGCACAGGAAGTTTTTGAGGAACTGCGTCATCGTCTCCAGAGCACGGGATATCTGCCTGACGAATACTTCCGGATGGATACAATGTGGGAAAACCGTACCTGCAGGAACAGGACGATACGCCGAAACCAGACGGACCGATACTTGGATGAATGGTCCGCTGCTGAAATTTTGCATAAAGGAGTGGAAACACATGATCCTATTTACCACCATATCGGCGCTATTGCTGGCAGTGGCCGTCGTGCTGCTGCTCGATCTCATGCCGGAGCGAATCACGGATGATCTGATGCGGGTGATCACACCCAAGCAGTCGCTCCGTGATAAGAGCCGAATCGCTCATAAAAAGAAGAAAAGCCGTCGGCTGACGGATGCCTTGGCATATATCCAGTCGGCACTGACTGCCACAGGTAAAGGAGGTCAGTTTACGCTGATTTGCACCCTGTCCCTGTTCCTGGCTATCGGCGGGGCTGTTTTTGCGGTGGCTATTGACAACCTCCTGCTTGTCCCCCTCCTGGGAGCCGCATTTGCCTTCATGCCCTTTTTGTATGCCAAGGGAACCATCGCTGCATATGAGAAGCATATTCGTCTGGAAATGGAAACAGCCCTCTCCATCATCACCACTTCCTATGTCCGCACCGACGATATTGTGGCGGCAGTACAGGAAAATATCAATTACCTGAAACCGCCTGTCCGGGATATGTTTCGGGCGTTCCTGGGGGAAGCGACGCTGATTCGAGCGGACATCAAAGGAGCGCTGGCCCATCTTCGCACCAAGGTGGATGACGATATCTGGCGGGAATGGTGCGACAGTATGATCGCCTGCCAGGACGATCGTACCCTCAAGGACACCTTACTGCCCATTGTCAACAAACTAACCGATGTCCGGATCGTCAACGACGAATTGAAAACCATACTGTATGAACCCCGAAAAGAATACTGGACCATGGTAGCGCTGGTGGTCGGGAATATCCCGCTTCTGTACCTGCTCAACACGGACTGGTTTGCCACTCTTACGCAGACCCTGCCCGGTAAGATCGTGATGGCGGTCTGCGGCGTAGCTATCCTGGTGACCACATTTTTTATGTTCCGGTATACCCGCCCCATTCAATATAGAAGATAGGAGGCGCTGGAATGTTACAAGCAATTGCAGGAATCCTGGCGGGAACAGGTGCATACTGCATCGCGGCCGATCTGCTGCGGGTTCCTTTTTTACGGACGTCGAAGGCGGCGTCCAACCTATCGAAACGGCAGAAGAACAAGACCTCCAGCCTGGAACTGTGGCTGCAAAGCCTTTCCCAGTGGATCGCCGGAAAGATCCGGTTAAATGAATACAAAAAGCTCCAGCTGCAGAGCGATCTGCAGACGGCAGGGGTGAACATCCCTCCGGAGCAGTATGTGGCCAACGCAATCGTCAAGGCGGGAATCTGCGGGATATTTGCAGTTCCCGCCTTCATCATTTTCCCGCTGCTGTCGCCAGTTTTTGTATTGCTGGCAGCGGCGATATATTTTAAGGAATACAACAGTATCCAGGAACGCATAAAGGCGAAACGCACCGCCATTGAATTCGAACTTCCGCGACTGGTGCTCAGCATTGAAAAGGCCCTGACCCACAACCGGGACGTTTTGACCCTGCTGGACGATTATCGGGATAATGCGGGACCGGAACTGAGGGAGGAACTGAGCATCACCGTGGCCGATATGCGGTCGGGCAATTACGAGGCGGCGCTGACCCGCTTGGAAGCCCGGGTGGGTTCGTCCATGCTGTCGGATGTGGTGCGGGGCCTGCTCTCGGTATTGCGGGGCGATGAAACCGCTATGTATTGGTCCAGCCTCAGCGTCAAATTTGCGGATATCCAGCGACAGCTTCTCAAGCAGAAAGCCGTGAAAATTCCCGGCAAGGTGCGCCGCCTGTCCATGATTCTGCTGTTCTGCTTTATCCTCGTTTATCTGGTGGTGTTTGTGGTGCAGATCGTCGTGAGTCTGGGGGTGATGTTCGGATGAGTAAGCCAGTGGAAGAGGAACGGCAGGTCGCCTTAACAGACGAGGAAATACAGGTGAGCGACCATAAGGGACATTCCATTGAATATGACGGCGTGATATATCCTTCGCTGTCGACATTGGCGAGAGAAAAGCACATTTCCTATGGGGCTATGTATCGCCGTCTCAGAATGGGGATGGACCTGGAACAGGCTCTGCAAAGTAACCAGAGGAACCACACCATCGAATATGATGGAAAAATCTATCCGAGCATCAAGGCGTTGGCGGAAGAACAACAGAGAGTGTATTCTACCCTAAAGGCCCGGCTGGAGAGAGGAATGAGAGTTGAGGAAGCCCTGCTAAATACCAGGTTTTATGGTGGGAGGGGTCACCCCGTCGAATATGCGGGGAAGCTGTATCGAAGCATCAGATCCTTGGCAATAGAACGGCGGATACCTTACCAAACATTGAGAAACCGGTTATGGAGAGGCATGGCCGTTGAGGAGGCTTTGTCTGCTTCCGGTCCATCTATTGAATACGGCGGAAAAACCTATCTATCGATCAAATCGCTGGCAGATGAACTGCACGTGCCATATTGTAGGCTGCGAAACAGGCTAAAAAAGGGGATGGCAGTAAATGAAGCCTTGCAGAACAATCGGTTATGTAGCTATAAAGGTCACCCTGTCGAATATGAGGGGAAGCTGTATCCAAGTATCCGTTCCTTGGCAAAGGAATTGCCGATTCCTTATTATACGCTACTATATCGACTAAAAAAAGGATGGAGTATTGAAGAAGCCCTGGAAAACAATCGGCCCCGTGGCCGGAGAGGCGACCCCATCGAATATGCGGGGAAAACCTATCCAAACAGCAAGGCGTTGGCTGAGGAACTGCAGATTTCCTATGATATACTGCGATACCGGTTAAGAAAAGGTATGACCATAGAGGAGGCGCTGGATGTAAACAAGGCGGATAACAATATAGATATCCCCAAACCGACAACGGGCAGGACAGAACCGATACCGGCGAACGCAGAGGATGTATTCGGGACGCAAGATGACGGGGATATCAATACGGAGGATGAGGCGGATGAAGCAGCTTTTATTCAAACCATGTGAGAAGCGTATGGCAAACATCCTGGGAAGCCGGCGCGGTGACGGATATATTGATGTGGTAGTCGCGGTGCTGGTCAGCATGATGCTGATCGTGCTTTCCCTTAACGTCTTTTCCTTCTTCACGCTGCATCAGGATCTGGATTATTTCGCCAAGGAAATGGTGGAAGCGGCCTGTGCGGACGGTCAAACCGGGAGCGAGGCAGTCCGCCGGGCAGAAGAGCTATCTGAGGAACTAGGGATTTCCCCCGTGTATGTCTGGAGCGCGGAATACATGACGCCGGCATCTGCTCATCGGGTACAGCTGGGAGATTCCATGAGCATCCAGGTACAGTACACGTCCTATGTCCAAGGGCTGGGGATTTTCCGGATTCCTGTGACGATGACTGTCACCCATTCGGGTCTGTCCGAACGCTACTGGAAGTAGGTGACGGGAGGATGAGACGACTACTGATTTCCAATACCGGGATGTCCCACATCAAAACGGCAGTGCTGGTACTGGCAGCGGCGATGGTATTCTCCGCTGTTTTCCTATACTCCTCGATTATGACCATCATACAAGCCAGCCGGGATCAGACAAAGCGTGTGCTGGATGATTTTGTCATGCACAATTCCATAATTATTTACGACGCCCTGAAAAACGGGGATGATCTCTCGGAAGAATTGGATGAACTATTCTATAAATCTGAGTTCTTTGCCGCATATTCGCTGGACATTTCGGGAGATTCCTTGTATTCTGTGAGTGATCAGGGGGGCGTCGAGTATGTGATTTCACATCCGCAGGTGGACTACGAGGTACAAAACACCCTGCAGTTGAGGGCCAGCTATGATCTTGCCATCCCGATCCGGTTTGCTGGCAGCCGCCTGTTCGACCTGAAAATCCCGGTTTTGGTGAAGTCACACTATGTACTGAAATATGACTGAGGAAGGAATGAATATGTTGAAAATCAAAGAACTGCTGAAAAGCAAAATTGTCATTGGCAGCACGGCAGGCGTCCTTGCTTTGGCGCTCATAGCATCGATTGTACTGCTGATGCCGCATGATTCTCCGCCGCTGGATACCACATCCGGCAGCCTTTCCTCCGGGAATTCAATTCCGTCGTTCTTGGTGTCGGCGCCGGGGATGGAATCCTCGGACGGGTCAAGACCTGATAGCAGTGAACCGGGCGACGAGCCGGTCGTTTCCGATGTTCAAGTGGATCTGACTCCGCCTGCATCTTCTGAAAGCAACAAACCAGTGGATTCCAGCGATAGTGAGAAGGCGGAAGAGCCAGCCAAACCGGTGACACCGAACGAACCGGCCGAACCGGAACAGCCGGAGCCGCCGGACGACGATAGCGGCCTCCAAATCGGAGGCGATACACCGACGCCTTATTCCTGCGGTTCTCCGAATCACCATTGTGAAAATGCGGAGTATCATGCCGGACTGTTGAACAGAGAGCTGGAAGGCTGCGAAATGTGCGGTTCTCATTCCTGCCCCAGTTTTTACGATGTGAATGAGTGGGGATTCACCGCGTATAATCCGCAGAAATGCCCGAAATATCAGGAAACAAAAGATCCCGCTAAATACTGCCAGCGTTGCGGACGCGAGATGTGGTCTCCGGAAAATCCAAATGGCTGTTTCAGCTACCTGCAGGATACCCAATGTGAATGCGGCGAACTGGTGAAGGGAAATACCTGTCATCATCATTAAAAAATACCACAGACGGCTTGGCAGAAAACGCCAGGCCGTTTTTTATTTAGAAAGAAAAGGGTGAAGATATGCGTAAGAGAGTCCATCGGGCCTTGGCATTGCTTTTTGCGGTTGGTATCCTGCTGCTCACGCCCACTTTGGAGGCGTTCGCACTCTCATGGGAAGGCAGCTCGGCCGGAGGGGGCGGTGAAGGAGGATTTGCCACAACCAAGGGCTTCTCCATCCGGTACGCAGATGTGGGAACCAACTGCTTGGGGTATCGCTTCAGTGTGGTTGATAAAGCCGGAAACACAAGAAACGGTGCTGTTATCGATATATTCCGTAATACAACCTACGGGAATAAGCAGTATACTGCCGCTTACAAATACGCTACCAAGTACAATAAAAAGCAGCTCATAATCAACCAAAATAATGGATTTTCCACCAGCAGCACGACAACCAATTGCTATAAAGAAACATCGATGGGATTCGCTCAGACTTTACCGGATCCTGATGGTATGGAGAGCTGGCAGAATGATGGCCGCAACTTAAATCCGATTCTCCTAAAGCTTGGTATTAACAATATATCCGGACTGAAAAATGGGGATAAGGTGCTGGTGGAACCGCTCTATGACGTTCGGCTCCAGACGGTCTATCACAGTGTAACCGCTACGGAAATAGCGATTTACGGCAAATGGCTGCTGGGCGCCAATAGCGACGGGGGGTCCAGCGGCAACAGCGATACCTGGGGATTTATCAGTGCGTACACCAACCGCTATTATCCTAACGCCTTGTACACTCCGGACGGCCAGGGTCTGTGGACAGGCGCCGCTTCCCTAACCAAGCGGGCGACATTTTATGATATCATCAACAAAGGATATGGTGTGGGTATCGCCTACACGGAAACCAAGCCTGATTTCTCGCCTGCGCTTAACGTCAAGTATGTCGATATATGGAAAGGGAGTATTGCCAACAGAGGGTATGCTTTCGGCAGCTCGAATGGAAGTTCCCTTGGTAACTATTCGTACATCAACAATTATCCAACCGTGGGGGATTCCCTGTTTTATGGCGTCTATTTCCCGCCCGAGACCCAAAACATCTATGTCCGCCAATCGGTACGGCTGCAGGGCGGAAATTGGACGAGCCGCAACGTCTACTCCAACAGCAATACTTGGTATGACGTGGCCTTGACCCCCGCAACGGTAGACGCCGGGCGCACCTCTTACATTGTGGAGGCTAAAGTGGACTGGATCGATAGCAATGGCGCCGTGTTAAAATACGGCGCTGTGAAAACCTTTTATGTTCCTGTCAAGCCCAAGATCAATCGATATCAGGTGGCAATGTACGACTATACCGGTGGGCTGGCAGCCAAGGCGGGCTCGGGTGGAAATTCCGGGGCCGTGTATGTAGGCCAAACGGCCTACCCTCAGTATACCTATACCAGTGACAATACCTGGACGTCCTACAACAATTTCCGCGGCGAACTGAATGTTTGGAAAACCAATCTCTGGCAATCAGTAAACGGGCCCCCTGATTTATCTGTAAATGCCAGATGGATCAGTAAAAGCACACCGTATATTGGCAACAGCACATTATACCCTTACCGGGTAGTGGATAACAGCTCCAGCGGAATCAACCGGATCCCTTTCAAGCTGACGACGCAATGGACCAGTGATCCGGCTCATACCACCGATACCACTTGGATTTACATTCCCATTGTAAAAGCTGATGTGGAGTTGGTAGATATCCTGCTCATCGATCAGGACGGGTATTATATCTCCGATGACAATGTATGGGCCAACCAGACGGTAACTACCCAATACCTTTACCGCAACAACACCGATGTGACAGTCTATGTTGAGGCATTCAACCATGATCAGAGTAAAAAGGACGGGGTGTACGCTATCGCTCCCGGGAAGAGCATCAATGTTAACGGCAAGTCGATCACGGTTCCACAGGGAGACAGCTTCTCGGTTTGGGGCGGCGTGTACCTGGAAGGGGCGGGTCTTGGCAATACCTCCTGGGAATCCAACGGCTCCAACAACGCCTGGGCTAAGTCTTGGGCAATTAATTCTCCGCTTTCCATCGAAACCGTTGCCCCCAATGCCGTTTATCACGAAGAAACACAAGTAATATCCAGCTTCAAAGTAGTGAATACCTCCTCCGCCCAGTTTATTCCAGACTCCGGGGTATTAGTGAAATTCACGGCGAAAAGCGGTAACCGGACGCTGTATACCGCAACCAAAACCGGTGTGGTGATCCCCAGCAATAACGAGCAGCTGGTCTATTTCAAATGGACTGTACCATCCGGTCTGAACGGAGCGTCGGTCACCGTGCAGGGCGAGGTGCTGGACAATGGCGCGGTGGTCGATACCGCATCACGCAGCGTCAGCTCCGGCAAGGTGACAAACTCGCAGACGCCGGATACCGACTATGAGGCCAGCAAGCCGTCCGGGTGGTCACAGGCTACTAAGCCCACGGCCTATGCAACACAAGCTACCTGGTCGGAATGGGTTTACACAGCCGGTTCCTTCCAAAAGAAGACCTACGGCATGAAAATTACGCAGAACACGGTGAAGCTCACCCCGGACAGCAGTTCTCCCTCAGCGGAACTGGCGAACGGCGTCTGGAAAATCAGGTCGGGATATGGGCTGATGGCGTCGTATACGCCAAGCTACAGTTCAGTCAGTGGAACACTCATGCCGTCCAGTACCGCCTACACTGCCGTCCAGCGCGGCTATATGCAATTTCCGGAATTCCAATATGTCACCCTCACCGGTCAGTATCGTACCCTGCAGAAGCTCAATGGTTCTTTCCAGTTTGCGGTTAACCCTGCTGCGAAAGGCAGGCGCGTCCATTTCCTGCCGGTTTGGTATCCGAACGGCACCTATCGGGCGAGCTGCTATGTGTACGACTGTTGGACGCCGGCAGGGATGATTGCGGCGCGCCTCGATACCAATCCTCTCACCGTGGATGGAAGTTTATATGACGACTGGTATGTCGGCCGGAAAGGATAAGGATGGAGAAAGTGTATATATGCTCGGCGTTTCGTGGGGACGTCGAGGAAAACGCCAGAAAAGCAAGGGAATACTGCCGCTGGGCGGCGTTGGAATACGGCGCGCTACCTATTGCGCCGCACCTCCTTTTTCCTCAGTTTCTGAATGACAACGATCCGGTTCAGCGAGAGTTGGGCATCAATATGGGTCTGGAGCTGCTTGCGGATTGCAAGCAGCTCTTCTATTTTGGCGACGTTGTCACCGAAGGGATGGACAAGGAGATGAACGAGGCCCGCGTGTTGGGTATCCCGGTAGAGCATATTTCGGAAGAAAAACTGAGCGCAACCGAATCGACTGAAAAGGGAGGAATGCGGTTATGAACAGAAGAGAATTTGCCAAAAGAGTGCTGCTCAGCACGATGGTCTGCCTCGTGCTGATTTCACTTTTCGCCGTGATCGCCTATGCCGAAGGAAGCGGAGACGTGGCGGGCGCGATCCAAAACACTTGGGACAGCGCCAAGACACAGATTAAAAGCGTCGTGAACAACGTGATATTTCCCGTGATCGACCTCGTCCTTGCCGTCCTGTTTTTTATCAAGATCGCCACGGCGTATATGGATTGTGCGCCCGTAAAGGCACGGTAACGATTTTGGAATTGGCTAACCAACAGGGAAAGAGTTTGCGAAGCCGCGAGGCTTCACCCTGTCGCCGCCCGGTTTACCGGAGGGAGAAATCTCATAAGGGAAAATAGCATACCGGGAGAGCCATAAGTTGGGCAGTTACCAGTCCACGACTGAATGGAACGGCGAAAAGTTTCATCCAATGAAACGCAAATTGTATGAGGAAGAAAGCTATACTGCCTGAACGGAAGTCCGAGGCGTTGACGTAGGAACTATGGCGTAAGGTAACTGATACGCCGTATCACACAGCCGCACTGCGTTAGTCCAGCAGATGCAGGGAAACTCGTGTGTGAGCCAACCGTATATGCGGATAAAGGACGAAAACCGCTTCCGACAACAATTTGAGCTATCGTTATTTTGCTAAACGGGGATTGCCTAACCCGAAATGCCGCAGATTGCGGCTATGTGTATAGAATCAATGGTTCTTTAGGCACTGAATATTCGGTATGGCAACGGAGCCGCCGTAGTAGTCCGAGGTTGGGAAAGCCAGCCACATGGCGAAGGGCGGCAGCTTGTTATCTCAACATCAGAGAAAGGAAGGTGTGTGATACACCATGAGAAATCCGATCAATATGTTGAGCAGTTTGCAGACACACAGCAGTGACAGGTCATATACCTTTGAACGGCTGTATCGCAATTTGTTCAACAGAGATTTATTTCTGTTAGCATATCAAAACATTTACAGCAGTCAGGGGAACATGACAAAGGGAGCAGACGGTAAAACCGTCGATGCAATGAGCATGGCCAGAATTGACGAGCTCATTGCAAAACTTCGGGATGAGAGCTATCAACCTCAGCCGTCCAGACGCACCTATATTCCGAAGAAAAATGGAAAAATGCGCCCGCTTGGGATACCCTCTTTTGACGATAAGCTGGTACAGGAAGCCCTGCGTATGATACTCGAAGCAGTTTATGAGGGAAATTTTGAAGACATTTCGCATGGATTCAGACCAAATCATAGCTGCCATACGGCGTTAAATCAAATTCAGGTTTGCTTCACTGGCGCAAAGTGGTTTGTTGAAGGAGATATTAAAGGCTTCTTTGACAACATCAATCACGACAAAATGGTATCTATTCTCGCGGAAAAGATTCACGATGAAAGGTTTCTGCGGCTCATCCGAAAATTTCTGAAAGCCGGATATTTGGAGGATTGGCAGTTCCACAACACTTACAGCGGAACACCGCAGGGTGGCATTATCAGCCCCATTCTCGCAAATATCTATTTGGATAAGCTGGATAAGTTCATGAAAAACCTGAAACGTGACTTCGACAAAGGGACAAAAAGGCGTACCAATCCGCAAATGACCGCTATCCTGCGACAGAAGAAGAAATTGCTTACGTTGCTGGAAGCGGCCGAATCCGAGGAAGAAAAGGTAACTCTGGAAGCACAGCTAAAAGCCGTGGAGCAAGCCAAATACTCCGTACCCTACACCGACCCATTCGACAGTGAGATGAAGAGGCTGCAATACGTCCGCTATGCTGATGATTTTATTATCGGTGTGATTGGAAGCAAGCAGGATGCCGCGACTATAAAGGAAGCGGTGAAAATATTTCTGTCGGAACAGCTATGCTTGGAAATGTCAGATGAAAAAACGCTGATAACCCACGCAAACAGCAAGGCTCGGTTTTTAGGGTATGACATTTTCGTTCGCAACAGTCAGCAAAAAAGGCGCGCCGTCAATGGCGTCCTGCAAAGGACACTTATGGGAACGGTCTGCCTTGAAATGCCTATGGAAATTGTCAAGAAACGGTTGCTTGCTTATGGCGCCATAACACTGGTAATCGACAAATACGGCAAAGAGGTTTGGAAATCCAAAGCCCGATATTATCTCAAAGACAATGATGACCTTGAAATCCTCGACCAGTACAACAGTGAAATCAGAGGTTTCCGCAATTACTACGCTATCGCAAATAATTCCGCTCACGCAAACTCCTTCGGCTATATCATGACAGAAAGCCTGTTCAAGACGTATGCAACCAAATACAGTGCCGCAAAAAATCGATCTTCTATGCGCAAGGAAATGTCGAAGCGCAGAATCGGTAAGGATTTTGGAGTTCAATTTGAAACCAAAAGCGGCACGAAAACGCGGCTTTTGTACAATGAAGGCTTTGCCCGAAAGAGAATGCCATTCAACCCGGAAATTGACCGGATACCGCTAACAGCAAAGTATGCGTCAAGAACGAGTTTGATCGATAGGCTGAAAGCGAAACAGTGCGAATTCTGCGGTAAAGAGGATTGTGAGATCGAGATACACCATGTACGGAAATTGAAGGATTTATCAGGGAAATCGTTTTGGGAAGCATTCATGATAGCTCGAAGGCGCAAAACCATTGCTCTCTGCCAAGACTGTCACGATAAGCTACACTCTGGCAAATTGAATTAACAAGTGGGGAGCCGTATACGCAGAGATGTGTAAGTACGGTTCCGAGGCGAGCATTTGGAAACCTGCCGCAGAAATGCAGTAAGGCGCTGGGTGCTTAGCCTACATCGGAAGCACGGACAATTTGAATTCAGTGCGACACGTTTCTAACTGAAAAGGTTAGACACAAGTTGCGTGATATGTGAAAGATTGAAAGGAGCTTTCATTATAAAAACGCAGTTCTTGGAGAACTGATATTCCGACAGGTGGAATGACGGAGTAACGCCCTGAAACGCCTGCCTTGATACTACGGTGTGCATTCGGTATAGGTAAGAATACCGTTTGTGCAAAGCCCGTTGAAGTCGGCAGAGAGTAGCCCTACCATTGCAGAAATGCAGATGAGGAAAGTGGTCTGGAGGCAGATTGTGCTACCTATATGCCGGAGGTCTATATCTACCTATGGTGAGAATGTGAACAGTAGCGAGTTCACTGACGAACAACCCGAATGAAAGAGTCTATACGAATGGTGCATAGAAATGTGCATACGCCCACAGCGGCGGGTATGTGAGGTAAAGTAAAATCTGAATTTATGAAATACCTTGTACTGTTATAGGCAGTACCCAGCATACAGGCTTAGAGGGACACCTAAGGATAGATTTTATGATAGGAATATCGGAACGTGGAAAGGTCGAAACGTGGAGTGATTACACACGGTGAAGCGTTTACAGGGAAAGCAGTTTTGTATAACCTGTATTTATTTGACTGAGAGCAGAGCCATAGTACCTGTGAAGCGGTGATAACAAACCGTGGAGGGATAGGCTCAAGTCGTCAACAGTAAAAACAAGTAAATATACAACCATCGAAGGTTCGAGTATGACTAAGAAAAGCAAACTCTCGCAAAGGGGGTATGCTGACTTTGACAAAGACAAAGCTACCGAAAATCTCCGCCTTGCGGAACATTGAATACTATGATTTTCAAGAGGTGCTGGACAGGCTGTATGCAGACAGTGAAAACTCCAAAAAGTTCAAAAACTTAATGGGGCTGATTACCAGTCCGCAGAATATACTGCTTGCCTATCGCAACATCAAGAAGAACACAGGGAGCAAGACCGCAGGCGTGGACAAGAAAACCATAACCCATTTGGAAAAGTGGGAACCTGAAAAACTAATCGGATATGTGCAAAAACGGCTGGACTATTATGTCCCACAGGCTGTCCGCAGAGTGGAAATACCGAAAAGCAACGGAAAAACCCGTCCGCTTGGTATTCCGACAATAATGGACAGGCTGATACAGCAATGTGTGTTACAGGTGTTAGAACCGATTTGTGAAGCAAAGTTCTTCAAACGAAGCAACGGTTTCCGCCCTAATCGTGGTGCGGAACACGCAATTTCACAAGCATACAAGTTTATGCAGGGACAGCACCTACACTATGTCGTTGATATTGATATCAAAGGATTTTTCGATAATGTCAATCACGGCAAACTGTTGAAGCAAATGTGGACGCTGGGCATACGTGATAAAAAGTTACTTTCTATCATTTCAGTAATGCTGAAAGCGGAGGTCGCAGGGATAGGCTTTCCCGAAAAAGGCACGCCACAAGGCGGTATCATTTCACCGCTGTTATCCAATATCGTGCTTAACGAATTGGATTGGTGGGTTGCTTCTCAATGGGAGAATATTCCTACAAGATACCCGTATAAATGCAGAACGTTGAGAAACGGAACGCCCGACAAAAGTAATGTCTATGCTGAATTGCGTAATACTGACCTGAAAGAATGCTATATTGTCCGATATGCAGACGATTTCAAAATCTTTTGCCGAAACAGGAAAGATGCTGAAAATATGTTTACAGCGACAAAATCTTGGTTGAAAGAGCGATTAGGTCTTGACATCAGCCCTGACAAGTCGAAAATTGTGAATTTGAAAAAGCATTATTCCGAATTTCTCGGCTTTAAGATGAAAGTTGTCCGCAAAGGGAAGAAAGCAAACGGACAGGCAAAATACGCCGTGCAGTCGCATATGTCCGATAAGTCAAAAGCACGAATTAAAAAGCAAGCGGTAGAAGCAGTGAGGGACATCAAGCATCTTAGTTCAGACGAACAAAAGAAAACGATAGTCCGTTATAACTCACTGGTTATGGGGTGGCACAACTATTACAGGTTTGCTACGCACGTAAGCCGCGATTTTTCCGAAATAGCTTTCTTAGTCAAAAATTCCATAAGAGGAAAACTCGAAAACCAACTCAAAAAGAGCATTGCAAAACCTTTGAAAAGTCCTGTGTATATCCATTACGCAAAAAGCAAGGAAATACGGTATTTGGGCAATACGCCTATTGTGCCGATTGCTTATGTACAGCATAAAAATCCTATGGATAAAAAGCGGATAATCAACAAGTACACAGTCGCAGGACGTGCAGAAATCCATAAACGGCTGGAAAAGGTCAATCTAAGTATTCTGCATTATCTTATGCGGCACCCTGTTGACGGCAGTATTGAGTACAACGATAACCGACTGTCGCTATATTGCGCCCAACAAGAAAAATGTGCTGTTCTGAATATGCCAATGGAAGCGAACAGGATACACTGCCACCATAAAAAGCCCAAAGCACAAGGCGGTAGTGACGCTTATGGCAATTTAATTCTTGTGGATATGAGTGTTCACGTTCTGATACACGCCACAAGGAAAGAAACGATTGAGAGGTACAAGGCAATTCTCAATCTAAGCCCAAAGCAGATTGAGAAGGTTAACAAGCTCAGAAAAATCATAGGGTTGGGAAGCATTTAGAATAGGCTTGTCTTTGAAATTGTATAAATTACTTTAATCACTGTTGACGATGGAACGCCGTATGAGGGGAAACTCTCACGTACGGTGTGAAGTGGGGGAAAATCCTGAGATGACTTCAAGGGATTACCTATCACTATCGGCGCCGGCGATCTTGTTCGCCTGCCTGGTGTTTGCTTTGACCTGTCCATTGTATATCTGGTCGATTATCGGGGTGTAAGGATTGTTCAGTGAATAATTAAGGAGGAAAACAGATGGGATGCTGGGGAATCACAGCCTTTGAATCGGATGCCGGACTGGACTCCGTAGACTATATCCGAAGCAATCTGCCCAAAGGCGGGAAATTGGATCTTGGGGAAATCATCGATGCCCTGCAGAATGATCAGATTCGGTTGCCCGATGTGGAATTTGCAGAAAACCACACCAGTCCAATGGCGCTGGCGGAGATCGTGGTCAAATTCCTAGACGGGGATATGGACGGCTTGGACTATGACGAGGATTGGGCGAAAGAGCAAAACAAATTCCGAGATATCACCTCTTTTACCGCATCCAAAGAATCCGTTGAATGGATCCGTGACTATCTTATCGACACACTGCAGAACAAGAGAAAGCAGGCAGCATTTAGAGCCAAACATGGTCAAAACTGGTGCGGCTGGTTTGAGGAAAAGAATTGGATTGGCTGGAAGGAGCATATGGAGTCATTGATCGGCCGCCTCGACACACTCCTGGCTTCCCCGGAAGACCGCATCGAGCTGATTTCTCCACAGGGACAAGAAAACGAACCTGTGATGAGATAGAAACGAGGATATTTATGATCATCTTCCATAAATATGAAATCCGTCTGATGCCGGGAAAAACGGCGCTGGAATTGTACGCCCCGAATTGGGAAAAGGCAGAACAAAGCAAGAATTATCAGGACCTGCTCTCCGTCCATCATCCACGCCGCCTGCAGGTGGTGGATTCCCAACACAGGTATCACAATCAGGAACCGACTCGGGACGCCACCCCTCAAGAAGTCGAGCGGTATATTAAGGACGGCACATATCTGCGCGATGATAATTTGGAAATACTTGCCCCCTTTTACACCTACCGATATTTCGGGGACGAGAGCGTATTGAAACCCCTGAATCAAAAGCTGCAGGCGGAGTACGATGCATATCTGGCGGACTGGAAAATCTGCATGGGTCGGAGCCGCACGGAATTCTTTGACAGGCTGGAAGAAGTATGCACGGTCCAGACGGTTTTTGAAAATATACAAAACTGCGGCCACGCTTATCCACCGGAATATATGGAGCAGCTGCTCTGGCTGGAAAATCCGCTCCATTCGCTGTCGGAGGCTTATGGGAAGATAATCGGGTTTCCGATTCAACCTGAAGTCATGCATATGCTGAAAAATATCGAAAGAGATAAGGAAGTCGATCTCGACTACTACCAGAAAGACCCGGAAGCCGCGTTTCTGCATAATCATGCGGAGCGCATGGCACTCCTTGACAGAAATTTGGATGGAGAGTTTTCACTGCATGAGCAGGCTTGGGGGACGTTGAACTTAGGCGGCGTGATAGACAAGGCAATGGAAATCTTCTCAATCCGTCAGCTGTACCACAGCTTGAAGTACGACAAGGAATTGTACCCTGCCGGACAACTGGACAGCATGGCGGCACTGGCAGAACCGATGGAGCGCAATCGTGTTTGGTTTGTAGGGGAGCGCGAAATACAAATGTTTACTCTGAATGAGATGGAGCAAGTCCTACCACAGATGTTCCCGGACACTGTCGTGCAGCCGGATCAATGGGATACAGAAAACTGCATTGCTGATACTCCGCAGGCAACTGACGGTATCCAGATTAAGGCCGGAAAGGAAGCGGGTTATCGAGCCTTTGTGGAGAAGAACAGTGAAGACTTTTACAGCCTTGGAGTTATCGGATATATGGAGTGTTGGGGAAAAATGATGGAGGATGCCATTGCACAAGGGGAGACCGTTGCGGCGGCAGCCGAAAGGACGAGGTTTGAAGCGGACACCGAGGGAATTACCGGCTACATGTACAACTGTGCGGTTGCCGCTTTAAGCGCATTCTGGCAATACGGTGAGGAACTGCGCTGTTGGCATAATCAGGAATATGGGTATTCCGGCTCTGGTGTGGTGAATACGGCTGTGCTTGTGGCAACACAGAATGGCGAGTCGGACGAGGACGAGACCCCCGAATCCGGAATAGGCGGCCCGGTATTATAAAAAGGTATCTTTTCAAACGGAAAGGAAGCCAGAGGAAACAGAACCATTCTCAAAAATGAAGCAAACTAAGGGATATAAAATACAGGCGGTCGTGCCGATTCTGGCACGACCGCCTATACACACCGACAGGGGGTGAGAAATTATGTTTGATTGGATAGGCAGTATCGCAGATAGGATTGGCACGTCCTTCGAGAACGCGTTTCGTTCTTTGTGGACGGAGGTGTCTGGGAATATATGGGATGTGTTCTTGCGTTGGATATATACCGCCGTTTATGAAGCCATCTCCGAATTTTTCACAAGCATTGGGGAAATGGGTGTGGAGGTTTTTAATTTGGCTTGGGTAGAGGCCGCCCTGAAATTGTTTATGCTGGTAGGCTGGGCGCTGTTTATCGCGGGCCTTGCGGTGGCCGTGTTTGACCTCGCTATCGAGTACCAGGGACAGGGGCGTATCAATATCCGTACAGCAGCCCTTAACCTCATAAAAGGCTTTTTTGCCGTTAGTCTGTTTACCACTCTTCCGGTAGAGCTATATAAATTCTGTGTGACGCTGCAAAATACCTTTGCAGGCGATTTGACACAGGTATTTGCCGGCAGACAGAGTGCGGGACTGGGCCAGGAAAGTATGTCGGTGCTACAGGGCAGCTTTACCGTGGCTAATCAAGTGAATTTCAATATGTTTAACCTGCTTGCCATGATTGCATTAGCTTACTGTGTGATTAAGCTCTTTTTCTCGAATATTAAAAGGGGTGGTATATTGGTTACACAGATCGCCGTGGGGACACTGTACATGTTCTCCATCCCTCGAGGGTATACAGATGGTTTCAACCAATGGTGTAAACAGATCATCGCGTTATGCCTGACGGCGTTCATGCAGACCACCCTCCTGTTCCTGGGGCTCATGACCTTTTCTACCAATATGCTGCTTGGGCTCGGAATTATGCTGGCGGCCAATGAAGTACCGCGGATCGCCCAACAGTTCGGACTGGATACATCGGTCAAGGTCAACATGATGTCCGTGGTTCACAGTACCACCACAGCCGTCAACATGACCCGCTCCCTCTTTAAAAAATAAGAGAGCAAAGGCTGGATAAGTGAGGAATGACAGCAATGAAACAATATATTTACCCGCAGAATTTGAAAGCGCAGGCACAGCTTTGGTTGTGGCGGCTGAAGGATCTGGTTGTACTCGGCGCGGCCCTGCTGGTGTCCGTACTGGCGCTTTCGCAGCTCCGGTTTTTCCTTCCGTTGGCGCTGACGATGGTGTTCGCTTTTCTGACCATGCGATTCGACGATAACAGTATACTAAACTATATTCGAAGAGCGGCGAGGTATTTCATCACCACCCAACAGTTTTATATATGGAAGCAACGTTAAGGGGAGAAAACAATGCAAGCGATTTTTGAGTACGGCATCTTTCACTGCCTGCTGGTAGAGAGCCAAGGATACGATAAAGGAGCGTGACAACCATTGATAAAGCCGATTAAAAACAGCGGCGTTCAACAGCTCATCGGGGTTAAGTCCTTTTCCCGCAACGGGATACAGACGGATGGACACGGTGAGCTTTGTTTTTATCTCATTAAGCCGACCAATATCTCGGTTTTATCCCAGGATAGCATCACGGTCAAGGTGCGCCATCTGATGCAGCTGCTGACGGCCCAGCCAGACGTGGAAATCTGTTGCATCGACGACCACGAGTGCTTTGATGGAAACAAGGAATACCTGAAGCAGCGTATCGAGGAAGAACAAAACCCCAAGGTGCGGGAGCTGCTGGACCGGGACTTGAAATTCCTGAACGATATCCAGATGGAGATGTCCACCAACCGGCAGTTTATGTTCATCGTCCGTTTGAAAAATGACTCGAAAGATCAGAGCTTTTCCAACCTCAACCGGATTGAAAAAGCTATCAACGAACAGGGATTCTCCGCCAGGAAAGCGGACAAAAGCGACATCAAGCGGATCCTGTCCATTTATTTCGGCAGTTCGTCCACAGTTGAAGAGCTGCCGGATACAGACGGTGTGTACTCCGTGCAGAAATGGGTCATTCCCGACTGAAAGAAGAGGTGACAGCAATGCTGAAGATGAAGAAGGGGATTCCGCAAAAGGCAGCGCCGCAGGAGGCGCAGATTAAGGATTTCTTTGATTTAATCGCGCCGGGTGCGGTAAAATTCTATGTTGACTATTATATCCTGGGCAACAGCTACCGCTGTGCCTGGGCTATCCGGGAGTATCCGCCGACTACGTCGGCCCAGGCCATTCTTGTCCGATTCGGAGAACGTGAAGGGGTGACCCTGCGTATTTATTCCCGGATAGTGGATGCGGCGGAGCAGCGTAAAATTATTCAAAATGCAACCAGAAAGAACCGAATGCTCTCCACTTCCAACGACGTACAGGAAACCATCAATGCTGAAGGGAACATGGAGGATGTGGTGGAGCTGCTGGCCAATATGCGCCGGGAGCGGGAGCCCCTCCTTCATTGTGCTGTTTTTATGGAGCTGCAGGCGCAGAATTTGGATAAACTCAAGGAACTGCAGGCGGAAATTGGCATGGAGCTGACCCGCGAGAAGCTGTCGGTGGATCGGCTGTCCTTACGGCAGAAAGAAGGATTCCTATCGGTGCATCCGGCCGGATACAACGCCTTTGGTGTGGAATATGAAAGGGTGCTTCCAGCATCCAGCACGGCGAATCTGTATCCCTTTTCTTATTCCGGCAAGACCGATCCCCATGGATTCTATATCGGCCGGGATCGGTTTGGCACCAATATACTGGTGGATTTTGACCGACGGGCCGAAGACGTGACCAACGGTTCCGCTTTGATCCTGGGCAACAGCGGTCAAGGGAAAAGCTATCTGCTCAAACTCCTTCTTACCAACTTCCGGGAGTCCGGCAAGGACATCATCGGACTGGACGTCGAAGGGGAATATGAGGACTTGTGCGGTAACTTGGGTGGGTGTTACCTGGACTTTATGTCGGGCCAATATCGTATCAATCTGCTGGAGCCCAAAGCGTGGTCGGACGGACAACCGGAGCTGGATTACGCAGCGGAAGGCGATGGGATTGTACCAGAAGCCTTCCGCAAGGCGACCAGGCTGTCCCAGCACATCGCCTTTCTCAAAGACTTTTTTAGATCGTACAAGGATTTTTCCGATAGTCACATCGACGCCATTGAGATCATGGTCTCCCGGTTGTATGCGAAGTTCGGCCTGGACGACAGCATCGACTTCGACCGGCTCAAGCCTACGGATTATCCGGTTTTGAGCGATCTATACGATCTCATCGAAGCGGAATACAAGGGATATGAACAGGGACAGAAATCCCTGTTCACAGAAAATTTGCTCCGGGATATCTGCCTTGGCCTGTATTCCATGTGTAAGGGTTCGGAGGCGCGGTTCTTCGACGGTCACACCAATATCTCGGACGATAAATTCCTGTTCTTCGGACTGAAAGGTTTGATGGAAACCAATCGCAAGCTCAAGGATGCGGTGTTGTTCAACCTATTATCCTACATGAACCACAAGCTGCTGGTAAACGGGAATACGGTAGCGGCCATCGACGAGCTGTATATGTACCTGAGCAACCTCACCGCCATCGAATATATCCGCAATGCCTCCAAACGAGTGCGAAAGAAGGATTCCAATATCGTACTGGCGTCGCAGAATATTGAGGATTTCCTTATCGACGGAATTCGGGAATACACTAAGCCGCTTTTTTCGATCCCCTCCCATCACTTTCTGTTTAACGCCGGAAGTATCGATCCACAGATCTATATGGACGCCCTGCAGATGGAGCCGAGCGAATTCGAGCTGATCCGGTATCCGGAACGGGGCATCTGTATGTACCGCTGCGGAAACGAGCGTTATCTATTGCAGGTGATTGCGCCTGAATACAAAGCATCACTGTTCGGTAAGGCAGGTGGGCGATGAGATGGAATTGCTTGAATACCTGCGACGGGCACTGAAGCTGGACTATATCTCGGATCTGCGGCTGAAAAAACTGAAAACCGCGCAGGTGCTTACCTTGTTGGGAGCTCTGCAGGCGTCCAATCCCTATACTGAAAAGGAATGGGACGAAGCGTTCAGGTATCTGTTGGGCGATGAGCGCCAGCAGACCGGATATAGATGGTATGCTGTCCTTGGCATGTTGTTGTGTAAAACAGTATCAGACGGGAGGGAGGATCCGTGGCCTCCATCGCCATAAGCACCGTAGTGAAAAAAGCAGCGGAGGCTCTGGTGAACAGCAAAAAAGGACGGAAATTCCTGCTGTACACAGTGGGGATTGTACTTGTCATTGTCCTGCTTCCGTTGATCGCACTGGTGGGGCTGTTCGGATTTTTTTCGGGTAGTGAGTTTCCTCTAGACCAGAAGCAAATTATGGAAAATCTTTCCGCGGAAGATCAGGCGATCATCGCTGGAATCGATAAATACTGCGAGGATATCCGCACCACCTTCGTGAAACGCGGCCTGACGGAATCAGATGCGGAAAAAGCAGTCGCCATTTATTTGGCCTGCCTGATCGGAATGGAGGGGGATACCCTTACCATAAATCTGGCGAAATGCTTTGAGGAAGCGTCGGATACGGCCTCGGTATATGACAACGTAGCCGCGGTCTTTTCCGTCAGCTTTACGGAGGAAGAAAAGGAATGGATGGATAAGCAGTATAGTATAACAAGAGAAAAGACGGAACCAACAACTGATACATCCATATATAGTTGAAAAAAATAATAGCATATGATAAACAAAAGTTGGGTACCCGAATTGGCGCCTCTCTGGTTAAGCATCAGGCTAAAGCTAAAACGAAAACGGACGAAACTACGGAGAGATTGGACAGGATCTCTAAATGATCCAGCACTCGCAAACTGATCCTTAAATGGACACCTCCCACAATGGTTTCCCTAACACAAGAAGAACACCCTGTAGTTATCCACATGGTGGACGACTACACACCTAAAATATAGATAGGAGGCCGTGTCCTTTCGGACACGGCCTTTTTTGGGAAAAGACAACTTTAATTTCAAGGAGAAAACCGAATGAAGAAATTGATTATTGAGATGTATAGAGGACTCTTAGCTGGAGTTTATTCCGATTCCTGTGAGGAATTTGATGTACAAGAGATTGATGCCGATGACCAATACGACGATGAGCGAATGGCGGACTACTATCAGGTGCAGTTGCAGATTGAACGGGGAAATATGGTCGATATCTATAATACTCCTGCTGTTGTGCAGACGCCTGAACAGCAGGAGTTCCCCTTGGCTATGCGGGATTCGAGAGCATTGCTTCTAGTACCGGATATTTACGAGGCCAAAACACCAACAGGGAAACAGCAACAGCAGTTGGACGTAGCATTTATCGATGGCTTCCTAAATGCTTGGGGGCGAATCTCCCGGTATATCCTGGGGCTCAACCGGAGCGGTAATGCTGAGGAGCGAGAAAGAGCTAGAATGTTGCAGCAATATCTGGATCCAGTATTACAACAGATGGATGCGGACTATACGGCTTTCTGCGGTAAAGTGGTAAGTCCCGATATTTATGATCAAGGAGAATGCCCCAAAGAATGTACGAATACAGGACCCATAATGTGACCACATGAAAATAGAAAGTTGAAATATACCCAGCTGCTGTACAGGGACAACGATGGGTATGTACACGCTAACCTGATTTATTAAAGGGGAAAATAAATAAGATGAACGGGAAAATGAAAAGCGTTTATGGTATCTATAAAAAACATGGGCGAGAGGCATTCCTCACAGCTGCCAGGGCCTATTCCGACCATGTATCGGATACCATTGAGGATACTATTTCCGAGATGGAATCACGCTGGTACGATGAAGGACACACCATGACTGAGGCGGATAAGATGTTAGAGGACTATAACCGTGGAGAAAGCCCGCTGCTCTGTGAAGAATTGTCCGAGCCTCAAATATCCCTGTAGGACTATGCATTTGTCCCTTTATATACCCTGCATCGCCCTCAAAGTGATGCAGGGTCATTTTGTTTCCAAGCCGGATGGCTTAAAATAAATCAAAGGAGAGACAACAACATGAAAGAGGACACCAGCATCATCAAAGCCACGCCTATTAAAAAAGACTAACCTTAGGTAGCCTGTTCGACGGGATCGGCGGCTTCCCGCTGGCGGCCGTTCAAAACGGTATCGAGCCGGTCTGGGCCAACGAGATCGAAGCGTTCCCCATCCGGGTGACAACGGCGCGGTTCCCGGCCATGCGGCATATGGGAGACATCACCCAGCTGAAGGGCACCGAGCTGCCGCCCGTGGACATCATCGCCGGCGGCTCACCGTGCCAGGATCTCTCCGTGGCGGGGAAACGCGCCGGCTTGGCCGGGGAACGCTCGGGGCTGTTCATGGAGCAGATCCGTATCGTGAAGGAGATGAGACAGGCGGATGAAGAACGACAGCGAGCCAATGGAACAGATGAGCCTGTTCGACCCCGGTACATGGTGTGGGAAAACGTCCCTGGAGCCTTCTCCTCCGCAGACGGGGAAGACTTCCGTGCTGTGCTCGAAGAAACCTGCCGGATCGCCAACGGCGCCACGTCTGTTCCTCGACCTCCGGCCGGGCGGTGGAAATCTGCTGGGGCCATATTGGGAGACGGATTCTCTATCGCTTGGCGCGTCCTGGACGCTCAATACTGGGGAGTCCCCCAAAGGCGCAAGAGGATCTTCCTTGTCACAGATTTTGGAGGAGACGCCGCACCCTAAATATTATTTAAGCAGGAAAGCCTGCTTGGGGATCCTGCGGCGGGCAAAGGAACGGGGCAAAGCCCTGCCGCCGCAGCTCCGGGAGGCGCTGGAGCTGCAGGCAGGTCTGATAGGGGAACAACAGAAGGAATAACCGCCTTTGCCGCCAACCAGCGGGATGAGGTGAGAGACCTTCATGACGTGGCCGCCGCCCTGGCGGGGTTCGCCATGAATATCGCCTGTGATATAGACCATGCCGCATTTATCCTCCCTGATTTGGTTTGGTAGTATGGTAACTCAATGAGGCGGCCTTGGCAAGGCGTTTGCAAAAAATAGTTTAGGAGAGATGCAGATATCTGGAAGCCGTATGGCTGAAGAAAAATAAGAAATGTGTCTGAAAAGATAAATTTTCCCTATCCGCTGGACTTTGGCAAAGGAGTGTGGCATTGTTTGGGTGCGCCGGAAACGGCAGCTCTATGAAGGAGGAAATGGTTATGGAAATGCAGGAAGTCATCTTGGAGACGGAGAAAACGGATACGGACATGGAAAAGGTGCGGGCCCTTTACGCTATTGAAACACTGGAAAAGGCGACGAAAATCGAGATTCTCGTGGCAGGCGAGGACGGAACGCCATTCTGCGGCGAACTGCGGGAAATGGCGGTGGCGCTCTGCCGGCACAGCGGGCTGGACGAAGCCCTGCTGAAAAAGTATGATGCGGAAATTCAAGCCGCGAAAACAAGCACTCAAGTCCCAAAAGCGGAAATCAGCGGGGAAAATGTTGTCAGCCTTTTGGAAGCGGCCATAGACTTATGTGAAGGACAGGACTCTGCCGAAGAAATCCTACGGTGCTTCAAACTGGTGCGCGATGTGATGTATCTATGGGGAACAATTGGTGAATGACGGAGAAAGGCGGCCGGAAACGACCGCCTTGAATATCCACTTTTCACAGTCGACAAAGGTCAGATGAATATCTGCAGGTACTGCTAGAGATTGGAGAAGCCAAGGAGATCAAATCTCCTTGGCTTCTCCTCGATTTCAATAATTCTGATAGAAGAACCGGAGGCATATGACCCTGACCGCCGAAATAAATGCGTTCGCTAAAGATTTTTTTCTTTTCTGTGGTGGACGCTCGAAGAACAGGAGAAGCAGACGATGCAAGAAAAAAGATTTGATGTGTCATATCCCGCATATCAGGCAGACGCCTTGATCCGTGTGCTCCGTAGTCAACAGCGGGATATCAGCGAAGAATTGAAGCCCGCGCTGGATGAGCTATATCGGAAAATGGTGCCGGCAGAAGAACAAGCAAAGATCGAAACGCTGATTGCAAAAGAAAGAGCCGAAACAGACACGCCGAAAATGGGGGTGATCTGGCTTCATGATAGAGACGAAGATTTATATCTAACCAGCACTGGGTGCATCGATTTTTGCAAAGCAGCGGAAGTGTATTACGATTGCCTGAGAGAAGATGTAACGGATATAGGAATGCTGTATTCGTTGGATTGTTATCAGAACTCATTTGCCGATCAGCAAATCATTGACGAGATGACTTACGATATATTTTGCACGGCCGCGCTGCATGACAGCAGGGTATGGGCGGTATTGGAATTTGATATCGAGGCCATGGCGCTGGCAGTTTCAAGAGGAACGGAACCGAGGCGTAGCTACCGACTGCAGGATATTGAGACGGCAATGGAAAGCGTGACGGAAACGGATGGCACCCGTCTTTACGATTGGGAAGCGAGGTTTGAGGTCTACCTGCAGGGCATGGAACTGGAACATGCCGAGCCGGATAGGGAAGATAACTTGACTATGTGAACCGAAAATGCCGGAAATACCGGGCAGCTCCAAACCAAATACGGGCTGCCTGAAAGCGTATACGACGATGTTTTTGGAAAACCAACAGAAAGGTGAACGTGAAAAAAGATGAAGAAAGCAACCGTGACGATCCCGTATGATGAGGAGAAGCTGGCGGCGCTGCGCATCTATATGCAGCGTAAGGACACCGATTTGGACAGTGAGCTGCTGGCGCAGCTGGAGCGGTTATATGTTCGTTTCGTCCCGGCCGGAGTGCAGGAATTCCTTAAGGAACGATACCGGGAGGGTGAAAAATGAGCGTCACACTCAAGGAACAAGAGACCATTATTCTGTATAACAACGGGGAGTTGGAAGCAGAAATCTATACCTACGACCCTAAACTGAAGCGAAAAATTGAGCAAGCCGAACAGCGCCGTCCGGATCTTTACCGGGTTATTCACCGGGGGTCGGACGGCGCTGTGCGTTGTGTATTCCCGAAGAAGTGGCTGACCGTTATATTGCGGGAACCCATCAGCGAGGAACGGCGGCAGGTGCTGTCTAGTGGGATGAAAAAACGCAATGCCGCACGGGAATCGTGAAACCGCCGCCCCGATAGGGATAGGGATACCGGGTCCATCCCTACCGATGAGAAAAGCCCGGAGTGAACCGGGGCTGAAAGGGTTAAAACCGCTCCTTCATCGCTCCTATGCCACGGACGGAAGAAGTGCGAGAGGGAAAAAGGAGGGCCTTT
Source organism: uncultured Oscillospiraceae bacterium (assembly GCA_902492455.1). Taxonomy (GTDB): domain Bacteria; phylum Bacillota; class Clostridia; order Oscillospirales; family Acutalibacteraceae; genus CAKTXU01. Next base: position 100,103 of record CABULH010000009.1, read on the forward strand.
TGCTTCCGGTATCCAGCTCGGAAGGCTGACCGAAAAGTAAGCGGGAGAAAGGGACGGGGTTGCTGAAGCACCCCCGTCCCGGCTCACAACGGCCGGCAGAGCCGACCGCGCAAGGGATTGCAGGCTTTTCGTCAGCCTCTCAAAAAAGGGGTTGCTCCGGGCGTTTCTCCGACAATATGGGGTTGCGGAAGGTGGAAACAGCGCGGGCCAAGGGCTTTGCGAGGGGTTGCGCCAAGTTATAGCTGAAAAGGAGTAATTGATTATGCCGATTCCAAAGGACAAACAGAAATTCCCTCTGTGGGCGAAGCCGGAGACGCTCCAAAGCGTGAAGGAGATCTATCAGTCGGACAACTGCAGGAGCCAGTCGGAATTCGTTGAGAAAGCGATCCTCTTTTATATCGGTTACCTGACGGCGGACAGACCGAAATCCTATCTGCCCAATATGTTCCTCTCCACCATGAAAAGCATTGTACGGGAAAGCAATAACCGGATGGGACGCCTCCTGTTCAAACTGGCTGTAGAAATATCCATGCTCCTCAACGTGGCGGCGTCCATGTGGGATATCGATAAAAGTGAGTTGGTCCGTCTGCGGGGGAACTGTATCGAGGAGGTCAAGCGGATCAACGGAACCATTTCCTTCGACGATGCGGTGGACTGGCAGCAGGGTGATGACGATCCGGGAACGTGACGCTGTGGGCCAATGCAAAACATCCGCCGCCAGATAATTAAGGATGGGGGATAGGCGTGGCAAAGCTTGTGACCAAGTTCAAGTACCTGCCGCCAAGTAAAGCAAACCGGGGCGGCTATGCGATCTATATTGCCACACGGGATGGGGTGGAAAAAATTGACGACTCCAAAAGGCACAAGCCGGCGACTAAAAAACAAAAGCGATTGATCGAAGATATCCTGCGGGATTTTCCCGACGCCGAAGAGATGCTGGAATATGAAGATTACCGGCAGAACCCTACCATCGGCAATGCGTCGGAATTCATCACACGGGCACTGGAGGACAACGCGGGCGAGATTCTCGACCGAGACGGATACGCCCGATACATTGCCACCCGTCCCCGCGCCGAACGGTATGGCTCTCACGGGCTGTTCACCGACGATGATGTGGAGATTCAACTTACCAAGGTGGCGGAAGAAATCAATGCGCATGAGGGGAACATCTGGACGGTCATCCTGTCCCTGCGGCGGGAGGACGCCGTCCGGCTGGGTTATGAAAGCGGCGAGCAGTGGCGGGATCTGCTCCGGTCACAGACTATGACGATATCCGAGCACTTCAAGATCCCGATGGAACACCTGCGCTGGTATGCGGCCTATCACAACGAGAGCCATCATCCGCACGTCCACCTCATCGTGTATTCATCCGACCCCGGCGAGGGGTACCTGACCAAACAGGGGGTGGCCCATATCCGCTCCGGCGTAGCCGGTGAAATTTTCTCACAGGATCTGCAGTCGGCCTATGAGAAGCAGACTGCCTACCGCGATAAGCTGCGAGGCGGCAGCCGGGAACTGGTTGCCGGTATCATCGCCCGGATCCATACGGGCGGATATGACAACCCGGAGATGGAACAACTGCTGACGGAAATAGCCGACCGGCTCCATCACACCAGCGGTAAGCTGGTATACGGGTATCTCCCGAAAGGGACGAAAGACCTCATCGACAAGGCCGTGGATCTGCTGGCGGCCGACGAGCGCATCGCAAAGCTGTATGACCTATGGTATGAGCAGAAGGAGGAAATCCTCCGAACCTATAACAAGAAACTTCCCCAGCGGCTGCCCCTGTCGCGGAACCAGGAGTTTAAGAGTATCCGCAACGCCGTGGTGCAGGAAGCCCTGCACCTGACGGCAGACCGGCAGCTTTCCCAGGATGACGAGCAAGATCCGGAAGTATCCGCGGATATGGCTGAACCCGTGGCGGAGCCGGATCTTCCAGACGAGGCTGCGGAGCTTCCCGGCGATCTGCCGGACAGTGAGCCGGTGCAGCCGGATAACAGCGACAGCAAAAAATGGTGGTCGAAGGAGTACAAGCAGGCGTGGCGTGCGCTCTATGGCACCAAAGAAAAGCCGCCGGATTTGGAGCAAGCCTATACCCTCATGCTGCAGGAGGCGGAAATCGGCAACGGGTACGCCATGCATGACATGGGCAAGATTCTGCTGCAGGGGATGGGACGGGACAAGGACGAAGCGGCAGCGCAGGACTGGTTCCGAAAGGCGTATGCGGCATTCGGAACAGCAGAGCAGACGGCGGACAAAAAGGACTATCTCCAATACCGGATCGGCAAGCTGTTCAGCTTTGGCTATGGAGTGGAACAGGACTATGCCCAGGCCGCCGAGTGGTACAGCAAAGCCGTGGCGGAGAGAAACCCCTTTGCGGCGTACTCCCTGGGCGGGCTGTACAAGCGGGGCCAGGGAGTGGAACAGGACGACAAACGGGCCTTCCATCTGTTCTGCCTGGCGGCGGAGCATGAGCGCAAGCCCAATACTTACGCTATGTATGAGCTGGGACGGATGTACAAGCAGGGGATTGGGACCAAGCCGGACAAGGGTCTCTCGGAGAAATGGTATGCCGCGGCGTACCGGGGCTTCGTGGAAATGGAGAAAACCATGAACGACGATAAGCTCCAATACCGGCTGGGCCAGATGACCATGAACGGCGTGGGAACCGAAAAGGATCTCCCCGCCGCCTTTTTATACTTCCAGAAGTCCGCGGCCCTCGGCAACAGCGACGCGGAATACGGCCTCGGCAGATTATATCTAAACGAGGACTTCGAGCAGCACGATGTGCAGAAGGCGGTGGAGCATCTGAAAAAAGCGGCGGGGGCCGGTCGCGATACGGCGCAGTACACCTTGGGCAAGCTGTATCTGGAAGGGAAGGCGGTCGAAAAAGACATTCCCCAAGGCTTGCAGTATCTGGAACAGGCGCTGGAAAAGGAAAACCAATTCGCTCAGTACCTGCTTGGTAAGACACTACTCAAGGGGGAGGATGTGGAAGCCGCCCCGGTACGCGGAGAACAATTGCTCCGGGCGTCTATTGCCCAGGGCAATTCCCAGGCGATGTATGCCTTGGGCAAAGCCTATCTGGAAGGGAAAACGCTGGCTAAAGATATTCCTCAGGCACTGGAGCTGCTGATCCAAGCGGCTGGGGCCGGCAACGAATTCGCCGCCTATACTCTGGGGAAAACCTTTCTGGAAGGAAAAGAAGTTGGAAAGGACGTTCCCCGTGCCATTGCCTATCTGGAACGGGCAGTAAAAGAGGAAAACCAATATGCGCAATATTTGCTGGGCAAAACGCTGCTCAAGGGGAAGGAGTGCGAGACGGATCCGGAGCGTGGAGAACAACTGCTCCGTGCGTCTATCGCGCAGGGAAATCCCCACGCCATGTACGTCTTGGGGAAGGCGTATCTGGAAGGAAAGACGTTGGCCAAGGATGTCCCCCAGGCACTGAAGCTGCTGGCCAAAGCAGCAGAGGCCGGCAACGAATTCGCCGCCTATACTCTGGGGAAAACCTTTCTGGAAGGGAAAGAAGTCGCAAAAGACATCCCCCGTACCATCACCTATCTGGAACAGGCGGTGAATAAGGACAATCCGTTTGCTCAGTATCTGCTGGGCAAGACGCTGCTCAAGGGGGAAGGAGTGGAAGCCAACCCGGTGCGTGGAGAACAGCTGCTCACCGCCTCCGCCGCCCAGGGGAATGTCTACGCAGCCTATACCTTGGGAAAGGCATATCTGGAGGGAAAAGTGCTGGCGCAGAATATCCCCAGGTGCCTGGAACTGCTGGGGTTTGCCGCAGGCCAAAATCTGGCGGCTGCCCAGTATACCATGGGAAAGCTCTATGCCGAGGGAACCGTCGTGCCGAAGAATATCCTGGCGGCACTGGATCTGCTGACAAAGGCGGCGGTGCAGGGAAATCCCTTTGCCCAGTACCGGCTGGGCAAGTTGTATCTTACCGGCGAGGATATCCCAAAAGATATCCCGGCTGCCCTATACTGGCTGACCAAAGCAGCGGAACAGGGCAATCCTTATGCCGGATACCAGCTTGGGCGGCTGTATTTGTACGGCAAGGAAGTAGATCGGGACGCCGAAAAAGCCATCGCCCTTCTTACCGCCTCCGCCGCCCAGGGCAACCTCTATGCGGCCCAGCTCCTCAAGCATTACCGTCAGAATAAGAACTGGTCAGCGGCAATGGGGGCGTTCCGGCTTTTGCAGCATATGGCCGGAGTCATCAGCGGACAGCTGCACAGAGATGAGGACGGCGGGAGGAACAGGACAGACCGCAAGCTGCGCAGAAAAATAGATGAGAAGAAGATGCTCCACGGCATACGGGGATAAGAAATCCCTGCCCAAGGTAAGTATTGATAGATTTGAAATCCATCGTTTTAGAAGACTGCCTTGAAACAAGCATGAAAATATTATATGATAACAAGAGCTGTTCCATAGTAAGATTGCGGAGGTGAACGTATGGGACCGAATCCGAATAGTATTTATCCCAATGAAAATATCAAACAGGTCGTGTATATTAAAAACATTATTACAAGACCTAATATCATCGTCGGAGACTACACTTATTATGACGATATCGATGGCGCTGAAAAATTTGAAGAACATGTTACACATCATTATGAATTTTTGGGTGACAAACTCATTATCGGAAAATTCTGTGCAATTGCCAGAGGTATTGAATTTATAATGAACGGTGCAAACCATAGGATGAACAGCGTGACCACTTATCCGTTCAATATAATGGGCGGCGGATGGGAACAGTTTACTCCCCAAATAGAGGACTTGCCATTAAAGGGAGATACCGTTATTGGAAATGATGTCTGGATTGGACAAAACGTTACAGTAATGCCAGGTGTTCATATTGGAGATGGTTCGGTTATCGCTGCGAATACCGTTGTCACAAAAGATGTTCCAGCATATTGCATTGCAGGAGGAAATCCATGCAAAATCATTCGTAAACGGTTTGATGATGAACTTATAGAGTATTTACTTGAACTTAAATGGTGGGACTGGAGCGCGGATAAAATCTTTAGAAATATGTCCGCATTGTGCAGCGGCGATTTGGAGCAGATATTGCAGATTGTAGAGTGATGCACTCTCCACTTGTTTCTAATGGAGCGGTGTAGTATAGATGAAAAAGGGTACACCTCATTTGATGGGGTGTACCCTTTTTGTCTGAACCGATGATGAATTTATGGAATATATTTTTACACTGAATTAAGAGAGATAGGAGGCGTTTAAATGGGCGAATATATCCCGTTTACCAGAGAGGATGTGGATCGGGCGTCGCAGACCAATCTGGAGGAATTCCTGCGCCGCAGAGGGGAGACGCTGAAACGCTCCGGAAGCGAGTGGCAGTGGGGCGAAGGCAGCAGCAAGGTGACGATCCGCCAGAACGAATGGTTCCATCAGTATGAGCTGGTGGGCGGGGACGCTATTGCTTTCGTCCGGCGATGGTACAACCTGAGTTTTCCGGAGACGGTCGCTTTTTTGCTGAGAGAACAGAACGCGGCGGTACCGGAGCCGATGGAGAGGACAGAGCATAAACCGAAGCAAAAAAAGAAAAACCCGTTCGCCCTGCCGCCTGCCCACAGCGATATGCGCCGGGTGTACGGGTATCTGCTCAATCAGCGGTTCATCGACCGGGCTGTGATTTCCTTTTTCGTCCATCATGATATGCTTTATGAGGATGACAAATATCATAACGCCGTGTTCGTGGGCTATGACGAAAAAGGCGTCGCCCGTCATGCCCATAAGCGCAGCACCTATTCCGGCAGCGATTTCAAAGGCAATGTGGAGAGCAGTCAGCCCGAATACAGCTTCCATTTGATCGGCAGCAGCGACCGGCTGTATGTATTTGAAGCACCGGTGGATATGCTGTCGTATATCACCCTGCATCCGGATGGATGGCAGAAACACAGCTATGTGGCCCTATGCTGTGCAGGAATGCAGGCAACGGCCTATCAGGCGCAGCAAAATACTCATATACGGGAAGTGGTGGTCTGCACTGACTATGACGAGGCGGGCACCGAAGCATATTACCGTATCAAGGAGGCGCTGGTCGAAAACGATAGGATTACCGTGCGGCGGGAACACTCCCGCTTCAAGGATTGGAATGAGGACATCCGGGCGCAGCATGGTCTCACGCCCATAGCTGGCTGTGAGCATCCCCGAATAGAATGCATGCGGGAACTGTGCGGACAGATCCTCGCCGGCAGCCTGCCAACCTGTCCCGCAAAACCGCTGGAGGAGCTGCGGAAAAAAGTTGAAACACTGGCCGGAACCCCTGCCGGCAACCAACTGGAGATACAGGAGCAAGCCTGCGCATTGGCAGGTCTTGCTCTTTCTTTTTGCCGCCAGCGAATGCGGCAGATCGGTATCGTATGGCAGCCGGAACAGCTGGTGCGGCGGATAATGTACCCATACCAGCCCCATCGGGACCATATCGGATACCACAGCCGCATCCGGGAGCTGGAAGACTGTATGCAAGGCATTCTCCGGCAGTTTGGCGTGGACCGAATCTATACCGAATCGGAGCTGAAGCAGGAGATGAGCCAGACGCTGGATCTGGCGCTGCATTGCCTGCGCCTGCACACATTTTTGGAACTCCAAACGCCGGAACAGGCAGCTATGCTCGCCATGTAATTACTCAATCAGATAGGAGGGGAAGCTATGCCGCAAATCGGAATCTTAATCCTGGTCGCCTTGGGAATGTTCGCCGTCCTGGGCACGGTTTCTCTACTGGCACATGTATATAACCTGGACAACATCAAAAATAAAACGGTGGGCAACGGCCAGCATGGAACCGCCCGTTGGGCGACCAAGGCGGAAATCCGCTCCATGTATCAGCGTGTCCCGTTTACGCCAAAGCAATGGCGGCAGGGAAAAAACCTGCCCACAGAGCAGGGGATCGTGGTCGGCTGCACCGACAGCAAGGCCGGCACCATCGCCATGATTGATACCGGGGACGTTCACGCCCTGATGATCGGCGCGGCCGGCGTCGGAAAAACCGCCTATTGGCTGTACCCCTGCATCGAGTACGCCTGTGCCACCGGGATGTCGTTTTTATCCACCGATACCAAGGGGGATATTGTCCGAAACTATGGACGGATCGCCAGGGACTGCTATGGCTATAAGGTATCGGTCATTGATTTGCGCAACCCGACGCGTAGCAACGGGAACAATCTGCTCCATCTGGTCAACAAGTATATGGATTTATACCAGGCCAATCCGGATACTCTGCTCTACAAGGCCAAAGCGGAGAAGTATGCCAAGATCATCGCCAAGACCATCATCATGGCGGGAGGCGATTCGGCCAACTATGGGCAGAACGCCTATTTTTACGATGCGGCAGAAGGGATTCTGTGCGCCACGCTCCTCTTGGTAGCGGAATTCTGTGCGCCGGAAAAGCGGCATATAGTGTCGGTATTCAAGGTGATTCAGGAATTGTTGGCGCCCTCGGCCAAAAAGGGAAAGAATCAGTTTCAACAGCTCATAGAACTGCTTCCAAGCGATCACAAAGCTAAATGGTTCGCAGGCGCCGCACTAAATTCCGCCGAACAGTCGATGGCCAGTGTCATGAGTACGGCCCTCTCTCGTTTGAATGCCTTCCTCGACAGCGAACTGGAACAACTCCTATGCTTCGACACCGAGATTGACGCGGAAATCTTCTGCAATCAAAAGTCGGCGGTATTCCTCATCATGCCGGAGGAAGATCCGAATACCTTCTTTATGGTGTCACTGCTCATCCAGCAGCTGTACCGGGAAATCCTGGCGGTTGCGGACGAAAACGGCGGCAAGCTCCAAAACCGTTGTGTCTTCTTTTGCGATGAGTACGGCACCCTCCCAAAGATAGAAAGCGCCGAGATGATGTTCAGTGCTTCTCGAAGTCGCCGCCTGCAGATCGTCCCGATCATCCAATCCTTCAGTCAGCTGGAAAAAAACTACGGGAAGGAAGGGGCGGAAATCATTATAGACAATACCCAGCTCACCATCTTCGGCGGGTTCGCGCCCAACAGCAGTTCCGCCGAAGTTTTATCCAAAGCCCTGGGCAGTCGGACGGTCCAGACCGGCTCGGTCAGTCAGGGGCGGAACGATCCATCTCAGTCTATTCAGATGATTGAACGGCCGCTCCTTACGGCGGATGAACTGAAGACCCTGCCGAAAGGCCGTTTTGTGGTGATGAAAACCGGATACCATCCCATGCAGGTCAACCTCAAGCTGTTTTTCAAGTGGGGGATTACCTTTGACGGTGAGCCATACATGGTGGAAGATCGGGGAAACCGGAAGGTCGCCTATGCGGACAGAGCCGAAATTGAGGAGGCAATTATGAAGAAATACCGCCCTGATCGGGAAGCAGAAGAACCGCCTGCCAGGGCAGTCTCTTCTGCTGGCGGTATCCAGGCATCAGAACGGAATGATCCGCAGGGAAAAAGCCGGGCCAGAAGCGGCGGCGCCAGGCTGTACGGCGGTCCGCGGGAAATCCAGGAAACGTCTCCGCCTGTTTCTCGCCCGCCTAAGCCGGAGGCGAAGGCCGATGGGCAGGCTCGATAAGCTGTACAAATCCGATGTGCCTCACCGGGCGGTAGCGGTGTATCTGTATCTGGCGGATCGGGCCAATAGGGAGGGGCAATGCTGGCCGGCTATTCCCACGATTGCCGATGAGCTGCATCTGTCGGTCAGCACCGTCAAACGCGCCCTCCACGATCTGCGCAAAGCAGGGCTGCTCATCACCGAGCAGCGGTATCGGCAGAAAGGCGGAAAATCCAGCCTGCTGTACACACTTCAACAAGGCTGACGCGCTGAAAAACCACCTATCCGCCAAGGGGCCTTTGCGCCCTTTTGGTGGACGGTGGTACCGTCCACGATGACCGGAGAAAGGGAACCTCCCATCAGAAGATCTTTATACAACAGAAAAGGGGAGAATCATGTGAAGCTATCCTCCGCCGTATGATGCTGAAGGACACTGGGGACAATAGTAACCCCCGGCAATATCCACGGGCCTTACTGGAGTTTTTTGAGCAAACTGATGCCGACGCTTCTTACACTGGTATTTCTGATGTCCTATCTTTTCTGTAGTGATAAAAGTCCTTGCCTGATCTGCTTAGGGCAAATTATAAAATTCCAGGCGAAGCTTCATGGTTTTGGTTTCCCATGGAGCAAGTCGTCCAATGGTGGCGTTCTTCCGCTCCTCTGCCCGTCCTAGATTATGGGTGTTAGCGGGTTCGATCCCTAGTACATATTCTCCGCAGCGCATACATTTCCACTGCAGCATCAGTGGCAGGGAATCTGCGGACCAGCTGACTCCCACGCCAAACCCCAAGACGGGATTACACAGCCGGACATGTGTATAGCCGCCGCAGGCGGGAATCCGGTGCAGCAGGAGCTGATTCTCGCCCTCATCTGAGGGATCGCAAAAGCTATTGCCCACTTCCGGCGAAACGGGCGCGTCCTGACAGGATGACCGGGTGCCCATTGGCAATTCTAGCAGCAGTTCCTTGCTGAGGAAGGGATAGCCGAAGTTCATATGATACAGCAGCATGTATTCCATGGACCGAGAGGTACAGTTGGTCAGTCGATCCGTCAGGGTCAGTTTGGCCGAGCCTACCGGCGAACTGATGGTGCGGCGCATCTCCAGCACATGACCGGAGAAACGCGTTTCCCGGATCACGCCGCTGACCTCCAGCACATCGTCCTCCGTTACCCGTCCCGCGCACTGCTCTCCAGGAATCGAGTGGTAGCGACCGTGGATGGGCTGCCATATATTTTCGTCGCGATTGGCGGCTCCCGTGGATAGCAGGCCGCAGGTGTACAGCATCCCCGCGGGAAAGGTATGCAGGAAATCCGATTCAAAGGGATGATAGGCATAAGGAGACTGATGGCCGTTTTTGGATAAATAATGAATGTTGACCCCACGATAGGTCAGTTCACCGATATCCAGGCCTGTGTCGGCCATGACCTTGTAAGTAAGTCCGCCGCCGGTGCGTACCTCGTATACTGCGGTGCCCTTGGCTTTTCCTTCATCGAAAATCATCCTGTCCACCCCGTACATCTGTGATGGACAGCCTAAAAACCGGCCGCGGGCTTCTTTATCTGGAAGATACATCAGCTCATTCTCCCTCTGTTAAAATAGGCCTCTTGGAACCCTTTACAGGGACATAAAGACGATAGACGCTATTGCGATTAGCATGCTCATCATTGTTTCCTGCCGCGGCTTTTCCCGATACATCAGCAGGGCCGTCAGCGTGATGATGATTAGCATGCAGGATTGGGTCAAAGGGAACTGGACCGAGGCCGGCAGATAGTAGCCTAGACGGTAGTTCAACACCGAAGCCCCGGCGTTGCAGAGACCAATGGCAGCCGCTCGGGATAGATTGCCCAAGGAGCAGGTGACGGCTATATCATGCACGTCAAAATGAGGGGATTGCTGAATGATGACGGCCACCGCAGTTAAAAAATAGAAAAAATAGTATAGCGCGACATAATCCACAGCGTATTCCGGTTGGGAATGGGCCTGCGCCACCTTGGAAACGGTGTACAGAGCGCCGTTGAGCATCAATATCAGCAGACAGCACAGCAAAAATTTGGTCGAAAAGGCCAGCGATTTTTTCTGTTTTATCAGTAGGGGCACAAAGGAGAGAAAAATCAGCAGTATACTGATGATTTTATGGACGGTCACAGCCTCCTGCAGAAAGAGAAAGCCATAGAGCGTAGGGATCAGCACACCACCCATCACGCAGGCCATGGAGATGATCGCCAGCGGTCCCAGACCGGCCGCGGCGGCTTTCAGGCTAGAGAACACCCAAAAGAAGATGCCGAAGCCAATGGACAGAAACAGTGTCAGCAGAGTGTGATGCAGCTGAAAGCCCTTGAGGATAAACAAAGCGACAAACACGGCGCAGCCGGAGACCAGATTCATAAATGCCATTTGAAATCGGCCGGTGCCGGCGGAAACCTGATATGATTTGATGAACAGCGTGTCGATAGAGTACAGGGTGATTACGCCCAGAAGCAGCAATAGGGGAGTCATACAGCGGGTTCCTTCTTTTTTGGAGTGATTTGGCCGGCCGCCGGCCCTTTACTCGCCGAGAGGATGGGAAGCCAGCTAGAGCTTGATGACGGAAAGCCCTAATATCTCTCCAAAATACGCCAGTTGTTCCAGGGAGGCATCGTATACCAGGGAGCTGTGATGCGTCACGCCCGCCCGGCTGACGGCTTCCAAAAAGTCTGCGACGGGCATGGAGGGTTTCAGCCAGCCCCGCACTTCTCCGGCGAAAGTATCCTCTTCCGGCTCCAGCACGGTCACCGGTGCCAGCAATAGATGATAGCGGTCCGCATCCCGGAAGATGTTGACAAAGATCGCCTCGCCGCCCCGGTAGCAGGCGGAGCCCACGATGGGATTTTCGGCTTCGCCGTAGGAGTAGACAATCTCTCGCAGCTCCGGTTTGCCGGAGGTTAGCCGATAGTTGATCTCGGCAAAATGGCTGATGAACAAGGCATTCCCCTTCCAATCGGGGCAGAAGATTTCAACAAAGGACGTGTCGGGAAAGCTGCGCAGCAGGGCGCCGGTGACGGCGGCTGTCAGCAGATCCCCCTCCCCAGCATAGCCGATGCCTCGGGCCAGAGCCTTGCAGGCCTCCATAAAGGGCATGATGTCCAGGCCGCTTTCCGGACGTATTTCCAAAAAATTGACGGAAAAAGCCGCCAGCCGGTGACGGTCAATCCAATGTCGGACGGCCAGGCAGTTTCTCACTGTCCGACGATGACTTTCAGGGGGGAAAGGTTGCAGTACGGAGCAAGCCGCCAGATCGGCGATGATTTCCGCTTCGATCTCATCTTCCGTCACGGCATCTTTCAGGGCTTGAAGTTCCCGCCCATCAGCATGGAGGACCGTGACGCCGAAACGGTCGGCCAATTCGCTGTCGGAGATTTGAAAGTCCCCCATTCCCGGGAAGCTGCCGCCGATGGAACCTACCTTGGAGCCTGCCAGGGAGCGGGCCGCGGCGGCGGCCTTGGCAAAGCCGATCACCCGGTCTAGGACGGAGGACTGGCGGTAGTGGCCGGCGGCGATGGCGTAGGGCTTTCCGCTGCGCCGTAGCAGATTGCACATGTCCATCACCCCGTGAATACCATGGCAGTAGTTGATTTCCGCCGGCTGCTGGAGAAAGCCGAAATCCTCTGTTTCGGTGGTGTCCAGCACCACCACCGGCAGGTTGGTGCCGGACAATGCCTCCGTACATTCCAGAGATGGGGAATAGGCCATATGTACGGTGACGATGCAGTCCGCCCCCGCCTGTTCAAAGTGAGAGACAGCATTCTGGAATTCTCGGCTCAGACGACAGAAGGGGGATCGGACGACCTGGACGTCCTTGCTTTCTAATTCCTGTGCTAGAATATCATAAAAGGGTTCCAGGCGCTGACGGGATGTGGAACCATGATCATCGTACAGGGCGATGTACAGCGGCAGCAATCCGATTTTAACCGGTGTCATAGGGTATTCCTCCTCAATCTTTACCAATCTGCTTAAAACGCCAGCCCGGCCTCCGTCCAATCCTTTTCCGCCTGGGCATAGTCCTCGGGGGTGGGGATAAAGGGCCTGCTGCTACAAGGCATGTCGGACTGGCCGTTTTCATCCGGGAAGGGAGAAGCGGTGTCCTTTTCATACTGCTGACGATCTTCCTCCTTGGTGAAATCGGGAATGCGGATTTCCACGCCGCCGTTTTGGGAGCTTCTGAGGGCACAGATAGCCACTGCCGACATCGTTACAGCGCGATAGACGTTGAAGAAGGGCTCGATATCCTCGGCCAGATAGCGGACAAAGTGGTGGCATACCCAGAAATCACCACCGCCGTGGGTGGCGCCGGCCGCGAGTGCGTTCAGCTTGGCGTCACCGTACCACTGGGTATCATAGGTGCTGCATAGATGATCCCCGTCGGGAACCTGCCAGCCGTTGTACTGCACCCGGACCTGATCCAGGGTGCCAGGGACATTCTGCACGTTTCCTTTTTCCCCGCAGATGCGGTACCAGTTGCCGTGACCGCCCCACGCCGCGCAGCCGGTGATCCGGGCCAGAGAGCCGTCGCTCATCTCGCACAGCATAATGGAAAGCAGATCCCGGCAGGCCCGGGCGGTGCCCTTCAGCACCTCTGGGTCAAAGACGGATTTGCAGTTGACCGCCCTGGGGAGATTGCCGGTGATATGTAAAATGGGAGCCAAGGCATGGGTTAAATAATATGTCCGGGGCAGCCAGTTGCGCCAGTGCAGCCGGCCGGGGGAGAGCTTATTGATATCCATGCGACTGGCCGGATGCACATACTCGCCTTCGCAATACAGTGCCCGGCCTAGCTTTCCGGAGGCATACAGCCGCTGCATCTCCAGGTTGCAGGAGAAAAAAGGATAGTTTTCCGCCAGCATATATTTACAGCCGGTGCGCTCCACTGTGCGGCACAGCTCCACACATTCGGCCATGGTCAGGGCCGGTGTGGTTTCGCTCAGCACATGGACGCCCTTTTCCATAGCCCGGAGGGCATAGGGGACATGCTCGCAGAAATAATTGGCTAAAACCACCGCGTCGAAGAGTCCGCTGTCGATAAAAGCATCGAAATCTGTAAAGACGGCCACGGAATCATCGAGAATAGCTTTGACGTTATCCAGGGATTTCGGTTTGAAATCGCAAACCGCCGTCACCCGGGCACCGTCGATCAGAGCAATGTTGTCAATAAAGGCTTTGCCGCGCAAAGTCCCCAGAACGCCGATCCGTATATCCTTTTTATTCATAGTAAACCATCCTTTCTTCTTATCGCGCCCACAGGGGTGCTGCCAACGGTTGTTTGTCAAACGGACATGCAAAACAGAGCGGAGGCATTGCGGCAGAGAATGTCCTCAACCTGTTTCCGGGAGAGAGACAGCATTTCTGCGCACCGTTTAAATGCCAGCAGTTCCTCATACATGAAGGTGGTGATGTGGGGATCGTCGCTTTCCCGCATATGGATATCGCCGGATACATCCCCGTAAAGTCCTCGGGGAATCACATTGATATAGATGCCGTTTTCGGTGATGCGGCGCATGCGCATTTTGGTAATCGGCATATCCGAGCCGAAAAGCAGGCGCCCGGTTCCCACGGCCTGGATGCAGGCCGCCATGGCGGTGTCCAGGGTGTTCGCCGTAAAATCAAACAGCAGATGGCGGCTGTTTTTCAGCACTTCAAAAGCGTTGCCGATATCCTCGGGCGTATAGGCGCGCCCAATATGGGCGATGATAACTTTGGCCCGGGGATACCGCTCGTCAATCTCCATCATCTGCGCTAGATTCACCTGGTCGCGCAGTCTGCCAGGACGCGGAATGTGGAGCATCACGATGCCCCCCAGATCGTTCATCAGTTCCAGGTGCTGTGGAGGCAGGAAATCATAGATGCGGATCTCGTTTCCGGGTATGTAGGCGGGGGCATGATTCTGAAATGGCTTAATCCCACAGAAGCCGTCCACTGTCATGGCGCGGCGAATTTCCTCCACAGGCGTGTCGTGCTTGGTGCAGTACAGCACCGGCAGTCCGTGCTCTCGGGCGCACGCCAGCGCATAGGCGTTTCCCGCCGTCAGATCGGCACTGGGGGTGGTCATCAGCACCGGTTTCACCCTTTTTCCGGGAAACATCTGCTCATAAGAAAGCAGGAGGTCTTCCATGGGACAATCCGCCGCGACCCGGATGGACCAGGAATCGCAACCCTTTCTTTCCTCGGGACGGATGCGGGACATGCTCTTCTTCCACAGATGCACATGGGCATCGATCATCTTATCTGGCAGGAACTCCGCCAGCTGTTCTTCATAGACCTGTTGGTCGAATGCTGTAGTCTGAATACCAAACATAACGCTGCCTCCTGTGTCTCATCTTCGGTTTCTGCGGAATCATTGTATCATAATTGGATGATTAATTCAATAACAGGTGAATTTAAACAGGCGATTGATTCAATTTTTCGATATAATAAAACATATTCGAGCATAACGCGGCGCAATTCGTTCAAATACAGATGAATTCGTTCAAAACTCACATCTAAATTGACAATATTGGAAATATGGTATATACTGGTATTTATAAGCCAAGTGGTTATTATAAACGTAGGGTGGATAAGCCGTATGAAAAAGACAGCCCGGCAAGAGCAACTGATTCTGGAAAAACTGAAAAGCAGCAAAAGGATGAGTCTGGCAGAAGCCATGGAAATCCTTCAAGTGTCGGAATCCACCATCCGCCGTCTGTTTATCCGGCTGGAGAACAAAGGTGTGGCGGTGCGGAATTACGGCAGCATTCAGCTCATCCATTCCCGCCCTCCTGCTGAGTATTCCTATGAGGAGGTGGAGGGGCAGTTTGTCGAGAAAAAGAAGGTCATCGGCAGGCAGGCGGCGTTGATGATCGAAAGCGGCGATACGTTGTATCTGGACTCCGGAACCACCATGTCCCAGCTTTGCTTGGCTCTTTCTCAACGGCTGAAGAATAAGGAACTAGAGCAGCTGACGATCTTCACCAACTCGCTGGTGAATCTGGATATCCTGAGTCGGCAGATGACCGTGAACCTTATCGGGGGCGAATATCGCGCCAACCGCAAGGATTTCTGCGGATATTTATCTGAGGAGTTGCTGAAGGATCTGCACTTTACCAAGTGTTTTCTCGGCGCGGACGGTTTTCATCTGCACAACGGATTTACGGCCACGGATTTCCACACCGCCCGGCTGAATGAGATCGTGTTGCAGAATTCCGACAAAAGGTATGTGGTGATGGACAGCAGCAAATTTCTCACTGCTTCGGTGGTCAGTTATTCCCGCAATCAGACGATAGAGGCCATTATAACCGATCAGCAACCGGAGGACGAGGCCATCCGGCAGCGGCTGGCCGAGCAGAAGACGGAAATGGTGGTCTGTCCCGCCGAGCCGCTGTAGGCTTAGTGCCGTTGCCTTGCCCTTTCAGAATACCGACCTCTTGCTCAGTCCATAGGCTCCAGCATGGATAAACGCTCACGATAGTGGGCGTTTTTTTCTGCGTAAAAATCTGCAGCATCCCGGTCTTCCAGCGGCAGCTTTTCCGCGTCGGTCATCACGGCTGCGCAGTCTTCATACCGCGCAAACAGCCTAAGCCCCACGGCGGCGATCATCGCCGCGCCGACACAGCATGTTTCCGGCACCTGCATGCGATATACCTCGCAGCCAGTCACATAACCGACGATCTCGCTCCAGATCCGGCTCCGGGAGGCGCCCCCAGTCATGATAAGCCGGCTCACAGACATCCCTTGCGCCGCAAATTCATCCAGTACCAGCCGGGTCTCGAAGGCTACCCCTTCCATTAGCGCCCGGGCGATATCATATTTGTCGTGGCTCATATCCAGCCCCAGAATGGAGCCCCGCGTCTGGGAGTGGTTGTGAGGAAAGCCTGCACCGGCCAGATAGGGATAGAACAGCAAATCTTTGGCGGACTGCATACGTCCGGCCGCGCCCTCGTCCAGCTGCCGGAAATCCTCTCCGATAAGCTGCTTATACCACTTCAGTGCAGAGCCGGCGCTGACTAAGGAGGCCATGGCGCCGAAGCGGTCTTTTACCGGATGAATACCGGGCGCAATGTGAGATTTTGTGTATAGCGGCCGGTCGGTTACCCCCAGTACCACCCAAGTGGTGCCGGTGGCCAGAAGCAGGTCTCCCACATGAACCGCACCGCTGCCGATGGCTGCACAATATTGATCGTGGGCACCGTTGAACACCATGACCTCCGGGGAAAGGCCGAGGATGGAGGCTGCGGCAGGCGTTAACCGGCCAACCGGATCTCCGGTGGGCTGAATAGCGGGCAGCTGCCGGCGTGAAACTCCCACGGCAGCCAGAATATGATCGTCCCAATCTCCCGTGCGGATATTGAATAGTTGCCGGATGGCGGCATTGCTGGGATCGATCACCGCCCGGCCGGTCATCCGGAAGTTCATGAATTCCAACGTGGAGACGAAGCAATGAGCCTCGGCGAAGATCGCTGGCTCTTCTTCCCGGAGCCAGGCAATTTTAGCGGCATCGCAGGTGGCGCTCAGCCGCCAGCCGGAGGTGCGGTAGATGGTATCCGCTCCCAACACGCGGCCTAGCGATTCCGCCTGCTTTTCGGCGCGGTGGTCCATCCAGGTGATGGCCGGTCCCAAGGGCCGCCCGAAGGCATCCATTGCCAGCATGGTGGCTCCCTGGGTGGATATGCCGATCCCCCGGACGAGGGAGGGATCCACCAGGGAGGAAGTAGCGGCGCGGATGGCGGACACTGCGGCCGACCACCAATCCTCCGCGTTTTGTGTCACGCGAGTGCCGGAAAAGGTCAGTTCATATTCCTGATAACCGCTTCCGTGCATTTTTCCGTTTTCATCCATAACCACGGCTTTGGTGCCTGTGGTGCCCACGTCCAATCCAATAAATAGCATGTGTGGCAGTCTCCTTTTATCGGGCAAGCCGCTTACAGCAGCTCTTCAATGGCGCGCACCAGATAGTCCATCGTCTTCTCGGAGGCGACGACCGGCGGCTTGAGCAATACGGCAGGGGGGCAGTTGGGTTTATAGATCTGTGCGCTGGAATCAATGCAGCGGCTGTTCAGCTTTGCGGCGAAGGCGGACGCCTGCTCTACAGTATGGAAATGCAGCCCTGCCAGATGGCCCAGCCCTTCCACCCGGCATAGGGTCTGAGCGTGCCGTTGTTGCATCGCTCGCAGGCCGGCCTGGAATCTCTCGCCGCAGCGGGCGACCTCCTCCCCGTTGGCGCGCATAAAGGACATGGTGATCAGATAGGACAGGGAAGCCAGTTCTTCCTGGCCGTTGGTGACGAGAGCGCCGAACTGATTCAGGGTATCCATCTCCGCGGTGGTGATCACCTTGCTGGCGGGGTATTCTCCTCCCGGAAAGCCCTTGCCAACGATAACAAAATCCGGATGCAGATCATACAAGCGGAACAGCAGCATCCCCGGATACCACATGCAGGATTGAATCTCGTCCACCAGCGTGGGGGTGTCGGTGTTTCTGCAGAAGGCGTAGGCTTGCTGCAGAAACACCGGCTCCAGCCGGACGGCACCGTAATTCATCAGGATGATTTCGTGCAGGAAGCCCGCCGTCTTGTAGCGACCGGTGTTGTACCGGCGTATTTTTTCCTGAAAATCCTCTATATCGTTGATAGCTACCGGCACCACCTTGTACAACTCGCCGCCGTCCGCCGCCGCGTACAACTCTGGCCATAGGCCCCGGAAGGTCTGAGTGATGACGGTGGTTCCGTGGTAATTGCCTTCCTTGCCGCCCTTTTGATCAGCCATTACGAAAAACACGGGAATCCTTCCGTGATATTTCGGTTCGGGAAAGGTGGGATCCAGGCGATAAAAACGGGTTAGCATCATTTTGACCCCGGCCTCCACTGCCACGCTGCCGGTTTCTAGGTTGATAACCCGGTTGAGCACCCTCGGCTCGCTGGATGCCAAGATGCGACTGGTGGTTTCTTCGTCCTCCCACGCCACGCCATTGACCGACTGCACCAGCCGAATTTCCATCAGTCGGGTGATATATCCCCGGGTATTGTTGTGGGTGGCATTGAGGATGCCTAGTCGACGAGCATGGTCGATCAGGCGGTAGCCCGCGAATTGATGGCCCAGCGAGGCGTGATAATGCTCACTTTTCCCCAGCAGATACAGCCTGCCGTCCTCGCCGATCCGGTAATTGCCAAGGCCGGTCAGCGGCGCCATATTCTTATGCGTCGCCTTTTGGAAGGCATTGGTTCCCGCGCCATCTACCGTGTTCCGAAAGGATGGGATTACCGATTCTCCCACCCGGCTGAGCATGCTGTCGTTTTTATTTTGACTCTCTTCTGGATAGAAGTCAACCTTTTTTGCGGCCAGGGCGGTCCCCTCTTCCGCGGATATCCGATCCAGGGCGACGTTGGCCGCTATGACGCTGTGCAGATACTCCTTTCCCAGCAAATCTTCCAGTGATAAGGTCGGTGATACAAACATCTGCCACATCCTCCTCTATAGTTTTTCCTTGGGATTTTCTTGTTTTAAGCGCTGCGATCATATGGATCAGCCGGGTCAGGGAGACCACGGTGAGAATACCCGCCGCCAAAGCGCCGGCGATGGCCAGGGTATGGAAGCCGGTTTGTATGAACAGGGATGTTTTCCGTTCCAAACAATACTTCATTGTGTAATAGATGCCGCCTCCCGGCACCAGGGGAAGCACAGCGATAATCAGGGTACAGGTGGCCGGTTTTTTTGTCAATCGGGCGATAATCTCCGCATATACGGCCAGAGCCAGGGTGGCAATAAAGTATTGCATGATTTCCTGCTCCATGCCGCCCAGAGCTAAAAAAACGCTCCATCCCACAGCGCCGCCCAGACTTGCCAGCATCTGACAGCCGGGGCCTCTTAAATGAAAGACAAAGCAGAATCCCCAGCACCCGGCAAAGGCATACAAAACGGTCAGCCAGATCATAAGGTAAGCACCTCTGCAGTCAAATATCCGCACGCGGAGAGAACACGTATGGCCTCATGGTAGAACCGCTATAGCCAGACCCACCCCCAGAGCGATGGCCAGGGCGGTTATCAGCGCTTGGGCCAGTCGCAGCAAACCTGCGATCAGATCGCCGCCGATGGCGTCCCGCATACTGTTGGTTATCGCCACCCCGGGCACCAGATTCATCAGCGCACCAATGGTGATGATGTCCGCATGCTGGCCCAGGCCGAATCGTACGGATAACAGGGCGGTCAGGGCGGAAAGGGCGGAAGCCATACTGATGGAGAAATAGAGATTGACCGGAAAGGCGGAAAAAACGCGGGTGGATAGGCCGATGACAAGGCCGCACAGTGCACCGCAGATTCCGTCTGTCAAACCACCGCCGAAGAACAGGGTGAAGGCCAACCCGATCAGCCCGGTCGTGATGACGCAGAGAGCGGGTGGGTAGCGACGAAGCCTCTCCAGTGCTTTTAGCTCGCAGGATACAGAGGAAAGGGGCGGCGTATTCCGGCATATCCGTCGGCATAAATGATTTAGCCGGTCGATCTGAGACAGGTTGATGTCCCGCTGAAGAATGCGGGCGCTTTGGGTGAGGGGACAGCCGGCCTCATCCTTAACGGTGACAATCAAAAAGGACGGTATGGCGAAAACCGAAAATGTGGCGCAGCCATAGGCGCTCAACAGCCGATTCAGCGATTCCTCCACCCGGTAGATTTCCGCCTCGCATTGCAGGAGCTGCACGCCCAGACTGACCGATACATTTAATAACTGCTGAAAATCCGATTCGGCCGGCGGCATGATGCCTTCCCCCTCCCATTATCTTATGGTAGCGTGACCACCCGGCCTTCTTTGTGAGAGAGCAAGGCGGCGGTTTGAATCTGATGGGAGAGAGCGGTTTCTTCGGGCCGTACGCAGCCGAAAGCCACCGGTTTTCCCTCCAGTTCGCATATAAAGGCGGCCCACATCTGCAGGATGGCGTCGGTAAAGCCGAATTCGAAAATCCCGCCGGTTATAGTGGGTAACATGGGCTTGTTGCCGATGCCAAGCCGGCACCAAGCCTGCTCCTTATCCCAAGAATCAGTATAGTAAAAGGCGTTGGGATCATTGGTGGTGAATCTGGCGGAGGTCTTGAGTCCGTATACTTCCAGCGCCCACTCATCCGTGGAACCGGGGGACATGCGCTTGGTTTCCATCAACAGCGGGAAGGTACCACCGCCGACGTTTTCCACATCGGAAATCATCAGGGCGTTGTCCCAGGTTCTGCAGGGAGCCATGCCCCCATGGCCGTCCGGCCGCTCATTTACGATCTTGGACAATTTGGCAAATACATTAAGCGGTTTCCAGCCCACGCGAAGCGGCACATGCTGGGTATGAATTCCTAGGTCTCCCAAGCAGCCGTATTCGCCGTTGATCTCCACTCTGCGCTTCCAGTTGATGGGCTTTTGCAGATCCATATCGCTGGAATGGCGAAAGGAGGAATGCACCTCGATAATCCGCCCGAAGCGCTCCTCCTCAATCCAGCGGATGAGCTGCTGACAGCCAGGAAAAAAGGGGAATTCGCTGGAGCAGCGCACCACCACTTCGGGATGAGTGCGGACGGCGGCCATAATGGCGTCATTGGCAGCCTTGTCAATTCCAAATGGTTTTTCCCCCAGAAGATGCTTACCCGCCTTGATAATGTCCACATACACTTGCTGGTGCAGGCTGTGAGGGATGGCGCAGTAGACGGCATCGATATCCGGCTGTGCTAGCAAATCGCGGTAATCGGTTACATTGCAGCGAATGGAGTCGAAATTTTTCAAAAACCATTCCTTCGCCTGGGCATTAGTATCGCAGATACCCACGATTTCAGGCTGGCAGATTTCTTCGGTTAAATGGCACCACCGTGCGGTGGCGCTGGCGAATTCCCGCCCCATTAATCCGCAACCGATGATGCCGAAGCGTATACACCGTTTCATTATGATTTAACCCCTCTGCAATAAATTTCACATCAGATTTTGCGCCCTTCGCTCTAAAATGATTATATCATTCATATTGTTCTTCTGTCAACAGCAAAAACGGATTAAATCGTTCTAATTTAAAGAAATAATGATCAAATTGAGCTGGACATATCAATAATAAAATCAAAATTTGAATATAACAATCAAAAGGCTTGACAAGATAATGATGCATCTGTTATACTATTAGCAAGTTGTTTTTTAACAAATAATCTGTATTAAATGGTTCTAATTTGTGCGTTTCTCTGTATACACCCAATAGATAAGCTGTGATAGAATCGCTAAGACATAACCAGTCAACTAAATCGCCTGTGTTCGGCAGAATTTTTCCGTATAGAGGCTGACTTGGACGGAAATATCTGGAAAATGGCAGCAGACCGTTCAATGAAAGCAAGAATCATCAAATGAATGCAAAAAATCGCTGGGAATCAGCGGTTGTTCATGGGTTAATGAAGACAGTGAGGGAGGCACTCTTGTGAGCGACATGGTTTTGAAGAGACGGAAAGAAAGCGTGCTGGTGCGGCTTAAAAAAGGGAAAAGCAACTATCTGTTTCTACTCCCCTTTATGTCGGGCTTTTTTGTGTTCACGGTGCTGCCGGTTTTGGCGGCGATTGGGCTGAGCTTTACCAATTTCAACATGGTGACGGCCCCCACCTTTGCCGGAGTATCCAATTATGTCCGAATGTTTTTGGCTGACGATGTATTTTTGATCGCCATTAAAAATACACTGCTTTTTTCCGTGATCACCGGACCGGTGAGCTACCTGCTGTGCCTGGGCCTCGCCTGGTTGGTAAACGAATTGGGACCGAAGACGCGGGTCCTGTTTACGGTGATTTTTTACGCGCCTTCTCTTACAGCCAGTGCTCTGACGATCTGGCAGTACATATTCAGCGGGGATTCCTATGGCCTAGTAAACAGTGTGCTGATGAAAATCGGATTTATTTCCGATCCCATCCAATGGCTGATCAATTCTAATTACAATATGGGCGTGGTGATCGCCATTCAACTCTGGCTCAGCTTGGGAACCGGCTTTCTTTCCTTCATTGCTGGTTTTCAGACCATTGATACCAGCATCTATGAGGCGGGCTCCATCGACGGAATACGCAACCGATTTCAGCAGCTTTGGTATCTCACCCTGCCCAGTATGCGCCCGCAGCTGATGTTCGGCGCAGTGATGCAGATAGCCGCTTCCTTTTCCGTGTCCAGCGTCCCCATGACCCTGACCGGTTTCCCCAGCACCAACTATTCCACCACCACCATTGTGACCCATATCATGGATACCGGGACCATCCGGATGGAGATGGGATATGCCTGTGCCGTGGCCACCGTGTTGTTTGTCTTGATGGTGTTTACCCGGAATCTGGTTTCCCTGCTGCTGCACAGCGATTGATGGACTGTAACTTCAGCGAGGCATTTTAACAAAGGAGCTGTTGGGATTGAGTATGCGGATCAAGGGCGGCGTTAAACGATCCATCGGGGGAAACGTGGCCGTTCTGGTGTTTCTCTCTTTACTGGGCGTCATCATGGTTCTTCCTCTGGTATATATGGTGCTGCAGTCGCTGAAGCCACTGGAGGAAATTTATATATTTCCGCCTAGGTTCTGGGTCCAGAGCCCATCCCTGGATAATTTTAAGAATTTATTGGCGCTGACCTCTGATTTGTGGGTCCCATTCAGCCGGTATTTGTTCAACAGTCTGTTTATCACCGGCATCTGTACGGTTATTCAGGTGCTGCTCGCATCCATGGCGGCTTATCCCCTGGCGAAGGGGGATTTCTGGGGAAAAAATTTTCTGTTCAGCCTGATCGTTCTCAGCCTGATGTTTACATATGAGGTGGTCTTTCTGCCCCAGTACATCCTGATCTCCGCCTTCGGCTGGACGGATACCTATTGGGCGTTGATTGTCCCCTCCGCCTCCTACAGCCTGGGGCTATATCTGATGCGGCAGAATCTCCTCAGCTTTCCGGATTCTGTTTTGGAGGCTGCCCGGATCGACGGTGCCTCAGAAGCTAAGCTGTTCTGGCGCATTCTAATGCCCTCCATGAAGGCGGTCTGGCTCACCATGATCGTTTTCTCTTTCGGCGCGCTCTGGGGACGCTCGGATACCTCCTATATTTATTCAGAACAGCTGAAGAGCCTGCCCACCCTGCTTTCCCAGCTGTCGGCCAGCGGTGTCGCCCGTATGGGCGTGGGTGCCGCCACATCGGTGGTGCTGGTGATTCCCCCCATTTTGATCTTCATTATTACACAGAGCAATGTGCTGGAGACAATGGCAAGCTCCGGCATGAAGGACTAGAGCGAATGGTGCCGATAAAAGCAGGTGTTTAGCGGGCAGTGAATATGAGCAAAGGGCGTGACATATTGAAAATTCTAATAAAAATCGCCGCTCTGACCGTGATCTCCTTCATGGTGCTGACGACAGCAGCGGCAGCGGACACTCCTTATTATTCCTATAATTCTACAGAATGGTCAACGGCGGTGCCAGCTCCCGATACCTATACCTACAGCAAGGTAATATCCGGCGAGGGAGATCAGGCGACGGGAAAAATCATCGCCCCCACAGATTTCTGCTTCGACGGCAGCGGCGTGTTGTATGTGTTGGAAAAGCGCGGGCGTGTCCTACGGTACGACGCTTCGCTGAATTTTTTGGGATTCTTCACACCAAAATCGGGAAGGGAAGAGTATACGTTTAAAAATCCAGGCGGAATTTTTGTGGCTGAGGATCAGTCGGTCTATATAGCGGATACGGACGATGCCAAGGTTCTGCAGTTTAGTCCGGCGGGAGAACTGTTGCAGACGTTTCTCAAGCCGGAGGACGAGGCTTACACAGCGCAGACCTTTCAGCCCTCCAAGGTGCTGGTGAGTAAGGACGGCATGGTCTATGTTCTGTGCAACGGCGTGTATCAGGGTATGGTGGTATACGACGCGGCCGGTAATTTCGATTCCTTTTTCGGCAGCCCTAAGATTCAAGTGACCGCCAAAATCCTGATGGATAAGATTTGGAAGAGGATTCTGTCTCAGACGGCCAGGGATAAAATCGCCCAGTATGTGCCGGTCTCCTTTTCCAATTTCGATATAGACAGAAAGGGGTTTATCTATACCTGTTCCGCGTATACCAGTAACAACGTGGAGCAAATCCGGCGGCTGAATCATCTGGGAGAAAACATCTTCCCCTATACCGGCAATTTTGGTGAGGAGGACGTGGTTTATTATCAGGGAAAATCCATCGTGACTAGCTTTGTCGATATTTCCGTTTCTTCCAATGAGATCGTCTGGGCGCTGGATTCCACTCGCTGCCGTGTTTACGGCTATGATCAAAGCGGCAATGCCCTGTTCAATTTCGGCACCGAGGGAGAGATGAACGGTGCCTCCGTCCGGCCCATCGCCGTGGAAAACTATGGCGATGCGGTGTATGTGCTGGACACGACCCAGGGAAAGATCACCCAGTATAAGCCGACGGAATACGGCGAGCTGATTCTGCAGGCGGCCACCCTCTACGCTGCTGGCGAATACGGCGAGGCTATGACGTATTGGCAGAGGCTGCTCAAGTTGAATACCAATCTGGAGATGGCTTACAACGGGATCGGGGAATCCCTGATGAAAACCGGAAACTATGAGGAGGCGGTGACCTATTTTCGGCTGGGCTATGACCGTCAGCGGGAGTCCAAGGCATTTTCCCAATACCGCGCCCAGCTCTTTAAAGAGAATTTCGGCTTTCTGTTTGCCGGATTGCTGATTTTGGTGGCATTGCTCTTCTGCCTGACCAACAGAAAGCTGATGAAGCGGCTGATCGATCAGATTCGACGCCGCAAAAGGGGGTGACCGGTATGGAAGCGCTAAGGCTAGTGGCAAGGGTAATGGTACAGCCGGTGGAGACCTATAACGAGCTGAAACTCCGCCGATACCGGAACTGGGCGTTTGTTTGGATCATGATGGCTGCCTTTTTTCTGTCCGCCGTGGTGATGCGCCAGTTTTATGGTTTTCGCTTTAACTACAACGATATAGGCAAGCTAAATGTTTTCGTTCAGCTATGCATGACGGTGATTCCCTTCTGGCTGTTCTGTATCGCCAATTGGGCGGTGTGTACCATCGGCAACGGGGAGGGGAAGATCAACGAGATCTGTACCTTTGCGGCTCTCGCCCTTACGCCCTATATTCTGTGCAGTCTGACGGCGACGGCTTTGTCCAACATCTTGGTGCTGGAAGAAGAGAGCTTTTTGCAGGTGCTGCTGGTGATCGGCGGCCTGTGGTCGGGGATGCTGCTTTTTCAGGCCATCCGTATTGTTCACAATTATTCGGGGTTGATGACGATGGGAATTATTCTTCTCACAGTGCTGGGGATCGCGATTATTCTCTTTATCCTGTTGCTACTGTATGCCCTCTTCCAGCAGATGTATTCCTTTGTTTCCACCATTTATTCGGAGCTTATGTACAGAAAGTAAGGTGTTTTCGATGAGCAGTACGCGTCCACTTTGCCTGGCTCTGGCCGTCTGCCTGATGCTGGCCTTGATCGGCTGCGGCAGCCAGAAGGAAGTGTTAACCTATGGCTATCAAACGAAGGATACGGCCGTATTGACCCTGGAAAACGACCTGACTTGCGACGTACAGATCGAAGATATGCAGCAGGTAGCGGAAAGCAAAAGGCTGATGCTGTTCGCTAATATGGAAACCGCCGCCTTCGCCGTGGTGGATAAATCCAATTACAGGATATACCGCAGCAATCCGGAACATCCGGAGGAGGACGAGGCGGCGCAGGGAGTCTATAAGAACTGGCTAAAGTCGCAGATCCTGGTGCATGACGTGCTGAAGGCCAGCAAAACCTTTAAAACAAAGAACTCCTATCTCGCCAGCTATTCCAGAGGGGGCGTTACCGTAGCCCGCATTGAGGGAGGAATCCAGGTCTCCTACCATTTCCCGCAGGAGGATTACACGATTCCGGTGGAGTTCCGTCTATTGGACGACAGCTTTGTGGCGGAGGTAGATGTGGAAAACATACGGGAAAACGGCGAAGAGGTCATCATGGGCGTCAGCCTGCTACCGATGTTCGGCTGCACCGATACCGACGACGGCTATTTTTTGCTTGCCAACGGCAGCGGGGCGCTGGTGCATTTTGATCAGCCTAAGACCTACGCCTCCTCTTATCACGCTAAGATTTACGGTGCCGATCCCGCCTTTGTCTCCGAATCCGTCAAGAACCTCCAGGAGAATTATTCTCTGCCGGTTTTCGGTATTCAAAACGGCGGCGCCGCCCTGTTCGCCGTCTGCGAGGAGGGGGACGCCAACGGGTATGTAAACGCGGCGGCCAAGGGGCAGTACACTGGCAGCAGCTTCGCCTACTTTGAGTACGATCTTCGCTCATATCAGACCATTCTGGTAGGAGATAAAACCAGTTCCGATTCCAAGAATGTGGTGACCTTTGAAAAGGGGGATATTCAGAACGGCAATATCCGGGTTCGATATTTCCTACTGAATGAATCAGAATCGGGAACAGCTGGCATGGCTGCCGTCTATCGGCAGTATCTCATCAAAACGCAGGGGCTGACTCCTGCCGTTGGCGAAAAAGTGCCGTTATACCTATCCGTGTTGGCGGCGGCAAAACGGCAGACCTCCATTTTGGGCATCCGCGTGGACCGTGTGGAGGCCATGACCACCTATCGTCAGGCGGCGGATATGGTCACCGACCTGCATAGCAACGGCGTGGAATCGGTGGAGCTGCTGCTGGAGGAGTGGAGCCGGGAACAGCTTGACGGAAAGATCACGGCGGCATTCGATCCGGCCGGTCAATTGGGAAGCGGCCAGGAATTCCACTCTCTGCTGGAGCAGCTGAAGGAAGCGGGAGGACTTACGCTGACAGGAGAATTCATCAGCTTTACCAAGGGTTCCTCCTTCGCGTCGAAAAACGCTGATTCCATCAAGGATGTCAACGGCGGCTCCATCGTCCAGAAAAAGTTCAAGATCAATACCCTGTATCCCGACAGCAGCCAGCCCGACGGGCGGATTTTGAATATGGCGGGGATTCGGAAGGTGTTTTTGAATTTCACTTCATCGTTTCAAAAAGCGGCTCCCGCCAAGCTGTCCCTGGGTTCCTTGGGGAATACGCTGCCGACGGATTTCTCTGCGGAGGGCACCCGACGGTACGCCGCCGAGCTGTGCATCCGGCAGCTGTTGGCGGATGCCAGCCCGACCACCGGACTGGTGGGCGATAACGCCAACGCCTATGCGCTGCCTTATGTCACCGCCGTGATCAATCTACCCGCCCGCACCACCGAATTCACTATAGTGGATGCCTCCGTGCCCTTTTATCAGATGGTGCTGCACGGCGTTATGCCGCTGGTCTCCAGGCCGCTGAACAAATACGGCTCTCCCGAGACGGAATTCCTCAAGTGCATGGAAACGGGGATGATCCCCCAATATCAGGTGATGCACCGGCAGAACGCCAACCTTAAGGAAACCCAGCAATCCTCTTATTACGCCGGTACCTTCAGCGACTGGCGGGACACCATCATAAAGCAGTACGCCGCCTATCTTCCGGTTTATGAAACCGTTGCCGACGCCTATATCAGCGACTGGGAAATGATGGCGCCGGGAATCTATAAAACCACCTATGACAACGACTGGGCGGTGGTGGTGAATTATACCGATGAAGCCTATGTCTGCGGCGAGTCTACGGTTGAATCCATGAACTTTCTGCTCATGAGGGAGGAAGGGCAATGAAACGGTTGACAACTTTCAGAAAACTGCCCTATGAGCGGCAAAAATCAGTGGTGGGCTGGTATTTTGTGCTGCCCTGGGTGGTGGGGCTGATTGTCTTTTTTATCTTCCCACTGATCGAATCCATTCGCTACAGCTTCGGGGAGTTGGTGCTGGATGAAGTGGGCTATCACATCAATTTCGTGGGGATTTCCAATTACTATCGGATTTTTGTGGAGGACTCCGATTTCCTGCGCAAGGTGGTTTCTTCTCTGTCCTCCATTGTCATGCAGGTTCCCATCATCGTTATTTTCAGCCTCTTCATATCCATTTTGCTGAATCAGAAGTTCATCGGCAGGACCTTTGTGCGGGCCACATTTTTTCTACCGGTGATTATCGCCAACGGCATCATTATCACCATTATTTCTGGCGACGTATTTTCACAGGGCGTGATGGAAAACGCCGGCTCGTCTCAGCTGTTTAAAACAGAGTTTTTGCAATCGCTACTGCTGGAATCCGGCTTTGGGGAAAGCTTCGTTTCCGGGCTGACCGATCTGGTGGACGGCATCTTCGGGCTGATCTGGAAATCCGGCATTCAGATTCTGGTTTTTCTGGCGGCTTTGCAGACGATTCCGGAATCCATGTATGAGGCTTCCAAAATGGAGGGCGCTACCGGCTGGGAAATATTCTGGAAGATTACCTTTCCCATGATTTCCCCCATGATTCTGCTGAATCTGATTTACACCATTATCGACAGCTTCACCGACTACAGCAATGTGGTGATGCTGTATATCAATACCTTCGCCGAAAATATGCAGATGTCCATCAGTTCGGCCATGTCCTGGAGCTATTTTCTCATTGTGCTGGTTCTTATAGCGGCGGTATACGCATTCGTCAACAAACGGGTATTCTATCAGGTTTAGAAAGGGGGAGACAGATGCAGATAAAATCAAAGACGCTTCCATCGGAATACAACGCTTTGGCCGTCAAAAAAGCCCTCTTCCGCTTTTCCAAAATACTCTGGAAGATTTTCCGCACCTTTTTGCTGACCGGTCTATGCTTCGTGTTGCTGTATCCCCTGATCTACATGGTGGTGATGACCTTCCGCCCCAGCGAGGAGGTGCTGGATCCCACAGTGATCTGGATATCTAAATCGCTGACCCTGGAGAATCTGAAAAATGCCGTTCAGGTCATGGATTACAAAAATGCGCTGCTGACCTCCCTGCAGATCAACGTGGGCAGCACCATTATGCAGGTGCTGATCTGCGCGGTGGTGGGCTACGGCTTCGCCCGCTTTGAATTCAAGGGAAAAAAGATTTTGTTTGTGTTCGTCATCATGACGATTCTGATCCCGCCCCAGATCACCGTTACGCCGCTGTTTATGACTTATAAAAATTTCAGCTTTCTGGGTGTCGGGAAGCTGATAGGACTGTTCACCGGGGAGCCGCTGGTGGTGAATCTTCTGAATACGCCCCTGACCTTCTATCTTCCGGCCATTCTGGGAATGGGCCTGAAATCCGGGTTGATCATTTTTCTCTTCCGCCAGTTTTTCCGCGGCCTGCCCAAGGAGCTGGAGGATGCCGCCTCCATTGATGGCTGCGGCTTCTTCTCCATTTTCATGCGGATCATGATCCCTAACGCCGCCTCCGTTTTTCTGGTGACTTTCATCCTCTCATTGGTGTGGTACTGGAACGATTATTACATTAGCTCCATGTTTATGAACAACCTGCACACGGTGTCTACGGCGCTGGCAAAGCTGAAAACCACCTCCGCCATGATCACGGGCAATGCGGCACAGTTTGATCCTTATGCGGTCGTCACCCTGATGCAGGCGGGATGCCTGCTGACGATTGCCCCCGTTCTGGCGGTATATGTGGTCTGCCAGAAATATTTCGTGCAGGGCGTGGAACGCTCCGGCCTGGTCGGATAACCCTATACCCCGGCATTCGCAAACCGAATGTTTTAATAAAGAGTGAAAGGAAGAAGAGATTATGTCAAGAAAATCACTGGGCAAAAAATCCCTGGCAGTCACCCTCTGCATGGCATTGTTCCTATCTGTCACCATAGCGGCAGGCTTTTTCGGCAGCTCCGGCGCGGCCGTCACGAAGGGGCCAAACCTGCTGAAAGCGACCATCTCCGCCGATACGGCGATCTCCCAGGACGCTGCCGACCAGATGGAAGATTTTGAACTGTGGCATGTGGAGGGTTCCAGCACACAGGATCCCAAGCCCACCGTCGCGGACATGTTCGACCGCTGGTTTTACAACAAAACCGTTACCACCAACATTTTCGGGGACGACAGCAACAAAACGCCCGCTGGAAACGTAAGCCTGCACTTCGGCAACCGTAGCGGCGGCACCGCTTTTGATCAGGAGAATAAGCGCCCCAGTTTGTGGGTGGCAGCGGAAATCGAAAGCGGAAAAACCTATGTGGTGGAGGCGTGGGTGAAAACCGGCGTGCTACACGACGAGAATCACGGCGTGCGCATCGCCTACGCCACCTTCAACCAGCAAGCCATGAACGGCAAAGCCGCCGCGGAAGACGGCAAGGATCCCTGGATGTTTACCGACAATACCAATATCACCTGCGACGGCTCGGATTTCAGCGGATGCACCATGCTGAAGGACGATGATGGCAACGTTCTGACGCGGCCGGTGGATACTTGGAAAAAGATGTCCGCCACCTTTACGGCCGGCGAGGATACCGACGCGGTGATGCTGCGCCTGTATACCAACAAGATCAACACCGCCGCGGAAGGCTGGCTGGGGGATGTGGGCGTTTATGAGGTGACCGAGGACAACACTCCCGACGAGCCCGCCGGCAATCTTTTCAAAGCACCCTTTACCGAAAATTTCGTCACCTCCACCGATGCGGACGATGTGATGGAGGATTTTGAGGCCTGGCACATCCAGGGCAAGGACGGTCAGCCGGAGGATCAATGGCCCAAGGTGGCTGACGCCTTTAATAGATGGTATTACAGCGGCTACCTGTATGAGGCCCATCTTTATCGGGATGCGCAGATGATGACGCCGGACGGCAGCGCCAGCATGCATCTGGGCTATAAAGCCGGGGCCAGCGATCTGGACGAGGAGCCCAAGCGTGCCTCCGTTTATACCGCAGGCAAAATCGAAGCCGGCAAAACCTACGAGATTTCCATGTGGGTGAAGACCTCGGCGGTTTATGACGCCAATCATGGTCTGCGGGTGGCTTACGGAACCTTCAGTACCGCTGTCAACAATACCAAATTTATCTCTCTGCAGGGAGAGGATGACGTTAAGGAATATACCGGCAGTACCCAGGCAGATATTGAAAATATCGATCCGGCCTTTGCCAAGAATATCGGCCAGGCGACGGCAGACGATTTTGCCAAGCTGACGCTGCTCAAGGATGTCGATGGCAAGACGCTGATTTCCACCGCCGATGAAAACGCCGCCTGGAAGAAAGTCTCGGTAGTGTTTACGGCTGCCGAAGGCAGCGATGCGGTGATGCTGCGCATCTACTCCAACAAGATCAATATGGCGGCCTCGGCCTGGGTGGGTGATATCACCCTGAAGGAATACACCGGCAAACCCGACGACGACAGCAAGCCCGATGATTCCTCTGCTGTCTCCTCTGAGGATGATCAATATCCCTTCCCGCCGGCAGGTGAGAATCTGATCAACGGTGATCTGACCGATATGAAGCTTTTTGATCTGGGAGCCGGTCTCTCTTACAAGACCTTCTTTAAAGATGAACTGAGATGGGGCGTGTATCCCTATCTGGATTTTGTGACCACGGATACAGCTGTGCTGTCCCCTGCCGGGAAAGCCTCCGCCAAGATCAGCATCGATCCGGATGAGGAGTTGAACTACAACAGGGCCATCTGTGTGACCCCCATCGAGCCCTTCAAGACCTATCATGTGTCCTTCAAGGCTAATTGGAAGGACGTGGAAAAGGCATATTTTGAGTATCGGGTATATTACGGTATCGATCAGCAGCTTACCACGGATATTGTTCCTACCGTGGCCACCGTTGCTATCAAGGATGCGGCCGGCAACGAGAGTTTTACCGGCACCAGCGACGGCTGGGTGAGCTTTGACTTTGATCTGGAAGCGGAAGATGAGTATTTCGAGTATCTGCAGCTGAAGTTCGAATGCCAGGGTGGCGCGGACGCGGCGCTGTGGTTTGCGGATGTTTCCGTGGTGGAGAAGACAGACGGCAACCCGGACAGTAGCACCAATTCGGACGCCTCTTCCGATGGCAGCAGCAAGAACGAAGATACTCCCGGCACCGGCGACGTGCTGCCTCTGGCGGCGCTGCCCGTGGCTTTGATCGCCTTTGTGGCGGCCGGTGCGCTGATGATTTTTCGGCGTAAAGTCAAATAAGGCTTATAAAACCCGGCGCCTATGGAGAAAGATAAATTCTCCATAGGCGCCGCCGGAGCCGTTCATTTCGGCCCCCATTCTATCTCAGGAGGTACAGGAGTATGAAAAAAAAGCTGTTGGCGGTTTTGGCAGCGATGACCACCTTTGTCGCTCTTTCCGTCCCGTCCCTTGGCTCCAGCGCGGCACCGTCCACCACCAACAAAATCGCCCTCTTCAACGATCTGTCCCAGCCGATCAAATTCGTGGATGATCCTTCTCTCGGTGTCGGCAAGGTTTCGGATGGGGTGGGCAAATACTTTGAGTCCTACTCCAACTACAAGAAACAAATTCTTTCGGTGGACGGAGCGGGAAATCCTGTCAGCGCCCCCTACGATTGGGGTTTCGCCTCCAATGTCAGCATCGATAAAACCGTGACTAAGAGCGGCCGGCCCAGCGTCAAGATTGTTAATGACAAGCCCGCCACCAAGGATTTGTATTTTGTCAACGACAGTCCCACGGCCGCCAGCAAGGGACAATATCGTTCTCAGTTCGGCACCTATATGTGGCTGGAGGCGAACACTACCTATGAGTTCAACTGTTCCATGATCACAGAAGATATCAAGATGACCAACCCCTTTTCCGCCGATGTAACCCTGGGCGCCAGACTTCGGGTACGCCTATATGACGCCAAGGGTGCGAACGAGCCTTACGGCAGCTATGATCTGACCGACAAGGGCAAATATTGCCTTGATGAACGCTGCGGCAACGTCGTTAAGAATAACAAGGGGGACGCTGCGAAGGGGGAGTGGTATACGCCGGAAGAGCCATTGGTGATCAAAACCGGTGATACCCGCTACTTCGCCCAGGTGGACGTGACGCTGTGGGGATGCTCGGGAACCGCCTATTTCAACGATATTTATGCTATTGTATCCGGAGACGCCAATCCCTATGACAACACGCCGGCACCCACAGAGCCGGCACCTACTCAGGCGCCTCCCGTAACCAATTCGGACAGCAGCAGCGAAACGCCCGCCCTAAACACCACCGCCGGCGAGACCACCAATACGCAGGCCGCTAACAGTGATCCGGTATCCAGTGACGATGTTTCGGAGCCGGAGAAGACTGCGGGAGGGGACAGCAGCGATCCGGACGAATCCTCCGGTGCCACATCCCTCACCGTGCCAACCCAGACGGAGCCCAGCAGAGGATTCCCGTGGGCAGTGCTTTGGGTGATTCTCGGCGTTGCAGTGGTTGGCGGCGCGGCACTGGTGGTCTATTTTCTGAAATTCAAGAAGAAAACTCCATGATCTCTTTTTTCTGGAAAGGGGTGTGTCTATGAGACATTTATCAAGGCTGGTGGTTTCGGCGCTGCTGCTGTCACTGCTGATCGGCATGACCGCCTGCGGCGGCGATGACAGTTCCAAAACCGTATCCGCCGGCGATCCAAGCGGAATCAAGGTGGATATCCCCGCGCTTCCACAGTATACCTTTTCCTCCAACACGGTGAGGGTTCTGACCCATGACGCTTCTTTGGCGGAATCAGACATTATCAAGACTGTCAAGGAGCTGTATGGGCTGGAAGTAAAGGTGGACATCGTAGCCGCCGCCGAACGCGTCACCAAACTGATCAACCAGGTGATGGCAGACGAGGCACCGGATGTTTTCCAATATTATTGGGCGCCCACCCTGATGAAAAACAAATATGTGCAGCCCATCGACGCGTATATCGACTTTGACTCGGATTTTTGGAGGGATAAGAGGACCATATCCGACCAGCTAAAGTGGGAAGACGGTAAGCACTATATTACCTCGCCCAGCGACGGAACCTATCACTTTCTGTATTTCAACCGTTCCATTTTTGAGGAAGAGGACGAAAAAACGCCTTACGAGCTGTATAAAGAGGGCAGCTGGGACTGGAATGTCATGGAGGAGCTGGCCCGGAAGATGACCCATGATACTAATAAGGACGGGGAGCCGGAGCAATACGGTCTGGGAATGAGCACCCCGGAAACCCTGCTGTATACCACCGGCAAGCATGTGGTCACTCTGGAAAACGGCAAGGTAATTAACACGGTCAAATCGCCTGAGATCGCCAGATGCTTCCGGTTCGTCAACAATATGCTGGATGAAGGCATCGTCGATACCAACTCCCAGGAGGATTTCCTGGCGGGTAAGGTTGCCATGTGCTTCGGCCATCTGTACAACAGGCTGACCTTTAAGGATCTGTCCGCGGCGGGCACCCTGGGCATCGCGCCGATTCCCAAGGATCCGGAGGCGGATAAATACTACATCGGTGTGGACGCCGAAGGCTGGCAGCTTCCTTATAAGGCTTCCAATCCAGAGGGGTACGGGGCCTTCCTCAGTGCCATGCGTTATGAGTGGTTCCTGGAAGAGAAAGATCCTGCTAGAAAAGAAGAAGCCTATCAGCTGGCGGTAAAAGCCTACAACTGGAACGAGACGCTGCAGAAAGAGTTCGAGGGCAGCCAGATCGAGAATAAGGTTTTCGGTGTGTGGCAGGGCCTGGGCATCGGCGATTACTGGGGCGACGTATTCAGCCGGCCCTTTGCCGGCGAACCCTGGGAGACCATTGCGGAAGAGATTTCTCCGCTGATCGACAAAAAATTGGAGGATGCATATGCCTGATCCGGGCGCAATAATGAAGGGTGGGTCGACAATGAAAAAAAGGCGCTGGATGGGGTCGGTGCTGGCGGCGGGCATGACGTGCGCCCTGCTGCTTTCCGCCGGGGTATCTCCCGCCGCAGCGGCGGGCAACTCGAATTATGGCTTCCATGTGGAAGCGGACGGCACGATCACAGTGGGCGGAAAGCCCTTTTACGGCGTGGGCGTTAATTTTTATGACGGTTTTAACCGGTATGCCGGCGCCCGTCCCTCCATCTCCTCGGAGGATACGATCAAAAATATCGCCAAAGCGGAAATTCCTTTTATGCGGGTGGCATTCAGCGCCTATCGGGCGCAGGGCGTTCAGGCTTACCTGGAATCCCCCAGGACCTATTTTAAGTACATGGATCAGTTCGTGGCGTGGGCCAATGAAAACAAGGTGGGGATTGTCGCAAGCTTGTTCTGGAGCATATCCAGCGGCTGGACGCCCACAGTGGAGGGCGCCGTAGACAAGGACATTGGCAACCCGGACAGCGCACTGATGAAGGTGATGCTCCAATATACTCGGGATGTGGTGACCCGTTATAAAGACAATCCGGCCATTTGGGGTTGGGAAATCGCCAATGAAGTGAATCTGTCCACGGACACGGGTTCCTCCTCCAAGCTATCCTTGAAGGATGTGCAGTCCTTTTATTCCGCAATAGCCGGAGAAATCCGAAAATACGATTCCTACCGAATGATCAGCAACGGCGATGCAACCTATCGCAAGGAGCAATATAACCTGTCCAACGGCAAGGGTTGGGTGCAGGATACCGAGGAGGAATTCCGGCAGATTGTCCCGCAGTTTGCGCCAGGTCAGGTGGATGCCATCAGTTGTCATCCCTATTCCGCCGACTATGAGAGGTATAATCGGCCTTTTACCATCGAGGAGGAGATGAAGACCATGGTCTCCATCGCCAAGTCCAACAAAAAAGCCTTGTTCGTGGGGGAATTCGGTGTTGGAGACGCCGCCAGCTGCGATTCTCCGGAAGCACCAGCCTATTTCAAGCGTATGCTGGCCGCCATTAAAGACAGCGGCGTTCAGCTGGCGGCGGTCTGGAATATGGATATGCTGGGCATGGATATCGACAAGGGCTATTATCCGGAACAGTCCTTCGCCATCGCCGGTCCCACCTCCTACAAATATACCCAGACCAAGGAGATCAACGCCTTCTACCGCAGCAAGTCCATGCAGGACAGCGCTGCAGGCTGGGTGGCCTATGATCCCAACGCCACGCCCACCACCCAGACTCCGCCCACGACGCCAGGAACCACCCGGCGCCCGGATCCGGTGGCCCCCACCGCTTCCAGTACCACGGCGGTGCCCACCGCGGCCACCGAGTCCGGCATCGTCGATACAGAGGACACCGTTGCAGGAACAGGGGACACTATGGCGGCTTCCGCGGCGGTTACCTCCACCACTGACGCCCGGCAGGCCGACACTTCCGATCCGGAGTCTCCCGGCAGCCCGTGGTTGATTATCCTGGTAGTGATTTTGGGCGTACTGGTCCTGGGAGGCGGCGTGGCCGCTTGGTATTTCCTGAAGAACAAACGCGTTTAGCATGCCGCATAAAGGCCGATGCAGGCGCGGCGGCAGAAATAACCGGGGATCCCTGATAGACGCCGGTCTGCGTTCTCTGCCCCGGTCTCCGCTGTTCACGCTTATTCTTCTTCTATGGCATGATTTCTGTGGATTGCTTCAGCCGATATCTTCCCCTTCCGCCGGATGTATCCGGCGGAAGGGGGTAAACCGGCTTGCAAAAGGGCTGTCCGGCTGGACTGGGGCCGACGATGAAAGGTGTGAGGATTATGCGCAATCAAACCTATGGATTACATGTAAAAGAGGACGGTCTGGTGACGATGAACGGCAGGCCCTATTATGCCGCAGGCATCAATTTTTACGACGGCTTTCTACGGTATATCGGCTCCGGGGATCCGGATGGAGTGCCGGACAGCCGCCTGACCATGGCGAAGATCGCCCGAGCAAAAATCCCCTTTATCCGCACCTCCCTCGGTTGCTTCCGCGATGATGGGGTAAATGTGTATTTTCACAATTCCAGGGAATATTTCCGACAAATGGACCGTTTTATCCGGCTGGCCGAGGAGTATCGTATCGGCGTCGTGGGCTGCCTGTTCTGGAGCACCAGCTATGCCTGGATCAAGGCGCTGGGAGCCAGGGAAAATGACATGGGCGATCCGGAATCCACGCTGATGAAGGCCATGTTGCAATACACACGGGATGTGGTATCCCGCTACAAGGATTCTCCTGCCATATGGGGCTGGGAGACCTCTAACGAGTTGAATTTGGCCGTCGATAAGCCGGAGCAGGGGGAGGAAGGGCTCAAGTCCGAATCGGTTTTTGCCTTCAACCGCATGATCAGCGCGGAAATCCGCGGGCTGGATCCTTATCGCCTCATTTCCAACGGCGACGCAATTTACCGCAAGGAGCAGTATTCTCTGAAATTCAAGCATTCCTGGCGGCAGGACAGCGAAGAGGAACTCCGCGCAGTGGTACCTCTTTTCGCCTGCGGCAGCATCGATACCATCAGTATTCACACCTATGCCGTTGAACCGGAAATCATCCGTTTTAACCGTCCGCTGACTGTGATGGAAGAAACGAGAATATATACTGAAATTGCCCGAAAGGCCGGGAAAGCGCTGCTTATGGGGGAATTCGGCTGCGGAGCGGATACTTTCACCAAGCAGGGACCGGCGCATTTGGCGAAGATCCTGGAAGCGATTCGGGAAACCGGGGTACAACTGTCTGCCTGTTGGAATCTGGATATGGTGGACGGCAGTGAAAGTTCCTTCAGCGACACAGGGGACGGCGCCTATCTCTTTCATGAAACCGCCCGGATGAACGATGTGTATCGGGAAAAGGGGCTGCAGGAGGTACCGGCTTGGTAAAAAGGAGCCTGGAAAAGATGCATCGGAGAAAGGGATTGCTATGAAACATGTGTATGGCCATGGACAGGGATATCGCCTGACCGCGTTTTTGCTGGCGGTTATACTGCTGCTTCAGGGAAGCGCCGCCGCCGCGGCCGAGAAAACGGACGCTTACAGTGCTGCAGTGGAATCCGGCGTCTCCGGTGGGGAAGAAAGTGAAGGGATGGAAGATTTCTCCCCCACGGATCAGGGGACCGGCAAATATAAAGAATACTGCTCTGTCCACCAGGAGGCGGCACAGCCCCAGGCCGATTATCGTCTCACGGCGGCGGAGGCGTTGGTAGACGGCGCAGCCGTCCTGCAGGACGGACGGATTCGGATTATCGGAGAGGCGCAGGCAACCTGGACTGTCCAAATTGCAGAAAAGGGTCTGTACCGGATGGCGGTGCGGTATGCCTATACCGACGACTCCTCCGTTGTCAACACCCAGCTGGGGGTACGGATGAACGATGCCATCCCCTTCCAGGAAGCAGCGGCGCTGGAACTCAAACGCTGGTGGCGGGACGCCGATGAGATTGTGCCCAACGCCGCCGGCAACGACCGAAAGCCCAGGCAGGAACAGGTCTCTCTGTACACGGAAGGGGATCTGACCGATTTGTCGGGTTCGGTACGGGAATATCTGTTTTTCCTCGATGAAGGAGAGAACCGCGTTACCTTGCAGTTTGACAGCGGCAATCTGGACGTGGAAGCCCTGCGGATTTACAATGAGGAAGTGCCGGACTATGAGACATACAGCCTGGAGTTGGGTCAGATGCCCCATGGCGGGCGGGACTACCGGAAGATTATCCAAGCGGAGACTTCTTTATACAAAAACGATTCATCCCTGACGGCGGCGCGTGATCGGTCTGGTCCGGCCACCATGCCCAGCGATCCCGTGAAGCTGAAGCTGAACGTCATAGACAGCTCCACATACAAAAAGCCCGGGCAGATATTGGCCTGGGAGCTGGACATTCCGGAAGATGGGTTTTATAAAATCGGTTTGCGGGCTCGGCAGAATGATGTGGAGGGGCTCTTTGTAACCCGTCGCATCACCATCGACGGTAAGCTGCCTTTTGAGGAATGTGGAAATGTGCAGTTCGCTTACGCGGACAAATGGGCGTATACTCAGCTGGGCGGAGAGACGGCTCAGCTGATCTATCTCAAAGCGGGGAAGCACGTACTGGAAATGGAGGCGGTGAGCGGTGCCTCCGGGAAAATAGCCGCCAAGCTGGAGGACGCTGTATTTTCCTTGAATTTTCTGTACCGGAAGATCATCATGATTACCAGCACCGATCCCGACTATTACCGGGATTATAGTCTGGACAAGGAAATCCCCGAACTGATCCCGGGTTTTCGGGAGCTGATCGGGGAACTGAATGAGATTTTGGACGAACTCAAAGCCATCACCGGGCAGAAGGGTGGTCAGCTCAGCGTATTGTCCCAATTGGTTTATCAGCTGGAGGACTTTATTCAGGATCCGGTTACCATCACCGACCGGCTAGAAAGCTACAAATCCAATGTCTCGAATGTGGCTGCCCTGATGCTGACTCTGCAGCAGCAACCGCTGGATGTGGATTATCTGACGGTTCTGGGCGAGGATCAGGAGATGGGCCGGACAGAATGCGGCTTCTTTGAGAATCTGGCATATAACTGGCAGGCATTTATCGGGTCCTTTTTCAATGATTATGTGACCTTTGGCAGTGAGGATGGGGTTGGGAAAGAACAGGTTTCCGTATGGTTCAGTGGCGGCCGGGAGCAGGCGGAGATCATTCAGCAGATTATCGAGAATCGATTTATCCCCGAAAGCGAAATCCGGGTCAATTTAGCACTGGTGCAGATTCCCTTGACCCAGGCCATTCTAGCCGGCAGAGCGCCGGACGTGGTGCTAAACGCCGCCCGGGGACAGCCGGTCAATCTGGCGGCGAGAACAGCCCTGGCCGATTTAAGCGGCTTTGAAGGCTTTGATAAAATCCGTGAACAGTTTCTGCCCGACGCACTCATCCCGTATACCTATAAAGGCGGTGTATACGGCATCCCGGTAACTATGGATTTTCATGTGATGTTTTACCGCACCGATGTGCTGGAGGAACTGGGCATCCGGCCGCCGGAAACATGGGAGGAGCTGTATGAGATCATCCCCGTCATCCAGCGTAGCAACATGACGGTGGGACTGCCTTATACCGTGATGAGCAGCCAGACAACCATCGATTCGGGGCTAGGAGCCAAGGATCTGTTTCCCACCCTGCTGATGCAGAAGGGCGGGTCCTTCTACAATGAGGATCGGACTGCGCTGGCCCTGGATTCCGCGGCAGCCATCGAGGCATTCAAGGAATGGACTGAATTTTACAACCAGTACGGCTTCGATTTGGAATACAGCTTTTACAACCGGTTCAGGACGGGAGAAATGCCCATCGGCATCCAGAATTATACGATGTACAATCAGCTTAAGGCGGCGGCACCGGAGATCAAGGGATTGTGGGATATGACTCTTGTGCCCGGCACACGGCGGGAGGACGGCACGGTGGACCACACAGAAGCCGCCTCCGGCACGGCGGCGGTGATGTTGAGGGATGCTGAAAATCCGCAGGCCGCGTGGAAGTTTATGCAGTGGTGGTGCGGCGCCGAGGCGCAGGCCGCCTACGGCACCGAACTGGAGCTGCTGATGGGGGAAGCATCCCGTTACAATGCGGCGAACCTGGAAGCTATGACGACGCTGCCGTGGTCCAGCGCTCAGCTGGATGTGCTGAAAAGACAGATGTCCTTTATCACCGAGGTTCCGGAGGTTGTGGGAAGCTATTACACCTCTCGTGGGGTGGACAACGCCTTCCGCAATGTGCTCTTTAACAGCGAAAACTACAAGGAAGCTCTCATGGAACAAGTGGAAACGGTCAACGAGGAACTGATTAGAAAAGCCGATGAGTTCAAGTACCTTTGATCCCTGACCGGGCTGCCCCTAGCTTGAATTATTATAAGGGAGTGCAGGATATGAGAAACGCGCTGATACCGGATACGTTGCTTTTTAATCAGGAGGATATCCGTCGGGTCATGCCCATGAAGGATATTGTCGATATTGTGGACAAAACCTTCGCGGATCTGGGGGGGGGCGGCACCGTCAATCCCACCAAGCTGACCCTGGATCTCGGCGAAGTCAATCCTTATCCTCCTTATGACGGCTTTATGAACGCCATGCCCGCGTATATCGGATGGCAGGATATTGCCGGGCTGAAATGGGTGGGTGGTTTTCTGGGTGAACGGCGCCAGGCTGGTCTGCCCTATATCACCTCCATGATCCTGCTGATCGATCCCCATCTGGGTAATTTTATCGCGGCTATGGACGGGGCCTACATCACCAATATGCGCACCGGCGCCCAGACGGCGGTGGCCCTGAGCTATTTGACGGATAAAAAATCCATCCGCTTAGGACTGTACGGCGCGGGCATGCAGGGGCATACCCAGACCATGGCCATAGCTGAACGGTTCGACATTCAAGAGGTGCACGTTTACGATGTTTACCGTCCGGCTGCGGAAAAGTACGCCAGGGATATGCAATCTCTGGTGTCTGGTAAAATTCATATCTGTGATTCACCGGAGGAAGCCGCCGCCGGAGACGCGGTTATCACGGTTACCCAATCCAAGGAGCGTTTCCTAAAAAAAGAGTGGCTTGCGCCGGGGACGATTTTCTTTCCCATGGGTTCCTATCAGGAGTGTGAAAACGATGCGTTGCTCGGCTGCGATAAAATTGTGGTGGATCATATCGGGCAGGCACTCCACCGGGGTGCGCTCAAGGAACTCAATCATATGGGCGTTATAACGGAAAAGAATATCACCGCTACCATCGGTGATCTGGCGGCGGGAAAAGCGACGTGTATCCTGCGGCCGGACGAGCGGATTCTTTGTATCCCCATCGGCACCGGCGCCATGGATATTGCCGTTGCCAGCGTAGTATACGACCGACTGAAGGCCGAAGAGAAGATCGGCAGATTCCGTTTTGTGGAGTAGCTTCTTTTCTATTTTGCAGCGCTTATGGTATCTCTGAAAGTATGCACCAAACTGTATCCAAGTGGAAATATCTGTCGGTATGACCTATCGAACTGATAATATTGTCTTATGGATAAGCGGATGACACTGCCCGCATTCAGCGATGAACTGGTGAGTGTACGGGCGAAGAAAAAAGAGTTGCTTGAGCAGATAGATCGCATCGTTCCGTGGGGAGGAATGGTTCACAGAAATCAAGCCGTGCTATTATATAGGAGAGCGCGGAATAATCACTACGAGTTGGAACTGATGCTGCGGATCAATGTGCTCCATAATCTATAAGATCTCTCAGATATGGGAACTGTAGCAGAGGTCATAGACAGCTGTGCGTTCTCGAAATTTTGTGGCATTGATTCCAGTAGGGGACGATTGTGGACTCGACGATATTAGAAGCGCCATCCTCTACCAAGAACAAGGAGAAAGAACGGGATCATGATGCGCATCAAGTGAAGAAGGGTAGTGCATGGTACTTCGGCTATAAGGCCCATATCGGTGTCGATCAGGAAAGTGTCTTGT
This sequence comes from uncultured Oscillospiraceae bacterium, assembly GCA_902492455.1. Classification (GTDB taxonomy): domain Bacteria; phylum Bacillota; class Clostridia; order Oscillospirales; family Acutalibacteraceae; genus CAKTXU01. The sequence continues at coordinate 142,760 of CABULH010000009.1, forward strand.
TTCACAATATTTAAAGGTGACCAGTACTAGCATACATGATGTCACAATGGTGCCAAGGCTTCTAACAGGTGAAGAAAGTTCTGTTAATGGTGATAGCGGATATCCCGGCAAGGAAGAGACCTTTCGTTGTCGTTACGGCACCGTGTATCTATATATAGACGGAGAACCCTCCGCCGCGCCCCAAGCCAAACCGCCGGCGGGCAGCGAGGAATATTACAACGTGTGGCATGAAATCATACTGCACGAGGGAGATCAATACACGATGATGCCGGATACCCGTCATTGGTTCCAGGCAGGAGACAAGGGAGCGGTGGTTTCGGAATTCAGCACCAAGAGCGTGGATGAATATGATATCTTTACCGATACACGTATCCGCCGGATTCCGGAGATTGAAGATTAAACGGAGGTTTCACGATGCTGGTGACATTGAATGAAGTGTTGAAGGACGCGCAGGAGAAGCACTACGCGGTGGGGTTGTTCAACACGGTGAATCTGGAGATGGCAAAGGGAGTGCTGGCGGCGG
>CABULH010000010.1 GCA_902492455.1 uncultured Oscillospiraceae bacterium
TACGCACCCGCTTTATTTTCATTCCCAGCTGTGATGGCCTTTCATGAGGCGTTGATAATTGAATCGTACAGCACATCCATTACATCCCCTCTGCTGCCGGTCTGCTCCCCGGCAAGCCATATGAGCCAGAGCTCAGACGGTGCGGCGCACCCGTTCCGTAGGCGATGACAAGCAGAGGGAAATAATGATACTTCCGTCCAGTCACAGTCCGAGCGTGAAGCGGCAATCCTGCCGCAATCCGCCGCAGGCAATGAGGGCGGCCCGGTGAGATCCACGGGGTGGTGAAATTCCAATGAGGCTGAATGCACAGCCGATGGATGTGTTCCCGAAGGAACCGCTGTTCCTTCAGCCGAGGGGTGACGTTGATCAAATATCGGCAACAGACAAACGATTGATATCACAGGGCGGCGGCCTGTGTAAAATAGACTGGTCGCCGCCCTTTTTACATAAGCACGGAGGGAAAGTCCGATGGACGAAATCAGATGCGGCGATATTTACTATGCCAACCTGCATCCGGTCGTTGGCAGTGAGCAGGGCGGTATTCGTCCGGTGTTAATCATCCAAAACGATATTGGAAATCACTACAGCCAGACCGTAATTGCGGCAGCCATCACCGGCAGAAGAAAGAAACATATTCCTACCCATGTGCGGCTGGCCGCAGATGGGCTAAAAAGAGAATCCCATGTCCTGCTGGAACAGATACGAACGCTTGACCGAAGACGGCTTCTGCGCTACGTGAACCATTTGGATAAGGAGGCCATGCGGCTGGTGGACAGGGCGATTTCCATCAGCCTGGGGCTGTGATTCGCAGCCGGGATTCCTTTGTTGCTGCTGCACGGTTATGGCCGGGAAACAAGCCTGTATTTGATTGGATTTGGTGCTGGATAAGCCATGATAATTCGTGTATACTGTGTATACGGTTGGAAAAAGGAGGGGAGAGGGAATGAAGCAATACATGGTCAGGATGGTAGAGGACGGCAAGCGGAAATTTTATTATATCCTGGACAATGACGTCTTCCAGCTCGTCCCCCTTCCGACCAAATACCTCAAACATAAGATAGAGGCAAACCGTTCGCCCAATACCGTCAGGCGGGTTGCGCTCTCCTTGTGCTACTACCTGCAGTACCTGTCGGAGATAGGGATAGAACTGACGGAAGTGAGCGATCTAGGTTTTGAGGATCAAAGCAAACACTTCGTACAATTCTTGTACTGGCTGAAAGAAGGCCGCCATATTGCAGACAATCGAATCGGAAAGACAGGAAATGGAACCTGCAACGCATACCTTCGGGATGTGTTCGGGTTCTTTTTATATCTGGCGGACGGAGAGTATGCCCGGCCTCTGCGGGTGCTCTCCTATAATCAGATAACGGCGCCAAATGCGGTTGGCGTCAAACGGACGATCCGTTCCAACTCCTTCAAAGGGTATCTGAAAGCGAAGGATCGGGAGGTAAGGGCAGCAGAAGAACCGGAACTGATTGAGATCCTGCAAGCCTGCACCAACATTCGGGATCAACTGCTGATTCTTCTGCTGGCGGAGACAGGCTTCCGCATCGGAGAAATCCTCGGGGTGGACTACACCAGGGATATCGACTATGAAAGCCATACCGTCAGCGTATACTTTCGGGATGACAATGAAAATGACGCCCGCGCCAAGAACGCGGAAGAGCGAAGGGCGGTCATCAGCAGCGATACTTTCAACTTCTTACTCCACTATCTGAGCGAATACCGCAATCTGCTGCAGCATCAGGCCCTGCTCTTTATCAATATCGCGGGGGATAGCGCCGGCAGACCGATGAAGGTGGAAAGCGTGTATGATATGCTGGACCGTATGCAACGAAAGACCGGGATAAAGGTGACGCCTCATATGCTCCGCCGCTATTACGCACGAACAAGATGGAATGACGGCTGGGCGCTGGAGCTAATCAGCCAGGCTCTCGGCCATAAACACCTGGACACAACGATCAAATATCTTGATGTCCTTGACGATAAGCTGATGGAAGCAAGCCGGGAATTCTATGCCAAGCATTCTAATACCTATGGAATCCGGAAGCTGTTGTAAACGGAGGGATTATTGTGCCTGCACTTAAGCAGCAACACACAGAGCCACAACAAGATACCGCTGAACTTCATAGACAGCTGAAGGCGGAATTGGAGCAATGTATCAACGTACATCCGACCTATCGGAATAAGGTTGATAAGTTCATGGTGGCTGAAGGGATTTGGCATATCGACGACCTGGATTACCCGGCTAGAGAACGGTTCGAGATGTTTTTGGAAGGAGAAGTATCACAGGCTTGCTACACTATTTATCTTAAAGCCTTTGACCGGATCAAGCGCCGAGCAATCGACGAGCGACTCAAATTAATGATAAATGGCAGCGTAGCTTCTCCTGCCTATGAAAACCAGGTGCTGTTCCTGCCATATTATCCGGATCCTGATATTGCCGGACAATTTGAACATGCGGCCAAGAAAAGGGATCTGGTATGGGATTTTTCCAGGGCGGCACCGGAGAATATGAAGCGCCAGATTTATGCGACGCTGGATTATGAAATACATCATGCGCTAAGTCAGGAAAACTTGAGAAGCCGCCTGGTGGCCCTGCAAAAACTTTACAACTTCTGCATCGAGGAAGGCATCGAAGATATCGAACAAATGGAGTTGGCACAGATCAGCCGTTTCACGGATACGCTGAAACCTGGGAATGAAAAAAGTAAAATGGCCTGCATTGTAGATTGCTGCCGGAAAACCTTGTTCTTAGAGGCGAAGGAAATTCGCTGGGATGCTCCGGTCTGGTATATGGAACGCCTCCATATTCAAGCAGAACGCTTAGACCCTTCCAATCCAATCAGACAAATATCCTTTCTGGAGGTTATCAATAAGAAGAACCGAAAACTACTCCAGCAGTATTTTCGATATGGTATCGGCATTACCCACCTAGCCCTAAACAACCTACGGAAGGAATTCCTATATATCCGCGCCTTCCTTGTGGCGCTCGATCAGCCAGAGCAGAATGATGTCTGCACCTTAACGCCGGAACAAATGGACGCCTACTTGAAAAAACTGCAGGGGAAGAAAATACAGACTGCTTCCTACAATAAAACGGTCATGGCCATCCTGCACTTCTTCCAATTCCTATTAGTGAGACAATACATTAAAAAGATACCGTTCGACGAGGACCTATACCTGAAAAAAGAGCTCTGTGTTCACCATAACCGGAGCGTGTCCCCTGACGTGGCCAATGAAATACTGGCAAAGCTCCACTGTTTCCCAGAAGAAATACGGCTGATATACCTGCACTTATGGGCTGTCGGATTGCGGGTCAGCGAAGTGTGTACTTTGAAAGGAAACGCCTATTACATACAGGGAGAAGATGCCTGGATTCAGGTGTATCAGATAAAAATGCGTACCTACAAGCGCATCCCGATTCCTACCTCACTATACCAGCTAATGCAGGTATATATACAACGGCATCATATCCAGGCAGATGAGTATGTGTTTCAAAACACAAAGGGCGGCGCTTATAATAACAACACATTTCGGTTGCGAATGCTGAGGTGCTGCGCTGAAAATCATATTCAGAATGGAGAGTACCTATTCAAAAGCCATGATTATCGGCATACGATAGCTACCAGATTTTATGATATGGGTGTTCCAATCCAGAGCATCCGGGAGTACCTTGGACACGCTTATGAAGAGATGACGATGCAATACATCGACTATATGCCGCAAAAAATAGAGAAGGCTGGCACAGAATACTTCAATAAACACGGTAGCTTGGCTGCCGGACTGATAAAGAAGGAAGGGGATAAGGACAATGGAGAATAGGATCTATCTTCGAGAGCTGCCCGCTTATCAAACCATCCCGGAGCAGCATGAAAAATATATCAGCAAGGATTGTGACTATGATCTGGCACTGCTCCCCACACAGGGTCTGCGTAAAGAGATAAAGAAGTACATCCTCTATCGAAGTGAACAAGTTGCCATAACGACGCTTTATAGTGACAGGACATATTACCATCCGTTGTGCCGGTTCCTCACAAAACACGCAAAAGGAGTGCAGAGTTTTCAGGAACATAGCCAGGAGGAATGGATCAGGCTGCTCCGGATGTGGATGATGAAGGAAGGTATTCCCCTGTTTTATTATGAACGGTGCAAGTATAGGAAAACCTATCGCTTTCAATCAAAGCTGATATCCTATTTAGAGAGCGTATTGGATTTTTTTCAGCCAAAGGACTTACGACCAGAGCAAGAAAAAGACGTATGGGAGCTGGATAAGCTAAACATCGGAATCCGAAAAAATCTGATCAGACGCTGCCATAAATTAGACTTCACAGGGATTGTTCAGATAGGAATCCGGGATGAACTGAAAAAGGGTATTTACCTGAATCTGCAGTATGAGGCGATCTCCTGCATACGACGGGAACTGACAGCCATGCGGAGGATGTCGGCGTATCTACAGGAACGGTATCCGGAAATACAAACCTGTCAGGATATTAACCGTGAGCAGATAGAGGAATACCTGATTTATCTGAACACAGAGGTCACCGAAACCAAGCACTTCCATTCCGAAATAAACCGCCTTCGGGCGGTCCTCGACAGCATCGGAAAGATATGTGATTATTCCAATCTGACAGGACTGTTCCTAGCCAGGGACATCCCGCCGACTCCAAAATCTGAATTTAAAACTTACTCAGACGAAGAACTAAAGCGGCTCAATGCCGCATTGGTAAAGCTGGATGAACAGATAGCGAGACTGATGATTATCCATCAGATGCTCGGCACACGGATATCCGATACGCTGACCCTGCGGCCTGACTGTTTATATGATAAGAATGGTGAGACCATTATTCGGATCCGGCAGATGAAATCCAAAGCATATGAAAAACCGATCAGTGCGGATCTGGCCGCTTTGATTCGGAAGGCGATTGCCTATACAAAAGAGCGATATGGAGAAACACATTATATCTTTGTGGATGAGAATGATCTAAACAGCCCTCTGCAGTATAACACCCTGCAACGCCGGATCATTCAACTGATTCAGGAAGAAGACCTGCGGGATGATAAAGGCCAACTATTCGGATTCGGCACACATATGTACCGGCACTATTATTGTGTAAAATTGGCGGAGTTGCATTTGGATGATTGGACGCTCGCCAAGCTGCTGGGGCACTCCAGTGTCAGAAACGTGAAATACTACCGGAAAATGAGCAATCAGGTTCTGGCGGACGATACACGTCACGCCAGGGATCGGTTATCACAGATCATACTGGAGAATTTAGATGGATGGGAGGATGAATATGTCCAAGTACGACAGAATGGTTTCCTTAAACCGGCAGATCAGTGAGGCAAAGATAGAATTGGCTCGCAGGACAATTTATGAGATGCTGGATGAAGGCGAGAAGATATCCGTTCCCAAGCTGATTGTAAAAACCGGGCTGTCCAGAGGCTTTTTCTACAAAAACCCTACAATCCGAAGGTTGGTGGACGAGGCTATGGAAAAGCAGGTGGGGTTGGTCGATCCACGGCGCGGTGTTTTCGACATGGCCATGGATAACGAGATGATCCGGCTGCACGAACAAATACGTGTCTTACAGAAAGAGAACCAGCGGTTGACGGAGGAAAACATAAAACTGAAAAAGGCAATGGATAGAAAAAACCTGAATCTGCTCCGTAGTATATAAAGTAGAATAAATACATGGCCTGCGAAAATCCAAGTGCAGGCGAGCCCAAAGCGCATGACTCCATTCGAGCCTTGCGCTTTTTCGTTGGAAAAAGTATAATTAAAAGGAACACAAAACACAGTTTTGTATGCCGTTAAGGCCAGTCGTAGCAAGGCTTCACAGGGTAGGGCTACAGTTTATGGATGAGGCGACCTCAGCCTTGGATACGGTGACGGAAGCGCATATTCAGGCAGCTTTTGATACCCTGTCCCAAGGACGCACTACTTTAGTGATCGCCCATCGCCTTTCCACGGTGCGCCATGCGGATGAAATCGTATACATAGACGCCGAAGGTATTCGGGAAAAGGGAACCCATGAGGAACTGATGCAGCAGGGAGGTCTGTATGCCTCCCTCTGCGCCGTACAGTTTCAGACCTCGAAGGATTCCTGAAACAATTCCCAAAATCCAACAATTTTCCTCTGGTCTTTTTCCCTTTTTTCCGTTATACTAAAGCGTAGGACCCCATTTGACAGGAGGCTTCGGTTTGAAATACAGAATCCACCGCAGTCTGGCGGAACAGATCCGTGAGGGCTGCGAGGGCCGGCTGAATATCCGGCTGCGGGCCGGCTGGTTTTCCTTCGGCAACGTCTATCCGGATGTCAGCCATCAGCGCATTCTGCACATGCATGAGGTGGATTCCGCCGGACGGATGGTGGCGCGGATGATTTGCCGTCTCTGCCGCTGGGGCATTGAGGATGGGCAGATGCTTTCTCGCTGGAATTCTCTGCGTCTGGGAATTATCTCCCATTACATATGTGATTTTATGTGTTACGTGCATACCCCTGCATTCGAAGGAACCCTCAAAGAACATCGTGCCTACGAGAATGAACAAAGTCGGTATTTAGGCAGTCAAAGCCCCCGGTCCGTCTGCTCTTTTTTCGAGGCTCATGACGGCGAGGAGCTGACGGAACTGCTGATTCAAGCAGTACGGGAACGGGATCCAGCGACTTTTTCGCCGGAAGATGATTTGGAATATGCCGCCGCGGTGGCCACGGAACTGACCTGTGCTATTCTGCGGCTGCGCACCGCCCGGCGGGAGGCCGCCTGCTGGTGGGATCATCTGCCGCTGATCCGCCGCCGCTATCTCTCCCGTGCCTGATGGGGATCTTTCCAGGGCATACGGATCGAAAAGGAGCGGATCAACGTTGAACGAACAGGAACGGCATCTAGAGACTTTAAACAGTTTGTTGGTGGATACCTTTAACGCCATTCTCAAGGTGGAAGAGCGTTCCCTTCGTACAGGTCTGAATGAACCCGTCACCGTGACGGAGATGCACATACTGGACGCCATCGGGGAGGGCGGGGACCGTACGGTGACGGAACTGGCGGCTGTCTCGCTGGTGACTGTCAGCACCATGACCATCGCTATCAATAAACTGGAGGGCAAGCGGCTGGTGGAACGGGTACGGGATACTGCCGACCGCCGGGTGGTACGGGTGCAGCTCACCGATACGGGCCGCCGGATCGCCTATGCCCACCGCCGGTTTCACCGCCGGATGGCTCGGGCGGTGGCGGATAATCTGACAGCGGAAGAATTGGATGTACTCGCCAGGGCGATGGAGAATCTGCGGGAATTTTTTCAGGAGGAAGGCCGGCATCTGCCGCAGGAAAACGAGGATTGAGGACCGGCTGAATCACTCTAGAAACGGGAGTTGCTGCAATTTGCGGCAACTCTTTAATTTTTTTTACAGGGGATGAATTGCACAGGAAGCAAATTTGGGCTATACTACTGATATCGGTCAATATGGGGGAGGAATTCCATGAAACTGCTGGTTCTCGACGGAAACAGCATCATCAACCGCGCGTTTTACGGCATTAAGCTGCTGTCCACCAAGGACGGTTTGTATACCAATGCCCTTTACGGATTTTTAAATATATACCAAAAGCTGCTGGACATGACCGGCCCTGATCATGTGGCGGCGGCTTTCGATTTATCGGCGCCCACCTTCCGGCATGAAGCTTATGACGCCTATAAAGCGGGGCGGAAGGGCATGCCGGAGGAACTGCGGCAGCAGATGCCCATTCTCAAGGAGCTGCTGCCTCTGCTGGGCTGCGCCGTGGTGGAAAAGGAAGGATATGAGGCGGACGATATCCTGGGCACCCTTTCCCTGGCTGCAGCGCAGCAGGGCGGGGAATGCTTCATCGCCACCGGCGACCGGGATGCTTTGCAGCTGGTGGGGGATGGTGTGACCGTGCTGTTGGCCGCCACCAAAATGGGCCGGCCGGAAACCACCGTGTACGATGTGCCGGCCATCCGTGAGAAATATGGGTTGGATCCCGCTCAGCTCATCGATCTCAAGGCGCTGATGGGGGATACCAGCGACAACATCCCCGGGGTTCCGGGGGTGGGAGAAAAGACAGCCTTGGACCTGATGCACCGTTTCGGGAGCCTGGATGCTTTGTATGCCGATCTGGACGGGGCGGAGCTGCGGGACAGCCTGCGGCAGAAGCTGGCGGCGGGAAAGGACAGCGCCTATCTCAGCCGGACGCTGGGAACCATCTGCCGCACCGCTCCGGTGGATGTGAATCTGGAAATCTATCGGCTTCAGCCCTATCGCCGGGAAGAACTGGCCAAAATGCTGACAAAGCTGGAGTTTTTCAAGCTGTTGGATAAATGGGGACTCAATGCCTCTGCCGCTGAAGAGGAGGGGGAGCAGGCAGCGCCGCCGCCTCAGTCTTCCACGATTCTGGAGGGAGAAGCGGCCATGGCCGCCGTCGATCAGGCGGCAAAAGCGGGAAGGCTGGATTTACTGCCGGTCTTTGATGAAGGAAGCCTGACAGGAATCTGGGCAGCTACCCCGGAGGGAACGGCCCATGTCACGGCGAAGGATGCCGGCTGGGATAGGATTCCGACGCTGCTGCGGCGGGTAAAGGTGCGCACGCATGACAGCAAACCGCTGTTTGCGGCTCTTCTGCGGGAAGGGGATGGACCACAGATAGAATTGGATACCATGCTGGCGGGATATCTTCTCAATCCGCTGGCCTCCGGTTACGCGCTGACCCGGCTGGAGCAGGAATATGGTTTCCCGCCGGTGGGCGAGGAAGAGGCCGCCCAGACTGCCCGGCTGCCGGAACTGGCGGATAAATTGGCAAAGGAAGCCGCCCTTCACGGACAGTCAGATTTGCTGCGGGATGTGGAGCAGCCGCTGGCGGAGGTACTGGCGGCCATGGAAAATGAAGGCTTCGCTGTGGATAAAGCGGGTATTGCGGCTTTCGGTGCGGTGCTGCAGGAACGAATTGACGATATTCAGCGGCAGATCACCGAGGCGGTGGGATATGCCTTTAACCTCAACTCACCCAAACAGCTGGCCAAGGCGCTGTTTGAGGATTTAGGGCTGCCGGCGAAGAAGAAGACCAAATCCGGCTATTCCACCAATGCGGAGGTACTGGAAAGCCTGCGGGACGCCCATCCGGCGGTGGCAATGCTGCTGGATTACCGGATGCTGGCCAAGCTGAAATCCACCTATTGCGACGGGCTGCTGAAGGTGGTGGGAGCGGACGGCCGAATCCATTCCTCCTTCAACCAGGCGGAAACGCGTACCGGCCGTATTTCCTCCACCGAACCCAATCTGCAGAACATTCCCGTCCGGCAGGAGCTGGGAAGAGAGCTGCGGCGGTTCTTTATCGCACGGAAGGGCTGGGTGCTCTGCGACGCGGACTATTCTCAGATCGAGCTGCGGGTGCTGGCTCATATGGCGGGGGATCCCACTATGATCCAGGCTTTTAACTCCGGGGAGGATATCCACCGTATCACCGCTTCTCAGGTGTTCGGCGTACCGGAAGAGCTGGTGACGCCCCTGATGCGCTCCCGGGCCAAGGCGGTGAATTTCGGTATTGTCTATGGCATCGGCGCGCATTCCCTTTCCCAGGATATCCAGGTTTCCTACGGAGAGGCTAAGCAGTATATCGACGGATACCTGGCCCATTACAGCGCGGTGGCGGGATTTATGGAGGATCGCATTCACCGGGCCAAGGAGACCGGCTATGCGGAAACGCTTTTCGGCCGCCGCCGCCCCCTGCCGGAACTGAAGGCGTCCAACGGGGTGACTAGATCCTTTGGGGAACGGGTGGCCCGGAATATGCCCATTCAGGGCACCGCAGCGGACATCATCAAAATCGCCATGGTACGGGTTTACCGCCGTCTGCGGGAGGAGAAGCTGGAAGCGCGGCTGATCCTCCAGGTTCACGACGAATTGATTGTAGAAGCGCCCGAGCGGGAGGCCGAGCAGGTGGCTGTTCTGCTGAAAGAGGAAATGGAGGCCGCCGCGCAGCTGACGGTGAGGCTGGAGGCGGAAGTACATGTTGGGCCGACATGGTATGATGCCAAAGGGTGATTTCTCCCCCTTCGCAGCTGTGGCCTGCACATCCTCAAAATGCGAAAACTCTTTGCAGATCGTTTCCCGGACAGAGACGTTGCTGTTAGGCAAACGGCGACGTGCTCCAAGGCGGCTAATTTTTGGTTATTCCGAGAGGCCGCTGTAACAGGGTTCTGCAAGTTGGGGGCGATTACGCTTCAAATGTCGCAGGAATGACGGTTCGGTTTCCGATATGAGGCGTTTTTTTTAGCGGATGTGAAGAAATTTGAAAAATTGCGTGAAAGCCGTTGACAAACAGGCTGCAGATTTCTATAATGGAATATGCAAGCAAAGGCGCTGCAGGAGAGTCCTGCTGCGCCCTTTTTTGAATCTGTCCGCGGTGCGGACAGAGGGCTGCCGGACTGGCCTGGCGGCTGAATTAAACCTGTAAAGGAGAAGAGCATATGTCGTACATTGACGAGGTACTCAGCAAAGTCGAACAGAAGAACGCTTCCCAGCCGGAATTTCTTCAGGCTGTCCGGGAGGTGCTGGAATCCCTGCGCCCGGTGATCGAGGCTAATGAGGCGGCTTATCGCCGGGACGGCGTGCTGGAGATGATCACGGAGCCGGATCGGCAGATCATGTTCAAGGTTCCGTGGGTGGATGATCAGGGCAATGTGCAGGTCAACACCGGCTATCGGGTGCAGTTCAACAACTCCATCGGACCTTACAAGGGCGGTCTGCGTCTGCATCCCTCCGTCAATATCGGCATTATCAAATTCCTGGGCTTTGAGCAGGTGTTTAAAAATTCCCTGACCGGCCTGCCTATCGGCGGCGGCAAGGGCGGTTCTGATTTTGATCCCAAGGGAAAATCAGACCGGGAGGTTATGGCTTTCTGCAAAAGCTTCATGACCGAGCTGTATCGCTACATTGGCGCGGATGTGGATGTGCCGGCCGGTGATATCGGCGTGGGCGCCCGAGAAATCGGCTATCTGTTCGGGCAGTATAAGCGTCTGACCCACAGCTATGAGGGCGTACTCACCGGCAAGGGTCTGACCTACGGCGGCTCTCTCGCCCGGAAGGAAGCCACCGGTTATGGTCTGCTGTATTTCACCAATGCCATGCTGAAGCGCAACGGGCATGATCTGAAGGGGAAAACCGTTGTGGTTTCCGGTGCGGGCAATGTGGCCATCTACGCTACCGAAAAGGCTACCCAGCTGGGCGCCAAGGTGGTAACCCTCAGCGATTCCACCGGCTGGATTTACGATGCCGAGGGCATCGATCTGGAAGCGGTGAAGGAAATCAAAGAGGTCAACCGCCAGCGGTTGAGCGAATATGTCAAGTACCGCCCCAATGCCCAGTATCACGAGGGCAAGGGCGTCTGGTCGGTAAAATGCGATGTGGCGCTGCCCTGCGCTACTCAGAACGAGCTGCATCTGGAAGACGCCAAGATGCTGGTGAGCAATGGCTGCATCGCCGTGGCGGAGGGCGCCAATATGCCCACCACCATGGACGCCACCGCTTATCTCCAGGAGCAGGGCGTGTTGTTTGCCCCAGGCAAGGCCTCCAATGCCGGCGGCGTGGCTACCTCCGCTTTGGAGATGAGCCAGAACAGCGAGCGGCTGAGCTGGACCTTTGAGGAAGTGGACAGCCGTCTGAAAGGCATTATGGAAGCCATCTTCCAGAAGGCGGATGAAGCCGCGGCCAAGTACGGCATGGAAGGCAATTATGTGGCCGGCGCCAATATCGCGGGTTTTGAAAAAGTCGTGGACGCCATGCGCGCTCAGGGTTGCTGATTGTTGATTCCATTACAACAGTGCCAGTGCAAAAGAGCTGTAAAATGCGGTTTACCGCATTTTACAGCTCTTTTCAGCGTAAATTCTCCATATTAAGGATACACTAGTCAGGAATAAGTTGGGGAATTGCCCGATCCTCTTGTCGAATCCTCTCGATTTTGATATACTGTATGACGGAATGCGAAAACATGCGGCGGAGGGGTGACAAGATGAAAAAAATCCTTAAAATGCTCTTCAATCGAGTGGTCCTGGTGGCTATTGCCATTTTGGTTCAAATTCTGCTTTTGATCCTCATGATGGTGAAGTTCCAGGAATATTTTGTCTATTTTTACGCCCTCTGCGTGGTGCTGAGTATGGCCGTGGTGCTGATTATTGTCAACGGCAAAAGCAATCCCGGATACAAAATTGCCTGGCTGATTCCCGTCCTGCTGGTACCGGTTTTCGGCGGTTTGTTTTATGTGATCTTCGGCGGCAACCGGCTGCGCAAGCCGGTGAAGCGAAAGATGAGCAAGGTGGAAGAAAAGATGCGGCTTTCCCTGCCGCCCCAGGAAGAACTGCTGGGGGAAATCGCCGCCGACAGTATCGATGCGGCCAATCAGGCCCGGTATATTCAGACCTATGCCTACTGTCCGGTTTACACCAATACCTATACCGATTACCTGCCATTGGGAGAAATCAAGTTTGAGCGGATGAAGGAGGAACTGCGCAAGGCGGAACACTACATCTTCCTGGAATATTTCATCATTCAGGAAGGCCGGATGTGGGACGAAATCCTGGAAATCCTAACCGATAAGGTGAAACAGGGGGTAGAGGTCCGGCTGATGTACGACGATATGGGCTGCATCATGACTCTGCCGCACCATTATGAGCGAAAGATGGAAGCTCTGGGCATTGCCTGCAGTGTCTTTAATCCTTTTATTCCCATCCTTTCCTCCCGGCTCAATAACCGGGATCACCGGAAAATCTGCGTAATCGACGGGCACACCGGCTTCACCGGCGGCATCAATCTGGCGGATGAGTATATCAACGCCTATGAAAAACACGGTCACTGGAAGGATTCCTCCATTATCTTGAAAGGGGACGCGGTGTGGAACCTGACGGTGATGTTCCTCGCCATGTGGGACGATATCCGGGGGATCAAAGAGGACTATGAAAAATTCAAGCCCCGGGTGTACCAATCGGTGCCGGAATCCAGGGACGGTTATGTACAGCCCTATTCCGATAACCCTCTGGATGATGAGATCGTGGGTGAAACGGTATACTTTAATCTCATCAACAAGGCAAAGCGGTACGTCTATATCACCACCCCCTACCTGATTATTGACAATGAGATGGTCACCGCCCTTTCTGTGGCCGCTAAAAGCGGGGTGGACGTACGGATTATCACCCCTCATATACCCGATAAATGGTATGTCCATGCGGTCACCCGGGCCTATTATGAAGGGCTGCTGGAAAACGGGGTAAAAATCTATGAGTATACCCCTGGTTTTATTCATGCCAAAACCTTTGCGGTGGATGACGAATACGGGACGGTGGGTACCATCAATTTGGATTACCGCAGTCTGTATCTGCATTTCGAATGCGGCGTCTGGCTTTATCGCACCCGCAGCGTGCTGCAGATCAAGGAGGATTTTCTCGCCATGCTGCCCATTTGCCAGGAGATTACCCTGGAGGAATGCCGCAATGTAAAATGGTATCGCAAGCTGGTCAGGGCCTGCCTGCGGATTTTCGCGCCCCTGATGTGATATAAATTGGAAAGAAGGCAATCGGATTGGATAAACCGAGAATAGAAGCCGCTGTGCGGGAATTGCTCCTGGCGATAGGCGAGGATCCCGACCGGGAGGGATTGCAGGAGACTCCCCGGCGGGTGGCGGAGATGTATGGTGAAATTTTTTCCGGATTGGAAGAGGATCCCAAATCCCACCTGAAAATATTTACCGAAACCCAGCATGACGAAATGGTTACCGTGCGGGATATCCCCTTGTATTCCATGTGTGAGCATCATCTGCTGCCTTTTATCGGGGTGGCGCATATCGCCTATATCCCCCGGGAGGGACGGGTGATCGGCCTGTCCAAGCTGGCGCGGATCGTCAACGCCTTTTCCCGTCGGCCCCAGCTGCAGGAGCGGCTGACCGCCCAGCTGGCGGATTTTCTGGAGGAGGAGCTGCAGCCTCAGGGCGTGGCGGTGATCATTGAAGCGGAGCACCTTTGCATGACCATGCGGGGGGTGCGGGCCGCAGGCGCCAAAACCCAGACTTCGGCTTTGCGGGGAAGGATGAAAGCCGATCCCCGCAGCCGGACAGAGGCGCTGGATCTGCTGATGGGGCGCGCCAGATAATCCTATACACAAAACTGCCTGCCGGTTATCCCATAGCCGGCGGGCAGTCTTTGTGTATGTAAACCGGCGGCTATCCGTTTCAAAAAAGCGGTTACAGCCGGGAACGCCGATGAGCAGGCTCCTTCCAATGCCGGGAAGAGGGCTTTGGCGCGCCTTCGCGGATGCCCTCACCGGTGAACACGCAGCGAAAGGTGCGCCAAAAAATCCAGGCGTCCAGTGCTGGGCTCATACGGCGGGCATAGAAGGCGTCATAGCCGGCTTTGGCCCGGATCGATACTTCATCTCTTCCCCGTACCTGCGCCAGGCCGGTGATGCCCGGCCGAACACTGTCCGCACCCTTATCCCGGCGCAGGCTTAACAGCTGCCGCTCCGCCAGAACCACCGGGCGGGGACCGATAAAACTCATGTCTCCTTTTAAGATGTTAAACAGCTGAGGCAGTTCGTCCAAACTGGTGCGACGCAGAAAGCGTCCCACCGGCGTGATAAATCGTTCGGGATCCGATAAGGCGCCCGTCGGCGTTTCCGTCGGTGTTTGAAGATACATGGTGCGAAATTTGAATATAATAAAAGGACGGCCATTTCGGCCCATTCGGCTTTGGGGAAAAAGCACATTTCCCTCCGAATCCACGGCAATCGCCAGCATAATCAGCAGAAAAAGAGGAGATAATACCATCATCAGCGCAAGGGCGCCAAGAATATCGAGACCTCTTTTTACCGGCTTATACCAATTTTTCATGAAATCGTCCTCCTTATAGCCATCCTGGATTAGTATTCCCGCGCTTAATCCTGTCTACAGCGCCTATTCTTGGATTTTCACTTCTGTATATGAACACGGCGGATAGGCTGTCAAGCGGCAGAAATCAAGCCTTCGCCGGATTTGTGAACACACGATTTCAAGCAGATTACAAAAATGAAACTTGATTTTTGTCAAATAGGATAGTATAATGCAGTTCAGTACCAAAGACACCCGTCTGTAGACAAATCTTTTGTGGGAAAGAATTTGCTGATGATGAAGCGTGTTTTGACAACAAAGGGAGGCGATACCGCCATGGAAAAAGTTTTGCCCATGAGCCATTATTATCGCGCCTTTCAGAAACAAAAACGGGGTTATGCTACAGTCAAGCGTTCTTTTGATATAGTGTTCTCCATTCTTCTTCTTGTTGCGTTGTCCCCCTTGTTTTTGATTCTGATGGCCATAGCCGCGCTGGATACCAAGAGTTCTCCGGTTTTTGTTCAGGAGCGGATGGGTCGGTTCAACCGCCCGTTTAAAATGCTGAAAATCCGTACGATGAGTGCGGATGCACCGGCCAACGTAGCCACCCACAAGCTGGAAGGCGCGGAAGGCTATATATCCCGCACGGGCCGGATTATGCGCAAGCTGAGCCTGGATGAACTGCCTCAGCTGATCAATATCCTGAAGGGTGATATGAGCTTTGTCGGTCCTCGGCCGGTGGTGCTCAGCGAAACCGATCTTCTGGAGCTGCGTACAAAAAACCGTTCCTGTCTGGTGCGTCCCGGTCTCACCGGCTGGGCCCAGGTCAACGGCCGCGATAACGTCACCATTTCCGAGAAGGCGCGGCTGGACGCGGAGTATGTGCAGCGGCTTTCCTTTAAATTGGATGTGCAGGTGCTTGTGAAAACTGTCACCTGTGTTTTGGAGTCCAAGGATGTCCATGAGGGCGCTAACCCTTCTATCGCGGCGGAGGAAAAATCCGCCTGACGGGTCAATTAAATAATATCAGCAGCAAATCAAGCATCCACGCCGGGGCGTGGATGCCTTTTGTTGTGAAAGCAGCCTGAGACAACAAGAATGAATAAACGGGAAGATGGAAAGGACTGGAGAAAAAGTATGAGTGAAACATGCAATCACGACTGCGGAAGCTGCGGTCAGGCCTGTGAGGAAAAGGACCTGCACGCCCGTCTCAACGATTACAGCCAGATCAAACGGGTGGTGGCGGTTTCCAGCGGCAAAGGCGGCGTGGGGAAATCCTCCGTTACCGCTATGCTGGCGGTGCTGATGGCCCGCCGGGGATATAAGGTGGGGATTTTGGACGCGGATATCACCGGTCCCTCCATTCCCAAAGCCTTCGGCATCACCCGAAAGGCCAAAGGCAGCGCTATGGGAATTCTGCCGGAGGAAACCCACATGGGCATCAAGGTGATGTCCATCAATCTGCTGCTGGAAAATGAAGAGCAGCCGGTGATCTGGCGGGGTCCGGTACTGGCCGGTGCGGTGACGCAGTTTTGGACCGACGTGGCTTGGGGCGAATTGGATGTGCTCTTTATCGATATGCCTCCCGGAACCGGCGATATTCCGCTGACGCTGTATCAGTCCATTCCGCTGGACGGCGCGGTGATTGTCTCCACCCCTCAATCGCTGGTGCAGATGGTGGTAAGCAAGGCCCATAAAATGGCCCAGATGCTGAACATCCCGGTGCTGGGCCTGGTGGAGAATATGAGCAGTGTGAAATGCCCCGATTGCGGCAAGCTGATCCCCCTGTTCGGCGACGGCAGCGGACTGGAAAAAGCCGCGGAGGACATGGGCGTTTCCGTGCTGGCCCGTCTGCCCATGGACGAACAGGTGGCCCGGCTGTGCGACAGCGGCGAGATTGAGCGGGTAATCTGTGAGGAGCTGGACGGTGCCGCTAACGCGGTGGAAGAACTACTGAAATGATGTAAATGAGATAGCTAAAAGCGCGCTGTCACTAGCAGCGCGTTTTAGCTATTTTAAGGATAATTCCAGAAGTCGAAGAGTTTTTTTCTCTAATTGAGTGACAGTGGCATACCCCAGAAAACTCCTAAGTGCTTGGTAAGTAAAAAGGCTGTTTTTTAACAGATTTCTTTCTACTGAAAGCAACTCTAAATCTGAATGGGTTTTGCGTAGATAGTTGAATGAGCTTTTGTATTGTATCGTCCGTCGAGTGATACCCCATCGTAGAGTATCGAGCACGTCTCCCCATGGCACCTCTTTGTTTAGACGATATCGTGGCATAGACTTTCTCTCCCCCCATTTTTGTAGTAAGTGATTGTGAAACCGATTTACAGAACCTATATGCCACAATATTGTAGCATATTCGACCGAAGAATGCAACAAAATAGTAGCATACCAATAAAGGTTGGTGTTGCTGCTATGTTTTTCCAAAGATTAGAAGATTTGAGAATTGATGCGGATAAAACGCAGGAGGAGATTGCGCAGTATCTTACTTGTAAGAGAGAAGTTTATCGACGTTATGAGAAGGGCATCAATGAGTTGCCTGTTTGGGCGCTGATCAGATTGGCGGTTTACTACCAAACAAGTACCGATTATATTCTTGGCTTGACAAATATTCGGACGCCTTACACACCGCACCAGGTCTGCGTTAAGAAAAAACAAGATATATAATGGATATGTGAATGATTATCAATAAAAGGCTGAGTCTCCAACCTATGGGGGCTCAGTCTTTTCATTGAAAATTTGCTTTATATTCATACCTTCCTTGTAAAATAGCGGTACAATGAAACCATTATACGTGAAGGTGTGATTGCATTGAGTTTCGTCACCTTTGACAACGTCTCCAAGTTCTATCAGATGGGTGAACATAAAATCGCTGCCGCCAACAAGGTGAGCTTTGAAATTGAAAAGGGCGAATTCGCCGTTATCGTCGGCCCCAGCGGAGCAGGCAAAACCACTGTGCTGAATATGCTGGGAGGAATGGATACCTGCGACGAAGGCGTGATTCGCTTGGACGGCAATGAAATCAGCCGTTATAATCAGAAGCAGCTGACCCAGTATCGGCGGTACGACGTGGGTTTCGTATTTCAGTTCTACAATCTGGTGCAGAATCTGACGGCGCTGGAGAATGTGGAGCTGGCCGCGGAAATCTGCAAGGAGCCGCTGGACGCCCGCCGAACACTGGAACAGGTAGGGCTGGGGGACCGGATGCAGAATTTTCCCGCCCAGCTTTCCGGCGGCGAGCAGCAGCGGGTGTCTATTGCCCGGGCGTTGGCGAAGAATCCCAAGATTCTGCTGTGCGACGAACCCACCGGCGCTTTGGATTACAATACCGGCAAAGCGGTGCTCAAGCTGCTGCAGGATACCTGCCGGGAGACGGGCCGCACGGTGATCGTCATCACCCACAACCAGGCCCTGACCGCCATGGCGGATCGGGTGATCCATATCAAGAGCGGTACGGTGGTCTCTTCTGAGCGGAACGCCAATCCCACCCCAGTGGAAAGGATTGAGTGGTAGCTGTGAAGAAATCCTACACAAAGGTGGTTGTCCGGGAAATCCGGCAGACCATCAGCCGGTTTCTGGCGATATTCGCCATCTCCGCGCTGGGGGTCGGCTTCCTTGCGGGACTTTTGGCCACCACGCCGGTGATGCGTGTATCCGCCGACCGGTATTATGATACCACCAACCTGATGGACATTCGAGTGCTGTCCACGGTGGGATTGTCGGAAGAAGATATCGGGACCATCCGCCGTACACCGGGTGTTTCCAAGGTGATGCCGGCTTATTCCGCCGACGCACTGATCCTCGCCGAGGGGGAGAATACCCTGCTGACCCGCATGCACAGCATGCCTTTTGGAAAAACAGGCGCCGATTATCTGAATCAGGTGGAGCTGACGGAAGGCCGCCTGCCGGAAAAAGCGGGAGAGTGCGTGGTGGAGGAATCCATCATGGGCGGCAATCCTGTTTCCATTGGGGATACCCTGGAGCTTTCCGAGGACAATGCCGATTTAAGCGGCACCCTGACCTCGGAGACTTTCACTGTGGTGGGCTTCGTCAAAAGCGCGTATTACATGTCTATTGAACGGGAGTCCAGCAAGATCGGGGATGGGCGCATCGATTTGGTGGCCTATGTCACAGAGGATACCTTCTGCCTGGAGGTATATACCGACGCTTTTGTAACCGTGGGCGGGGCAGCGGAGGAGCTGACCTTCTCTGACAACTATAAAAATGTGGTGCAGCCGGTAGTGGACGCCCTGGAAACGCTGGGAGAGACCCAGGTGATGGTGCGTTACGATCAGGTGATGGCCGATGCCCATGAAAAATTGAATGACGCCAAAAAGCAATATGAGGAAGGCAAAGAGGAGAGCGACCGGAAGCTCCAGGAAGCTGCGGCTGAATTGGAGGATGCCCGCCAGCAGATAGCCGACGGGGAGAAAGCGCTGGAGGATGCGCGCCAGCAGATCACCGACGGTGAAAAACAGCTGGAAGAGGGACGCAGGACGTATGAGCAGGGACTGAAGGACTACAGCGACGGCCTGGATGCCTGGCGGGATGGCGTGCAGCAGCTTTCCGATAAAAAAAATGATTTCCGTTTCCAGCTGCAGGAAAGCCAGTGGAAGATTTATACGGGCAAGCAGGAACTGCAGTCCGCCCGGGAACAATTGGAAAGCGGCAAGGCCCAGCTGGATAACACCAAAAATCTGTTGGATACAGCGAAAAGCGCCATTCAGCAGGGACTGGACAGCGGACTTCTCACCCAGGAAATGGCGGATAAAGCGCTGGCAGAGCTGCAGCCCATGGAGGAGCAGTATGAAGCCGGTCTGAAGGAATACAACGAAAATCTGCAGCTGGTGGAGGAAAAGGAGAAGGAGCTGGCAGAGGGCGAAAAGCAGCTGGAGGAAGGCCGCAGGGTGGCCGAGGCTCAGTTTGAGGAAGCCCAAAAACAGCTGGACGAAGCCAAAGCCACGCTGGATGCCAGCAAGGTACAGCTGGACAAGGCCCGGCAGCAGATTGCCGACAACGAGAAGAAGCTGGAACAAGGTAAAGCGGATCTGCCCGCCGGAGAAGCGGAACTGGCGGATGCCAAAACCAAGCTGGCGGCCGGAGAAGCCGAATACGAATCCGGCAAAAAGGAAGCGGAGGAAAAGCTGGCCGATGCGCAGCGGCAGATTCGGGATGCGGAAAGCCAGCTGGAGGATATGGCATCCCCGCGGTGGTATGTCCTGGACCGGGACAGCACTGTCAGCTATGTCAGCTTTGACGGCAATGCGGACAAGGTGGAAGCCATCGCCAGGATTTTTCCGGTATTCTTCTTCCTGGTGGCCGCCTTGGTAGCGCTTACCACTATGACTCGTATGATTGAAGAGGAGCGGATACAAATCGGCACCTTGAAAGCCTTGGGCTACAGCAAGGGTGCCATCATGATGAAATACGTGATCTACGCGGGTTCTGCCACCATTACCGGCAGTATTTTCGGCTTGCTGATTGGTTTCAGCCTGCTGCCTACGGTGATTTGGGGCGGATACAGCATCATGTATAATCTGCCGCCTCTGATTCTCCAGTTCCATGTACCCTATGCTTTGCTGTCCTCTCTGTCGGTGCTGCTGTGCACCATGATTGCCACTGTTTCCGCCTGCTACGGCAGCTTGATGGAGGTTCCGGCCCGGCTGATGCTGCCGAAAGCGCCCAAGGCCGGCAAGCGAGTGTTCCTGGAGAGAATTCCTTTTATCTGGTCCAGGCTGAAATTCACCCACAAGGTGACGGCCCGGAATCTGTTCCGATATAAAAAGCGCCTGCTTATGACGGTGATCGGCATTGCCGGCTGTACGGCGCTGCTTCTCACCGGACTGGGGCTGCGGGATTCTATTTCGGCAATCGTGGATAAGCAGTTCGGCGAGATCTATACCTATAATCTTACTTTGGTCATGAAAAACAGCGATGTACCGGAAACGGACGATGATGTGAAAGCGGTGCTTGCTGATAAGGATCGAGTTTCCGCTTATCTGCCGGTTCATCAGGAATCCGGCAGCGTGCTGCATGATGATGAAAACCAGGAGGCCTATTTATATGTTCCTCAGGATCTGGGGCGACTGAAGGATTTTGTTACCCTGCGGGAGCGGCGTTCAGGCAAAACGGTGAGCATGTCTCAGGATGGGGCGGTGGTGACGGAAAAGCTGGCCGAGACCATGAAAATCAAGGTGGGCGACACCATTGAGCTGGAAAACGCGGACGGGGTCCGGGCACAGGTCAAGGTGGCGGGCATCACCGAGAATTACGTCAGCGGCTATGTTTATCTGTCCCCGGCGCAGTATGCCTCCGCCTTCGGCAGTGAACCGGATTACACCACCCTGATTGCCAAGGTTCCGGACGACTCTGCCGAGAATCGGGCGGCAGTGGCGGAGGATCTGCTGAAATCCAGCTATGTCACTTCGGTGCAGTTCTCCACCGATATCAGCAAGAGCTTTTCCGACACCATCAAGAGTATCGATTATATCGTCATGGTGCTGATTATTGCCGCCGGTATGCTGGCCTTTGTGGTGCTGTATAATCTCACCAACATCAATATTACCGAGCGGACCAAGGAGCTGGCTACCATTAAGGTTCTGGGTTTCTATGACCGGGAAGTTTCCGCCTATATTTATCGGGAAACGGCCATTCTTTCGGTGATCGGCACCGCCGTGGGATTGGTACTGGGCATCTTCCTCCATGCTTTTGTGGTAAAAACCGCGGAGGTGGATATGGTGATGTTCGGTCGTTCTATCGGCTGGCTCAGTTATGTGCTGGCTGCGGCGCTGACCCTCTTTTTCTCCGTTTTGGTAAATCTGGTGATGGTTCGCAAGCTGAAGAAGATCGACATGGTGGAATCCATGAAAGCGGGCGAATGACCACTCCAATGAGGCATTAAAAATATCGCCGCGTGTTTTTTCACGCGGCGATATTTTTTAATAACTGACAGTGAAATGGTCTTTCCATCGATTATATTCGGCTTCCAGGGTATCCTGAGCCTGAATGTGTTCTATCCTCTAATATAAGTATTTTATTTAACAAGGTGATATAGAAAGCGCTTATTGCCACTCTGCCGCAAATCTCATTTTGCGGCAGAGTGGCAACAGGGTTAATATTTTGCTAGGAAATCCGCTACATCCCGGCGGTAGGGGATGGAGTTGGCGGCGCCCTTGATGGATACGGCGATGGCGGAAGCGGCAGTAGCCCATTGAAGCGCCTCCTGCGGCCCCATCTCTTCCAGCAAAGCGAAAAAATAGCCTAAAAAGGTGTCTCCTGCGGCGGTGGTATCCTTCACGGACACGGGACAGATGGGCTGGGTATATACCGATGTTCCGTCCGTATACATGGCGCCCCGTTTCCCCAGGGTGAGCAGGGTCTTGGCTCCGGCGAACTTCTCTCTTGCGGCTTGGAGAATCTTTTCGGGGTCTTTTTCCCCGGTCAGTTCCTCACCTTCGATTTCATTGAGAACAAACCAATCCACCTTTTCCAGCGGATAAGTGGCAATACTCTCATTAAAGGGGCTGGGATTGAAAACAATCCGCATGCCTCGATCATGGGCCAGGCTCATAATTGAGGCGATGCCGTTGATTTCATTCTGCAGCACCAGAAGATCGTTTTCACCGAAACCCTCCAACGCCTCTTCTATGCCTTCCGAAGAAATTCGTTGGTTGGCTCCGCCAAAAAGAAGGATGCTGTTTTGTCCCCGGCCGTCCACCTGGATAATGGCGTGGCCGCTGGGACCGTCTGCCCGGTGTACATGGCGGGTATCCACGCCGCTGTCCTGTAACAGACGAAGCAGATCGCTGCCGTCGGAACCGATGCATCCGGCATGATAAACCTCCGCCCCGGCCCGGGCTAGAGCCAGAGATTGGTTCAGCCCCTTGCCGCCGCAGAAGGGTTCCATGCTGCTGGATGCAAGGGTTTCCCCCGGCAGGACAGCGTGATCCACCGAATAGACCAGATCCCTGTTCAGCGAACCAAAATTGAGGATTCTCATATGTTTTCCTCCCAAGTAAGGTTTGATTCAAGTGTACCTGTGCCGATGAGACACGGAGCAGCGGAAATGCGCTCCATGTTATTCTGTCCGCAATCATGGAAATCATAACGGTTGTCTTCTTCTTTTTATTCGGGATGAAAAAAGAAGAAGGGGACTGCTGCAAAATGTTTCATTTTGCAGCAGTCCCCTTCTGTATACATATTCATGTATGGTGGAACAGCTCTATGGCGTCAGCGCTGTTCCATGGGAATATACTCCCGCCGGGCAGCTACATTTTTATAAGCAGGGCGAATGATCTTACCTGCGTTAATCAGCTCTTCCAGCCGATGAGCACTCCATCCGGCGATCCGGCTAATGGCGAAAATCGGGGTGTACAGCTCAATGGGCAGATCCAGCATACTGTACACAAATCCGCTGTAGAAATCGATATTGGCACTGACACCCTTATAAATCCGCCGCTCCTCGGCGATGATCTGGGGGGCCAGCCGTTCCACCAGGGAGTAAAGCTTATATTCCTTTTCCCGGCCTTTGGCTTCAGATAAGCTTTTGACGGATTTTTTGAAAATATTGGCCCGCGGATCGGAGAGAGAGTAGACGGCATGGCCCATACCATAAATAAGGCCGGCATGATCGAAAGCTTCCTTGTGGAGAAGAGCCTTCAAGTAGGCGGAAACGGCGTCCTCGTCCTCCCAGTCGGGCAGATTTTTCTTCATGTCCTCAAACATCTGCACCACCTTGATGTTGGCGCCGCCGTGCTTGGGACCCTTAAGGGATCCAAGGGAAGCCGCGATCACCGAATAGGTATCGGTGCCGGAGGAAGAAACCACATGAGTGGTAAAGGTGGAGTTGTTGCCGCCGCCGTGTTCCGCATGAAGAACCAGGGCCAGATCAAGAATCCGCGCTTCCAGATCCGTGTAGCTGCTGTCCGGACGCAATACCCGAAGGATGTTTTCCGCCGTGGAAAGCTCCGGAAGGGGATTATGGATGTACAGGCTTTTGCCGTCGTGATAATGGCTGTAGGCTTGGTAGCCGTAAACCGACAGCAAGGGAAAAAGGGCGATCAGCTGCAGACATTGACGCAAGACATTTTCAATGCTGATGTCATTGGCGTTGTCATCATAGGAGTAGAGCGTCAGCACGCTGCGGGCCAGGGTGTTCATCATGTCGGGGCTGGGCGCCTTCATAATGATATCCCGGACAAAGCTGGTGGGCAGGGTGCGGTAATCGGACAGCACCTGCTGAAATTCCGACAGCTGATCCCAGGTGGGCAGATTGCCGAACAACAGTAGATAGGTGGTCTCCTCAAACCCAAACCGGTGCTGATTGGCAAAGCCGGCGACGATTTCCTCCACGTCGATGCCGCGATAAAATAGCTTCCCTTCACAGGGAACGCTTTCTCCGTTCACCATTTTGCTGGACTGGATCTCGGAAATTTCGGTCAAGCCGGTCAGTACGCCGTTCCCCTGAAGGTCCCGCAACCCCCTGTTAACCTTGTACTGAGTGTAAAGCGCGGTGTCGATGCTGCTGCTGTCCTGGCACTTTTTGGCCAGTTCTCGAATCATCGGCGTGATTTCGGAATAAGGATTAGGCACATCAACAGCTCCTTTCTTCAATTCTTTTAAAATATAATTATACCATAAGAAGGACAAGGAATTGTGTCTAAACTTTTATATTTGCTGTTTTTCTTTCTTTTTTAGTGCCTGTTTGCGGTGAATACAGTCATTTGACAGAATCCCCTATAAAACATCTGACTTCTGCCTTGACGAAGGATCCGCAAAGGCAGCGAATCAATGCCCAGGATTTTCCACACGGTTTTTGCGGACAAACCCGTTGACAGCGACGCTTCTTTGTGCTATGATATGCCACGTATTCAAGATGTACTGACCTAACTCACAGCCTTGTAAGTTGCAGTTCATTGCATACTTAGAAAGCTGTGAGTCTTTTCGTTGTACGGAGGATATAATTTATTATTTGGAGGTACCAAACATGAACAACGGTACAGTTAAATGGTTCAATCCGGAAAAAGGCTTCGGCTTCATCGCCGATGACAATGGCGGCGACGATGTTTTTGTGCATTTCTCCGCGATCCAGGTGGATGGCTTCAAGACCCTGGCGGAAGGCCAGAAGGTCGAGTTTGAAACCGAGCCTGATCCCAAGAACAGCAGCAAACTCCGTGCGGTCAACGTACGTCCCCTGTAATTGTTGCAGTAAAAATCCCGCCCCATTTGTGGGGCGGGATTTTTTGTCCATATCTGGCGGATATGAAAAAGGGGGTTGCTGCAAAATGTTTCATTTTGCAGCAACCCTTGCTATGCGTATATTCATGCGTTGTGCAACAGACTATTGCTGTTATCGCTCTTCGCGGAAATAATTGATGCCGCAGCTGGCGGGTTGGGCGTGCTTTTTGGATTTGCGCATGGAAGAAATAATCAGAACCACCGCGGTCACCAGGAAGGGCAGCATTTTATAGAAAGCGCCGGGCAGCAGATCCTGAGGAATATACATATCCAATACGCTGAAACCGCCGAAAACCAGAGAGCCCAGAATAGCTTTCGCCGGACTCCAGCTGGCAAAGATAACCAGGGCTACTGCGATCCAGCCCTGACCGTTGATCGCGCCGTTATTCCAGACGCCTCCGCCGTTTATTAAAGCGATATAGGCGCCGCCCAAACCGCAGATGCCGCCGCCGATGAGAATGTTCAGATATTTCACCAGGGATACATTGATACCTGCGGCGTCGGCGGCAGCGGGATTCTCACCCACCGACCGCATCTTCAATCCTGCCCGGGTACGGCTGATATAAACGCCGCAGATAATCGCCACGACGATGGCCAGATACACCAGGGGATTGGCGGACAGCAGCTTGCTGATAATCGGGATCTGAATATCGCCCAGCAGCGACCGTTCGGAAAGTGCTTTCAGCAGACCGGAGGGAAGTTTGGGCTGTCCGCCTGGCGTGTTGCGAATCATCATCTCGCCAAAGAAGTTGGCGAAGCCGGTGCCAAAAATGGTAAGCGTCAAACCGGTGACATTCTGGTTGGCCTTCAGGGTGACGGTGAGGAAAGCGTAAATCAACGCCCCGCCCATGCCGAAGACAAAGGCGGCCAGCAAAGCCAGCAGCAGATTGCCGGTCTTAAGGCCCACATAGAAGCCGCCGAAAGCGCCCATGTACATCATACCTTCGACGCCCAGATTGAGGTTGCCTGCCCGTTCGGTGAGTATCTCTCCGGTGGTGCCGAAAAGCAGCGGTGTTCCGGCTTTGACGGCGGCGAAGATAAAGTTGACAAACATATTCAAGATTCCTTCGTCTCCTTCCTGCGGAATGCCAAGGCATAACGGGTGAAGAAATCAAAAGCCAGCACCACAAAAAGGATGATGCCCTGGAGAATCTGTGAAACCGACGAGGAAAGGCCGAAGGTGCTCTGCATGACGCTGCTGCCCTTTTCCAGAATACTGAACAGCGCGGTGACCACCACGATGACAAAGGGATTCAGCCGTGCCAGCCAAGCCACGATGATGGCGGTGAAGCCCACGCCGCCGGCAACGCCGTCGCTGAGGGTATAGGTGGTTCCCGCCACCTGGCACATGCCGGCGATACCGCATATCGCGCCGCTGATGAACATGGTGCGCATGACGATCTTCTTTACATTCATACCGGCATAGCGGGCGGTGTTTTCGCTTTCGCCCACTACGGCGATTTCGTACCCATGCTTGGTAAAGCGCATGTAGACGAACATCAGCGCCACCAAAACCAGCGCGATGATCCAGCCGGCGTGAACGCCGAATACCTTATCCAGACGGGCGTTGTTCCCGAACATGGCGATTTGGGGGAAAGCGGTGGAGGAGGGGTCACGCCAGGGGCCTTCCCGGAGATATTTGATAAAATACAGGGCGATATAGTTGAGCATCAGGGTCAGCAGGGTTTCGTTGGTTCCGAATTTTGTTTTGAAGAAAGCGGGAACCAATCCCCACAGTCCCCCGCCGATAATTCCGGCCAGCAGCATAGCCAGGAGCAGCAGCCAATGGGGCCAGTCGCCATGGAAGATTCCGAAATAGGTGGCGGCGATAGCGCCCACTATGATCTGGCCTTCCGCGCCGATATTCCAGAATTTCATCCGGAAAGCCACGGCAACGCCCAAGGAGGTGATAAGCAAAGGAATGGCGATCTTCACGGTTCCCTGGATTGCCAGCTTGCTGCGGAAAGCTCCTTTGACGATGGCGGCGTATACCTCAATGGGATTATAGCCCAGCAGCAGAATGAAGAGAGCGCCGCCCAATATGCCCATTACCAGAGAAAGTGCGGCCAGCAGGGCTACGCGTCCGGCGGGCATTTCTCCCCGGCGCATAATGCGGATCAGAGGTTCGTGCCGCTTTAATATCTGCGGTTCAGTCATGCGTGTCCTCCCCCTCTCCGTGTTCTCCCGCGCCAGTCATCATCAGGCCCAACTGTTCCTTAGTGGCGGAACGGGCATCCACAATACCAGTGACTCGGCCATGGCACAGCACCATAATCCGGTCACACAGCTCCAGCATCACATCCAGATCCTCTCCGATAAACAGCACGCCGACACCTTTCTTTTTCTGCGTGTTTAAAGCGTCGTAGATGGTGTAGGAGGAGTTGATATCCAGACCGCGGACGGCATAAGCGGTAATCAGGACATTGGGATTGGATTCAATTTCCCGGCCCAGCAGCACCTTTTGTACGTTGCCGCCGGACAACTGTCTCACCGGTGTATCAATGCCAGGGGTGACGATATCCAGTTCCTGAATCAGCCGCCGGGAAAGCTCCTTGGCGTTTTTCCGGCGCACAAAGGGGCCTTTTCCTGCTTGATAGCTTTTCAGCAGCATATTGTCCACCATGCCCATGGAGGCGGCCAGCCCCATACCCAGCCTGTCTTCCGGAATGAAGCTCATGCTGATCCCTTTTTTGATGATTTCCCTGGGAGATTTTCCTACGATGTTTTCCTTGCGGTAAAGCACCGCACCCTCCCGAACTTTTTGCAGTCCGGCAATAGCTTCGCACAGCTCCTTCTGACCGCTGCCGGCCACGCCGGCCACCCCCAGAATCTCGCCCTCTCTCAGGTCGAAGCTGATATCGTTGAGGACATCCACGTTTTCACTGTTTCGCACCGTTAAGCGATGAACCTCCAGCAGCTTTTCGCAATAGCCGCTGTCCGGCCGGTCAATGGACAGTTCCACCGGACGTCCAACCATCAGTTCGGTGAGCTGATGCACATCCGTTTCCGCGGTTTCCACGGTGGCGACGCTTTCCCCTTTGCGCAGGATGGTCACCCGGTCGCTGATGGCTAAAACTTCGTTCAGCTTGTGAGTAATAATGATTACCGCACAGCCGTCCTCCCGCATCCGGCGCAGGATGGCAAACAGCCGGTCGGTTTCCTGCGGCGTCAGTACGGCGGTAGGTTCATCCAGGATTAGAATGCGGGCGCCGCGATAGAGAACCTTGACAATTTCTACCGTTTGCTTTTCGCCCACAGACATGTCGTATATCTTTTTTCCCGGTTCAATATCCAGCCCGAACCGTTCGCTGATTTCCCGTACTTTGGCGCCGCGGCCTTTGTGCAGCAGCCATCCCTGACCCTTAGCGCCCAGGGTGATATTGTCGGTGGCGGAATGCACGTCCACCAGCTTGAAGTGCTGATGGATCATGCCGATCCCCAGCCGGTTGGCGTCCTCGGGGGAGTTGATTATCACCGGCTGGCCATCGACAAAAATAGAACCGCTGTCGGGGTGATAAATCCCCGACAGCATGTTCATCAGCGTTGTTTTGCCCGAGCCGTTTTCACCCAGCAGAGCCAGTATTTCGCCCCACTTGACGGACAGGTCGATATGGTTATTGGCGACAACTGTTCCGAATCGTTTGGTAATACCCTTCAGTTCAATGGCGGTGGTACCCGGTGTTTGTGCAGCCACAACGTCACCTGCCTTGCTCATGATAAAAAATGAATAATCGAATAATGAAAATATCCGCCGGATATCCGGGAAACGGCCGGCTGACCGTTCCGCGGATATCCAACGGCATCAGTTTGCGATAAGTGGATCACAGCGCATCGTGCGCAGCAGGCTTATTTAACCTCGACGTTCTCGAAATACCAGTTCATATGACCGGTGATATCCGCATCGGAGATGACTTCGCCTTCCTTGCAGACGACATTGCCCTGGTTATCCTTCAACTCGCCCTCGAACACCTTGAAGCTGCCGTCCTTGATCTTGGCAGACACTTCCTCGATCTTAGCCTGGGTGCCTTCCACGCAGTTTTCGGACAGGGGGGATACACCGACAAAGCCTTCCGCCATGCCGCCGAAGTAATTGACAGGCTTCCATTTGCCGTCGATGACTTCCTGCACGGCAGTGGTGTAGTAGACGCCCCAGTTCCAGATGGGAGCGGTCAGGTGAGCCTTGGGAGCGGCGGGGGTCATATCGGAGTTGTAGCCGCAGCCCCATTTGCCCCGTTCCTCAGCCGCCAGCTGGGGAGCGGTGGTGTCGCAGTGCTGGGCAATGACGTCGCAGCCCAGATCCAGCAGCGCCTCAGCAGCCTGCTTTTCTTTGGTGACGTCGAACCAGGTGTTGGTGACCTTGACGTAAACCTTGGCGTCCGGGTTAACGGATTTTACGCCCATGGCGAAGGCATTGATACCGCCGGTAACTTCAGAGTTCTGGATATCCATAGCGGCCACATAGCCGATCTTTTTGGATTCTGTACGCATACCCGCGGCGATACCGGCCAGATAACGGGCCTGATAGATGCGACCGAAATAGTTGTTCATGTTGACGCCGTTATTCTTGTAGCCAGTGGCGTGGGAGAAGATAACGTCCTTATGCTCGTTCGCCAGCTCTTCCATGGTGTTCATGTAGTTGAAGCTGGTACCGAAGATAATATGGCAGCCTTCTTCAATGCACTCCTCAATGGCAGTGCGGGTAGCGGCCACATCCTCGTCAGGGATGTTGATCTTGTTGATGATCTGATCATCCCGCAGTCCCAGGGTTTCCTTCATCGCCTGAATGCCCTGGTCGTGGGCAAAGGAATAGCCGGCGCCGTCGGCGGGATCACCGATATGGATGACACCGATCTTGATCTTGTCTTTAGCCACGGCTGGCATGGCCTTGACCTCGCTGGTGGTGCCGCTGCTGCCGTCCGCCTTGCTCGCGTTGCTGGAAGTGGTGGTGTTGCCGCCGCAGCCGGCGAGTCCCAGCGCCATGACCGCAGACAGAGCGAGGGCCAAAAGTTTGCTTGCTTTCTTCATTTCTGCATCCTCCTGATCTTTTCTCTTCTCTCCAACCTGTATGCGGAATACAGGCTATCTTCAAGCGCCGTCAAGGGCGGCGGCTTAAAAATCCATTTCGTTTTAACCCTTCTGTGCTCGGAAAACGAGACCGGTCTCGGGATCCATGGCATCCACAATCGCCAGGGATTCCACCCGGACACCCTGCTCACGCAGCATATGTCCGCCGGGCTGAAAGCCTTTTTCAATGGCAATGCCCGCACCCACCAGGGTGGCGCCCGCATCCCTCACCAGGCTGATAAGGCCCATCAGGGCGCTGCCGTTGGCGAGAAAATCGTCTATAATCAGCACCCGGTCCTCCGGCTTGAGAAAATCCTTGGATACGATGATATCGTAAACCCGGCCATGGGTGAAGGATTCCACCTGGCTGGTGTATACCTCCCCGGCAATATTTTTGGTTTTGCTTTTTTTGGCAAATACTACTGGGACATCAAAAAACTGCGCTGTTATACAGGCGATCCCGATTCCGGAAGCCTCGATTGTCAAAATCTTCGTAACACCGCAGTCAGCGAATATTCTTTTGAATTCTTTGCCCATTTCTCCAAAAAGCGCGATGTCCATCTGATGATTCAGAAAGCTGTCCACCTTCAGTACATTGCCGGCCCGAACCACGCCGTCCTTTTGGATTCTTTCTTCTAACAGCCGCATGCACCCATGCCTCTTTTCCGCCTGCGGCAAATCGTCTTGCTTTTCCGCAGCAGACATTAAATGTAAAAAAATTGTTAATTACTGTTCTATTTTACACGATTCGTCAGCAGTTTGCAAGGGAGGATATTTTATCAAAAACTTCTGGATGATACAGCTTGTTTTAGCGGAAAAGTACGATTTTTCGCGGCTGTCGACGGTAAACGGGGAAAAGATAAATTTTGTGAAGGAAGGGTGATCTTAACCGGGCGGTGAGAAAAGGCGGGACAGCGGGAGATAGAAGTGGGAAAAAGGCGAAAGAAAACGCTGCCGTATTCCGGATTTTCCGGACCTTCTGCCAAATTCCGCAGAATTCGACCTGGAAAGTCCGGATTCGCCTACCGATTCCGACATCCTTTTGGCGAAGCTTGGCCTATAATGAGCCTTACCCTAGTCCGGTCAGCCGTTGCGGGGAATACATATGGTGGTGAGGACGTTGAAACAAAAAGCATTCGCGGGGGCCTCCCGCGCCGGTTCCGGTGAACACACAAGGCGGGAAAGGGAACAGGGCCTGTCGCGGCAGGTGGGGATGACGGCGCTTTGGGCGCTGGTGGGCTTACTGGTATCCCGCGCCAGTATTTACGGCGGCATGTCTCCCTTCGGTGTGGGCGTGGCTGCGGCTATGAATGGACCAGGAGCGGTGGCTGTTTATCTGACTGCTGTCATGGGCTATCTGTTGCCCGGCGGAGTACTGCTGCCGATTCGCTATGTAGCTGCGGTGCTGGCGGTGGCGGGCATCAAATGGTCCCTATCCGGTCTGAAAAGCATCACCCGGCATGGCATATTCGCGCCGCTGATGGCGTTTTTGGCCACCGGATGCACCGGTTTGGCGATGGCACTGGTAGATGGCGCGGACGCTTACGATATCCTGATGGTGGTTGCGGAAAGTCTGGTGGCCGGTGGTTTCGCTTATTTTGCCGCCTCCGCCATGCAGGTGATCGGTGTCGAACGGGAGAAGAACATTTTAAACGCCCAGGAACAATCCAGCGTTATGGCTGTGGCGGCGGTTATCCTGATGGCTGCGGCTGGAATTCAGTTCAGCGGCATTTCTCCCGGACGCATTCTGTCGGTGATGGCGATTCTCCTACTGGCTCGCTGTGGCAAAGAGCAGGGAGGCAGCATCGCCGGTATCGTGTTGGGATTGTGTATGGCCATGGCCCAGCCGGATCATCTGTATCTGGCGGCGGCGTATTCTTTCGGCGGCCTGATGGCGGGAATCTTCAGCCGGTTCGGCCGCCTGGCTTCTGCGGGAGCTTTTGTGGTGGCCAATACCATAGTGGCGGTGACGGCGGGAACGGATGTGACGGTCATCATCGGTGTATATGAGGTGGCCGCAGCCAGCATTATATTTGTGGCGCTGCCGCCGGTACTGGATCGGAAGATCAACGCTTTTTTCGTTCAGGGCAAGGATCTGCCTGCTGTGGAAGGGCTGCGGCGTTCGGTGGTGATGAAACTGGATTTTGCCTCCCGAGCCATGGGGGAGGTGGCGCAGACGGTGGATGCCGTATCTAAAAAGCTGTCCGGGCTCAGTGCGCCGGATCTGGGATCCGTTTATCGGGAAACATCGGCGGATGTCTGCCGGGTATGCGGGCTGCGGATGCTTTGCTGGGAGAGCAACTACAGCGACACCATGTCTTCTTTTAACGATATGACGCCCATACTCCGGGAGAAGGGCCGGGTGGAGCGTCATCAGGTCACCGGTTATCTGGCGCGGCAATGCAGCCGGTTGGATGAGGTGGTGAAAAAGGTCAATGGCGGTTATCGGGAACTGATGGTACGGGAAGGCGCCTGGCGGCGATTGGCGGAAATACGGGCGGTGGTTACCGATCAGTTCTCCGGCATGTCTGAACTTCTGGATGAATTGGCAGATGATTTTGCAGCGGCGGAACGAGTGGATTCCGAGGCCGCGGAGCGAGTGGCGGCTGTGTGTGAGGCACACGGGCTGGAGGTAGAGGACGCGGTCTGCTTTGTAAACCGGAGCAGCCGCATGACAGTGGATATTCTGACCACCGACAGCGGTGTAAGGCTGGATCACGGCAAATGGCTGCGGGAGGTGGGAGACGCTTGCGGACGGGATTTTGGCAAGCCTGTGGTAAATCGGATGGGCGGAGCGGTAAAAATCAGCTTAACCGAGAAGCCGCTGTATACGGTGGCCATAGGCGCTGCGCAGATGAGCTGTACAGGGGAAAAGCTTTGCGGCGATGCATATGAGACTTTTTATGATGGGACCGGAAGGCTGTATGCCGTCCTCAGCGACGGGATGGGCAGCGGCGGCCGGGCGGCGGTGGATGGCGCCATGGCTTCCAGTCTGACGGCACGGCTGATGCAGGCGGGATTCGGTGCAGACAGCGTGCTGAGAATGGTGAATTCCGCCCTGATGGTGAAATCGGGAGACGAGAGTCTGGCGACCCTGGATATCGCGTCCATTGATCTTTTCAGCGGCCGCTTGGAGAGCCTCAAGGCAGGAGCGGCGGTGTCGCTGCTCAAAGGGGGCGGCCGGATTTCCCGGATTGAACGCTCCTCTCTGCCGGTGGGAATCCTGCGGGATATCGCCTTTGAACGCAGCGCGGATACACTGGCGGACGGCGATATCCTGCTGCTGCTCAGCGACGGCATCACCACGGACGGCGTTGGCTGGGCGGAGGAGATGCTGCGGGATTATGATCCCCAGGAAAAGGATCTCAACCGTTTGGCAGAGGATATGGTCATCGAAGCTCGCCGCCGGCAGGCGGGAGAAAGGGAGGATGACGTCACTGTTTTGGCGCTGATGGTGAAGCGAAACAAACGTGCCTCCTGACAAAAAGGACGTCTGAGATTTTCTCAGACGTCCTTTTTGTCAAATAGTATATTTACAAATATTTTTCCATAATGTAATCATCCATGATATAACCGCGGCCAATTTCAGCGGCCTGTTCTTGGGTTTTAACAAAGCCCAGTTTTTCATAAACGGCAATGGAGCCG
This sequence comes from uncultured Oscillospiraceae bacterium, assembly GCA_902492455.1. Classification (GTDB taxonomy): domain Bacteria; phylum Bacillota; class Clostridia; order Oscillospirales; family Acutalibacteraceae; genus CAKTXU01. The sequence goes on from CABULH010000010.1 coordinate 33,811, forward strand.
GTATTGTGGCGATTTACCGTCAGCCAGATGGAGTGCAATCCATGACCATCGCAGAAACCGGTAAGAAAGGCCAGAATCCGGCGGGCATAACCCCGGCCGCGGATGCTGCGGCGGAGATACAGCTTGCTGAGAAAAAGGCGGCCGTCCTCCGGCTGGATTCCCACATAGCCGACAGCTTTTCCGGCCGCTATCACCAGATAATAGCGGTAGTGTTTGTCGGTCAGTTGTTCCTCGATTGCGGGTACCGATTGATATTTATCCACCATGTACCGGATTTGTTCCACGGACAAGATGGCGGCATAGTGTTCAGTCCAGATTTCTTCCGCCAAGGCAGCTACCTGTGCCACAGCTTCCGGCGTATGAACCGACTGAAAGGTCAAAAGTTCCATTTACTCCCTTCCTTTTATACAAATAGAATACTACATATAGTCAAATCCAATAGGTATATCAAAAGCGGCGGAATTCCGCCGCTTTTAGGATTTTTATTCTTTGGCAGCAAGAGTAATACCCAATTCACGCAGCTGCTGTTCATCCGCTGGAGAGGGGCATTCGGTCATCAGTTCCGTCATATTCTGCACTTTGGGGAAAAGGACCACATCCCGCAGATTGTGAGCACCCAGCATCTGCATCACCAAGCGGTCAAGGCCGATGCCCATGCCGCCATGAGGAGGCGCGCCATACTGGAAGGCATTGAGCAAGAAACCGAATTTTTCCTGGGCTTCTTCCTCCGACAGTCCCAAGGCGTGGAACATGTGATTCTGCAATTCCGGGTCGGTAATCCGGATGGAACCGCTGGCCAGCTCGATGCCGTTGAGCACCAGATCGTAAGCCTTGGCAAATACCTTATCCGGATCGCTGTCCAGATAGGGGATACACTCGTCCAGAGGAGCGGTGAAGGGATGGTGCATGGCAACATACTGTCGGGATTCCTCATCCCACTCAAAGAAGGGCATTTCGGTGATCCACAGCAGGTGGTAACCCTCCCGGGGAATCTGCAGCCGGTCAGCCACTTCCAAGCGCAGGGCGCCCAAGGTAGTGAGGACATGCTTTTTTATGGTGTCCGCCACAATCAGCACCACATCGCCCGGCTCTGCCCCGGTGGTGGTCAGCAATGTCTGCATCCGCTCTTCAGTGAGGAATTTTCCGAAAGAGGAAGAGATGCCCTCCGGCGTCCAGCGCACCCAGGCCAGCCCCTTGGCGCCGATGCCACGGACAAATTCCGTCAGCTTATCCACTTCCTTGCGGGTCAGGATACCCGCGGCGTTTTTGGCGGTGATGGCCCGAACCGCGCCGCCGCCCTGAACGGCGGAATCGAATACGCCGAAACCGCAGTCCCGAACCGTCTCGGTAAGGTCGATGATTTCCATGGCAAACCGGGTATCGGGCTTATCCGATCCATACCGCTCCATGGCTTCGGTGTAGGTCAGCCGGGGAAGCGGCAGAGGGATATCCACGTCCAGCACTTCTTTGAATACGGTGCGCATAAAACCCTCACCGATGGCAAGAACATCTTCCACGTCCACAAAGGACATCTCCAGGTCGATCTGGGTGAATTCCGGCTGGCGGTCTGCCCGCAGATCCTCGTCCCGGAAGCAGCGGGCCAGCTGCATATACCGGTCGAAGCCCGCCACCATGGACAGCTGCTTATAGAGCTGCGGGGATTGAGGCAGCGCATAGAATTCGCCGGGATGCAGCCGGGAAGGCACCAGGAAGTCCCGGGCGCCCTCGGGGGTGGAGCGGATCAGCATAGGGGTTTCCAGTTCCAGAAAGCCCTGAGCGTCGAAATAGTCCCGGGTCACCTTGGCAATGCGATGACGCAGCAGCAGATTCCGCTGCAGATCCGGCCGCCGCAGATCCAGATAACGGTATTTCAGCCGGGTTGCCTCGGCAGTGGGACAGTCCTCCACAATCTCAAAGGGAGGGGTCTCCGCTTTGTTCAGGATGCGCAGTTCCTCCACGGCGATTTCCACATCTCCGGTGGGCAGATCGGCATTTTTGGCCGAACGGATCCGCACCTTGCCCCGGGCGGCGAGAACATACTCGCTGCGCACCGATGCCGCCTTTTCAAATACGGTCCGGTCGGTAGTTTCGTCGAACGCCAGCTGCAGGATGCCGGTGCGATCCCGCAGATCCACAAAAATCAGCTGGCCCAGATCCCGCTGCCGCTGTACCCAGCCGCAGACGGTAACCTCTTTCCCGGCGTCCGTTTCCCTTGGTTCGCCGCAATAGCAGGAGCGTTTCAGCCCCTTCATGCTTTCCGCCATTACAATGACCCCATTCCTGTCAGGGCTCCGCCGCAGCGGAGTCCGGTTTTCCTTTTATTTTTCCAGCCCGCTGAGCAGTTCGCCGCCCAGCAGATCCGCCATGCCGGCCAGCTGCCGGTCCAGGGATTTATTATACAGAGTGGTATACAGACTGTCGTCCAGGGCGATATCGCTGGTTTCACCGCTTTCCATATCCTTGAGCTTGGCCATGCCGGTTTCCAGTTCATTGTCTCCTACCACAATGGTGTAGCGAGCCCCCAGTTTATCGGCGTATTTCATTTGTGCCTTCAGCCCGCGGCCGACGGTATCGAATTCCACTGCCACGCCGCCTTCCCGCAGACGAGTGGCAATGGAAAAGCAGCGGCGCACGGCCGCGGCGCCCATAGGCGCCAGATAAACCTCACAGCGAGGCGGCTCCGGGAAGGAACAGCCCTTGGCTTCCATCACCAGCAGCAGTCGCTCCAGTCCCATGCCGAAGCCAAGGGAGGGAATGGATGGGCCACCCAATTCTTCACACAAGCCGTCGTAACGGCCGCCGCCGCAGACCACCGCCTGCGCGCCCAAGGCATCGGATACGAACTCAAACACCGTCCGGGTATAGTAATCCAGCCCCCGGACGATGCGGGAATCCACCGTATAAGGCAGCTCCGCCTCTTCCAGACAGGCCTTCACCTCCTCGAAGTGGGCGGCGCAGTCATCGCACAGATAGTCCAGAATCACCGGCGCATCGGCGGCAATAGCCGAGCAGACGGGGGATTTGCAGTCCAGAATCCGCATGGGGTTCCGGTCCAGACGGCCGAGGCAGGTTTCACAAAGTTGATCCTTACGGTCGGAGAAATAGGCTTTCAGCGCCTCATGGTACTTAGCCCGGCAGGCGGGGCAGCCGATGGAATTGATATGCAGAGATACCCCTGTTACCCCCAGGGTTTCCAGCACCGTATGGGCCAGGGAGATCACTTCGGCATCTGCCTGGGGAGCCGGCGCACCAAAGCATTCCACGCCGAATTGGTGGAATTCCCGCAGGCGTCCCGCTTGAGGATTTTCGTACCGGTAGCAGGAGGTGATATAAGAAGCCTTGACCGGCAGTGCGTCGTTGTTCAGCCCATGCTCCAGCATGGCCCGGGCCGCGCCGGCGGTTCCCTCCGGACGCAGGGTGATGGAACGGCCGCCTTTATCATCGAAGGTGTACATCTCCTTCTGCACCACATCGGTTGTTTCCCCGACCGATCGCTGAAACAGCACCGTATGTTCAAAAACCGGCGTGCGGATTTCCCGATATCCAAAATCCCGGGCAATAGAAAGCACTGTCTGTTCCACGTGCTGCCATTTGTGACTTTGGGAAGGCAGTACGTCCTGGGTGCCACGGATGGCCTTGGTGATCAAGTTCATGTCAGATTTCCTTTCCTACAGTCAATTCACTTGAAAATCGTTTGGTGTTTACGGGGAGGCTGCCGTCTTGTCAAGGCGAGGATAACGCCAGCAGATGACAAACAAGCCGCAAAAGTTGGCGATTTTCAGACGAATTGGCTTATAATGCCTGTAATCAACAGTAGGGAACGACATCTCCGGCTGGAGGAGCGCCTGCTCCGCAGCCAAAAGATGAAGCTCCCTACCCGTTTCCTGCTTATATCGGTCCCTTGAAAGCGGCGCGTCAGCGGTTGCCGGGATTGACGATGTTCCGCCAGTCCAGATCGCCCCGCTCCAGGCCGTGAATGAGGACTTCCGCCGTGGCGATGTTGGTGGCCACAGGAATGTTGCGCATATCACACAGCCGGAACATATCGGACTCATTGGGTTCATGGGCTTTCACCGTCATGGGGTCGCGGAAAAAGAGCAGCAGATCAATTTCATCGCAGGCGATCCGTGCGGAAATCTGCTGATCTCCGCCCTGAGAGCCGCTCATATACCGGGTGATATCCAGACCGGTCGCTTCGGCCACCATTTTGCCGGTGGTTCCGGTGGCACAGATATTGTGCCGGCTCAGAATGCCGCAGTAGGCAATGCAGAACTGCACCATCAATTCTTTTTTTGCGTCGTGGGCGATCAGCGCAATATTCATACGGTCATCTCCTTTATAGTTTTGCGCCGCCCGAAAACGGCGCCCTTATCGGCTACATTTTTTCCAATCTCGCCAGGGGGGTATCCTCACCGAGATAGCGGCGGGCGATGTTTTCAAAACAGAGGGCCGCGTTGCAGTCCGCGGGCAGCGGCCGGCCGTTGGCATTGGCTACCGCCACCGCCTCATCCTCCGGCAGGATGCCGATCAGCTGAAGGCCGGCGATATCGATGATTTCATCCACATCCGGCATCCGTCCTCTCATGACGGGCAGGGCCCGCAGACGGTTGATCACCAAACGGGCGGGGATCTGCCTGTCCGCCAGCAGACGGCTGACGATCTGGGCGTCACGGGCGCAGACCATATCCGGCGTCGTAACCACGAAAGCAGCTTCCGCCCCCGCTACGGCTGTTTGAAAGCCTTGTCCCACTCCAGCGGGACAATCCACCAGTACGTCGTCGTAATACCGGGAAAAGCCGCGGCAGAGCAGCCGCATATCCTCCGGCGCGCACAGCTGTTCCAGACTCACCGGCGCCGGCGCAACAAAGACGCCGGAACAAACAGGGGAAGGATAGATGGCGCGAATCGGCTCACAGTTGCCTGAAAAAACATCCGCGATGTCATACACGGCAGTGCCGCCGATCCCCATGAGAAGATCCAGGCTGCGCAGGCCGGCGTCCGCATCCACCAGCAGCACCTTGCGGCCCAGCCGCGCCAGCGCGCAGCCCAACCCCGCCGTAACAGTGGATTTACCGGCGCCGCCCTTCCCGGATGTGACAACCGTTACCCGACCCATTCGCTGATTTATCCTTTCCTGCTTTGGTGAATCCTGCAGAGCGCGGAGGCTGTGACATATCGGCATGAGAGCGGATGTTTGTTACAGAACAAACACAAAGACACAGCCGCCGAATAATTACGAACTGCATCCATTATATCACATACAGGAACGCAAGTAAACTCATTTTCTTTCAGACGGCGGAAAATTTATGCATTTGCCAGTTGTGCACCCTGACTGTGAATCATGGGAGCAATTCGCCTTCTGGTGTAGGAGTCAGTCCTTCCGATTTAGAGGAGAAATACGCATCCAGCACCTTGCGGGAAACCCGGCCGGAGGCGCCGGATGTGCCGTCCTCAATCAGCACGGCAATGGCGATTTCCGGTTCATCAAAGGGGGCATAGCCGATGAATGTGCCATGATCCGAACGGCTGGAGGAGATCTGGGCAGTGCCCGTTTTGCCTGCCAGAGTATAAGTGGCCCCGGCATAATATCGCTTGGCTGTTCCGTTGGTTATGACCCGCCGCATCCCCTCCCGCACAGTGTCAATGGCTTCCTGCGTCAGAGGAATGGTGCTGAGAATTTCCGGCTTCACAGGGGTTTCTTTGCCATCGTAGCTGCGCACGCTTTGTACCAGATGGGTTTTGTATCGTACCCCGTTATTAGCCAGCGCCATGGCGTAGGAGGCCAGCTGGATGGGGGTGAAGAGGTTGTCGGATTGGCCGATGGCAGCGCCGAGCGTGTCGCCGGGCATCCATTGCTTGCCCTGGGAGGCACTGTATTCCGGACCAGCCATAACGCCCTGCGCTTCCCCCACCTCAATGCCGGTTTTCTGGCCCAGACCGAACAGCCGGGTATAAGCATTGAGCTTGTCGATTTTCAGCAGCCGGCCCACATCAAAGAAAAAGTAATTGCAGGATTCCTGCAGCGCTTTTACCACATTGATGCTTCCGTGCCGTCCCAAACAGTTGACCACAAAGGGATCATAGTAGGTATAGGCTTTGGTGCAGGTGATGGTGGTGGAGGGAAGGATGGTGCCTTCTGTCAGCGCCGCCAGAGCCACCAGCGGCTTCATGGTGGAACCGATGGCGAAGGTTCCGTTAAGCGCCCGGTTGAACAGCGGTTTATCCGGATTCTGCAGCAGAGAGGCGTAATCTTCGTTGTAGGTGGAGAGATCATAACCCGGCCAGGTGGCGCAGGCCAGCACGCCGCCGGTTTTTACATCCAGCACCACCACCGAACCGCTGCGGACGTCATGGCCGTTATTGTTGAATTCACCGTTGCTTTTGGTTGCGGGAAGCTGGCGCAGAGATTCGATTTCCGCCGCCAGAGCATCCTGAGCCGCCTTTTGCAGTTCCATATCCAGCGTCAGGATAACTGTATCGCCCGGTATGGGGGCCTCGGTTTCCTGCTTATCCAGCACGTTGCCCTGGGCGTCCTTAATGATGGTATTGGTGCCGGTGGTTCCCCGCAGAGCGTCCTCCATAGCGGCCTCGATACCGCTTTTCCCCAGCGTATCGTTCAGTTTATAGCCTTTTTTTTGCAGTTCCTCGTACTCTTCCGGAAAGATGTAGCCAATCTGGCCGATGAGGTGAGGAGCGATTTCTCCGCTGACATATTCCCGCACAGGCGTAGTCTGTACGTCTACGCCAATATACAAAGAGTTGTTTTCTTGTATTTTATACATCGTATCCCTGGAGATATCGCTGGAAAAGACAAAAGGATTGGAGGAATTGAATTGGCGCAGAGAGATTTCGTACTGCACCCCGGCCGCCGTGCGCTGTTTCTCCGGCGGATAGGATTCCAGCATATATTCCTCAATCAGAGCAGCCATGCACTGATCTGCTGTCGCGTAATCCGCCAGCCGCAGCGCGCTTTTCAATTTCGCCACCTGGGAGTCCCGGCCCTCGATAAAAGAATAGGGCTGGGTACGGGTGATGGGCAGGGTGTCGTTCCATTCCTCCCCAGCTTCCGTCAGAATAGCGGCCAGACCTAAGATAATGGTGTTCTGCTGTTGTCTCTGCCCTTCATCGCTGCCCCGGGGAAAGTAATTGTAATCGAAAACAACAGAAAAACTGGTGCGGTTTACCGCCATGGGACGAAGATAGCGGTCCAAGATTTCCCCACGAGAAGCGGAAACAGAAACCGAGACGCTGGTTTCCCTGTTGACAAGCTCCGCATATTCGTCCCCCTCTACAATCTGGATTTGGAAGAGGCGAAAGGCATACAATGTGAACACCAGAACAATGGCCGTTACCAAGGCGATGATCCGGCGTCTGCTTAGCTTGTTATGGGTATTGTTGTAATCCATATCGCGTCGCGCCTCCGTCGCGCAGGTGGTGGATAATCGGGTTATTCCCTGTGACGCAGCAGCCGCGCCACCCCAGTGATTAAAGCATAAATCAAGGGAGAGAGAACCAGGGAATAGAGAAGATCAGGCAGAGTCATGTGCAGCAGCACATAAAAAGGGGAATCTCTGCCCAGTAATACGATATTGAAAAACCAATCCGCCAGCCCCTGAAACAGCAGCGCGCCGCTGACAAGCAGCAGCGCCGATAATAAATTGTTTCGCAGCAGCAGTCGCACCAAAAGTCCGCAGGCACAGCCCGCGATCAGCAGCAGCAGCGCGTTGAATCCCAGCAGGCGGTCAGAATACAAGTCCCAAAGAAAGCCGCCGGCAATGCCAGCCGCGGCGCCGCCCACCGGTCCCACATACATGGCGATGCACACGGTCAGCGGTACCATCAGCAGAGGAGAGGCTCCGCAGACCTGCGGAAGCAGACGGGGCGTGGACTGGAGAATAGAAAACAGCAGGATCAGCAGTCCATATGCCGTCCATTTAATATAGCGCCCGGCCAGGCGGGGAACGGGATTTTTACCATGAAGCTTTTCGTCATCCGCCATGGGGTGCTCCTTTCCTTCGACTGTTTTTACCGTTAACTGGCATTCTTTTCCGAAAAGTCTGTCAGGACAAAAACCGAGGACAGATTTTTGATATCGGCGAAAGGCTGAATCTGCGCCGTCATGGTGAGGCCGTCCGAATCCGGGCTAACCGACTGGATCTCCCCAATCAGCAACCCCCGGGGATAAATGCCACCCTTGCCGGAGGTTGCCACATAATCGCCGGCCGCCGCGCCGCCTTCCCGGGAGAGATAGTTGATCCGCAGCAGTCCCTCTCGGGCAAGAGTGACCGTGCCTCCCGTGGTGCCTTCGTCGCCGGTGCGGCTGACATAGGCGCTGACCTGGGTGGTGGGATCGAGAATGGTGCGCACCCGGGCGGAATCCAAAGCGACGTCGTAGGCAACGCCCACCAGCCCGGCGGGGGTGATCACCGGGTCACCGGCTTTGACTCCCTTAAGAGAACCGGCGTTGATGGTGAAATTATAGTATTTTTCTGAAGGATCCACCGCCACCACCCGGGCGTCGGCAAATTTATAATCCGGATTCTGTTCCTTGAGTTCCAAAAATTGACGATACAGTTCCAGCTGCCGTTTAGTTTCGTCAAATTCCACCTGGTTTTCCCGCAGCGTGTTGATTTCCGATTGAAGGCGGCCGTTTTCCTCTCGCAGTTTACCGGAATCGGTGAAGATGCCGATGAAGCTGTTGACGCCGTCCGAGATACCGGCGGCGATGGATTGGAGAGGGGTTACCACCGCGCTGACAATGGTGGCCGGAATGGTGGCCGCGCCGCCGGTGGAGGCGGCATAGATCATCACGCCCACGAGGAACAGCGCCGCCACAGCCAGGGCCTTGAAAGCGATACTTTTCAAAAAATCCTTCACAGTGCTAGCGTTCCTCCTCCGCCGGGATCCGGCTGTAATGGGCTTGCCGCCTTATCCCGTCACGGGAGCCAGAATATTATTTCGTGCTGGCGCGGTTGCTGCGGAAATTGCTGACAATGCCCAGATCCAGGCATTGGCCGGTGCCTTCCGCCACGCAGTCCAGCGGCGTATCCGCCACATGGACAGGCATACCGGTTTCCCGGTTGATCAAGACGTCCAGGCCGCGGAGCAGGGCGCCGCCGCCGGTGAGCATAATGCCGTTGTCAATAATGTCGGCGGACAATTCCGGCGGGGTGCTTTCCAAAGTGGAGCGGATGGCATCCACGATGGCGCTGACCGGATCGGCCAGCGCTTCCCGCACCTCTTCGGAGGTGATGGTGATGTTCTTCGGCAGGCCGTCCACCAGATTGCGGCCCTTGACCTCCATGGAGGTTTCGTCCTCATAGGGGAAAGCGGAGCCGATTTTGATCTTGATATCCTCCGCTGTACGCTCACCGATGAGCAAGTTGTATTTTTTCTTGATATAGGAGATAATGGCCTCGTCGAAATCGTCGCCAGCCGTGCGTACCGAGCAGGAGGTAACGATATCGCCCAGGGAGATGACGGCCACCTCAGAGGTACCGCCGCCGATATCCACCACCATGCAGCCGGCGGCCTCTTCCACATGAAGGCCGGCTCCGATGGCCGCCGCCATGGGCTCTGCGATCAGGGCCACATCCTTGGCTCCGGCGGCACGGGCAGCCTCGTCAACCGCCCGGCGTTCCACCTCTGTGACGCCGGAGGGGATACAGACGATCACCCGGGGACGGCTGAAAAAGGTGGAGCGCACCGCTTGCTTGATAAAGTGTTTCAGCATTTCGGAGGTTACATCAAAATCAGCGATAACGCCGTCCTTCAGCGGCCGCATGGCGGAAATGGAGCCGGGGGTGCGGCCGATCATCTCCTTGGCTTCACTGCCTACGGCCATGACCACATCATTTTTCACATCCACCGCCACTACGGAGGGCTCCCGCATAACGATGCCCTTGCCCCTCATATATACCAGCGTGTTGGCGGTCCCCAGATCGATCCCAATATCGCGGTTAAAAAACATAGTTGTTCTTCCTTTCCTTCATATGGCATCCTGATGATATTTCTTTATTCCACTTATTATATTTGACTGCCTGGCTTATTATTATATACTGTGCGGGCATATTTCTCAATAAAAAATTTCCTTTTTTCGGAAAATCCATCCGCTCAGCCGGCAATTTCCCGGAATTTCCGCAAAAACCGCCGCAAGCGGCCGCCCGGCAGACCCATCACGGTGTAGAAATCCCCTTGAAGCCCTTCGATATACCGCATACCAATTCCCTGAATGGCATAGGCTCCCGCTTTATCCATAGGTTCGCCGGATGCCACATATTCCGCGATTTCTTCTTCTGTCATTGAGAAAAAGGAAACCTCCGCAGTATCCGTAAAGCCGTCCGCAAGAGCAGGAGAACAACACCAAACGCCGGTCATCACCTGATGCCGACGGCCTGCCAGCAGGCGCAGCATCCGCGCCGCGTCGGCCGCATCCCGGGGTTTGCCCAAAATTGCTCCCTCTGCCACCACGATGGTATCCGCGCCGATTACCAGCCTGTCCGGATAAAGGGCCGCGACTTCTTCCGCTTTACAGCGGGCAACGGCCAACACGGCTTTTTCCGCAGGCAAAGCGGGGTCCGGCGGGATCTCCGACAAAGCCGGCCTGATCTCAAAATCCTCTCCCAGCAGGGTCAGAATCTCCCTCCGGCGAGGAGAAGCAGAGGCAAGCACCAGTGCTTCTTGCTTATCCTTGTTCATATTGTTCCGCCTTTTTGCCCATTAACGGATTTTTTTGTAAAGCAGCAGTGCCGCGCCGATCAGAAGGATCTGCAGTACGTTGGCACGGATGTGGAAATCAAAAGAAAAATCGATCACCGCCAGATTGACATTGTTGAGTGAAAATCCGATAGCATCACCGTATGTAAGCCATTGCAGAAAATCGATATTTTTGGTTAACTCCGCCACCAGAGTGGAAAGAACAACGGCGGCCAGAATCAGAAAAATCAGAATCAGCGAGTTCTTTGCCTTCATACGCCCCTCCAGATTGTATCATGCAATTATCATCTGTTAATTTCTTCCGGTAGAGCCGAAACCGCCGGCTCCGCGGTCCGTCTGCTCCAGCTCTTCCACCTCTATCGTTTCCGGCAGGCAGACGGGCATAATCACCAGCTGGGCGATCCGTTCACCTGGTTCGATGGTGTAGGCGGTATCGGAAAGGTTCACCAGTCCAACCCGAATTTCACCGGTATAGTCGCTGTCGATGACGCCCACCCCATTGGAAAGGGCCAGGCCATGCTTAATCGCCAAGCCACTGCGGGCGAAAACCAAACCTACCGTTTCAGCGCAGGGCAGGCCGATAGCGATACCGGTGGGAACACTGGCCCTGCCGCCGGGGGTAAGCGTCAGCGGTTCGTCCAGCACGGCACGCAGATCCATACCGGCGCTGCCGGAGGTGGAGCGGGCAGGCAGTTGTGCTCGGGGATCGGTTCTTTTCACCTTGAGTTGCATTTTCATTTCTCCTTTTTCATTTCCCTATTCCACGCCGCGGCGATAGAGTCCTCTGGTAATGCCGTCCAGAGGTTCTCCGCCATTTCGATAAGCCTGCACAACAGCTGCTGCCTGCGCGGGGGATTCATCGGTGAAATGCAGCAGCCAGTAATCCAGCATAGGAAGTTCTTCCAGCTTGTCCGCCCAGTACAACCGGGCGGAATTGAGCAGCTCCACGCATCCGCCTGCGCAGGCGGTGGGAAACATCGTACCTCGGCGGTCCACAAGGCCCTGGCGTCCGCTGCCGTTGCAGTTCCCGCAGCCGACAGCGGCGGAGCGAGGGCAGTTGCGCATCAGCATCAACGGCTGACGGCCATAGACCATGAGGCCTACAGGAATTTCGGCACTCTGAGCAAACCGCATCTGGTGGAAGGTTAGCTCCATAGAGAGCAGAGCGGACTGCAGTCCCAATTTTTGATAGAGCTCTAAAGCTTCCCCGTTGGTGATGTTGAGGCCGAAGCCCCCGAATGGCTGCAAGCCCGCCGCCAAGGTCAACGCTACGGCTCCAATGTTGCCGCACAACGCCCAGCGTACACCGGCTTTCGCGGCAATCCGCAGCTGTCCCGCTATCTTTTCTTCGTTGCCGAACATCCCGCGCGGAATCTCAGCCCCCAGGTTTGCCGGCGGCAGAGAAGAGGGGAGACAGCGCCAATTGGTTTCCAACGGCAGGAAAATCAAATCCGCCGCTGCAGCCTCCGCCTGCTCTGCCGACAGGCAGCGAGCGGTCAATTGAGGAGTAGAACGAATTTGAATATTAACAGCAGATAAATGAAACGATTGTTTTTTGAATCGTATGGGCTTGCCAGCCTGACGCAGCTGTTCCAATTTTTCCAACGCTTCCCGCCGCAGAGCGTTGAGAGTTGAGACAGAAAGTGTGATCCCCGCATCCAGATGGCACGTCAGCGACGCAAGATAAAAAGGGGTGCCTCCCGTCTTACTCAGCTGCTGAAGGGCCCGATCTTCATCCAGCGAGCGGGTTCGGGCTTCTTCCGGCAGATCGCCGGCTGCTTCCGCCAGCCTGCCGCTGCTGTCGGTAACCCGCAGCAGGGAGGGTTGACCGCGCTGAACTGTCAATTCCATTTTTACAGGAATCCGAGACGGCTCCTGAGCGTACAAAGCGCTCAGCTTGTTCAGTATCGGAGCGGCGGCGGTTACATCTTCCTTCTCACGCGCGCCGAACATAGCCCGCCCCCGTTTATCGGCAAAATAACCGTCGGTAAAACCGGAACGGGAAAACACAGCTTGCAGGTCCCGACGATCTTGCTCTTCCGGCTCCTGACCCCGGACGGCTTTGGCATAAACCGAGACAGCAGCGGCCACGTATTCCGGCCGTTTCATCCGCCCTTCGATCTTCAGCGAGTCCACGCCGATATGGGCCAGCTCCGCTGTATGAGACTCTAAGGACAGATCCTTCAGGCTCAACGCACGGTGGCTACCGCCAGTCTGCGCCGGCGTGGGGGCGAAGGGCAGACGGCAGGGCTGGGCGCATAAACCACGGTTGCCGCTGCGGCCGCCCAGCATGGCAGACAGATAGCATTGACCGGATACGCACATACACAAGGCCCCATGAACAAACACTTCGATTTCGCAGCCCTGTCCCACACAGGCAGCGATTTCTCCAGCGGACATTTCCCGAGCCAGCACCACCCGACGGAATCCCAGCGCAGCCAGCTGCCGTACGCCGACAGGCGTATGGCAGGAAAGTTGAGTGGATGCATGAAGAGGCATATCCGGCGCAGCGCGGCGCACCAATGCCGCCAGTCCCAAATCCTGTATAATCAGAGCGTCGATCCCCAATCCACAGGCCTGTTCCACCACCGCCATAACCGGGGTTAGCTCCTCCTGACGAATCAGGGTGTTAAGGGTCAGATAGACCTTGACATCCCGGCTATGACAATAGGCCACCGCCTCTCTCAGAGCGGCGGTGGTAAAGTTGTGAGCGTTTTGACGGGCGTTAAAATTTCCGGCGCCTAAGTAAACGGCATCCGCGCCGCAGCGCACAGCGGCCGTTAATGCTTCAGGGGAGCCTGCCGGCGCCAAAATTTCCGGTCGTTTGTTCATGGATCAGTGCCTCTGAGAAGAGAACTTATCCTGCATATCCTGGATCTCCCGACGCAGACGGTCCGCTTCCCGCCGGGCATTTTCCGCATCCTGCCGCGCGCGGGCATTGTCATCCAAATATTCCTTCATCTGCGCCCGTAGGTTATCTGCCGCGTCGGTTGCTTTGCGGGCGATATCCGCGTTGTTCATGGCTGCCAGCACCGCGGCCATGGTGGTGGATACCCGGGGATCGCCGTTCATCAGCGTCCGCATATCCCGATCCAGCTGGGCACCAAGCTCCAGCATATAACTCTCCGGTTCATCGGAGGTGATGATATACTCCGTTCCGCAGATTTCCAAGCGAACACGGTTTTTGTTGGGCATGAATACCGCTCCTCTCTTATAAACATCCTTGTTATCACAATGGCTTTGAAAGCCTGTAGATTTTCGACTATCTTCTAGTATACCGTACATCGTCCTATTAGAAAAGGGGGAAAATATGAAGATTTCATGACAATCTCGTCATCATTCTTCTGATGAGACTTCTGTACCGTTTACCGGAGGATTTTTCGGTGACATCAGCCCGTTTTCCCGCAGATAGTCCGCCAACTTTTTTCCTTCACGCCGTGCTACCGCCCGCAAGTCCAGATATAAGCGATGATCCGCATCTCGGATTGCCATCACCACAGGTACGCCTTCGGGAAAAAGCTGACGGATATGAGCGTGTATTCGTTCACAATCGGCATCGGTGAGAGGAAGCGGCGGCCTGCCGCCGCCCGTACGGCAATAGGTGAAGCCCCCAAGGGCGAAAAAGTTGTCCAGTTCCCCCTCCATTCCCAGCAGCGACCGCAGCTGAGCGCCCCGTTCGGCCAGCTTTTTGTGGCCGGTGTTCAAACGGGTAATCACCCCGTCAGGATAAAGCTCCCGCAGCCGGTTGAAATACCGGTCCAGCTTACGCTGCGTGACATCGTCCCAGGTCCGTTGGGGCAGAGGAGGGACGGATACAGAAGAAGAGGAATCAAACGGTTGGGAATCCGGCTCTTCCAGTATTATTTCTGTGTCCGTGATATCCGTTTCCGAAGGCGAAGCATCATCGGAATATTCCGATGCGTCTTGCAGCAGGGATTTTTTTTCTTCCTCTGCCGCAGGTGAAGATGCCGGCTGTGGCTGGGGGGGCGGCATCTCTGAAGAAGGCGCTTTCTTTTCCGTATCCACAACGGTATTCTTTTTTCGGCCGAACAGCCTGTCCAATAAGCCCATCCGGTCATTCCCCTCTCCGTATTGTAGAATTTTTCCATAGGAATTAATTATGTAGTTATAGTAAAATAGTGCTTGATTTTATTTGAAAGCTATGATATGTATTTTATATAAAACATTGAGGATTATGTTGAAGATTATCGCAATCTCCCTGACTTCAGACAAAGAAAATCAGTCTCTAAACATTATAACATGCTTTTTGCGGTTTGTCTGCATCTTCTCTTTAGCGAGTATGCGGATGATGGAAATGGACTTCAGATAAGAAGTCGTTTCTTATAAATTGGCATGGGAGATGATTATAGTGGTAAAAGCCATTATCGGAAGCGCTTTATTTATCGGCGGCTGCATTGCGGGTTTTGCTTTTTTGTTTTTCGATGAAATCGGGGAATCTTTTCGGATTCTTCTTGCAAATTTTTCCCTTATCTGCATCATTCTCGGTTTCATACTGGGAATTTCCAGCCTGATACAAGAGATAAAAGAAAAGAAAAACAAATTTAAATAACCTTCATGAGAAGTTTTGAACAGCCGATATCGGAACAGCCATGAATGAACAAACCGGGACGGAGTATTTCTCCGCCCCGGTTTGTTGACGTCTGCAGTCAATTAAGCCTCGAAGAACGCCTTGTGCACGGCGGATACCGCACGGTCGGCGTCCTCCGCCGCGATCAGTACCGATACTTTGATTTCACTGGTGGAGATCATCTGAATGTTGACATTGCCGTCGGCCAGGGCTTCAAACATCCGGGCGGCTACCCCTTCGTGGGTTTCCATGCCTGCGCCCACCACGGAAACCTTGGCAACATCGGTATCGTAAGAGATGTTCTTGGCTCCCACTCTTTCACAATATTCCCGCAGAGCTTCCACCGCTTCGGCGCCTTTGTCGGCCGGAACGGTGAAGGTGATGTCCTTGGTAGCGTCACGGCCGACAGACTGAAGAATGATGTCCACATTGATATGGGCTTTTGCCACCCGGGAGAAAATTTTGAAGGCGATTCCCGGCTCATCCGGCAGACCGACGATCATCACGCGCGCTACATTGGCGTCCTTCGCCACACTCTTAATCAGCATCTCTTCCATCTTGGTGACCTCCTTAACTTTGGTGCCGGGCACCCGTTTCAAACTGGAGAGAACCTCCAGCTCTACATTGTATTTTTTCGCCATTTCGACGCTGCGGTTGTTGAGTACCTGGGCACCCAAAGTTGCCAGCTCCAGCATCTCATCGTAGGTGATTTCGGTCAGCTTGCGTGCGCCGGGAACCTTCCGGGGATCGGCGGTATAGACGCCCTCCACATCGGTGTAGATCTGGCACAAGTCCGCATGCATGGAAGCGGCGATGGCCACGGCGCTGGTGTCCGACCCGCCCCGACCCAAGGTGGTGATGTCGCCGTAGCGGTTGAGGCCCTGGAAGCCCGCTACAATAACAATCCGCTTCTTGTCCAGGGCATTGCGGATCCGTTCGCCGTTCACCCGTTTGATGCGGGCGGAGGAATAGGTGGAATTGGTGTCGAAGCCCGCCTGCCAGCCCAACAGGGAAACCACGGGATAACCCAGCTTTTCAATGGCCATAGCCAGCAGGGAGATACTAATCTGCTCACCGGCGGAAAGCAGCATATCCATTTCCCGCTTGCTGCCCGCCGGATTGATCTCCCGGGCCTTTTCAATCAAATCGTCGGTGGTGTCGCCCTGAGCGGAAACCACCACCACCACGTCGTTGCCCTGACGGTATGTATCGGTGATGATCTGCGCCACGTTGAACACGCGCTCGGCGTTGGCAACAGAGCTGCCGCCGAATTTCTGTACAATCAGCATACTTGCTTCCTCCTGTATCTTGGTTTAAGAACCTCTCTACTCGGTAAAATTCACCCGGGCACCGTCGGCATCGCAGTCCAGCAAACGGACATCCCAGCCGGTCAGTCCCGCCTGTCGCAGCCGGTTCAAGGATTGGACGGCGAAGTCCTCCGCGTGACGATCCACAATCGCCAGCAGGGAAGGACCGGCACCGCTGACCGCTACGCCGTAGGCGCCCAAATCATAAGCGGTGTAAAAAATCTGTTCCGCGCCCGGAATCATAGGAAAGCGGTAGGGCTGATGCAGCCGGTCCTGTACCGCCACCCGCAGGTTATCCAGACGCCCGGAAAACAGCGCCGCCGTCATCAGCGCCGCCCGGGAAAGATTGTAGACTGCGTCCTCCCGGGTCACCTGAACAGGCAGCGCGGCCCGGGCCACTTCGGTTTTCAATTCAAAGTCCGGAATAAAGAGAGCGAAGCGGATACGTTCGGTTACCGGAACGCTGACCGTATGAACCCGTCCGCCGTCCATCACGGAGGTGACCAACCCGCCCAGCAATGCAGGCGCAACGTTGTCGGGATGACCCTCCAGTTCCGCCGCCAAATCACAGATATCTTCCCGGGACAAGGGGCTGCCCAGCAGGGTGTTGGCCCCCAGCAGACCGGCAACGAGACAGGCGGAGGAACTGCCAAGGCCCCTGGTCATGGGAATATTGTTTTCTTGGACAATATGCAGTCCCCGGAAGGGTCTGCCGCAGCGGGCATAAAGCAGTTTGGCGGTATGGTAAATCATGTTGGATTCATTCAGCGGCACCGCTGCTCCATCGGTGGTCTCAATGAGGCAGCCCTCCGCCTCCTCCATCCACACCCGGTTGTACAGCGTCAGCGCCAGTCCGAGAGCATCGAATCCGGCGCCCAGATTGGCGCTGGAAGCGGGCACGGTTATCTTCAGCATAGATTTTCTCCCCTTTGTCGGGCCGGATGATTCTGCTCACATATCGGCGATGCGGATACGGCTGATTACCGGCATTCCATCCAGCAGGTGGAGTTTATCTTCCAGCTCTTTCTCGGTTATAGCCGGCGTTGCAAAGGCGATCTCTCCCGCCGGAGCGCCTTCCGGCCGCACCCATTCCACCTGGCCGAAGACCTTTTCCACCGCATCCTTGCCGGCACTTTCATTCTCACAGGCCAGCCGCAGGAACATCCGGCCCCGGCCCTGCCGATAGTCCGCTACATAATCCTCCCGGCCGCGCTCCCAGAAGAGATACTTCCGGGCATGAAGATGCTTGACCTCGTCGATAACGTCGGCCACCACCGCGCTGGCGGTGGGCAGCTTGCCGGCGCCACGACCGTAAAATACCACGTCGCCGATGGCGTCGCCGCGGACCATAATGCCGTTGAAAACATCGTTGACATCCGCCAGCAGGCTGGCTTTAGGCAGGATCATCGGCGCCACGACAGCGTAGAGACGGCCGTCCGCCTGTTTCTGAGCCCGGCCGATGAGTTTGATCACCCCGTCCAAAGCCGCCGCATAGTTTACATCCTCCAGGGTGATAGAACGGATGCCTTCGGTATGGACCTGGGCGGGATATACATGGCGTCCGAAGGCCAGGGAAGCCAGGATACAAATCTTGCGGCAGGCGTCGTCGCCGTCGATATCGGCGGAAGGATTGCGCTCTGCGTATCCCAGACGTTGAGCCAGCGCCAAGGCGTCGTCAAAAGACATGTCGTTTTCCACCATCTGTGTCAGCATGAAATTAGTGGTGCCGTTGAGAATACCGGCGATTTCGTAGACTTCGTTGGCGGCCAGACACTGATCCAGCGGACGCAGAATGGGAATACCACCGCCCACGCTGGCCTCAAAAAGAAAATTCAGGTTGTTCTCACGGGCAATTTCCAGCAGTTCATCGCCTTTGGCCGCCACCAGCTCTTTGTTGGAGGTTACCACGCTTTTACCGGCCTCCAGACAGCTTTTGACAAACTCGTAGGCAGGATGCAGGCCGCCCATGGTTTCCACGACGATGCAGATTTCCGGATCATTGAGAATATCCTGAAAATTCTTGGTGAATCGGCCGGCCAGCGGACTGTCGGGGAAGTCGCGCAGATCCAGTATCCGGCGGATCTCGATGGAATCCCCCGCTTTGTGAGCGATACTGGCGGCGTTTTTGCACAGTACCTCCACCACGCCGGATCCTACCACGCCATGCCCCATAACGGCAACGTATATCATGTTTATGACCATTCCTTTCTTTCCTACCACCATCCGCCTTCCGGCAGGGGGTCAATCGTTTTTGTTCCGTCCGTCGGGACCGCCGTCGGTGATGCGGGCGATCCGCTCGACACCGGGCAGCTCCTGAAGGGACTGGATAAATGCTTTTACCGGCCGGTCCAGCCGATCGGTACGGGCGGATATGGATACGGAAGCCGCACCGCCGGCGGGGATGTTCTGATTGACGGTGAGAATGTTCCCGCCTGCCGCTGCAAAGGCGGACAGCACGCTGGACAATACACCCGGCCGGTCCCGCAGAATGAGATGAACCGTAAGAATGCTGCCGGAGCGCTCCGCGTCATAGGGGAACACCGCGTCCTTGTATTTATAAAATGCGCTGCGGGAGATTCCCGCCATTCGGGCGGCTTCCGCAGCGGTGGCGGCATGGCCGGTCTGCAGATACTCCTTGGCCTCCAGCACCTTGCTGAACACATCCGGCAAAACGCTGGCATCCACCAGCAGTAAGGGGAGCCCTTTTTCCGGTGATTCCATTTTTGTCCACCACCCGCGCACGTATGTATTGTCATGACATACACTATAACACGGCTGTTAGCCAACTTCAAGCAATTCCAATCGGCGGATTTTCTTGTATATGCCCATTATACGCGATTAGGGCGAATTATGACCCATTTTCTCGCCCATGCTTCTTCAGAGACGATTCCACGTTTTCCACCATGATATGCAAAATACGGCGGCTAAGTTGTATAAAATACCAGTACCGCCAAGAAAGAACCGTCTTTTTTTCGGCTGGCCCCGGCATTCCGTAGAAAAGGATATATTCGGGGACACTTCGCCATATGCTGGTAAGGGATGAGTACAGCCGATTGAAGGCGAGAGGATGGACGAATATGGATCTGCAGGGCCTGACCGACGGCGACAGGGAGAAAACCGCCGGTCGTCTTGGTTTTCTTATCAACCTGATTTATTTTGGGGTGCTGATCGTCCTGGCGGTGTTGGTTCTGCGGTATTTGCTGCTGTGGATGATGCCCTTTGTTTTCGCCTTTATGGCCGCCGCGCTTCTGCAGAGACCTTTAAAATGGCTGGTAAAAAGAACGCGGATCAGCAAAAAATTTTTCTCCGTGGTATTGGTGGTAATGAGTATTCTGCTCCTGGCAGGACTAGTGGGATTTGCCGGCTCACGGTTGGTAGTTGCCGCGGCGGATTTTCTGACAGATGAAAGCAACGTCCGGATGATAGAAAGCACTGTGCGCAGCATCAGCGCCGCCCTCCAGGAACTGCTGCGCCGTCTGGCTGTTTCCCTGCCGGATGAAGCCGGCGAGGCGGTGGGAAAAATGGTACGCAGTCTTGCCGACAGCCTGCTGAAACAAGTGCCCGGCCTCTTTGCCGCAGCCGCCAGATGGCTGACCTCCAATCTGCCCATGATGCTCATCAGCTTTTTGATCTGGGTAATCGCCTCCATTTTCCTGTCCATTGATTATGAGAAAGTGACCAGCTTCTTTTTGCGTCAGATTCCCAGGCGGCATCAGGCATTGGCACGGGATATCCGGGAGCTGTGCAACTCCACGCTGTTTCGTATGCTGCGGGCCTATCTGCTGCTGATGCTTCTGACCTTCGTGGAGCTCAGTGCGGGCTTCTTGCTGCTGCGGATTCCCTACGCCGTCCCGCTGGCGGCACTGATGGCGGCACTGGATATTCTGCCGGTGCTAGGAGTAGGCACCGTACTGCTTCCCTGGGCGGTGAGCCAGCTGATTCTGGGAAATTTTCATCTGTTTGTGGGGCTGGGGTTGCTGTATATTGCGGTTTCCATCATACGCAATATTCTGGAGCCTCGAATGTTGAGCCAACAGATGGGACTGAACCCGCTGGTGACGCTGTTCTTTATGTTTCTCGGCCTTAGAGCTACGGGCAGCCTGGCCGGTATGCTGGCTTTTCCGCTGCTATTTATGGTGGTGAAACAACTGCAGGATGCGGGAAAAATTCATCTGTGGAAATAAGGTGGTGTTGCAAAATCTTGCATTTTACAACAGCTCTCTGAAAAAACCGCTTGCGGGCAATCACAGGATAGGAATACCCAACTGCTGATGAAGGGCAAATATCAGGGTACCGGGATTCAAAAAGAGCGATGGTACCCTAACAAAAAACACGCGGACAAGAAAGGAATCTCTTGTCCGCGTGTTTTCTTATGACACATTAGGCTGCCGGTGCAGTGGTCCCGCCGGCGGTATTTTCCGTGGCGGCGGTAGTGCCCGAGCCCGAGGTTCCGGCGGTAGAGCCGGAAGCAGACGAACCGGTGGGGTCCGTTGGATCGGGCGCGGAAGTTCCATGCATGGTACAATAGCCAGGAACGTTGCTGGGACGATATACGCCGATATCCGTTTTCGGACAAGCATCAGTGGCCAACAGTCCGCTGTAATAACAATACTTGGCTTCCACTGTATTGCCCTTGAGGGCGTAATCTTTGATTTCCAGCCCTTCATGCAGGGCTTTCATACTCTTGTTCCATAGAACACGGGTGTTGTTCTGGGAGCCGTTGAGTTCCTTGTTGTAGTCGTAACCCATCCAACAGGCGCCCACATAATAGGGGGTGCCGCCGGCGAAATACACGTCACGGGTGTAGGTGGAACTACCGGTGGTACCCGTTTTGCCGAAGATGTGCCAATCCTTCCAATCGGAGGCGAGATTTTTCGCTGTTCCGTTGGGGCCGTAAACTACTCGCTGCATCATCCGGTTCATCACATAGGCGGTATCCTCTTCAATGGCGCGGACGGAATTGCGTTTGGTCTCCAGCAGCAGCTTCTCCTCGGATTTTTCCAATACGGTTACTTTGTAATAAGTGTAGGGTTCGTTATACAATCCGCCGTTGCCGAAAATCTGGTAGGCGGCGGTTACTTCAGCGCAGTAAACGCCGTCGGTCAGCCCGCCCAAGGCCATGGGGGAATAATCGATGTCGGTGAACACCTGACCGTTGCGCTTTTCCCCCTTTACCAAGGTGGTGAAATTCAACTTTTGCGTAAGAAAATCAAAGCATTTCTGAGGTGTGAGCATCTCCACTAGCTGGGCGGCGGCGGTGTTGGTGGATTTTTGCAATGCGTATTCCAACGGCTGATCCTGATGAGAATATACGCCTGGCCGGCTGCCGTAGTTTGGCGGCCATTGAGAACCGTTGGACAAGGTAATGGGATGGTCGTTGATCAGGGTAGAATAAGTCATCAAATTCATCTCGATGGCCGGTGTATAGGATGCAAGTGGTTTCATGGCGGAACCGAGATGCCGCTTGGCCATGGTGGCCCGGTTCTGTACCCGGTTGGCTTTTTTCTCCCCCCGTCCGCCGACGGTTGCTACCACACGCCCATCGTAATCCATGATAAAGATGGCAGCCTGGGGATCCTCCTTGTCGGTTGCAATGGGTTTGGGAAAGTTCTTTTCGTCGGCAAAAACGGCCTCTACCTTGGCCTGCTGTTCGGGGACCTCGGCGGAGTAGATCTTCAAACCGCCGTGATATACCATGTTTTCCGCGTAATTATAGGTGTAGCCGTATGTGTCCATCAGATCCTGAATTACGTTTTCAATCAGCAGATCGGTGTAGTAATCCTGCACCTTTTCGTATTTGATGCTGCTGTGAAAGTTCACCTCTTCAGCGGCGGCTTGCTTATACTCCTCCGCGGTGATGTAACCCTGCTCATACATTTTGTACAGTACCGTCTGCTGACGGCGGCGGGCGTTTTCCGGATGGAGGTAAGGGCTGTAGAGACTGGGGCCTTTGGTGATACTGGCGAGATAAGCGCATTCCGCCAGGGTCAGATCCTCCACCTCTTTGCCGAAAAAGTAGTTGGCGCCGGCCCCAACGCCTTCCACGGCACCAAGCGGAAGCAGATTCAGATAGGCTTCCAGAATCTGATCTTTGGTGAAGTGATTCCGTTCCCAATCGATAGCCTTAAAGATCTCGGCAATCTTTCGCTCGATGCTGTGCCGGTCATCCTGGGTGACGATCTTAATCAGCTGCTGGGTGATAGTGGAGCCGCCGTATTCCTGCGAATTGAAATGAAAGATCAGATTGGCAAAGGCGGCGATGGTCCGTTTCCAGTCTACGCCGTAATGATCCTCAAACCGCTCATCTTCGATGGCGATTACCGCATATTGCAGGTTGAGAGGAATGTTATCCAGATCCTTCCAGATTTTTTTTGAGCCCTCCACCCGCTGATGCTCCACAAACTCTCCGGTGGCCTGATCCTTTACCCATATGCTGCTGGCTTGGTTCTGGCTGATGGATGTCAGGTCCGGCGGATTATCCGAACTGTCGAAAGAGGTCACCACGTAGGTCACCAGTACGCAGCCCACAATGCTGACGGTGATCATACCGATCAGAAAAATCGTCAGTATACATTTCAGGACGGCAGAAAAGACCTTTGTCGTCACCTTTACAGCCGGTTTACGAAAGAATTGCTTCCATTTGCTGCGAAAGTTTTGTGCCATTCAGCCTTTCCCTCCTTATCTGAGAATTTCCAGTATACGGAATAAAATGCACCCTTATCTTATAGCACGACCGCCTAATTGTCAAATGTCAAAACTGTAATAAAACCACAACCATAGTGAATTTCAGGAAACATTTCCCGGTTTTCTGGCGGATTTTTCCGGCTCTCAGGGATATTTTGCCCGGATTATGGCAAGAATATCAGCAAGTGCAGAAAAAACACCGTCAAATAGGAGCAATCCTTTCGGCGGAAGTCTTGGGAAAGGTCAGGATCCTTTATGAAAATCAACCGCCTGTCCGCGCTGGCGGGTGCCGGCGCCCTCTCATTGGTCGCCATTGTTTGTATGCTGTTTTGGGGCTTTCGCAGAAAGGAGCCAAGTCCGCAGCCATCTTCCTCACCGTCCTCCATTTCCGCAGCCAGCGTGCCGGAAATCAGCAGCGTGGCGGGGATAACCCGCGTTTTGTCCGAGTGGCAGGGAAAGCTGGCTGTATTTTTGGAGGGAAATCCCACCCCTGATGAGGTGTTCGATGTCTATATCACTTCTTTGCCGGTGGAGGAGCAGGAACGTCTGAAGGCAGGGATACGGGTGAGCAACGATACCGAACTGGCGCGTTATTTGGAGGATTATACAAGTTAATGCCAATTGCCGCATAACGGTGAAAAGACGGAGAGAAGGGAGAGTCGCCCTCCCACCTTCTCGCCGTCTTTTTTAGTCCGCGGAGCAAGTATAACACGCAGTTTGTTCATGGAGTATGAATTATTTAATGTAGAATAAATACATATTAGATCATTACCAGATGAAAACAACCATTATACAATGTATAATGTAAAAGAGTGGTGTGTTATGCGTAAAGCGCGAAAATGCCCCAGCCTTGTTGGGCTCGGAACAGACATCAAAGCGGCACGGAACGCTATGAACCTGACTCGCCAGGATTTGGCTGAAATGGTGGGGATTGATCCACGCTATCTGGCCAATATTGAAAACAGCGGAAGTATGCCCAGTCTCCCTGTTTTTTATGAACTGGTGAGGATATGCAAGCTGCCTCTTGAACATTATTTTTTCGATGTTCAAGAGGCAGAGAGTAGCGAGCAGCGCCGACGGATAAAGCTGAAATTGTCGATCTGTTCAGAGGAATTTCTGCCGATTATCGAAGGCGCTCTTGACGGAGCATTGAAAATTCAAGATGAGGAAATGAAAACAGGAGTTTGAAACAAGTCCGCCTGTTTTTTAGTGGTGTCATTTGGCCACCATCGGATCTGTGTTTCAGCCAAGCCAATAAAATCGTCGGCCTATACCGACGGTTTTATTGGCTGTTGTGTTTCTGTGCCCTACAGATGCAGAAGATGTAGGGCACAGAATCATCGGGAGGTATACTAATGAGTCATTCACATGCCAAACGGAAGCGCCGTAATTATACTTGGTGTGCCGTGCTGTTCGCCTTGGTGGGAACCGCCTGTATGCTGTTCGGCATTATTCGTCTTCTCTGGCCGGAGATCACGGAACCCGCGGATCTGCCGGATCACAGCCAGCCCTATTCCGCGCCTGCATCCGAGCCAGGAAAAAATACGTCTATCGGCAGTACCGAGAGAGGGGAAACCACCCGCGGTGATTCGGCCGCTGTTACCATGAACGTACCGGTATTGCTGCAGGACAATCTTCCCACTGGCTGTGAAGCAACGGCCGCGGCGATGATGCTTCAGGCTTTCGGATATGCCGTATCCAATGAGGATGTGGCGCGGGCTTTGCCGCTGACTCAGCAGGAGACTGTGGGAGATCGCCGGTACGCGGCTCATCCGGAGAAGGCTTTTTTGGGCAATCCGTTCACCGCATCGGGTTTTGGCATTTTTTCGCCCGCAGTGGCCCAGACCATGCAGACGCTGATTAATGAACGCGGCGGAAGGCATAGGGTGGTGGATTTAAAAGGCGCGTCGGAAGAAAAGATTCTGTCCTATATTCAGGAGGGCACACCGGTCTGCATTTGGTCCACTATGGATGGCAGGGAAGTGGTGAATCAGTATTCCTGGTATATCAAGGACGGCGATACCTATACCGATCAGCTGTTTGTCTGGCCGGGGAATGAACACTGCCTGGTTCTGATCGCTTATGATAAGGCAACAGTAACGGTAAATGATCCGCAGCAGGGCGTGATTCAGTATGAGCGGTCGGATTTTTTCCGTCATTATCGGGAGATCGGGCGGTATGCCTTGACTATGGAGTGAAAACTGATGAGCAGGAGTGACGGCGGATGGCGGACAGCGTAAATGAAGGAACATTCGACAGCCAGGATATCCGGCAGAAGGCTTTGGATCAATTAAATGCCCTGGGACTGAACTGGACCATTACGGAACATGAGGCGGTGTACACCATCGCGGAGATGGATCGGCTGGGTCTGCCGGCTGGCGGCGCTGTGTGCAAAAATCTTTTTTTACGGGATTATAAGGGAAAGAAACATTATCTGTTGGTTCTGCAGAAGGATAAACGAGCCGATCTCAAGACGCTTGCCGTGCTGCTGGGCAGCACGCCGCTGAGTTTTGCCTCTCCGGAACGGCTGGAAACCTACCTGGGTGTGAAAAAAGGTGCTGTTACCCCCCTGGGAGTGGTTAATGACAGCAGCCATACCGTACAGGTGTACATGGATGCCGACTTGACGGAGGAGAGACTGCTGGGCGTTCATCCCAACGTCAATACCGCAACCGTCTGGCTGCGGCCTGCGGATTTGGAAACCTACGTCAAAGCCTGCGGAAACTCTTTTACTTTGATTCACATTTGATTCAAAGATTCTCAAAAGATCCCGCTATAAAAGAAGGCTATTGCAAAATTTTCATTTTGCAATAGCCTTCTGAAAAACCGCTTGCGGACCATTAATTGTGTCCGCAAGCGGTTTTTATATATTTTTTGGTTGTTCGCCCCTCAGCCAGCGTATCTCCTGAGGAGAAAGGTCTAATTGAGCGTTGTCCAGAATTTCCTGCAACCGTTTCAGTGAGGAGAAGCCTACAATGGCGCAGCCGGGCACCTCGTCACCGGTAATGGCGGCGAGGCTTACAGCGGCAGGCGTGGTTTTCCGCTGTGCACAGAGATTCTGCACCCGTTCCAGCCGCCGGTAATTTTCCTCGCTGCCGTAACGCGCTTTGTCGCCGGGGGACAAGACGCCGGAGGCGGCTTTGGAAAAAAAGCCGCCAGCTTGGGATGTATAGGCCATAACCGGAAATTGTTCCCGGCGATACCAAGCGTAATCCTCAGGGTTCATGCAGACCAAGGTGGGGTCCCCTTGTTGTCCTCGCGTAGTTTCAGCCAGGCTCCATTGGATCTGGCTGACAGAGAAGCCCTGCAGCCCATGGCTGGCAGCATATCGATTGGCTTCAGCGATCCGTCGGGTGGACCAATTGGAAGCCCCCAGGGCCTGAACAGCACCGGCTTCTACCCATTCGTTAAGGTTTTCGATAATTTCTCCCACCGGCCGATTGGGATCATCTCGGTGAAGAAAGTACAGCTCCACATGGTCGGTTCCCAGATGCTCCAAGCTCTCGGACAGGTCCTGCCGGAGGGAATCCCGGTCCAGCCGGGAACGCTTTTGTTCATCGGGATGGCAGCCTTTGGTGGAAATGATCACCCGGTCCCGTCTGCCGCTGCGGTTTAACCAGCGGCCGATGGTTTTCTCGCTGGTACCGTCACCGCCGGGAAGCCAGCTGCTGTATATCCGCGCCGTATCCAGGCAGACCGACATCCCCATCTGCTCCCCCCAGGATGCAAACACGTCCAGGCACGCAAAGGCGACATCCTCCGGCATGGTGCTTCCCATGGGCTGAGCCCCCAAAGCGATGGGAGCCATCTGAAGGAGCCTGTTTGCTGTTTTTACTTCAAAAATCCTCATGGATAAAGCCTCCTTATATCGCGAAAAGGAAGTCAAACAATCCGGATACTTCCCCGAATTGTCTGCAGTGCATGTGGCACCAGTTCACAGCCCTGTACGAATTCATCTGGAATGTCCGATGCGTTTTGGATACCGAAATCAGTGACACACCGATAACCGAAACGGGCGTAATAAGCCGGGTTACCCACCAGAAAGGAGGCAGTGAAACCATGGTCCACCGCCTGTCCGCAGGCATAGCGCATCAGGCTGCCGCCGATTCCCTGGTCTCTGCGGGACAGCGATACACACAACGGCGCTACCAGGACGCCGGTAAAGTCGCCCTTTTCTGTCTGTACGGTCTGTTTGGTAAGCATGATATGACCAATCAGCAATCCATCCTCCTCGGCTACAAATTCCAGGGCAGGAAGAAAATTTTCTCCGGCGCGAAGCTCCAGTACAAAATCCTGTTCCGTTCCACTGGATACCCGGGCCGTCTCAAATGCGGTTTTCACTAAGTCGTAAATGGCAGAATAATCCTCATAACTTGCTCTCCGTATAATCATGCAGATGCATCCTTTCTCCATTTGTTGGCTTATGGCTTCCGGCTGTGCAAGTGTTTCAAAGGAAGGAAATTTTGATCTCTCTGATCTCCCGTATCAATTGCCGCCCTTCTTGCTGAAAACCAGAGGGACGCCAAGCGCTTCAAGCTGTCTGCAGCAATCGTGTACACGACCCGGCAAATATTCTGCCGACCGGTGTCCGTCAAAACCTACGCTAAGCTGCACGCCGCTATTCAAAATAATTTCCTGTAGACGCTTATCTGTTAAAAAGCGTTGCACATAGGCGTGTTCACGGTAACCGTGGATGGAATCATAGTTGACGTTTAGTTCCCAAAAAATATTATATTGTGCCATATGTGAAAAAAAGTCGAACGTATTCTGTCCGGTTCGTTCGAGATAAGAGGGAATATCGGTATGGGCAACCCCGACTTTCCTACAGCCACAGCGCTGTGCGAAAGCAAACAGATCTCCGACGACGGAGTGTTCCCTGTCGATGTGTTCAATTAGGCAGTAATCAAAATGGGAAATATCGATCCCCTCTGGCAGCAGCAGATGAGGTTGATTTTCGGTGGCAATCTCAATACCGCAAAGAAGCTTGATTTTTCTGCGGCAGGCATTCTGTAGAAGCCGCAGATGATCAAGATAACGATCTATCGACCGCTGATAATCCAGCAATCGGATATCCTGATTATGGAACGCTGTTTCGGCCCGTTGCCCGGCAATGCCGTAATTGTGATCACAAATGCCGAGCAGATCGATTTTTCCCTCTATAGCAGCGGCTATGACGGCCTGGGGGGTATCCTGTCCGCAAAAGGAATAGTAGGTATGAGAATGTAGATCCTGTATCATGACAGCATCCCTCTTGAGGAAAAATGGCGGGAATGAGTGCAGTCGAAACCGACGATAGGGGAAACGGAGCTTCCACTTCCGTCAGCTGCGGATCCTTTATCAGGAAAACAGTTAAGGCGACCAACAGATCCTATGTCCAGATCAGAGAATATTCCTGATGGGTTGTTGACAGCAGGCAGGAAAAGGCGATAAGAAAAAGTCGCCCCCTATGGTCAGGCGGAAAATGAAAAGCAGCCGGCAACTCCTTGCGAATTGCCGACCGCAGGTCTGGTACGGCCGAGGGGAATCGAACCCCTACTCCGAAGAACCGGAACCTAAATCCGGCGCGTCTGCCAGTTCCGCCACGGCCGCGTACAAATTTAGTATAGCACAAATCATGGTTAGAACGCAACCATAGACAGCAAAAAATCCCGGGAATCATTTGATTCCCGGGATTTTTTCAGCCGTTAGGCAACAGACGGGCACGGCTCAACGCCGCTTTCAACGGCACATACAGCAGCACGGCGCCGAAAATAGAAAAGGATCCGTTAATAAAGGAAGCCGGTATTTTCAGGAGTGCAGCAATAACGGCGGCTTCAAAGGTCATGCCGGCGATCATTTTTTGCACCAGAGCAAAGAGAAATTCTCCGGCTATGTTCCACACAATACCCACCGTGGCGCCTAAAGTGGCGAACAGCACCTCATTGGTGAGTTTATCCGTTTTTATGGAAACCACCAACAGGATGCCCAGCAATACACCCAAGGTCAGCAGAAAAATCGCCGCCACCGGCGTAACGTCCGCCAGACCTCCTAAACGAAAGAGCCGGCCTGCCAGCAGCACCAGACCGATAAGCAGGGATACGGATGTGGCCGCCGCCAACCCCTTACGGGGATTGCGGTCGGGATGCCGGACACCGATTCTGGCAATGAGTCCCGTGAAAAAGCCGATGCCGAATTTCAAGATCAGAGTTTTAACCACCGACGACGGATAGAAAAAGACATCGTACAGTCCCATGCCAATGGAGCCGGCTAAGCCGCCCTGCCAGCCGCCGATGAGCAGCGCCGCCAGAATGGGAACCATATTGCCCATATGGACAAACTGTTCTCCTACCGGTATCTTAATGTAAAGCACGACATAAGATAAAGCGGCGAACAAGGCGATCAATACGGTGGTGAGCAGCGTGTTTTTTGGTGTGTTTCGCTTGATGTTGTTTTCCATTTTTCCAACCCCTCGATTTTAATTCCTATAATCATACTGAATTAATAAGAATTAAATTGTTGATTTCATCATACCATATCTTGGGGAAAAGTCAAGAAATTTTCAGGACAGTTGTGAATTTTGCAGAAAATTTGCTTTTTTTCTTAAATCTTAATATCTTGTACATTTTTTGTTTATGCACATGACACAAGCTCCGGTTAACATATATATGAACCAAACAGGAAAGGAGGTAGGGACTGTTGGATCAAGATCAACCGGCAAACGTCCTTGTCTGCGTTACCGATCAGCCCAGCTGCCGCCGTTTAATTCTGGCCGGTGCATCCATCGCGGAAAAAATGGGAGCGCCCGTTAAGGTGGTGTGTGTACGCCCGGAAGGATTGGTGTCTCCCAAAACAGCGGAAGCGCTCCAGGTACTCTATAATATTTCCGGCAAGCTCGGCGCGGATATGACGGTTTATTTCAATGATGATCCGGCGCTTACCGTGGCGGTTCACGCCCGGCAGACCAACGCGGTTCACATTGTCAGCGGCGCGCCCGGCGCCAACAGCAATCTGTTTATTGAAACTGTAAAAGGACTGCTGCCGGAATTGCCCCTGTCCATTGTGGACGCAGATGAGCATATCGTCACATTCCCCGGCGTACCCTCTCAGGTCAGCCAACATGCTCCGTAATTTACGGAATTGTATATATGCTTTTTCTTTATTGCTTGCTTCGAGAACTCCTCTCCTTTTCTCTGCAAAAATCCCCCGGCTATAAGGCCGGGGGATTTTTGCATGTTGAGCAGAATTAATCCATTTCAAAGTCTAAACAGGTGCGGCCTATTCGTACCGTTTTGATGAATGCCCGTACCGCCTGATGAGCGGGATGCGAATCGTAGGCTTTCAGAGCTTCCGGACTTTCGAACCGGGATACCAATGCAGCGTCATACTCCTCGTTATCCGCCAAGTTGCGTCCGACCCGCAGCTCCAGCAGACCGGGAATAACGCCGTTGAGCGCTTCCAGCTTTTCTTTCAGTAGACGATAATTGGTTTCTTTATCATGGCCTCCCGCTTGATCGGCCAACTTCCAAAAGACGATGTGCTGAATCACGATGCATGACCTTCCTTTTTCTTTTATCTTGCCTGCCAGTATTTCCGGTCCAGACTCCTGTATTGCACGGCTTCGGCAACATGATTGACTTCCAGCAATGGACTGCCGTCCAGGTCCGCGATGGTGCGGGCCACTTTCAGCAGTCGGTCATAGGCACGGGCAGAAAGCCCCATGCGTTCAAAAGCTCCTTGGAGCAGTCTGCGGGCGTCATCGGTCAGGGGACAGAATTCCCGCAGCTTTCCTGCAGGGATCCGGGCGTTGCTGGCGATGCCGGTACCTGCAAACCGCTGCTGTTGTATTTGGCGGGCGGCATTAACCCGGATACGGATGGCAGCGGAGTTTTCGCCTGGCTGTTTGGCCGCCAGCTGCTGGAAATCTACTGGCGGGACCTCCACATGCAGATCCACCCGATCCAGCAGAGGGCCGGAAATCCGGGAGAGATATTGCCGCTGTTGAACGGGCGTGCAGGTGCAGGCACGGGTGGGATGGCCGAAGTACCCGCAGGGACAGGGATTCATCGCCGCGGTCAGCATGAAGGAACAGGGGTAGGAAAGGGAGGCGTTCACCCGGGAAATGGTGACCCTGCCGTCCTCCAGAGGCTGGCGGAGAGATTCCATTGCCTGTCGGGAGAATTCCGGCAGCTCATCCAGAAACAGTACGCCGTTGTGCGCCAGGGATACCTCTCCGGGACGAGGAATGGTGCCGCCGCCGGTTAGGCCGGGAGCGGAGATGTTGTGGTGCGGGGAACGAAAGGGCCTGGCGCGCAGCAGGCCCACTCCCCGGGGCAGGGTGCCGGCGATGGAATGAATCTTGGTGGCTTCCAGCGCTTCCTCCCGGGTCATATCCGGCAGGATGGAGGGCAGCCGCTTAGCCAGCATGCTCTTTCCCGAGCCGGGAGGCCCGATCAGCAGAATGTTATGGGAGCCTGCCGCCGCAATCTCCATGGCCCGCCGTGCGGCGGCCTGTCCCATTACATCGGCGAAATCCGGAAGAGGAGCGGATAAGGGCTCCGGCAGTTCATTCACCATGATCGGCTTCAATGCCGCATATCCGGTCAGATGATTGATCAGCTCCATCACATGACCTAAAGGATATACCTGAACACCATCCACCACCGCACCTTCTGCAGCGTTGGCGGCAGGAACATAAACCGCTTCTATGCCCGCATCTCTGGCCGCTATGACCATGGGGAGCACCCCCTGCACCGGCCGTATCTCCCCGGTTAAGGACAATTCTCCGATAAAGGCGCTGCGGTCCATGGGCGCATCCAGCTGGCCGCTGGCTTTCAGCAGTGCCAACAGCAGCGGCAGATCATAAACAGAGCCTTCCTTTTTCACATCCGCGGGCGCCAGATTAACGGTGATACGGCTGACCGGATAGGTGAATCCACAGTTTTTCAGGGCGGCCCGCACTCGGTCCCGGGATTCCTTAACCGCCGCGCCGGGCAGTCCTACCACGTCGAAGCCGGGCAAGCCTTGGGACAGGTCTGCCTCCACTTCAATCATAAACCCATCTACACCCAGTAAACCCATGCTTTTCAGTCTGGCAAACATGATGTCGCTCCCTCTATATTCCCGTAATCCGGCGAAAGCCGCATTTTGGAGGTGAATCTCATGGGAACTCGCCCAAGCGGAAGAATGGCGGTGCGCCGGAAAGGCGCGGGAGGGCGTTTAGCCCGAGAGACATTCTTCCAGTACCAAAATCCGGCGAAAGCCGCATTTTGGGGGTGAATCCCATGGAAACTCGCCCAAGCGGAAGAATGGCGGTGCACCGGAAAGGCGCGGGAGGGCGTTCAGCCCGAGAGACATTCTTCCAGTACCAAAATCCGGCGAAAGCCGCATTTTGGTACCATTATACCACCCAGCGAGAGAGCATACAATATTGCCATAAAATGAAACACGCTATTTTGGTGAAATTTCATCACTAGTCTTGCCCGGAGCAGCGGAAGGAGGTGGACAAGCGGTGCATTTTTTATCATCACCGCACCCGGAACAGCCCGCGCAGCCGCAGCCGCCTTCTCCCTTTCTGTGTCGATGCCATCTCCAGATACCCGCTCCTGCCACCACCGCTATGGCTAGGATCAGAATTATCACATCTGCTGGTGTCATATGGATATTCTCCTATCTATAATAGGTATAAAATATATAGGCGGTATATCTGTCCGATCACAAATGGAAGCATTTTAGAGAAAAGCGCAGGATTCCGATGAATCCCGCGCTTTATAGACCTATTTCGTCATGAACAGCACACCAAGCGTGTTGGGGCCGCAATGGGAAGAAATGGTGCAGCCCGCACGGGTCACGAAAATTTCTTTGAAATCTCCATACTGCTTGACCAGCTTCTTCACCAAATCGATCCGTTCCTGGGAAATACCGGAATGGGTGATAAAAATACGGTCGCTGCGGATATCGGTGCGGCCCTCCAGCTTGTCCTTGACATACTGGGAGAGGGCCTTTTCCAGCGATCCGCGATATTTTTTCCCCACATTCATGGCACCGCTGGAATTATCCACCTCAATGCATGGTTTAAGCTGCAGCATGTTGGCTCCCAGCATAGCGAGAGCGGAACACCGGCCGCCTTTATACAGGAACTCCAGCGTATCGATGATAAAACTCGCCTGGCTGTGGCTTGTCAGCGCCTGTACTTCCTCGGCGATCTGTGCGGCGGGCATGCCGGCGGCGATACGTTCCGCGGCCTCGATCACCAGCAGTCCGGAGCCGGTGGACAGATTCCGGCTGTCGATGGCATATACGCCCGGCAGCTCCTGTGCCGCCAGACGGCAGTTATTATAGGTAGCGGACAGACCGGATCCCAACGTGAAATGGATCACTTCGTATCCCTGATCAGTCCACTGCTTAAAGTATTCCACATACTCTGCGGTATTGATAGCCGCCGTTTTTGGCAGGATTTTCTTTTCGCGGTATACCTCATAGATCTGATCCGGCATCAGATCCACCCCGTCCGCATATGTTTCTCCGTCCAGAATGACATGAAACGGATAGTACTGCACGTTATACCTGGCCCGCAGTTCATCACCCAAATCGCAGGTGCTGTCGGCACTCAGGATTATATGACTGCTCAAAAATAAATCCTCCAATCTTATTCAATATATATTGTTTCCTTTCAGAAGGGGACAACAACATTCTATAGAATACCACAAAACAGAAAAGATTACAATATCATTACAGATGCTATTGAATGGTTGTATTGCGAAAAAAGCATGCTAAAATAGGAAGTAGGCAGGGCAGTATGGCACAAGGGGAGAGCTATCATGGCACGTTCGGGAGTACATAGCGCACACGCGGACAATCGTATCAATCATCGCTTATTGACCGGGCTGATTATTTCTCTCATCGTCAGTGTGGCCCTCTGCATCGGCGCAGGGGTAGCGGTATGCGGCCTGAATTGGTACGGCGAACAGGTGGACGGTCTGGCGGCGGATAATCGGAATCTGCAGGAGAACTTCGATGTCCTGACGGATCGTGTCGCTGAAGCGGAAGAAGCGAGGGACGAAGCGCTGCAAAAGGCGGCGGCGGCTGAGTCGCGAATTGAGGAACTGGAAAGCCGGGTGGAAGAACAGCAGAAAGGGCTGGGAGAAGCGCAGAACGCCTTGGATGAGGTCAATAGTCGATTGGAACAAGCCGTCCAGGCTCTACCCACCTATGGTCCGGATGCCAAGCTGCTGGCACTGACCTTTGATGACGGACCGGGGAAAACCACCGCCAGACTGCTGGATGTTTTAAAAGAGAAGGATGTGCGCGCCACCTTTTTTGTCCTGGGTGCTCAGGCGGAGCAAAATGCAGCTATCTTGAAGCGAGAGGTGGCGGAGGGACATGCGGTGGGTTCCCACTCATATTCTCATACCAACCTAACCAAGTTGACGCCGGAGGAAATCGCTGCGGACCTGGATAAAAGCCTGGAGACAATCTCTCGTATTACTGGCCGGCAGACAACCCTTCTGCGGGTGCCAGGGGGGAATTATAACGAGGATGTTAAGGCCTATGCCAGGGAAAAAGATCTGCGCATTATCCAATGGTCGGTGGACAGCCGGGATTGGGAGTTCCGGGATCGGGATTCCATCATGCAGCATACCTTTGAAGGAAGATACAGCGTTGGTGATGGCGGCATCGTTTTGTTCCACGATATCCATGCCACCACGGTGGACTGCATCGGTGAAGTGATCGACCGGCTGAAAGCGGAGGGCTACACCCTGGTTACCGTACCCGAACTGCTGCGCTGGCGGGCGGAATATGGTGTGGCCGGAGAGGTTTACAAATCTCTTCCCAAGGCATCGTAACGGCTTCTATATATACATATATTAATAAGGAAAGTTGAAAAGATGAGCAGCATGTTCTGAGAAATAAGCGCCGGACAAGACTTTTTCTTGTTCCGGTGCTTATTCTATGCTATACTGAATGCAGCCCGCTGCTTGAAGCCGCGGATAACGGCTGTGGCTGCGCCCAGGAGAGCATGGAGTGCCGTTCTTCAGGCTATTGCTGCACAGTCAAGTATGGTGAATAAGAAGGACGAGCCCTCCGCACTAAGAAAGGTATGGAAAGCATGACCGAAGCAGTAACCCATTTTGAAGAGTTGGAACTATCCCCTGAAATTATGAAAGCTGTGGAACGGATGGGATTCCGGGAGCCCACTCCGGTGCAGGCGCTGACGATTCCTCCTATGCTGGATGGATATGATGTCATTGCCAAGGCCCCCACCGGCACTGGTAAAACCTGTGCTTTCGGCATCCCTCTGCTGGAAACCATCCGTCCGGATTGTGAGGATATTCAGGCCGTTGTGGTCTGTCCCACCCGGGAGCTGTGTATTCAAATAACGGAGGAGCTGCGGCAGCTGGCGGCCTTTTTGCCGCAGATTCGCATTGTGTCCGTATACGGCGGTCAGCCGATTGCCAAACAGCTGACCGCACTGAAGAAAAAACCGCACATTGTCGTGGCTACTCCTGGCCGGCTGCTGGATCATATGGGACGAGGTACGGCGTGGTTGGGCAACGTTTATACTGCCGTGCTGGACGAGGCGGACGAAATGCTGAAGATGGGCTTTATTAAAGATGTACGCCGTATTCTCAACGCCACGCCAGGGGATACCCAAGTGGTTATGTTCAGCGCCACCATTTCCCGGGAAGTGATGGATGTGGCCTGGGAATATCAGCATAATGCGGTGGAAATCACGGTGGCGGCCGAGGGAGATAACCGTCCTCAAATTGCCCAGTTCGGATTGATGTCCTCGGGAGAGAGACGGCTGGATGATATGGTGCGGATTATCGAGGAATGCGATTTCCACCGGGTCATGGTCTTTTGTAACATGAAAAACACCGTAAGAAGGCTGGGGGATCGGCTTCACAAGCGGGGACTGTCGGTGGATTGCCTGCATGGCGATATTCCCCAGGTCCAACGGAACAAGGTGATGAGCGGTTTCCGTGAAGGTGCTTTTGAAATATTAGTGGCTACGGATGTGGCCGCCCGGGGCATCGATGTAGATGATGTGGATGCGGTGTTCAACTACGATATTCCCGATGAGAACGAATATTATCTTCATAGGATCGGACGCACCGGACGTGCCAAGCATCGAGGCGCTGCTTTTACATTTATGACGCCGGATGATCAGTTTCGTATTCGGGATATCAAGAAGTATACCCATTCGGATATCCGGCATGTAGCTTTCCGCGATAACGGTTTCCTGGAGACAGACGACGGCGTTCGTTTGTCTGTTTATCTGAAAGAGGATGCGACTTACCACGAAGAGAACGGAAATTAAAGGTATAAGCTGGACACGAATCCGGGCGGAATGGAAATTCCGTCCGGATTTTTTTATATTTTTCATCTGCGGTGGGGCCATAGAATCCTTGTTTTGCCCTTTTTTCAGTCAAGATGGGGATTGCATAGAGGTATAAAAAATGGTAATACTAAAAAATAGGGAATAATATGCAGAGAAAATTATTATTATGCATCTATATGAACCGTTTTATTCTAAAAAAATCTTTTCTAGTCCCGCTGATCCTGTATTTCAAGGGGTTACAGAGCTGTAACTTTTGGCTGGATGCACAAATTTTCCGAAAAAAAATTCAAATGCAAAATCAATTCCCAAAAATGGGAATAAATGGATGAACAGCGGTCGTTTTTCCGTTTTTCTGCTGGTTATCCCTTGGTAAATGGTCATCTTTTGTCAAAATTACGAATATATACCCCCGGATTTTGCTAGAGAATTGGAGGGGGGAGCCTCTGATGACTTTAGGGAGAGAATAATGAAAAAGCGATTTTTTATGTGCGTTTCACCTAAAAAACCATGATTTCGCTTGATTTGACAGTGCGGTTTGATTGTGCGTATAATACTCTCCGTCAAAGGTGCCCTGAAGGCGCTACAGAAGCAGCCTTCCCATATAGTACGCGGGCAGTGCGTTTTTCTTACATATGGCATGTCCGCCATATGCCCGCAATCTATGCTGTCGGCAGCATTTCCCCTTTTAAGCCGCCGGCGGAAAGAAAGGAAGCATTTGATGAGTACCATTTTACGTTACGCCTCGGTTCTGGGCCGCGTGGTGAAAAGCCGGCTGTTCGGAGCTGCGGCACTGGCCGTCGTCAGCGCCGTGCTGGTGATGAGCGTGTCGGTCAATATGCACGCCATTACGGTTATCGACGGACAAAACAGCCGCGTTGTTCTCACTATGAACAACGACGATCCTCATGCCGTTCTCGCGGCGGCGGGGGTAGCTCTCAGCGACGGAGATGAATTCCGCTCGGATATTGATGCCATCCGGGGAGAAATTGAGATCAACCGCGCATTTGATGTGCAGATTACAGCGGATGGCATTACCAAGGTGGTGCGTATGACCGGCGGCACGGTAAGCGACGTGCTGGAAAAGACCGGCGTCGAGGTCAAAGAGAACGATCTGCTTAGTCATCTCCCGAATGCCGCTGTAACCGACGGCATGAGTATTGAAGTGGAGCGGGTAGGTTATAACGAGTATACCCGCACGGAAGCCATTCCTTATGAAACCACAGTCAAGTATACCAACGTGATTCCTAAGGGTGCTACCAAACTGAAACAGTCGGGTCAAAAAGGCGAAAAGACCTATGTCTACCGCGACCGGATTGTAGACGGCGAAGTGGTGGAAACCGTTCTGGTGAGCGAGACCGTTACCAAGAAGCCGGTTAACGCGATTAAGCTGGTGGGTACCGTCGTAGGTACGCCTCTGTCTCCCGCCCCCTTTGAGATTGCGCTGGATGAAGCCGGGCAGCCGGTGAATTACAAAAAGGTATATACCGGCACCTGTACCGCCTATACCTGTGACGGCGGCCGGCTCAGCGGCGTAACCGCCACCGGCATGAAGCCTCAGGTTGGGGTGGTGGCCGTCAATCCTAACCTGATTCCTTACGGCTCCAAGCTGTATATTACCTCTGCCGACGGCTCTTACGTCTATGGGTACGCTATCGCCGGCGATACCGGCGGCGGCGTGATGAAGGGAACGCTGATTGCAGACCTCTATATGGATACCTATGAAGAATGTATTCAGTTTGGCAAACGCCGGAATTTTAAGGTATTTGTTCTGGAATAAGCGGATAATGCAAAGGCTGAAGCTGTTGAAATGGCAGCTTCAGCCTTTTGTGTACAACACTTTTGCGGATATTTGCGGATAATAGAAATAGCAGCCTGACCCGCAGGGTCAGGCTGCTATTTTTTCAGATCAGCGCCAAAGAGCTTTCATCAGATCAGGATAGGCCTCATCGCATATATTTGCGGCACGCAGCATCAGCTCATAGCAAACATCGCCGGCGCTGAATGCCCGGAAGGCCGTATCCATCTCCAGCTGCAGAGTGCTGTCGTCGCTGTCCAGACAGAACTTGGCGAATCGATAACGGGAATTCAGCTCGTTGAGAGTGGGATAAATGGCCTCTATCTTTACTTCCGGAATTTTGGCAATGTTGAAGATGCGAATGGCGGCGTCTTCACCGTCTGCGGAGAAGAAGAAGTTGACGGAAATGGTATCCATATTGTTGCCGCCGAAACGAATAACCAGAACGTCTTTTCCGCTTTTGGTAGTTCCTTCATATTGGTACCGGATTTCATTCTTCTCCAGCAGATTCACAAACTGTTTCGCCGGTGGCAGCATTTGCGGATTCCCCTTTCCTAGATATGTTTCCATCATAGCATTGGTCCAGGAAAAAGGCAATATTTTCGTGACGAGGGATCACCGTCAGTTCAGAGTACGATAAGCGCTGTTCAGCAGGGCGCCGCTGGTGTCCTGTGACAATTCCCATACCCCCACGCCAGCCAGGCCCAAGGATTTTGCCAGAGCGGTTTTGGCAGAGATAGAAGCGGAATCCTCATAGGAGATAAAGGTACCATTCCCATACAGGTAGGGCACCTTGGCGGCTTCATGCCGATGCCGGCTGTATGCGGTGTTGTTCAGATAAGAGAGACGAAGATCATTGTAGCTGAGGGATTTGGCAGAAGAGAAAGCGCTGTACAACCCGTTATTTTGCTTGGAAACGCCCTGATACACATAGCCGTACAGAGGCATTCCCAAAACGATTTTTTGGGCGGAAACACCTTTGTTCAAGTAGGCTTTTATCCCATCGTATACGCTGCTTTTATAGTGGGGAGACGCTTCCTGCGGTGTATACAGCGGGGCGTTGAGATCGGCAAAACGATCCCAGGGACCGTGAAAGTCATAGGCCATTAAGAAGATATAGTCTACCAGTGGGGATACGTTTTGCGGCTCAATTTTTGATAAATAGCTGGTATTGGCCGCTCCGGCGATGGTTAAGTAATAAGTTTTCCCGTCACGGGCGCTTTGGCTGTCCAGCTGCCTGCGGATTTCTTTCAGCAGCAGGGTGAAGTTTTGTTTATCCTGGGGACGGTTGGTATTGCCGGCCGCTCCCCCGGAAACCGGGTACTCCCAGTCCAGGTCAACGCCGTCAAAGCCGTGTTCCAGAATAAAAGTCAAACAGCTTTCAGCAAATGCCGTGCGTCGCGCCGCTGTGGAGGCGATATCAGAAAAATAGGCGGAATAATCCCAGCCGCCAATGGAAATCAAGGTCTTTAAGTGGCCGTAGCGCTGCTTCAGCTTTCTCAGCGCCGCAAAATTTTTTCGGTCGTTAGCCGGATCGGCAAGAGCGACCGCATTGGCCGAGGGATTGATCTTGGCAAATGCATAATTCAGATGGGTCAGCTGCTGTACGGGAACCCGATCAGGAGTATATCCTTTATAAGAGGCCCAACCAGCGTAATAACCCGTGACAATCTTGCCCGTCGGTGTAGGCGTGGGCGCAGGAACAACCGGCGAGGACGGACGCGTGGGAGTGTTGGAAGCAGCAGTGGAGGAAGAGGCAGAGCCTCCGGTGGGTTTATTTGGCTGTGTATTGGTGCTGACTGTCGAGCCGGACGTAGTTCCTTGGTTCTGTAAATTTTCGCTGTTTTCGTCGGAAATAGCAGTGGAAGGCGTGGATGTGGCAGCGGCAGATTCCCCGGGCTGCCCGGTGGTGATTGTCGTAGTCGTAATCGAAGTGACGGTATTGGTAGTGCCATTTTCCAATTGCTGATGTGTGGTGCTCGTGCCGGCCGAAGAGGATGACAAAGGGGGCTGGGGAGACTGTTCATGGGATAATCCGAGAGCCGTCAGCATCATCAGCAAGGCGCCGGCCAGACCGGTTAATTTCAAATAAATCGATTTCATTGAAATACTCCTTTCCGCAGGAATACATGAATAGTCTTTCAGAAATATTTTAATGAAGCATGCGCTTCCTTGCAATCCACAAGTTATGGAAATACCCGACCGGGGCGGCCGCCGGTATTGTGAGCAAATGATGGAGAATGTCAAATTCTTTTTAAACTTCTTTCATAAAAAACAAGATTCCTTTTCACCTGTCCGTCACACACAGGTGGGATACTATAAACGTAGCCAGAAGCATAGAATGAAAGCGGAAAGGAAGATCGCTATGACATATCCATATGATAACAACTGGAATCCCCAGGAGAATACCACACAGAACAACGGGTGGATGTCCTCCCCACAGTCTCCGGTGCAGCAAACACCTGTGCAGCCGACAGAAACGCCGGTGCAGACTGCATGGGATGGCAGCAGCTACCATTCGGTACCGCCGGTCTCGTTCACCCCGCCCACACCGCGGCAGAAGAAAAAAAGCGGCGCCGGACGCACGGCACTGAAAGCGGTGGCCGCTGTAATGGCCTGTGTGATGATTTCAGCCGGATCCATCGGTGTGTTTACCGCCTTGGTAAATAACGGAACCATCAAACTGGGTACATCCGGGAGCAGCAGTGGTATATTCGATAACGGCGTTTCAAATGCAGGAGACACGGATACCCAGAAGGTGACCAATAACAGCACGGAATTAACACTGCAGCAGATTGCCAAAAAGCTGATTCCTTCGGTGGTATGTATCCAGAACTACCAGCGCGCTTACCAGGGAGGCTTTGGTCAGAGTTCCGGCCTTCAGGAAGCGGGAGAAGGTTCCGGGATTATCGCCACCTCCGACGGCTATATCATTACCAATGCCCATGTGGTGGATGGAGCCAGCGCCTTGAAGGTAGTGCTGTCCGATGGCACCACCTATGACGCCACCTTGGTGGGAAGCGACACTGCCACTGATCTGGCCCTGCTGAAAATTGACGCTGCTGATCTGACGGCTGCGGAATTCGGTTCTTCCGACGATCTGCAGGTAGCGGATATGGTGATGGCGGTGGGAAATCCCGGCGGTATGGCCTTCCAGTCTAGTGTAACCATCGGATACGTCTCTGCCTTGGATCGGCAAATGACCGATTCCAATGGCTATACTCAGACCTTTATTCAAACGGATGCGGCCATCAATCCCGGTAACTCCGGCGGAGCGCTGGTGAATGTTTACGGCCAGGTGGTGGGAATCAACACCGCCAAAATATCCGATGAAGCATATGAAGGATTGGGATTTGCTATCCCGATGGATTCCGCTAAGCCCATCATTGAAAATCTGAAGGAAAACGGTTCTGTCGCCCGGCCTATGCTGGGAATCAGCGGCAGTTATCTCAATAGCCTGACAGCCCGGTATTATGGTTTGGAAGAAGGGATGTATATCCAGTCCATTACCAATACCGCACTGATTCAGGCGGGTGTTCAGGCCGGAGATGTTATCACTTCTATCAATGGCCAAGCGGTCACCTCATCTTCCACCATCAACGCGGTTATCGTTTCCAAAAATGTGGGAGATACGGTGGATCTGGAAATTTGCCGGCGGGGAGGCAGCACCTTTACGGTAACCGTCCCCCTGATTCAGGCCAGCAATAACGCCTGAGTAAAGCGAAAACCAACGCCGGACAGGTTGAAAAACCTGTCCGGCGTTGGTTTGTTTTGAACGAATCAGTCGGCTATCTGCATATTGGGGTAAATTTTCTGCATATATTCGTCAGGATAAAGCTCATCCAGAAATTCACTCACCACATTGCCGGCAGGGATTCCCATCCGGCGGTTGGTCCAGCGGCGGACGGCCACAGCGGATATGATGATATTGAAAATCATAAAGACAATAAATATCCAGGTGATCCACTTGCCGATGGTATTGGGGATTTTCTCAATCAAATTGCTGAGGAAGGGATAGGTGTTTTTAATAAAGATCATTCCCAGCAATCCCCAGAATACCGCGTACTGCAGATTGGTCCGGCCGCCGAGATTCAGGGGAGTGTCGCTGTATTCCCAGGAAACGGTGCCAAAAGCGATCTCCTGGAACAGAGAGCATATGTACTCAAAGGCGGCGCCGATGACCGCGCTGACAACGAATACTATCAGTCCATTGACATCCCGCAGCTTATACAGGCTCAGAGTCAGGACGATGCCCCCGAAGCCGTAAACCGGGCTGAAAGGTCCGTAAAGCAGGCCCTTGCGGCTTTCAAAATAACCGTGCTGAACATAGCACCAGATCATTTCCACGCCGAAACCGATGATACAGCCGATGATAAAAATCCAGACCAGCTTATAGAAATTCAGCCCATGGGCGAAGGAATTGGGATTGCCTTGGACTTTGGGATGTGTCTTTTTTACATGCCTGCCGACTGTCTCTTTAGACAGAGCCATCCGAACACTCTCCTTTGACGGTAAATCTGTCTGTGCAATAAAAACAGGGAACGGCTCCAGGCCGTTCCCTGTCCGTGTTTTATTCAATGGAGATGATATAGTAATAAATGGGCTGCCCGCCGTTTACCAGAGTGATATCCACGTTTTCGCCAACCTTCGCCCGAATGCTTTCCTGCACGGCGGCGGCGTCCTCTTCCGTAACGTTTTCACCATAGATCAGGGTGATGAAATTGGTTTCCCGTCCCGCAATGCGGCGGGCGTTCAGCAGGCTCTTGGAAAGCTTCACCGCCGCATGGCGTACATCGCTGTCGGTGAACACCAGCTTGCCGTTCTCCAGCCCGAGGATTTCGCCTTCCCGAATGTTGCGGCCGTCATAATCGCTGTCCCGGGCGGCAAAGGTTACCTGACCGGTGGAGACATTGTCCGCCGCTTTCATCATGCCGATGAGATTATCCTCCACACTGAGATCCGCATCAAAGTTCAGCATAGCGGAAATCCC
Organism: uncultured Oscillospiraceae bacterium; assembly: GCA_902492455.1. Classification (GTDB taxonomy): domain Bacteria; phylum Bacillota; class Clostridia; order Oscillospirales; family Acutalibacteraceae; genus CAKTXU01. The sequence goes on from CABULH010000010.1 coordinate 77,209, forward strand.
CTGCGGGATGGTACGGGTGGGGAGAACGTGAACCTTGCGGTCGGCCAGCGGGACCGCCTGTTCCGCTGCCAGAATGATATTTTTATTGTTGGGCAACACATAGACCACTTTGGCAGGGGTAGCTTCCACCGCATTCAGGATATCGTCGGTGGAGGGGTTCATGGTCTGGCCGCCGGAAACCACTTGGCTGCATCCCAGGTCATTGAACAGGGCCTGCAGACCTTCACCCGCTGCCACAGCGACAAAACCATATTCCTCTTCCGGTTCCGCCCGAACCGGCGCAGCTGGTTCACTGCCGACGCCGGTTTCCTCCACCCAGCCGGCGTTGGCATGCTGGATGCGCATATTCTCCACCTTGACGGTTTCAAACTGGCCGTATTTGACGCCCTCGGACAGAGCCTTGCCCGGATCATTAGTATGGACGTGGACTTTGATGATCTCATCGTCGTCCACTACCACGACGCAGTCACCGATGGATTCCAGATAGGCGCGCAGCCGCAAGGGATCCCGATCATTACCTTTATCACGTGCAACGATGAACTCGGTGCAGTATGTAAAGGTGATGTCGGCTTCAAAGGACCCGGCGGCGCTGACCGCACGGGTTTTGGTTCCGGCAGCGGCGGCGTCACCTTCCACAATGGCGCCGCCCTCCATTACATGCTGCATAGCGCGAATCACGATGCAAAAGCCCTGACCGCCCGCGTCTACTACACCGGCCTTTTTCAGCACGGGAAGCAGATCGGGGGTGCGCTGCAGAGAAGCCTCCGCTTCGTCGCAGACGGCGGCCCACACGGCCTCCACCGACGGATCGTTCACCGCCACCCCGCGTCCCTTCTCCGCCGCCTCTCTGGCAACGGTGAGGATAGTGCCCTCAGTGGGCTTCATCACGGCTTTATACGCCGCTTCCACGCCCAGCGCCAGAGCCTCGGCAAGAGCGGCACCGTCGGCTTCGGCTTTGCCTTTGAGGCCCTTGGAAAAGCCCCGAAAGAGCAGGGACAGGATGACGCCGGAATTGCCCCGGGCGCCCCGCAGCAGAGCGGCGGAAGCCACGTCGGCGGTTTCGCTGACGGTAGGATTCTCCAGCCGGGCCAGTTCCCGGGCGGCGGCGGACAGCGTCATGGACATATTGGTACCCGTGTCTCCATCGGGGACCGGGAAGATGTTCAATTCATCTACGGACTGTTTGGCCTTGGAAAGGCAGTTGGATGCGGAGATGATGGCATCCCGCAGAGTTTTTCCCTGTAACACTTTTCAAGCACTCCCTTGCGGGCGAGCAAACCTCCGGCGAGCCGGACGGCGACTCACCGGTTATTCGGATTTCATCCCATCGACGAAGACATTGACCTTCTTCACGTCCAAACCGGTGGCTTCCTCCACCGTATACCGGACCTTATTGACAATGCTTTTGGCGATAGCGGATATGTTCATTCCGTAAATGACGGAGATATGCAGATCCACAATCAGTTTATCATTTTCGCTGCGTACCCGGATTCCGTCGTCGGCATAGGAGCGCTTGGAGAAGACGGAACGGATCCCCTGCTTGGTGCCGCTTTTTACCATACCGGCCACACCGTAGCAGGAGGAGGCGGCATTGCCGATCAGATAGGCGAAATACTCCTGGGAGATCTCTATCGTGCCCAAATGATTTTCAATGCGTATCATAGCGTGTGCACACACCTTTCTTGGATTCCCGGCGCGGCGGGGATTTATGATGACGATGGAAGCGCCCAGTTTTCAATGCCGTAATAGACATCAAAGGCTGTAGGCGTCACACCGCTCATATTGCGGTCATAGGCGGCGAGACCCTTCCGCCAGCAGAGGGGCAGAAAGGGCAGATCCTGCACAAAAGCGGCGCAGAAATCCGCCAGTGATTGGTCGCCGGAGAGGTAACCGGCCCAGGCCTGGGCGGCGGGGCCGTCGGTATCCACACCGTATGCGGCAGCTCCCTCCGCCGTCAGCAGCGGAGAAAGGCTCATATTGGCCGCCAGCCGAATCTCGCCTATATACAAATCAAAACGGCCCTTTTTCAGGCGATCCTCCAAATCAGAAAAACCAACGGTTTCCAACGTCACGGCAATACCGGCCTTTTCCAGCTGTTCCTTCAGCTGCTTGGCCGCCGACAGGCGAAAGCTGTTGGAGTCGCTGCACAGCAGCGTCAGTGAGAGCGTCTCACCCTGTCCGGAGGTACCTTTTGTATTATAACCCGCCTGTGCCAATTGTGCAACCGCCGTATCAAGATTTTCGCCCGCCGCGAATCCTTTTATTTCGACAGCAGGCCCCCAGGTTGGAGGAAAGGGATTCGCCGCGGCTTGCGCCCGACCGGCAAAAGAGGAATCCACAATACCGGTGCGGTTCACAGCGGCATTGATAGCCTGCCTGACCGCAGGCTTTGCAAGAGCGCTATTGGAGGTATTAAAGCCCAGGAACACCAGGCTTGGGAGAGGAATGCTGGAACTGGCGCTGGAGATACGGGGGATTTCCCCGTCGGCCAGATCATCAAAGTAATAGCTTACCACGCCGGTTTCCAAGCCCCGGACCATGGAATCACGATCAGCCAGATATCTCAGATAGATGGTATCCGTGACGTGTTTTTCCTCCCGTCGGCTGTTCCAGACCAGACGAGGGCGTTCCCCCTTTTCCAACACATAGCGGCCGCCGCCTATTGGATTGGATTCGGTGCCGGTTTTCATGATTGGAAAAGTCAAACAGGATTGGAACTGGGGATCGGGAGCCGACAGGGTGAAGACCACTGTATTCTCTTCAGCGGTACAGGACAGCAGATTGCTGAGCAGCGCCCGATAGTTGGAAGAGGCTTTGGCTTGATTGAAAGAGGCTGCTACATCCTGGGCGGTGACGGCGGAGCCGTCGGAAAATACCGCGCCGCTCCGTAAAGTCACCCGATACCGCAGAGAATCCTCTTTGGTGACGGAGGCGGCCAAAGACAGCTGCGGCTGCCACTGTGTGTCCAACAGCGTCAGGCTGTCGTAAAGCAAGGTAGACAGCTGGAGATTAACCATTGTTTTGGCCTTGTATGGGTTCAGAGAATCCTCACTGCTGTAACAGAGAGTCAGCTCCATGGCCTCCGGCTGCTTTGATTCCGGCTTCTCCGGCACCGAAGAAGGGGAGGAGGAAACATTCTGCGTTCCTTTCGGCAGAGTACGGCAGCCGGAGAGAGAGAGTATGGTTGCAGCGGCGGCGCAAAGCACCGCCCCCAAACGTTTCAAACAGCCATCCCTCCATCCTCCGGACAAATCCTATATAGTATACCGCTTTTTATAAAAAATATCAAGGGAAGAGGCGGGGCGGAAGCGGGGCAACGCTTGAACAAATTGTAAACATTTTGTTTGATATTCAAATTATCAACTTATTTGAACCCACCGCGCACTGTCGATGGGCCGGATTTGTTGCTATCCGACATCTTTTCCCTCAAGATTTCAGGTCACATTCAGTCGTTCTACCCCGATGGTTCGGCCAGTAGCGTCGTCCAGCATGAAAAGAATACCGTTCATCATGCAATCCCCCTCGGCGGTGGAGAAACGAACAGGCAGCTTATCCCGCATCTTGGCAACCGCCTGCTCAGGGCGGATGCCAAGCACGGAATGTATGGGGCCGGTCATGCCCACGTCGCTGATGAAGCCAGTGCCGCCAGGCAGAATCTGCTCGTCGGCGGTCTGTACATGGGTGTGGGTGCCGAATAGGGCGGAGATCCGTCCGTCAGCGTAATAAGCCAATGCTTTTTTTTCCGCTGTTGCCTCGGCGTGGAAATCCACAATGCAAAATTTAGGGTTCCCGGCCTGCTTGAGCAGGGAATCCAGCGTTTCAAAGGGACAGCCGAGGGGCTCCATATATACCACGCCCATCAGATTGATGACCGTGACCTGATACCGACCGCGATCCACCTTGCAGATCCCCCGTCCTGGTGCGGAAGCCGGATAATTGGCAGGCCGCGCCAACAACTCGTCCTGATCCAGCCGGTCATAGAACTCCCGCCGGCGGAACACATGGTTGCCGGTGGTGATCACGTCCGCGCCGCTGTCCAGAATATGGTCCGCCGCTGCCGGTGTAATGCCATTGCCGTCGGCTGAATTCTCTCCGTTGACGATGCACACGTCTATGCCGTACAGCTTTTTGATTCCCGGCAGTACCTGGCGGAGATGACGGCAACCCGCCGTGCCCACCACATCGCCGATACAGAGTATTTTCATAAATGATTCAGCCTTTCCATTCTCTGTTTCACTATTTCCGCAAATACCAGAAGATATACCAAAAGCGGAAGCATGATGATCCTGTGTTTTGAAAACGACGCCGCACCAGCATTCTGGTGCGGCGTCCGGTTCCATGCGTGTTATTTTGCGTATTCGATGGCGCGGTTTTCGCGGATGAGATGAACCTTGATTTGTCCGGGATAATCCAGATTGCCCTCGATCTTTTTGGCAATGTCCCGGGCCAGCAGAGTCATCTGATCATCATTAACCACTTCCGGCCGCACGATAATGCGGATTTCCCGGCCTGCCTGGATAGCAAAGGAGCGTTCCACTCCGTCGAATTCGTTGGCCAGCTCTTCCAGCTTTTCCAGCCGTTTGATATAGTTTTCCAGATTCTCGCGGCGGGCGCCCGGCCGGGCCGCGGAGATGGCGTCGGCCGCCTGCACCAGGCAGGCCACCACTGTGGAAGCCTCCACGTCACCGTGATGCGCCTGAATGGCGTGAACAACGGCCTCGCTTTCTTTGTACTTGCGGGCAATATCCACACCGATCTCCACATGGGAACCCTCTACTTCGTGGTCGATGGCCTTGCCGATATCATGCAGCAGGCCGGCGCGGCGGGCGATTACCGGGTCGATGCCCAGTTCGCTGGCCATGATGCCGGAGAGGAAAGCCACCTCCATGGAGTGATTCAGCACATTCTGACCATAGCTGGTGCGGTAATGCAGCCGACCCAGCAGCCGCATGATTTCCGGATTGATGCCGTGCAGCCCGGTTTCCAGCACCGCGCGTTCGCCTTCGGCCTTGATGTTGGCCTCCACCTCGCGACGTGCTTTTTCCACCATCTCTTCGATGCGGGCGGGATGAATCCGGCCGTCGGAGATCAGGCGCTCCAGGGCGATACGGGCGATTTCCCGACGGACGGGATCGAAACCGGAAAGGGTAATGGCTTCCGGCGTATCGTCGATAATCAGGTCCACGCCGGTCAGGGTTTCAATGGCGCGGATATTGCGGCCCTCGCGGCCGATGATGCGGCCCTTCATCTCATCATTTGGCAGAGGAACAACGGAAACGGTGGTCTCCGTTACCTGGTCCGCGGCTACCCGCTGGATGGCGTGAGATATCAGGTTGCGGGCCCGCTGGTCCGCTTCTTCCTTCAGCTGCGCCTCATACTCATTGATCTTCAGCGCTTTTTCGTGGGTCAACTCCTCCGCCAGGTTATTCAGCAGGTATTCCTTGGCCTGTTCGGCGGTGAAGCCGGAGATGCGCTCCAGCATTTCGAACTGGCCCTTTTTCAGGTTTTCCACGTCATTGAGACGATCGTCGATGTCCCGCTGTTTCTTGGCAAGGCTTTCCTCTTTTTTCTCGTAGTTCTCAATTTTGCGGTCCAGAGTTTCTTCCTTCTGCTGAATCCGCCGTTCCTGCCGCTGTACATCGTTGCGGCGTTCTTTCAGTTCCTTTTCCGACTCGTTGCGCAGACGATGGATTTCATCCTTCGCCTCCAAAAGCATCTCTTTCTTCTTGGATTCTGCCGCGTTTTTTGCTTCACTCACGATTCGTTCGGCTTCCGCCTCGGCCGAGCCGATGGCGGCCTCCGCCGTTTTCTTTCTATGGGAGACGCCGGCCTTGAATGCGATGATTCCGGCGACGAGAGCGCCCACGATCAAACCGGCAACGCACAACAGAATGGGTAGCATATGTTCCGGCACGGAAAGGATACACCTCCTGTTTTTTATTTTATTTTTAGGTTTAAATATGCAGTTTTCTTCCCGGAAAGAGACAATCCTCCCTCTTACGATGGGAAACGAACGCCGCCGGACCGCCGGCCGTTAAAGGCACGGCCGAGCTTGTCCTGCACGGTATCCGGGACATATCCAGCTGACAAAAAGCGCCTAATCGGCGCAAAACACGGCCCTCAGGCCGTGAACATGTCTATCCGGCGAAAAAACTGCCGTTGGGAATCTTCCGGTTCAGCACCGACCGAACAACAGAAATATACCCAAAGTTTATTGTATATCCTACGGTTCTATTATGTCAAGATAAAAATGAAGAGATTATGAATATTTTCCGGCGAAGGTTGGGCGGAGATTAAGTAATAAATATGCAGATTGTTTTTCTGTATTTTTTTGGCAGATGCGGGGAAAATAACCGGGATAGGGCGGCTTTTGCCGTCCGGACGGCCGTTTGGCAGGATACAAGAGTGAGGTTGACAATGGAAAAAGAAGCGGATTTGAAACAGGAGACGGCCGCGCCGTTGTATCGAAACTTGGCGCGGACTTATGTGGGCGAGTCCTTTACGGCGGATAGCCTGCGGCCGCTGCGGGGAGAAATCCTGCGTTCCCTGCGCCTGATCCGGCGGGTATACGGTCAGGCTGTCAGACGGGGCAAGGGTGCTTTTGACGAATGGCTGGGAGACAATTATCATTTGCTGAATCAGGAGGGGGAAACGCTGCTGCGGGACCTCCGCTTTGCCGCGCGCCAGCCGTCCATCGACCGGCGGCCGGCAATGTTCCGGCTTTTCCTGGATCTGGTGGAACAGCAAGGCGCTCCCGGCGAGGAGGAAGTGGATCAGATGGTTTCGGCGGCGGAAAACGTCCGTCCGCTGACCGTATTCGAACTTTCTCAGCTCTCTCTCTGTTTAAAAGCCGCTTTGATTGCCACCGCGGCCCGGGCCTGCCGAATGGCCGAAGCGGATCCGGAAACCGCTGAGCGATATATTTCGGCGGCGGTGGAAGGTTTGCGGCGTACGGCGGAGATGGATTTCGATGATCTCACCGAGCGATACAGCATTGTGGAACGGATTTTGTGCGAGGATCCGGAGGGCAGCTATCCGCGGATGGACGAAGCCTCCCGGGGAGAATATCGCCGCAGGGTGGCACTGGCCGCCCTGCGGGAGGAAAAAAGCGAAGCCGCCGTAGCGGCGGATTTAATCGAGAAAGCAAAAGCCGGTGAAATTCCCCGGGAGCGCCATGTGGGCGCTTATTTACCTGGGGATGGACGGCGACGACGGAATCGGGGCCGTTTGGAACTTCTGTTCCAGGCGCTGCTGCCGCTGATTCTTTCCATTGCGCTGGCTGCTTGGGCAGGACTTCCCTGGCTGGCGCTGCTCTTTTATCTGCCGGCATGGGAACTGCTGCGCCCCTTCATCGAGCGACTGTTCCTGCGGGGGCTAACGCCTCGCCAATTGCCCCGCTTAGAACTGGAAGGGATCGTGCCGGAAGAAGGAAGAACGGTGATTACCGTCTCCACCCTGCTGCCTGCGGCGGATAAGGCCGCGGCCACGGCGCTGAAGCTGGCCCGTTTATACAATACCAACGGTCGGGGAGCGGTGCAGATCTGCCTGTTGGCGGATCTGAAACAGGCCATGTATCCAGAGATGCCGCAGGATCGTTCGGATATCGCCGCCATGTCCCGGGAGATCGATCGGCTGAACAAGGCCACTGGAAATGCCTTTGTGTTGGCAGTGCGGCCACGTGAATACAGCCCCACCATGAAAAACTACACCGGGCGAGAGCGCAAGCGGGGCGCGTTGGAGCAGCTGGCCTTGTTTATCCGGGACGGAGACAACCGGTTTCTCAGCCTGGAGGGGGATTTGGAAGCCCTGCGCCGGGCTCGCTATATTTTGGCGCTGGACAGCGATACCGGTATGCTGATGGATACAGCCGCCCAGCTGGTGGGGACCGCGCTGCATCCCTGCAACCAGCCGGAAGTGGCCGAGGTGACGGAATCGGCGGGGAGAAAAGGGAAAAAGCGGGTGGTCCGCGGTCATGGCGTGCTGACGCCCCGGATTGGGTTGGAACGGGAATCCGCCGCCCGTACCCCGTTTTCCCATACCATGGCGGGGCTGGGGGGAATCACCCCCTATGACGCCGCGGCAGGCGACCTGTATATGGACTGCTTCTCCGCCGCGGTTTATTCCGGTAAAGGGCTGCTGGATGTACGGGCGCTGCTGGAGGTAACCGAAGGCGTCTTCCCGGCGGAGCAGGTACTCAGCCACGATATTTTGGAGGGCTGCCTGCTGGGGGCGGGATATGTGTCCGATGTGGAGATGACCGATGGATTTCCGCCCTCCATGGGCGCCTGGCTGGACCGCCTCCACCGCTGGATTCGTGGAGATTGGCAGAATATGCCTTTTATATTCTCCCACAGGCTGCCTTTGAACCGGTTGGATCGATGGAAGCTGCTGGACAACCTCCGCCGTTCCCTGACTCCGACGGCGGCTCTGGTCTGTCTGCTGTCGGCGCTCTTTGTGCCCGCCGGCGCACAGATGCTGACCCTTCTGGGGATCTTCTCCACCCTGTCGGGGCCGCTGCTGTCGGCGCTGCTTTCCCTGCTACACGGCGGCTGGCAGACGCTGACGGCACGATATTATTCCCGGGTGATGCCCCGGGCGCTGGAGGCCCTGTCCCAGGCATTTTATACCTTTGTTATGCTTCCCGCTGCTGCGCTGACCGGTCTCTCAGCGGCAGGAAGAGCGCTGTGGCGGCTCCGGTCCCGCCGAAACCTGCTGGAATGGGTGACGGCGGCAGAGGCGGAACGAAAAAAAAACGGCTGGTTTGCCGTCATCCGGCGGTTTTGGCCCAGCCTTTTGCTGGCGGCGGTTTTGATCATTTGGGGTGGGGGGCTGAGCCGGCTCTGCGGTCTGTTTTTTGCCGCGTTAATTCCCTTGGCCGTTTATTCCGCCAAGGACTACGACCGGAAGCGCCGGGTGCTGACGCCGGCGGGCAGGGAACGGATAGGGGGCTACGCGGCAGCGGCGTTCCGTTATTATGAAGAAGTGTGTACGGCGGAGGATCACTATATTCCGCCGGATAATCTGCAGGAATCCCCTGTCTGGCGGGTCGCCCACCGTACCTCTCCCACCAATATCGGGCTTTATCTCTTGTGCGTGTTGGCAGCCCGGGATTTCGGGCTGATTGATCATGAGGGAATGCTGCTGCGCATCGACCGTACTCTTTCTACAGTGGAGCAGCTGGAAAAGTGGCGGGGAAATCTGCTTAACTGGTACGACACCCGCAGCCTGCGCCCGCTGTCCCCGCGCTATGTTTCCACGGTGGACAGCGGCAACCTGGCCTGCTGTCTGGTGGCGCTGCGTCAAGGTTTGCTGGAGAAAGACGATATTCGCGCCGCCACTTTGGCTGAACGGGCCCGGCGTTTGTATGCGGAAATGGATTTGACCCCTCTCTACAATAAACGGCGGAAACTGTTCCACATTGGTCTGGATCCCGACAGCGGTGTGTGCAGCCCTTCTTATTATGATCTGCTGATGAGCGAAAGCCGAATGACGGGTTATTTTGCCGTGGCCACCCGGGCGGTGCCTAAAAAGCATTGGGGAGCACTGGGGCGAACTCTGGCACGGGCAGGCGGATATGTGGGACCGGTATCCTGGACGGGCACCATGTTTGAATATTTTATGCCTCGGCTGCTGTTGCCTGTCTGGGAAGGCACCATGGGGTATGAGGCGCTGCGGTTCTGTCTGCACTGTCAGCGGGCGCGTTCCCCAAGAGGCATTCCCTGGGGTATCAGCGAAAGCGGGTTTTACGCTTTTGATGCCAATCTGAATTATCAGTACAAGGCCCATGGCGTGCCCAAGCTGGGCCTTAAGCGCGGCTTGGCGGCGGATATGGTGATTTCGCCTTATTCCACCTTTCTGACTCTCACCACCGACCCGGACGCCGCATTGCGGAACCTGGCACGGCTGGAGAAACTGGGGATGACCGGGCGCTGCGGTTTCTATGAAGCGGCGGATTTCACCCGAGGCCGGGCAGCCAGAGGCGGCTATTCCGTTGTACGCAGCTATATGGCCCATCATGTGGGTATGAGTATGGTGGCCTGCGCCAACGCTGCCTTTGAGGATGTGTTCGTGCGCCGGTTCCTCCGGGATCCGGATATGGCCCGGGCGGTGGAGCTTCTGAATGAAAAGGCGCCTGTGGGCGGCGCGGTCTATGACGCGGTGCCGGATAAGGTGGTACCGGAGCTGCCGGGGCGTTCCCGGCCGGAAACCGAAGAATTTCAAACCATCAATCCCCGCACTCCCCGGCTGCAGCTGCTTTCCGGCGGAGAATGGATGCTGGCGATAACCGACACAGGCGCGGGTATCTCCTGCTGCCGGGGACTGGATGTGCATATGCACAGCAGAGATCTGCTCCGCCGTCCTCAGGGTATCTTTACCCTGGTGGATGCGGGAGAGGGGACCTTCTCCGTTACCCGGGCGCCGGATTACCGTGAGGACGGCTGTCTGAGGCGGGTGGAATTCGGCAACGGCTTCGCCTCCTTTTTTGCGGAAAAGGGCAGCGTGGAGGCCGGTCTGCGGATGCTGGTGCATCCCCGGCTTCCCTGCGAGGAACGGCAGCTGGTGCTGAAAAACAAATCCGCTCATAAACTCTCGGCGGAAGTTCTTTTTTATTTTGAGCCGTGTTTGGCCCGGCGGGAAGATGCGGAAGCGCATCCGGCTTTTTCCCGTCTGTTTCTTTCCGTTCGCCGCGACCCGGCCACCAAGCTGCTGTTTATCACCCGGCGTCAGAGAGAGGGAGAGGCGCCCATGTGTCTGGCCGTCGGCTTCCTGGAAGGGGAGGACTTTGTTTACGAGGCGAGCCGGGAGGCGCTGCTCACCCGGCCGCTGGGACTGGAATCCCTGGCGGAGGGGTTGAATACCTCTTTTTCCGATAAAGGAGACGGCACACCCGATGCCGCGGCGGCTATCCGGCTGACGCTGGAACTGCCGGGACGGTCACAGCGGGCGCTTACCTTTGCCCTGGCCGCCGCCCCTACCGAAACGGAGGCGGCTTCCCGACTCATTGAAGCCCGGCGGGAAGGGCCGCTGACTCCCGGCAAAGCGTCTCCCTCCCCCTTCGGCGGGGTGGAGGCTCAATTGGCGGCACAGGTGCTGCCCGATTTGTTCTATCCGCCCCGGATGTCCCGGGAGTGGGCTGCTGCTGCCCGGGAGAACGGCCGGGGAAAGGAAGCGCTATGGGCATTGGGGATCTCGGGAGATTATCCCATCCTCCTCATCGAAGTCCACAACGCTGCGGACGCCTCCAGGGCGGAACCGTATATGCGGCTCCATCGTTCACTGCGGATGGGAGGCGTGACCACGGAACTGGCGGTGGTCTACCGGGAGGATGGTTCCTACGATGCGCCGGTTCTGGCTGCGCTGCGGTCGGTGGCCCGGGATGCCCGCAGCGACAGCATGCTGGGCAAACGGGGCGGGATTCATGCCGTGAATCTGACGATCCATGGAGAGGAGGCTCTGCGGCTGCTGACCGCCGTCTGCGCCCATAACGGGGCGCGGGACCTGAAACGAGCGGGGATACCGGTAACCGATTATCAGCCTGTATCCATCTGCCCGGTCGCTCCGCCTGAGGCCGCGCCGGAGGCGGAGGGCGGGCGGCTGGCTGTCCGGGGCGGTCTCTTTGACCGGGAAGGATTCACCCTGACTGAACGGCCGCGGCTGCCCTGGTGCCATGTTCTGGCCAATCCCACCTTCGGCACAATGGTGTCGGATCAGGCGCTGGGCTTCACCTGGGCGATCAATGCCCGGGAGAACAAGCTGACTCCTTGGCTCAACGATGTCACCACCGATAACCGCGGAGAGATGCTGCTGCTGCGGTCGGAGGGCCGAATATCCGATCTGGTCTGGGGAAGCCGCGCGGAATATGGGGAAGGCTTTGCCCGTTACGAGGGCGCGGCCGGGTTGGTTTTGACCGCCATAACCGTCCGGGTGCCGGAAAAAGGCATGTGGAAGACGGTAGAGGCGGAGTTGGAAAATACTGCGGAGGAGGCGATGGAGGTGCAGCTGGCTTATTATACCGAGCCGGTGCTGGGGGTGAACCGGAATACCGCCCGGTTCACCGGCGCCCGGTGGCAGGAGGGCGCTTTGCTGCTGCACAATCCCTTTGCCGCTGTCTCCGGCAGCATGATTCTCACCGCCCTGGGCGGTGCAGACGGCTGCGACTGCGACCGGGGCGGCTTTCTCTGCGGTTCCTGGGGGGGCGGGACCCTGGCGCCCGTTCCCGACCCCTGTGCTGCGGTAATCGTGAGACGAAAGCTGCCGCCTCGGAGAAAGGAAAAGGTTACCTTTGTGCTGGGCTTCGCCGCCTGTGAAGCGGCGGCGGTTCGGCTGCCGGCGCTGGCGGAACGGCATACGGCAGGGCAGAATGGCCGTCCCCGGCTGCATACGCCGGATAAACCGCTGAACGCCCTGTGCAACGGCTGGCTGCCTCATCAGATTCTTCGCTGCCGCATCTTCGCCAGGACCGGCTTTTACCAGTGCGGCGGCGCTTGGGGATTCCGGGATCAGCTGCAGGACAGCCTGGCAGCGCTGTGGCTGGATTCCGCCGTCACTCGGCGGCAGATTCAGCGATGCGCGGCGGTCCAGTTTGAGGCGGGGGACGTGCTGCATTGGTGGCACCGGCTGCCGAAAAGTCTGCGGGGCGTGCGCACCCGCTGTTCCGACGATTTGGCATGGTTGCCTTATGTCACGGCACAGTATGTGCGCTTTACCGGGGACCAGCAAATTCTGGATATCCCGATTGCCTGGCTGACCGGGGATCCGCTGACCGGAGAGGAGCAGGAGCGCTACTTCGAACCCGGGAGGACGCTGGAAAAAGCACCGATTTATGAGCATTGCCTCCGGGCGCTGGAAAGGGCCTGCACCAAAGGCGAACACGGCCTGCCGCTGATGGGTTCCGGAGACTGGAATGACGGCATGAACAAGGTGGGGGCCAGAGGCCGGGGAGAGAGCGTCTGGCTGGCGATGTTTCTGATCCTGGCGCTGGAAGCCTTCGCTCCCCTTTGTGAGGAGCGGGGAGAGCGGGCGCGGGCGGATCGGCTGCGGGCCATGGCGGAGGAATACCGCCGAGCGGCAGACGACTGCTTTGATGAAGATCGATATTTGCGGGCATTCCTGGATGACGGTACTCCCATGGGGAAAAAAGGAGACCAGGCCTGCGCGCTGGACGGCATCGCCCAAAGCTTCGCGGTGTTCTGCGGGCTGCCCCGGGAGCATACGGAAATCGCGCTTAATACCGCGGCGGATGTTCTGGTGGACCGGGAAAACGGGGTGGTAAAGCTGTTCGATCCCCCCTTCTCCCGCACCGATCCCCGGGTGGGCTATATTACCGCTTATCCCGGCGGCGTACGGGAAAACGGCGGCCAGTATACCCACGGCGCGGTATGGCTGGCTATGGCCTTGCTGGAATCCGGCCGGATAGAGGAAGGAGCGCAGGTGCTGGATATTCTTAATCCGGCGGCCAAGTACACCGGACGTCTGGGCAATCTCTACGGTGGGGAGCCTTACGCGCTGGCGGGCGATGTCTATGCCCATCCCGCATGTCCCGGCCGGGTAGGCTGGAGCCAGTACACCGGCTCTGCAGGATGGTTCTATACGGCGGTAATGGGGTGTCTGCTGGGGCTGCGGCCCCAGGGAGACCGATTGCTGCTGCAGCCCCGCCTGCCGGACGGCTGGCCGGGCTGGGAACTGGAAATCCGTCTGCAGGATACCCTTATGACCATTGCTGTTTCCCGAGGAGAACGGGGGATGCTGGTGGATGGAGAACCGGCTGCATTTGTGCCGCTGGACGGCCGTCCTCACCGGGTGGAACTGACGGTGAAGGCGGCGGTGGAAAATCCGCATCAATAACTTTTCTCTTCCCAATAATAGGAAATTCTGATATACTATCGAAAAAGACTAGGGCAGTTTTCCGGCTTGCCGGAACCGCCTATTAAACAAAGGAGGATTTGGCTTTGCAACCTGTTAGCTTTTCGCCTGCTGAGGGGATCCGCTGTCTCTGCCTACAGGACAGCCGGTTCAAGACGGCGCGGATTACCACGGCGCTGCTGCTGCCTCTGCGGGAGGAAACCGCGGCGGGCTATGCCATCCTGCCCTTTCTGCTGCGCCGCAGCTGTGCGGCTTATCCGGATTTCACCGCCCTGAATCGCCGTCTCAATGAACTGTACGGTGCTCGGGTGACGACGGATGTCAGCCGGGTGGGAGAAGCGCAGGCGCTGCTCCTCACCGTGTCCTGCATCGATAACAGATTCGCGTTGGCGCAGGAGGATGTGGCGGGAGAATGCGCCGCGCTTTTGGGGTCCATGCTGTTTGAGCCGGCGCTGGAAAATGGCTGTTTCCGAGAGACGGATGTGGAGCAGGAGAAGCGTTGCCTGAAAGAACGCATTGAAGCGGAAATCGATGAAAAACGCTGGTATGCCCGGCATCGGGCGGAGCAGGTGATGTGTGCCGGCGAGCCATACGCCGTGAATCGTTACGGCAGGGCGGAGGATGTGGAGAAGCTGACTCCTGACGTTGTCACCGCCCTTTGGCGGCAGGCGTTGGCCGAGGCCTGCGTGCAGGTGGTGATTCAGGGCGGCGAAGACGGCCGTGCCGTGGCGGAAGCCATTGGCAGCCGTTTTGGGAGCGTACCCGGCCGTCATCCCGCGCGTGTGAAAATCCAGCGGGCTGACGCGCGGCAGGAGCCGGAAAACCTGACGGAATCCATGCCGGTGAACCAGTCCAAGCTGGTGCTGGGATTTCGGGCAGAGTCCGCGGAGCCGGATGGGGACGTGGCGGCTATGCGTCTGCTGAACAGTCTTTGGGGCGGTACGCCCCATTCCCTGCTTTTCCGCAACGTCCGGGAAAAGCTAAGCCTGTGTTATTACTGCGCTTCCTCCTATGATCGGCTCAAGGGCGTGATGCTGGTGGACAGCGGCGTCCAACTGGATAAGGCCGATCAGGCCCGGGAGGAGATTCTGCGGCAGCTGGCGGCGGTTCAGCAGGGCGATTTCACCGATGAGGATCTGGAGGCGGCCCGGCGCAGCCTGATAAACCAGCTGGAAAGCGTGGGGGATCTGCAATCCACTTTGAGCAATTGGTATCTGGGGCAGGCGGGGCTGGAAAAGATTATCACGCCTCAGGCGGCGGCAGAGGCGGCTGCGCAAGTGACACGGGAAAGAGTGCAGAAGGCGGCGGCAGGCATTCGGCTGGATGCCATCTATATGTTGGCGGCCCAAGAAGCGCAGAAAAAGGAGGGAGAGGATGAATAAGACGGTGATCAGGGAATTCCGGGATCCCAAAAGCGGAGAGCGCTGCGTGCGCATCGATCATCCCTCCGGACTGCCGATCTTCGTATGTCCTAAGCCTGGTTATCAGTCCGCATATGCGGTGTTTGCGGTAAAATACGGTTCAGTGGATACCACATTTGTGGAGGACGGACGGGAGGTGGAGGTGCCAGAGGGCATCGCCCATTATCTGGAGCATAAGCTGTTTGAAAACGAGGACTGCGACGCCTTTGAACGGTATGCCCGCACCGGCGCTTCAGCCAATGCTTATACCAGTTTTGAGCGCACCGCTTATCTTTTCAACTGCACCGGGCGGCTGGAGGAATCCCTGGAGATTCTGCTGGATTTTGTGCAGAGGCCGTATTTCACCGAAGAAACCGTGCGGAAGGAGCAGGGGATCATCGGACAGGAGATCCGGATGTGCGAGGATTCCCCCAATAGGAGGGTGCTGTTTAACCTGCTGAAAGCCTTGTATCAGAATTGTCCGGTCCGAGTGGATATCGCGGGTACGGTGGAATCCATTGCCGAGATTACTCCGGAGCTGCTGTACAGCTGTTACCGTTCCTTCTACAACCTGCGCAATATGGTGCTGGTGGTGGCGGGCAACGTCGATACGGATACCGTGCTCCGGGTGGCGGACCGGGTGCTGATTCCCGCCCCCGAATGGAATCTTGAGCGGGCGGCAACGGCAGAGCCGATTCAGGCGGCGACCTCCCGGGTGGAAGTTGATATGCCGGTGGCGGCGCCCCTGTTCTATTATGGTTACAAATGCCCCGTGCAGGGCACGGCCTATCGTCCGGCAGCGGAATTGGCGGCGGCGGACGTGCTGCTGGAACTGCTGGCAGGCAAGTCCTCGCCGCTGTATGCCCGGCTGCTGAGGAAAGGGCTGATCAACACCTCTTTTGGATGCCAATATTTTGAGGGTCCTGGCTATGCATCCTGGCTGTTCGGTGGCGAGTCCCGGGATCCGGACGCCGTGGCGGCAGCTATTCGGGAGGAGATCGGCCGTCTGCAGCGCACGGGAATTCCGGAAGAGGATTTCCGGATGGCTCGCAACATGGTATATGGACGGCTGATTTCGGCCTTGAATGATGTGGAGAACTGCGGCGATTTTCTTGTTTCCGACTATTTTTATGGCCGGGAGCCCTTTAATCTGATTGACACAGCGGCCACTCTGGATATACAATCGGTGTATGCGCTGCTGGACGGCGGCTTCCGTCCCGAAGCAGCAGCCTTGTCGGTGGTGCGGCCAGCCGACTGATTCCTGCCCGCGGGGGCGGTACATAAAGAGGGAATTTTGCCTGAGAAGGCGGACAACAGAAAGGATGAGTCGCGTTCATGGAATCGTTTGTGGAGTTTCCAAAGCTGGGGCTGAAATTCGGTATTTCCGATATTCTGGTCCAGTTCGACCTTTTCGGTCAGACCATCACCATTAAATGGTATGGCTTGATCATCGCGGTTGGTTTCCTGCTGGCGATGATCTACGGCCTGAAACGGGCTAAGTATTTCGGGATTGATCCTGATCGGATGATCGATGTGGTGTTGGTATCGGCACTGTTTGCTTTTGTTGGTGCCCGGCTGTATTTTGTGCTGTTTTCTGAGGACAGGGCAATGTATTTCGAAGATCCCATCAGCATTCTTCAGGTTTGGAAGGGCGGTTTGGGCATCTACGGCGGTATCATATTCGCCTTTGTCACGGCCTTGTGGATGTGCCGGGTGCGCAAGGTGAATACGCTTGCCATGTTCGATCTGGCTTCCTTGGGATTTCTCATAGGCCAGGGCATCGGCCGGTGGGGGAATTTCTTCAACCAGGAAGCCTTCGGAGGCAATACCGATCTGCCCTGGGGCATGACCGGTTCATCCATTATGATGGGCAACGGCGGCAGCGGCTTTGATCCCGATCTGCCGGTACATCCCACCTTCCTGTATGAATCTCTGTGGTGCCTGCTGGGGTTGGTGGTGCTCCATATCATTTCTAAAAAGGCTTATAAGTTCAAAGGCGAAATCTTTGCCCTGTATATGATTTGGTACGGTGCCGGACGGTTTGCCATCGAGAGTCTGCGCACCGACAGCCTGATGCTGGGGACCATGAAAATATCCCAGCTGGTGGCGATTGTAGCTATCATCGGAGGTATCGTTCTGCTGTTTGTCTTCAAAAGCTGGGCAACCAGGCTGCCCAAGGAACTGGTGCCGGAGGATGGCACCATTCCTTTAAATGAGGAGGACGGGGAGAATCCGGCGGACAGCGGCGAAGAAAATCAGGAAGCCGCTGAAACTGCTGCCGAGGAAGCGCCGAAAGATACAGCGGATCAAGAGACGGAAAAACAGGAAGACGGCGATTCTGAAACACCCGAAGCAGAAAATGAAGGCGGGACGCCGGATGCTGCTGATGATATCATGGATGAAAAAAAGGAAGATCAACCCACCGAGTAGCATGATCGGCAAGCCGTTGATCCATGGATTTGTGGAAAGGAATGGACAGCTATATGGCAAAAATTATCGATGGCAAAGCGATATCCGCCGCGGTGTTGGCGGATGTGGCCGCAGAAGTGAAGGAATTAAAGGAAAAAAGCATTGTCCCCGGCCTGGCGGTTATCATTGTGGGGGATGATCCGGCTTCCCGTGTATATGTCAATAATAAGAAAAGGGCCTGTGCCAATGCGGGAATCTATTCGGAGGAATTCGCCCTTCCGGCGGACACCACGCAGGACGAACTTCTGGCGCTGGTGGCTTCGCTCAACGGCCGCAGCGATATTAACGGTATCCTCTGCCAGCTGCCGCTGCCTGCGCATATTGATGACAAAGCGGTGATTGCCGCTATTTCTCCTATGAAGGACGTGGACGCGTTCCATGCCGCGAATGTGGGGCACATAATGATCGGCGATTACAATTTTCTTCCCTGCACGCCGGCAGGGGTCATGGAGCTGCTGCGCCGTTCCGGCGTGGAGGCGGCTGGAAAAAACTGCGTGGTGATCGGCCGGAGCAACATCGTGGGTAAACCCATGGCTATGCTGCTGTTGCATGCCAATGGTACGGTTACCATCTGCCATTCCCGCACCCGGAACCTGAAGGAAGTCTGCGCCGGTGCGGATATTCTGGTGGCTGCTGTGGGCAAAGCCAAATTTGTGACTGCGGATATGGTGAAGCCCGGCGCGGCGGTTATCGATGTGGGAATGAACCGGGACGAAAACGGCAAGCTGTGCGGAGATGTGGACTATGAGGCGGTGGAACCGGTGGCGGGATGGATCACGCCTGTGCCCGGCGGCGTGGGCCCCATGACCATCGCCATGCTGATGAAAAACACGCTGATGGCGGCAAAACTGCAGAATGCGCTGCTGATAAATGAACATAAGTGATTTTCTGGTTGCTTCACTATGTTTTCTTAAAACAACTGACGACTTAAGTGGTCGTCAGTTGTTTTTTGTTATTGCTGATTCTTGCCTTAATGAGATCGATTTCGAGATAAAACGGTGTCATTGGACTGAAATTTGTAAGGAAAAGCCAGTAAATAGACGCGCAATTTAGCAAAAAAAATAATTGTAAAATAACAATTGGAAATAATTGACATTTCTAGAATTATATGGTATATTCATGGCGAAGAAAGAAATGGACAGCAGAACAAATTTTCGTTTTTCTCTTGCAATTTAGGAAAAACAGGTTATAATAAGAGCGTAAACATTTGTTCTGAACAAATTTTCGCCTTTATCGTGAAAGGATGTTTTATCATGATTTTAAGTGTTGTCAGTGTAATCGCCATGGGGATCATGTTTATTGTAATGATTAGAAAAGCTAGTTTTAAATCCACGCGCAAGCTGGCGCTTTTGCCGCTGACAGCGTGCTTGATGGAAATGATTGCCACAGGCGTTCTTCATCCCGCCCAATTTCCGCTGGTGACAGGATTGCTTGTTTTCCTGCGGATATCCATTTTGTTTTGCTGCGCTGGTGCTCTGCGCTGGGATTTACTTGCGAAAAAGAAGCAGCGCATGAAAGCGGCTGCAGCCAACAGACGCCAGATGCCGACTTTCGTCGGAAAGCTGTCCACAGCATCTAATAAACGTGTGCGGTGCGCTTAATGAAATGATATATTCCATATGGCTTGCACATCCCTCCTGGATGTGATAAACTTTCTGCAATGGATTGATATTTTGTCCTTCTTTGCAGATTCGGAATGGACATGGCTTCTTCAAAGAATGCTTTGGAGGTGAAGGGGTGAAAAGGATCCTATTGCGGATTTTCGTGCTGACGGCGGTCTTGTGCCTGCAGTTGTTGGCTGTAAATGTATTGGCGGAATCGAGTCCTTTCTCCCTTGTTTATCTTGGCAGAAAAGCAGGGCAGAGCGAAAATATCAAGGCCGCTGGAGTGCAGATCAGGGCGGAAGGTATCATCACTAATCATTATCTGGATGTGTGTCAAAAGAAGTTCGAAGCAAACAGCGGTACGGCAAGACCGACTGCCATCCATGCACCATGGCTGATTGTCGATTGCGGCTTCTCTACCAATCGGTCCGTTTCAGAAATTGGTTTTACAAAAATCGTCATCGATCAGATGGACAGCAGTGGAAATATAAAAACTTTATATGAAGTGAAGGATTACTATTCACTGGATACGTCTGTGTGCGACTTCACACGGGAGTTTTATGCGCCTGTTGGCTACCGTTACAAGGTGAGTGTGGTCCGTTATGCCAAAGAAGACGGCTGGTTCTTTCCGGTCAGCCAAAGCATTCATGACTATAGCAAATGGATTTATATTTCTCCATAATGGGGTTATTGCAAAATGTCTCATTTTGCAATAACCCTTTGAAAAATCGCTTGCGGGCCATCGAGTGTGGCCCGCATTTCGTTTTATAAACGCGAAGCTGCGTTTTTCAGTTTCTATGTATATTCGTGTGTTGTGCGACACCCCTGGTGTCGTGCCGGATATCTGAAGTAACCAGCGGCGGTTTCCCGCAGAGGAAGAAGGCCGCGTTTTATTCCAAACTGAATTTGCGTGTTGTATCTTGTGGGAGAATACGATATAATGGATACAGTCCGTATTAATGGAAAAATAGTGTCTCAAAAGATGTGTCCCGCTTTTGCCAAGAAGCCAACGCTTGACTTCCGGTATAACAGGGGCAGAGGCGCGGATGCAGGGAACAAAGGCAATTTATGCTGATGTAAGCCGCTGCGGATGGCAGAATTGGGTATAGGACATCTGTTTTTGACCAACGCCTTGGCGAAAGGATTGACGATAGATGAATGAATTCGATTTTCAGAACCTTGGGCAGCAGATCAGCGACGCGGTCAGCGATGCGCTGCATTCCAAGGAGTTTACCGAGCTAAAAACCAATATTAAAACCACTGTGCGCGATGCTGCCCAATCGGTGCAGACTTCCTTTCACACCCCTATATTTCAGCAGCAGCCTACAGTCCGGACGCAGCAGTCCATGTCTCAGCCGCAGCCCTCTCAGATGAACGTCCCGTATGTGCAGCGGTCATCTGTCCGCGGACCCCGGTTTAAGATTCCTGGAAACGTGGCCTCTGTTCTTCTGCTGGTTTTTGGCTTTATCGGCTTGGGAGCTGTGCTGCTGGGGGTACTGATATCCGGAATTGTGTCGCTGGTTTCTCAGACGATGGGTTTGTTCACCGGTATTTCTCTTGGCGTTTTTCTGCCGCTGCTGGCGGTGTTTTTAATCATGGTAGGCTGCGGCTTTCAGATGCAGGGCCGGGTGAAACGCTTTAAAGCGTATATGCAGCGGATGAAGGGCGATAAATTCTGTCCTATCGAGATGCTGGCATCTGCCACCGGACAGACAAAAAAATTCGTGATCAAGGATTTAAAAAAGATGATTCGCCTGGGTTTTTTCCCGGACGGCCACCTGGATGACGAGCAAACCTGCTTGATGCTGGATTATGAAACCTACCGGTATTATCTGGATGCCAAGGAGAATATGAGAAAGCAGCAGGAGCTGGAAGACGAATTCGAAGAAAATTCCGCTTTGGCGGAAGGCCGCCGTTATATCCGGCAGATTCGGGAGGCCAACGACGCTATCCCTGCTCAGGATGTATCGGAAAAGCTGGATCGGTTGGAGAATATCACCACCAGGATTTTCGACTGTGTGGAGGAACGTCCGGAGAAAATGCCGGAAATTCGTAAGTTTATGAACTATTATCTGCCCACTACGCTGAAGCTGGTAAACGCCTACCGGGATTTTTATGAACAGCCGGTGATGAGTCAGAATATCGCAGGGGCGAGGCAGAATATCGAAAATGCTTTGGATACCATCAATACGGCTTTTGAAAATCTGTTGGACAGCTTGTATCAGGATGACGCCATGGATGTTTCCACAGATATTTCCGTGCTGAAATCCATGTTGGCTCAGGAGGGGCTGACAGGCAAGGACTTTCAGAAAAAATCCAAGGAACCGCCGGAAAATCCCTCATCTTTGTCCTGATCTATGTATTATGTATTGAGACTGTCGATAAAGTGTTTCGGAGGGAAGGGGCGCGTGATGCAGCCAAGCCTACGGCTTGCTGGGGAACCGTCAGGTTCCTTTCCGTGGAAAACAGTTCTCCCTTGCGCAACAATCACCCGCCCGCGGGCGTCAAAATCGGAGAAAAGCAAGCGCATTTTCCCGATTTTGCTCAGCTTGGAGAAATTGTCCGGCTGAGCCTAAATTTTCTCCAAGCTGAGCGGCATGATCCTTACGGGGGTCATGCCGCTTCGATTTGCAGGGGCAGCGGCGGGCCATAATAATTTCTGTCCGGTATTTTAAAAGCCGGTATTTTCTGGTATACTATCGGAGTAACCATAAAAATGGAGAGATGTGCATGTGCGGTTTCTGCGGTTTTACAGGTCAGGTTGAAAACCGGGACCAGGTTCTTAAAGAGATGGCGGCGGTGATTACTCATCGAGGCCCGGATTCCGAGGGCTATTACTTGGACGACGGCGTGGCTATGGCCTTCCGGCGGCTGAGTATCATTGATCTGGAATCCGGCAGTCAGCCGATCTACAATGAGGACAAATCACTGGTACTCATGTTCAATGGGGAGATTTATAACTATCGGGATCTGCGCCGGGAGCTGCTGGATGCAGGCCATAGCTTCTATACCGAGACGGACAGCGAGGTGCTGGTCCATGGCTTCGAGGAGTGGGGGGAGGATTTGCTGCCCAAACTGCGGGGTATGTTTGCGTTTGCAATCTGGAACCCCGGAGATCAGTCTCTGTTTATCGCCCGGGACTATTTCGGCATCAAGCCGATGCATTATACCGTGCTGCCTGACGGGGAGCTGCTGTATGCGTCGGAGATCAAATCCATTCTGCAGCATCCGGGATTTGTCAAGGAATTCAATCTCGCCGCGCTGGATAACTACCTTTCTTTTCAGTATTCCTTGCCTAAGGAAACCTTTTTCAAAAATGTTTTTTGTCTGCCGCCTGCTCATTTCCTGCGCTTTCAGAATGGAAAAGTTACCGAGCAGCGTTACTGGGAGCCGGTTTTTCATCCGGAAGAGGAAATGACCCTGGAAGAAGCGGTGGACGCTGTGGACCGGGTATTCACCGATTCTGTGGAGGCCCACCGGATCAGCGATGTGGAGGTGGGTTGTTTCCTTTCCGGCGGCGTGGATTCCAGCTTTGTGGCTTCTTACTTCGGCGGCCAGAAGGCGTTCACCGTAGGCTTTGACAACGGCTCCCATTATAATGAAAGCGCCCATGCCGCTGAACTGGCGAAAGAAGTGGGGATCGACCACTACACCCATCTCATCACCGAGGAGGAATACTGGGAAGCGCTGCCCAAGGTGCAGTATCATCTTGATCAGCCCCTGGCCGATCCCTCCTGTATCGCTCTTTATTTTGTTTCCAAGCTGGCGGCTGAGCACGTCAAAGTGGTGCTTTCAGGGGAAGGCGCGGACGAGCTGTTTGGCGGTTACCGTATCTATCATGAGCCCACATCTCTGGCAGGATATCAGAAGCTGCCCCGCTGGCTGCGCAAGGCGGCGGCCCGGCTGGTAAGCGCTCTGCCTTTTGATTTTAAGGGTAAATCCTTCCTGATCCGCGGTTCTAAAACCTTGGAGGAACGGTTCATCGGCAATGCATATATGTTCACCCAAAAGGAAAAGGACAAGCTGCTCAAAACAATCCCCGCCACCGATCCCGCCGGAAAAACAGCGGCGTATTACAACCGTTGTCAGGGTCTGGACGATGTGACCCGGATGCAGTACCTAGATATCAATCGCTGGATGGTGGGAGACATTCTGCTGAAAGCGGACCGGATGAGCATGGCCCATTCTCTGGAACTGCGGGTTCCCTTCCTGGATAAAGAGGTCTTCAGCGTGGCTTCGCGTATCCCTGCCAAACACCGCATTGCCGAGGGAACCACCAAATACGCCATGCGGCTGGCGGCGAAGCGGCACATGCCGGAGGAATCCACCGCACGGCCAAAACTGGGATTCCCGGTCCCCATCCGTATCTGGCTGCGCAAAGAGGAGCATTACCGCAGGGTGCGGGACGTCTTTACCTCGCCGGCCGCAAAAAGCTTTTTCAAGGTGGACGAGCTGTTAAAATTCCTGGATCAGCATTATGAAGGAAAGAAGGATAACAGCCGAAAAATTTGGACGGTGTACATGTTCCTGGTCTGGTACGGCGTATATTTCGGCGAACAAGCTGCTGAGGCAGAAGGCTGAATTCCTTTGACAACGCCCGCCCGCGCCATCTCAGAAGGATGAGGCAGGCGGGCCTGTTTTTGGCATTTTTCAATAGGAAATCATTTTCAGAAAGCCAACGCTTTAGCGCTTTATCAAACAAAAATGTCTTGACTTGTATCGTTGTTCGGTCTATAATAAAAAACAATTCCTCAGGGTTTTCTCCTCAGGATTCCAAGTCGGACAAACAGGGAATGAAATGATATGATAACAGGCGCTATGGCTATGGTAAAATGTCTGGAAGCCGAACAGGTGCCCGTGGCGTTCGGTTATCCCGGCGCGGCCATCTGTCCGTTTTATGATTGTCTTGCTGATTCGTCGGTTCATCATGTATTGGTACGCACCGAACAGAACGCCGCCCATGCCGCCAGCGGCTACGCCCGTATTTCCGGCCGTCCCGGCGTCTGCATCGCCACTTCCGGCCCCGGCGCCACCAACCTTCTCACCGGCATTGCTTCTGCTTATATGGATTCCATTCCCCTGGTGGTGATTACCGGACAGGTCCGCAGTGATCTGCTGGGGCGGGACGTGTTCCAGGAGGCGGATATCACCGGCGCGGCGGAACCCTTCACCAAACACAGCTATATCGTCAAGCGGGCGGCGGATATTCCGCAGATTTTCAAGGAAGCCTTTCATATCGCTTCCACCGGCCGTCCCGGTCCGGTGTTAATTGACGTACCCATTGATATGCAGCAGCATAGCTTTTCCAATTTTACATATGACAAGCCGGTGGATATTATCGGATATAAGCCGCGTATCCAGGGGCATTCTCTGCAGGTTCGCAAGGCGGTGGAGGCTTTGGCAGCCTGCAAGCGGCCGGTCCTCTGCGCCGGGGGCGGCGTTTTTTCCGCCGATGCCCAGAAGGAACTGGCGGCGTTTGTAGAGAAATATCATATGCCCACCGTCACTACCATGATGGGAATCGGCGCTCTGCCGTCCGATCATCCCTATTATCTGGGCATGCTGGGTTCTCACGGCTGCGCTCCGGCCAATAAAGCGATGCGGGACGCGGATCTGGTGCTGATGGCCGGCGCCAGAGTGGGGGACCGGGCGGTGGCCTCGCCGGGTCAGGTGGCTACACGGGCTAAGATCATTCACATTGATATCGATCCTGCTGAAATTGGCAAGAACATGCCGGCCCATATTCCGATTGTGGGTGATCTTCAGCATGTACTGGCTGATTTGGTAAAACAGGTGGACAGTGAGGCGCCCGCCGAATGGGTGCAGGCGGTTACCGACCGTAAACAGCGCTACGCAGCGAAAACCATTCCTTTGGTGGAGGGCTATGTAGAGCCCAAAACCTTTATGCATACCCTCTCCCGCCGGATGGAGCCGGACGCCATTCTTTGCGCCGATGTGGGGCAGAACCAAATTTGGTCCGCCAATCATTTCGATATCCGCCGCAATCGTTTTTTGACTTCCGGCGGCATGGGCACCATGGGGTATTCTGTGCCCTGCGCGGTGGGAGCCAAAAGCGCCGCGCCCCGGCGGCAGGTCTGCGCGGTGTGCGGCGACGGGTCTTTTCAAATGAGCATGATGGAACTGGGCACCATCTGTCAGGAAGGGCTGGGCGTCAAGATTGTGATCATGCGCAACACCCGGTTGGGAATGGTACGGGAGCTGCAGGACAATCTGTATGAGAAAAAGCACAGCGCGGTTTATCTGGACGGCAGTCCGGATTTTGTCAAGCTGGCCGCCGCCTATGGAATTCGCGCCCGGGCGGTATCCTCCAATCAAGAGGCGGAAGCCGCGTTGGAGGAGATGCTGGAAGACGATCAGCCGTACTTGCTGGTTTGCGAGATCAAACCGGATTATCCCTCGCTGTAACCGCCGGCGGCCCGCCGGTTCATTATAGTGCTCGCTCCCATAGGGAGGAGTGCGGAAAGGCATGGAATTCCCTATGAAATATACCATGTCCGTGCTGGTTGAGAATCACGCCGGCGTTCTGTCCAAGGTTTCCGGCCTTTTCTCCCGCCGCGGCTTTAATATCGATTCGCTGGCCGTGGGGATAACCGAGGATCCGGCCATTTCCCGGATGACCATCGTGGTGGACGGGGATGAATATACGGTTGAACAGCTGGAAAAGCAGCTCAATAAGGTTATTCCGGTCATCAAGGTCAAAACCCTCAGGGAAGGGGATTATATCCCCCGTACCCTGTCGCTTATCAAGGTATCGGTCAGCGCCGGCCATCGGGCGGAGATTATGCGGATCACCGAACTGATGGGGGCGAGGATCGTGGATGCCACCCGCACCACTCTGACGGTGGAATTCTCCGATACCGCCGAGCGCACGGAGATCCTGGAATCCCTGCTGCGTCCCTACGGCATCAAGGAAATTGTGCGCACCGGTATCATTGCCATCGAAAAGGGCGCTGACCCCACCCGCACGGTAAAAAAGGCCGTGGACTGAGAACCGGCCGATGAATCCCGACGACTATGGGCTTTTGGGCCTATATTCCATAAAATTTTGCCGCCAATCCCGGCACAGGAGGTATTCTGCAATGGCAAAAATCTATTACCAGAACGACTGCAACCTCAGCGTACTGAAGGACAAGACCGTGGCGATTATCGGTTACGGCTCCCAGGGTCACGCCCATGCGCTCAACCTGCATGAAAGCGGTGTCAATGTCATCGTCGGCCTGTACAACGGCTCCAAGAGCTGGGCAAAGGCGGAGGCCGCCGGCCTCAAGGTCATGACCGCCGCAGACGCTGCCAAGGCTGCGGATGTGATTATGATCCTGATCAATGATGAAAAACAGGCCGATATGTATAAGAAGGATATCGAGCCTAACCTGACTGAAGGAAAAGCCCTGGCCTTTGCCCATGGCTTCTCCATCCACTTTGGCCAGATCGTGCCTCCTCAGAATGTGGACGTGTTTATGATCGCTCCCAAGGGCCCCGGCCACACCGTGCGCAGCGAGTATGTGGAGGGCAAGGGCGTGCCCTGTCTGGTGGCGATTCATCAGGATGCCACCGGCCGCGCTCTGGATGTAGCCCTGGCTTATGCGGCAGGCATCGGCGGCGCCCGTGCCGGCGTGCTGGAAACCACCTTCAAAACCGAGACCGAAACCGATCTGTTCGGTGAGCAGGCCGTGCTCTGCGGCGGCGTCACCGCCCTGATGCAGGCTGGCTTTGAGACCCTGGTGGAGGCCGGTTACGATCCCCGCAATGCGTATTTTGAGTGCATCCATGAGATGAAGCTGATTGTGGATCTGATCTACAAGGGCGGCTTCTCCATGATGCGGTATTCCATTTCCGATACCGCTGAGTTCGGCGATTACGAGACCGGCAAGCGGCTGATCACCGATGAGACCAAAAAGGAAATGAAGAAGATTCTTCACGAGATCCAGGACGGTACCTTCGCTTCCAAGTGGATCAATGAGAACAAGGTCAACCGTCCTCATTTCAACGCCTGCCGCCGGATGGCTGCCGAGCATCAGCTGGAGTCTGTGGGCAAGGAGCTCCGTAAGCTGTACAGCTGGAACGAGGAAGAATAACGTTTACTTAACCAAAATCAGCGAAAAACCGGCCTGAACAAGCATTTGTTCAGGCCGGTTTTTTATAACACGGAAACGCTTGCGCCGCCCACAGATGAGAAAGCCAGACAAACTTTGTGAACCGCTGGAATCTGTCACTGTGCAGCCAGGTCTGCGGCTTGCAGGGGAAATGTCAGGTCTCCTCTCTCCGTGGAAAACAGTCCCCCCTTGCGCAACTATCACCCGCCCATGGGCGTAAAAACGGGGAAAAGCAAGCGCATTTTATTGATTTTGCGCAGCATGGAGGAATTGTCCGGCTGAGGCCGGACAATTCCTCCATGCTCCCGCGCGGGAATACTCCCGCGCTTTTTTGTCCCGCAAATCCTGTCGGCGGATAAAATATTTTTCCGTGACAAGCCGCGTATGGTTTCCCTGCAACTGGCAATACTGGAATTGTACTTCCATTTGCAGAGAGGATGTGACCGTGCTTGTATAACAAGGTGGAGATATGCGGGGTCAACACAGCCAATCTGAAGGTTCTCACTGAAAGTGAGAAGATGCGGCTGCTCAAACGAATGCACGAGGGAGACAGGAAGGCCCGGGAAGAACTGGTGAACGGCAACCTGCGGCTGGTCCTTAGTGTTATCCAACGGTTCACCCAGCGGGGAGAGAATCTGGACGATCTGTTCCAGGTGGGCTGTATTGGACTGATTAAGTCCATCGACAATTTCGATATCAGTCAGAATGTTCGCTTTTCCACCTATGCTGTGCCCATGATTATCGGCGAAATCCGCCGGTATCTGCGGGACAACAACGCCATTCGTATCAGCCGTTCGGTAAGGGATACCGCTTATCGGGCGATGCAGGTCAAGGAGCGGCTCACCACGGAAAAGCTGCGGGATCCCACGGTGGAGGAAATCGCCCGGGAGCTGGATCTGCCCAAGGAGGAAGTGGTGATGGCCCTAGAAGCCATTGTGGATCCGGTATCTCTTTATGAACCGGTTTATTCCGACGGCGGTGATACCATCTATGTTATGGATCAGGTGGGAGATCACAACGACGACAAAAACTGGCTGGATGAAATTGCTCTGAAGGAGGCCATTCGGGGTCTCAGTGACAGGGAGAAGCGGATTTTGAATCTGCGATTTTTCAAAGGTATGACTCAAGTCGAGGTGTCCAATGAGATCGGGATATCTCAAGCCCAGGTCAGCCGTCTGGAAAAGGGGGCGCTGGACAGAATAAAAAAGCAGATATGAAGCGGGGTTATTGCAAAATATTTTATTTTGCAATAACCCTTTGAAAAACCGCTTGCGGGCCATCAATGGTGGCCCGCATTTTGTTTTGTATAAATACGAAACCGCGCTTTTTTCAGTTTAAACGTACATTCATGCGTTGTGCGGCGAGTCGGCTTTTTACAGCCTGTTCTCTTTGATCATGATGAGATACCGCCGCATCGCTTGTTCTTCCTCTTCATTATAGCGGTATCCCATCTTTTCTGCCACATACAGGGCCGCTGTGTGAAACAGGTCACAGGCGGTGAAAACCGCCGCCCAAATGTGGTAATATTCGCCATCAGAGTAGGTTTTTACATACAATTCGTATAAATTCGGCGGTAAATACCTTTTGAAATATTTTTTGGCTTTGCCCGATGATATGGCAAAGCCCTGATCAGCACCGATATACCAGTCCAGCATCTGGTCCAGCATGTCTCGAACATAGACGTTGAACATCTGCATTACATAGGGAAGTTCATCCCGGGCAACACCCTTGCCGGCATTATTGAGGCACCACCAAAATTCGTTGCAGCAGTCGGAGAACAGCTTTGGGGTGGGCGGCTGGATATGCCAGCAGCGGTCGGAGGGCGGAGGCAGCGCAGGCAGAATGCCATCCTTATCCAGCAGGGGAATCGCAGGCTCGCCATCATCCACATAGGGCTTGTCTTCAAAACTCAGGTCGATACGGCAGCCGTCTTCAAAAATCATCAAATAGGTGTAATGTCCGTCTCCTTCCGGAGGCAATAGGGTCATCTTTTCCGGTGCCTGCATAATAGCCGGACGGCCAAAATGCGCTTGAATCCAATCGGGATTGTCGTAGAAGGGGGATACGTCTTTCACAAAATAAGTGATATCGTAATCCTGGTACTTATCCCGCGGTACGGCGGGGTTGGCGCGGGAACCCACCAGCAGCGCTGCGCGAATCCGTTCATCCTCCTGAGCCGTCTGGATAATGAGCTCCATCATCTCCTCTTCACTGCGCACATTTTCACACCTTTCTTTCTTTTCAGAATATTCTTCAGTTTAGCACAGAAGCGTAAGGATGACAACAACCGGCGGGTTTCGGTTGAATCGCAGGAGGAAATCGTGTATACTATAGGGGTATTGCGGTGAGTATGAGTAAAGGAGCGTTGTGTTTGAAAAATAGCATGCGCCTGTTGGCGGCAGCCCTGACGCTGTTGCTTTCGATAAGTATGGCAGGCTGCGGCGGAGATAAACCGCCGCAGGAAACCTCTTATTTCGGCACCGATCTTAAAGAATGGAATCCCCTGGTAATTTATGCAGCGGACGGTGAAGAGAAGCCTTTTTTTGCCCGGGATCCCTCTCAAATCAGCATGGTGCTCAGTCAATTCGATCAGATGGATTTCATCCCCTCAGATAAAGCGTACGGCACCCCTGCCGGCCTCGCTTTCACCATCGATACCATGCGGGGGCGGGTGGAGTTGGGCCGCACCGATGGGATCAGCCTGTGGAAGGGCAGTCAGCGATATGAGCTGGATGGTACGGAACGGGAGAAAAAAGCCTTTGCCGACGAACTGCGCCGGTTATATGGACTGATCCGTGCAGAAACGGAGGGCATTACAGAGGTAAAGCGGGACACGCTGCTGTCTTTAACGCCGGATATGACCTATCGCCAATTGCTGGATTCTTTTGGGAAAACCCTGCAGACAGCGGTTATCGGCGCGGAAAATGCCTTTCTGTATCAAATAGAGGGACGGCCCTTTTATATCACCTTTGAAAGGGAAACGGATTTGGTAGGGGTAACCGGCGAAACGCTGCTGGAGGATTTAGGAGATGATTACAACCTGTCCGATCAGCTGCAGCAGCCGGAACCGTTGCCCGGAGGACGCCGTGACGCCTACAGCGCGGCTTTTCAAGCCTTTATCGCCCATTATGGACTGGCGGATCAGGCTGTAGCGGTGAAGGCGGAGGGATTGCCTTTTACTGAAGAGGGTGACGGCGAAGTCATCGTCGAAAGCCTGCCGGTAATCCGTCAGGCCGATGGTCCTGAACTGCACATCGAGGCATATTATCACATGGCGGAAGAGGACATGCGCTTTCGGATCGCCTGCGGTGATAAGGCGGCGGATGTGGATTGCACGCTGAAGGACGGTCGATGGACGGCGTCCCTAGCCTCTGCGAAGGGCTGAAAGAACAGGTAAACCGGAATGACCGGAGAAAGCGGGAAATCATGGAGACTTGGCAGTATTGCGCGCCCTGTCTGATGGGCGTTGAAGGCATTGTGGGGGATGAACTCAAGCGGATGGATGCTGGTGAGGTGCGGGTAGAGAACGGCCGAGTGCTGTTTTCCGGCGGGCCGGAGCTGCTGGCCCGGGCCAACATCGGCTTGCGCTGTGCCGAGCGGGTGCAGATTTTTATGGGTTCCTTTCCTGCTTGCAGCTTTGAGGAGCTTTTTCAGGGGGTTAAGGCATTGCCGTGGGAGGAATGGATCGGGAAAAACGACCGCTTTCCGGTTAAAGGATGGTCGCTGAACTCCATGCTGCACAGCGTGCCGGATTGTCAGGCTATCATCAAAAAAGCGGTGGTCGAGCGCCTGAAAGAGCGGTACCATCTCAGCTGGTTTGAAGAAACGGGGCCGCTGTATCAGATTCAATTCACCCTGCTGAAGGATGTGGTCACCCTGCTGATTGATACCAGCGGCCCCGGCCTGCACAAACGAGGATACCGGCAGAATGCCGGAGGCGCGCCCATCAAAGAAACCCTGGCCGCGGCCATGGTGGATCTTACTCGTGCCCGGACGGCGCGCCGGGTGCTGGATCCCTGCTGCGGTTCCGGAACCCTGCTGATTGAGGCGGCGCTGTCTGCTTTCCGCATCGCACCGGGGATCCGCCGGCGGTTTGCGGCCATGGAATGGTCCCAGGTTCCCGCCGCTCTGTGGCGCGGTGAACGGGAGCGGGCCAGGGGGCTGGAACGGCGGGACGCGGCGTTTTTCGCCTGGGGCGGAGACGTGGACGAGGATGTTCTGCGCCTGGCTTGTGAAAACGCTGATAAAGCGGGGGTGGGAAGCTGTTTCGCCGCCCAGCGTAAAGAACTGAAGGACTTTGCTCCTGAAGGGGAAAGCGGCGTGGTACTATGCAATCCGCCTTACGGAGAACGGCTGCTGGATATACGCGAAGCGGAAAAGCTTTATCGTGAAATGGGACGGGTATTCCGGCCGAAAAAGGGTTGGAGTTATGCCGTTATCTCCCCCCATGAGGATTTTGAAAAGCTGTTTGGCCGGCCGGCGGATAAACGTCGTAAGCTGTACAATGGAATGCTGAAATGTCAATTATATATGTATTATAAATAAGGAGCCTGCTCCGCTGCCGGAATGGAGCAGGCCGCCTGCGGGGGGGGAGCCGCGTGCAAAAAGGTTTTTGCAGCGCTCCTTCTTTTTCCCTAAAAAACAGAAATCGCGCATGAGAAGAAGCTTGTCTTCATATACTGATTAGGCAATGGATGGAAAGGATGGGACGGTAGATGGAACGGATCCTAATAGTGTTTACCGGCGGAACAATCAGCTGCCGGGCCGGTGCGGCGGTGATGGGGGCGACGGCGGACGCCCCTTATCTGCTGCTCCGGCGTTATCGGGAGGAGCGGGAAGAAACGGTGGACTTTACCACCGCATCGCCGCTGACGATTTTGAGCGAAAACCTGCTGCCGGACGATTGGAAAACCATCGCCGACTGTGTGCGCAAACGGCTGACGCCGGATATGGCCGGCGTGGTGATTACTCATGGTACGGATACTCTGGCCTATTCTGCGGCGGCATTGAGTTTTATGCTGGCCGGGATTGGGGTTCCGGTGGCGCTGGTAGCCGCCAACTACCCGCCAGATGATCCCCGGAGCAATGGCTGCGCCAATTTTTCATCGGCGGTGGACTTTATTCTGAACGAGAGACTGCCGGGAGTGTACGTCTTTTTTCGGCAGCAGGAAGCGGATTGCGTATTTCTCGGCAGCCGAGTCACACAGGCGCTGCCTTTATCCGGTACTTTTGCCAGCGTCACCGGCCGGCCATGGGGATGGATGGAAGAAGGAAGACTTCGGCTGACAGGAGGTCCCCATGAGCCAATGCCGGAAGAAATCATGGCTCAGCCGGCGGAAACGCCGCCGGTATTTCCGCCGCTGCGCTCCTGCGTGCAGTTTTTGCGTCCGTATCCGGGCATGGATTACCGTCGTTTATCTCTGCACGGTTCGGTGCGGGCGGTTTTTCACGGACTATATCATTCAGGAACTGCCTGCGTCCGCCAAGCGGAACAGGGCGGTGACACGGACTTCTCTGCTTTTGTGCGCCGATGCGCGGCAGAGGGACTGCCGGTTTATCTGTCTCCTATCTGGCAGGAGGATGTATTGTACGCCTCTGCCAAGCGGATCCGGGAATGCGGCGCCCGGCTGCTGCCTCCCATGGCGGAAGAGGCCGCCTACTGCAAACTGCTGCTGGCTTACAGCCTGTACCCGGAAAATGAGGAGGCACGAACCGCCTACCTGTCCCGAAACCTTGCCTTCGAGCATATTTGGTAACCTCACCGCATATAGTGCACTGTAACCATATAACGGTGCAACAGAATCTATATTGGGGTGTGGTATGGGTGTTTGTATTCTCGGTGAAGACGTCGAAACGGCAGATCCTCTCCCTGCTGCTGTGCGTCGTGATGCTCATCGCGATTTTGGTCGTGGTGATCGTTTGGCCGGCGAAAGACGCGTCTGCCGAGGTCTTTCAGCCGGTGTCTGCGGCGGATGACGCCCAGAGACTTGCTTTCCTGCGGTCACTGGGATATGAGGCGTCAGCGGACAGCGGGCAGGTGCGGGAAGTGCTGATCCCGGACGAATTCGACGATGTTTTCTCTCAGTACAATGCGGTGCAGAAAACGGCGGATATGGATTTGGAGCCATACCGGGGGCGACGGATGAAATGCTGGACGTATGAAATTACCAATTATCCGGGAGAGGAGCATGTGCAGGCACATTTATATGTATATAAGGATCAGATTATTGGCGGCGACATCGCTTCCACCGCCCTGGATGGCTTTATGCACGGATTGGTAAAAATTCCGGCATCCCTGCCCTCGGCGGTATCCAGCAACAGTCAGCCTGCTCAAACTGCCGGTGCAGCCGGTACCACTGATGCGCCGACAACGACTGGTACGAAATCCGCCCAGTAACATGGATCTATCCAGCATTATCCAGATCCCCATCGGTTGCTTTTTTCACAGTAATATGCTATTCTTATTCTTGAAATGCAGAGGAGAAGGGGTGGCCGATGGGACTGGAAAGACTGGATAAACTGCTGGCTTCCCAAGGCATAGCCTCCCGTAGTGAAGCCGGCCGGATGGCGCGGGAGGGCCGTGTGCAGGTGGATGGCCGCGTCTGTCGTTCCCCTGCTGAAAAAGTGAATGGGGAGCGACAGGAGATACGCGTAGATGGCCGTCCGCTGTCCTACAGCCGATTCGTTTATATTATGATGAATAAACCTCCGGATCTTTTGTGCGTATCACGGGATCCCAAAGCCGCCACTGTGATGGATCTGCTACCTCCAGCTTTAAAAAGGCCGGGCCTTTTTCCTGCCGGACGGCTGGACAAGGATACGGTGGGGCTGGTGCTTATCACCGATGACGGAGATTTTGCCCATCGGATGCTGTCGCCTCGCCGGCATGTGAAAAAACGGTATTTGGCCCGTCTGGACGGCCCGGTCACAGAAGAGCATATACAGAATTTTGCGCGGGGGACAAGCTTAGCGGATGGGACCGAATGTCTTCCGGCAGAATTACGAGTGGCGGAGGACGGCCCGGAGCCTTTGGCGGAAATCACCATATCGGAAGGGAAGTATCACCAGATAAAGCGGATGTTCGCCTCGGTGGACCGCAAGGTGTTGTGGCTTAAGCGAATTTCCATGGGCGGCCTTCAACTGGACCCCTTGCTCCCGGAAGGGGGGTGCCGACTGCTCACTGCAGAGGAAAAGGGGGCGGTGCTCGGTTGAACGTCCAAAAATTTTGTGGATTTTGTCCTTATATCATTTAGACAAAGGATTTTTTAAAAGTTTGTTGATTAATGGAATGGTTCTGAAACCGCAAATCTGTTATATTATAAGTAGTCTCGAACGCATGACACACAAAGCCTATGTGCAAATTTGGGAGGTTTTTGAATGGCCAGTTTGTCTCTGAAGAGTATTTACAAAAAGTATCCAGGCGGTGTTACCGCGGTTTCCGATTTCAATCTGGAAATCAAGGACAAGGAATTTATTATTCTGGTTGGTCCTTCTGGTTGCGGCAAGTCCACCACCCTGCGAATGATCGCTGGCCTGGAAGAAATCTCCGATGGTGAGCTTTACATCGGCGACAAACTGGTCAACGATGTCGCTCCTAAAGATCGCGATATCGCCATGGTGTTCCAGAACTATGCTCTGTATCCCCATATGACGGTGTTTGAGAACATGGCCTTCGGCCTGAAGCTGCGCAAGACCCCTAAGGATGAGATCAAGCGCCGCGTGGAAGAGGCCGCTCGTATTCTGGATATCGCTCACCTGCTGGATCGCAAGCCGAAGGCTTTGTCCGGCGGTCAGCGTCAGCGTGTTGCCCTGGGCCGTGCCATTGTGCGTGAGCCGAAGGTCTTCCTGCTGGACGAACCGCTGTCCAACCTGGACGCCAAGCTGCGTGCCCAGATGAGAACCGAGCTTTCCAAGCTGCATAAAAAACTGGGTACCACCTTTATCTATGTTACCCACGACCAGACCGAAGCTATGACCATGGGTGATCGCATCGTGGTTATGGAGAGCGGTTACATTCAGCAGGTGGATACGCCCCAACACCTGTATGATATGCCCTGCAATATGTTTGTGGCCGGCTTTATCGGCAGCCCGCAGATGAATTTCATTGAATCCAAGCTGCTGAAAAAAGGCGATACCTATTATGTGGAGTTCGGCTCCGAAGATACCAAGACTACCCGCGGCGTCAAGTTCCAGATTCCGCTGCCTGAGTTTAAGAACGAGAAGGGCGTGCTGGAGAACTATGTCGACAAGGAAGTCATGATGGGTATCCGTCCGGAAGACGTCCACGACGAGCCCCGTTACTTGGAGTCCTTGACCGACTGCAAGGTTGTGGCGGACGTGGAAGTTACCGAGCTGATGGGCGCGGAAACCTACCTGTATCTGAATGTGCAGGGCTTCAGCTTTACGGCCCGCGTGGAGCCCACCTCCACCGCCCGGCCCAGCGATACTATTGATATCGTGTTGGACAACACCAAGATCCATCTGTTTGATAAGGAAACCGAGCGCGCTATTTGTCATTAAGGATTATAAAAACCAGAGGAAGACAGATGTCTTCCTCTGGTTTTTTCTGTAAATGACCTTTAATAGCGACCAGAGTTTATTATGGCCGAATAGTGGAGAAGCCTTCTAAAAAGTGCTGTAGAATGGATAAATATCCCAAAATCCGTTCAGACTAAAAAAATAGCGTAAAAAAAGTTGTTACAAAATTGTAAACTATTGAAAATCACTCTGGCAAACCCGCAGATTCTCTTACTTGGCCCTTGCAAAAAAGCGGCGGATTGTGTACAATACTTATAATACCCGTAGTGTTGTAAGACGGCGGACGGTCTAGATGTAGCCCCGTTGCCGCTTCGGACTCAAACATGAATCTTTCCTGCGGCACCTGTTATTCAGGAGGGGGAGGATTCGGGGAATAAATTAAAAAAGGGGACGTTACTGTATGTCTAACAGGCTTTTCCAAGGCGTCGTCCATCAGATGCGGGAGGCGATAGACCGCACCATCGGCGTGATCGACGAAACGATGGCCATCATTGCCTGCAGCGATCTGGGGCGGATCGGCGAAGTCAGCAATTCCGTGACCATGGAATCTTTCTCTGCACAGGAGGCTTTTGTCCGCGACGGCTATACCTACAAGGCTTTTGGCTCCCGGCCGCGCAGCGAGCATATTCTCTTTGTGGAGGGTACCGACGAACAGGCGGCTAAATTTGCTGCTCTGCTGGCAGTGTCTCTGGCGAGCATCAAACAGTATTATGATGAGAAATATGACCGGGGCAACTTTGTCAAGAATGTGATTATGGACAACATTCTTCCCGGTGATATCTATCTGAAAGCCCGGGAACTCCGGTTCAATAACGATGTCAACCGTGTTGTGTTGCTGATCCGTATTGCCGCGCATACGGATATCTCCGCTTATGATATCGTGCAGAATCTTTTCCCGGATAAGAACAAGGATTTCGTGATCAATATCAACGAAACCGACATCGCTTTGGTGAAGGAGATCCGCTCGGGCATTGACAGCAAGGATTTGGAGAAGCTGGCGCGTTCGATTGTGGATACCCTTTCCGGCGAATTCTATACTCAGGCCACTGTGGGCATCGGCACCGTGGTGGAGGGTATCAAGGATCTGGCCCGGTCTTTTAAAGAGGCACAGGTCGCCCTGGAAGTGGGCAAGGTGTTCGACACCGAAAAGACCATTGTCAGCTATGATAATCTCGGCATTGCACGCCTGATTTATCAGCTGCCTACCACCCTGTGCGAGATGTTCCTGCGCGAGGTGTTTAAGAAAGGTTCCATCGATTCCCTGGATCAGGAGACTCTGTTCACCATCCAACGGTTCTTTGAGAATAACCTCAATGTTTCCGAGACTTCCCGGAAGCTGTTTGTCCACCGGAATACCCTGGTTTACCGGTTGGAAAAGATTAAGCGCCTGACCGGCCTTGATCTGCGGGAGTTCGATGACGCGATTGTGTTCAAGGTGGCCCTGATGGTTAAGAAATACCTGATTGCCAATCCGGTTAAATATTGATTGATGGGCCTTTCCGGTTCCGCCGACTGGCGGAACCGGAAAGGCTTAAAAACAACGTTTCGGCATTGCCGACGTATGGAGTATCCCCGCTCTCCTGCCTGAGAGACGGAAAAAATTGTGGCTTGCTCCCTGCCTCCCGCCCGGGTTATGATAAAGGTGAAACGGGTGAGGAGAATAAATAAGAAAACAGCGGCGCCTATGGCGTGTAACATATAAGGCCGCGGCTGCGTGAAGCGGCGGCATAGCGGTAGAGGGCGGAAGCCTGAAAAGAGCGGATGAACGCCTGTATTCGACCTTATTCGGCCGAACCCGACAGAAGGGGGTGATCCTTTGATTGAATTCAAAGGAGTTTACAAGACGTACGACAACGGGACCAAGGCCCTGAAAGATATCAATATCCGGATCGACAAAGGGGAGTTTGTGTTTATTGTCGGCGCATCCGGAGCCGGAAAAAGCACTCTGCTGAAACTGATCATGCGGGAAGAGGTGGCCAACGCCGGCGAGGTCATCGTCAATGATTTTAAGCTGTCCAAGCTGAAACGCCGGGAGATCCCGTATGTGCGGCGCACGATGGGTATTGTATTCCAGGATTTTCGACTGATTAACAATATGACAGTATTCGACAATGTGGCCTTTGCCATGCGGGTGACCGGCGCGTCGCGGCGGGATATCCGCAAGAGGGTGCCCTATATTCTGGGACTGGTAGGACTGCAGAACAAGGCCCGGAATTATCCTATGGAACTTTCTGGCGGCGAACAGCAGCGGGTGGGTCTGGCCCGGGCGCTGGTAAACAATCCGTCTTTGATTATCGCGGATGAGCCCACGGGCAATATCGATCCCGAAATGTCCTATGAAATTGTGGAGCTGCTCAGTGAAATCAACCGCCGGGGAACCACCATTCTCATGGTCACCCATGAGCACGATCTCGTGCAAAAGTTCCATCGCCGGGTAGTAGAAATCCGGGACGGCTGTGTTGTAGCTGACGACGGATACCGGGGCGAGGGAGCAGAACAGGGGGCCAGCTATGAAATTCAGTAGTATCCGATATTTGATGCGGGAAGGCTTCCGCAACCTGTGGCAGAACCGTTTTATGGCTATTGCTTCTATCGGCGTGCTGGTTTCCTGCCTGCTGCTGACCGGCGGCGCTTATTTGATCTTCGCCAATATCGATCACATCTTCGATTGGGTATATGAGCAAAACGTGGTGGTGGTCTTTGCCGACCAGGAATGCACCGAGGAAGAGATCATCCAATTGGGTGAAAAGATCCAAAGCATTACCAATGTGGCGGCGGTGGAACATCGGTCCAAGGATGAGCTGCTGGAAGAAATGGCCGATTCCATGCCTGGCGCCATTTTTGAGGATTTGAAAGAGGACAATCCCCTTCAGGATGCCTTCGTTGTATCTTTTGTGGATCTGAGCAAATTTGACGCTACGCTGATGCAGCTGAAGGAAATTCCTCATGTGGAATCCGTCGCCAATAATTCGGATCTGGCGGATCAGCTTACCAAGGTGCGGCAGATTGTGCTGGCGGTAGGTGGCTGGATTATCGGTATCCTGTTGCTGGTATCTCTCTTTATCATCGCCAACACCATCAAGCTGACGGTATATAACCGCCGCTTGGAGATTTATATCATGAAATCTGTGGGCGCC
The DNA here is from genome assembly GCA_902492455.1 of uncultured Oscillospiraceae bacterium. Classification (GTDB taxonomy): domain Bacteria; phylum Bacillota; class Clostridia; order Oscillospirales; family Acutalibacteraceae; genus CAKTXU01. Next base: position 116,334 of record CABULH010000010.1, read on the forward strand.
ACCCGGGCGTTTATCCGTACCCCCTTTGTTATCGAGGGTATTGTCCTGGGGCTGTTGTCCGGTATGCTGTCTTATGGGATTCTGTATTTTGTCTATGACCGGCTGACCGGAATGCTCACCTTTGATAATCAGATGTTCGACCTGCTGCCCTTCTCCAGTGTTTGGTGGATCATGCTGATTGGGTTCCTGTCCGCCGGCGTGCTCACCGGTATGTGCGGCAGCGCCATATCCATGGGCAAGTATTTAAAAGAAGAAGGAGGCTGACTTCCCGTGAAAAAACAGGGAAAATGGATTCGACTGGCAGCGATGCTGTCCGCTCTGACAATTTTGGCGGGGTCTCCCGCCGTCTTTCCCGTATCCGCGGCAAAAACGGAGGCGGAGCTGAACAAGGAGATCGAACAGCTGAAGAAAGAACAGCAGGAACTGAAGAATCAGATCAGCAATAACAGCGGTAAGCTGATGACGCTTCAGGAAGAGCAGAATAATTACAAGAAGCAAATTGATAATGCCAGAAAACGGATTAATCTGCTCATGGATCAGGTGGAGGCCTACGAGGCGGAGATTCAGCAAATCAACGACGTCATCGCTGCCAAGGATAAGGAAATCGAAGAAAAACTGGCGGAAAAACAAGAGACCTATGATAAATTGCAGAAGCGTCTGCGGGCAATCAACAAAACCGGCGGTATGACAGGCATGCAGATGCTGATGGATACCGATGGATATGTGGATTATCTTATCAAGTCCAAGGTGACCGAGCAACTGGCAAAGAATACCCAATCCATGATGGATGAAATGGATGCTGCCCTTCAGGAGATCAACGAGGTTAAAGAGGAGCAGGAGAAGCAGCGGAAGCTGGCGGCTGCTCAGCAGCAGATTATAGAAAAGCTGCAGAAGGAAAATGAGTCTCAGAAGAAGGAAATGGAAAATCTGTATAAGATTGTCCAGAAGAATGCTCAAAATCTGCAGTCACAGGTCAATCAGGATAAGGCCGCGCTGGAAGCCGCCGCCAAGGAAGAGGCCAAGCTGGAGAAAGAGCTGGAAGAGCTGGCTAAAAAGGGCGACGAGGATTATAATGGGAAATACACCAACGGCACCATGTTTTGGCCGGTGCCTGCAGTGAAGAACATATCTTCCGGCTACGGCTGGCGCTGGGGTAAACTGCATAAGGGGATTGATATTGCCAACGGTTCGGTGCCGGTTTACGGCAAAGAGATTGTGGCGGCTGCCGACGGCGTAGTGATAAAGGCGTATAATGCCGACACCTATGGCGGCGGCTATGGCTACCATGTTATGGTCGATCACGGCGTGGACGCCAAGGGAAGAAAAATAGTTACCCTCTATGCCCATTGCTCTAAGCTGAAAGTGAAGGTAGGAGATATGGTGGTGGGCGGCAAGACGGTGCTGGCTTTGGCGGGCGACACCGGCAATGTCACCGGGCCGCATCTTCACTTTGAGGTCCGGGTAAACGGTACGGCTGTGGATCCCATTGCCAATGGTTACGTCAAGCTTAAGTAAAATGACCCGACAAGCTCTTGACGCATAAGATGAAACGATGTTCCGGCTCTCCTAGAGCTGAAACTGGTCTGCAATAATAGAGTGTTCAACCGCGCTCATGGGAATATGGTCCTGCAAGGGCCTTGTTCCCATGAGTTTGTGGTATTCTGGTATCGAAACGCAGCGTATGCGGAATCTCAAGCCAGAGAGCAGGCTCCATACCTGCCGTTATTCCCGGATGAAGGCAGGAAAGGCGATACAGAAAGGCTAGGAACAGTATGAACAAAAAAGTATCCATCGGCGTCACTCTGGCGTTGATTATCATCTCGGTCGCGCTGACCGTTTCCATCACCACGGTTGTAGCTATGCGGCAGTTCAACAACATCGTCAACGACGTGGGCAAACGGCAGGTTATGCTGGACTATGTTACCGAAATCGACAAGCTGGTGCGGGAGCACGTTTCTAATCTGGATGAAGAGAAGCTGCGCACGGCTCTGGCCCAGGGATATATTGACGGAATTGATGATCCCTATGCGGCTTATCTCACCGCCGATGAATACGCCACGGAACTGAGCGCCAAAGAAGGGAAGGTCACCGGCTTTGGCGTCGAATTGACTCGGTCCAGCAGCGGAGAGATCGTGGTATCCCAGGTACAAAAGAATTCCCCAGCGGCAGCAGCCGGTCTGCAGCGTTACGATGTTATCACCGCTGTGGATTCAGTACCCATAGCGCAATTGGGACTGACGGAGGCACGCAGCCGTTTAGCAGGCAACAAAAAGATCATCCTCACGTACACCAGGGATGGAGAATCCAAGGCGTTGGATATCTCCGCCAGCTTGTATAATACTGTCAGTGTGGAAAGCTATCTGCTCAACGATATTACTGGTTATATCCGGATTCGCGCTTTCAACAACTTGACCTTTGAACAGTTTAAAGCCGCCTACGCGGCGTTGGAATCTCAGGGTGCAATCCATTTCATCTATGATGTGCGCAACGTCAGCGGCGGCAGTTTATCGGCGGCGGAAAGCATCGCTGGCTATCTGCTGCCCCGCGGAGTTTACGCTTATCGGATTGATCTCAAAGCAGGTACGGAAACACAATTGAAGGCAGAGGACACCTTCGAAACGGATAAAACCTCTGTGACATTGGTCAATACCCGAACCTCGGGAGTAGCGGAGTTTTTTGCCGGAGTTTTGCGGGAGCGGGGGAAAACCACGGTTTTGGGCACTAAAACCGCGGGCAGCGGCATGGTGCAGGAATATTTCACGATCACCAGCAATGGTTCCGCTATTCGTTTGTCAGTGGCAAGCTTGAATCTGCTCAACGGCAGTGCCATTGAAAAGGTTGGTATTACCCCGGATGTGGAGGTGGAGATGCCTGCTGATCAGCTTCTCTATTTTGAATTGCTGGCAGCATCGGATGACGCACAAATCCAGGCAGCGCTGAAGGCGCTGGAAAACGGGCCGCCTGTCACACCCTCCACCACGCAGCCGCCGGAGACTACGGACACGACCGCACCAGACCAAACAGAACCCTCTGCATCCACTGCTGCGAGTTCTGCTGAAGAATAAAACATGGAAAAAAGGGATTGCTGCAGAATGTTTCATTTTGCAGCAATCCCTTTATGTGTCCGCCACTGTTTTATGCAGCGAGAACTGGTTCAGGCGTCCGCAATCTCCGCACCGGTGTAGTAATGGTGCAGGATTTCCTCCCAGTTGGAACCTTGCCGGGCTAGGTAATCCGCGCCGTATTGACTCATGCCTACGCCGTGCCCGTATCCTTCCACCTGAAAGGTGAAGCCATCGTTTTTATATTCTACTGTAAAGCAGGCAGAACGCAGTCCCAACGCGGTGCGGATCTGCCGCCCCGTACAGGCGATCCCGCCAACCTTAATGGCGGTGACGGTGCCGGCTTCTGAACGGGTGATTTCCGGAGCGATCCAGGTATCGGCATCGCCCTCCAGAACGCAGTCCGGAAAAACAGTCTTCAAGCCCTGCGTGAATTCCTCCGGCGTAAAGGTAACAGTGGAGGCAAAATCCGGGGAGAGTTTGTCGCCGGGGCTGGGAACCGATACAAGGTAGGGATAGCCTTCCCCCCACACATTGACAGCATCCTCCGTAGTGCCGAAGCTGATGGCGTGATAAGCCGCCAGGATTGGTTCTCCTTCGTATTCCAGCCGCTTTCCCCATACGGCATCCACCGCTTCGCAGACCTTTTTATAGTATTCATCAAAACGGTCTCCCCACCGTTTTTTCAATCCTTCTTGGGTATAGGTTTCGGGGAAGGTGGAGGGAACATCGGAAAAATCCGCTCCCTTCAGATCCGGATTGGGGTTCTTCTGCTGACGGATACGCTGGACTGTATAATAAGTGTAGGAGGCCACGGCCTGTGCCTTCATGGCTTCAACGTGATAGGTAGGATACATTTCCGACGATACAGTGCCAATCAGGAAATCCCGTACACCGATCTCCATCACTTCTCCGGTTTTTTCATCCAATACCTTGAAACTGTCGCCTTCCGTATGGGAGGAAGGGGAAGAAGATGGGGATGGTTTGCTGCCTTTAGGATATGATGACTCCCCAACTGAAGAGGATACCGGGGGCTTGTCCTCTCCCAGTATTCCCAGAGCGGGCAGCGGAATCAACAGCAGTAGCAAAAAAACCGTCAGGATCAGCAAAGCATATCGTTTCAAAATCCATGCTCCTTTCTTGTCGGATATGAATATAAAGCATATCCGCACTTCATTTTTTGACGTTTATTTGGCTGAAGGGATTTTTATGCTGCCGGAATATGAAAGAATTGAGAAACAAAACTGCAAATTCGATGAGATATTCCTTGACTTTATCCGTTCACCTGTCTATAATGAAGGATAACTGAAAGGAATGAGCTATGATGATTGATATGACAGATAGAATCGGTGGGGATATGGACTTGTCCGGCGGCACACTACTATCTTTATGCGAGGAATTCCGAAAGAATAACCGGATTGATCCGCAAAAGTTTGAACAATACGGCGTCAAGCGTGGACTGCGCAATGCCGACGGCAGCGGTGTTATGGCAGGGCTGACGCAAATTTGCAACGTGCACGGCTATGTGATCAATGAAGGAGAGAAATCTCCGGTCCCCGGCCGCCTGATCTATCGGGGAATCGATATCAACGATTTAGTGGCCGGCTGCGTGGCAGACGACCGTTTTGGTTTCGAAGAAACGGCTTGGCTGCTGTTGTTTGGCGAACTCCCCACAGCGGAACGACTCAAAGGGTTTGGCAGTCTGCTTTCCTCCTGCCGGGATCTTCCGGAGTATTTTGCGGAGGATATGATCATCAAGGCGCCGTCCCCAAATATCATGAACAAAATGGCGCGTTCGGTGATGGCTCTGTATTCCTATGACGACAATCCGGAGGATTTATCCACGGAAAATGTACTGCGCCAATCCATTGAACTGATCGCAATGCTGCCCACCATCATGGTGTATGCCTATCAGGTTAAGCGCCGGCACTATGATCATGAAAGCATGTATTTCCATCCCATGGTTCCCGGCCTCTCCACCTCCGAAACCATTCTGCATTCTCTGCGAGCGGATTCGGTTTATACCGACCGGGAGGCAAAGCTCCTGGATTTGTGCCTGATGCTTCATGCCGAGCATGGCGGCGGAAACAATTCCACTTTCGCTGCCCGGGTTCTTTCATCCTCCGGTACGGATACCTATTCCGCCATCGCGGCGGCCATCGGTTCCCTCAAGGGACCTAAACATGGCGGCGCCAATATCAAGGTGGCGCGCATGATGGAGGTCATTAAGGCGGGGGTGAAGGACTGGGAAGACGATGAGGAAATTGCGGCCTTCCTGAAGAAGATTATCCGCAAGGAGGAGGGCGATGGTTCCGGACTGATCTATGGTATGGGCCATGCGGTTTATACCCTTTCGGATCCCCGGGCTATCCTGCTGAAAAAGTATGCCTATGATTTGGCGGAGGAAAAGGGCTTCGGTCCGGAATTCCGGCTGGTGGAGGCGGTGGAGCGGCTGACCCCCCAGGTCTTCCTGGAGGAAAAAGGCAACGACAAGGCGATGTGCGCCAACGTGGATATGTACTCCGGGCTGGTTTACCGCGCACTGGGGATACCGGAGGATCTCTTTACGCCGTTATTCGCGGTGGCCCGGGTAACCGGCTGGTGTGCGCACCGGATTGAGGAACTGATGACCGGCGGACGGATCATTCGGCCCGCCTATAAGGCCATTGCCCGTCACCGGGAATATACCCCCTTGTCGGAACGGTAAATTTGTATTATAATAGATATAATTTGCGGGTTAATCCGAAAAAGGTGGTTGTCTCATGACCAAAAACAAGGCTGCCGCAGTGGTTGCCGCCGTTATGACCTTGGTGGTCGCCGTTCTGCGCATCGTTTTGGCACCTTTGCTTTCCCAGGCGGAGAGCGGATGGTTCCGCTGGAGTTTTCTGGTGATGGGGCTGTTGCTGGCAACGGTGGTGGTAATCTTCGCTTTGGGACGTCTGCCCAAGGGAGAAGGCCGGCGGATCATAACCGGCAAGCCGCTGCTCCTGACGGCAATGCTGGGGGTGCTGTGCGGTTCCCTACTGACGCTGATGACCTTATACGATGGGGTGAATTGGCTGATCTTTGAGAAAACGCCGCCGCCCAATGAAAAGATCATCAGCACGCTGGATGGTGCCGCGCTGGCGCTGCAGCTGCTATTCGGCATTCTGGCGGGAATCACCCTGCTGCGCTGCTGGTTTGCCTGGGTTGGCATGGGAAAGACAAAGGGCGGATTTTTGCGGATTTGGGCGTTGTCGCCGGTGCTGTGGGCATGGATGCGCTTAGCCCGGTATGAAATGTCCTATGCCAGCGCCGTGGACGTTACCCAGAATTTTTATGATTTTATGATGATGATCGCGGAGTTGCTCTTTTTCTTTGCTCTGGCACGGTATATCTCCGGTGTCGGGGCGAAGCCGCCGCGATTCCTGTGTGTCTACGCGCTGTGTACCGCTGTTTTCAGCATCAGTGGACCGACCGCCTGCTTCATCAATTCGCTGCTGGGACACAGTAGCCGGTATACCGCCGGCGAAATGGCCTCCCTGGTGGATGTTGTTATTGGGCTTTTCGCTCTTATGCTCGCTTTCGCATTGCTCTGGAAAGGCCAGATAGAACCGGAGCCGGCGGAGCAAATGGTTTCGGAACCCGTGGTCGAGGAACCTGCTCACTGGGATGCCGCATTGGAGGAGTTCACCGTCCGGGAGACGGAGAATCAGATTTCTGCAGGGATGGTGGGAGAAGAGACGATTTCGCCGGAGCAGGCGGAGAGTGTCGTTGAAGAGGATACACGCAACGCACCATAATTATATAAAGATGAGGTTTGCCGCATCATGCAGCAAACCTCATTTCTTTCTGTGGGATTTTATTCGCCGCGTTCCCGCCGTACTGTTTCCACCATATGCAGAAACTGGTCAGCGGGAACATAATCGGGTATAGAGTTCCCTGAACCAAAGGCGAAGCCGCCGTGTCCGCTGCATTGGCGGATGACGTCCCGGATATATTCGGTCATCGCAGATTTATCCAGCCGGCAGACGGCATCGGTGTCAATTCCACCGAAATTGCCGATCCGGTCGCCATAGGTGGTAACCCAATAGGAAAAAGGAGCGATTTGATCCTCATTGGAGTGTTTGGCATCGATTCCCACGGTATCGATCAGCGTATCCATCACATTAAAGATACAGCCGCAGGAATGAAGCAGAAAGGGTTTTTGGTAAGCGTGAACCAGATTCACAATCCGTTTGTACTGCGGAACCAGATGGGCTTCAATATCCTCTTTGGAAAGCAGGGTGTTGGTTTTATGCCCCATATCATCTCCAAAACGCATCACGCAGTAGATATCTCCGTATTTCTCCAGGAAACGCCGCCAGATGGTGAAATTGATATCGCCTACCTTACGGAATAAGGCGGCGTACAGCTCCGGATCGTCCATGGCGATGTAGCACAGGTTCATATATCCCACCACCTCCTGGACACATTCAAAAATACCATTGCCCGGGCCGCCGACGGCTTTCATTCCGTCAGGCATCACCTCCCGCAAGGCTTCAAAATCGGCATCGAATCGCTGAAAAAAGAAATCCGGAATCTCCTCCCAGGGATACCGATCAAAATCCTCCCGGGTTTTGATTATCGGGTCCGCATGGCTGCCCAGGGCGCCGCCGCCCGGCATCACGCCGCCGATACACTGCTCAAAGGACACCGTATCATAACCCATGTCACAATAAAAGCGGCAGTATTGAGTAAAAAATTCCCGCTTGTCTGTGTTATTCCCCTGAAGCAGAGAGGCAAAATGGCAGCCGGTGATTTCCTCCATCACCTCGGTGCAGATCAGATGCTCATACAGCGGCAGTCGCTGCGCTTCCATATTGCAGGCCGCCTGGAGCAAATGGTGGTAGTCCGGTGTGAATATCATGAAAACCGCCTCCTTTTCTTTCAGTATACCGGGAAAGTAAAAAAGATGAAAGGCGGCTTTTAACCGGTTTTTAACACTTTTTTACTTTTTCATGATATTGCTTGAGGTTTTAAAAGAGGATTGACTTTCTCCGGTACGGGTAAAAAGTGCGCTTTTATAACGAAAAAGATACTTAAGGGGCTGCTGCAAAATATTTCATTTTGCAGCAGCCCCTCTTATCGTTTCATCAGTGAAGGAGGATAGCCCATGATCCGGGTATAGGTTCGAGTCATGGCCTGCGGACTGGCGAACCCGCATTCTTCCGCTACTTCCGTAACGCTGCGGCCGCCAGCCAGCAGACGCATCGTAGCCTCCGTTGTCCGGATGTAATCCAGATATTGTTTGAAATTGCGGCCGGTCAATCGTTTGAAATACCGGGATGCATAGGTGTAATTCAAGTGAGCCAGATCCGCGATATTCTTCAGGGTGATCTCCTCCGAAAAGTGCTCTTCCATGTACTGCACGATATGATCCACCGCTTCGGCCTCGGGAGGAGGCTGATCCGGGGACAGGGTGCGTATCAATCCCTGCCGCACCAGATATCCCACCAGTTGCAGAATACCGCTGCGAATATAATATCCGCTGCCGGGCAATCCCTGTTCTTTTTCCCTCTCAATGGTTTCCAGAATCGGCTGGAGCGCCCGGCGGTGAACCGCTGGAAGGGGTCCGCTTTCCTTGCGCTCCCGATTGAGAAAGCCTGCCAGATGAATCGACCGATAGGCATGGGCATGGGAATAGCGGGCATCCAACACGGAGGGCATGAATTTCAGTACAAAAATGCGCACCCGCTGATCTTCTGGGCAGCGGGTGGCATGTACATCGCCGCTGTACAGCAGAAGGATATCATCCTGCGCCAATGGTAGCAAACGGCCGTTTACCCGCTGTTCTGCGGTACCTTCCCGCATCCACAGCAGTTCGAAGCACTCATGCCAGTGATCGTCCACCCAAACAGGGCCGCGGTCGCTGTTTTGTTCGAATATTTCCACGGGAAAGCGGCTGTCCTCCGTCAGTTCGTTTTCATATCGAATCATGGGCGGCCTCCTGAACAGCAGAACGTTAAGACGTCTTCACGGTGCGGCGGTTTCGCCGCCGATTTTCTCAAATGGCCAGGCATCCACGCTTCCCAGATCATAGGCTTGATAGCCCAGACTAGTCAGCAAAGCGGCCGCTTGGGCGCTGCATTCCCCAACGGAGCAGCAAACGATCACCCGTTCACCGGCAGGCAGAAAGGAGTCAATGCGTTCCGGCAGAAATTCCAGCGGTATATTTATCGCTCCCTTTATATGACCGCCGGAAAAATCCTCTGCGGAACGGACATCCACCAGAAGAATATCGCTTTTCAGCAGTACCAGCGCTTCGGCGGCGGTGACCTTCTGTGGTATGGTCAGGACTTCGGATTCAGCAGCCGGTCGGGAAGGATCGCCGACTGGTTGCTGACTGTTGGAAGGAGGAGCTTGAGGATTTTGAGAGGTGTCTTGAACGGAACCGGAAGCCTTGGAAGTGACAGCGGCGTCAAAGCTGTCATTGTCGGTTTTGCCGGACTCGCATATCTGGGAGAATATCTCTCCGCGATTGCTGGTTAGCTCATTGGATAGAGGAAGATCCCCGGCATTTTTGGAGCGGGGTAGGAAGTGGGAGAAGGGGAAAAGCAGCAGGAGGGCGGCGGCACAGCCGGCCAGCAGCGGCAGCCATCGCGGAAGGGATTTCCGGATAGAAGCGCTGGGCTTGGCTTCCGCTTCCAGCATGGCGGCGATTTGTTCGGGCGCCAAAGAGGGCGGGGGCGCATCTTGTAAAGGTTCCAGTGCTTGATGCAGGCTTTCCGCCAGTTCCCGTTCTTCCCTGGGGTCCGGCATCTGATCGATTTTCATCAGGCATCCCCGCTCCTTTCCATTAAAATATTCAAGAATAGCAGCATACAGATCAATCGGTTTCCTCGTCCAAAGTTTCCCGCAGCTTCTTTAGCGTGCGATGCAGCCGGCAGCGCAGGGTGCCCGGCGGTCGTTTCATCATAGCGGCGATTTCACTGCCGGAAAAGCCGCCCACCACCGACAGCAGCACCAGCTGCCGGTCCTCGTCGGAAAGGGCGGCGATAGCCTCCCGCAGCCGGCAGGCGGTCAGCAGTTCTGGCGAAAAATCCTCCATGGAAAGGGAACATTCCTCCAGCGGCGTCTCCTCACGGGAACGGACCAATCCGCGAATATGCCGGTTGCAGCGGGCATTGAGAATGGTGAAAATCCAGCTGCGGAAAGCATCTGGTTTCTGCAGGCGGCCAATGCCCTTGAAGGCTTCCAACGCCGTTTCCTGCACGGCATCCTCCGCCTCTTCCCGAGTGCCCAGGCGATAAAGGGCATACCGATATAAGTCGGTGTACACCTGCCCATATAGTTCTCCAAAAGCGGCGGTGTCCCGGCGACGGGCGCGTTCTATTAAGCTGTCGGCGCCGGTTAACGGAATCATTGCCACCACTTCCTGCCCCTTCGTAAAGATAGTGCCCCGCGCTGCGGATTTTGTTGCAAAAAGGTATTTCCATTTTAACGGAAAAATGCGGAGAACGCAAATTTTTTTCCCCAGCCCGGCATATTGCGTCTTTTTCTGCCCAGAATAACAGCAGACAACCGCATGAAGTTGCAGAAAGGCTGGTATATCCATGGGAAAGATTCATTTTAATAAAGATTCCCGCATGAGGAAATTTCTGACCGGTAAGGGCTTTTATCTGGCTCTGGCCGTTTGCCTGGTGGCGGTGGGAGCCGTGGCAGTGGCCACCTTTACCGGTTCCCTGCCCAAACTGATGACAGACAATTCCTCGCCCTCATCTCAAAACGAACCGGAGCGCACCACTCCCCGCTCCACTAAAGATCAGCAGGTGGATAAACCCATCACCAATGTGCCGGACCCCGGACCGTCTACCACCGCCCCTGTTACGCCTCCCACCACCAAGCCGTCGGATGTGGAGACCAATACCAAACCCACCGAATTGTTTGTCCTGCCTCTTTCCAATGATGTAATGAACGTTTTCAGCGACGGCAAGCAGGTGTATTCCCAGACCATGAACGATTGGCGCACCCACAACGGCGTGGATTTCCGCGGCGAAAAAGGGCAGGCGGTCAAAGCCTTGGCCGACGGCACCATTCATCTGGTGGAGAATGATCCCCTGTGGGGAGACGTGGTGGAAATCGACCATGGCTATGGCATCCGCTCCCGTTACTGCGGCGTGAAAACCACCCTCAAAGCGGGCGATAAGGTGACTGTGAATCAGGAAATCGGTCACCTGACGGACATCCCCTGTGAAATGCTGGAGGATCCCCATCTGCATCTGGAAATTCTGGTGGACGGGGCGTATACCGACCCGGTGAAGGCTCTGGGCCGGGATGTGAAATATAGTAATCCCACCCAGGCTGTGGAGTAAAGCGCGCCCTCGGAACCCGGAAGTGATTCCGGTGCGGTAAGAAGGGCAGTAAAACCGGATGGAGCCGTTTTTGAGGGCTGCCATCCGGTTTTGCTATACAGAAAAAGCATCCATGCTTAAAAAACAGCGCCGTTCCGCATACGGAACGGCGCTGTTTTTTTAGAAGATTCAACGGATCTGCAGGCCGTCATAAAACTCCCGCAGAGTATCGCAGGAAGTCCGGAACTGCTCCAGTTCCTGGTCATTAAGGGAGAGGGTCAAGGTGCGCTGGATACCGTTGCGGCCCACAATACAAGGCGCGCCCACAAACACATTGCTTTGGCCATATTCCCCCCGCAGCATGGCGGAGACGGTGAGGACGCTGCTTTCATTGCCGAAAATGGCCCGGGTGATGCGCACCAGCGCCATACCGATGCCGTAATAGGTGGCTTTTTTGGCGGTGATGATCTTCTGCGCTGCGCCTCGGACCTCCTCGGTAATTTTTTCCATATCTTCGGTACAAAAGCGCCCGCCGGATTCTTCACAAATGGTCAGAATGGGTTTTGTTGCCAGCATGGCCTGGGACCATGGGACGAATTCGCTGTCTCCGTGCTCTCCCATAACATAGGCGTGGATATTCCGCGGGTCCACTGAAAAGTACTCTCCCAGCAGATACCGCAGCCGGGCGGTATCCAGGGCGGTGCCGGTGCCCAGCACCCGCCGGGGATTAAAGCCGGACAGGGCGCAGGTGACCCGCGTCATGATATCCACCGGATTGGTGGCCACCAGAAAGATACCGTTGAAACCGGATTCGGTGACCGGATCGATGATGGACTGAAACACCCGGGTGTTGCGCTGCAGCAGGTCCAGCCGGGACTCGCCGGGCTTCTGGGCCACTCCCGCACAGATCACTACAATATCCGCATTGGCACAGTCGCTGTAGTCTCCGGCATATATCTTCATGTGAGAGCCGGAAAAGGCCAGACCGTGGTTTAAATCCATGGCTTCGCCTTCCGCGCGCTGGCGGTCAAGGTCGATAAGAACCAGTTCATCGCAGGCATTTTGATTCAGCAGGGCATAGGCGTAGCTCATGCCCACCATGCCGGTACCGATGAGAATTACCTTGCGGTTGTCATTCATAGAGAAACCCGCCCCTTTCTTGAATCATTATTCTTCCCGGAGAATCAGAAACTATCCCTTTCGGAGTCAGCACGAATAAAAAGCTGCTGCAAAAGGAGAAATCTGCAGCAGCCCCATATTACCATGTTTTTTCGAAAAAGTCACGCCATGGCATCGCCGGCAGCGTATCTCCAGATATCTCGCTCCATGCATACATTCAGGCCGCAGCATCCGGCGGGTTCCAGATGATAGGTTTGATACAATTCAGCAAACAGCTCCTTCACCCGGCGATAGTAATCCAAGCCCGGCGCCTGCATGGTTCCCATTACCGGCCGGCCCATGGGCATCCAGATAGAGGCGGTGGGAATGATGCCCCGCTGTGCCAAATAGGAGGCGCCTTCTTTAAGGGTATCGAAGTCCTCCAGTCCGATGATAAAATTGGAGAAGGCGGAACCCGGTCCAAATTTTTCGGCGGTATATTCCAGCGCCTGCAGATGACGCTCACGAGTGGTAAAAGCAATCTTTCCCGGCGTAATCACCGCCGCCCTGTCCGGAGCCCATACCTCCAGGCTACAGGCGATCCGGCTGGCTCCCAGCGAGAAGTATTCGTCTATCAGATCCAGATCCTCCGGCGGGGTGATATACAGCAGAATTTCTCCGTTCAGCTTATTTCGGTCCACGGTACGCCGAATTTCCTTCAGATATGCTCGGATATGCCCGGCTTCCTCGGCACCCGCAAAGGTGGAGCCGCCGGTGATTTGTACGCTGCTGCATCCTACCCGTTCCGCGGCGTAACGGACGATTTCCGCCACATCGGCAGGGGACACCGCCGAGGGCAAAGGTTTGTTTTTATTGGCCAGATGCTCAAAATCCGCACCGCTGAAGCAGAATTGGCAGGGCTTGCCTGACGCGGCGTATTCACAGGGCCAAAGGCATTGAAAAGCGACCCAGTCCAATCCCTGAAGAACGGCATTTCCAGCATAGGGCAGGCCGGAGGCGGTTTTTTGACGATAAAAATCGGTTTTCGGCGGGAAGGATACCCAATCCACCAATTGACCGTTATACAGCAGAGCAGGCTTGTCTTCCACCACCTCCAGGGTGAAGGGCGTACCCAGCTGCGAGGCGTATTTCAGCAGTTTCAGATTGTCCCAGGACAGCATCCCGCCCAGATACTGCAGATGAAACCCCATGTCGGTCAGCTGTACAATGGTGCCGTCGGACAGCAGCAGACAATTGCAGGTCAGCGGACTGATATTCAGCCGGTACAGATCGGAAAACCGTCGGTAGACCTCACGGCTCACCTTCAGCCCTCTGCTGACCACCAGACATTTCAACTCGATGGAATCCACCTGTTCCTTTCCCAGCATATAGGTATTCATAGCGCTCCCCCTTTGTTTTCAGAATAGCACAAGGAGCCGCTGGTTTCTTGAAATTCCTTTGCAAAAACAGGAGAATATTCCGCTGTAAAGCGAAAGATGTCGAACCTGGTTCATCCACAGGTAAAAAGCCGATGAAAAGCAGGGGGATTAACAGATTTTTTACAGTTGTTTTTGCTCAAATACCGCCTATCCCCTTGCAAACAGGAAAGATTTATACTAAAATAAGGGACTGGAAGAGTGTCAACCTTTTAACGAAAAATAGAGGAACACGGAAAGGATGTCAAAGAGCTTTATGAACTATCTGAACAAGAAGACCATTGAAGACATCGACGTTAACGGCAAGAAGGTACTGGTGCGCTGTGATTTCAACGTACCGCTGGCCGACGGCGTGATCACGGACGACAAGCGTATCCGGGAATCTATCCCCACCATCCAGTATCTGGCGGATCACGGCGCCGCGGTTATCCTCTGTTCTCATCTCGGCCGTCCCAAGGAGGATGACGAGGAATCCAAGAAAAAGGCTACCCTGGCACCTGTGGCCAAGCGTTTGGCGGAACTGATGGGCCGGGAAGTGAAGTTCACCACTGATATTGTGGGCGACGAGGCCCATGCCATGGCGAAAGCGCTGAAGCCGGGCGAGATCATGGTGATTGAGAATGTGCGCTTCTTCAAGGCGGAAACCAAGAACGATCCGGAATATGCGAAGAAACTGGCGTCCCTGGCGGATATCTATGTCAATGACGCTTTTGGCACCGCTCACCGAGCGCATGCCTCCACCGCCGGTGTGGCGGATTATCTCCCCGCTGTCTGCGGCTACCTGATTCAAAAGGAGATCACCATCATGGGCGGCGCCCTGGCCAATCCCAAACGTCCCTTTGTGGCGATTCTGGGCGGCGCCAAGGTTTCCGACAAAATCGGCGTTATCACCAATCTGATCGATAAGGTGGATACCCTCATCATCGGCGGCGCCATGGCGTATACCTTCAAGGCCGCCATGGGCGTGAAGATCGGTGATTCCAAGTTTGAGGCGGACAAAGAGGAGCTGGCTAAGGAAATCCTCAAGAAAGCCGAAGCCAAGGGCATCAAGTTCTTGCTGCCGGTGGATAACATCGCGGCGGATGCGTTTGATGTGAATGCCAATACCAAAGTTTTTGAAGGGGATATTGCCGACGGCTGGATGGGCCTGGATATCGGCCCCAAGAGCCAGCAGCTGTTCGCCGACGCGGTGAAGGATGCCGGTACCGTGGTGTGGAACGGTCCCATGGGCGTGTTCGAAATGGCACCCTTCGCGGGCGGTACCATTGCGGTGGCGAAGGCTATCGCGGAGAGCAATGCCATCTCCATCATCGGCGGCGGTGATTCCGCGGCAGCGGTCGAGCAGCTGGGCTTTGCCGATAAGATGACCCATATCTCCACCGGCGGCGGCGCTTCCCTGGAGTTCCTGGAAGGACTGGAGCTGCCGGGCATCGCCTGCCTCAACGATAAATAAGCAGTTAAGGCTCAGGGGAACGGTTGGCGTTCCCCTGAGGGCTTGTTTCCCCTAAAAACAGGAAAAGGAATGGTTGAAAATGCGTAAATATGTCATCGCCGGCAACTGGAAAATGAATAAAACTCCCGCCGAGGCTACGGCTCTGATCAATGAGCTGAAGCCCCTGGTGGCCGATGCCGCCTGCGACGTGATCGTCGGCGTGCCCTTTGTGGATCTGCCCGCGGCCCTGGAAGCCACCAAAGGCACCAAAATCGGCGTGGCCGCGCAGAACTGCCACTGGGAAAAATCCGGCGCTTTCACCGGCGAAGTTTCCGCCGAAATGCTCAAGGCGATGGAAGTGGGCTATGTGATCATCGGCCACAGCGAGCGCCGAACCTACTTCGGCGATACCGACGTCACCGTGCAGAAGCGGGTACGGGCGGCGCTGAACGCGGGACTGACCGTCATCCTCTGCGTGGGCGAATATCTGGAGCAGCGGGAGCAGGGCGTCACCGGCGAGGTGGTTGCCATGCAGACCAAGATCGCTTTGGGCGGTGTATCCGAAGAGGAGCTGAGCCGGGTGATCATCGCTTATGAGCCGGTTTGGGCCATTGGCACCGGCCGCACCGCCACCGCGCAGCAGGCCAACGAAGTCTGCGCCCTGATCCGCAACACCATCGCGGGCCTGTATCGCTGGGAGGCGGCGGACGATGTGGTGATCCAGTACGGCGGATCGATGAATGCGGGCAACGCTGCCGAGCTGCTGGCGCAGCCGGATGTGGACGGCGGCCTGATTGGCGGCGCGTCCCTGAAACCGGCGGATTTCGCCACCATTGTTAAAGCGGCCAGTAAATAAACCTCACGGCGCGGCCGGGCAGGAGCGCCCGGCCGATGCTTTTTTATCCGGTCCGGAAAAATCGCCGAAGATGGTGACATACTATTGCAGGAAGGGATAGCCGGATAACCGGAAGAGAAGGAGTCTTTATATGAAAAAACCAGTGGTACTCATGATTATGGATGGATTCGGACTGAATCCGGATGCCTACGGCAATGCCATCAAAGCGGCCAAAACCCCGAATCTCACCCGCCTGTTTGCGGAAAACCCCTTTACGAAAATTGGCGCTTCCGGCATGGATGTGGGGCTGCCGGACGGACAGATGGGCAACAGCGAGGTGGGGCACACCAACATCGGCGCCGGCCGGGTGGTGTATCAGGAG
>CABULH010000011.1 GCA_902492455.1 uncultured Oscillospiraceae bacterium
ATAATTCTTCTCCCTTTTTTATGTGGATTATTCTTACAGCCGTTTTTGAAAATTTATCCATATATACATCAATATCATTGCGGCTTTTTTGCTCAACTTATATTCGAGAGCGAAAGCACTTGTTGACTTGGCCCTCTTGTCTACCACATAAGCGGCGACATTTGCACTTGTCAGTGGCAGGCAATGCCCGTTCATCTTGACCGTTGACGAGGGTGAATGGTTCTGCTAATCCTCAAAAATAGCATATCTCTATTTATCACTTTATATCTTTGCATAAGTTGGTTTTGTAAGGTCGAGCACCATTTTGGCATCACAAATAACACAACATAGGCTTTACGCGTATATAAAACCAATGGAGCAGAACATTATATATCTTCTCTTAAAAATACATTTTAACTGCGTAACATTTCAATGAGAAATGCTACTCGTTCGAAGTGTCCTGTCCCTTCCATTTCTTTTACCCTTTCCGCAAAACACCTCATCTTGTGAATTTTCTATCTCACCTCTTGATTTAAGCCAATTTCAAGCGTTTTCTATAAACACTTGCAAAGGCTTATCACACGATTTCAGAAATCGCAGGCAGTGCATTCCCCATGCCTCCCCATTTGTCTTCTTAATATGCAGAGCGCCTATAAGCCTGACGGCTTATAGGCGCTCTGCATATTATTTAGAAAGCGAAGAGGAAGCGGACGATTATTTGGGCGCCGCCACATTTGCGGTAAACTGCTCGGCCGGATAGGCCACCTTTCCATTTACCGTATTGTACAGGCTTACGCACTGGGCGCAATTGGTGATCTCTCCCTGGATAAAGGAGCTGTTGTTGGTATAGCCGTAACGGACACTGACAATTTTTTCTTTTTTATCCCAGGAGATGGAAACGGCGGTTTTACCCACCATTACCGGCTTAACATCCACATACTTCCCATCGGCGCCGGCAGCTTCAAAACCGGCTAGACCGCGGAGCACTAGGCCCTCCGCCACATTATCAAACTGCAGCAGCACGGAACCGTCCTCCACCGCTGTGCAGGAGGTCAGGTAGGGGGAAGTCCAGCAGCCCTTAGCGCCGTATACCTTTTCCAGCAGAGCGTCGGCGGCACGGATGCCGACTTCCTTTTTCTGATAGGGATGAATACCGGCAACCGTCGGATCCTCCACAGTATTCAGCGTGTCGCCCTCTGCAATCATATTCGGGAGCAGACCGGTATCGATGTTGACGCTGTAGGTGCATTTATCCACAAAGGAGCAGACCTTTTTATCCTCCTCACGGCAGAGGTACCAGGTTTCGGCGTTCACATACCGGGGAAGCTGTATTACGTGGAACAGCATATCGGGATTCTGAAATTCCTCCCGCCATCTGCGAATCAGCCTGGCCAGACGCTCGCCATACTCCGTGGGATCGCCCTCACCCTGATACCACAGCACGCCGCGCACCGTCATCTTGTTGATAGGAGATATCATGCCGTTGTACCATGCAAAGCCAGGAAGCCAGGTGGAGAGCGACGTCGCACCCATGCAGGAGCTCACCAGGCCCACCGGCACCTTCAGCTCTTCCTGCAGCTTTTGACCGAAGAAATAACCTACAGCACTGACATTGACGACAGAGCTGGGAGAAATCCCCTGCCACTGGCGGCAGCTGTCCAGCTTTTTCACCGGTTCTGTGGAAGATACGGGCCAGACCAGCATTTCCCGCAAATTATCATTGGCGCTGCTGTCGATCTCCTTCTGATAGAGCAGCTTGCTCACCTTGCCGTCGTAGCACTGGCCGATGGCCCATCCCATGTTGGACTGGCCGCCCAGAATGTATACCTCTCCGAACAGCACGTCGCTGATGGTCTGGCACTGTCCGTCCTGAGAACAAACGGTGATTTCATAAGGGCCGCCGTACTCCGTCGCGCCCAGCCAGATCTCAAACTCGCCGCCGGACGCTGTGCCGTAGAAGGTGCGGGTGTCTCCGGTTTTGGTGTTTTTAACAATAGCGGCCAGGTCAACGTCTCCCAGGGTGGTAGTCCCCCAAATCCGCACAGGCATGTGCGCCTGCAGTACGGCTTTGTTGGACAGCACCACATCAAATTTAATCTTGGAAGAGCTCTTCCGGTTTTCAGGAACATCAAATTTTTTCATGGTGATAACCTTTTCTTTATTATGTGTGCTGGAAGGCAGCGAATTGGAGTTGGGAACAGAACGAGGGGCCACCGCAGGGGGCTTTTTGGCAGCGATGGCAGCCACATCACCAAGGGAAAGGGCCGTCTTGACCACCTCACTGCTGGTGACTGTATTCGGGCGCGTCGTAGCACCCGGGCCTTCCTTGGTGCCTGTGGTTTCACCCTCTTTTTGGGTAGTCATCACCGCAGGAGCCGTTGCGGAACTGCTGATCTGTCCCTGCTGGCTCTCCGCTGCAGAGCTTCCCGGACCATCCGGCGGATCGGTAGGCTGGCATCCGGACAGCAGCAGACCGACTACCAGCAGAATTGCGCACCATCTTGTGTGAAAACGCATAGACGTCCTCCTGGCAAGTTTTTTTGCGGCCGGCGAATGACAAATACTGGCCGCCTGTATAAAAGGTGGTGCCGGTAGTGATAGGCGCTTGTCTATTCTCAGATTTTCAGTTAGCGAAAACCGAAATTCATCTGAGATCTATGGATTGTTCAGGCGTGAGCCTTCCTTTTGGAAACCACCAGCATCCCGGCTGCCAATACCACGAGAACAGCGCAGACAACCACCGGCAGAGTGGAAGCGCCGGTTTCCACCGGATCAGTCGGAACGTCAGGTTCACTGCCGGCGCCCTCTTTCAGGGCATCCAACGCCATCCGTGCAAAGGTCAGATCTATGAAGTTGGTGACCTTGGATTTCTGCGCATCGGTCAGCGCCGCATAAGCTTCCTCTGCGGCCACGATTTTGGCTTCATCCGCCAGCGTGACAGACGCCGGGATAGCACTAATCAGATCCATAACAGCCTGGGCGGCTTGCTGATCCGCTTCACCGGATTGTGCCTTCAGATCCGCAATGGTCTTTTCGGCCGCCTCCAGAGCGGGCAGATTAGTGGCATCCAGCAGCTTCTTTTGGGCGGCGTTAAGAGAGTTGTAGAGGGCGCGGGCAGCCACAATTTTGGCCTCGTCGGCCAGCGTAACGTTGGCGATGTCCGCCACCTCCTGCAAGGCCTTCTCCGTCTCGGCGACCTTCTCCAGAGCCGGGGCGGGCAGGCTGTCCAGGCAGACGTCTTCGCCGCCGTGCAGCACGGTCATCTTGTAGCTGAAGGTAAGAGCAAAGTCTTTGATGCCGTCGCCCGTCTGGGGATTGACGGCGGTGAAGCCGATGTACACATCGTCAAAATTTTCGGCCTTTGCGGCGCTCACCTCTATCAGCGCATAGAAGAAATCGTTGATGAACAGGCCGTAGCAGGGCACCGCGTCTCCGCCAGCCAATGGCGCTGCGTCCGCGATTCCGAACTTAATGTCAAAGGACTTGACCGCATCCGAAAGGCCTGGCATTGGTAACGCGGAGTATCCAGGCTCTCTTACAGTAGTGCCAAACATATTGCTGACACCCTCAATCTTGCCGCCAAAGGTATTGATATCGATATAATATCCCTTGCAATCCGCAGAAGCGTAAGCCCACGGAAATTCCCTGTCGGGGCCGACCCAGAGCCGGATTGCATGATAGACGCCGTCCCCGTGGCTCACATCCAGCCTCATGTGCAGGCCGTTGAACTGATAAGCCTTGTCGCTGATGAGGAAATCGCCCAGCTTCACTCCGTTGGCAGCCACCTTGATGCCGCCATTGTTCAGCGCGGACACCGCAAATTTGCTGTCCTCCGCAGGAACGTATTTACCGTCGGCATCCTTCTTGTAGGTGCCGTCCGCCTGGGGAGTGAACGCGCTGAAGGTGTCCTCATCCAGCACAGGGGCATTGAACTCCTGGTCTTTGTCCACGTTCTCAATGTCCGTCGCGCCTTCATAGCATTCGTTTTCGCCGCCGTGGAACACAGTCACATCGCACTTCAGGCCGGGCATCTCGTTGAAGCCGTTGATGAAGGACACATACACTTCATCCGGGAAATCCACCGCCTCCAAAGTGGATTTGCTGGTCACCATATCATCGGTCCGGCCGTTGAGGTTGATCTCCATATGGCCGTCCTCCGTCTTGCGGAGCTTCAGATCGATATACTCCAGCTGCTTGCTCGCGTCCGCTGGCTGGAACACAAGAGGGCAATCTTGCCACTGGCCGTCAAACAACTGCATCTGGCCGGCTCCGCTGATATTCATGCACAGCGTTTTGCCACCCAGAGCGGGGGAATGCTGGACAATCTGCTTATCGGAAAAGTGCAGAACAATGCCATAGGCATTGAAATTTTTTACCCGGATATGCAGGCCGTCCCATTTGACCTTCTGAGCAGTGGCTATCGCCTGATACTTATTTACGTCATAGGCTCCGTTGGCGGTTTTGCCAAATTTAATGCGCACACCGCCGCTGTCCAGACCGGTGACGGAGGAGGTCATCCCTTCCGGAGCCTCCGGCATGTAGAATTGCTCTACCGTGGGGGCGTTGAGCTGTTCGTCAGCATCCGGTTCCGCCGCGATGCTCAGGCCGGAAAAAGCCGGGAGGAGAAGCGCCAGAGAGAGGGCGCCCGCCAGGGAAGCTTTGAACTTTTTCACAAAAACATCTCCTTTATATAACATTTTAGCACCACACTTGGTGCAGTCCGTCTTAGCCACCGTAGAAGGCACGGATGCCGTCATCCAACAAAGGAGAGAGCTCGGAGGACAGCAGGGACCAGGGGCTGCCCGCATTGAGGCCGGTGCCCAGGGCAGAAATATACACCGTCGCCTCTGAACCGAACAGTTCCCAGGTCTGCAGGGTACCCTTCACCTTGCTGTCAATGTCCCGAAGAGTGTTGTAAATCACCTCGGGCGTGCCGAAGCCCTGGGACACGAGATCCTTGTTCAGCGCCATTTTATACTCTCTGTCGTTTTCATAATGCCAGGTCGTCATGTAGGCCACGGCATTGTTGGGATGCTTGGCTCCTTTGGCAAGATAGAAACCATTGCCCATGTAAGGCATATAGTATTCGTTTTTCTTGGGATCCCGCGGGAAAGCGGTGACGCCCACCTTGCCGGCCAGAATTTCATCTTTCAGTGCCATAACGCCGCCCTCGGATCCGACTACCATAGCCAGATTACCCCGACGGAGCATCTCCAGCGCGTTATTGCCGGTGTAAATGGATTTTTTGGCAACCATATCCGAATAAGCCTGAATAGCCCGGGTAACGTCCACGTTTTTCAGCATGTTCTGGGCTTTGCCGTTAACAAAATCCACATAATCGTGTCCGGTGGAATTGACAAACCCTTGGGGCCCATTATGGAAAGCAATGCCATATTTGCCGTTGCCGGTCATCTTGTCCGCGATGTTCGCCATGGCGTCCCAATCCCACTTGTTTTGAGCGAAGAGATCCGAGGGGGATTGGAGATTGTTCTCCCGGATGGTTTCCGCGTTATAGATGACATACATCAAGTGACCGCCGGCGTTGGGATTCTTGGGTACGAAAACGTAATGCTTGTTTGCCACCGCGTAGTTGTCCATGTAAGGCAGCTCTTCCTTCCAGGTGCTGCTCTTCAGATCGACATAGCTGTCCCACGCCTGGACATACCCTCTGGATATCAGGGTATAGTTATAGTTGCCGATGTAAATATCCGGCGGCGTATCCGCGTTTACCATGGCGATATACCGGTTGAGTATCTCCGCGTTGGGCACGACCACGGTTTCCATACTGATACCGTATTTGCGCGCCAGCATGGGAGCGACCATATCCGCGCTAAAGAGAAGCGTCAGCTTCTTTTCCGCATCGATTTTCAGTTCCGGCAGCTTTTTGTATACTTCCCTTTCATAGGGCTTCAGATCGTCCAAGTTATCCACCTGCTGAAAGGTTGGTTTGGGTGCGCCGCTAGAGGAGTCCGAGGAATTGCCGGAATCGGAGGCGGGATTAGAGCCAGGATCGGAACCAGGGGCGGAGCCGGGATCACTGTTGGGTTTGCTGAAAACGTCGCTGTTCAGCTCAAAGATACCGTCGTCACGCTTGGTGGTCGACGTTGTGCCTCCGCCGGAAGCGGAACTGTCGGTTGAGCTGCTGTTGCCGCCGCACGCCGTCATCATAGCGGACAGCATACAGCCGACCAACGTCATAGAAAGAATGCGTCTTTTCGTCATGATCTTCCTCCACACTTTCTTTGTTTTTTCTAAACGCACGCCAGGAAGTCCTTCATGGTCTGATAGGCCTCACCTTTCCTTCCCTCTGTTTTTCGGCACTCATCCAACCAGCCCCGACCGTTCCATGCCCTGCACCAGTTTTCTCTGCAGGAATATGTACATCACCAGCACGGGCACGATGGTTAGCAAAGCGCCGGCCTGCATCAGGGTAACGGTTTCATAGGAGTCCGCAAAAGCATTGTAGATACTGGCATACCGGCTGGGAAGGCCGGACAGCATCAGGCTGACGGTGGGCATATTGGGCACATACATGGAGGAGTAGTAGTAATCGTTCCAATACCATACCACCGATAGAATAACGGAGGACACGCACACCGGCACCGCGTTGGGCAGAATAATCCGCAGAAAGGTTTTGACGAAGCCGCAGCCGTCGATAGCCGACGCCTCCTCCAGTTCCTTGGGCAAGCCCCGGAAAAACTGCCGGAAGATAAAGATGAACATGCCGGATTTGATTCCCGCTCCAAACAGAGCGGATATGTAGAAGGGAGCCGGGGTATCCAGCAGATTGACGGTCCCCGTCGCGCCGAAAAGCTTGAGGATCTGCCCTATTCCAAAAAAATCGAAATGGGAAAAGCTTCTGGACAAAGGAATAATGGTGAGCTGAGAGGGTATCATGATGCTGAAGATCACGATGCCAAAGAGCAGCTGCTTACCTTTGAACTGGAATCTGGCAAAGGTGTAGCTGGTTACCGCGCAGGTGGCCACCTGAAGCAGGGAGCTGATGATATTGATCAGCAGGGTATTGCGGAAGACGCTGCCATAGTCCATCAGCTCCCAGGCCAGCCGCAGATTGTCCAGGGTAAAGGTTTTGGGAATCCAGACCACCGAGGGGTCCAGGATTTCTTTGGTGGGACGAAATGCCATGCTGAACATATACAACAGGGGATACAGCAGAACAAAGCACAGTCCCGCGATCAGCAGGATGCGGCCGATGCACAGGACCACTCCCACAATTCCTTGAGCCAGCCGCTTGGGGGTTAGGTTTCTGCTGCCGATCATCAGGCGGAACCGGTTCTGTTCCTTTTGGGGCTCTTTCAGCTTTATGCGATTCATCATACTTGTCTCCGTCCTTCCCGCGCCATACCGCCGATGACCCTAAACCTCATAATATACAAACCGATCAATGATAAAGTAGGTCAGCCCGACAAAGGCCAGAATGATAATGGTGTAAATCCAAATCAGCGCCGAACTGTAGTTGAAATCCCCCTGCTGAGCAAAGCTGTTGGCGTATTTCATCACCTCATTGCCCGGATCGCCGAAGGTATCGATGATAGTGTAGACAACATTGAGCAGGATGGTGGGGGAAACCATGGGAAAGGTGATTTTCCAAAAGATCTCCCAAGAGGTGCCCCCCTCCATTTTCGCCGCCTCATACATGGAAATGGGAATGGATTGGAGAGCGGTGATAAACAGCAGCGTCTGGATGCCGGATTTCCACAGCAGGGAAAAGATACTGTCCACAAACCCGGTGACAAAGCCCACCAGATCTTCCGCCCCCTGCACCCCGGTAAGGAACACTCCCAGCATCTCACTGTTGAATAAATGGGAGGAGCTGCTGCCGGACATGACGCTGGCCGAAAAAGCATCGCCGTTGAGAATACTGAGAATCATCCCGTTGGCAATGATGATGGGTAGGAAGAAGATGCCGCGGATCACGGTGCGTCCGAAAAATTTCCGATTAAGCAGCAAAGCCAGGAAAAGGCTCAGCAGCACAATGATGGGCACCTGATACAGCAGCGGCGGAAGGGAACTGCTTAACAGAGGCAGAAAACGACTGTCCTGGGTGAAGGCTTTCATGTAATGGGTCAGCCCCACCAAATCGATGCCGTAGTCCTTCCCGATGCGCAGGTTGCCGAAGCTGTAGAGCACCGACTGGAACAAGGGGAAAAGCAGAAAAACAAGGGTTCCTATAGCCCATGGAATGAGAAATAAATACCCTATCATGCTCTTTTTCTTTTCATACGAGAGCAGCGCCCGCTGCCGTTGAGATTTCGCCACGGGTTTATTCCTCCTTTCCATTATGACAGAATCGCGAAGCTGCCGGCGTCCACCGTCTGTCCGCCGATCACCGTGTCCTGAGCGGTTTGGTTCACCAGCAGCTGGACGCCGCCGGAATAGGTCAGCTGATACAAGCCCGGCTCCAACACGCGATAATCCTCCAGCACCCGGCCCTGAACCGCCTCCAGCACCGCCTCGTACCGGCGGCTGTAGACCGCGATCTTTTCGCCCCAATCGGCAAAGGCGGCGGCATAGAAGGAATCTATGCCGTACTGGCCGGGCAACGTCTCCTTCTCGGCGATCAGTTCAAAATGCGGCGTCATACCGAACCGGATACAGTCCAGGAAGGCTCCCTCCACGTCCCCGGAAAGGGAATTGATAGGCCGGGAAACCAACTGTCTGGAACCGGAAAACACCATTTGGTAAAAGGGAACGCTTTCGTCAAAAGCATCGTATCCGCTGCTGGAGTTCGGCACATCTACGATCACGGAGGAATAAAGGGCGGCATCATAATTGGCCGCCTCGGTGCACAGGGGATTCCGGCCGCTCATCTCCCGCAGGGTATCCCGCACCTTCTGCAATGCCTGCTCCCGGTTGTAACCGTTTTCACTGTAATCCCCGTACAACTTGCTGCTGAAACCGCTGACCATGATTCCGGCGGAGGGGAGCTTCTCTTTCATCCAATCCTCCGCCTGCAGCAGCACATCAGAAGCGTAAGGGATCTTCAGCAGATAGGTGGCGTTTTCCCGGTCTGCGTGCGTGGTATTGCGCTTATACCGGTATACTTCCACCGTTTTTAGATTCAAATCCCGGATCGCGCTTCGGTTTTTGCTGAACCCTTGGCCGTCGTTCCGGAATTCAACCGGGTTCACCTCCATCAGCAGACCCTGAGGTCCCAGCAGCTCTGCCAACGCCGTAAGCTCCGAAACCGAGCCCACCGCGCCGTCCGGTTTGGGGACGCCGATGATGCCGCCCCGCAGCTCCGCCCGGTTGTACCCGGTATAAATCAAGGCCGCCCGGTCCACTCCCTTCTCCCGGAGGCGGGAGATCATTTCGGCCGCCATCTCAAAGCTGGTGACGGTTTTGGTGGTCTTGGCCCGGAAGCCGAGGATGGGATTTTCCGCCGTGTATCCCCCCAAGGTGGTCAGATACACCTCGTTATCCGGCGCAGCGGCGACGACGCCGCTTTGATCGTCAACGATATTCCTGGCGATTTCCGCCATCTCCTTCAACCCGGTTTCCGGGGTGGAATCCAGCAGAAAATACCGCACGCTGACATCCTGCAGGGTGATGGGCCCCTCCTCATTGACCAACACCGTTTTGGCGGTGGTGGAATCCGGGTTTCCGATGTGCGCTTCCTGCTGCTTGCGCAAGTCAAAACGAAAGCACACCCGCGAAGCGCTGGCATCCTGTCCTTCCACAGAAGCGATCACATTACCGGCAGAGGCGCCCGCCTCCGCCATGGCAAAAAAGCCGCCGGTTTCTCCCTGCATACCGATAAAAGGCAGCAAGCAATTTTCGGTCACCTCAGAGCGGTAATCAGGGACCGTGAGATAGGCATCCCCATACAGCGCCCCTTCATAAGAGGAATAAAAGGACTTATCCTCGTTCAGCCGCAGAATGGCGCCGCTGCCATCCGGCACCAAGATAAAACCGTCCGGATAGCCCTTTTGGGCGTACAGGAAGGGCAGTAAGGTAATCGACGCCACCCGGTTCACCGCGCCCTGCTCGACGATCTGATCGCAGCGCACCCGCACCCGCAGGCCGTCCTCCATCAGCAGATATTCCACCGGAACCGCGTATTGCTCGTCCTGAAAGGCATACCACACTTGAAATCCGTTATCCGCTTTCCGGGTGGAAACCACCGCGTTGGCGGAATATTTGGTACGGATATTTCCCCCATCCAGGTCCAGATCAGCCAAGATCAACTGGGAGCGCTCCTGGAGGGTACCGGCGGGATCCGGCGACATACTGTAGTAGCGCTCCCCGCTGCGCATATCCTCCAGCACAAACTCCGCGGTCTGGGGATTGAAAAACATGGCGGTGTATCCCTTGCGCGCCACAAACTCCATCCCCTCCGGCGGAAGTCCGGGCAGCAAATCCTCCGCCCCCGAATAGGCCACATAAGCCCGCTCCGAAAAATTCGGCATTACGGCTGACGGCGCTGCGGGAGCGGCGGAACATCCCGCCGCCGTCAGCAGCAGCGCCAGAGCCGCCGCACAGATTCGTTTCACGTACAATTCCCTCACTTTCGAAGCGACAGCTCCATATACACACTGGAGATAAAGCTTGTCAACTGCAGAATCAAGGTAAAGATCAGCAACAGAATAATCAGCACGATCAGCACGCCTGCTATTGTCAGAACCGCTGTGCCGACGGTTTTCCCTGTGGTGTAGTTATGCACAAACCGCTGCCCCTGGAATACCAGCATCAGGCTCCAGAGAATACCGATCCACTGTACAAAATGGAGGAACAGAGCCTCATCCAACACCATAAACTGGCTGAGAAGCAGGGAAAGCAGCGAGAAAACCATATAGGGAATCAACGCAAAGGCCAGATAGGTAGAAATCTCCCAGAATTTTCCCTCACCGTTCAGGATGGCGCACACAGCCCAGTTGACGACGGCAACCAGCACAAAGGGGAGAACGGCGACGGCAATCTCAAGAGGAAGATTGAAGGTATTGGGATCGTAGCTGCTGAAACGGAAACCGGTAAACTGCCGGACCAAAATATGGATGACCGTCCAGATCACCAGCACCGCCGCCACAAAGGGAATATTCTGATACCGTTTATGTTTCAATTCATTGAAGGTCTCCAGCGGATGAAACATCACCTGCCGGGCCCAGCGCCACACCCGTTCTTTTTTGGGCACATCTTCCCCCTTCTTTTTCCGGAATCGGCTGCGAAGCAGGGCGGTAAATTTCCGGTTGAGAAGCAGGAAAAGGGCGATCAGTGCGAGAAGCAGCACTCCCACGGCCCACTCCATATGCTCCCGCAGCAAAGTTGCCCGGTAATATCCGAAGGCGACCGATTCCCTGTCCTTGCTGTTGCTCAGCCGGAAATAGTCCACCGCCTGCCGGTATTCCCCGTTTTTCAACATAGCTTCCCCGATACCGGCATAGGCCATTTCGCAGTTGGTGTTTTGCTGCAGCACCTGATTCCAGTACGTCACCGCTTCATCGTAATCACCGTTGTTGTCATAGGCTGACGCCTGCAGAATCAGCTGGCCGTAAGGGGTGGGGCGAAACACCGTGAGGTTATTTTTCAGGGCATCCAGCACATAGACCTGCCCATCCCGGTATTCTACCGCCGTCGCCCGGAGGAAAGCCCCCTTCTGTTTTCCCTGCGTACCGAAGGTCATCAGCCGGTTGCCGCGCATGTCGAATACATACAGCCGCTGATAGCGGGAATCCAGCGCCAGAATATTCTGGCCTGCCACGCACACATCGGTAAACTGGCTGTTCCACACTTCCGTGCGGTAATAAACGATTTCCTTCTCCCCCAGATTCCCCTTATTGGGCAGGATATTGTTTCCCAAATAATTCAGCCGGCGGATCTGTTCCTCTCCCGATTTGGTGTAAGAGGAAACCGCATAAATGAAGCCCTCCTCATCCATATCCAGGCTGGTATATTCCACCGGAACGTAATCGGCCAATCCCTCCCGCATCTCTTTGGTCATAATGCTTTTCCAAAAACGGTCGAACAGCAGTTTGGCGGATACCGTCACCGGCGGGCTGCCGTAATAACCGCTGAACTCCCCGGCTTCCGTATACAGGATGATGCCCTGATAGACGTTCTGGGATATCACATAAAGCATCCCGTCGTTGGGATTCACCAGGATTTTGATGGGATAAAACACCTCGGAAGTATAGGATTCATCCTCCGGACGGCGGTATTCCCGCAGGATACGGCCTTCGCCGTCCAGCTTCAGGCACCGCTCATTATTGGTGTCGGCAACATAAAGATAGCCGTCATCCGTCACATACAGGGACTGGGGACGGCCCAGCATATCCTCCGCCCCGTCCTCCCGGGTCAGGACGCTGATTTCCCGGACAAACCGCAGCCCGCTGTCATAAATCAGAATCCGGTCGTTGCGGGAGTCCAGGAGATACAAATTCCCCTGCCGGTCGAAAACCATGTCCTGAGGCGTATCCCACTCATCGCTGCCCATGGCGGGGCCGCTGAGGATAGCCGTCGTTTCAAACGCCGCCGGCGCCGGCAATTCGGCAAACGTTTCGCTCTGAACAAAAGAGTCGTATGGCACATCCGCCGCCTGAATGGGTAGGACCAGGCAGACTGTCGCGACAGCGGCCAGAACAAAGACCAACGCTCTGCGCATGTTGTGTTTCCTCCTAACTGTTGGTTCTGGGGCAGCCGCATGATTCCAAGCACCGGACAGCGCCAGCCGATTGGGTGGGTGGCTGTACGGTGTTTCAGGCCGCTGCCCTAACGCTTTGCGCTTTGCGATCCGCATCCGCAGCCTATTCCTTAATGCCGGAATTCGTCATGGCTTCGATAACCTGGCTTTGGGTTAGGATAAACACAATAATGGGCGGGATCATCAGCAGCACGGTGGACGCGGCCGCCATGCCGGCTCTGGCAATGCCCGCTGAAGACAGCTGGCTGAGCAGGGTGGGCAGGCTTTTCAGCTCCTCCGAATAAATCAGGGTGGCGTCGCTCCTGGACCACATGGCGGAAAAGGCGAAGACAATCATAGTCATCAGAGGCGCTTTCATATTGGGCATCACGATTTTCCAGAAGGTATATCGTTCCGCCGCGCCGTCCATCCGGGCCGCTTCCAGAATAGAATCCGGAAAGGACAGCATATTCTGGCGCATTAGATACAAGCCCAGCGGATAAGCCATGGAGGGGAGAATCAACCCCCAATAGCTGTCCACAATGCCCAGCAGGGACACCAGCAGATATTGAGGCAGGAAGAGCACCTCTCCCGTGAACAGCAGGGCGATCATCACCAGGTTGAAAAGAAAGTTTTGTCCTTTGAAGCGGTGTTTCGCCAGGGGATACGCCGCCATGGAAGCGAATATCACCTGAATGGCGGTGCTGACTCCGGCGATGAACAGGCTGTTGAAAACATAACGGCTGAAGGGCACCCACAAATCGCCTGCCGAGCGGAAAATGGAAGCAAAATTGTCCGCCGTCGGGCGCTTGACCCAAAACCGGGGCGGATAGACGAAGATTTCCTCTATCGGCTTGAGCGATTGCAGAAGCGCATACACCAGCGGCACCACCATCAACAAGGACAGCAGAAACAGAAAAAACAGTATAACCGCCGTGCCGCCGTTGGAACGGCTGATTTTTTTCGCGCTTAATCTCATCGATTACTCGTATCCTTTCCTGGACAACCGCTATCGGTTAATCGCTCTTAATAATACGGGAAACAATATCCCGCGTGATGAGCATCAGGAGAAAAAGGAACACGGCGATGGAACAGGCATAGCCGAGTTCGATACGGTTGGTGCTCATGTCCATGATATGGGTGACGATAGTGGTGGTGGAGTTATTGGTGCTTGGGAAGCCGGTGAGCGCGATGGGCACTGCGGAAACGGAAAAGGAGGCGGTAATCTGCATAATCGCGCCGAACATCAGCTGAGGTCGCATGCTGGGAAGGGTGAGATAATAGAACTCCTGAAACCGGTTGTGGACCCCATCGATGGCTCCCGATTCATAAATGCTGGAATCGATAGCCTGAAAACCGGCGATAAAGGACAGGAAACCTACCCCCAGGCTGATCCACAGCTGAACAAAAATCACCACTCCCAGGTTATAGGCAGGATCGCTGAGCCACATAACCGGGTCCTGTATAAAGCCGAACCGCATAAGAACGCTGTTCACCAGGCCGTAGGAATCCCCACTGAACACATAGGTGAAAATCCCCACGGCGCTCACCAGGGTGGAGGGAAGATAAAACACCGCCGTCATAATCACCCGCAGCACCCGGTTCATTTCATTGATCAGCCAGGCCAGCAGCAGGCAAAGGAAATAGCTGACAGGCCCGGTGACGATGGCAAACACCAGGGTATTGCGGATGACGGTACCGAATACATCGTCGTCCAGAAACATCCGGGCATAATTGGACAGCCCCGCCCAGCTGGGAAGAGAAACCATATTGAAATCGGTAAAGCTCAGGACGACGGCGCAACCGATGGGAAGGACGGTAAACAGCAAAAACGACAGAAAAAACGGCGTGAGGAAAAGATAGCTGCTGAGGGTCGTGGATCTGGTTCTGGACCGAACCGGTTTTGCTTTTTTCATGATCGCGTTTCTCCCTATCCAGTGTTCCGATGGTGCGGACTTGTTCGAAATCCGGATGGCGCCGAAGAGCGGCTCTTCCGGTGCGGCTCTAGTCTTTGAATTCCCGCTGCTTTCTCTCCAGCTCCGTGTTGATGATAACATTCTGCGTCAGGAGAGCCTCTTTATAGTTGGCACCGTTGTACAGCACCGTGCGGAAGGCATTATCAATGCTGCGCACCACGTAATAGCCTCCCAGCACCTCCGGCAGCTCCTGAATCCTGCTGCGCTGCTCCATGAGGGCGTTATAATTGTCCTCGTCCCATGGCAGCAGCTTCACCGCGTCCGGATTGGCCGGAGTATAGCGGGCCGCTTCTCCCATCAGATCCTCCACCGCATTGCCATAGGCTCCCTGCGCCTCGGCGGAGGTCCACCACTGGAGAAATTTCCAGGCGGCCTCCTTATGTTCGCTTCCCTGCAGCATAATCGCCGCCGTGCCGGAGGCGGCCTGGGTACGGTCGATGGAACCGTCCTCCCGGCGGGTGCCCGGGATCTGGGTCATCCCCCACATCCCCTTGATTTCCGGTGCCGCCCCCGAAAGCTGGCTGTAAACCGAATAAGAGGCGATTGCCAGGGGCATCTCCCCTGTGCGGAAACGGTTGTAAAGGTTATACTCCAGGCTGAACTGGTACTTGCTGTAAAACTCGGTCCATTCCCGGAATACGGCGGTTATTTCAGGATCGTCCAGCCGGACGGCGGACAGGTCCTCGGTATAGAGCTGCGCGCCGTTCTGCAGCAGCAGGGTGGCGAAGATATCCTTGACGCCCAGACTGCCCTCTGTGGCGCCCACCATGGTATAGGGCAAGCCGATGTATAAATTGTTGCGCTGCATCAGGGGAATCAGAGCGTAAAACGCCTCCCAATCCTCCGGCGGCTGGACGCCCAGTTCCTCCAGAATATCCCGGCGGTAGAACATCATGTGGTAATCCAGCGTCACCGGCAGCCCGTAAACAGCCCCTTCATATGAGTAGGGCGTCAGCAGGTTGTCTCCGAAAATCTCCCGCTGCTTGGCAAAGCCTTCATGGGCGGACAAATCCTCCAGCACGCCCCTGCAGCCCAGATTGATGGGCTGATTGCGGGCCACGGCGAGACAGACATCCGGCGCTGTGCCCGCCAGGATGGCCTGGGTTAAAGGCAGTGTCACCAGCCGCAGGCTGACGGAAATTCCCGGTTCCGCCGCGCCGAAATCCTCGTTAATCATATCCTGCAGCAGCTCGGACTGCTCACGGCTGCCGCTGAACCAGGCGGTGATGCTTTCCCGGTCGCCTCCCAGCTCGCTACCGAAGGTAGAATAATCACAGAAAAAGGAGCCGAAAAATGCCTGGGTATGGAAAAGCATGGATTCCCAAAATCCGGCCTTCCATTTCACATTCCGCTCCGGGGTGCTTTCCAGCCAGAGACAGTCAATGCTCAGGGGACCTTCCTGCATTTCCATCACCAAAGCGGACAGGGAAGAAATATTGCTTACATAATGGCTCAGGCGGTCCTGCAGACGATAGGAATCCTCGCTGAATTCCCGCAGCTGTTCCGCCGTCTGATTCAGCACGCTGAGCATGCCGCCCTCAGCGCCCAGTTCCCGCAGGCCGTCGCTGATGGCACTGATCTCTCCCTCTAGTTCCCGGAAATAGGGAATGAGGTAGGGGATTTCCTCCTCCAGATGATAATCCCGGTAAGGATCGGGGGTGGTGCTGGTAATCATAATGATCTTGCGGTACAGGTAGTTCATGGCGAAGATCACGTCGTCCAGGCGCAGCACATAGTTTTGCAGCGCCCCCAGGGTCACCTCCATGGTGAGGGTGTGTTCCCCGGCGTCCAGATCCAGCAACAGCTCATCCCCCTGGGCGTCCGCCGCCGTCGCCAGCTTCCAGGTATCGGTGTAGGGAAACCGGACGGCGTCCTCCTCAAAAGCGATGGGCTTACCGTCTATGTAAAGGTTCCGGGAGGCAAAGAGTCCCGGCAGGCTTTCCTGCATATAGCGGACATTCAACCGGTAGCGTCCTTTTTCCTTCACAATGAAGGTCCAGCTCACCGACTGATTCGGCTTCAGATATTTGCTGCCCGCCAGGATATTGACCTTTTTGTACATGGGATCATTGGGGGAGGTGCGGGCATCCGTCCGGTCGGTTCCCCCAACGATGCGCCGGTCGTTTTTACGGAAGAATTCCTCTCCCTCTATCTGAATCACATCGCCGGTATAAGGATAGGCATCGCCCTCTTTCTCTCCGGCTTCTTCCATCCCCAACTCCACTTTATATACACGGAATCCCCCGTGAGAGGAATACAGGGTCAGGTGATGTGCCCCCTCGGTGAAGTAAAACCAATACCGGCCGTTCATGCCGCTTTCGTCGGCGGGGAAGTACACCGCTTTTTCCTTCACCTGCAGCGTATCCGGCTGCAGATCATTGCCTCCGGTCAGATGCACGATTTCCTCTTGGGCCCAAACCCGGGGCAACGCCAGTTCCTTCGACTGATAAAAGGGCGGCCGACCGTCGATCTCAATGGAGAGATCGCTGTTATCCTCCGTCTGGGTATCGGTATAGTCATAGGAGATACCCAGCTGATAAAACCCATCGGCAGCGATCTCCACTTGGTAGACCGCCCGCCCCTCCTGATCGAAACAGACCGCTTTTTCTGCCTTTTCCCCTGTTTCCTGCCGCACGTTCTGGCTTTCCGGGAGCAGGGCTTCGCTGTCCAGCACCGGTCCTTTTTGGTGCCGGACAGCGTTGGGATAGGCTTGAAGACTGCGGACGTAGCTGTCCTCGGTATACTTTGTAGTCAGAATCTCTTTCCAGCTGTCCCCGGTTGGGGAAAAGGAAGCCGCCGTCTGCTTTTCGGCTTCGCCGGCCGCCGGCAGGATGCCGCCCACCAGAAAAAGGACGCTCATACCCGCTGCCAGCAGCCGCCGTTTTATGGAATGAACTTTTCCCAACACCATTCAATCCGCCCTTTCAGACTATCTTCCGCTTGCTCACCAAACATCCGTCATATCCTGCAAGCCGGATTTTTGGAACCAATCGTTCACCTTGGATATCTCCCGGAACATACAGCCCATTTTTCCTTCGTCATTAAAAGCATTATTGTCACCGTTGAATTGCCACAGGGTGGCCAGCTGCACGCCGCTCTCCACCATGATCCGCAGATTCCTTTGAATCTGCTCCGTTACAAGCTGTAAATTATTCTCGTTTTTATCCACATCGCCGAATTCACCGTAATAGAAACCCTTTTTCGCAGCTTTCGCCACGGAAACGTATTCCTTTATCAGCTCTTCATAGGAGAGATCCGCACCACTGAGCCTGTAAAGGAAATCCGCCGCCGGCATTGCAAGGTGAGTGGACACGGTATCCACCGGATCGGGAGTGGAATAGCGGATGATCTCCCTGAATTCCTCCAAAGTATCCGGCGTCCAGTTTTCTGTCCAGCAGTGCTGATCATCCATCTGCATCGACGCCTGATGGAGGTGATAGGCGCATTCCCGCATAACGGCGTCGCCGCTGGAAATCAGGCGGTAAGGATCCAGCTCTCGTACGACCTTAGCGATCTCCCGCTTATAAAGCGACATTTCCGCCGAGGTGACCGAATCATAGCCGTTGAACTCTCCAACCTGGAGGCCGTAAACATCCTGGTGATAATTGCCGTAGGCCGTGCGGAACAGATCCGCCTCCAGATTCCCTTCATTGCGGATTTCCCAGCCCCATACGGCGGGATTATCCTTATACCGATTGACAAAATCGGCGGCGAGCTTTTTCTGATAGGCCATGGACCGGCTGTTCAGCTCATGGACGGCGCTGGGCTTCTCTCCCAGCATGCTGCTATACCGGCTGGAATTCATGATAATGACGATCACACCGATATGGGATCTCCGGGCTTCCTCCAGGATCTTGTCCGCCCCTTCAAAAAAAGCGTCGGGGTCCTTCAGATACTGCTCATAATACTCCACTGGCTCATACGTCACCGGTGTGCGGATAAAGGGGATGTTGTATTTCTTCAGCATGGCAAACCCGTCTTTATATGACTCGTCCTGGGGATCCAGCTGCCGGTTATAAATCATGGTGTAGGCGTTGACCCCATACCCATGGAAAGGCTTGCCGTTCATGGTAAAATTGCCCTGCTTATCTACCGTAATCCCATAGTTCATTTTTTATTCTCCTCCTTGCGCAATGCGAGTTTCTTTCTCAAATACAGGAAGTAAAAGGCCGCTGCGCCGCCTGCCAGGACAACAATCACCAGGACCACGATCAGCCAGATCCACCAGCCGGCCCCCCCGGTGTTCTGTTCTCTCGCCGAGGATGTGGACGCAGGGGCGGTGGTATTGGATGCCGGCTGAGCAACCGCCACGGTGAACTGGCGTACCGTGACCCCTTCCGGATCCCGCACCGTCACGGTGCAGCTGTCGTCCACCTGGGCATCCGCCGACGTAAGGATGCTGCCCGATCTATCCGCCACACTGAGGGTGTATCCCTCCCGCAGGGCGATGCTCCGCTGGAAGATATCCAAACTCACCGGCTCCTGGATGGTTATTCTGTTATCCGTCCCGGAGATGGACAATTTGGTCGACTGGCTGAGCATATACTGGCTGACTTCATCCTCCCCGGCGGGCGATGTGGAAACCGTGCTGCTGCCGGGTTCGATTGCAGAAGGCGATGTGGGAGTGACCGGATTGGTGGGCTTGACGGGATCGGTAGGCTTGGAAGAGGCAGCATTGTCCGCCGCCGCCCAATATTTTTCCGTGTTCTGCAGCCCTGCGGACTGGAATTTCTGATTGATCTTCTGAATCTCCCGGATGGTGACAGCCAGATTGCCTTCATCCGTCACCACGGAATTGTTTTTGTTGCGCTGCCACAGGGAAGCCAGCTGTACCCCGGCATTCACCATGGCGTTGAGATTCTTGACCGCCAGCTCCTTCCCCTGGGCCGGATCGATGTCGGCATCGCCCAAATCACCGAATTCTCCAAAATAAAAGCCCTTTTTCGCGGCCTTGGCCTGGGTCACATATTCCTTCAGCAACTGCTCCAGGTTCAGGGTGGTATCCTGCAGGGCGTAGCCAAAATCGTCATAGGTCATGGCGAAGTGGGTGGAGATGGCATTAACCGGGTCGGGAGTGGCGTAAAGATTCATATACCGCCATTGCTCCAGGGTATCCCGGGTCCAGTCCACCGTCCACTCATGATTGCTGTTCATCTTCTGGGAGGCCTGATGAAGATGATAGGCGGACTCTCTCATGATCGCGTCGCCGCTGGAAATGATCCGGTAAGGATCCACTTCCCGGATGCTTTTGGCGATCTCCCGCTTCATGACGGCAAACTCTTCAGCCGTGACTGAATCGTAGCCGTTAAATTCTCCCACCAAATCACCATATACCATGTTCAGCTGGCCGTCGTGTTCGGTAAACATCAAATCGGATTCCAAATTGCGTTCGTTGCCGATCTCCCAGCCCCAAACCGCCGGATGATTCACAAATCGTTCCACCATATCCTTGGTCCATTTCTTCTGGAAGGCCATGGATTTGCTGTTTATGTCCCCGACAGCGGAGGGCTTTTCCCCCAGCAGGCTAGTGTACCGGCAGGAACTGATAACGGTAACGATCACTCCGATATGGGCTTCTGCGGCCATGTCCAGCATCTGCTGAGAGGCGGCGAAATAGGCGTCCGGATCCTCCAGATACCGCTTATAATCCTCTATAGAGCCATAAGTGATGATGGTGCGGGTAAAGGGAATCCCAAACTTTTTCAGGGTTTCCAGGCATACCCGGTATGTATCGTCAAAGGGATCGTGCCACACATCCCCCGCCGCAGCGTTGACGCCGTAGCCGTAAAACTTCTGACCATTGAGCATAAAATTGCCCTGGGCATCCAGGGTCAGACCATAACGCAGGGGGGCTGCCGAAGTCTGCCATCCGCCCGCCGCCAGCAGGCAGCAGCTCAGGCAGATTGTCAGGAGCAGGGAAATCACACGTTTTTTCATCTCGATCCTCCTAGCGGCAATCGATTTATGTTCCGGCCTAACGGCCACGGCTTACGCAGATCAGTTGCAGGATACCCGGAAGGTTCCGCTTCCCAGATTCAGCAGCTTGCATTGTTTTCCAGCCACGGTTTTGGTCTGCAGCGCCCCGGGCTGGTTGTCCACCGTCACGGATTGCGTATCTTCCGGCAGCACCACCGTGATCCCCCAATCGGTGGGATTGTTCACCGTAAATTCCCGCGAAGAGAGGCTTGCCACCTGACAGGCCGCGCGGTCGTGCCACCAGTGGATCAGCGCGTCCGGCCCGCAGGTCCACACATTCCACCCTTTTTTCCGGACATAATCCGTGGCGTGATCCAATGCCTTCAGCGCTGGAAGCGGGTCGCACCACACGCCGGAAATATAATGGGGATGCAAGAAGAGCTGCAGGGGCCGGCCATAGGCAAAACCGTCCTCCAGATAGTCCTCGATTTTCCGGCATTCCTCCGGTTCCTCTGTGTATAGCCGGGGCTCGTAAAAGGAACTGTACACCTCGCAGAAATCCAGTTCCCGGTTGCCGTGGGCCGCGTCGCAGAGCACAAACCGCGGGAAGGCGGTACCGCTGGCGAAACCGCTGAGATTAAAGGCATTGATGTCCTGGGGATCCATCTGTGCCTGAAGACGATTGTTGTCGCCCAGTGCGCCGCAGGCCGCCTCGATCCGGTATCTCTCCCCGGCGGTGCCGACTTGAATCAAACAGTGGTTCACCGGCCCGATGCTCACTTCCCCAAAAGCCTGTTCATACATATCGCTTTGAAGCTTATATCCCTCTTCGCTGTAAGGGAACATAAGGAAATTATAATGCAGCGCCGTTTCGCAGCCCTGGGCATGCAGCTGTTCCAGCTGCTCCCGGCTGATGCGAAACCGCCCTTCCTCATCCACCGGCATCAGATTGAGATGATAGGGCAGCCCTCTCTGAAACATAGCCTCAGCCGCGGCCATATCGTTTTCCTCCGAAGTGGCGTCGTCATCCCCGGCAAAATAGAGGGCCAGGTCACAGACGTTTTCATTGTGGACCGGCAGGGGATACAGCCGGGGAAAGCCCCGGGACACCAGCAGATCCTCCACAGCCCGCATGTAGCTGTCCGCGTAGGGGACTGCGTAATTATCCTCCTGGCCCAGCACATATCCGTCCGGGATCCGGGGCTTGGAAAAACCGTTGCATAACTCCAAGGTGGGACGGCCGTCCGCCGCATGCCACAAAGTGGCGGGCAGATCAAAACTCCAGTACCAAATCCCTTTCCGCAGCCGGATCAAGGCCGCATGGGAACCGCCCTCCCGATCCTTCAGCCAGCCCAGTACCTCGCCGCCTGTCTCCGGCAGGGATCCGAAGCCGCCAAGTACCGGCAGCAGTTCCTCTGTATCCGAAAAATGGAAATAGCCCACGATATCGTAATCATCACCGCTCTGCTTTTCCGAAACAAAATCGGGAAAGAGCCCAGGAGCTTTGGCGGCAAAGGCGATGACAGCGCATCCGTCCTCCGCCGCCGCGGCCAGCGCCTGGCACTGCGCCGCCGTCAGGGCTTCCGCGCCTATCAGCAAAGCGTCCCCCTCTTCCGGCCGGTAACGCAGCAGCGCTTCGGCGGTAAGCTCCTGAGCGGAAAATCCGCTGTTTTTCAGCATCACCGGCAGATACGCCGGCGTATAATCCGCTCCGGCAGCATTTCTCTGTTCATGCGCGGATAAATCGTGATAATAGTACAGTCTCATCCTCATCCACCCTATTCCCTGAATTTACAGTTCATTAAAGCAGGTTGAAATACTGACAGGCGATCGCCACGGTGCAGATCAGCAAGCTGGAAACCTCTCGTTTGGTCAGGCGTTTGTGCATCTGCACATAGCCGATGGCGAGGGAAACCACAATAGACAAGCTGGTGATAACGGTAAATTCCGCGGCTGCGTTCATCATCCCGGTGAGCATACCGGTGGCGAAGAAACACACACCGTTGCACACCGCCAAGGCGGCGGCGTTGAACAGCACAATCCGCCGGTGATCCCGGCTGATCTCCATCCGCTGGCCCCGGCAATGGTACAGCAAATAGACGCCGCAGCAAAAAATGGAAGCGAACAAATAGGAGAAAAAGAAAAAGGAGTTCCGGCCCTCTCCCGGCATATAATGCTGCTGGATTTTGATGGCGAAATTAATCACGCCGTTTCCCAGAGAAGAAACTACCGCCAGCAGGATGGAGGGCAAGGAGCTTTTTCCCTCCTTCTTTCCCACATTCATCATCACGATGACTGCAACGGCCAGGAGCATGCCGATGAGCTGGAGAGGGTGGGCGCTTTCCTGCAAAAACACAAGAGAGAGCACCACCGGGAAAATGAAGCTCAGGTTGGTGATGATGATGGTTAAAGAAAAGGAATTGGCTTTCATGCTTTCCAGCAAAGAGAACGCACACGCGGTATAGGCAACGCCAGCCAACAGCGCCGGCAGCACCACACCCCAATGGAAACTCTCGCCGGAACATAAGGCGCAGACCCCGAACACCAGGGTCAGCGGTATGTACCAGAATACCGGCAGCAAAAAGGAGGTGGAACGGTTTCCCGAACAGACGGACAGCTTTTTATAGGAGACGCCGCTGTAACCGGAAGTCAGCACCGCCAGAGCAAGGTAAATAAACTGCATTACCTTTCCTCCCGGAAATCAGGTACATCCAGCAGCACACCGCCTTTTCGGGCCGACTCGGCAGCCATAATCGCAGGCGCCGCTGTCTCCACCGCTTTGTACACATCCATGGGCGGGGTGGTATCCTGCAGAATGGATTCCACAAAATACTGGATGGGATAGAAATCCGCACCGCCGTGAGCCGCTTGGCGAATGTATTCCGGCGCGTTGGGATCCGCTGTTCCCCAATCCTTGCTTTCCCATTCTCCGCCGGCCCGGTACAGCTTCATGGTATCCAGGGTGCTGCGGCTGGTCTCCGCAGAGGCTTTGGAGCCCTTGATCTGATACCAGTGGGCGAAAATATCATTTTTGGGACCGCTGGGCGCGGTGAATCCCGCCCGGAGGGAGAAAATGGCATCGTTGGTGTTGTACATCAGCGCGGTCTGCAGATCACACACATCAAAGCTGGGCTCCGCATAGCTGCCCCGGCGGGTACCGATACAGCTGACCTTGGCAATCCGGCCGCCGGTGATGGACAGCAGAGGGGAAAGCTCATGGGGCATATAGAAGATCGGCTCCTGGAAAGTATAATACCGCCAGGAAGGAACACAATCGGGGTTGTTCATCTCCTCGGGCGTTTTGGGATAAACGGCATAGTTGGTCCTTTTATCCCGCAGCATATCCCAAACCGGCTCATAATGCAGATATTCGCCCTCAGCGTAGTAGATTTTGCCGAATTCTCCGGCAGCCGCCATTTTTCGCCATTCCTGGATAAAATTCCAATACCGGGTCTGTTCCGCCAGCTGATATTTCACCCCGGTGCTTTTGACTGCATTCACCAGCTTCCAGCACTGCTCGATGGAGTAGGCCGCCGGCACCTCCGTCATCACATGCAGTCCCCGGTGCATGGCATCCACCGCATAGTCCACCTGCTTGTCGGGATCCACGCCGATAATCAGCGCGTCCATTTTGGCATCCTGAATCATATCTTCATAGCTGGTATACGCTTTGGCTGCACCCTCGTGAGCCTGATTGTAGCCGGCAGCCACCTGAGCGGCACGATCAAGGGCTATATCGCCGAAAGCTACAAATTCCACCTGGGGGTGAGCGGAATAGCATTCCACCAGAGACTGGAGCCGGGGACCGACGCCCAGTACGCCAAACCGAATCTTCTTCATAAAAGTATCCTCCTCTAATGACAATTGACAAAATCCCATGCAATCGGTATACTTATTCTATAACATATTTCGTCAAACAGCCATAGGATATCTGTTCCAAAAAATACGAAATCGGCTGACAAAAGGAAAGTGACGACAATCATGGATTTTATTCCCATTAACATATACGCACTGCTGGATATTCACAGCTTGTATTCCATTTATCACCTGACCTTTTCCCAGAATTATTCCTATCCGGGCGAACGTCATAATTTTTGGGAATTATCCTATATTATTCAAGGAAATGCCACCATGAGTTCGGAAAATAACATATATAATTGCCATACCGGCGATATGGTTCTGCAGGCGCCCAATCAGTTCCACCGCCTATGGGTGGACGGCAAGAACAGCTGCGAAGCTTTCACCATTTCCTTTGACGGAAGGGGCCTTGCCAACCACCTTTATTCGGGAAAATACCTCCCCACAGAGCAGGAGCAACGGATCATTTTTCATATTATTGACGAGCTTCCGCCGATTTTCGGCGGATATGATGCCACCGAGTTCACCCGCCTTTTTACTACCGCCTCTCCCAACGATATCGGCTATCAAATCATCAAGAATTATCTGGAACTGCTCTGCCTGTCTCTGATCCGCCGGGGCAATGAAGCCCGGGGTTATCCCATCAAGGACGACCGAACCATGTGTTATGCCAAGACCATGGTTTTTCTGCAGAACAATGTGGAAAAGAATTTGAAAATGGAGGATATCTCTCAGGGAATCTACGAGTCTCCCGGAAAAATCAAGGACATCTTTCATCAATTCACCGGCGGCGGCGTCATGCGGTATTTCTACCGTCTGCGCTGCGAGCATATCATGCGGCTGCTTTCAGAGGGCCACAGCATAAAGGAAATTGCTTCCATTATGGATTTTTCTTCTCCCTACTACCTCTCCTACTTTTTTAAGCGTGAAACAGGTATGACCGCCCGGGAGTATCTGAAGAAAAATGTGAAAAGCGATGACGAGCAGGACAGGCAGACGACTGACCCGATGGAAGTACAGCTCTAGCAGCTTGACGAATAAGCCGCAAAATTTCGGAGCCGGAGAAACGCAGGGAATCCGTAAAACAAGCAGGCAGCCCGTCCCTTGCGGACAGGCTGCCTGCTTGTTTTTCAAAGAAAGTTAACCGATTATCCCTTTCTCTTCTATGCCGGGAGATGATCATGCAGCACGCCATTGGCCATATAGTCGGTCATATCCGCCGCCAACCGCCGCAGAAGCGAGGCCAGATCGGTCATATCCCGGTATTTGCCATCCTGAATATTCTGAATCGTCTTGTTCAGCAGTTCAGTTTCATGGTCCAACATGGCCTTCCACACCTCCGCCGAACCCGGAACCACCTGGCAGATCTTTTTGATGATTTTATTGCGCGCCTCTTCCCAGCGCTTATGATACGCCTGGCTCTGGCTGTCCCCCGCCGCCAAGGCGTGGATATAATCAATAAAGGCGTCGTTGCTTCGGCCGATATCTTCAGTTAACTGCTGCGTCGCCGGTGTGTTGCTGATACTCAGCATCCGCGTCTGCAGTTGTTCCACCGTTTTGCGGAGCTTGTCCTGGACCGCAGGCAGAACCGGACTGTGTAAAAAGGCATTGACGGTATACATCACCCGCCACAGCAGCAATTCCGTGGAATAATCCTGGATGCTGCGATAAGCCGCTTGTTTATCAGGATCGTCATACATAAGCAGGTGCCATTCCTTTCCTATGCCCGGCGGTCTGCGCCGGGGCCAGTGTCTTGTATTTTAGTATATGCGCCTTGGAAGACAAGGGTGAAGAGGCAGAAAAACCGCCCCTGAATCAGTTGATTCAAGGGCGGTTTGACGGTTCAATCCCATTCAGATTTTCGAATACCCATAGCTGTTGACGATGGCGTCAATTTTCTGCTTATTTCTGCACAAGGCGCATTCGGTGGAGAGGGAGGTCTCATAATGGGGCAGATCCTCCTTGGTGAAGATAGCGTTGACCGCTACGCCATTGGACTCCTCAATGGCGCTGAAAATCGCCGCAATCCCCACCAGACGGCCGCTGTAATACCGCAGACATTCCAGGGAACGGCTGATGGTTTTGCCGGTGGATACCGAGGAAAGCAGCAGAAGAATATTTTTTCCCCAAATCATTTTCTGTGTATTGTCCCGGAAGATCATCTGATTATTGGCGTTGGTCTCGGGTGTGATAACACAGATATCATTGCCGCCGTTGAGCACCCGGGTGCCCGGCTGGGCAAGCTCATTTGCCAGGAAAGCACCGATCATCTCCGTGCCTTCCAAGCAGATAATCGTATCGATGGGCGTAGAAGTGAGATAGGGCCGCGCCAGCTCCACCGCCGCATTTTTCGCCATGCGGTGAAAACTCTTGATACTGGTCATATCCACATAATAGTTGACATGGGAGTGGTTGGTGGCAAAATGCCCGGGAATAACGCCGATTTTCACGCTTTTGTTGCCGCGGGCGGCAATTTCCTGAATCCTGGTTTCCATACCCGTTCACCCTTTCGTTGGCCTTTTCCCGGCGGCCGGGAGTGATCCCGCCGCCGAAACAAGCATAGCATAAAATCCAATTGGATTCAACTGTTTATACTGATTTTGTATCGAATATCCGAGTTCAGCAGAAAGATCGCGGCGAAAATCGACGGCATTCCTCTGTTCGGTACACACCGCCACAATAAACAAGCGGCGCTGCAAATGATTTGCAGCGCCGCTTGTTTATTGTCTATCCGACTCAGATGGCGTTCAAGGATTGGTCGATATCCGCGATGATATCGTCGGGGTGCTCGATACCCACCGAGAAGCGGATCAGATCGGGGGTAACTCCCGCCTCCGCCAGTTGCTGATCGTTGAGCTGGCGGTGGGTGGTACTGGCGGGATGAAGCACACAGGTGCGCAGATCCGCCACATGGATGGCGATGGCGGCCAGCTTCAATGCATTCATGAACCGGCAGGCTGCCTCCCGGCCGCCTTTGACGCCGAAGGATACCACGCCGCAGGTGCCGTTGGGCATATACTTCTGGGCCAAGGCGTAATTCTTGTTGCTCGGCAGACCAGGATAGGTCACCCAAGTAATCCGGTCGTCCGCTTCCAGATACTCGGCCACCCTCAGGGCGTTGGAGCAGTGCCGCTCCATCCGCAGGTGCAGGGTATCGATACCCTGGCTGAGAAGGAAGGCATTCTGGGGACTGGGGGTGGTACCCAGATCCCGCATCAGATGGGTGCGGCACTTGGTGATATAGGCTGCCTTACCGAACTGCTGGGTATACACCACCCCATGATAAGTATCGTCGGGGGTGGTCAAGCCCGGATATTTCTCCCCCTGGGCTTCCCAATCGAAATGGCCGCTGTCCACCACTACACCGCCCAGAGCGGTGGCGTGGCCGTCCAGATATTTGGACGTGCTGTGGATGACGATATCCGCGCCGAATTCAAAAGGACGGCAGTTCACCGGAGTGGGGAAGGTATTGTCCACAATCAGCGGCACTCCGTGCGCGTGGGCATGGCGGGCATACTGCTCGATATCCAATACGTTCAGCGCCGGATTGGACAGTGTCTCCCCAAACAGCAGCTTGGTATTGGGCCGGAATGCCGCTTCAATCTCCTCATCCGTGGCGTCCGGCTCCAAAAAGGTGACGTCGATGCCCATTTCCCGCAGGGTTTTATTGAAAAGATTGAAGGTGCCGCCGTAAATAGCGCTGCCGCTGATGATATGATCCCCGCTGTGAGCAATGTTCAGCACCGCGATCAGAGAAGCCGCCTGGCCGGCGGAGGTCAGCAGGGCGCCCACGCCCCCCTCCAGGGCTGCGATCTTATTTTCCACCGCATTGGCGGTGGGATTGGACAACCGGGTGTAGAAATCCCCGGCAATTTTCAGATCGAAAAGGTCGCCCAAGGTCTGGGCGTCGTCATACTTGAAGGTGGTACTCTGATAAATGGGCAGCACCCGGGGTTCGCCGTTGCCGGGTTTCCAGCCCTCCTGGATGCATTTGGTGTCGATATGCCATTCCCTGTTCGCCATACTGCTTCACGCC
The DNA here is from genome assembly GCA_902492455.1 of uncultured Oscillospiraceae bacterium. GTDB lineage: Bacteria > Bacillota > Clostridia > Oscillospirales > Acutalibacteraceae > CAKTXU01. The sequence continues at coordinate 28,403 of CABULH010000011.1, forward strand.
TTCCTGCTTTTTTCATCTCAGTGTATCACAAAGCGGCTGGGAATGCAATCTCCCACACTCAAACAGCAGCAGGCCGCGCATAACCGAAAAAACAGTTTTTTCCCAACCGGACAACTATTCATTGCATTCCTGTCCGGCTTTTGTTATAATAAAATAGATAATTTTTATTTGCTTAAAAAATCGAAAGGCGTGAATCTATTCGATGGATACATTCGTAGAACAAATTGTGGTTAAAAGAAAGGGCGGCAAGGAGATCGCCATCATTATCGGCGTGATATTCGCCGCCCTGCTGATTGCCGCTGTCTCCGTCCTGTTCTTGGGCGCTTTCGCTCTGCTGATCATCGCCGGCGCGGGATACGGCGCCTGGTGGCTCATCACCAGCCAAAACATCGAATTCGAGTACAGCGTCACCAACGGGGACATCGATATCGATCAGATCGTGGCCCAGCGTAAGCGCCGGCGCATCGTGTCCGTCGCGGGACAGAAGATCGAGTCCATGCAGCCCTACAAGCCGGAGGAATATGTGGGCCGCACCTTCAACCGCACGGTGATCGCCGCCCCCTCTGCGGCGGAGGAAGGGCTATGGTGTTTCACCTATACCAGCAAGAAAAACGGCCACACCCTGGTGATTTTCCAGCCGGAGGAGCGGGTGCTGAACTCCCTGAAATCCGGTCTCACCAAGCTGGTGCAGCTGGACATGAACCGCAAACTTCATAAACAAGCACAGTGAATTCCCGCCGCCGCAAAAGGAAAATTTTGCGGCGGCTTTGTTTTCTTCTTTTTCGTCTTCTAATGCTGCAAAAAATGCTATGAGATAAAAAATTTCCCTGCAGCTCTTTCCAGTCCTATCATCATAACACCACAGAAAGGCAGGTTTTATGTGATGAAAATTCTTACATGCCGGGAGATGCGGTTGGTGGAAGCCGCTGCGGCGGCGGACGGTCTGGACTATCTCCGGCTGATGGAAAACGCCGGCAGCGCCGCCGCCCGGGTGATTCGGGGCCGCACCGCCCTGGAGGGTAAAACCGCCGCGGTGCTCTGCGGCCGGGGCAACAACGGCGGGGACGGCTTTGTCATCGCCCGCAAGCTGCTGGAGGAGGGGGCCGGCGTCACCGTTATCCTGCTGTGCGGAGAACCCACCGGCCTGGAAGCACGAGAGATGCTCTCTCGCATCCGCCGGGCGGACATCGCCATTCTCAGTCTGGAAACCGAGCCCTATGTGGCCTCCAGCGCCGTGCGGGAGGCGGATATCGTGGTGGATGCGGTTTACGGCATCGGCTTCCACGGCACCCTGCCCGATCCGCTGCGCCCCCTTTTTCGCCTGGTAAACAGCGGAAAGAATCTGACGATATCCGTGGACGTGCCCAGCGGCATGGACGCGGACACCGGCATCTATGACGACGATTCCATCCGAGCGGATCTGACCGTGACCTTCACCGCCATGAAGCCCGGACTCCTTAACGGCCGCGCCGCCGAAATCTGCGGCCAGGTGGAGGTGGCTGCCATCGGCATTGATGAAAGGCTGGTGGATCAATACGCCGGCGGACAGACAATCATCGACTGGACCATGGTAAAAAGCTGCTTCTCCCCCCGGCCCGCTGACAGCCACAAGGGAACCTTCGGCCATCTGCTGGCCCTGTGCGGCAGCTACGGCATGGCGGGTGCGGCCTTTTTGGCGGTGAAGGCCGCCCAGCGCTGCGGCGCGGGCCTTGTCACCGCCGCCCTGCCCCGTTCCATCTACCCTATCGCGGCCGGGATGCTGCCGGAAGCCGTCTTCCTGCCTCTGCCGGAAACCGCCGAGGGTCGGGTATCCCTTACCGCCCGCACCCTGCTGCGGGAAAAGGCCAGTTCCTCCTCCGCTCTGCTGATCGGCTGCGGCCTTGGCGGCGGCGACGACGTGCGGGAGGTGGTGCTGGATCTGCTGGAAAACACGGCATGCCCCCTGGTGTTGGACGCGGATGGCATAAATGCCGCGGCCGGACATATACATATAAGGAAAACAGAGCGCGCTCCCCTGGTTCTCACCCCCCATCCCGGAGAGATGGCCCGGCTGCTGGGCTGTTCCGTGGCGGAGGTGCAGCGGGATCGGCTGGAAACCGCCCGCCGCTTTGCGGAGGAGCGGGGGGTCATCCTGGTGCTCAAGGGCCATCAGACCGTGCTGGCCGCTCCCGGCCGCTCCACCATGGTGAACATGACCGGCAACCCCGGCATGGCCGCCGCCGGCAGCGGAGATGTGCTGGCGGGGATGATCGCTTCCCTGATCGCCCAGGGGATGGAACCCTTCCAGGCCGCCATGTGCGGCGTTCATCTGCATGGTCTGGCCGGTGACCGGGCTGCCGCCCGGCTGTCCCAGCACGCCATGCAGCCCACCGACATGCTGGAGGAGCTGTGCGCCCTGTTTTCAGAATTGGAACAATAGGGGCTGATCACCATTCGTGTCGTAACCGTTGGCAAACGCGCCCTCCGCCGGGGGCTGCTGGCATTGCTGGCATTGACCTTCACCGTAGGCGTGGCCGCCTGCGCCGCCGGAGGCGGAAAGGGCGGCGCTGAAAGGCCCGTCACCACCGGCTTTGAATGCGACGCCGATCTGACCTACCGGGATATGCAGGTGAAGGGGCATCTCACCCGATTAACCACCGGCACCCTCACGCTGGACGTGACCGAGCCGGAAACCCTGAAAGGCATGACCATGCAGTGGGACGGGGAAACCGTCTCGGTGAAAATGTACGGCCTCTCCTTCGGGGTGGATCCTGCCGCCGTGCCGCAGACCGCTTTGGGGAAGAGCCTGCTGGCCGCCCTGGACGCGGCCCTGCATCCCGCCGGAGAGGGCCAGGTCACCGAGAGCGGCCTTGTCACCAGCGGTGAAGCCGCGGGAGGCAGCTTCACCATCACCTCCGATCCGGAGACGGGCAGCCTGCTGGCCCTGGAGATCCCATCGGCCGAGCTGAAAGCCACCTTCACCAACTTCTCCCTGAAAACCGCATAGCCTGGACGAGGCTGCTGCAAAATGAGATATTTTGCAGCAGCCCTTTTTCAACCGCTGACTACAACACTAATTGGGTATTCGCTGTGAAACGTCATCAAAAAAACAGATCCCCTTCAGGAATCATTTCTCTGAAGGGGATCCGCTTTTTCTTGTTTTACGCCCGCTGGGCGCGGAAGATTCGGGAAAGAGCGGGCTTGGCGAAGAGGGAGAGGGACAGCACCGAGGCCAACCCGATTTTCACCATATCTCCAGGCAGAAAGGCCAGGTTGGACAGCAGCAGAGCCGGCAGCTCCGCCAAGGATTGTCCGCTGACGGCGGCCAAAGCGGCAGATCCGCAGACATAGTCCAGCAGCACCCCCGCCATTCCGATGGCGAAAGATGCCGGCAGATGGAGAGACATGGACAGAAGTTTGTTCCACACGCCTTTTTTATCCCGTCGGGCGGGCAGCAGCTGCTTGTGCATCAGCTTATCCATTCCCCGGGAGGCATACAGCCCGGTGAACAGCACAATGAAGAACCAGCCCAGAATATAGCCGCTGGTGGGACCGTAAAACACCGCCAGACCGCCTTTGCCTCCCGCCATCATCGGCAGGCCGCAGGCGGTGAGCACCAGCACCGCTCCATAGGCGGTGAGACCGCCCCGGACCCCCAGGGTCAGCCCCATCATGGCGATCAAAAACACCTGCAGGGTGATGGGCACCCCGGGAATAATCTGAATCGCGGACAGCACCGGCACGTTGCCGGCCAGGGCGAACATGGCGACATACAGCGCCCCCAGCGTCAGCTGCAGCACCGAAAGCCCCTTGCGGGCTTGTTTTTCTCCCATCCTTTGCCCCTCCTTAAGATCCGATCCGCTGGAGATACTCCTCCAGGCAAAGACCTTCCTTCATAATGATCTTGGCATGCTCCACACCCACATAGCGATAATGCCATGACTCATAGGTCACGCCGGTGATGTCCTCCTTATCCTTGGGGAAGCGGAGGATAAAGCCGTATTCGGCACAATGCTCCTTGAGCCAGCGGAAAGCCGCCGTCTTTTCAAAGCTGTCGGTGATGCTGTAGTCGCCGCTGCCGCCCATGTCGGCGGCCAAGCCGGTGTGATGTTCGCTGTAGCCGGGTCGCTTGATGATGGTATTCGCCAAGCGTTCCGCCTCGGCCTGGCTGTACCCCTGGTTTTTGTAGGATTGCACCTTCCGGTTGAAATTCTTTTCCTGTACCTCATAAGACCGCCAGGTGGACAGATCCCGCATATCGGTGATGCCGTCCGCTTTGGCCGCAGCGATCATTGCCGACAGGGCTTCCACTGCCCGCTCATCAAACTCACCGGTGCCGTGCTTCACCAAATAGCTTTTGTCGTAGCACCAATCGGGTGCTTTATTCCAATCGTTGACCAGGATCAGGTTCCAGGGCGGGTTCGGCGCCTGGATATAGTTTCCATCCGCATCCACACTGCCGCCGGGCTTGGAGGTGGTAACGGTGCCGGCGGAGGATTCCCCGGCGGTCATCCCGCCGGAAGAACTCCCGCTTGCATCCGGGGGCAGCGCGGAAACCACGGAGCTGTCGGGAACGGCAGAACTGCTGGATACCGCGGAGGAACCAGGCGCGCTTTCACCGCCTATCCGGTCCGAAACGAATGTCCACATCCACCACAGCAGCAGGATCAGCAGGGCGGCCAGCAGCACCGTGCAACCCACCACAATCAGGATACGCAGCCGCCGCTGTCTTCTTTTTTTCGCATATTTTCCATTCATGGAAGGAACCATCCTTTCTGGAAAAGGCGCGCCGGACGGCCCGCCTGAAAAATTGCTTTGCTTAGCTTGTCCCGGATTTCGTCAGCCTACTCCGGACGGCTTATCACCTCACCATCATTGACAGAATCCGATAACCGTATTCATCATACAACGAATACCCTTTCATTACAACTTCATATTTTCTTAAGGCATCCGGACACGGTGAAAAAACAGGGCATGAAATTTCAGAGAATTGGACAGAATAATCCTGGAAAAACTATCCTATACCCTTCAAAACGCACCGAGTCCTTTCCCCATTTCTTGATTTTTTTAGGCAAGAAAGGGAATTTTTCCTATTGTCTTTTTTTTGACAAGAACCTGTGTTATAGTATAAATTAGGGAAGATTCGGAAAATCCTCTTTATTGAGAAAGGCAGGCGCTACGCATGAGGAAGACCAAAATCATCTGTACCCTGGGGCCGTCCACCGACGATCCCGCTGTTCTGCGCCAATTGATGCTTTCGGGCATGGACGTTGCCCGGGTCAATATGTCTCACCAAAACCACGAGAGTCATCGCCGGCGCATCGATATGGTGAAGCAGCTGCGGGAAGAGCTGCATCTGCCGGTGGCGGTGCTCATCGATACCAAGGGGCCGGAAATCCGGCTGGGTACCTTTCAGGAGCCGAAAGTGGAGCTGAAGGCCGGGGAGCTTTTTGTCCTCACCACCGAGGAAGTGGCGGGGGACAGCCATGTGGCCTCCATCAGCTTTGCCGGACTGCCGGCGGATGTTCTTCCTGGCAGCCATATTCTCATCGACGACGGCCTTATCGATCTGGAGGTGCAGAAAACCACTTCCACCGAGATCGCCTGCACCGTGATCAACGGCGGCTTCATCTCCGCCAACAAGGGGGTGAATGTCCCCGGCGTTTCCCTGTCCATGCCTTTTATGAGCGACCGGGACCGGGCGGACATCGCTTTTGCTTGTGAAGAGGAAGCGGATTTCATCGCCGCCTCCTTTACCCGCCGGGCGGACGACGTGCTGCAGATCCGCCAGGAGCTGGAGGCCAACGGCAACCACAGCATCCGCATCATCGCCAAAATTGAGAACCAGGAAGGCGTCGACAACATCGACGATATCCTCAAGGTATCCGACGGCATCATGGTGGCCCGGGGCGACATGGGGGTGGAGATCGCTCTGGAGGAAATCCCCAGCATTCAGAAGCGGCTGATCCATAAGGGGTACAACGCCGGTCTGCAGGTGATTACCGCCACCCAGATGCTGGAATCCATGATGAAAAATCCTCGTCCCACCCGGGCCGAAGCCACCGATGTGGCCAACGCTATTTACGACGGCACCAGCGCCATCATGCTCTCCGGGGAGACCGCCGCCGGCGCCTATCCGGTGGAGGCGGTTAAAACCATGGCCCGCATCGCCCGGCGAACGGAGAAGGATATCAACTATCAAAAGCGCTTCGCGGTACGGGACGTTCACGACGCGCCCAACGTCACCAACGCCATCTCCCACGCCACCGTCACCACCGCTCATGATCTGGGGGCGGCGGCCATTCTCACCGTCACCAAATCCGGCGCCACCGCCCGGATGATCTCCAAATTCCGTCCTGCCTGCCCCATTATCTGCTGCACCACCAACCCCACCACCCAGCGGCAGATGAATCTCTCCTGGGGTGTGGTGCCGCTGATGGCGGAGGAAAAGAAAAGCATGGACGACCTTTTTGACCACGCGGTGGACCGGGCGGTCCAGGCGGGCTATCTCACCAGCGGCGATCTGGTGGTTATCACCGCCGGCGCGCCTCTGGGGGTATCCGGTACCACCAACCTGCTGAAGGTGCACCTGGTGGGCAATATTCTGGTTCAGGGCAAGGGCGCCACCGCCTACAGCGCCTGCGGCAACCTCTGCGTGGCGGAAAACGAGGAGGAGGCTCTGGCCCAGTTTCGGCCGGGAGATATTCTGGTGATCCCCCAAACCAGCAACCGGCTGCTGCCTTTGCTGAAGGAATGCAGCGGCATCATCACCGAGACCCCCGGCCTCAACAGCCATGCCGCCATTGTGGGCATGGCCCTGGAAAAGCCGGTATTGGTGGATGCTCAAAACGCCACCCGGATACTCAAAAGCGGTACCACCGTCACCCTGGACGCGGAACGGGGCATTGTCATGTTCGGCACCGGCCCGGCGAAATAAAGAATAGAATGAACAACCGGTGGAACACATTTTGTGTTCCACCGGTTTCATTTTGTAAATATATTATTAAAACAATTAATATTAATATTAAATAAATTAATTAAAATATTGACATATTGAATCCCGCATGTTATATTGGTGTCAGCAAAGGAAGTGACGACATGAAAAAAATCATCAGCCGCTGTCCGGTCTGTGGCCGGGAGCTGACGGTGACAAGGCTGCAATGCGACGCCTGCGAGACGGTGATCGAAAACCATTTCCGGCTCACCAAATTCGATTATCTGTCGGACGAAGAGCTGTACTTTACCGAAACCTTCATCCGGTGCCGGGGAAATATCAAGGAAGTGGAAAAGGAATTGGGCATTTCCTATCCCACCGTCCGCTCCAAGCTGGATGGCGTAATCAAAAAGCTGGGCTATGAAACGGGAGCCGACGAACAGGCGGCGAAAAGGGAAGAAATCCTCAAGGCCCTGGAAAACGGCGAGATCACGGCGGAGCAAGCGCTTGCCCAACTAAAATGAAAAAGGAGATTTTATAATGGATGAAAAATTGAGAATATTGAAAATGGTGGAGGAAGGAACCATCACGGCGGAGGAGGGCGCTGAATTGATGACGGCCATGCATGTGGAAGCGCCGGAGCAGCAAAGGGCCATTATACCCAGCAGCTACGATAAGAAAATGTTCCGCGTCATTGTGGACAGCACCACCGGCGACAAGGTGAAGATTCAATTCCCGGTGGGCGCCATCAAAAAAATCCTCAAAGCCACGGGCAAGCTGCCCATACCAGAAAAAGATCTGGAAGGCGTCGATCTCTCCGGTATGATGGATGCGGTGGCGGAATGTCTGGACGCGGAGATCGAAGGGGATTTTGTCCATGTGGAAGGAGCGGACGGCACCACAGTCAGAATATTTGTGGATAACTGAGTGACGCCATGAAAGTGAAAATCAGAACAACGGATTTCCGCCTGTCCCTGGCGGTGCCGGTCAGCATGGCGGGGCTCGTCCTGCGGTGGATGCCGGACAGGGTGTTCGCCGACATGCGGGAAAAGGCGCCGGAGCCTTACCAGCGCCTGATTACCAAGGAAAACATCCGGATGCTCGCGGGAGAATGCCTGGAGGTTTTCAAAGCGAATAAAGGACTGGAGATCGTGCACGTTGAAGCGGCGGACGGGACGTTTGTATCCGTTAAGCTGTGACGCAGCCCTTCTCGATACAGCAAAACACCCCCGCCGGAACGCATCCAGTGTTCCGGTGGGGGTTGTGTATTGGTCATTTTTCCGGCGGGAGCAGCACCCCCCGCTCATCCAGCACGGTATCCGGCTTGACGCTATCCAGATTGGACAGCACCCAATCGAAATCGCCGGTGGTGATATCCGAACCGCAGTATTCGCACTGGCCCGCATGGGTGATGTGCATCGGCGCGCCGCAGTTGGGGCAATAGGTACAGGCCGCGCCCCTAGCCTCTTTCGTGGTGATGCCCAGGCGGCGGGTGAAGGTCAGCAGATAGTGCATACTGTATTCCCGGTTGGGGTCGCCCTTCAGTACCGCCCGGGTGTGCTCGTCGATGATATAATCTCCCATCCGCACCGCCATATACACCGTCAGATACTCATACTGGGCATCCCGGCGGTAGAAATGGAGATATGCCTGGTTGACGCTGATCCGCTCAATGACGTTGATCCGTCCCAGGCGGATATACTCGTTGAGCTGGGCCTCGTGCAGCCGGAACAGCTCCTCCTTCTCAAAGGGCCGGATGGGATTCCAGTCCCGGGCTGTCCAGGCCTGCTGCAGGATGACGAATACCTCCTTGGCCCAGCCGATAAAGGCGTCCCGGCTGAAGGCCGGATCGATGCTATGAATCGCCGCCAGGATCTCGTCGTCGTGATTACCCGGCGTGGGCGGATTCATCCGCGCCGGATAGGTAGACCGGGCAATGCTTCTGGCCGTCCGATTGTTTTTGGCGCGGTTCTGACGGGAGACGGCCACCACGATCAAAAGGACTACCACTCCCGCAAAAACCAGGGTCACCGGGCCGACGCTGCCGGAACCGCCGGAACTGCCGCCATAATCATCGTCATCATAGTCGTTGCCCCAACCGTCGTACCCGCCGTAATCGTTGCCGTAGTCATCGTCATCGTTACCGCCGTAATCCCCATAATCCCCATAATCACCGTAGTCGTTGTGGTTGCCCACGTCGCAGGGCAGCATCCCCGGCGCGGCGGAAACCGCCGCCGGCAGCAGCAACACGCCGCACAGCGCCGCGCACAGCAGAAGCATCCGGCCTTTTCCCAGCTTCATCCCCGCGCCTCCCCTCTTTTCTGGTCGGCGGCAATCAGCAGGGCCAGGGCCGCGGCTGCCGTGTCGATGGCGTCCCCGGTGCCGGCAGCCCGGGGATTCTCCAATCCCGCCGCCTCCCGCTCCTGGTTCCAAAGAACTTCCAGCACGCAGCCCGCCCGCAGCCCCCGGGCAGCGGCCAGAATGAAGAGGGCTGCCGATTCCATTTCAGAAGCCAGGCAGCCTCCCCGTTTCCATGCCTCCCATTGCTCCCGCAGCCGGGCAGCCACCGGGGAGGTTTCCGGGCTGTGCTGCCCGTAAAAGGAATCTTTGCAGTGGACCACCCCGGCATGGGCCTTCTTTCCCAACCCAGCCGCCGCTTCCATCAGCGCGCTGGTGACCGCAAAATCCGCCGCCGCAGGGAACTCCACCGGCAGATACTCCCGGGAGGTCCCCTCCTGTCGGATGGCCGCTGTGGCCACCACCAGGTCGCCGCCCAGCACATCCAGCCGCATGCCGCCGCAGGTACCCACCCGGATCATGGTTTTCACCCCGCACCGGCAGAGCTCCTCTACACAGATAGCGGTGGACGGGCCGCCGATGCCATGGGAGATGGCCAGCACCCGCTCCCCCTGGAGCCGCCCGACCCAAGTGGTGTATTCCCGGTTGGCACAGACAAACGCCGGCTCCTCCAGCCGGGAGGCCACCGCCTCCACCCGGCCCGGATCTCCCGTCAGCAGGGCGTAGGCCGCCCCCTGCTCCGGCTTCAGACCAATATGATACATCCCCTGTGAGCCAAAGTCCATCTCCAGCCGCCCCCTCGTCTTCTTTGATTTTATGCCCGGCTCAGCTGTCCAAGAACACTTTTTCTTTGCTTCTCGCCAGCTCGATAGCCTCTTTGCCGGTGATATGCTCGGCCGTCAATTCCAGCATACACAAAGCGCTGTATTCCTTTTGGATCGCCCGCTCTCGGTTTTCCTCACTGTCCTCCGGCGCATATTTCACCGCCAGAGAGCGGACAGCCGTCCGGATTTCCCTCTCCTCTTCCAGAACCCGAATGGTTCCGAATACAATCACGCTGCGGAAATAGGAGGTATATTCTTCCGGCACAACCCGGTCCTGTCCAATCACACAGAAAGAGGCCCTAGGGTTTCTTCGGACGGCGTCCAGCTTGTGTCCGCTTTTGGCGCAATGAAAAAAGAGTTTTCCATCCTGATAAACATAACTCAGGGGCACCGCGTAAGGATACCCACCGTCTCCGTCCACTGCCAGCACGCCGGAAGTTCCCTCCGCCAAAATAGCCTCGCAGGCTTCTGCAGACAGCCGCTGCTTTTTCCGCCTCATCTCCCGGAACATCCGCATTCTCCATTCCGTCTCTTTTCTATCTCTTGTTGCAGATAAAGTTTGGCGTGTGCCCGCGGGCACACGCGGGGACAAAGCCGCCGCACTTTATGATAGCGCATATAATAGGGATTGTATCCATTTTATCATAACCCCCTTCTCCCTGCAACGGCCAAACGGCCCAAAAATATACCCGGCGCAGGAGTTGGTAGGAAGTGCCACTCTCCGCAGCGCCGGGCTTTCGGTATACTTATGGCAATTTCGATGAATTCAGAATCACATAGGTGGTAGGCAGCTGCTCCATGCCGCTCACACCGTGGAGGAAACCCTCCTGATACAGCAGCTCCGCCGGGGCGGACAGAGCATCCTCAAACAAGCGCAGATAGGCCATATCCTTGGCGGTTTTTTTCAGATGAACCGGCACATGATTCAGCAGAATCTTCGTGACGGCACCCAGCTGCTTTTCCGCCTGTCTCTCCACCTGATCCGCAGCCGGATTCAAAATCTCCGTTAGACGGGCAAATTGATCCTTGGTGAACACAGGGACATTCACTGTCAGCTTGCCGCCGGTGCTGCGCAGATAACCCCGCCGCACCATCTCCGCCGCCGCAGCTCTGTCGTTCTCGTTGAAGCCCTCCGCTTTACCGGCGGCTGCCGCCAAGAATACGTTGGTGATATCCTGCCGATTGAAGAAATAGGGATGCACCATTTCACCGTTAATCGGGAAGTCCATGAACTGCACCCGATCCCCTGCGGCATTCACCACATTGGAAATACCGAGGCCGAATCCGCCGCTCCAGGTATCTCTTTCAAACACCTCCGCGCCCCAGACAAAACAGGGCGTGCCGAACTTATCCACCGGTAACTCCACCTGAATACGATTCTCCAGCTTTTCAATGATCGCCTGATAAAGCAGGATACAAGTCATCTGCCAGGCATAGATGCCGCCGCTCATATCGGCGCCGGCAAAACCAATTTTCCGTATGTCTTCTTCCTTTTCCATCAGCGTCTGCTTGACCGTTTCGGCTATCTCCCGCCGGACGTCCGCAGTTTTGGCGTCCACCTCTGTTGTGAAATCCTTGGTGAAAATTACAATATTGGCGGCATACCGGTTTCCTTCCTTTTTCAGCAAGCCGTATTCCAACAACCGGCACAGCTCTTCCTCCAAATAGGGCAGTCCCACCCCGATTTCCAGAGCGATCTGTTCCGCAGTAATGCTGTCGTTATAGCAGGCGAAGAGGATGTTCTGGGGAATGAGTTTGCTGCACAGGCTGTAGTACCGATTGGGACCGTTGCCCCAAAACAGCAGCTCCAACCTTTTGGGCTGATAGCTCTGCTCGCCGTAATTTCGCTCCATGCTCATGCCTTCTTTCAAAAGTTTTCTGGATTTGAACAGCAGATACTTCACCATGCTCTCGCTTACCGAAAGAATGCCGGCGATCTCGGCGCAGGATTTGTTTTCCAGATAATACAGGATCGTGGCCCGCCGGTATTTCTCCGATAACAGCCGCAGCTCCCGACGCAGAAGAAAAAGATCCGAGGCTTCATCTTCCTCATCGTGCCAATTCCTTTCGTCCCGGAGATCATCCTTCAGCTCGCATGTGGAAGAAGACAACCTTGTTCTATACCATTTTGCGTATACCCTGCCCGCCACCGTCCACATAAAACCGTAAAAGGCGGCGTCGCTGCGGATATTGGGCAGGGATTTCATCATCTCCAAAAGGATATCCTGGGCCAGATCCTCCGCGTCCTCCCGGCTGGGGGTTCTGGCAAGGCAGTAACCCAGCACCGACTTGGACGCCTCCACGATCTTTTCATCTATATCCTGTTTATCCATTCTCTCACCTCCAAGAAACATGGTGGGGAAGCTTCCGCCTATATAGTGGAGCAAAAAGTTTATCGGTTAAAGAAAATATGAAAACAGTATACGAACTATTTTTTCCGCAGTCCATCTTTCATCTCGTTGGAATTCTGAATACGGGATTTGACAGAAGCCGGCGAATGGGGTATGATGATCGGCGTATTTGCATATAAAGGACGGATACTTTTGAAAACGCGGCAATTGGACCGGCAATTCTATTATCAGCTGCTGACCCTGGCGGCCCCCATCCTGCTGCAGAACTTCATCGCCTCCTCCCTGAATATGTTCGACACGCTGATGATCGGCCGGCTGGGAGAAAATGAAGTGGCCGCCGTAGGGGTGGCGAACCAGGTGTTTTTCCTCTTCAACCTGATAGCCAACGGCGCGGCGGCGGGATGCAGCATCTTCCTCTCCCAATTCTGGGGCGGAGGCGACCGCCGCAGCATCCACAAGGTGGTGGGGTTCGGGCTGCTGATGAATTTGTGCATCGGCCTGCTGTTCACCGCGGCGGCGCTGGCTTTTCCCGGTCCCATCGTCCGCCTGTTCAGCAGCGATGAGGCGGTCATCGCCCTGGGAATCGATTACCTGACGCTGGTGGCCCTCAGCTATGCCTTCACCAGCATCTCCTTCCTGCTGGCGGGCGCCATGCGCAGCGTGGGTCTGGCCTGGCCGCCGATGATAATCAGCGGCGGAGCGGTGCTGATAAACATCGCGCTGAACTGGGTGTTCATCTTCGGGCATTTCGGCGCCCCCGCCATGGGGGTGCGTGGGGCGGCTCTTGCCACCCTTATCGCCCGGATGATCGAAACGGCGCTGATGCTGGTATTCTGCTTCCGGCCTTCCTCCCCCCTGCGGGGACGGCTGCGGGATACCTTTTCCTTCACGCCGGCCTTTGCCGGACAGGTGCTGATGAAAACCCTGCCCATCCTGCTTAATGAGAGCTTCTGGGCAGTGGGAACCATGCTGTATGTGCGGGCTTACGGATATATCGGCACCCACGCCATCGCGGCCTCTCAGATCAGCAACACCGTGCAGAATCTGTTCATGGTGGCCTGCTTCAGCCTGGCCAGCTCCTCCCTGGTGATGATCGGCAACCGCATCGGCGCGGGACGGCAGGATCTGGCGGTGGTGTACTCCCGCCGCTTCTCCTGGCTGGCGCTGCTGGTGGGTCTGATTCTGGGCGCGGCGGTGGCCATCTCCGCCCCCGCCATTCTCACCCTGTTCAACGTATCCCCCCAGGCGGCGGACGCCGCGATTGCCATGCTGCGGATCTTTTCCATGGTCGCCCCCATCCGGGTGCTGAACGTGGTGCTGATCGTGGGAGTTTTTCGGGGCGGCGGGGACGCCGGCTTCGCCCTGGCGGCGGAGGGGGTTACCATGTGGACCATCGGCGTTCCCCTGGCCTTCCTGGGCGCGGTGACCTTCCAGCTGCCGGTGGAACGGGTGGTGCTGCTGGTAACGGCGGAGGAAATCGTCAAATGCGTGGTCTCCCTGATCCGGCTGCGGAGCAACCGCTGGCTCCACGACGTGGCGGGACAGATGAAGTCCCAGCCGGAAGGGGAATAGCTTTCCCCCTCCCGGTCACGAACAATGCTGCAAGGAGGAATTTCCTGTGGATAAACCCCGGAAGCTTCGTCCCGGCGATACAGTGGCGGCGATCAGCCCTTGCAACGGTTGGGCAGGAGACGATCCTATGGCTTGGCGATACCGGCTGGGAGTGCGCCGTCTAGAGGAACTGGGATTACAGGTGGTAAACGCCCCTCATTCCCTGAAAGGCTCCGCCTTCCTCTCACAGCACCCAGAGGCACGGGCAGAGGACTTCCAATGGGCCTTTGAGAATCCGGAGGTCAAAGCCATTATTGCCAATGTGGGCGGCTGCGACAGCCACCGGTTATTGCCCTTTCTCCACGCTGAATGGGTCCAAAAGCATCCGAAAATCCTGATTGGCACCTCCGACGTGATGAATCTGCATATTTTTTGTTACAAAAACGGCCTCTCCTCTTTTTACGGCGGCAATCTTCTTTCTCCGGTGGCAGATCCAGAGGGTTGGCATCCCTACAGCCGGGAATGGTTCCGGAAGGTTCTATTTGACGGTGAACCGATTGGGAAAATTCATCCGGCATCGGAGTGGACCTATGATCCGGTGGACTACCCGAACAAAAAACAGCGCCGTACCTATGATCCATGCGATGGCTACACTCTTATCCAGGGGGAACGTCGGGTACAGGGGCGGCTGCTGGGCGGGCATACCGGCCTCATGGAACTGGAAAACACTGTCCTGGCGCTGACAGCGGAGGATTTTTATCAAAAAATCCTCTTTGTGGAGGATATCCCTGAGTTCTTTACTCCTGCGGCTGCGGCGGGCTTTTTCGAATGGATGGGAAGCAATGGAGTCCTTCAGGCACTCAGTGGCGTTGTCATCGGCAGAATCCAGCAGGCGGGCGGCTTTCAGTTCCATGCTGCGGCGATACGGCAAGTGATGGAGCGATACGGCAGACTGGATTTGCCGATTCTCTACGGACTGCATTTTGGGCACACTTCTCCGGCTTGCGTGCTGCCCTACGGCGCTATGGCGGAAATCGACTGTCAGCAAAGGACCTTTACCATATTGGAAGAAGGTGTAATTTAATCACGCTGTGATGTATAAAGAGGAGCCGCTGCAAAAGAACACATTTGCAGCGGCTCCTCCATTCGCATTCTCTTTTGTATGCGCAATCATCCGGTCACGGCTGCCCGGCGGCGACGGTTCTCCGGAGCTTTTCCACCATCAGCAGCATCAGCGCCGTCAGCAGCAGCAGATACAAGGGGAAAAGACCGATGTGAACATGGGCGGCCAGCAGCCCAAAGAGAGGCGGCATGAAGGTGGTGCCGATATAGGCGGAGGCCATCTGCACCCCGATAATCGATTGGGAGTTCTCCCTGCCGAAATTGGCAGGGGTGGAATGAATGATGGAGGGATAGATGGGAGCGCAGCCGAAGCCGATCACCACCAGACCGGCCAGCGCAGGAAGATCTCCGGCGATTGGCAGCGCCATCAAAACAACGCCGCCGATCACGGTGACGATGCCGATGCGGATCAGGCGGGTATCCCCCAGCTTCTCGGCGACAAAACCACACAGGAACCGCCCGCCGGTGATGCCGAGAAAAAACAGCGAAGCGAACCGGGCGGCCAGCTCCGGATCAATGCCGCGGAACTGCACGAGATAACTGCTGGCCCACAGCCCGGCGGTCTGCTCCACCGCACAGTAGCAGAAAAAGGCGATCAGAATCAGCGGAACCCCTTTGATTTTCAAGGTCTGCCCCAGGCCCAGCGCCCGAGCCTCCTGCGTCCCCTCCGCTCCCCCGGTCTGCCGCCGCTTCCACAGAGGCAAGCTGATAAAGAGGATGGCGGTGAGCGCCATCTGCAGGACGGCCACGGTGCGGTAACCCCCGCTCCAGCCGGAGGGACCGGTGAGGCAATAGCCCATGATATACGGGCTGATGGACGCACCCACACCCCAAAAGCAGTGCAGCCAGCTCATATGGCGGGAACTGTAGTGCAGCGCCACATAATTGTTCAGGGCGGCGTCCACCGCGCCCGCGCCGAGTCCGTAAGGAATCCCCCACAGGCAGAGCAGGAAGAAGGAACGGGAAAGGGAAAAGCCCCACAGGGCCGCCGCCGTCATCAGCACGCTGACCGCCGTCACCAATCCTGCCCCGAACCTTCTGGTTAAGCGGTCGGAGAGCAGGCTGGACACAATCGTCCCCCCGGCAATGATCATGGTAACAATGCCGGCAAAGGAAAGGGGCACTCCCAGCTCCCCCTGCATCACCGGCCAGGCCGAACCGATCAGGGAATCCGGCAGGCCGAGGCTGATAAAAGCCAGATATATGATGATCAGCAATAAGGAGTACATCCTTCATCACCCCGTTTTTCAGCAACGCATCCCTTTATTTGGCGGCGTTTCTTTCTCCGCCTTTTCCGCCCGCTGGGCATAGCCCCGCAGGGGATGGCTCCGGTCCTCCCGGCTCATGGCTAAAACCGTGGGAAAGAGCAGCACCAGCGCCGCCAGATTGGGCAGCACCATCAGGCCGTTGCAGACATCCGACAAGGCCCATACCGCGCCGGACTGGAACAGGCTGCCGGCAAAGACAAAAACCACCACCAGCGCCTTATACACCGGCACCGCCCTTTTGCTGCGGAATAGGTAGCGGACGTTGGTCTCCCCATAATAATACCAGCTGATGATGGTGGAAAAGGCGAAGAAAAGCAGACAAACGGCGATAAAGGGAGCGCCGAAGCCCCCCATCACCTGGGAAAAAGCCGCCTGGGTAACGTTGATGCCCGCGTCCTCCCGGATCATTCCCGGCAGCACGCCGGAGGTCAGGATCACCAGGGCGGTGATGGTGAGAACCACAAAGGTATCGAAGAAGACGCTGACAATGGCCACATGCCCCTGCTTTTCCGGCCGATCCACCTTGGCCGCCGCGTGGGCGTGAGGGGTAGAGCCCATCCCCGCCTCATTGGAAAAAAGCCCCCGGGCCACCCCGTATTTCATCGACCGCAGCACCGTGTATCCCGCCACCCCGCCAAAGGCGGCGGAGGGATGGAAGGCGGCTTCAAAAATCAAGCCGAAGGCGGGAAGGATGCGGCTGGCGTTAAACACCAGCACCACAATGCTCCCCACCAGATAAAGGCAGGCCATCACCGGCACCACCTTCTCGGTAAAGGAGGCGATGCGGCGAATACCCCCCAGAAGGATCACCGCCGCCAAGGCCGCCACCACCAGGCCGCCCACAAAGGCGGGCAGACCAAAGGAGGTTTCAAAGGCTGCACAGATGGAATTGGACTGAACCATATTGCCGGTGAAGCCCAGGGCGAGGATCAGTAGCACGGAAAAGAGCCGGGCCAGCCATTTGCAGTGCAGTCCCTTTTCTATGTAGTAAGCCGGGCCGCCCACAACCTGGCCGCTGTCATCCGTGGTCCGAAACCGCTGGGCCAGCAACGCCTCAGCATAGATAGTGGCCATCCCCAGGAAGGCGGATACCCACATCCAGAAGATCGCCCCCGGGCCGCCCAGCACAATGGCCGTGGCTGCCCCGGCCAGATTACCGGTGCCCACCTGCCCCGCAATGGCGGTGGTCACCGCCTGAAAGGAGCTCATGCCGTGCTTGCCGGCCTTTTCTCCCTTGAGGGAAAAGCCGGAGAACATCTCCCGCAGCCCCGGAATGAAACGCCGGATCTGCACACCTTTAAGAGCGATGGTAAAAAACAGCCCCACGCCGCACAACAGAAAAATCAGCAGATAATCCCAGAGAAAGCTCTGGATGGTTTTTATGAATTGGGTGACCCCTTCCATTCCGGCCCCGCCCTTCCTGCATTTCCGCCGCTCACGGCGGCGGACAGCGCCTTTCAGTATACCACAAGGGAAAAACCGGGACAAGACTTTTCGTTAGTTTTTTATCAATCCGGAAGCAATTGACGGGCGGAAATAAAAGAGGTATAATATAATTTATGAAATCATCGGTAAAGGATTCGATGCTATGGATTTCCAGCAGCTGCTGAACAAAGAGGATAAACTGCGCATCATTCAGGAAACCGTGCCCGGCCGCCAGATCACCCTGGCTCACGTTATCGCCGGGCCGGACGCCATCATCTATAAAAAGCTGGGGCTGGATCCCCGGGTGGATTACACCCGCTCCGCCATCGGTATTCTCACCATCACGCCCAGTGAAACCGCCATCATCACGGCGGATATCTCCATCAAGTCCTCGGGGGTGGAGTTGGGCTTTGTGGACCGGTTCAGCGGCACGGTGATTGTCACCGGCAGCGTCTCCGACGTGCAGGCCTCCCTGGAAGCGGTGCTGGCCTACACCCGGGATACCCTGGGCTTCACCGTCTGTCCCATCACCAGGACCTGAGGAAAGCCGCTGTGAAAAAAATCATTCTGATGGGCCGGGTAGGCTGCGGCAAAACCACCCTGACCCAGGCCCTGCGGGGCAAGAAGATCCACTATCATAAAACCCAGTATATCAACCATTATGATGTCATCATCGACACGCCGGGAGAATATGCCGAAACCAAGGGGCTGGGCCGTGCGCTGGCCCTGTATTCCTATGAAGCGGATGTGGTGGGACTGCTGGTGAGCGCCACCGAGGATTACTGTCTCTTTCCGCCCAACGTCACCCCCTGCGCCAACCGTCCCGTCATCGGCATCGTCACTCAGATCGACCGTCCGGGCGCTCGTCCCGACCGGGCGGAAGCTTGGCTGCGGCTGTGCGGCTGTGAAGAGGTTTTTTCGGTCAGCGCCGCCACCGGCGAGGGGCTGTGGCGGATTTTTGATTATCTGCGGGAGCCTGGCGACGGTCTGCCCTGGGAAGAGGACCATCCGCAGCAAACAGGAACATGAAAAAGGGGCGGGAAACCGTCCTTTTTTATTTTGCTTTTAATGGATGGCGTGGAAGGGATCAATCTTTACCAATTGTTTGATTTGTCAGGCATATCCTTGATATACTATTCGAAAATAATATTATCTATTATACAAACAGTACCTATTGGCTATGCAAAATGAACTGTCCTTTTCGTTTACCAACAGCGGGCAGAGGCTGTTTCATTACAATCACTAGATCATCGAAACTCCAACAACGTCTCAAGTAAAAGGAGAGTCATATATTATGCATGCAGATGTTGAAAAAAAGATCATTGAGACCTATTTTATCCGTGAAAAAAGGGAACGCGCAAAATTTGCCTTAGCTTCCGGAAAGAAAAGGCGTCCCTTTATATGGGGTATATCCGAACACTGGATTCAAGACCGCTGCCTGAAAAGGATCCAGGAGCCTATCGCATCTTTTAAAACAGTATTGGACATCTTGCAAAAACATGGTTTTCCGAAAGAATGCTATGTTTTATCCATAGACCGGGACACTGACGGCAAAATCCTCCCCTTAGGGCAGGCATTGAAGCAAATTGTAGGAGCCGGACCGGCGCTGCTCACTGCTGTGGATACCGGCATCGGGTATTTGGAAGGTGAATTGAGTATCGGTGCTCCCTTGCGGTATATACTGAATCCCTAAACCGAAAAGCCGCACGCTTTCTTCAAAAGACGCATAGAATGAGACGGAGGTGTTTGCATGGATTTGCGGCAGGGTCGGATTACACTGAATGAAATTCTCCGTCATCCTCAGGCCCGGGCGCTGCTGGTTCGGGAGCTGCCCCAGTTCGCCCATTCTCCCCTGCTGGGGCTGGCCGGCGGCATGACGCTCAACCAGATTCTCACCCACGCCAAGGGGCGGGTGGAACCCCAAAAGATACAGAGCTTGCTGGAACAGCTGAAGGCGCTTTGAGCATATGGAGGGCGGCGGCAGAACACATTCTGCCGCCGCCTCGTGCTGTCTGACAGGTCCCCCGTTGTTTTCATCGTGATCCCCACACCTATAGAACCAGCGGATTTCCATTATGGTGAGGCTTGCTTTTTTTCTCTTTATGCTTTATACTGAAGGATGAAACCCTTGAATATCCACTTCGCCTTGGAATGGAAGGAAGCGCGTTTATGCCGATTAAGGTCAAAGAGGAAGACAATGGCCTCTACATAAAGGTTCTGATTGGTTTTTCCATTGTGCAGGTGCTTTTAGCCATGCTGCTCTTCGTTGTCACGGCGGTGTCCAAAATCGCCTGGATTTCGCTGGCGGCGGTGGCGGCGGTGGGCATCTTCCTGGTTTACAAGTTCTGGGATGACAAAAAGCCGCTGCGGGTGATTCTGCGGATTGTGGAATACATCGTCGTCATCGCGCCTCTGATCCTCTTTGCGGTGGCGATGATCTCCAGTCTGATTCAAGCGGAGGGCAAGCTGCAACAGACGGAACTGTCCAGCCTGTACATCGGGTTATGCCTGGTAGCCCAGGTATTTCTGCTGTTCATGCTGCCGCTGATGGCGGTGGCCGCCTCCCGGGGACACGGCTTTGATGTGATCACCATGCGGATTTTCTCGGTGATTGAGCTTGCCATCGCCCTGTTTACCTGCTTTTACTACTACAATTTCGGTGATTTGCTGATGGGCGTGGAAAACGTGTATTTCCGCACCTTCTTCTGTTTGTGCGTGGCGGTGACCGCCGTGGCCTCCTTTGTGGTGTTCCCCATCACCTGGCGGCCGCAGTGGCTGCTGAAGGTCATGGATAATCAGAAGAAAAAGCGGGATGCCGCCGCTGCCGCCCGGGATACGGAGCAGCCTCCGGAAGCCGCGTCCGGCGCCGGTGAAGCGGAAGAATAGGCGTCCTCCATCATCAACTCAAGAGACGGCTGCAGAATCTCCGGTTTTGCGGCCGCCTTTTCTGTATGCCGCGGCTTTTTCGCGGCAGAATACAAATATGGAGAAACATGGCAGTGATGCTAAAAGCTGATGGAAAGCTTTCAGTATGAAAAAGAGAGGGTGCGTATGAAAACACAAGAAAAAAGACAGAAGAAGGATGCCGGCGGCTCCATGCTGAAATCCCGGATAATCGGCGCCGTGATCGCCGCCGCGGTGGTGTTGGTGCTGTTCTGGTTCATGCTGCCGCCCATCAACCCCACCAGCCCGATATTCTGGCGGTTTGTTGTGATGTCCATGATCATCTTCCTGGTGTGCATGAGCGCGGGCGAGCTGCGGGGCGCCGCCGCTTCGGCCGGCACCACAGAGGTGGAGGTCGGCGGGGTAAAGGTTCACAAGCCCAACATGCCATCCTTCAAACGCACCAGCAAGCTGATCAAAGGATTCCTGTTCACCATCGGGGGCGTTGTCGCCCTGATGCTGCTGGCGTCCCTGTTCGGGGTGGAGCTTTTCCACGCCGGCAGCTACAAGGATCTGCTGCAGAAGAGCGAAGGGAACTTCACCGAAGACGTGGCGGAGCTGAGCATGAATCAGATTCCGGTGGTGGACCGGGATACCTCTATCCAGCTGGGCAAACGCAAGCTGGGCGAGATGTCCGATCTGGTATCCCAGTTTGAGATTTCGGAAGAATACACCCAGATTAACCGGGGAAACAAGCCGGTGCGGGTGACCCCATTGGTTTACGGCGATCTCTTCAAATGGTTCAATAACCAGGCCGAGGGCGTGCCCGCCTATATTCAGGTGGACATGGTGACCCAGGACACCACCTTGGTGCGGCTGGAGCAGGGCATGAAATACGCCCCCTGCGAATATCTGATGCGGGATCTGCAGCGGCACCTGCGGTTCAACTATCCCACCAAAATCTTCGAAACCTACTCCTTTGAGGTGGATGAAGAGGGCACGCCCTACTGGATCGCTCCCACCGTGCGTTACCGCATCGGCCTGTGGAACGGCAAGGACATCGAAGGCGCGGTGCTGGTCAACGCCATCACCGGGGAGCATCGGTATTACGACGTAAAGGATATCCCCACCTGGGTGGATCAGGTGTACAACGCGGGGCTGATCCTGCAGCAGCTGACCTGGAACGGCAAATACCAATCCGGGTTCTGGAACTCCATCATCGGCCAGAAGGGCGTGCTGCGTCCCACCGACGGCTATAACTACATTGCGGTGAACGACGACGTATATCTGTACACCGGCATGACCTCGGTGGCGGGAGATCAGTCCAACGTCGGGTTTGTACTGGTGAATATGCGCACTAAAGAAACCAAGTTCTACTCCATCTCCGGCGCGGAGGAAAACTCCGCCATGTCCTCCGCCCAAGGCCGCGTGCAGGACCAGGGATACCGGGCCACCTTCCCCCTGCTGCTCAACGTTTCCAATCGACCCACCTACTTCCTCTCGCTGAAGGATAACTCCGGCCTGGTGAAGATGTACGCCTTTGTGGACGTTAAGCGCTACCAGCTGGTGGGTTTGGGTTCCACTGTGGAGGAGGCGCGGGCGGATTATGAGCAGGTGCTCGCCAAGGAAGAAGGGGTGCAGGCCACCGGCACCGAAGAAAAAGCCGGGCGGATAGCCGAGATTCACGACGTGGTGCTGGGAGGCAACACCAGCTATTATCTGCGGCTGGAAAACGAGGAACTGATTTTTATCGCCTCGGTAGAGGTTTCACCCCAGCTGCCCTTCCTCAAGGCTGGAGATGCGGTCAAGCTCACCTGCAAAGGAGAGGGAAGCACCCGGAGCGTGCTGTCCATCGAATTGGCCGGCTGACGGCGGCAATAATAGAAAAGGTATGAAAATCCCCTGTAAGCGCTGTAATGATCCAGCTCTTGCAGGGGATTTCACTTGGTTCTATGGTACCGCCAGTTATTTTTGGGAATCATCCAACAGGCGTTCAGCCGCCTTCTCCAGCTGCGTGACAGTGGTATACCTCAGAAAACCTCTGAGACCCTGATAGGCATGAAGGCTGACCTCCAGATATTTCCGTTCCATAGACAGCTCTATGGACAGCAATTCCATATCTGTACCGCTTTTGAGAAGCATGGCACGGGTATTATTATACTGTATCATTCTGAACTTGACGCCCCAGCGCAGAATATCCAGCACATCCCCCCAGGGTACCTCTTTGGACAGGCGATATTGTGGCATAGAAATCCTCCTGTGTTTTTGGTAATACTTAGTCCAGACCCTTGCCGGAATAACGAGATGGCTTTGGCGGCCGGTTGTTAGATGCAGTTGTTTGAAAGAATCATTCGGATTTTAAATATTTTACCGGAAATACCGGTAAAAGTCAATACCGGTGTGGCCGGTATGACATAATAAAGCCGGGTGATAAACATGTATAAGCATATGCGCGATTTAAGAGACGAAAAAGGATTGAATCAAGAAAATATAGCTCAAATTCTTAGTATTGGTCAATCTACTTACTCTGATTACGAATTGGGTAAGATCAATATTCCTATCCCTATACTCCTGCATCTGGCGGATTTTTATCACACCAGCGTGGATTACCTGCTGGACCGCACGGATGTTCCCACGCCCTATCCCCATTCCAAACTTCTCTAAGCTGAAACCTCCTCTCATGGAGGTCTCTTTTTGATTCTTTCTCCTTATATCATGCTCAGGAAAAAGCCCCGGAGGGAAGGGAGGGGGCGCGGCCAAGCCTTCGGCTTGCTAGGGGGACCGTCAGGCTCCTCTCCGCAGAGGCAGCATGCGAGGCGGCAAAGGCCAGGGAATTCCCCGCTTTTGCTACTTTGACCAGCTGAAAGGGAGGGAGCCGATGGGCTCCCTCCCTTTTTTTGCGCCTATGGATGTCAGCAGCCGCAGCCGCAACCGCAATCGTTGCCGCAGCCATTGCCACAACCATTGCCGCAGCCACAACCGCAATTGTTGCCGCCGAAAAGATTGCCATCGCCACAGCAGCAGCAGATGATCACGATGAGAATGAGGATCCAGATCCAGGAACAACCGTTACCCCAACCACACATTTGTCATTCACCTCCCAATACCAGCTTATGCGCCTGGGTTCATTTCGGTCACGGTTTTCTTCCATGCCGCGCCGATTGGGATAGCGGCAATCCCCTCTTGCATTTTCGGCCGCTTTCCTGTAAGATGAAAAAGGAAGGTGAAAACATGGAGCGTATCGATATTACCAGGGAGCTGCTGACCGCCCCCGCTTATCCCGGCGATCCCCCGCCGCAGCTGGAAGCCCTCAGCCGCATCGAATTGGGCGATGTCTGCAACACCTCGCTGCTCCACACCTGCCTGCATACGGGCACCCATCTGGATGTGCCCCGGCACTTTTTCCCCGATGGCGCGGACACGGAGCAGGCGCTGCTGGAGGCCTGCGTAGGAGACTGCACGGTAGTGGCCTTCGACGGTCTGCTGCTGGGCGCCCAGGCGGAACAGCTGCTGGGCCGGGTCCGCCGGCGGGTGCTGTTCAAAGGGAAAATGGAGATCAGTCCCAGCGCTGCTTTTGTGCTTTCCGACGCGGGTATTCGTCTGGTGGGGGTGGAAGGCCCCTCGGTATCCCCGGCGGAATGCGAAACCGCCGTCCATCGGCAGCTGCTGGGCAGCGGGATGGCGCTGCTGGAGGGACTGGATCTCTCTGCGGTGGAACCCGGCGGCTACTTTCTCTTCGCCGCTCCCCTGAAAATCCGCGATGGGGACGGTTCCCCCGTCCGAGCGGTTTTGGTGCGGGAGTGAAAATGGCGGTCATTGAACATAAAGGGAGGCATTCTGAATGTCGGAAGAAGAATTTGTATTTGAAATACTGGGCCAAACCATCGGTCCCATGCTGCTGATTATGCTGTTCAGCCTGGCGGGCAGCGTCTTCCTGGCACTGTGCGTTTACAACGACGCCAAGGCCAGGAATAACGACAGCGCCGTTATGTGGGCGGTGCTCTCCGGATTTTTCAATATTGTGGCGCTGGTCTACATCATCGTGGCGCTGGCATCCAAGCCAAAAGCGCTGGTTTGCCCCCGCTGCCGTAATACGGTACCGGCGGGCTACGCCGGTTGTCCGGTCTGCGGACAGCCCTTTTTCCAGGCCGTGCAGACACCGGAAGCCATACAGGCGTATAAGCGCCGCCGCATGGTGTTCCTGATCCTGTTCATATCCTTTTATGTAATCACCCTGCTGCTCTCTTTCTGGTGGGCTTTCAATTTTGTAAGGTTGATGCAGGAATACACCTTATATTATTAAATTACAGAACAAGGCCGCTGCCGAATGAAACGGCAGCGGCCTTTTCCTTTCTCTTTTCTCTCTTTTCTCTTTACAGGCGGCGAATCTTTCTGATACAGGAACGGCAGATATACCCATCTTCAAAGGGAATCAACTCTTCACAGCTTCCGCACAGCCGGCAGCGTTTGGCCCCGTTCTGCAGCACAATGCGGTTGCCCTCCAGCTCCATGATCACATCCGCATTAGGCTGCAATCTCAGCGCCTCCCGCAGAGCCAAAGGGATTACCAGCCGCCCCATTTCATCCATCTTTTTTCTGATCCTCATTCTTGCGACACCTCTTTTCCGATTGCCATACGGTCGATGAACAAACGCCCGCCTGCTCCCCGCCCTGCTGCGGGGCATACCGATGATTTCGCCGGCCAGGCTTTGGGTTTGTTCAGCAGGCCTCATATAGAAAGACCGTTGGCGATATCCTTTTCGACGATGTCGCGGAGAAAATTTTTTCTTCTTTTCGGTTCAGCTGAGAATACTCCCTATGGAAGAGCAAGAAAAAAGCCCCTGTTTCCATTATGGAAACAGGGGCTGCAAAATGACAAAGCGCAGGGATTATTCTTCCTCTTCGTGGTCGTGATGGCAGCCGCAGCCACATTCGTCGTCATCGCACTCGATGTCGCCGAACTCCAGATGCTCACCGCAGCCGGGGCACTCGATGCCGCCCTCCAGCAGGGTCTCCTCATCCACGCAGAACTCCTCGTCGCAGTTGGGGCAGCAGACGTCGTAATAGGCTTCCTCGTCATCGTCGCAGCAGCAATCGCAGTCCTCATCGTAGAAGTCGGTCTCCAGCGCGTCCAGATCTTCGTCGATAGCGTCCACCTGCTCGGTGAGTTCAGCGGTGTAATCCTCCAGATCCTCCACGCTGACCGCCAGATCCGCCAGCACATCCATTACCGCCTTGAGCAGCTTGCCTTCCTTGGAATCCTCTTGAATGCCCAGACCCTCGGCCAGACCTTTCAGATACGCAACTTTTTCCGTGACAGTCATGACTGTCCCTCCTTACAATTCATCATTCTAGTATTGTGTGCAGAACAAACAGGATTATGCGCGCTCCATATATTCGCCGGTGCGGGTATCCACCCGGATCATCTCGCCCTGGTCGATAAACAGAGGCACGCGCACCTCCGCGCCGGTTTCCAGGGTGGCGGGCTTGGTGGCATTGGTGGCGGTGTCGCCTTTGAAGCCGGGATCCGTCTCGGTGACCTGCAGCTCCACAAAGTTGGGGGGCTCCACGGCGAAAACGTTGCCCTTATAGGAAACCACCCGGCAGACCATGTTCTCCTTGACGAACTTGAAGTTGTCGGAGAGAATGTCCTTGCCGATGGGCAGCAGCTCGTAGGATTCCAGATCCATGAAATAATACAGGTCGCCGTCGTTGTAGGAATACTCCATTTCCTTGCGCTCCACAAAAGCGGTGGGGAACTTGTCGTTGGGGTTGAAGGTGCGCTCCACCACGGTGCCGGCGATGACGTTGCGGATTTTGGTGCGCACAAACGCCGCGCCTTTACCGGGCTTCACATGCTGAAATTCAATGATCTGATAGACGTTGCCGTCCATTTCAAAGGTCACGCCGTTGCGGAAATCTCCTGCTGATACCATGGTACCTTACACGCCTTTCTTCCTTCGCGCCCGGCCGGGCGCCCTTTTATTCTACATCGGCCGCCATCGGCCACAGCCGCGAAATCCCGCAGCCAACCGTTCCCTTACAGGAACACAGAGACACTGAGATTTATTTTACCGTATTCCGGTGAATTTTTCAAGTGCAACCTTGATAAATTCACAGAATTGTCAGGGATTTCAGCGATTTTGTCAGATTTTCACAGCCCGTCTCCGTAATGGCCGCCATATCCTCTATGCGAACGCCGAATTTTCCCGGGAGATAGATCCCCGGTTCCACCGTCACCACGCTGCCGGCGTGAAGAATTTCCTCCTCCGGCGCCGCCGGGGACAGACGGGGCTCCTCATGGATTTCCACCCCCACGCCGTGACCGGTGGAATGGCCGAAGCAATCCCCCCAGCCCGCCGCTTTGATGATATCCCGGGCGGCGGCGTCTCCCGCCCGGCAGGACAGCCCGGCCCGCAGGAAGCGAAGCGCCGCCTCCTGGGCCGCCAGCACGGTGGCGTATACTCGTTCTTGCTCCTCCGTCACGTGGCCCACCGCCACCGTCCGGGTCATGTCCGAGTGCCAGCCGTCCACCATGGCGCCGAAATCCATGGTGACAAAGTCCCCCGGTTCCACCCGCCGTTCCCCCGGCACCCCATGGGGCAGGGAGGAGTTGGGGCCGGAAACCACGATGAAGTCAAAAGCCACTCCGTCCGCTCCCTGGCTGCGGATGAAAAACTCCAGCTCCAGAGCGATTTCCTTTTCGGTGCGTCCGGGCCGGATATACTCCAGAATATGGGCGTAACCCTGATCCGTCAGCGCCTGGGCGCAGCGGATCTTCTCCAGTTCCCGGGCGGATTTTATCAGCCGCAGCTGCCGCATCCGGGCGTCGTACCGTCCCTGAGCCGCCACCTCGCAGACACCCCGCAGAGCCTTGCGCCAGTCGTCCAGCTGCTTGACCGTGGTCTGCTCCGCGCTGACCGCCAGCCGTTTCACCCCATGACGGGTCAGCAGTTCCCGCAGAATATCCAGCAGCCGGTCGCCGCTGCGGCATTCCAGATCCGGGATAGCCCGCCGGGCCGCCTCTATATAACGGAAATCGGTGAGAAAATACGCCGCCTCCGCCGTGGTGAGGACATATCCGGCGCTGGAGGCGAAACCGGTGAGATACCGCCGTTCATGAGGCGCGGCGGTGAGGGCCGCCTCTCCAGGCTCCAGAAACGCGGACAGCAGCCGCGTTTTTTCATTCATTGGCATCTTCCTTCATCCTTTCTCGCCGCCTGGCACAGGGATCTCCGCCCCCTGCGTGCCGAAAGCTCAAAACCATTATGACAGCAGATCCTGCATGGCGTACAGCGCCAGAATATAGCTCGTGGGACCGAACCCGGCGATCTGCCCCCGGCAGACCGGTGCGATCACCGACGTATGGCGGAACTCCTCCCGGGCGTGGATGTTGCTCAGGTGTACCTCGATCACCGGCAATCGGATGGCGGCAATGGCGTCCCGAATGGCATAGCTGTAGTGGGTATAGGCTCCGGCGTTGAGAATCACCCCGTCATAGGTCCCCATGGCGGCGTGAAGCCGGTCGATCAGCTCCCCTTCGCTGTTGCTCTGACCGCAGTCTGCCTGCATTCCCAGCACATCAGCCCGCTCCCTGATCCGGGCGCAGACCGCCTCATAGCTGTCGCTGCCATAAACGCCGGGCTCCCGCACACCCAGCAGATTCAGGTTGGGACCGTTAAGCACCAGGATTTTTTTCTTTTCCACTGCCATGCGTCATCCATCCTTTAGTGTTCTTTTTTTAAGATATAATATAAGGGGATGGTGAAAAAAATCAGCCAGCCGGGATGCCACCAATGGCCGAAAAATCCCAACAGCAGGTAAATCAGCACCACCAGAATGGGAAACGCCCCATCCCAGTTCCGGCCGTTTCCCCCCACAAGAGCATAATACAACGGAATGGTGCAAAATACAAGCCAACCGGGGTGCCACCAGTGGCCGAATATTCCCAGCAGCAGGTAAATCAGCACCACCAGCGCCGGAAAGGGAAACCGCAGCCAGCAGCTTTTTCCCTGGTAGGGAACCGGCAGGTTCACCGGCGGCAGCGGCGCCAGCTCCTTCGACGGCGGCGGATTATCCGGTGGAACCGCGCCGCTGCCGGTCAGCAGTTCATCCAGGGAAATGCCATACAGCCGGGCCAGCAGAATGAGATTGTCCGTGTCCGGTGAAGCCTCCGCCCGCTCCCATTTGGACACCGCCTGACGGCTGACGCCGATGCGGGCAGCCAGCTCCTCCTGGGAAAGATTGTGGTTTTTGCGCAGCTGGACCAGACGATTGGCAATTTCGATGTTCATGCGGCCATCCCCTTTCGGTTGTTGCCTATATTTTAGCAGAAAGCGCCGGGCC
Organism: uncultured Oscillospiraceae bacterium; assembly: GCA_902492455.1. GTDB lineage: Bacteria > Bacillota > Clostridia > Oscillospirales > Acutalibacteraceae > CAKTXU01. The sequence continues at coordinate 57,384 of CABULH010000011.1, forward strand.
GCCGCCACCCACTCTGGTTTTCAGCGGCAAACGCAACCAAAGGTTGCGGGCCGGGGTAAATTTCAGGACAGCCTCCGTCTTGCCGGAGACAGCCGCCAGTGGTATATTGGATATAAACAGCCCGGTTCCATCCAAAAGGAGGATCATCATGAAACGATTGCTTATCGCCATACTGGCCGCCGGCAGCCTGCTGCTTCCGGCAGGCTGCGCCGCGCCGTCCCCTCCGTCTCCCGCCCCCTCTTCCGAGACGGTTCCGACCGCTGAATCCCAGCCCCTGCCCTCCGGCCTTCCTGTCATCGACCGGCTGCTGCCGCTGGAGGATGACACCTACTCCCGCTCTCGGCAGGGGGCCGAGGTCAGTCGCATCATGATCCATTTTATGAGCAATGTGGTGAACCGGCCGGAAGACCCTTACCGCATGGAGGATGCGGAGGCCAACTTTCGGGAATACGAGGTGTCCTCCCACTACGTCATCGACCGGGAAGGAAAAATTGTCCGCTTTGTACCGGAGGAACGGGCCGCCTACCATGCGGGAATCGGCTCTCTTCCCGGTTTCCCCGAGCTGGACGACAATCTCAACGATCATTCGGTGGGCATCGAGCTTTTAGCCATGGGCAGCCGGGAGGAAATGGCGGGCTACATCACCGGCGAGGCGTATGACAGCCTGGCGCCGGGGATCCCCGGCTACACCGAAGCCCAATATGCCTCCCTGAACGCGCTGATCCGGGAAATCGCCGCCCGGCACCCGGGAATCCGGCTGGACCGGCAGCATGTGGTAGGACACGACGAATACGCTCCCGGCCGCAAGCAGGATCCGGGAGAACTGTTCAACTGGTCCCGGCTGGGTCTGACGGCATAATTTCTCAGGTCCCGGCGTTCAGCTCATATAACCGCTTCATTTCGGCGGCGTCCTCCGCCTGGGTGCCGGCGGATTCACAAATGCACACCGGGGACAGTTTCCGCTGGGCCAGCAAGGCCATCAGCGGGGCGGGATCAGGGCCGAAAGCGGTGCTTTCAAAGGTCAGATGGACCTTTTCCCCTCCGGCGGAATATTCGATTTTGGAGAAGTGCATGTGAAAGCCTTTTCCCCGTTCCTCCCCCAGCCGGTTGCGGATGGCATCCAGCACCGCTTCATAAGCGCCCGGCTCCTCCAGGGCCCCATGGGTGCGGCTGTTGAGGTGGCCGAAATCGATGCAGGGAATAAACCGCTCCTCAAACTCGCAGAAGCCCAGCACCTCCTCCAGATCCCCCAACTGGTTGATCTTGCCCATGGTTTCCGGGCAGATATGGACGTGGGACAGCCCCGCCTCGTCCAGCACCCGCTGAGCCTCCAGCAGGGTGCCAGCGGCCTTGGCGGCGGCTTCCGGACGGCTGAGGCCCCCCAGGCCGCCGGGATGAACCACGATGCGGCTCCCGCCCATCCGGCTCACCGCCAGGGCGCTGTCGTGGATATACCGCAGACTGTTCAGCCGCTTCTCCTCATCGGCGGAGGCCAGAGAGATATAATAGGGCGCATGGAGGGAGAGGGCGATGCCGTTGGCCTCCGCCTCCCTTTTGATCGCCGCGGCGGCTTCCTCCGAAACCCGGACGCCCCGGCCGCACTGATATTCGAAGGCGTTCAGTCCTCGTCCCCGCAGCCAGGCGAACATCTGCAGGGTGGTTTTGTTGCCCTCGGCATGGAATGAGGCGCTGCTACCTGCCGGGCCGAACACGGGCGGCATAAAAATTCCCCCTTATCCCTTTTGATTATCATCCGGTTTATGTTTGGCGATAATCCGCCTTTCTATACGCCGTTTCACCGCCATCAGGGGCTTTCCGCTTTCCAGCTGGACAGGCATCACCTGGATGCATTTCACCCCCGCCGTGTGGGCTCCCAGAATATCGGTGAACACCTGATCCCCCACCGCGGCGCACTGATGCAGCGGCAGGCCCAGCCGCCTGGCTGCCCGCCAGAAGCCGAAGGGACAGGGCTTGCAGGCAAAGGAGATACACCGCAGGCCGATCCGCTGGGCAAAGGGCTTCACCCGGCCGGGATTGCTGTTGGACACCACCGTCAGGGCGTAGCCCGCCGCCTGCATCTCCAGAAGCCACACCTCCACCGCCGGGTCCAGGAACTGGCTGCGGTGCCGGGTCAGGGTGTTATCCACATCCAGGAACAGCCCCTTGACTCCCAAAGCATCCAGATCCTGCGGGGTGATATCGGTGAGACGGTCGCGGTAGAGGGTGGGAACAAAAATGGACATAAGCCGATTCCTTTCATCAGTCGGAAATAGAGGTTGACGGAGCTGTTGCAAAATTTTACATTTTGCAACAGCTCCCTGAAAAACCGCTTGCGGGCCATGAAGTGTGGCCCGCATTTCGCGTTTTATAAACGCGAAAACCGCGTTTTTTCCAGTCCGTTCGTATATTCATGCATTGTGCAACAACCCCTTTCAGCATTTACACCTGGCGGATGGCGCCCATCCACTGGAGGAGATAGAAGCAGTCTCGAAACGCCTGCTGATAAATCCATTCCTCGCGCATGGAGCTTTTGTCGTTCTCCGCTTCTTCAAAATGAAAAATCCATTTCTCATCATCCTCTCCCAGCCGCTTTTTGATGTTCTCAAACAGCTGCGTGCTCTGCTGGGATCGTTTCATGTATTCCGGATCGCTTTCCGCCTGCCGGACGACTGCTTGGGAAGAGGATTCGCGGCGGGCTTGATAAAACCATCGACAAAACGCATCCTTCATTTTCATAGGCCCCTTTCAAATGTGAGCCAAGCCCTTGAAAAAAGCCTCCGCGCATGATACTATATTTACGCGGATGCTGTTTTTAACGGCATTGGCTTGTGGGAAGCGGCGTCGTTCTTGGTAGGATGGGCGCCGCTTCTTTCTTAATTGTCCTCCTTCAGCTTCAGGATAGCCCGGCGCACCCCTTCGGCTTGCGTGATCTGGTGCTTATCGCAGTAGTCGTCCAGAATTTTCTTCACACTGATTTCCACCCTGGCGGTTACGCGACTATCTTTAGGACTGTCGGTAGGACGTCCTCTTTTTGCAGCCAATGATTCACCTCCAATTTTGGCTAACATAAATATATAATTTTGTCATCCATAAATCAAGGGCTTTTCGAAAAAATAATGTGGACTTAATTCACATACGATGAGGGATGGTTCAGCCGCAGTGATAAAATCTGAGGAAAAAGGGTGCTGCAAAATGCTTCTATCCGCATTTTGCAGCACCCTCTTAAGTGTCCTTATTTGAACTTTCTTTTACGAGCGGCTTCCGATTTCTTCTTGCGGCGTACGGAAGGTTTTTCATAGTGCTCTCTCTTGCGCACTTCGGCGAGAACGCCGGAACGGGCGCAGGATTTTTTCCATCTGCGCAGCGCGCTGTCCAGGGATTCATTTTCCTTCACATGAACTTCTGACATACCATATTCCCTCCCTCCGCCTGATAGCAGGGGCTATTCTTAAAATTACGCAGGCTTTATTATACAGCACCCGCATCGGATAGTCAAGGGTTTTCTCCCAAATTGGTGCAAACTTCCGCCCAAGTTTTGCCTAAACCGGTTACTGAGGACGGATCACCAGATTCACCAGCTTGCCGGGGACATACAGTTCCTTGACGATCTGCATACCCGCCAGGGCCGCGGCGATTTTTTCATCCGCTTTAGCCGCCGCCAGAGCCTGATCCGCCTCTGAATCCGCCGGGATCACCAGCCGGGTGCGGATTTTGCCGTTGACCTGCACGGCGATTTCCACCGTATCCTCCACGCACTTGGCGGGATCATAAACCGGCCACTGGGCCTGGGCCAGCTGGCCGCCGTACCCCAGCCGCTCCCACAGCTCCTCCGTCATATGGGGGGCGAAGGGATTGAGCAGGATCAGCAGAATCCGGTATTCCTCCCGGGTAGCGCCGCCCGCCGCCGCAAAATCGTTGAGCAGCGCCATCATGGCGGCGATGGCGGTGTTGAATTTCAGGTTCTCCGCGTCCTCGCCCACCTTGCGGATGGTCTTGTGGACGGCGGTTTCCACCTGGGATCGGACGCCCTCGCCGGGAACCAGGCTTTCGCCCAAGGCCCACACCCGCTCCAGGAAGCGGCGGCTGCCCCGAATGCTGGAGCTGGACCAGGGAGCGGCTTTTTCGAAGTCGCCGATAAACATCTCATACACCCGCAGGGTATCCGCGCCGAACTCCCGGACGATATCGTCGGGATTCACCACGTTGCCCCGGGACTTGGACATCTTCTCCCCGTTCTCCCCCAGGATCATGCCGTGGCTGGTCCGCTTGGCATAGGGTTCCGGGGTGGGCACCACGCCGATGTCGTAAAGGAATTTGTGCCAGAACCGGCTGTAGAGCAGATGCAGGGTGGTGTGCTCCATGCCGCCGTTGTACCAATCCACCGGCATCCAGTAATCCAGCTTTTCCTTGGAGGCCAGCGCTTTGTCGTTGTGGGGATCGGCGTACCGCAGGAAATACCAGGAGGAACCGCCCCATTGGGGCATGGTGTCCGTTTCCCGCTTGGCGGGAGCGCCGCAGTGGGGGCAGGGCACGTTGACCCAATCCTCGATGGCGGCCAGGGGGGATTCCCCGTTGTCGGTGGGCTCATAGCTCTCCACCATGGGCAGGCGGATGGGCAGCTGCTCCTCCGGCACCGGCACATAGCCGCAGTGGGGGCAGATAACGATGGGGATCGGCTCTCCCCAATACCGCTGACGGGAGAAGACCCAATCCCGCAGCTTGAAATTGACCTTGCTTTCCCCGATGCCTTTTTCCGCCAGCCAGGCGGTGATGGTTTTCTTGGCTTCCTCCACCGTCAAGCCGTCCAGGAAGCCGGAGTTCACCATCACGCCGGTGGCGCAGTCGGTGAAGGCTTCCTTTTCCACGTCGCCGCCCTTCACCACCTCGATGATGGGCAGGCCGAACTTTTTGGCGAACTCCCAGTCCCGGGTATCGTGGCCGGGCACCGCCATGATGGCGCCGGTGCCGTAGGAAACCAAGACGTAGTCGGAGATAAAGATAGGGATGCGCGTCCCGTTCACCGGGTTGACCGCTTCCACGCCCTCCAGCCGGACGCCGGTTTTATCCTTGGCCACCTCGGTGCGCTCGAAATCGGATTTTTTCGCCGCTTCGGTCTGGTATCCCCGGACCGCGTCCATATTTTGGATCACGTCCGCCCATTTTTCCAGCAGCGGATGCTCGGGGGACATGACCATATAAGTAGCGCCGAACAGGGTGTCCGGCCGGGTGGTGTAGATCTCCACCGCGTCCCCGGCGGTGGTCTCAAACCGTACCTGGGCGCCGGTGGACCGGCCGATCCAATGGATCTGCTGGGCCCGGACCCGCTCGGGATAATCCACCAGACTGAGGTCGTCGATGAGCCGCTGGGCATATTCGGTGATCTTGAGCATCCACTGACTCTTGACCTTGCGGACCACCTCGCCGCCGCACCGCTCGCACACGCCGCCCACCACCTCTTCGTTGGCGAGGACGCATTTGCAGGAGGTGCACCAGTTCACGGCCATCTCCTTCTTATAGGCCAGGCCGTGCTTGAAGAGCTGCAGGAAAATCCACTGGGTCCACTTGTAATAATCCGGATCGGTGGTGTTAATCTCCCGGGTCCAGTCGAAGGAGAGGCCCAAGGCCTGCAGCTGGCTCTTGAACCGGGCCACGTTGTTCTTGGTTACAATTTCCGGGTGAATGTGATTCTTGATGGCGAAGTTTTCGGTGGGCAGGCCGAAAGCGTCCCAGCCCATGGGATAAAGCACGTTGTAGCCCTGGAGCCGCCGCTTGCGGGCGATAACGTCCAGCGCGGTGTAGGACCGGGGATGGCCCACGTGCAGGCCCTGGCCGGAGGGATAGGGAAATTCCACCAGTGCGTAGAATTTCGGTTTGTCCCGGTCCTCGGAAGCGGCGAAGGTGTTCTCCTCTTCCCAGATCTTCTGCCATTTTTTTTCGATTGTCGATGGATCGTATCGCATCGGTCGTTCCCCCTGCTGTTTCGTTGGTGTTCCTCAGTTTTTATTCCTCGGGCAGAAACTCTGCCGTTTCCAGCTGCCGGCCGTCCTTCCACAGCCGTTCCAGATCATAGAAGCTCCGGGTTTCCGCCTGGAATATATGCACGACCACCGCGCCGTAATCCATCAGGATCCAGTTGGAAGCCGCATATCCCTCGATTCTCCGGGGCTGCTGCCCCGCCTTTCCCAGCTCCTCCTCCAGATAATCGCTCAGCGCCTTCACCTGGGTGGTGCTGGTGCCGGAGGCGATAACGAAATAATCCGCGATGGAGGTCAGCTCGGTAACGCCGATGACCTTGATCTCCTCCGCCTTGTGCTTGTCCAGGGAGATCACGGCCAACCCGGCCAGTGTTTTCGGTTCCATTTTTTGATTCCTTTCCGGTTATCGGTTCCGGTCGCTTCTTCGCCGCTGGAACCTCTGCCTTTCATCTTATGCAGCGGCGGTGGTGACCGTGCCCGGTGTTACGTCGCCGCTTTGGGTCACAGCCAGCTCCGACAGCTTCTGTTCATGCACATCCGCGTCCTTGCCCTCCACCAGCTCGGTGAGCTGCAGATCCGCCGCGGTGATGGCCCGGCCGTAAGGATTGAAGGCCTGGCCCAGCAGGACGGCCAACTCCGCCTTATGGGGAGAGAAATAGCCCACCTTGTTGCTGGTGGCGGAAGAGCCCGGCATCACATAAGTCGTGATATTGGCCAGCCCCGCCTTGGAGAAGCCCTGGATCATGCTGGCGAAAGCGGTGTTGTAGGACAGATCCTCCGCTTTCACCTTAGAGGGCGACGGCATCATGGCGGCCATGGCTTCGGTGGTGGCAAGGGTACGGATGGGGGTGGAGCCGCTCATCAGCGGGCCGATGATATCCTTCACCAGGGGATCCTTGGCGCCGACGCCCTTTTCGGCGGCGGCCATCAGCCGCTGCAGCAGGGCCGTTATCACCTTGCGGCTGTTTACCATCCGGATCACATCCCCGGTCACGCCGTCTCCCTTTTTCAGCAGATACGCCAGGGCGGATTCCCCGTCCAGCGTCTGAACACCCTTTTTATAGTCGATGGTCCCCAACTTCATATCCGCTTCCAGGTCCACGTCCACGCCGTCCACCAGGTCCACCAGCTTCACAAAAGCCTCCTGGGGCAGCAGGAAGAACTGATCCACCGGCATGCTGTACTGATCGTTGAAGATACCGATGAGATTCTCATAAGAAGAGCCCGCCTTTTTGGTTAGAGCGGTCTGACAGACGGTGTGCTTGCCGTCGGTGATCTCCGGCTCATAAACCGGCTTGCGGCAGGTATCGCACCAATTCAGTGGCTTGGGATTGGACCACACATCCTTGATGCTGCGCACCGTCCAATCCGGATCCTCGCCGATATAGGTGGACTGGGGCACCTGTAAAATGCTGATTTTATTTGCCTGCTTATCCCAGCACAGCAGGGAAAGCAGCTCGGTGGGACCGGTGGCGCCGTCCTCCCCCTCCGGTCCCATGAGACCGAAAAGATAATAGGCCACCTTATCCCGGTCGGAAGCCGGCGTGGTGTCGAAGTCGGTGATATCCACTTCCGGCACATTCTTTTTGGCGGTGAGGCTTTCATAAATCGTCTTGCCCACCACGATGATAAACGCCAGCGCCACGATGATGAGGATCACCAGCAGCACGATCAGGACGATTTTGCCCGGCGACATCTTCCGCTTTCCGGTTTTCTTTTTGGCCGGGGGGGAAGTGGTGTTTTTTGTGGTCTTTGTCTTGGCTGCGGCGGTGCGGGAGGTTGATTTGGCAGTGCGGGTTCCGGCGCTTTTGGACGCGCCGCTGCGGGAAGCGCCCGAACGGGCGGGCGCGTTTTTCCGTCTGTCTTTCGCCATGGGGATACCCCTTTCTCGGCCCGTGAGGGCAGGAGACTGGGCGGAACCAGTTTTATGGCTCCGCGATGGTTGAAGTGAAATTTGAAGAGGAAGCGGAGATGGTTTGCTCATTGTAAGCGGCCAGGGTATCGGGATGGATGGCGGCCTGCTTTTTCACCAGGTCCCGGATGGTGTAGCTCAGGGCGTAGAGCATTGCCTGAGACAGCCCTTCGTCCGCCAGCCGGCGCATCACGTCCACATCCTTGTAGTCCCGGTCTGCAGAGGTAAAATCCGCGATGAAGAGCACCTTTTCCAACGGCGACATACCGGCCCGGGCGGTGGTATGATACCGCACGGCGGCCAGGATGTCCGGATCCGTCACCCCCAGCACCTTTTCGATGAAAAGGGCGCCGGCGCGGGCATGCCAGAGCTTCGGCGCCTGCTGCTCGACGTTATCTAGCAGTATAGCAAAATCCTGGAAGATTTGCAACTGGGCATCCTCCCCCGCATCCTTTAAGATATCATGAAGAATGCCCGCGGTTCTGGCCCGGGCGGGATCGGCGCCGTATTTTTTCGCCAGCCGTTCCGCCTCCTCGGCCACCGCCAGAGAGTGGCGGAAACGGGCGGGGGTCAGCCGGCCCCGGATGATCTCGATAAACTGCTCGTTCCGGTTCAGCCGGGTTTCTTCTCCCTCGGTATAGAGCCTTTTGGCAGCAATATATCCCGCCACGGCCGCGGGCACCAGCTGATCCACCGCCTCGCCCCGGCGCAGCTTCTCCCGAATCTCGGTGGAAGACAGGGGTGTCAGGGGGATGTTTTCCAGAGCGCAGACCGCTCCCTCCGCCTCCAGCCGGGCGGCGTAGGCCTCCAGCTCTGCCATGGAGACCCCGTCCCGGGGGGCGGCGCAGAGCACCGCCGTGGCGGCGATATCCTCAAACCGCCACCAGGTTCCCATGGTGAGGAACATATCCGCGCCGGTGATTAAGTACCACCGGGCCTCGGGATACTGGCCGCAGAGAGTCTCCAGGGTATCCGCCGTAAAGCTGGCGCCTCCCCGGCTGATTTCCAGATCGGACACGGTGAACAGCGGGTCGTTCCCCGCCGCCAGCCGGCACATCTCCAGCCGGTCGGCCGCCGGCGCCATTTCCGGCTTGACCTTGTGAGGCGGCACATAGGTGGGCATCAGGATCACCTTGTCCAGCTTCAGCCGGCGGGCAAACTCCGCCGCCAGGCGGATATGGCCGTTGTGGATAGGATCAAAGGTGCCGCCGAAGAGGGCGATCTTCTGGGACATGGATATTCCTCCCTGGGCGGGCGGATCCGCCGCGAATTACTAATCGTTTATTTTTTATATATTATCCCATTCGTTTATCCGTGCTGCTCGTACGAGGAGGGTTATTTCGGCAGCTTGATGCGGGGTTCCTTTTCATTTTTCCGGTAGAGCACAAAGGTACGGCCCACCACCTGCACCACCTGGGCGTTGACCGCCGCGGCGATCTCCTCAGCGGTTTCCCTGGCGGAGCCGGGAGCGGTTTCCAGCACCTTGCCTTTGATCAGCTCCCGGGCGGTAAGGGCGTCGTCCGCCTGCTTGAGCATGGCATCGGAGATTCCACCCTTGCCCGCGTGGAGGATGGGCTCCTCCGTGTTGGCCAAGCCGCGGAGATAGGCCCGCTGTTTACTGGTTAAATTCATGATCGGTTTCCTTCCCTATTCATTATTCGCCGTTTTGCCGCCGGTTATAACCAGCCGGACCTCAATCGTCGTAACCCATCAGCTTCAGCGCCTCCCGGGCGGCCAGCTGTTCCGCTTCCTTTTTGCTGCGGCCCCGGCCGCTGCCGATGACGTTGCTGTTGAGATGGACCTCCACATGAAAAACCTTGTTGTGGTCCGGCCCCGACTCACCCGTCAGGACATATTCCAGCCGTTCCTCCGGATTTTGCTGGATGATCTCCTGAAGGGTGGTTTTATAATCTTTAAAGTGCAGCCGCCGCTGGTTGGACACTTCCTTTTCCAGAAAACGGGTAAGAAATTTCTCCACCGGCGGGAAGCCTCCGTCCAGATACATGGCCGCGGTTACCGCTTCAAAAGCGTCCGCCAATATGGAGGGCCGCTCCGCGCCGCCGGTGCTCCGCTCCCCTTTGCCCAACAGCAGGCAGTCTCCCAGCTGCAGCTCCCGGGCATAAGAGCACAGGGCCTTTTCACAGACGATGGCGGCCCGCAGCTTGGTGAGCTCCCCCTCCGGCCCGGTTTCCCGGCGGAAAAGATAGTTGGCGGCCACCAGCCCCAACACCGAATCCCCCAGGAATTCCAGCCGTTCATTGCTCTGCAGCCCGTGCCGGCCTTCGTTGGCGTATGAAGAGTGGGTCAGCGCCTTTTTCAGCAGCCCGGCATCCCGAAAGGTATAGCCCAGCCGCTCCATCAACCCCTGCAGATTGTCCGCCATATCCGCTTCCCCCTTTCCCGGCCTCACAGCCGGTCCTCGATATAGCCCACCAGGTCCTCCACGCTTTCAAACTCTTCCAGCGCCTCGGTGGGGATGGACACCCCGTACAGTTCTTCCAGACTGAAAGCCACGTCCCCACGGTCGTTCGGGCTGAGATTCAGCTCGTCCAGGGTGCTGGACATGGTGACATCCTCCGGATCACAGGCGTACTGTTCCGCCAGCAGCCTGACCAACTCATTATAAACCACCGTTAATTCGCCTCCGTGTCCTTTTCCGCTGCTGCCGCTTCCGCGGGCTTCTGCCGTCCCACTGCCGCGGTGATTTTATCGATGACGCCTTCGTCGGCGAACTGAGCCGCCACCCGGATGGCGTGCTTCACCGCCTCGGCCTTGGCGTTGCCGTGGGTCTTGATCACCGGCTTGGTGAGGCCCAGCAGAGGCGCGCCGCCGTAAGGCGCGGTGGAAACCTTTTCCTTCAGCTTGCCGATGCCCCCCTTGACCAAAAGGGCGCCGATCTTGGTTTTCAGACTGGAGAAAAACACCTGTTTCAAATTGTGCATCAGCATATCCGCAGTGCCTTCCATGGTTTTCAGCAGCACATTGCCGCTGAAGCCGTCGGCCACCAGCACATCCACCACGCCCATGGGCACGTCCCGTGCTTCCACATTGCCCACGAAATTCAGCCCGCTCTCCTTCAGCAGGGCGAAGGCTTCATGCTGCAGTTCGCCGCCCTTGTGATCCTCGGTGCCCACATTGAGCAGGCCCACGGTGGCCGGGCGGCCCTGGTTCATCACGGCGGTCATGTACAGGCTGCCCATGTGGGCGAACTGGAGCAGCATCTCCGGCCGGCATTCCACATTGGCGCCGGAATCGATAAGCAGAAAAGGCCCCTTGTCCGTGGGCGCAATAGCGGCCAGTGCCGCCCGGGGCACTCCTTTGATCCGCTTGACCAGGAAGGTGGCGCCCATAATCAGGGCGCCGGTGCTGCCGGCGGAGACGAAAGCGTCCCCCTCCCCGGCGGCCAGCCGCCGCAGACCCTCGGCCATGGAACAGTCCTTGTGCTCCTTGAGAATGCTTTTGGGCTCGTCGTTCATGGAGATCACGTCCCGGGCGTCCACGATTTCCATGCCCTCCAAAGAAACAGCGTTATCTGCCGCCGCTTTCCGGATCTCCTCTTCTCGGCCCACCAGGATCACCGTATGGCCGTATTCCTTCACGGCCAGAGCCGCGCCCTTGATAATTTCCAGCGGCGCGTTGTCACCGCCGAAGGCATCCACGATTACCCGCATGCCCGTCACTCCTTTTCAGGATTATTGAATTTAACATCGGTTAAAAATCATCTCATATTAGCTTGTCCGCCGACCATCTGGAACCCTCGCCGTCTTTATTCTCCGGCAGCCTCCAGCGCCACCGCCAAAGAATGGAGCGCACGGTCGGCCAGGGCGGCATACCGCAGCCGCTTGTCCCGGATCTGTTCCGGCAGAGGCGGCAGGATGCCGAAATTGGCCCCCATGGGCTGGAAATCCCTGACTTCCGGATCGCTGACGTAACCCGCCAGCGCCCCCATCATCGTATCCCGGGGCAGTATCAGGGGAGGCAGGCCCTTCAGCATCCGGGCAGCGTTTTTCCCCGCCAGAATACCGGAGGAAGCGGATTCCATATACCCCTCCACCCCGGTCATCTGCCCGGCGAAAAAGAGCCGGGGCTCCTGCCGGAACTGGTATCCGGCGGTGAGCAGCCGTGGGGAATCCAGGAAGGTATTGCGGTGCATCACGCCGTAGCGGGCGTATTCCGCCTGCCGCAAAGCGGGGATCATGCCGAACACCCGCTTTTGCTCCCCGAACTTCAGGTTGGTCTGAAAGCCCACCAGATTATACAGGGTGCCCGCGGCATTTTCCGCCCGAAGCTGAAGCACCGCCCAGGGCCGGTGGCCGGTGCGGGGATCCCGCAGGCCCACCGGTTTCATGGGACCGAAACGGATGGAATCGGCTCCCCGCTTGGCTAAAACCTCGATGGGCATGCAGCCCTCATACACCTTTCCCTCCCGGTCGAAAGCATGCAAGGGGGCGGTTTCCGCCGTCACTAGGGCGGCATGAAACGCCTCGTACTCCTCCCGGTTCAGAGGGCAGTTGAGATAGTCCCCCTCCCCGCTTTCCTCCCGGTCGTAGCGGGAAGCCCGGAAGGCGTGGTCCATATCCACGCTTTCCGCGGTGATAATGGGGGCCGCCGCGTCAAAGAAGCTCAGGGCGCCGCCGCACCGCTGCCGGATCCGATCCGCCAGAGCGTCCAGGGTCAGGGGGCCGGTGGCGATCACCGCCACGCCTTCCGCGGGCAGATCGGTCAGCTCTCCCTCCTCCACCTGAATCAGGGGATGGTTCCTCACCCGGGCGGTGATCCCCGCGGCGAACCGCTCCCGATCCACCGCCAAAGCGCCGCCGGCAGGCACCGCGCAATCCGCTGCCGCCGCCATGCACAGGGAGCCCAGCCGCCGCATCTCCTCCTTCAGCAGGCCGGCAGCACTGTCCAGCCGGGCAGCCTTGAGGGAATTGCTGCACACCAGCTCCCCGAAATCCGGCGACCGGTGGGCGGGGGACATTTTGCCCGGCTTGCAGTCCAGCAGCCGCACCGGAACCCCGGCTTCCGCCAGCGCCCAGGCGGCCTCGCAGCCCGCCAGCCCCGCGCCGGCAACCAGTACCCTTGTATCCTGCAAAGCCGTCACTCCTGTTTATCCTCGGTTTTGGTGCCCTGCGTTTCCTGGGCTGCTTTGCCAGTCTTAGCCTCCTTGGATTCCTTCTCCTCGGGGCCTTTTTCGAAGCCGCAGCCTTCGGTGAGGCAGTAAAGCCCGGCATTCCGACCTTTTTTCTTAAACAGCGTTTTGCCGCATTTGGGACAGCGCTCTTTGGAGGGTTCGCTCCAGGTAACGAAATCGCAGCTGGGGTAGTTGGAGCAGCCGAAAAATTTGCGGTTGCTCTTGGATTTTTTCGCCACGATGGTGCCGCCGCATTTGGGACAGACGCCGCCGGTTTCCTCCACGATCCGCTTGGTGTTTTTACATTCCGGATAGCCGGGGCAGGCCAGGAATTTGCCGTACCGGCCGGATTTAATCACCATCTTGCGGCCGCAGAGCTCGCACACCACGTCGCTTTCCACCTCCGGAACCTTGATCCGTTCGCCGGAGAGATTCTCCTCCGCCTGCGCCAGGGTTTTGGAAAAACCGCCGTAAAAATTATCCAGTGTTTTCACCCAATCGCTTTTGCCGGTTTCCACGCTGTCCAGCTGCTGCTCCATGTGGGCGGTGAACTCCACGTCCACCACCTCCGGAAACTGATCCTTCATCAGCTTGGTGGTAACCTCTCCCAGCGCGGTGGGCTTGAGGGCCTTGCCCTCCCGCTCAATGTATTCCCGGGCCAGAATGGTGGAAATGGTGGGGGCATAGGTGGAGGGACGGCCGATGCCGTTTTCCTCCAGCGCCTTGATGAGAGTGGCTTCGGTGTAGCGGGGCGGGGGCTGGGTGAAGTGCTGGTTGCCCTTCAGCTCCCGCAGCACCAGCTGATCCCCCTCATTGATCACCGGCAGAGGACCTCCGGTCTCGGTTTCCTCGTCCTTGCCCTCCACATACAGCACCGTGTAGCCGTCGAATTTCACGGTGTAGCCGCTGGCCTTGAAAAGATACTTGCCGGCCTTGATATCCGCCTGGCAGGTATCGTGGACGCAGTTGGCCATCAGGCTGGCGATGAACCGGTCCCAGATCAGCTTATACAGTTTATACTGGTCGGCGGTGAGGGAATCCTTCACCCGCTCGGGGGTCAGGGAGGGAACGGAGGGGCGGATGGCTTCATGAGCGTCCTGGGCATTGTTGCGGGATTTGAAATACCGGGGCTTTTCCGGCAGGTATTTCTCCCCATACCGTTCCTTGATATAGTCGTTGCCCTCCTTGCGGGCATCCTCGGAAATCCGCAGGGAGTCGGTACGCATATAGGTGATAAGGCCGATGGCGCCGATGCCCTCCACCTCCACGCCTTCATACAGCTCCTGGGCGGCCTTCATGGTCCGCCTGGCGGCGAAGCCCAGCTTGCGGCTGGCCTCCTGCTGCATGGTGGAGGTGATGAAGGGAGGCGCTGGGGAAAGCTGGCGGGTGCCCCGCTTGACGGTTCCCACCACGAAATCCGCCTGCCGCAGTTCCGCCAGAATAGCGTCGGCCTGCTCCTTGTTCTCGATCTTCATCTTGCCCTTGGCCGTGCCGTGGAACCGGGCGGGAAAGGGCTTGCCTTTGGCCGAATCGGACAGCAGCGCGTCCAGGGACCAGTATTCCTCGCTGACAAAGGCGCGGATCTCGTTCTCCCGGTCCACGATGATGCTCACCGCCGCGGACTGCACCCGGCCGGCGGAAAGGCCCTTGCGGATCTTCTTCCACAGGAAAGGACTGAGCTTGTAGCCCACGATCCGGTCCAGAATCCGCCGGGCCTGCTGGGCATTCACCAGATCCATGTCCAGCTGCCGGGGATGCTCCATCCCCTGGGTAACGCCGGACTTGGTGATCTCGTTGAAGGTAACCCGGTTGTCCCCCTGGGGATCCACCTTCAGCAGCTGGGCCAGATGCCAGGAGATCGCCTCTCCCTCCCGGTCCGGGTCGGTGGCGAGAATCACGCCGTCGCTGTCCGCGGCCATGGTTTTCAGCTGCCGAATGAGGGCGGTTTTGCCGGGGATATCCACATACCGGGGCTTGAAGCCGTGTTCGATATCCACCCCCAGCAGGGTTTTGGGCAAATCCCGGATATGGCCCATGGAGGCCACAACCTCATAACCCGGGCCGAGATATTTTTTAATGGTCTTGGCTTTCGCCGGAGACTCCACGATAACCAGTTTGGACACGCAGGCACCACCTGTCATTTATAGTATCTATCTCTAAAGGGTGTTTTCTTTTCCGTTAAACCCGGCGGTAGCGCTGACCGCTTTCCCCCACGGCGCAGCCGGCGATTTCCAGCTGCGTCAGGGCTGCCAGCACCAGGGAGGAGGGCTGTCCGCAGAGAACGGCCAGCTCGTCGATATGCCGGGGTTCCTTCTCCAGAAGCGCATAGACCGTCCGGGCAAAGCCCGCGACACTGTCCGGACAGGATGCCGGCGGGGCGTCGCCTTCTTCCTCCGTCGGCGGGCAATCCCGGCGGCCGCCAGGCTTTTTCTCCCGGATCTTCCATTCCCGGGACGGCCGGATATCCCCGGCCGCCTGAGCCGCCTCAAAATCCAACAGGCCGGAAAACCGCCAGCGGTATTCCTCCAGAATCTCCGCCGCGTTTTCCACCAGCCGCGCCCCTTCCTTGATCAAGCGATGGGAGCCGCTGTTGGCGGCGGTGAGAATCTCACCTGGCACCGCAAAAACGTCCCGGCCCTGTTCCCGGGCCCGGGCGGCGGTGATCAGCGCCCCGCTGCGGGGACCAGCTTCCACCACGCACACGCCCGCCGCCATGCCGCTGATAAGCCGGTTGCGCACCGGAAAATGATGAGGCAGCGGCGGCGCGCCCGGCGGATATTCGGTCATCAGCATACCGCCGGTTTCCAATATCCGGCGGCGCAGCTCCCGGTTTTCGGCAGGGTAATCCACATCCAGCCCGCAGGCCTGGATATCCACCGTGCGGCCTCCCGCGTCCACCGCTCCGGCCAGGGAAGCGCCGTCCACTCCGGCCGCGCCGCCGCTTACCACGGTCATCCCTCCCGCCGCCAGGCCATAGCCGATGCGGTAGGCGGCATCCATGCCGGTGCGGCTGGCCTTGCGGGTGCCCACCATGCCGATGCAGGGCTCGTATTCGCTGGGCGGCAGAGCGCCCAAGCCGTGGAGTACCAGAGGCGGATCCTCTAATTCCCGGAACTGGGCGGGATAAGCCGCGTCGTCCGGGGTGAGGAGCCAGCTTTCCGGTATCTCCAGCGCTTTTTGCAGCGCCTGGGAAGCCGGCTCCAGATCTTTTTTCAGCAGCCGGGTCAGGTCCGCTTCCGGGATCTCCGCCTGCCGCAAGGCGGCTTCGTCCGCTTCATGAATCCGCCGGGCGTCTCCCAGCCGATCCAGCAGCAGCCCGGCGGCGCGGCTTCCCGGCGGCAGCGCCAGCTGCAGCCAGAGCCAATATAAACGGGCATCCGCGGCCTTCATACGGTTCCCCCCCTTTCCCCTTGGGTGAAACGTGTAACGCTGTCTCAGGCTTTTGTCTGCCGGGGACGTACGGTCTCCCACATGATAATGCCCGCCGCCATGGCGGCATTGAGGGATTCCGCCCTCCCGGCCATGGGAATGGTCACCCGCCCGTCGCAGGCGGCGATGGTGGCGGGGCGCAGGCCGCTGCCCTCGTTGCCGATGAGGCAGACGTCCTCCGGCCGCCATTCCCGTTCGCAGACGGAAGCGGCTTCCCGGTCGGGCACGCTGGCAAAGCAGCGGCGGCCCGCCTGCCGAAGCCTTTCCACGGCGGCGGGCATTTCCCCCACGAAATACAGAGGCAGGCGGAACACCCCGCCCATACTGGCCCGCAGCACCTTGGGATTGTAAGGATCGCAGCATCCCGCCGACAGCAGCAGCCCCTCCAGGCCCAGCGCTTCCGCCGTGCGGATCACCGCACCCAGATTAGCAGGGTCCTGGATATCCTCCAGCCCCAGCAGCCGGCCGGTTGCTTTTATTGTATCGAAAGCGGGACAATTGTCAAGAACCCGGCAGATCCCGTACAGTCCCTGAGGGGCGGCGGTATCCGCCATATGGGTCGATAGTTCCTCGGTGATCTCCTCCGCCAAGGCCGCCGCCGCCCGGGTCTCCGCCAAGGCTTCCGCATACTGCTCGGCGGCCCGCCCAGTGTAAAGAAAAACTTCGATCTCCACTCCCGATCGGGCGGCGTCCCGGCAGAGCCGGGCCCCCTCAATGGCAAAGCGGCCGGTTTTCCGGCGGTATCCCGCGTCCGTCAGCAGGCGGCGCACTTCCTTGACGTTCCGGTTATCTCGACTGGTGATGGGCATCCGCCCGCCTCCTTTGTCCGCCGGAAAACCGGCGATGGATTTGGCTGAAAATGACAGGGCTTTTCCGCAGCTGCCAAGCGCTTGAACAAGTCCCCATCTCCCCGTATATGACAAAAATCGGGGCTGGCAAAAAAAGAAAGGAGCGCCCGCAGGCTAAGCCGGCGAGCGCCAAAAAGCTTATTTCAAAGCGGCCTTGGCTTTCTCCGCGAGGGTAGCGAAAGCGGCGGCGTCGGACACAGCCACCTCAGCCAGCATCTTCCGGTTCAGGCCGATGCCCGCCTTTTTCAGACCGTTCATAAAGGTGGAGTAATTCATGCCGTTGATCTTGGCGGCGGCGGAAATACGGGTGATCCACAGGCGGCGGAAATCGCGCTTTCTCTGCTTGCGGCCGATATAGGCATACTGGCCGGATTTCATCACCGCCTGTTTGGCGGTCCGGAACAGCTTGGATTTGGCACCAAAGTAGCCTTTGGCCAGCTTCAGGGTCTTTTTCCTTCTCTTGCGCGTCATCATAGCGCCTTTTATACGAGCCATTGTTTATAGCCTCCGTTTCTAAGCTTTCGAATTATTTGTAGGGGATCAGGCGCTTGACCTTCGCCACGTTGGTCACATCGGCAACGGTGGTCTTGCGGAGATTTCTCTTGCGCTTGGTGGTCTTCTTATTCAGAATGTGGGACTTGTAAGCGTGAGCGCGCACGACCTTGCCGTTCTTCGTGGTCTTGAAGCGTTTCTTCGCACCGCTGTGCGTCTTGATCTTAGGCATGAGTTTTATCCTCCTTTATAGTACGGTCATTTTGCGGGTTTCGGCGCAAGGAACATCAACATGTGGCGGCCTTCCATCTTGGCCGGCTTTTCCACGTTGGCGACCTCGGAGCAGACCTCGGCGAACCGCTTCATGGTTTCCAGCCCGATCTCGGGATGGCCCATCTCACGGCCGCGGAACCGGATGGAAACCTTCACCTTGTCCCCGTCCGCCAGGAAGCGGAGGGCGTGCTTCGCCTTGGTGTTGAAATCGGCCACGTCGATGTTCAAGGACAGACGGACCTCCTTCAGCTCCACCACATGCTGGTTCTTTCTGGCTTCCTTTTCCCGTTTCGCCTGTTCAAACCGGTATTTGCCGTAATCCATGATTTTGCACACCGGCGGCGTGGCTGCCGGGGCGATTTTGACTAAGTCCAGGTTTTTATCGTCAGCCAGCTTCTGGGCGTCCCGCGAGGACATAACCCCCAGCTGAGCGCCGTCGCTGTCGATTACCCGGAGTTCACTGTCACGGATTTGTTCGTTGATCTGCAGTTCCTTACTTGCTATGGGTAAGCACCTCCACCGTTATATTTTGACACAAAAAACGCGGCCGGAAACACTCCGCCCGCGCAACAATCCGCCCCCGCATACCGGAGGCCGCTGTCTATTGACCCGCTGGGAACGAAATCCGCGGGTGAGAACGGGCTGGCGTTCTGCTTTGTTTTCTCGCCTACACAGTATACCAGCGGCCGCAGCCCTTGTCAATGCTTTTTTTCATTACTCGTATTTTTCCTTTGTCTTTATCGAGAATTCTGTGATATAGGGCCGGAATTATACAATTTGTAAATCACAAGACATGTGCTTCCCCCTTTCGCTGGGATTCGGGGGCGAGTTGTGCTATAATAGAGAAAATCCCATGTGCGCCAGTATGGAGGCGACGATATGCAAACGTTGGAAGATATCCTCACCGCCGACCTGCGGGACAGCTATGGTTTGAACTGCGGCCGGCTGCAACCCGTTGCCGGCGGATGGATGAACAAAAAATGGCAGACCATCGCCGGGGGTGAAAGGCTGCTCATCAAGCAATTCAGTCGGGAGCGCTTCCAGCCGTCTCAGCTGGATCAGATCGGCGCCGCGCTGCAGCGACAGATGATTCTGGAGGAAAAGGGCATCCCCTGTCCCCATATTCTGCCCTATCGGCAGCGTCCCCTCCGCATACTGGAGGACGGAACCGTCTACATGGTGATGCGTTTCTGTCCCGGACGCATGGAGAACCGGGACACCATAACGGCAGAGCAGCTGCGCAGCCTGGGCAGCGTCTGCGGACGGATGCATCAGGAGTTCGCCATGCTGCCGGAGCAGGGCGTCAGGGGCTTTCCCATCGACGGCCGCCGGGTTCTGTCCGCCTTGTGGGATCATTTTCATACCCGCAGGGACAATATTCCTGAGGACGCGCCGCCGGCATACCGAGAGGCGCTATTGGCGCAGGAGCCCATCCTGCGGACCCTCACGCCGGATTTTTTCCGCCGGCTCCCAAAGGGCATCGCTCATGAGGATTTATCCCCGGACAATCTGCTCTTCCACCCCGATAAAGTCTCAGCGGTCCTGGATTTTGACCGCAACCAATACGGCTTCCTCTGGCATGATATCGGCCGCTGTCTCCTGTCCTTCGCCCTGCGGGAGGGGCGGCTGGATATCAGCCGGATTCGCTCTTTCCTGGAAGGCTATGCGGACCACCTGCCCCTGACTCTGGGCGACGCTGCAGACGCCCTGCGCATCACCTGGTGTATCGAAATCCCCTGGTGGATACAGCCCGCGATTTTTACCGGCGGAACGGAAAAAATCCGGCGCTTTCAAGAAGAAATGCTCTGGCTCACGGCGCATTGGCCGGAACTGGAAGCGCTGCTGCAATCAACACGCAAGGAGGGAACCCCATGAAAAATCCGCAGGCCAGCCCGTTGTACGATGTGGCTGTAATCGGCGGCGGAATCATCGGCTGCGCGGCAGCCTGTGAACTGGCAAAAACCGACGCCCGGGTGATTCTTATTGAACGGGACAACGACGTGGCGATGGGCGCCACCCGAGCCAACAGCGGCATCGTCCACGCGGGCTATGATCCCCTGCCGGGCACCAAGATGGCCCGGTACAATGTGGAAGGCAACGCCATGATGGCGCTGCTGGCGGAAAATCTCAACGTCCGCTATGTGGTCAACGGCTCCCTGGTGCTGTCCCTGGCGCCGGAAGAGGACGCCGTGCTGCGGATGCTGAAGGAGCGGGGCGACCGGAACGGAGTGCCGGGACTGACGCTGCTCACCCGGGAGGAGGTACTGCGGCGGGAGCCCAACCTCTCTCCCGCGGTCCGCGGGGCGCTGTACGCCCCTACCGCCGGGATCATCACCCCCTGGTCCCTTGCCATCGGCCTGGCGGACACCGCCCGCATCAACGGCTGCGATTTTCTTTTCAACGCGCCGGTCACCGCCATTGCCCGACGGGAGGACGGCGGCTTCCGGCTGACGGCGGGAACGGAACGGGTGGAGGCCCGCTTCATCGTCAACGCCGCCGGGGGACACGCGGACAGCATCAACGATCTCATCGCCGCCCCCTATTTCCGCATTCTTCCCAGCCGGGGAGAATATTATCTGCTGGACAAATCCCAGGGCGGACTGATCCGCTCCACCATATTTCAGTGCCCCACCAAAATCGGGAAGGGGGTGCTGGCCGCCCCCACCGCTTACGGCAACCTGATCGTGGGCCCCAACGCCGAGACGGCGGACTCCCCCGACGACGTGGCGGTGACCGCGGAAGGACTGGCCTTTGTGGAGCAGCAGGCCCGGCGCTCCCTGCCGGGTTTCAGCCTGCGGGAATCCATCCGCAATTACGCCGGGGTGCGGGCGGTGAGCGACCAGGAAGATTTTATCGTGGAACAGGCGCCGGGCTGCCCCGGCTTTATCAATGCGGCAGGCATCAAATCCCCCGGTCTTTCCGCCGCACCGGCTTTGGCCCTGGACGTGGTCCGGCTGCTGGAGGAGGCGGGGCTGGCCCTCCATCCCCGGGAGGATTTCCGCTGGTGTCCCCTGCCCGACAGCTTCGCCGCGGCGGACAAGGAGACCCGGGCGGCCATGGCGCGGGAGAATCCCCTCCACGGCCGGGTGATCTGCCGCTGCGAGACTATCACCGAAGGGGATATTCTGGCGGCCATCCGCCGTCCCATCCCCGCCCGAACCATGGACGGGGTAAAGCGGCGTTGCGGCGCGGGGCTGGGCCGCTGTCAGGGCGGCTTCTGCGGCCCCCGGGTCGCGGCGATCCTGGCTCGGGAACAGGGGATTTCTCTGCCGGACATCCGGCAGGATCGGCCGGGGAGCTGGCTGCTGGCCGGATATTTGCGGGATGGAACCCGGAGGTGAAAAGAGCATGAAAAACGCCGCAGAACAGACAAAGGGCGCGGAACAAGTGGATCTGGCGATAATCGGCGGCGGCCCGGCGGGGCTGGCGGCGGCCGTCGCCGCCCGGGAGGCGGGCTGTTCCCGGGTGGTGGTGCTGGAACGGGACATGGAACCCGGCGGCATTCTCAACCAGTGCATCCACAACGGCTTCGGCCTCCATTACTTTAAAGAAGAACTTACCGGGCCGGAATACGCCGCCCGGTTCATCCAAAAAGCCCGGGACGCCGGGGTGGAAATCCGCACCGACACCATGGTGCTGGACCTTTCCCCCGAGCGGATTCTCCACACGGTGAATCCCTTGGAGGGATACCGGACGATAGCAGCCGGCGCGGTGATCCTGGCTATGGGCTGCCGGGAGCGGACACGGGGCGCCATCGGGGTGCCGGGCGACCGGCCTGCCGGGGTGTTCACCGCCGGCAGCGCCCAGCGCTACATCAACATGGAGGGCTGCATGGTGGGCCGGCGGGCAGTGATTCTGGGCTCGGGGGACATCGGCCTTATCATGGCCCGGCGGCTGACACTGGAGGGGGCCAAGGTGCTGGCCTGCGTGGAGCTGCAGCCCTATTCCGGCGGCCTGCAGCGCAACATCACCCAATGCCTGGAGGATTTCGGCATCCCCCTGCTGCTCTCCCACACCATTGTGGATATCCGTGGCCGGGACCGGGTGGAGGGGGTGACCGTGGCCGCGGTGGATGAACACCGGCGGCCCATCCCCGGCACCGAGGTCGAATGGGAATGCGACACGGTGCTGCTGTCGGTGGGACTGATTCCGGAAAACGAGCTGTCCCGGCAGGCGGGAGCGGTTATGGATTCCCGCACCGGCGGGCCGGTGGTGTTTGAGAATCGGATGACCTCGCTGAAAGGAGTCTTCGCCTGCGGCAACGTGGCTCACGTCCACGATCTGGTGGATTTCGTTACCCGGGAAAGCGAGCTGGCGGGCCGTGGAGCGGCTGCCTTTGTCCAGGAGGGCGGCAGCAGCGGCGAAGCCTATTTGACGGTGACCGCCGGCGAGGATATCGGCTACACGGTGCCCCAGCGCATCCGGCCGGAACGGCTGGAAAAGGCGGTGCAGCTTTTCTTCCGGGTGCGGCGGCCGCTGCGGAAAGCGGCGCTGGTAGTGGAGGCTGATGGCCGGGAGCTGCTGCGCCGCCGGAAGGACGGAATGGCTCCCGGAGAAATGGAACAGCTTTCCCTCCCCGCCGGGCTGCTCCGGGAGACGCTGGCGGCGGGGTGCGGAGAAATTCGGATTCGGATAGAAGAAGGAGGCGGCGGGGATGACAATCGATAAAGACGGCCGGCGGCGGATGGTCTGCATTGTCTGTCCCAAGGGCTGCCGGCTGACGGCGGAGCCGGAGGGGGACGGCTGGCGGGTGACAGGCAACGCCTGTTCCCGGGGCCGGGATTACGCCCAGGCGGAATGCACCCATCCCACCCGGATGCTCACCACCACGGTGGAGGTGACCGGCGGAATGCATGCACGGCTGCCGGTGAAAACCGCTGCGCCCATCCCCAAGGAACTGCTGGAAGCGGCCATGGCCGCCCTGTCCCGGATTCGGCTGGAAGCGCCGGTATACCCAGGGCAGGTGATCCAGCCCGATCTGCTGGGCACCGGGGTGGACGTAATCGCCACCCGGGGAATGGAAAAGTCGGAATAACAATCGTTAATTAGCCAATTCAAAAAGGTCTCCCAAAAGGGAGGCCTTTTTGAATCACGACGAATTCTCAGCTCTGCCGGATAGCGCCCATCCATTGAAGCAGGCGGAAGCAATCCTGGAAAGCCTGCTGATAAATCCACTCTTCCCGCAGAGCGCTTTCCGCATTTTGGGAATCCTCCAGCTCAAAAAGCTCTTCATCCTTCTCCCCCAGCAGCTGCTGGAGGGCCGCAAACAGCTCCCGGCTCCGCTGATAAGCATCCAGATACGCCGGGTCTTTTTTCCCCCGCTCCACCACCGCCTTGGTGGAGGATTCGCAGCAGGCGTGATGAAACAGCTGCATAAACATGTCGTCCATTTTCACACGATCCTTTTCATTTTGGCCGGGAACCCTTGAAAAGAACCGCCGCGCATGATACTATATGTACGCGGATGCTGCTTTTCAGCGGCTTCGGTATGTTGGGGAAGCGGCTGACTCTTGCTGGGGTGAAGCCGCTTCCTTCATTTTTGCTGATCTTCCCGGCCTTTTCATCGCCTCTATACAGTATTTATATCTGTGAAATACGTCGCTTCGCCGCATCCCCCGCAGTTTCATCCTTCGACTTGAATTCCCCATTGACAGCCATGCCGGGCAAAGATTACAATAATAGTGGTTTTTTATACGGACAAGCGGCGGTGGCCTGCGGTATTGTAATCCTCGACTATCACCAAATATCTACTCTCAAATTCCATGGTTATAAATGGGATTCCGTCAGCCAAGGCGGCCGGCCATGCGGATTGTTCCGCAGATTATCCGCTGGCTCGGACGGGTAAGCCGGGTTTAAACCGGTGGATTGCTTTTTCCATAGTCATACAGATAATCAATACGGGTCTCCTAAAGGTATCTCTCTTTTCGACATCTATATTATAATACGTGATTAAACGTAATTCAAGCAATAAAACGATAATTCACGTATATTTGGATAATTGCACAAAAATTAGAGGTGATGGATATGGATAACGCGCAATCTGCTCAACGTATCCGAGAGACATGCAAATTAAAAGGTATCTCTGTAGCAAGTGTGCTTGCTGCTTGTAATATCCGAAAGAGCCTGATTTATGATATGGAGAAAAGAGACTGGACACCATCCGCTGAAATTATGGATCGGCTTGCCGACTATCTGGACTGCTCCGTGGATTATCTGCTGGGGCGTACGGACAATCCGGACGTGAACCGGTGACCGGCGCCGGCGGACGGAACCTTGACGGGCGCAATCCGCTGTAAATCCTGCCTGCATTTCCTAATCTATCGTCGCGGGTGCCGCCTTGAGCGGCATCACAACCGAGAAGCGGCTGTCTCTTACCGGAGAAGCCGCTTTTTTGTTATCCGCCCTCTTTTTAAAATGACCAAATTGTCACCGACTCTGTCACCATGCCGTCACCACAGCGGGGTATGCTAAGAGCATCACAAGGGCGGAAGGCCGGACAAAACGACAGGGCCTTCATCAGAAAGGAATGGTACGCATTATGGAAATCCTGCGAGTGGAAAACCTCTCCAAGGTTTACGGCAAAGGCGACACGGCGGTCAAAGCGCTGGACGGGGTGTCCTTTTCGGTGCAGAAGGGGGAATTCCTCGCCATCATCGGTCCGTCGGGTTCGGGCAAATCCACCCTGCTGCATATCCTGGGGGGAGTGGATATCCCCACCTCCGGCAAGGTATGCATCGACAATGTGGACGTATACGCCCAGAACGAAACCAATCTCGCCATCTTCCGGCGGCGGCAGATCGGGCTGATCTACCAGTTCTACAACCTGATCCCGGTGCTGAATGTGGAGGAAAACATCACCCTGCCCCTGCTGCTGGACGGCCGGAAGGTGGATCAGAATCAGCTCAGCGCCCTGATCGCCACCCTGAACCTGGGCGGCCGGCTGGGCCATCTGCCCAATCAGCTGTCCGGCGGGCAGCAGCAGCGGGTATCCATCGGCCGGGCGCTGATGAACAACCCCGCCATTGTGCTGGCCGACGAGCCTACCGGCAATCTGGACAGCAAAAACAGCGCGGAAATTATCGACCTGCTGAAGCTCTACAACCGCAAATACAACCAGACCCTGATCGTCATCACCCACGATGAAAAAATCGCGCTGCAGGCCGACCGGATCATCAGCATTCAGGACGGCCGCATCGCCCGGGACGAGGTGATGACCGTATGAACGTCCTCAACCGCGTCACCTGGAACACCCTGAAAAAGAACAGAACCCGCACCATCGTCACCATCATCGGCGTGATCCTCTCGGCGGCCATGATTACCGCCGTCACCACCTTTGTTTCCACCATGCAGGATTACATGATCCGCTCGGTAATCAGCCAGGACGGGGAATGGCATCTGCGCTTCAGCGGCCTGCAGGCGGCTCAGCTGCCGCTGATCCGGGACAACGGAGAAACCAAGGCTTACGCCTATCAATATCCGGTGGGCTATGCCGCCCTGGCGGAATCCCAGAACCGGGATAAGCCCTATTTGTACATCCAAGCGGGAGACGCCGCCAGCTTTGATATGCGGGCCATCCGCCTGACGCAAGGGCGGCTGCCGCAGAATGAAAACGAGTTGGTGCTCCCGGAGCATCTTTCCACCAACGGCGGGGTGAACTACGCCCTAGGGGACACCCTGACCCTGGAAATCGGCGACCGGGTGGACGAGGAGGGCGCGGTGCTGGGTCAGTTCCACAGCCTGGGCTACACCGACGGTAAGGAAACCCTCCGCCCCAAGGAAACCAGAACCTACACGGTGGTGGGCATCTGCCAGCGGCCGAACTACGAGCCCTATTCCGCCCCCGGCTACACCGCCCTGACCCTTTCCGCCGGAGAGCCTCCCGCCGGAACCCTGCTGGATCTGGTGATGACGGTGAAGCACCCCAGCCAGGCGATTAAAACCGGCGAAACCATCGGCGCCCAGCTTTCCGGCGAAGCCCAGTGCCAAAGCAGCGACCTGCTGGATTACATGGGTTACGGGGACAACAACGCCCTGAATTCCGTGCTGTACAGCATGGCGGCCATCCTGATCGCCCTGATTATGGTGGGCTCCATCTCCCTGATTTACAATGCCTTCGCCATCTCGGTCAGCGAACGCTCCAAGCTCTTCGGCATGCTTTCCAGCGTGGGGGCCAGTTCCAGGCAGATCCGCAATTCCGTCTTTTTCGAGGCGGGGATCATCAGCCTGCTGGGCATCCCCCTGGGAATCCTGTCCGGCGTGGCGGGCATCGGCGTCACCCTGGCCCTGCTGGGGGAACTCATCAACAGCACCTTCCTCAATGGTCCGTCCGCGGTGGATTTCCACCTGACCGTCTATCCCGCGGCGATTATAGCGGCGGCGGCAGTGGCTTTCGTCACCATCCTGATTTCCGCCTGGCTCCCCGCCCGCCGGGCTTCCCGGATGTCCGCCATCGACGCCATGCGCCAGACCAAGGACGTGCAGATCAAAGCCCGGGCGATGCGCACACCCCGCTTCCTCCGCAAGCTGTTCGGCATGGAGAGCGATCTGGCCCTGAAAAATTTCCGCCGCAACAAGCGCCGCTACCGGGCCACCGTCTTCTCCCTTTTCATCAGCGTGGTGCTGTTCATCTCCTCCAGCGCCTTCACGCAGAACATGAAGGCGGGCACCTCCACCATGTACGGGGATTATAACTATGACATGTCCTACCTGGCGCCGGTAACAGACCCGGCGGAGGAGAGAATGCAGCAGCTCATCGCCGCGGTGAAGGGGCTGGAAAATGTGGAGGAATACGCCTTTTATCAGTCGCTGTCCGGCACTCTTTCCCTTCCCCGGGAGCAGATCAATCCCGAACTGCTCAGCGGAGATTTCCAGCCCCCCTTCAACGAGGATGGAACCGTGCGGCTGTACTATAACGCTTTCGCCATGAACGGCGAGGCCTTTGACCGCTACGCCCGCTCCCTGGGACTGGACCCGGCTGACTATCGGGATCCGGCCAACCCCAAAGCCATCCTGCTGGATACTTCCCGCCTCCCGGACAACACGGGGACCTACCATCTGCGCCGTCTTTTCTCCGGTGATCCCGGCACACTGCGTCTGTCCGGCCCGGCCGCCGGAGAGGACGGAGAAAACCTGCTGGATGAGGAGGACAAGGTGGTGGAGACCAAGACCTCCGTCACCATCGGCGCGGCGGTGGAAGCGCCGCCCCTGGGATTGGAGAAATATATTCCCTCCACCAGCTCCTTCCAGCTGGTGATGTCCGAGGAAGCTTACGCCGCCGCCTTCTCCGGCTTCAGCGACAGCAGCCGCAGTGGGATCTCCTTCTTCTTCAACACCGACAACGCGGAGAAGCTGGACGTCAATCTCACCGCCGCCATCAAGGCAGCCGGACTCACCGGCAGCGTGTACAACATCCAATCCATGATGCAGACCAACCGCAACCTGCTGCTGATTGTGGACGTTTTCTCCTACGGCTTCATCATCCTCATCAGCCTGATCTCGGTGGCGAATGTCTTCAATACCATCTCCACCAACGTCAGCCTCCGCCGCCGGGAGTTTGCCATGCTGAAATCCGTGGGCATGACCCCGGGCGGGTTCAACCGGATGATCAATTTCGAGTGTCTCTTCTACGGTCTCAAGGCTCTGCTCTTCGGCCTGCCGGTGTCTGTCTTTGTCTGCTGGCTGATTTCCGAAGCCGTGGGCCAGGGCGTCGCCCTGGGCTTCCAGCTTCCCTGGAGCGCCTTTATCATCGCCATTGCGGCGGTATTCCTGGTGGTGTTCGTCACCATGATGTACGCCATGTCCAAGGTGCGCCGGGAAAACATTGTAGACGCGCTGAAAAATGAAAATCTGTAAGCCGCCAGCCTTATAAAGGAACCCCCGCAGGCCAACCGCCCGCGGGGGTTCTCTGCTGCCCATCCATCATGCCGCGCCTGCGTCTATCGGCTGATCCGCAGCCTGGGAAAAGGCAGTCCTCCTTTTCTTAACGGGAGATCTGCTCCGGATGCAGGCAGTTCAAAAAATTTTCTCATCCTCTTGACAAATCGGCCCTTTGGTATTATAGTTAGTTACACAAGTAGTTAACCACTTGACAAGATCGGATGGTGAAGATGTGAGAATCGATTTCGACAGCGAAACCCCGATTTATATCCAGATAGCGGAGGAGATCGAGGATGCGGTCCTGTCGGGCGCGTTTCCGGAGGAATCCCAGGTGCCCTCCACCACGGAGATTTCGGCCACCTACCGGATCAATCCGGCCACCGTGCTCAAGGGCATGGCGCTGCTGACCGACGAGGGCGTACTGTACAAGAAAAGGGGACTGGGTATGTTTGTGTGCACCGGCGCGGCGGAACAAATCCGTGAAAAGCGCCGCCGGCTTTTTTACGAGAAATACATCGTCAGCCTGCTGGAAGAGGCGGGAAAGCTGGGGATCGGCAAAGAAGAACTGATTCGTTTGATTAAAGGAGAGGCTAACCATGGGCAATGAAATTGCGGTAAAGGGACTGACCGTCCGCTTCGGAGAGACAGTGGCTCTGGACAACGTCACCGTTTCCTTTTCTCAGGAGCGCATCTACGGGCTGCTGGGACGCAACGGAGCGGGGAAATCCACTCTGATGAACGCCGTCACCAACCGGCTGTTCCCCGACGCGGGGGACATCACCATCAACGGGGAACCGGCCAGGGAAAACGACCGGGCCCAGGGAATGGTCTACTGTATGGGGGAAAAGAACTATCTGCCGGACACCACCACCGTGCGGCAGATGTTCCGCTGGACGGCGGATTTTTATCCCGGCTTCGACATGGAATACGCCGAAAGCTTAGCGAAGGAATTCGGGTTGGACATAAAAAAGAAGCTCAAGGGCCTGTCCACCGGTTATCTCACTATCTCCAAGCTCATTACCGCCCTGGCCTGTCCCGCTCCCTA
Source organism: uncultured Oscillospiraceae bacterium (assembly GCA_902492455.1). GTDB lineage: Bacteria > Bacillota > Clostridia > Oscillospirales > Acutalibacteraceae > CAKTXU01. The sequence goes on from CABULH010000011.1 coordinate 86,365, forward strand.
TGTGATCTTCGACGAACCAGTGCTGGGACTGGACGCCAATCACCGGGAGCTGTTCTACCGCCGGCTGATCGAAAATTATGCCGCCCGCCCCCGGACGGTGATTATCTCCACCCACCTCATCGAGGAAATCGCGGACATCGTGGAGCAGGTGGTCATCATTAAGGAGGGCCGGATCCTGCTGGATAAGCCCGCGGAAGAGGTCAAGGCCATGGGATACGCGGTCTCCGGCAAGGCCGGGGCGGTGGACGCCTACTGCGCCGGCCGGGAAGTGCTGGATGTGGAAAGTCTGGGTGGACTGAAAACCGCCTGCATACTGGGGAAACCGGAAGACGTACCCGAGGAGCTGGAGCTCTCCCGGCTGGATCTGCAAAAGCTGTTCATCCGGCTGACCAACGCTTGAGGAAAGGGTGGAAATCCATATGAAAATCAAACAAATGCTGCGGTGGAACTGGCAGAACAGCTGGCTGTCGCTGGTGATCGTTTACGCGGTGATGGTGGGGCTGTGCCTGCTGTCCGCCATTCTCACCGCCGTAATGGACGAAGGCGATATCTACTTTAACGGCCTCACCGTCTCCTCCACGATGATGGTCTTTGTCCTGGGCATTGTCTTCTTTTCCCAAAGCCTGCGCTTCGGCCTGGCAACCGGCGTCTCCCGGCGGTCGGTGTTCTGGGGCTTCGGGGCGTTTATCCTCCTCTTCGCACTCATCACCGTGGCGGCCGATTTTTTGCTGGAGCGGCTGTTCGGCCTGCTGGTGGCCCCCTCCGGCGAGCTGCTGACCCAGATCTATGACCGGTATATCCAGACCAACAGCAAGCCCGCCGCCTTTATCTCCCTGGCCGTCTGCTCACTGACGCTGAAGCTGCTGGCAGGTCTGTCCGGCTTCTTCATCGGCGGCGCGTACTACCGGATGAACAAGGCCCTCAAGCTGCTGGTTTCCATCGGCGTACCGGTGACTCTCTTTGTCATCCTGCCTCTTGCACTGGGAATGCTGCCGGAAAAATCCCAGCTGGGGCTGCTCGCCTGGCTGGAATCAGGGCTGGTTTTCCTGGGGGAGAGTCCTTATCATCTGGCGCTGGTAATCGCGGTGACGGGTGTCCTCTTCTTCTTCTTTTCCTGGCTCTTTATCCGCCGTGCGCCGGCCAAACCGGTAAACTGAATGATAAAAAGGAGGCGCTTCGGCGCCTCCTTTTTATCATTCATACGGCCCGTTCAGCCGCACCGGCACCGGCTGCCGGACGGCCAGGGAATCGGGAGTGACCGCACAGTCCCAGGCCGCCACCGTCACCCCGGCGGCGGCCGCTTCCGCCAAAGTCCGGGCAAAAGCGGGATCGGTGGCCGCATTGGGTTCGAACCAACGCACCCCCTCCATCTGGATGATAAACACCGCCGCCGCGGGCATACCCTGCTCCGCCGCCCGGATCAGCTCCCGGAGATGCCTGGTCCCCCGCTGGGTGGGCGCGTCGGGGAACCGGGCCACCCCATCCTCTTCCAAAGTCACGCCCTTAATCTCCATAACCCCTTCCCCCAGGGCGGATTCCGTGCGGAAATCCAGACGGGATTCTCCGAAAACCGTTTCCCGACGGAAGGCGGCAATCTCCCCGAAGCCGGGAACCGGGATTCCGGCGGCCAGCGCCTCCGCCCACACGGCGTTGGGAGCCTGGCTGTCCATATTGATCAGCCGCTCCCCCTTTTCCACCGCCACCAAGGCAAAAGGCGTTTTCCGCCCCTCTCCCCGCCGCCGCTGAACATAAATCCGCGCGCCGGGAAGCAGCAGCTCCCGACACCGGCCGGTGTTCATCACATGGGCGGTTTCCTCTCCCGCCTCGGTGCGGATCACCGCCACAAACCGGTTGGGGCGGGATACAAACACCGCCGGCCGGATATCCTCATAGACCAATTCGGCCTCTCTCCTCTCTGGGCATTTCCCTTTTAGTATAGCACACAAGCCGGGAAATCGCCAAATCCGGCCCCATCTTCTCTCACATATGCGGACAGCGGCCGGCATATATATGAGTATGACCACCGCTGATGCGGGCGCAGGCCCTTAAGAGGTCTGCAGGGAAAAGGAGGAAAAAGCCCTATGCCAGAATTCGCCGTCCCGGAAATCATCACCGTGCATTTGGGCGCGCCGGATCAGCCGGCGCGCAATATCCAGGTGCCCTTCTCGGATTACATCAAAAACGTGGCCTCCAGCGAAATCTACCCCACATGGCCGGAAAACGCCATCCGCGCCAACATTCTGGCCCAGATCACCTACGCCCTCAACCGGATCTATACCGAATGGTATCCAGCCCAGGGCTACGATTTCGACATCACCAATTCCACCCGGTATGACCAGAGCTTTGTGGAAGGACGGGACATTTACGACAACATCAGCCGGATTGTGGACGACATCTTCAACGACTACGTGGTGAAGCAGGGCACCGTTCAGCCTTACTTCACCCAATACTGCAGCGGCACCACCGTCACCTGCGAGGGGCTCTCCCAATGGGGCACGGTGAGCCTGGCGGAGCAGGGCCTGGTGCCCTACGAGATCCTGCAGCGCTATTACGGCGACGACATCAACATTGTCTTTGACGCTCCTGTCACCGGCCCCATCCCCTCTTATCCCGGGGTGCCCCTGCGGCTGGGGGATGCCAGCGAAGAGGTGCGGATTATCCAGCGGCAGCTCAACCGCATCGGGGACAATTATCCCGCCATCCCCAAAATTCCCGAGACCAACGGTTTTTTCAACGTCCCCACTGAGGAGGCGGTGAAAACCTTTCAGTCTATCTTCGGCCTGACCCAGGACGGCATTGTGGGCAAGTCCACCTGGTACAAAATCAAATCCATCTATACCGGGGTGAAAGGGCTGGCGGAGCTGTATTCCGAGGGCGTCACCCCGGAAGAGGCACAGCGGGCCTTCGCGGAGGTTCTGCGGGAAGGGGACACCGGCGATGCGGTGCGGGTGCTTCAGTATTATCTGGCGGTTATCTCCTACTTCGATCCCCAGATTCCCCAGGTGCGCATCGACGGCATCTTTGATCAGAACACCCGGGAAGCGGTGCTGGCCTTCCAGAATCAGCAGGGGCTGGAGCCCACCGGAGAGGTGGACCGCGCCACCGGCAACGCTATTCTGGATGATTACGACGCCACCCTGGCGAGCCTGCCCCCGGAGGTGCTGGGGGTGAAGAGCGAGATCTACCCCGGCCGGTTCCTCTCCCTGGGCATGACCGGTGAGGATGTCAACGACCTGCAGCAGTTCCTGCAGGCTGCCGCCGCTTTGGATCCCAGCCTGCCGGCGGTGCAGGTCACAGGAGAATTCGACGGCCCCACCGAGACGGCTGTGCGGGAGATCCAGACCCGGGAGGGACTGCCGGTCAACGGCGTGGTGGGCCCGCTGACCTGGGACCGAATCGTCGCTCTTTCCAAGGCTGCCGCCTGAAAATCTTCCGTCCCCCTTCCCGCCATTATAAAAACTGCCGTTCCCGGTATAGGCGGCGGTATTGATTCCCCCGCCGCAGGATGCTACCATGAGAACAAAAGCGGAAGGGGAGGAAATCTCATGCAATCCCGTCAGCGATACAGGAGATTGGCCGCGTGGATCTCGGCCGCCTATCTGTTAGCGTGTGCAGCCGCCTGTTCCGGATCCGCCTCATCAGAGAAGGACGAATCCATACCCAAGGAGGAGGCATCCATGAGCGGATATGATCAGCTTTTCTCCGCACTGGACCGTTCACCTATCACCAATCGGTGGGGAAAGGTGAAACCCCAGCCTTTGGCGGCCGATACGGTGACGGTATTTTCTGCCGAACCCGGTGCCCAGTATAATCATCATCCCCAGATCACCGCCTGGCGGGGCCGTCTGTACGCCACCTGGTCCAGCGGCCTGATCCATGAGGATTTCCCTGGACAGCAGATGGTAATGGCGGTATCGGAGGACGGCGGAGACAGCTGGTCCAGCCCCACCGTAGTGGCCGACAGCGCCATCGGCGGCCAACCGGGGGTTGTTACCAACGCCGGCATCCATACCTTCGAGGACACCATGGTCGCCTACTACAGCTATTACCGCTACGATGAGCAGGGGATGCAGCTGCTGGAGGATTATACAGACAGCCGCTCCCCCCTGCCGGAACAGCTGGACGCCCACACCGGGATGCGGATTTCCCGCGACGGGGGAGAAACCTGGAGCGAACCCGCAGGCAGGATCGACCGGCTCACCGCCAATCTCTGTCCCCAGAGGCTGCAGAACGGCCGGCTGCTTCTGCCGGGTCACGCCACCTTTTTCACCACGGATGATCCCTTGGGCCTCACCGGCTGGGAACGGGGCAGCCTGCCCGGCGTCCCCGCCGGCTATACCGACAGCCCCAACGGCCTGTACGCCGCCGCCCAGGCCATGAAGCTGGAAGGCGTGGCCTTCTGCGAGGCCTCCTGCTACCAAACGGCGGACGGGGTAATCCACATGATGCTGCGCACCCTGATCGACGCCGACCGCATCTCCCCCAATCCCTATATCCTGGCGGTATCGGAAAGCCGGGATCAGGGGAACAGCTGGTCCAAACCGATGCTGACGCAGTTCTCCGACTGCGGCAGCAAATGCCAGTTTGGAACCCTGCCCGACGGCCGGTATTTCTGTATTTCCTGTCCGCAGCCCGGCTCGGGCCGGACGCCGCTGGTGCTGGCGCTCAGCGAGGACGGCGTGGTTTTTGACCAGCAGTTTATCATCGGCAGCGGCAAGGAGCATCCGCCCCGCTATCCCGGCCGTCACAAGGGCGGCCTGTACGGCTACCCCACCTGCGCCGTCAGCGGGGATATTCTGTACGTCATCTATTCCCTGGAAAAAGAAGATATCGTCGTCAGCAGGATTCGTTTGGAGGATCTTCGCTGATTACAACACACCAGCCGGTCTGTTTCAACAGACCGGCTGGTGCTTTAAAAAACCGCCGAAAAATATTGGCGGTTTTTTATTTAGTATCCACTCAACAAACTTTTTTATGATTATTGGCGAAATCCATCGACCTGTTAGGAAAATTATGGTAATATAAAGCTGCAAGGGAAGAGAGGGGGCGGTTTGGCGACGCCGATCAGAAAAAGTTGCCGACCGCCGCCGGCGAAACAGGCAGATTCATCCGCTGATCGTGAGACTGGGCGGCCCGCCGGCCCCACGGCCTGACAAGGATGGAGGGCAAGGCTCCGAGCAATGTGATCGGAGGGGAAATGAATGGAAACATATCTGCAGGAACAAATTGGGTTCTGTATCGGGAAGATCAATGAGTATGCCAACACCGTGGGGGATGAGCCCACCTCCATGTGGTACTACTGGAACGGACAGTTGGCAGCCTTGAATACCATGTGGCGATTGCTGAAAAGCGAATCCAGGGAAAAGCCAGGTCCCTCCGCCTGAAAAGCAGGCATCCACGGGAAACCAGACCGCTCCGCTCCTTCCCCTGCGGCGCGCGGAAACAGGCCGACCACCCTATAAAGGGGCAGCCGCCCACCTGAAACAGATGGACGGCCGGGGAAAGAGGGTGTGTGAATATAATTCACACACCCATATAATACACTTTTGCCACACCCTTGTCAAGCTATTCTTTTATTTCTTTTTTTAGTATTATTTAGTATAAGCCTTCTTATTCCAATTTCTCCGATCATATGGGAATTTTAGCCTCTTGCACCCTGCCCTGTCTTCCTGTATACTGGATCATGTGGCAAACAAGCGGCAGCCTGGAAAGGGGGGGGATTCCGATGCCCAAAAAAGCGCAGAATGCCCCCGCCGGGCGGGATACGGGATATATGGCTTATACCAGACGGGAATACGCCTGCGGCATCAGCTTCTTTTTTCTGCTCCTGCTGCTGGGCATCAAGTTGGTTCTTCTTCTGCTGCATACCGGTGAAGCTCTGCAGCCACTGCTCACCGCTCTGGCTTACCTCTGCCTGTGCGGCGCGGTGCTGTTCTCTGAGATGTCCTGGCTGCTGAAGATCGGCTCCCTGCTGACGGTGCTGGTGATTCTGGGATTTCACTACGGCTTTATTGTTATTCTGTATGGGTATGCGCTGCAGCTGCTGGATACTCTCTCCAATATAGGGAATTGAAGAATTTTCCGGGAGGCCGAAGGTTCTCCCGGATTTGCTGTCTTTAAAGGTGAAGGGGGGAACAAGGGATGGAGGATGACGCCATCATCGGGCTGTATTGGGTCCGGAACGAAGAGGCGATCCGCCGCACCGCGGAAAAATACGGCGCGTATTGCCTGACGATTTCCCAGAACATTCTGGGCAGCGCGGAAGACGCGGAGGAATGCGTCAGCGACGCCTATCAGCGGGTGTGGGACAGCGTGCCGCCCCAGCATCCCGACAGTCTGAAGGCCTATCTGGCCCGGATTGTGCGCAACCTCTCCTGCAACCGGTACAGCTATCATCGGGCGAAAAAACGGTCGGCGGAATTTGAGACGCTGCTCTCCGAGGTGGAGGAATGGATTCCCGACGGCAGAAGCCAAGCCGCTTTTGAGGAAGGGGAAATTCTGACGGCCATCCACGAATTCCTCCGGGGTCTGCCGGAGGAAGAACGGGCCTTGTTTGTGCGGCGGTACTGGCACGGGGAATCCATCGCTCGGCTGGCCGCCGGCTTCGGCCTGAGCCAGAACCGGGTGACCCGGGTGCTGTTCCGGCTGCGGCGGAGCCTGCGGGCGCATCTGGAACGGAAGGAGATCTTTGTATGAAGAGAGAGTATCTTTTTGATCTGTTCGGTAAAATCGACACGGATGTCGTAGAGGCGGCGGAGGCTTACGCCCCGGTAAAACAGACGGCGGCGAAGGGGCGGCGGCAGATCACCGCGGCGGCGGCCTCCTTGGTTCTGGTGGCGGGAATCGGTCTGGGGGCCGCGGTGCTGCTGCCCCGGTTATCCGGGCCCGCGGGAGAGCCCTTTCAGGGGGCCACCTACTCCTCATTGGAGGAAATTCCGGTGGAGAAGATTGGACACAATTATTTGAATGGTCCCTCCGATGGGGTGAATGCGCTTTGGGAATGGGAAAACAACTTATATTTTTCCTTTCTCACCCGTTGGGTGGGGGACGAAGCCAAATGGGACACCATAATGTATTATACCGTCTTTCGTGTCAACGCGGCGGATCTGTCTTATACCGCCGTCACTGAAGAGGTATCCGGTATAGTCCTGGTGGACGGCAGGTTTATCTACACCCGAGCGGAGGAATCTCTCACTGCAGAGAACCGCTGGGAGGTGCCCTGGTACACCAATTCCCTGGCTTGGAACGATGAACGGAAAATCAGCGGAAAGGAAGCCAAACGGCTGCTGAATCAGGAAAAACGCTCCACCGCGGTCATCGACGGCATGGAACGGACCTATGAAATGGATTACGTTCCGGAGGACGGCATCCACCTTCGAATAGAAGGCGGCGATACGCGGACGATCTCTCTGCATGATCTGCCCGGTATCATGGACAAGGGAGACACCGCCGTGGGAGTGAGTCAGATCATCGGCATCGCTCAGGATAAGCTGTACTTTACCGTTGACTACAACACTGCTGGCGGGGAATACCGCCATAATCTCTTTATCATCGGCCTGGACGGCCAGGGGCTGCGGATGATAAAGACCCCGGCGGACTCCACCGGCAGCATCGGCGCCGGCGCTTATCTGGATGAAAGCGGCTATCTCTGGTTCCACTACCGCGGGAATACCTCCTTCATCATGCGGCTGGATACCCGCAACGATCAGGCCGAGACGGTGGCCCGGGTGGAAGGATATGTATGGGAGTTTGTAAAAAACGACGGGTATATTCTTTGCCAGGTGGCGGGAGAAACCGCCGCTGATCCCTCCGGTTTGGTTCTCCTTGCCATACCTTGAAGGCAATCGCAGCAGGAGGCTCCCGCTCCTTGGAAAGCGGAAAGCTCTCTTTCATTTTATTCTTTACAGTCTTGTTACCTTCCTTGTAATCCGCCGCCGAATTTGATAGAGTAAATTTAGGCCGGCGCCCCTTGGCTGCCGGGTGAATCTATCGGTAAACGGAGACCATATATGAAGGAACAAAACGCACGGCATGCCAAACCCAAAACGCCTAAAAAATGGTGGAAACGCGCCATCTTTTGGACAGGAATCAGCCTGGCCTCCCTGCTAGGTGTGGTGATCTGCTGTTTCCTGGTGGTATTTTACACCCCTTTCTTTCCTCAGACCAGGGACAAGTATATCCTGATGACCTATCATACCTCCAATCCCTGGCTGGCCACCGCTTTCTTTTCCGACGAAACCATCTCCCGGGTACTGGAGGAAAATAAGGTAATCGCCCCTGAGGGGGAAACGAATCCCGATCTGATCCGTCCCGGCGGTACCTCCTCCCTGCCCCAGGCCACCGAACCCAGCGGCACCCAGCCTTCGGTCACCGAGCCCGCCCCCACCACCCAGCCCACCTTTCCTGTATCCACCCTTTTCGATACCGAGGTGATCTACGAAGAGGACGGGGTGAACATCACCAAAATCAATGGGGAAAACTACGTGGCTCGGCTGATCCGGGTGTCGGACCCCTCCCGGGTATTCCTGGGCGTTACCAGCAAGCTGATGAAATACGGCGAGAAGCTTCCCACCATCTGCAAAAACAACAACGCCCTGGCCGGGATCAACGCCGGCGGCTTTGACGATCCGGGCGGCAACGGCAACGGCGGCACCCCTTCCAAGCTGCTGGTGAAGGATTACCAGATTCTTTTCTGCGACGGCGCGGAAAAGCATCCGGTCATCGGTTTCAATGAGGACAACGTGCTGGTCCTGGGAGAATTTACCGATCAGGAGATCATCGACAAGCGCATCCGGGACGCGGTATCCTTCGGCCCCTTCGTCATCCTCAACCGGGAAAAGGCCAAGGTCAAGGGCATGGCCGGCGGCTATGATCCCCGCACCGCCATCGGCCAGACCGCCGACGGCACGGTGCTGCTTCTGGTCATCGATGGCCGCCAGCCGGGCATCGAGGGCGGAAACATGAAAACCGTCATGGACATCATGTGGGAGTACGGCGCGGTAAACGCCGCCAATCTGGACGGCGGCTCCTCCGCCACCATGGTGCTGAACAATGAAATCATCAACAAACCCTGCAGCCTCTACGGCCCCCGGTATCTGCCGGACGGCTGGCTGGTGAAGCGGGCGGAATAAACATCCGGACAAACCGCCGGCTGCTTCTTTTCAGCAGCCGGCGGCTGTTTTTAACCTTCTGTTAAGCGATCCTTCATCTTTTCATGCTCCCGGAATTAAGAAAGACCGGATATAATGGGACACAACCTGAAAAGGGCGATGCGCCATTTCCTTTGCGGCGCTGGGGACATAAAGGATTAAGGAGACATAAGGAGGGGTTGACATGGAATGGCTGGCAATGGTTTTGGAGTGGGCGGCGGCGGCCTGCCTGCTGCTGTCCCTGCCGCTGATGCTGTGGCAGCTGGGAGTGGGAGCCATGGGCCTTTTCGCCGTACGGAAGCTGCGGCGGCTGGAGGAGAAAAATTACCGGTTCGCGGTGGTGAGCTGCGCCCGCAACGAGGAAGCGGTAATCGGGCAGCTGCTGGATTCCCTGCAGCACCAGCGGTATCCCCGGGAATGCTTCGATCTCTTCGTGGTGGCGGACAACTGCACCGATGAGACGGCGGCGGTGGCTCGGGCTCACGGCGCCACGGTGCTGGAGCGGCAGAATCCCTCCCATGTGGGCAAGGGCTATGCTCTGCGGTGGGCCTTTGAGCGGCTGTTCCGCAGTTGGGGAGACCGTTATGACGCAGTGGTTCTCTTTGATGCGGATAACCTGGCGGATCCGGATTTTCTGGCCCGGACCAACGAGGCGCTGTGCTCCGGCGCGGACGTGACGCAGGGCTACCGGGCGGGAAAAAATCCGGAAGCCTCCTGGGTCAGCGGATGCTACACCCTGTATTGGCTGGGATTGATGCGCTTTTTCTACTGTGCCCGCCGCAATTGGGGCCTTTCCGCCCAGGTGGGCGGCACCGGCTTCGCCTTTAAAACCGCGCTGATCCGGCAGGAGGGCTGGAACACCTTCACCATCACCGAGGACGGCGAGTTCTCCGTTCAGCAGATTCTGGCGGGCAGCCGGATCGTGCCGGTACGGGAAGCCGTGTTCTATGACGAACAGCCCACCACCTTCGCCATGTCCCTGCGGCAGCGTCACCGGTGGGTCATCGGGGGAATGCAGATTACCCGGCGGTATTTGGGAGACGCCCTGCGCTGCTTCCGCAAAGGCAACTGGTCCGCCCTTGACGCGGCTATGTACATGCTTCTCCTCCCCGCTCTGGGACTCGGCACCATTTTCGGCGCGGCGGGAACCGTGGCGGCGGCCCTGCAGATCACTGCCGCTCCGGCCGCGGCGGCCGCCTTCGGCTCCTCCCTGCTGCTCAGCGTCCTGGGGATGCAGGGGCTCGCTCTGCTCACCTCCCTGCTGGAAAGAGTCCCCCTGCGGATGGTGTGGAAATCGGTGCTGCTCTTCCCCCTGTTCATGCTGCCCATGTCCTATCTGGCTGTGATAGCCCTGTTCCGCGCCCGTGCGGAATGGAAGCCCATCGCCCACACCGACCGCCGGACCATCCGGGACGTGGGAGAATGAAAAATCCCTGCGGACTCTTTCTGAGATACGCAGGGATTTAGCCATTTCTAATTGAAAAACACTCCCAGTTTCCTATACAATTCCACCGCCTTTTTCGATTCTTCATCACTGCCTTTCATTAGGAATTCCCGCCGCTCGTCGTCTATGTAAATCATCATGTTTGACAATCAAGCTGCGCATAACCATCTCAGGGGTAAGTTTTTTAATCTCATCCAACGCCTCCTGTGCACTCTGCATACCTCTGCATTCTATCATGATATATAGTAGCTCATCCATCGCTTTTTTATTTTTTTCAAATTGTAAGCTCCATAAAAAACAAATCGAAGCCATGGTATACTGTTTTATTTCCGTGTACAAATATCCCATTCGCCTATAGAATTGGGCGATATCCTTGGGATACATCAGCCATTTCATCAGCAGCCGCAGTTCCTTCTCCGCGTTTTCATACTGATGAAGGCAGAGATAATTTTCCACAATTTCCAGCCTGAGGGCTACACTTACTGGATTATACTCCAGTGCCAGCCGCAAACAGGCAATTGCCTTCTCATAATCATTGAGTTCAAACAAGGCATATGCCTTTGCCATCAAAATAGGCGCCTCTTGTCTGGACGACCAGGCAATCACCCGATGCTCTTCCGTGATATGATATTTAACTAGGAAAAACATAAATTCTCTGAGATCAAAAAAACTATATCCAAGATCATATCCGTCGCCGGGTGTGGAAAAACATGCGATAGCTTTATCCGCCTCGTGAATTGCCACCTCATATTTTTTCGCGGCGATCAAGTTGTGCAAATATTTAACCAGTTCTTTTTCGGTCGAATTTTCCATTTTACCCCCTCCTCCGTATCTGCCGCAATTAAATGAGATATATTATATTTATAGCATAATTTTTTTAAAATTCCACCTTTATGATGTGTATTATTTTCACTTAATATAGCATATCCCTCCAAAAAATACAGTAGGCACCAGCAAACAGATAAATATAAAAGAAGGATGATTCCACCGGGATTTTTGCAGAAACCCCCTTTACACCCAATCCGGGATTTGCTATAATAGACGCGTCGGCTTTTTACCGGCGCGCTTTTTGGCTGGTGTAGCTCAGTCGTGTAGAGGTGCTCTACCGCTTCGCAATACCGCTCATTTCATTCGCTGGTGTAGCTCAGTCGTGTAGAGGTGCTCTACCGCTTCGCAGCACCGCTCATTTCATTCGCTGGTGTAGCTCAGTCGGTAGAGCAGCTGATTTGTAATCAGCAGGTCGGGGGTTCAAATCCGTCCACCAGCTCCACGTAAACCCGCATGAACACTAGGTTCGTGCGGGTTTTTGTTTTGCTCTCGCGCCCCTTCTCTTTGATTTTGGTGTTTATTTGGTGTTTATTGCTGCAAAAACATACCAAAAGAACCCCACAAATAAGAGAGCGGGCGGCAGGGTGTTCCCCATGCTTCCCGCTCGTCTTTTTGGCTGTGGAGATGCCACCAATTCAGATAGCCCCCCATACTCCTCAACAAATACTCTCAGTTAATCTCTCTCTTTTTCTGTACTACGTAAAAGTATTATTAATAATCGCCCCATTTCATCGGTTCTACCGCTCCGTCTAGAAGATCATCTTGATCGCTTTTAATCGTTTTTTTCTTTTTTTCAGCGCTATATACGGTAGGAAAATATAAGGTGCTGGAACGATATTCCGAAGGTGTAAAACCAGTCTTTTTTTTGAAAATTCTAGAAAAATAGTACGGGTTCACAAAACCAATTTCTTGAGATATACTGCTGACACTCATAGGCGTCATTTGCAGAAGTTTTTTGGCCTTTGCTATCCGCATATTATTTATGTATTCCAACGGAGGACTGCCAGTGATTTTTTTAAAATAGTTTATAAAATAATTTGGATGATAATGCAATAAATCACTCAGCGTTTGCACGGTAAGCGGTTTATTGTAATTCTTTTCTAGATAATTCATTAATAAAGAAAATTTCTCATCTCTAAACAATTTTTCGTTTGTTGTGTTTGATTTCTCTATAAACAAAGCCAGCAATTGAATAATATACGCTTTCTGCAGCAAAATTGACTGAATGGAATTATCCTCAGAGCACAAAAGCACTTTGGAAAATAGATTTTTAACTTTCTTTTCATTTGTAACCCGGATAAACATTGGTAAAGATATTAATTCTAAAAAATCCTTCCCGTTACATGTAACATTACAGTGAAACCAGTATTTTGTGGCGTAATCATTGGAATTGCAATAATAGGTTTGTAAGCTGTTACTCGGCAAAATAAAAAAATCTCCTTTTGACGCATTATATGACTGACCATTTATTTCAAGATAAAACTCTCCTTTTTCTATATAATAAAATTTATTATAGCCGGGAACTATATTATTATAACGCCAATCTTCTTGGAGTGTTACATAATCCCCTGAATAATACTCAACTTTCAAGGAATCCAGATATTGATGTATATTAGATGCAATATCCATGATCCAGCCCCCTCTTCCAATCTTTCAAATAAGAGAACAAAGTCGGTTATGTTATATATGCAGCAATGCAGCACAAAGATAAGTTCTCCCGCTATAAATGTTGTTAATTTCATGCTGCATACTGTTAACTATGTGCATTTTTAAGCATAGGTATTTATTGTATAATTTAAACAATGAAATGAGATTTGCAACCCCAAAATTGTCATTAGCATCATAGCTAAAAGAAGCAATTCTTTTCATCAGCTAATATGGTTATTATTATATCCATATATTTCTCGAATTACAAGAGGAATTTATTTGAATTGCAATATTCTATGCACAGCTACTGAATATAAAACTGCTTTTAAATATCTTAGAAAATGTGGAAAAGAAAGGTTGTTGTTTGTATTGATAAGGCCGAAAGTGAGTCCTAAAATAATAGCGCTTTGCGAATATACAAAAAATCCCATTTTCATACAGAAGGAAAGACCACGTTTTTCCTGGCGGGTGGAAAGTGATATCTTCGTTTCTCCTCAGAAAAAATATCATATCTGGGTTTCAAGGACAGCTGATAATTTCTGTAATGAAAACTTGCTATGGGACAGCGGTGAAGTAGCAGAGCGCAGGTCGCTAGGAATTATATATGATGGAGAACGGTTGGCCGAAAAAACAACCTATTTTTGGAAGGTAAAAATCATCTGTGAGGATGGATACCAGTTAGAGAGTGATATACAGTTTTTTCATACCGCAATGATGTCTCTACAGACATGGACCGGAACATGGATTCAGTCGCCAGCGCCCCAATATGGACGTTCACCCCTGTTTAGACGTATATTCCATGTCGACGACGTAGTGAACAATGCCTTTTTGTATATCTCTGGACTGGGATACTATAAAGCTTATTTGAACGGAAAACCGATTGGCGACCGTTGCATGGATCCAGGATGGACTGATTATAATAAGCGGGTACTTTACGGAGTATATGATATAACCAAATTATTGATTAAAGGTGATAACGTTCTGGCTGTTATGCTTGGAGAGGGGTGGTATGGACATCAACATGAAAGCTTTCAGCATTATCTTCAACGGCAAGCGATTTGGGGGCAGGTTCCCATTTTACTTTATGATATAGATATACAATATAATAATGGAACAAACCAGATTGTTCACAGCGGAGAGGGAGCGGATAACACCACTGACGGCCCTATATTAATGAATAATATATACGATGGCGAGATCTATGACGCTACACTGGAAATAGAAAAATGGCAAGAGTTGGAATGCGAAACATCTGGGTGGCACTCGGCCGTAAAGGCATCTTCCCCACCTTCTGGAAATCTGATTGCACAAGCGTTGCCGCCCATTAGACGTATTAAACGACTGAAACCAATATCGGTTATCCATTCACAAGCTGGAACAACTGTTTATGATTTCGGCCAAAATATCGCAGGATGGTGTCATGTTATATGCAGAGGCGTCCGTGGCGGAAGTATAACATGCCGTTATGCAGAAATTTTAAGTAACAATCATGTGAATCAAGACAATCTGCGCAGAGCAAGGTCCACAGACACCTATAAATTAAAAGGGCGTGGCCAAGAAAGCTTTGAACCTTCCTTTACCTACCACGGCTTTCGTTATATAGAGGTAAGCTGTACGGAAAAAGTAGAAATTATAGAAGTGAATGGTATTGCAGTTCATTCAGATGTGGAACAGACGGGTACCTTCATATGCAGCAACGATGTGTTCAACTGGATAGAAAATGCATACCTGTGGACAGAGAAAAACAATCTGCACAGTGTACCCACCGATTGCCCTCAGCGAGATGAAAGAATGGGTTGGCTTAACGATATGACCGTACGTAGCACAGCAGCCATATATAATTTTGACCTGATGCTGTTTTATGAAAAATGGTTACAGGATATAGCGGATCAACAGTTGGAAAACGGCGCCATACCTGATACAGCTCCCTATGTATACGGTAGTAATCCTGCAATACATGTCTCCAGTTGTTTCATTATTATCCCCTATTTGTTATATATCCATTACGGCGATACAGCGGTCTTGAATGAGCTGTATTCCAAAATGAAGCGATATATTCAGTTTTTGGACTCTCAGCTAGATGATCGTGGTCTAATTGCTGCTTGTTATCTAGGGGATTGGGCTTCTCCTGTTACTTACTGCAGACAAGGCGACGCCTACGACGCTATTCCCTTTGATACACCCCAGGAAATCGTTACCACCGGCTATTTATACTATGATTGTAAATTAATGGAAGAAATTGCTATGCTATGTGGATATAGTAACGATATTGCTTACTATCGTCAGATTCGCACAAGGACGATGGAGGCAATAAATCGTAATTATTTTCATCCGCATGGATATTATGCTCTCAATTCACAAGGGAGTAATATTTTTCCTTTGTTCCTAGGCATTGTCCCGCAAGGACGAGAAAGAGATGTATTCCACAATCTTTTATTTGATATTATAGACAAAGGCTATCACATTACTACCGGCAATCAGATGACCAAATATTTATACGATGTTCTAGACCGCTATGGAGCCAATGATATCGGTGTTAAACTGGCCTCATCGACAACATATCCCAGCTTCGGCTATATGATGGTGAACCAAGCGACAACGATATGGGAACGTTGGGAGAACTGTACATCAAGCGGTATGAACTCACATAATCATCCGATGAATGCGGCCTTCTCTTCATGGTTTTACAACGCCTTGGCGGGTATCCGCCTAGAAAACGGTATTTTGGGAGATTCCGTCGTTATTCATCCAGATATTCATGTCCCACTTGAATATGTTTCTGCTCAGTATAGGACACATAAAGGGATTATTTTGTCATCGTGGAGCAAAAGAGATGAGGAGGTAAAATTGATCATTGAAATACCGTGGAATCTTTCAGCGGAATTGAGAATTTCCCTGACGGAGCATTTAGAAGATGGCAACTACTTATCGCATGTACTCAAAAGCGGTCATCATGAATTGATCTTCAATCGCATGACAAATGAATTGACTGAATTGATTTAAACAACTATACTTTAGGGAGGATCAAACAATGTTAAAGTGCAGGTACAAAGAGGCGATTGCCGTGTGTTGTATACTCATAACGATGGCTCAGGCTTCCTGCGGTCCGAACGGTACGTCCGATTTTCCGGAATCAACGCCGTCTTCCAGCAATATGTCCGGTATCATAAGCAGCGTTACAAGTTCGGAACCCGGAGAAAGCGGTTATACTGCTCCGAAAAGTACAACCGGTACCGAAACGCAGACAACGGTTCCCGTCGTAACCAGTTCTCCCACGAGTTCTTCGCAGGTACCGCCAGTGGAAAAGGCACAGGATTTTTATGTAAGCGCGAAAAATGGATCCGATAAAAACGCAGGCAGCCGGAACGCTCCATTTCTCACAATAGCACGAGCCATGCAGAACGCAAAGCCCGGTTCCACTATTTATATAATGAATGGAACCTACTATGAAACCATTAAGCCTGTAAGCGGTGAAGCCAACAAACCGGTGACGATAACCGCCATGCCGGGCCAGTCTCCCGTTTGCACTCCAACGGTGCCCTATACCGGCGAATGGAAAAAATATAAAGATAACATATATGTAGCGGACTTTTCCAATATCAAGAATAGTATCAACACTGCAAATGCGCAGATATTTGTTGATGGAGAAGCCATGGTTGAGGCAAGATACCCCAATATGGGGCCCTATCTTTCCCAGATTATGGATTCGCCCCGCGCAATAGCCCAAGCGGGGACAAATGAGAACACCATCGTTACGCCGGATTCGATACCGCAGGATATTGAAGGAGCGACAGTGGTGGTATGGCCCGGCGAGGATGGAGTTGCGGGCTGGTATGCCTTCACCTCGCCCGTGGCGTCTGTTTCCGGCAATACGGTAAAGCTTACAAAAAAACTGAACCGGCCGGAAAACTATATTGGACTGAATGCCTTTTCACCGGTTGCAGGAAATCCGTTTTGGATAACCGGAGCACTTTCACTTTTGGACGCCCCTGGAGAGTATTACTATGACTCTGCCAACAGCAAAATGTACCTGTATATGCCCAAAGGCGACAGCCCGTCTTCTTATTCCATCACAGTCCGCGGTAGCAGCTCTTATGCCGTCGACGCGAAAGGCGGATATCACATAGCCATAAAAGGCATCAGATTTTATGGCGGCGGAATCTATATGAAAGGCGCAAATAACTGTCGTGTTGAAAACTGTTCGGTTCGGTTCGCAGACCATCAGTATGCTTCCGATTACGCTTCCCGCAGATTGGAAAGCAGCACAATGGTAACCGGAGACAACAATTACATCACAAAAAGCAGATTTGGCCCTACAGCTTTCAACGGCATTACATTGGGCGGCAATAATGTTAGGTTCACCGATAATATCGTGCAAAGCAGCAATTATTGCGGCGCGGATTTTGCCGGCGTTTACTTGCTGAAATCCACCAACTTGGAGATATCCCACAATACGGTCAAGGATTCCGGACGAGAGAATATTTATTTCATTACAGAAACAACCTTTGATCAATGTGTCATTCGAAACAATTATATTGCTTCCCATGCTCGCCTAAATAGCGATTGCGGGGCAGTTTACACATGGAAAACCAATGGTAACGGAACGACCCGTATCTATAATAATTTCGTGGATTGCGGCACAAAAACCCCTAATGGAACAATGGGCAAACACTTTGACGGATTGTATCTGGACAATTACTGCTCTGGCTTTATCGTTGATCATAACATTGTAGTAGGTGGTACCGTCGGCTTAAGAACAAACCTTTCCAATGCCGATACATTGTATGCGAACAATACGGTTATTGGCTCGGAGTATGGCTATGGCATATATGGCTATCCCAGCGAACAGGCTAAAACAAACAACACGAGATTTTACAACAACCTGTTTGTGGATGTCAAAACGGATCTCAATTACAATGCCACGGAAAATGGTGCTGCGAAAAGTTACATCGGCAAATTGATCAACGGCGCCGTGCCTGTTCCCTTTACCAAATCGCAGCGTGTGCTTTCCTCTAACAATTTCAGCGGTATTTCCATCATTACAAACGGGGCAAATCAATATCAGCCCGTAAACGGGAGCGAGGCTATCGACGGCGGGATAAAACTGCCTGGCATAACCGACGGATATCTCGGAACTGCCCCTGACGCCGGGGCAATTGAGAAGGGCGGAAGTATGTTCGCATACGGGGCCTCCTGGAAATGATACCTTTCATCAGCATTTAACGACATGTGGATACCAACTCTGTTCGGTATATTGCTCTGTAGTGGCGTTCTAAGAACCGGAACATCTTTGACTTTGCAGCTATTACAACGGAGGAAGGCTTGTACATGGTAGAAATTACTGATTACCAGATTCTTCAGAGAGATCCGACCGGCTATGCCATGGGTATTTTCTGCGGTGATATTCCTGCGGAGTACAACGAACGGGGTCGGGTATATGCCCGCGCGGTGCGAGAAGATGACGGTCTTACCATCGTAGGATGGAAGCTGTGCCAGATAGAAAAGGGCATTTGGCGCACAGAAATGCATCTACCCGAAGGGGGCTTGTATCGTCTAGAGGCCAGTTGGTGCGAAGGGGAAACCTCTCCGGAATGGGCGTTGCGTGTGAAAACCATCCATTATATAGGTGTAGGGGACTTGTTTATGCTGACGGGTCAGAGCAACATGGCTGGCTACGGGCGAGATGCGGCGTATGATCCGCCACAACTGGGGGTACATCTTTATGGAAATAATGGCCGCTGGAATGTAGCCGCTCACCCGCTGAACGATTCCGTTGGTACCATTTATCCGGAGAATGCCGAATATACTTCTTCTACATCCCCCGCCCTTGCTTTCGGCCGCAGATTAATGGAACGGCTGGGGATTCCGATAGGATTGATACAGGCATCCCGTGGCAGTTCCGCATTAACTGAATGGCATCCCGAGGAGGACGGTTCCCTTTATCGAGCCATGCTTCGCCGTTTGGATGTCGTAGGACCGATAAAAGGTGTGTTATGGTATCAGGGGTGTTCAGATGCCAACGCAACAGACGCGAACAGATATCTGGAGCGGTATGCGCGTATGGTCGAACTATGGCGGGATCGGATAGGTAAGGTGCCGTTTCTCACTGTACAGCTTAATCGTAGAACAACAGTAGGCGAATTGGAAGAAAGCCATCGGTATTGGGGGCTTATTTGTGAGGCGCAGCGGCAAGCCGCTCGGCAAATTCCAGATGTATATGTGGTACCGTCTCTTGATCTGCCTGTGACGGACGGGATTCATAACAGCTCCGGCGCCAATGTTATAATCGGAGAACGGCTGGCCAATACAGCTCTGCAGGGGATTTATGGAAAATCCGGTCAATTGGCACCATCTGTCTCGGCGGTTGAATATGTGGATGAGATGCATGTGTATGTCGGTTTCCCGTCTGATTTTTGTATGACAACCATAGATGAGGTAGGAGACGATATGAACCTTGAGGATGTGGATGGCCTCATTTCATGTGTACGTGCAACAAATTGGAAGAATGGTTTTTTAGTTACAGCCGCTCGACCGATTCAACTTCCGGCCCGCTTTTATGCACTGTGGCGTTGTTGTCCGCCGGCTTTTGTTCCGCGTGATAAACATGGAATGCCCATGCTGGCATGTTATGGCGTCGATGTGAAAGTGCCGCACTAAGCCGAAAGACCGCTGAAATCACTGTGCAAGACCTTATATTGTTACTGTACAGCTAACATTTTTTAATCGTTCAGCAGACAAATATAAATGAAAGTGTGTTCCTGGATAACAGGAGCACACTTTTTTTGTAGTAGCTCCAGTGAAAAGAAATCGGTATGATACGATGATTTAACACGCCCGCTAGTTGGTTCCGATAAAAGGTTTAAGTATGTCAAGCTATTGAAAAAATATATAAGGAAAGGGACAACTCTATAGCAAATGGTTCCGTACACTTACACACGGAGATCACCTGCTCATGATTACCGGCGGATATACTTTGATATATCCAAGATTTGCTCTCATGAGAAAAAGTGATAATTGGTAGCGTCTCCACCTGTCCTTTGGATTCACCCCATCCGATTTAGTAAATTACACTTTGTGGGGTTTTAAAAAGTGCCATCAGGGATACGCTCCCTAAGAGACCCTGACGTTTGAAATACTAATTTAGTTGGATATTCCATGAGTAATATCGTGAGACAACCATCGGAATTATAACAACAGGAGCAAAAAGCAGATACCAAATTAGCTGTGAAAAGTCACCGCCCTCCCTTTTGGTTGTCAACGAAATGCACTCTGCTTCGGCTTAATATTTCAAAGGCTTCCCATGAAACATTCTGTTATGGATATTTACCGAACTAGTATAAAATTAATCATCTGCGGTTTTCATCGATTAGTTTTATGCATCATCAAATTAAGTATGTGTATTTCTATATCCGATTCGCTATGCTATATTTATAGACATAGAATAGTTTTAAACAATAATATTTGGGTATATTTGGTTGCTACGTCCAAATCTCGATCTAGAATTAGTCGTCTGGAACATCTAGCATTTCAATAATAGATATCATATATATTCCTTATATCTGCGTAATGTTCACCGCATACAAAGGCTGAATAAAGCTTAAAACCGGTCGGTATTGCTGATTACAGCACAAATATAAAGAAAAGAGGTTTTGTCAATGCGCAGGTTTTTTTCATGTATCTGTATTTTGTCTATGTTGACCTTGTTGTTTACATCACAACTTGTTGCCAACGCAGAGGACAGCTTTGTTCTTACGCCGTCCTCCCCCAATCCCGGCGATACGGTAACGGCGGATTACGAAGCTGTCAATTACTCTTGGTTCGTCATCCCGGAATCTATGGTCTTCGATGATGGAGCAGGCAATATGAGTATCAACTGGTCTACCTTTAACTGGGGAGATCCTGGAAGAACTAACACAACCGTCAACGAATATGTGATACCTGCCGAGAGCTTTGGCAAATACGTGTTTGCTGCCGCATTTGATGCGAATTGGTCCGTTCTGGCTTATGCCGATGTTATCCGAATCAATGGCGTCGGCCCTCTTGAATACAACAAAACACTTGCGGTTGCTGGTGAAAGCATCGAAGCAACTCCGTCAATGTCCGGCATTGCTTCTTATACCTGGTACGCTTTTACGAAGGAACAGGTGAATCGGGATTACGCTGGCGGTGTGACACTTAAGGCCGAGCTTGACAGCACTGCAAAGCTAAGCGAGACCACGGCGGACATTACACTGCCGGCAGATTCCCAAAACAAGTATTTATACTGCGAGGCGTATGACGCAGAAAACAATCTTGTTCAAAAATCCGAAGTCCGAAAAATTTTTGCACCGCTGGAAATTGGGGATATGCCAAAAGAAAAACGCACGGTCTTCGGTTTTGAAAATGTCGACGAAGGCGTACTGATAGGTAGAAAAGACAGCGATACAGGGCCTACCGCTCTTCGGCGCCCCACAACGGGAGAACTGTGGAATCCAAACTATTCCACCTGGGGAGACATGCAATGGACCGAATTCCCGAACAACTACAGCTTGCAGGCCATTGAAAACGCCGAGGCCCCGGAGGGTAAAAAAGTCGGTAAATGGACCAACCTTGTGGGGACGGAATATCCTCAAGGCACCGATTCATATACCAATATGTTTGTTAATCTGACGCTGGAAGACCCGCGTAATACCTATGTTGTTGGGGCGACCGAATTCATTTTCTGGGTTGATTTGACCAATTATGATCTTGGAGAAAACGGCGATACGCAATTATATAGACCGCGGTTTACCACCCGGTACTATGATGAAAAGGGCAATAAAGATTTTAGTCTGTATGGCGATTATATTCCAGCCATAGGTGCGGCATCATTTTATTTTGTAGACGGCGAATGGGTTGGTAACCGTGCGAATGATTTTGGCATGTTCGCCCTGCCGGCCGGCTATAAAGGCTATGTACGCATTCCGCTGCAGGACATCGTACCCGCTGGCTGGAACCAAACCACTGCTTCTCCGGAAATGTCCTTGTACGGTCTTGAGAGCCTGGTTTTCTATTTCTATACCTTCAAGGGTGAGGAAGTGTTGAATTCCTATGCTCTTCTGGATGATTTCTCTTTCGTCGGGGATTCCATGGAAACCATGCCGCCTACCTTTTATCAAACAGAAATCAACCCGAAGAACGGCTATTTGTTCGAAAGCGGGCTGGAAGACGAAAAAGCACAGGTTTCTAAAGTTCAGGGTTCGGAGGCCACTCTGACCTGGGACAAAATCGAAGGATTCTCCAAATCCTATCAGATCAACCTGTATACTTTAGAAGATAAATATGATGAAACAGGAACCTTTGTAAAATCCTTCAAGGACATCACCGATACGTCCTTTACCTTAACCGATCTTAACAACTCAAAGTTATATGGGGCGCAAATCGTGGCTTACAACAAGGACGGCTTGGTTATCGGTATTTACGATCTGCTTCAGTTTACACCTGCAAGCAAGGATGATCCGGGGAAGGATAATCCGGGAACAGGCGTGACAACCGCGATTAATACTGCTGTGTGGGGACTCCTGCTTTCCGGTACAGCACTTTACTTCAGCCGTCGGAAAATGAGACGTTATTAACATCATTTAAATTTCAAAACAGGAAATGCGAGCAGGCTGGACAGGATTCATACCATCCATCCAGCCTGCTTTGCTGAGAGGAGCATATATGAAGCCTATTTTCAAACAATGGACCTGTATGCTTTTGACGGTATGTATCCTGGCAACATCGTCCACTATAGCCTATGCGGATGATTCCAACGGACAATTCTCCTCTTTATCTGATACGATTCCTAAAACGGAAGAATCCGATTCCGCTGCGCCAATCTTGGATTACGCCGAATACAGTGAAAAAAACAGCAATCTCCCATGGGCAACAAAAGTTGTACCTATTGATATTCAACAATCGCTTATGTCGGCGGACAAGGAAAAAAACATCCAAATACTTGATAATAAAGAAGCACTGCTGATATACGAAAGTGAAAATGATTATGTTGATCTTCCAGTGAAGGTGCCCGCCGATGGTCTGTATACATTTCAATTTAATTACTATGTTTTGGACGGAACCAGCACCAATCCTGAATTCAAACTGGATTTAACTGGGCAATCACTGTTTAAGGAGGCAGAGCGTTTCACCTTAACCCGTCTTTGGGGAAGTGAAGGTACTGAAATCCCTACAGATTCCCGCGGGAACGAATATCGACCAAATAAAAAGGAAATAAAAACTTGGCAGCCGTACACCTTGCAGGACTGCAACGGTATTTATAATGAGCCATTTCTTTTAGGACTTACCACTGGCGAACAGATAATACGCCTCTACGTTCAGCGGGGAAATATCGGATTGACTGATATCCGGCTGGGCGTTCCTGTGTCGCTTGACCCTTATGAAGAATATCTGCAAAAGCAGAGTGAAAACGTGGTGGAAACAGACGGGAACTCCACGATATATCAGGGAGAAAAGGCTGTATTAACATCCGAGCCGGTGATTTTTCCTGTGACTGACCGCAGTTCCGCTCAAACATATCCGAACAGCCCTAAGCTGCTGCTGCTGAATACCATTGGAGGCTCCAACTGGAAGTTCAGCGGCGAATGGATTCAATGGGACATCGTAGTTCCAAAGTCCGGCTTTTATAAGCTGAACTTTCGTGTCCGCCAGGATATCGTACGGGGAATGAATTCTACCAGGCGCTTATACATCGATGGCGAAGTCCCCTTTAAAGAGGCTGACAGCATTACTTTTCCGTATAAGGTTGGATGGTACCATCATGTAATCGGCGACGGTGAGAGGGAGTACCAGTTTTATTTAGAAGAGGGTAGTCACACTATCCGCCTGGAAACGGTTCCCGGAGAAGTAGGCCAAACACTGCGTAATGTAGAAAAGTATGTATTGCAACTCAGCGCCATTTACCGTGATATTATTTTTATCACCGGTATCAATCCGGATGTCAATCGGGATTATTATCTGGAAAAGTCTATTCCCGATCTTCTAGAGCGGATGAGTTCGCTGTCGAAAGCGATGCGTGAAGAAGCGGCAGCTATGGAACAATATACAGCCTCTGGTTCCATGGCATCCCAGCTGACCGAAACCGCTCGCCAACTCGACAGCCTCGTTAAGGAGCCTTACACTATACAGCATCGATTGGCAAGCATCGAAAACAATATATCCACATTGGGAACTTGGTTGCGCACATTGCGGGAACAACCATTACAGATTGATTGGTTTGAGGTGTACGTAGCAGATCAGGCGCCCAGCAGCGAAGGCTTTACTTTCTTTTCTAATCTATGGTTTTCGATCCAATCGTTTTTCTATACCTTCATTGTAGACTATGACAGTATTGGAGAGGTCTATAATGAAGGAGAGTCCTTGCAGGTGTGGGTACCTTCTAATGCCTCCGGGCGAGAACAAACCAACATTATCAAGCGGCTCATTGATGAAAAATTTACGAGGCAGTACAACATCAATGTAAATCTGCGATTGGTGGACAGTAGCAATACCATCATGCAAGCAACATTTTCCGGAAAAGGACCAGATGTTGCTCTGTCCTTATCAGAAAGTGTTCCGGTGGACTGGGCAATGCGTGGAATGCTTGCGGACTTGTCCCAATACGATGATTTTAACAAAGTTATTGAGGATTTCTACCCATCGGCAATGGTTCCGTTTGAATACAATGGGGGCGTATATGCTCTGCCGGAATCTCAGACCTACACAATGTTCTTTTATCGAACGGATATTTTTGCTCAACTGGGAATTGAAGCGCCTGAGACTTGGGAAGATTTTTACGATATCATCCCTGTACTGAACAAAAACAATCTTTATGTCGGTATGCCTTCCGAGTATATGGCCAACGGAATAGCAGGTGTCGGTGACGGCATATTTCAAATGCTTTTGTTTCAAAAAGGCATTGGATACTACAACGAAGAACTCTCCGGCACGGCATTTAACAATGAGGAGGTTCTGCAGTCCTTCAAAGAGTGGACTAGCTTTTATACTCAATATGGGTTCCCTTTGTCTTATGTGTTTTTCAACCGATTCCGTACAGGTGAAATGCCGTGTGGTTTCGCTGAATTTACCACATACAATCAATTCAAAACCGCAGCACCGGAAATCGATGGTTTGTGGGAGATGGTTGCGGTCCCTGGTACTCGGCAGCCCGATGGCAGTATCAACCGAACTTCTCCCTCGACAACGCAGGGCTGTGTAGTTTTGGAAAAATCCAACCTGCAGGACGAAGGGTATCAACTCCTTAAATGGTGGGTCAGTGCTGAAACACAACTGGCATACGCTACGAACCTGGAAGCTCTGCTCGGCGTCGGTGTTCGTCATTCAGTGTCCAGCAAAACAGCCTTTAAACAGATGCCCTGGTCGGCTTCAGAAGCAGAAAATCTCTCTTACCAGTGGGAGCAAACGATGGATATTCCACAAATTCCAGGCGGCTATTATGTACAGCGTAGCCTCACAAATGCTTTCCGTAAGGTGGTCTATAATTGGGAAAATGAGCGGGAAGTGTTGAATGAATACACAAAAAAAATCGACGAAGAGATAAAACGTAAACGCACGGAATTCGGTTTGGAGGGATGAGGTGTGAAATCCAATGCAACAGATTGGAAAGAACACAGAATCGGTATACACAAGATACGGCAATATCGGAACCCAGTAAAACCGCATCCAATGGTCACCCTATCCATGATGGCGCCATATACGATTATCCTGTTTGTATTTATCATTATACCTATCATTGCCGCAATAGTGATATCTTTTACCAGCTTCAACATGATCCAGACGCCGAAATATATCGGTGCGCAAAATTATATGTATATGCTGCTGTCAGACGATATATTTTTACTGGCTCTGAAGAATACGATAATATTTGCGTTAATCACCGGACCGGTAGGATATATTCTCTCGTTTTTCATTGCTTGGATGCTTAACGAGTTTGGCGGCAAATTGCGGGCGTTTTTAACACTGGTATTTTATATGCCGACTCTGGCTGGAAACGTGTATTTTATATGGACCTATCTGTTTTCCGGCGATTCATATGGTTTGGTTAATTCTTTTGCCCTGAGATTAGGCATTATTAAAGAACCGATCATGTGGCTGACAGATACGCGGTACAACTTTTGGGTATGTATTGCCCTGCTGCTATGGAGCAGTCTGGGAGTAGGATTCCTAAGCATTGTCGCTGCTATGAAATCTCTCAACAAGGAGTTAAGCGAAGCCGGTGCTATCGACGGGATCCGTAACCGTTTTCAGGAGCTATTTCATATCGTGCTTCCACAAATGCTTCCAGCCCTTACATTTGCAGCAGTCATGACAATTTCCACCTCATTTACAGTCGGATATCAGATTATGCAGTTAACCGGCTTTCCCAGCACAGATTATTCTGTACACACCATTGTGTTGCACATAATGGATTACGGAATGATGCGCTATGAAATGGGATACGCTTCCGCATTGGCGGTCGTATTATTCCTGCTGCTTATTATCGTATGGCGTTACATATCACTGCTTTTAAGAAAAATATCGTCAGACTAGGAAAGGACGGCCTTAAAAATGACCCACAAAATACATTCTAACAAAAAGGTCAACCGCTCCATCGGCGGAAATATTGTTTTGATTGCAGTGATTGGTATTCTGGGATTGGTTATGTGTATTCCGGTGGTGTACATCGTTGCTAATGCGTTTAAGCCGATCAATGAGTTGTTTTTGTGGCCCCCTCCCCTATTCCCCCGCAAACCTACTTTAGACAATTTTGTCACCATGTTTCAGTTGATTCAAAGCTCGCAGCTACCTGCGTCACGTTATTTTTTTAATAGTTTTTTCGTGGCAGCCATGGGTACGTTTTTATATATCCTGATTGCATCGCTGTGTGCTTATCCGCTGGCGAAGCATGACTTCAAGCTCAAAGGAGCCTATTCGACACTGTTGGTTTGGGTGCTTTTATTTCGCTCAGAGGTCATAGCTATTCCCCAATATATGATCATTTCCGGTCTCAAGTTAACGGATACCTATCTGGCGCTGATCCTGCCGACGTTATCCGGTACAATGGGCGTTTTCATGATGTTGCAGTTTATGAACAATATTCCTAAAGCGTTGATTGAAGCTGCGAAAATTGACGGGGCTGGAGAATATTGTATTTATTGGAAAATTATTATGCCGCAGGTAAAGCCCGCTTGGCTCACGTTATTAATTTTTACCTTCCAGGGAATATGGAATACCAACAGTATCGGCGTCAGTTATGTATACTCAGAAAATATGAAAATGGTTCCGGCCTTACTTTCTCAAATAACGTCCGCAGGCTTTGCCAGAGCGGGCGCAGGGGCGACGGTAGCCTTATTGCTTCTTATCGTTCCAGTAATCATTTATTTGTTTTGCCAATCATCCATTGTTGAGACCATGTCCCACGCAGGTATAAAGTGAGGAGGTGCTGGGATTTGAGTTGTCGAAAATTCCTGATATCCGCGGGGCTACTGCTGGCCGCATGTTTTACTTTGTCAGTCGCCGCCCAATTACCATACAAAGGATACACCTACAATCAGTGGGGCGAAGCGCTTCTATCTCCGGAAGGATATGTACCTGATCGTTTCATAAATTATACAGATATGGGGCTGGAAGATCCGCTATATATGCCCCAAGATATGTTTTATCACAAGGAGACAAAATGTTTGTATATAGCAGATACAGACAATTCACGCATCGTCGTATTGAATCATGATTATCAAGTGGTCAAGATCATTGATAGCCTCAATTATGATGGAGACATTGAATCGTTCTCCAGCCCATACGGCGTGTATGTGGATACAGATGGCGCCATCTATGTGGCCGATACCAAAAATGAACGAATTGTAAAATGCGATTTGGAAGGGAACGTACTGGGGCTCTTTGGCCCTCCGTCCAGCCCTGCTCTGGAGAGTGAAGATTTCCGTTATCAGCCGCGCAAGCTGGTGGTGGATAAGGACGGCTATATTTATGTCCAGGCCCAGCATGTCTATCAGGGGATTTTGTGCTTTGACCGGGACGGAAACTTTGTCCAATTTTTCGGCAGCAACCGCGTTGATGTAACTGCCGAACTGCTTTTTGAACAAATGCTGCGGGTATTCATGACAAGAGAACAGCGTAGTAAGATGTTAACTTTTGTTCCCATGGAATATTCAAATCTTTATCTTAGCCAAAAGGGATTCATCTATGCCGTTACGTCAAAGACCCAGGATTCATTGAATGAAATAAAAAAAATCAACACCAATGGAGACAATGTTCTAAGGGTGAATTCTTACAGGAACACTGCCAGCTATAAGAAAAACAATTATGGTGATTATCCTATTTATTATTCCAATGAGGGACAGGTAATCGATACATCGTTTATCGATCTGCATTATGACGAAATGGGCTATATAACAGCGCTGGACGAAACTCGCGGTCGTGTATTTGTCTATGATGATGAAAGCAATCTCATGTTTATATTTGGAGGCTTGGGCGAACAACTTGGAACTTTTTCACGCCCGACGGCTGTGGAAAAGATAGACAACGATATTTTGGTGCTGGACCGTGAAGAAGGAGCAATTACAATTTTCCGGCAAACAGATTTTGGGAGAACCGTGTTTGAAGCGATACAGCTCTACAATGAAGGGAAATATCTAGAGGCCATGGAGCCCTGGCAGATGGTGCTTCAGCAAAATTCCAATTTTAATGTAGCTTATAACGGGCTGGGAAAAGCGTATATGCAGATGGAACAGTACAATATGGCTATGCATTACTTTAAGCTTGGATATGACAAAATTGGTTATTCCGATGCACGACAGGAATTGTTTGCATTATGGGCTCGTGAAAACTTCGGGATAATTATTATCGCAATACTTATCTTTATATTGATCCCCTTTGTTGTGCCATGGTTATTATCAAGGAGAAAGAAAAGGAAGGGTGTGTATGATTCATTTTGAAATAAGGAAGCATCTATCCGGCGAAAAGATACGGCTTCCGTTTTACGCATTGATCCACCCTATTGACGCTTTAGAAACGTTGAAATACAAGAAACTGCATTCTATACCCATCAATGCAGTATTGCTGTTTTTGTGGGTGACAAGTGAGTTAATTGTTCGAAAAAACACAAATTTTGTCTTTACAAATGTAAATCCAGACCGAATAAATATTGGAGATGTAATCATCGGAACGGCTGCCATATTCTTTCTTCTCACTATTGCCAACCTGTTGCTGTGTACGTTTATGGAGGGAGAAGGAAAATATATTGACATATTTTGCGCCGCTTCGTATGCACTTATCCCGTTAATTATACGCAATCTGTTGACAGTGGCATTGACGGCGCTGATGCCAATAGAAATGATGCCTTTCTTTCAATTGTTCAATACGATTTTCTACATATGGACTGCTTGGTACATTATTGGTTCATTTATGGGTGTACATCAATTTGGCTTGGGAAAGACATTGCTAAATCTATGTTTTACGATTGTAATGTTTGTGCTGATGGTAGGCCTGCTGTTTCTCCTATATAGCCTGCTCCAGCAAATCGCTTCATTCATCTATACGTTATACCATGAAATAATGTTCCGGAGATAAAGTCCTGGACACCAATAAAAGGAGTATACGATGAAACGGATAGCTGCGTTTACGATATGTATGTTAATTGTTCTGTCTGTTCAACTGTCGATTGACGCCCAAGTTGATCATAAGGAGAGGGTGGTTTCCTCCGAATCAACAGTGGACGGCAGCGACATCCTGGCCCCTGGTATGACTAAGGTAGATGCCAACACCCGATTTACCCTCTATATCAATCGGTCCGACGGCCTAATCGGCCTGGAAGACAAAGTAAACGGTAATTTTTTATATAGTTATCCATATGATTTGGAATCTTACTCCGGGGTGGATTACAGCGAATGGGGTACGGTGAAAAGCCAGTTATTACTGGAAACTGTCGATGAAAAGGGTGGAACGCAACCTCTCTACAGCCATGTAGACAGCACAGAAAAAGAAGGGCTACGGGTCCGAAAGGAAGGCAACTCCGCAGTATGTTACTATACGTTTCCGGATGAAGGAATCACTGTGGTGTTGGAATGCTATCTAGAAGAGGACGGGCTTGTTGTAAAAGTTGACCCTAAGCGCGTTACAGAGCAAGGATCGAGAAAGATAAGTTCTATCGCTGTGTTGCCTTATTTTGATGCAATTCGTCCCGAAGAAGAAGGATATGTTTTTATTCCAGACGGCAGCGGGGCTCTTATCAGCAACCAACCTACAATGTACGCGCAATACCAACAAGATGTATTTGGACAGGAAGCAGTATTGGAAGTTGTTCGCCGCTCTGTGTTTCAGGAAAAAATATTACTTCCTGTGTTCGGCGTCAGCAGAGGGGGCAATGGATTTACTGGCATCATCCATAGCGGATACGCCAAATGTGCTATTGCCGCCAACAATGGGAACAATTTGCGAACCTTAACCACGGTGTACCCAATTTTTAAAATGCGGACACTAACCTATGTATCTTTACCGACTAAAAACGGTTCCGCAAAAACTGTATCGGTCCTGGAGCAGAATCCTAACCTGTCGACGCCATTTATCGGTAAATATATCCCGCTGGACAATGGAAATAATGATTACACAGCCATGGCGCATGTATATCGCCGGTATCTCATGGAAGAACAGGGGGTGCGTCCGTTAGAGTTCGATGACTATTACGATGGTTACATTGATATTTATGGATATGTAAAAAAAGAAAAAACTATTTTGGGATTACCCGTCACCGTAGATCAAAAGCTGTCCGACGTGGCGCAGGTGACGGAAATGGCGTCGAATTATCAGGGCTTAGATGCAAAACTGGGGATACGGTACAATGCCTGGATCAAAAATGGATATATGAATAAATTACCTAACGCGGCTACTCCCTCTAAAGCTGTTGGGAGCAAAAAGGATATTCGTAAGTTGGGCCAGCAGCTGTCGAATAATGGGATGCGGTTGTTTCTTTCAAGTGATCCTGTATCGGTATATAAACTTGGAAACGGCTTTTCCGCGTTCCGACATGCAGCAAGAACCGTCAACAATATTGCGTATGTTGAATATACCTATCCCGTCAACTTATACTATCGGAATACCGAACTCCCATCCTACCGCTTATTATCACTGGATTTCCTTTTTAATTTTACATCGAAATACCTGAAGTCGTTTAACAAGCTGGGAACAGGAGGAATTGCTCTTGATACCATCGGCAACACCGTTTATTCAAACTACGGAGAAAACAGCTTATCAATTTTCGAAGGAGAAGAGGAAATACGCCGTACATTAAAAACGGCAGCTGAAAATAACGAGCTGATGGTGGAAGCCGCAGCAAGCTATGCGCTTGGTATTGCCCGGCATTCTATAGCGGCTCCAAGTGAGAGTAGTAACTACAAAATCAGCTCTAAGAGCGTTCCATTCTATCAAATTGCTCTACGCGGTTTGATTAATATGTCGGTCAGCGCGCTGAATTTTGACAGTCGATCCGACACTCTGCTACTGCGTTGCTATGAAACCGGTATGCTGCCAATGTATACCTTTATCAAGGAAGAGCCAGATGTACTACTCAATACGGCGTTATCTGATTTGTATGCGGCAAACTACGACAATTGGAAAGACGTCAGTCAGGATGTTATAAAAGAATTTACAGCGTTTAATGCTAGGATTAAGGGGAAAACGATTGCGGCTCACGACAGCCCAGCCAAGAATCTAACGCGTACAGTATATGAGAACGGTCCTACAGTACTGGTAAATTATGGCGAGGCAGCCGTGATGTTTGAAGGAATTTCCATTGATGCGATGAGCTATTTCGTTTGGGAGGATACATGATGGAAAAGAGTCGCGGACGGTTAACATATGAACAGCGGCGGCAGGCAAAGGGCTGGATTTTCATTGCTCCTTTTATTCTGGGTTTTCTTCTCTTTTTTTTAATGCCGGTAATTCAATCCATACAGTATTCGTTCCACGATATCAAGATCGGTGAACCGATGCAGTTTGTCGGTCTGGATAATTACATATTTATGCTCAATGAAAACCCTACTTTTAAAACGGATCTTTTGAATACCTTTCTTGGCCTATTTCCGCAGGTGTGCATCATCATATTTTTTTCTTTGTTTGTGTCGGTTATATTGAACCAAAAGTTCCGGGGCAGAGGATTTGCACGAGCCATCTTTTTTCTTCCGGTTATCATCACCTCGGGTGTTGTAATGGAGTTGATGCAGTCACAAATATTTGCAGAGGCTGGCAATCCGACCAATGTATATCTATTCAAAAGCACGGCCTTGCGGGATACGCTGATCCGCTCTGGGCTCAGTGCGTCGTTTGTCGGACAGATAACTCAATTTGTCAATCAGGTATTTACATACACATGGAAATCCGGGGTTCAGATCCTTTTGTTTCTGGCCGGCTTAAGCGCTATACCGCGATCATACTACGAAGCAGCTTCGGTAGAAGGCGCTTCGGAATGGGACAGCTTTTGGAAAATTACCATCCCGCTCGTATCGCCCATTATGTTCACAAACATTATTTATACAATTATCGACACCTTTACAGACACCTCGAATCCCGTTCTCCAATCCATATTCAGCACCATTAAGGACAGTCAGCGATACGGCCTGGGCGCGGCACAATCCTGGATGTTTTTTCTGATCATAATTGTCGTGATTCTGATAGCGTATGTTTTAATTGGCCGAAAAACATTTTATATGAATGAGTAAAGGGGGGATGAGTCGTTGAAAATGCATTTTGGTCAATCGCTCAGGTCTTTTCCCCGAACGAGGATCACGGGAGAGGGAATCTGCCGAAAAGGACGTTCGGCTATTTTTAAATTATCGCGTTTTTTATTGTTGGTTAGTATTGGATTCATAGTCGTATATCCCCTGCTGTTTATGCTATCCAATGCATTCAAGCCGCCTGCGCAAAGCTATGATCCAGCGGTGATCTGGCTGCCGAAATCTCTAACGCTGGATAATTTCAGAGAAGCTTTTCGGATCATGAAATTCCAGTCAACACTACTTAATACCCTCTACATCAATATCGTAACCGGCGTATTTCAGCTATTGTCCTGTATGATTGTTGGATATGGCTTCGCACGATTCCGCTTTAAGGGGAGAAATCTGGTCTTCATGCTGGTTATCCTGACGATAATCGTGCCGCCACAGACCATGACTTTATCCCTTTACCATAACTATTCCAATCTGAAGCTGATCGACTCGGTATTGGTATTTTATATGCCGGCTCTGCTGGGACAGGGCTTGAAAAGCGGCTTATACATCTTTGTTTTTCGGCAGTTTTTCAGAGGCCTTCCAGTGGAGCTGGACGATGCGGCCACTATGGACGGTTGCGGGACGTTTCGAATATTCTATCAAATCATGCTTCCTAATGCAGTGCCAGCGATTCTTACCGTGTTTTTATTCAGCCTGGTATGGCAGTGGAATGATTACTATAATCCAGCCATGTTTATGAGCAAAGAAACGGTTGCAGTAGCCTTGCGAAAATTTCAGGAGACTATGTCCTATATTCCTGAATTCGGGCAAGATGTATACGACCCGTTCTTTATGGAAGCGCGCATACAAGCAGCCTGTCTTTTGTCCATTTCCCCCCTTCTCATAGTATATCTTTTTACACAGCGCTTCTTTGTCGAAGGCATTGAACGAACCGGACTCGTCGGCTGAAAATATCAAACTAATTTATGGAGGTATTCTCATGAAAAAGTATTTATATCTACTGATGGCTGCCGTTCTGCTAATATCCTGCACAGCCTGTAATACCGGACCCGTAACATCCGGTGACACAAGCAGCAAACCGTATGAACAGACAGACAGCTCCACATCCGTTACGATTGACGATAATGACGGGTTTGAAAGCGAAGCAGAATCTTTTATTGACAATAGCAGTACATTAACACCTGCAAGCTCCTCCATTGATCATCCTTCAACGACAACTCCCACATCCTCCAGCACCGAATCTTCAATAGACTATCACGAGGACGCCTTCAGTAAATTGAACAATCCGGATCTTCATATCCTTTGCCACTTTTCTCAGGAACAATATCGAGACCAAATTAAAGAAGGATCCCTTCCCAATATGCTTTGGCATATCCGAAGCGATTTCCAAAGAAAATATGGTGGCAAGGTGACCATAGAATATGTACCCTTCAATGAAATGATCACAAAAACCGTTGCCATGCAAAAAGCAGGTAAAGCCCCCGATATTATACAAAATGGCGATCAGTTTTTTCCATCAACGGCGGTACAGAAGGTGGTACAGCCGCTTGAGCAGCTGGTTGACAGCAACGGAAATAAAGTATCCTTCGATAAAAGCCTGTGGAGTGCTGAAACGCTGTCGGCTTTCAAGTACAACGGAAAAACCTACGCTATCAGCGATCCGACTTACAAGCCCACGCTGACATTTATCTATTTCAATGAAACCATGTTCAAAAAAGAGGGATTGACTTCACCAAAAGAACTATATAAACAAGGAAAATGGAATTGGACGGAATTTGAAAAAGCCTGTAAAAAACTTGCGAAGAGCAGAAATGGAACGCTGATACAGAAATCCTTTTCTACATACACGATACCGTCGCTATTTATGATTTCTAATAACGCAAGCATATTGACTTTTGATTCTGCAGGCAAGGCAAAGGCCAATTTGACAGACGATAAGGTGATGTCGACACTTCAGTTCCTGTATGACGCACTGCAGCCTGTGGAAAAAGGCGGATTTATGGATTACAAGGGACCGGAGACCTTCCAGGCGGATTTCGCAAACGGAATTCTAGGCATGCAGGCAGGCGTAGCCCCCACGGCCAATGTTACCTTTGACTGGGATCTGGTCCCCATGCCCGTGGGTCCCGACAACAAGGAAAACCGGCTGGCCTCTGCAGTATACGGCTTTTCCATTCCGACTGGCGCTAAAAATCCGGAAGGTGCTATGGCTTATATTTATTTCATGAGCAATCCGAAATATATGGAAGAGAATAAAGCTGCCTATATCAAGAGTTTATCCGGGCAGACCGCCGGCAAGATAGATACGGCGAAAGGGCAATGGAACTATGAGAACTATATCATGAACAGTAATTTAAAATACGCCTCCGCTATGGATCGCAATTTTTCCCAGGCATTTACGCTTTACTGGAATATTTGTATGGATATGGCGAATGGAGATAAACCAGCAACGATTGCAGCCAAATATCAGCAGTCGCTTCAAGCCGCATTGGATACCACTTACGGCTGACACCCATGCCACTACTTACAAAAAATGCCTTTCAGATAGCAAGAAATAATATTGTTTTTCGGGGTACAAATCAGAAAACCGGCTAAACTTATCGATCATACTGGAAACTCTCTGACACCTATCGAATTCTGGTTGCTTTCCCGATAAACACCAAAAGCTTTAGTCTTTTTTGCCTTTTGAATACTGAGGGTACCTATTTCTGTTATTAAAAATTTATGAGAAGGGATCGAAATTGAAATGGTCCAAATAGTAAAACCGATGTGTGAATATGCAGTCAATCCTCTCGGAATAGACGTGTTAAGTCCCCGATTTATCTGGGCTCTCACAGGTCACACGGAAAACATACAGCAAGATTCCTTTCGTCTAATCGTATCAACCACACCTGAAAAAGCTCGAAACGCCGAAGGGGACATGTTTGACAGCGGAGAAATATCCTCGTCAGTCTGTCATTGCGATTACAGGGGGAAACAACTGGAAAGCTGTACGCGTTATTGGTGGAGGGTTGCTGTAAAAAGTGCTGGAATATGGACGGAGTATTGCTCAGCGCAGTGGTTTGAAATGGCTCTTTTGCAAGAGGAATTATGGGAAGGCCGCTGGCTCGGCATGGGCAACGAAGTGCTTAATGTCGGATTGTTCAGACGAAAAGTGCGATTTGAGCGGCCGGTAATGAAAGCGCGAGTCTACCTTGCAGCTGAAGGCTATGTGGATTTGTATGTCAATGGAGAAAAACAAGGAGATGCGGTACTCGAACCAGCTAATACGGATTTTCACAAGAGGCTTTTATATGTGACCTATGACGTGACCTCCGCGCTAATGGAGGGCGACAATGTTTTCGGTGTTAGGCTGTCCAATGGATGGTCGGTCCATGGCAAGTTCAGGTTCCAAGCATATGTATGGCTAGATGATGGGCGTTGTGTTAACCTCAGTTCACAGCCAGGGGAATGGGTGATGCTGCCGTCGCCGATTACCATGGCCACTATTTACTCGGGTGAAATATACAACGGTTTGTACAATCGGCCGTCCTGGTGCTTGCCTACCAAAGAGTTTGAAGAAACATACCATTTAGAAGGCTGGCGTATGCATAGCGCTTATATGCCCGTCAATCGCGATGAGGATCCCGCACATTTCGATCAATATAAAAACGCCTATTATCGTGCGGCCGAACTAACCGCTCCTACCGCTTGTCTGCGAGCACAAAATCTTGAGCCGATCAAAATTATAGACACGATTCGTCCAGTGGAGATACGCTGTCTGGAGAATGGCGAACAGGTCGTGGACTTTGGTCAGAATTTTGCCGGCTGGATAAAAATTCATCTAAAGGGCAAGGCCGGGGATACTGTTTCTATGCGTTTTACCGAATTACTCAACGAAGATGGAACCCTGAATATGGAGTACCTATATTTTGCAGATCCGACCTATCGGCTCCCTATGCAAACCGATGTGGTGATCTTGGGGGAAACCGGTGATGAGGAATACTGTCAAAGTTTTACTTATCATGGCTTTCGATATGTCGGCATCGCCGGTCTTTCCACCACGTTGGGACTCGATGACATTACCGGCTGTGTGCTGTCCTCATCTGTACCATCAGGAGGCAGTTTTACCTGCTCCAATGATCTGATCAATAGGATACAAGAGAGCATACTGTGGACCGAAAAATCCAATCTCTATGGAATCCCGACTGATTGCCCTCAGCGCGCGGAAAGACAAGGCTGGCTCAACGACATGACCGCACGTCTGGAGGAATCGGTATACAACTTTAATTTAAAACGCTTCTATGATAAATTTGTTCGCGATATAGCAGATACACAAGATCCTTTCTCGGGAGCGATAGCCGATACAGCTCCGGCACGTCGTGGTTATCGTCCGGGAGATCCCGTTACATGCTTCACCCTTATCCCTTCCGTGCTGCACATGTTTTATGGGGATGAACGGCCGATTTTCGAAAACTACGAGGCAATGAAGAAATGGACGGCATATTTACGCCGCAATTCGGACAATGGCATTTTAAATACCAGCTTCTGGGGGGATTGGGCTTCCCCGAGAATGTACTGTGGAAACAATGGATATACCAGCTCCGTATCGACGATTACGCCAGGAGATTTCGTTTCATCCGGCTATCTGTATTTCAACACGTGCAAAATGCTGGAATTTGCACACATCATCGGCCATACGGATGATATTGCTTTTTTTGAGGCGGAGAAAGCGTATTTGAAAAATCGTCTAAATGAAGTGTATTACAATCCGCAAACACAAACTTATGCTACCGGCAGCCAAGGATGCCATGCATTCGCCTTGTATCTTAAAATTGTCCCGGAAAATGCCGTAGAAGCCGTTGCCCGGCATATGGCAGATGATGTCACAGCTCACGAGGATCATCTAACTACCGGTAACCTGTTTACGAAATATCTGATGGAAATGCTGACCGAGCATGGCTATGTAGATACCGCTTATCGCTTGGCTGTTCAAAAAACCTATCCCAGCTGGGGCTACATGCTGGAAAACGGTGCCACTACCATATGGGAACGATGGGAAAATGCTACCGGCTATGATATGAACTCCCATAACCACCCCATGTATGGCAGCATCAGCGCCTGGTTTTATAAATATCTCGCAGGAGTGGCACCGTTAGAACCGGGATATCGGAAAATCAGCATACGTCCCTATCTTCCGACCTTATTAAACAGCGCGAAAGCAACTGTGGAGACATATTATGGAACCATCCTATCCCAATGGAAAAAAGCTGATGGAAGGATAACCTATACTATTCAAATTCCCCCCTGTACATCCGCTGTTTTGGCTCTGCCTTCGAAACAAAAAGATATTATCCGCGGTCTTTCCAGCAAAATGGAGAAAGCTTATGAGGAAAACGGGCGCACCGTCATAACGGTTGGTTCCGGCCTATACATCGTGGAGGCATATTGGGATGAGAGGACAGTATAAAAAAGAACCGATTCATATGATTAGTTAAATTTTCCGTACAGACCTGCGTTTATAAACTGTGTACGGCTGTCGATGATCGATCACAAATTTATTACAGGAGGAATGTACTTATGTACAAACCGGATACCGATGTCATCGCATACAATTATGATAAGGCGAAAGCAACGTATAAGGCATTCGGAGTCGATACCGATAGAATGATGGACGAATTCCGAACTATCCCTATTTCTCTTCATAACTGGCAGGGAGATGATGTGAAAGGATTTGAGCGCTTAGGTGATGTAACCAGTCAAAATCTCGTCACCGGGAACTATTTCGGTGCAGCTCGCAACGGTGACGAAATGCGTATGGACATCGAAAAAGCGTTTAGTTATTCTCCTTGTAAACATCGCGTGAACTTACACAGTATGTATGCTGAGACAGAAAAGCCAAAGGAACGCAACGAAGTTGGACCAGAGGATTTCAGAAAATGGATCGATTGGGCCAAAAACAGAGGCTATGGTCTGGATTTTAACGCATCTTTTTTCACTCATCCGATGATGGTGGACGGTTTCTCGCTGGCTTCCCGGCGAAAGGACGTACGTGATTACTGGATTAAAGCGGGCAAAGGTGCGCGAGAAATCGCCGAAGCAATGGGCAGAGAGCTTGGTACCCCCTGTATAAATAATATCTGGGTACCCGATGGTACGAAGGATCTGCCGGCAAACCGGCTGCTCTATCGTGAATACCTGAAGGATTCGTTAGACCAGATTTTTGAAGTTAATCATAACAGGACTTATATGCGTGACGTGCTGGAAGGAAAGCTCTTTGGTATTGGGGTAGAAAGCTTTACGGTTGGCTCGCATGAATTTTACCTAGCCTATGCTGCAAAAAACGGTATTGGCGTTTGTATGGATACCGGTCATTATCATCCGACCGAATCCGTCGTTGACAAACTTTCGTCGGTGGCATTGCTGGTAGATGATGTGCTGCTGCATGTAAGTCGCGGCATCCGCTGGGACAGTGACCACGTCGTCATACAGAGCGATGACCTCAGCCAATTGATGCAGGAGCTTAAACGTGGCGGATTTTTCAATAAAATTAATATAGGATTGGATTATTTCGATGCAAGTATTAATCGTGTGGCCGCGTGGGCTATCGGCTTGCGCGCAGCAGGTAAGGCCATGCTATCTGCATTGTTAGAGCCTACCGATCTTCTGGAAAAGGCCGAAGCGACTGGGGATTACACATTACGGCTGGCACTGCTTGAGGAATTCAAAAACCTGCCTGTCAACGCAGTATGGGACTACCTGTGTCTACAGACCGGTATCCCTGTCGGCGCATCTTGGATTGACGATCTCAAGAAATATGAGACGGATATACAAAGCAAACGTTAGAGATGAGTGAGATCCATTTTGTGAACATACTGTTCTAAGTTTTTTGCGTTCGTTCAAATCTCCACAAAAAACGGCAAAAATTGTTCGCTTTACTTTTATACTCATAAACCCGCATGAACACTAGGTTTGTGCGGGTTTTTGTTTTGCTCTTACGCCCCCTCTCTTTGGTTTTGGTCGTTATTTGGTCGTTATTGCTGCAAAAACACCCACAAATAAGAGAGCGGGCAGCAGGGTATTCCCCATGCTTCCCGCTCGTCTTTTCAGTTGTATATATAAACATGTTGAATATATTGGTAAATCCGTTTCAGCAGGACAGCGCTGTGGATATTGGCAAGAATCCGGGTAATCTTCTCTTTGTACTCCTTCTCGGACAACAGCTTTCTTTCAGGCATGGCGCGGCTCCCTTCCCTGTAACCCATGCATAAAGTGATAAAGCAGCATAATTTCCCGCTCGTCAAAGGTGCACACAGCCGCTATTATCCGGGCCTTATACCATTGGGTTTCTTCATTCATCTGTGCCCACCACCTTCAGCAGAGCGCAGAGCATCTCGGTTCCCACCTTTGGATCAATGCCCTTTCGGTGCATGTGCAGGGCCAGCTTGAGGATATTGGGAGGTATCGCTTCATACCGCCGCTTATCCTCTTCAATAGCGTCCAGCAGTTCCATCAGGCTATCCATGTCTATATCGGGGTCGATATATCCGGCATATACAGCGCGCTCTATATCGTACTGGAAGCAAGGCTTTTGACCGGGAATCAGGTGAAAGGTGATCCCGTGGTATACGATGGTTTCATTCATGCCGGATATCCTCCTGCAGCTTGCCGATCAGTTTACCGGTCTGGTACAGGCACTTGTTCACCGTGTCCGCCAGGGCCACATAATGTTCATACTGGCAGGAGTATTCCGGATTGGGCGTTGTGTCCTCAAACAGATGCCGGGTAATCTCTTCAAACACAGCGCTTCCCCGTTTATGGGATAATTCGATCTCCGTCAGCGCATTGGATAAATCATTTTTATTCATTGCCATTTCTCCCTTCTTGATTCCGGGCGGCTGCCGTGGTATAAGGGACACCGCTCCACATGGGACAATATCGGATTTCTCCGGCGGTGTCTTCGCGTTTGCCGATGGACAAACGCCCAACTTCTGTGGTATATTTATTATAACAGCCGCTTGCGGTTGTTTCGGATGCTGTCAACCCTTTGCTTTGGTCGGCGTGGGGGTTGGCTGCTTTTTTATGTATGGTCTTTTCCAGATTTACCGCCCTGCTTAATAGCTTACCAGCAAAGTTCGCATCGTTCCGGCGCAGGATAGCAAGGATTTCAAGCTCTGCGTTCTGCATCATCATGCCACTGTAAACCGCCTAACCTCTGTGGATTTGGTGTACTGGTCGTAAATGCTGGGATAGGTCTCCCGGAAGGCTCTGGAATCAAACCGGCTGGATTTCACCACGGCCCAGCGGATGGTATGCTTCCCGGCCTCCAATATGTCCACACCCTGGCGATCCATAACCGCCTTGATCTCGTCCTCCAGTGTGGAAATCTCGTCCGCCAGCTCCGCAGCCATTTGGCGAAGCTCTACCAGCTCCTGAACCTTTTCTTGCAGCTTCTTTTTGCTCATGGGTTCCACTCCTTTGTTTTATTTGGCGAAGGGTGCCGGTGCGTCTTAGGTACTATAGTCACTCGACGGAGGCTTTCAACCCGAAGTATTCCGGCCTTGCCGCTCTCCCTTTCACTGTCTATATTATAGTACATGATATCATGAATATCAATTCGCATTATAGACAAACATGATATCATGTATTTATTGATTATTCATGTTTACATGAATATCGATTTGTAGTATACTGTAATGGGGAGGTGTATGGCTATGGCTACTAAAGCCCATCTTGAAGGAAATAGGCGTTATTTGGAAAAACAAGATAGTGTACTGATCCGTATTCCCAAAGGCCGCAAGGCAGAGCTGCAAGCCCACGCAGAGGAACAGGGCGAAAGTCTCAACGGCTTCATTGTCCGGGCTGTGGATGAAACCATAGAGCGGGACAAAGAGCGGGTGAAATAGCCCGCCCATTTTTTATTCAATAAATAACAAATTAGTTATTGACATGTAATAACAAATATGTTATAATTCAATTGTAGCAAGGAGGCGCATAACCGGATGTATGATGTCATATTCTATAAAGACAGAACAGGGAACGAACCGATCA
This sequence comes from uncultured Oscillospiraceae bacterium, assembly GCA_902492455.1. GTDB lineage: Bacteria > Bacillota > Clostridia > Oscillospirales > Acutalibacteraceae > CAKTXU01. The sequence continues at coordinate 128,196 of CABULH010000011.1, forward strand.
AAGAGTATATCTACGAACTAAAGGCAAAGGCAGCCACCAGTAAACAAGACCGTATTCAATTTGAGAAAATCATGGCCTATATTGGCGCTTTGCAGGAGTATGGCACACGAATAGGCCAACCACAGGTAAAGCATATTGAGGGAAGTATATGGGAACTGCGCCCGCTCAATAACCGTATATTTTTCTTTTACTGGCAGGATAATAAATTCGTATTACTGCACCACTTCATAAAGAAATCGCAGAAAACGCCAACAAAAGAAATAGAGCGGGCCAGATCAAACCTAAAGGATTTTTTGGAAAGGAGCAAATGATAATGAGTATAAATATCAACGGAGAAGAGTTCACCACCTTTAACGATATCATGAATGATGATAGCCTTGTAACTCCGGCAGAACGGGATACAATCAACTTTGAGGTTGCCCTGATTGGCAAGCTGATAGAAGCCAGAGAACAAAAAGGGCTTTCGCAAAAGGAATTGGCAGAACTGGCAGGGGTAAAGCAGCCCGCTATTGCCCGTTTGGAGAGTATGAAAGCCACGCCACAGATTGACACCCTGTTTAAAGTTCTCAAGCCGTTGGGGTATACGTTGGCAATCGTGCCGGACACTCCCACAGCTTGATCCATGCCGCTGCCCTTACGGGTGGCGGCTTTTCTGTGTCTACGCACAGAATGGAGCGGGCCATATAGCGCACCTTATATTCTCGCTGACTGTGAAGAATATAACGCGTCTTATAGTTACTTCTGTGCTGCTCCGCAAGGAAACAGTCCACACTATAGAATGGCTTTGGTTCCGTGCAAAAGCAGATGAATGTATACCGGATTAGTATGAATTCTTGTATTTCTATCCTCCCTAAAAAGGCGCTGTGCCCATTTAAGGAGATTTTTTCGCGTGAAGGGTTGCCACGGTTTATATGATGCTTCCCGAAACATTATGAGGCCGGGGGGTATAAGAGATATGGGAGGCCCTAAAAAGGATATGGCTGTGAGTAAGCCCCCCCGGTGGTATGGGTGGAGCAAGAGCGGGTTCCCGAATACCACATACACCCTGAAATTTGCGATAAATCTTAGAAATGAGAATTTAGCCTATCCTAAGATTTCCAAGG
>CABULH010000012.1 GCA_902492455.1 uncultured Oscillospiraceae bacterium
TTTCAGGCCTCCTGGCCCTCTACCTGAGCCTCGGCTTCCTTGGCGGCCCGGGCCTCGTTGATATCCTTAGCGGCGGCCAAAATGTCGGCGACGTTCTCTTGGGCGGAGGTAACCGTCTCCATTACACAATCCTTCATCCGCAGGCCGGCAGCGGTGATGTGGGTATAGGCCTTCTTGGCGTCCTTGCTGGTGAGCAGCTTCACGCCGGCGGAGCCAAACAGGGCGCCGCCCACGAAGCAGGCCAGTCTGACATAGTGTTTCATCATGGGGGTTTCTTCCTTTCTGCTATGTACTTATTTGCGTTTGTAGCCTGTGATCATCACCATAACCATGCAGATCACGGCGCCCCAGGCCCAGAAGCGATGCTGTTTCATCAAGATCTCCTCCTGTTGGAAAACAAACATATCTCTTTGCGTATTGAAGTATTATAGCAGACACCCTGTGTAACTGCATTGCCAAATCAGCCGAGTAGCTGCCTATTCAGACATTTTTTCGGTATTGGCCCGGAGTCACTCCATATTGTTGGCGGAAAGCGGCGGCAAATTGACTGACGCTGCTGTAACCCACCGCTTTTGCCACTCCTTCCAGATTTAATCCGGACGTGTTCAGCAGTTCTGCCGCCCGCTCCATCCGCCTCTGCCGCAGCCAAGTGTGAACGGGCAGACCATACAGTTGGCGGAACGCCTCCTTAAACGTGGTGGCGGAGAGACAGGCCCGGCGGCTTAGGGCAGGGATGGTGAGAGACTCATCCAGATGCGCTTCCATGTACCGACGGGTCTCCGCCAGAGACCGAACAATATTCCGATTTGGCATCGAACCCGGGATAGTATACGTCTCCTGTTCATCCTGGGTGGAGAGCAGATAGAGCAGTTCCACCGACTTCCACACGCACCAGCGCGCCTGCTCGCTTTGGGGAAGACGGTCCAAGTTGGCAAAAGCCGCCCGGCTCCAGTTGGTGGGACCCTCCACGGCGCAGCCACCCCGGCTGGCCATCCATCGCCGCACCCGGCTTGTGTCCAAGGTCAGACCGCCCAGCAGATTGCAGATAGTTTCCAGGCTCTCTCGGGCACCCCGGGCATCTACCGCCACCAGGACGCCAGCCAGAGATGAGTCCACCCGAGCATTGGTCAGCCCAGAGAGGTCAGTGAGAATCAACACCTTCCTGGCGTCAGCGGTCAGGAAGGTTCCGTCCCGCCGGGTCAAGGTCACTGATCCCCCCAGGCAGAACAGGGTCTCAAAGTGCAAGGGGTCCAGCTGGAGGGGTAATGGGTGCGGCCCCTCCTCCAGAGAGAACAGACAGGCTCGGGCGCCGGGCATCACATGGGTCCAATCACCACGGTCCGCCAGAAATTCCGCCAGCAATATTCTGCCCCCTTTCCATCTGTCTGCATCCCGGCTCTTTACCAGCTGAACAGCCCCTTCTTTTCCCAGGGCTCCTTCCGGATCTCCCCCACCTCATAGCCGGTGGCGGAAATGGCAGCACGCAGGGCATCCTCGTCCAGGTCCGTCTCTGCAATCACCGTGGTCTCTTTTTTGCTCCGGGAGGAGGTGACCTTCTTCACTGGAAATGATTTCGGAACCGCATCGTTTACATGGCTTTCGCACATGCCGCACATCATGCCGTCTACTTGGGCCGTGTACTTCCACATCGTCTATTCCTCCTGTCTATTCAAAAAGGTTAGATCACGCTAACTATTAGGCATGAAAAAGTGGTCGTTTTGGATGTCTCGCTTAGCCCAGTGCCACGTCCAGCGCCATCATCAGGGTGAAGCCCAGGGCGAAGGTCAGCGTTCCCACATTGGAGTGCTCCCCCTGGGACATCTCCGGGATCAGCTCCTCCACCACCACATAAAGCATGGCGCCGGCGGCGAAACTCAGCAGATAGGGCAAGGCTGGAACCACCAGCCCGGCGGCCAGGATGGTCAGCCCGGCGCCCAGGGGTTCCACCGCACCGGAGAGCACACCCCCCGCAAAGGCCCGGACCTTGCCCACCCCCTCCGCCCGCAGAGGCATGGAGATGATGGCCCCCTCGGGGAAGTTCTGGATGGCGATGCCCAGGGACAGGACCAGCGCGGCTGTCATCGTGATCTGGCCTTCTCCCGCCAGGAAACCCGCGTAGACCACCCCCACCGCCATCCCCTCTGGGATGTTGTGGAGGGTGACGGCCAGCACCATCATGGTGGAGCGCTCCAGCCGGGTGCGGGGTCCCTCTGCCTGCTGGCTCCGCTGGTGGAGGTGGGGGATCAGGTGATCCAGACCCAGCAGGAAGAGGATACCGGCCCAGAAGCCGATGACCGCTGGCAGAAAGACCCAGACGCCCGCCCCAGCGGACTGCTCCATGGCGGGGATCAGCAGGCTCCAGATGGATGCAGCCACCATAACGCCAGAGGCAAAGCCGGTGAGCCCCCGCTGCACCCGGTCCCCCAGGCCCTTCTTCAGAAAAAAGACGCAGGCGGCGCCCAGGGAGGTGCCGAGAAGCGGGACGAGTAGCCCCCACGCTACTGCCAGCTTCATTCCACCCCCCTCCTGTTCTTTGTCTGCCGGGACAAGTTTTCTTTCTGCTAATTAAGAACAATGGCAGATCATCACTTTCTGGTGGTTAGTATATGCTAACTTATATGTATTGTCAAGGACCACACGAGTATTGAATCATCTTTTTCTATTCTGCCTTTATATTTTTACCATCCTATAGGAGAATTTCATTCAGGGCACAAAGCCAATTTGCCCATTTACATTGTAGATTTCATCGTATTCTTATTGACAAAAAGTACTTTTGTTCTATACTGGATACAGGCGAAAGCCGAAACTCGCAGCTTTCCGGTGAGGTTCACACCCCTGTGAACCTCAGGCATTCATGGGCCTCGTAGGGCACCAAAACCACCCTGAACGAAGGGAACATCCATGAAGGTCTTCAGTATTTGGCGCTGTACCGGCAGCGCGGGTGTGCGCCTTTCCGTGGAGAGCGGAAAGGACACGAATGGACGACTCTGTCGTTGTTCTCTACAATGGTGAGCCAGTATCGGTGCCAAAGGAGGTAGCGGAATTTCTGGAGCAGGAGCGGAAACGGGAGCAGGCGCAGGATAAGCGGGACGAGAGGCATCTGAGTAGAAGTGAGTTTGAAACGGTGCTGTCCTGCCTTGGAAACACCGATCCTCCCGTGGAAGAAACTGCGATCCAGGCCCTCCAGCTTGAAACTCTGCGAAAGGCTGTCCAAAAATTGGACGCCCAGGAGCAAAACCTGATCGCCTTGCGCTATGGTCAGGAGCTGACCATGGAGGAGATCGGGAGGCTCTGCGGCATCTCGAAAATGGCGGTATCAAAGCGGCTGAGAAGGCTCCACGAAAAGCTGAGGAGCTCTGTCACATGACAGGGCTCCCCAGCTTTTTTCTGTCTCTGGGCTTGCTATTCATAAGCTCCGCTCTCGTCCATACTGGATGGGAGCAAAATTTTTTCCAAAGATTTTCTATTTTCTGGTTTACAAACTGCTTCTGAGTGTCCTAATGGGTGAAGGACAAAGGTTCCGAATCGGAAAACCAGCTGATGGCCGCAGTTGGGATTGTCCTAAAACAAACTCAGAAAAGAAAGAAGAGCGAACATGAATCCAACCCCGTTGACCTATCTGGACGGCGAAACTCTGATAAGCACCGTCCTGCCGCCCATCCGCTTTGTCGTAGACAAACTGCTTCCCCAGGGCCTGCATATCCTGGCTGGAGCGCCGAAGGTGGGAAAATCCTGGCTGGCTCTGTGGCTCTGCCTGTGTGTTGCCAAAGGAGAGCCGGTCTGGAATTTCCCCACTCTCCGGGGCGGCGTCCTCTACCTCTGCCTGGAAGACAGCTATTCCCGCATCCAAAACCGCCTGCTGGACATCACAGACAACGTCCCAGCAGACTTGTGCTTTGCCACCGTGTCTGAGAAACTGCACAGCGGGCTGGAGGAGCAGATCGAGGGATTTCTTGGCGCACACCCAGATACTGCGCTGGTGGTCATTGACACTCTCCAGCGCATCCGGGCTGTGGGAAACGAGGCAAATCCCTACGCCAGCGACTACCGGGATCTGGGTGTACTGAAGGAATTGGCAGACCGGAACCGCATCGCCATTCTGCTGATCCACCACCTGCGGAAACTAAACGATGAAGACCCCATGAACATGATCTCCGGTACCACCGGCATCAGCGGCGCCACGGACACCAACCTGGTACTGAAGAAAGGAAAAAGGAGCGGCAGCGCCGCCACCCTCTACTGCACCGGGCGGGACATCGAGTACCAAGAGCTGGTCCTGGAGTTCGACCAAGACGCCCATGTATGGAAGTTGGTATCCAGCGGGGAATCCACAGAAGAAGAACAGGACAAAATCCTGGCTTCTCTCTCTGCTTTCCTCGCGGAGCGCCGGGAATTTACCGGCACCGCCACAGAGCTGGCAGAGGCGCTGGAGCCCTATTGCAGAGAAAAAATGCGTCCCAATGTGCTGATGAAGTACCTGCTCCGCCGCCAAGAGGAGCTGTCCCGCATGGGAATCGCCCTCCAGAGCAGGCGGACTCGTGACCGACGCGAGCTGGCGTTGACACGTGCCTGTGACAGCAATGACGGCAGTGACGGGAAAAACGATACGGAGCCAGTGCCGGATTTGTTGTCACAACCGTCACAGCTGTCACGGAGCCATGCAGTTAGTTCCAACGAAAGGAGAGCGAACAAATGAACCTGTTGGAGAAAGATCTGAAATTGCTTTTGGATACCCTGGCGGATCGCTGCACGACGGAAACCATGCGCTCCGTCATGGATACGATGAAACAGTCTATGGATGACGGGGAGATTCCTCCAACGGAAACAGTGAGATTCTTCATCCAACACCCGGAACAGCCGACGGATTTGACTGCTTTTCAGCAGGCCCTTGCAATGGACAACCTGCTGGAACAGGCGGAAGTAAATTTCCGCACGCTCTGCGATCTGCTCCGCTACCACTACTGGAAACAGGCTGGAGCGGTCAGCTCCGTAGACGAGTTTCTGGAGCTGTTCCGGTAAGACGCTGAGTGGGTGCCGATAACGGGGATTCCTCCCATTCGGGAGGGCAAGCATCGCGTCCGGCTATACGCCGGCCACAGTTCCGGGGCGCTGCCCCGGACCCCAGCCCCTGAAGGGGAGAAAGGAGCGTCAATGCAGAGAGAAAAGAAAACCGAGATTATCACCCTGCGGGTAACACCAAAGACGAAAGACCGCATCCGGGCCAAGGCGCGGGAGCTGAACCTGACCGTCACCGACTACCTGTGTCTCTGTGGGCTGGGTAAGAGGATCGTCCGGGTGGACGGTCTGGACAAGATGCTGTCCGAACTGAAAGCCCAGGGGCGAAACCTCAACCAGCTCACCACCCTGGCCAACATGGGGAAGGTCACCATCGTGTACGGAGACAGGCTGGCGGAGGGCTACGCCCAAATCAGCGAACAGCTCCGGCAACTGATGCGGGAGGTGATCTGAGATGGCAACCTTCACCGCTGTCAAGAACCGGGGCGGAGGCCGGGGCGCGCTGAGCGGAGTGCTGCGATACACCCAGCAGGACGAAAAGACGCTGTGGAAAGTTCAACGGTTGGTGACAGGCTGGAACTGCACCGCCCAATCCGCCCTCTCCGAGATGCAGCTCACCAAGGAGCGGTACCGGAAAACGAACGGGCGGCAGTACTACCACTTTGTCCAGTCCTTTGCGGAGACAGACGACCTGACGCCCCAGGAGGCCCACGCCATTGCTCTGGAACTGGTCCAGCAGGAGTTTCCCAACTTCGAAGTGCTGGTGGCCACCCACATCGACACCGACCATCTGCACAGCCACCTGATCGTCAACAGCGTCAGCTTCCAGGACGGCAAAAAACTCCACCAGAGCGCCGCCGACCTCCAAGCTCACCGGCTGGCCAGCGATGAGATTTGTGCCGCCCACGGTCTGGACATACTGCCGCCGCCTGAAAAGCAGGTCAAGCAGAAACGGATGGGCACCCGCGAGTACCGCTCCGCCGCCAAGGGCGAGAGCTGGAAGTTCCGGCTGATGAACACCATCGACCAGTGCATGCGGTACGCCGAAACCCGCGAGGAATTCATCTCCCTGATGGAGAGCGAGGGCTACCAGGTGCGGTGGACGGACAGCCGGAAGAACATCACCTACACAACACCCAACGGTATGAAGTGCCGGGATGACCGGCTCCACGAATTGAAGTACACAAAGGAGGTCATGGAGCGTGAATTCCGAATCCGGGCAGAGATTGTCCGTGGAAGAACTGAAACGGTTGAACCAGCCGCCGCAGTCAGCCCCTATGCCTCCGGCGCATCCGACTCAACAGGAATGGGACGAGCTTCTGGCGGCACTCACAGCCCTGTACCGGCTGGAGAACACCAACAGCGAGCGGCTGGAGCGCCTGGAGGCCAGCGTTGCGGCACAGGAGGCCCTATTTCGGGCGTTAACCCGGCAGGTGAGACAGCTCCCCACCCAGGCCCAGTTGGAGGCGCTGGCGCGAGATGTGGCCCAAATGAGGGCGGAGCTGAAACAGGCTGGGAAGAAGAAAGGGCTTTCTGTTTCTCTGCCCAGTCTGGAGACGGCGCTGTCCGTGCTGATCTGGCTGGCCCTGATTTTGTTGGGCACGATGGTTGGCATGGTGGTCTTGCGGACGATTTGGTCCGGCTTGGCCGCTCTCTGGAGCGCGGTGCGGACGCTGATCCCGTGAAGGACGCCACCACCACACATCAGCATGGGGACCGCAAGCTCCTGCGGAAGGAGCTTGCGAAAAAGATCGCCCTCGGCCACAAGGAGGACGATCACGAAGAAGAACCAACTTGGCAACAGTCTTTGGGCTGAGGCCAGCCGTTCCCTGATATGGGAAGAAAGGCGAATATGAAAAAAGATTACGAAGTATATCGGGACACCGGCGTTCTGGGCAGTTATCATCCAGAGATGGCCGTGCTGCGGGAGCAGCGCGGCGGAGAAGTCCTGACTACATTCCGTGATACCAATTATCAGCAGCGGGAGGATCACCTGGAGGGCCAGCGGGAGATGCTCATCCGAGGGAAAGTGTTCCATGTGACCTCCGTATTTCCCTCTGAGGCCATAGCGACGCCCACGGACAAGCTGCTCTCCCTGATCGACGCCGAGTTCGCGGATCAGGGCCACAGCGCCTGATGTTTCAGTAGACTTGGGGGAGCCGGTGGGGTATACTGTCCCTACCCATACCGGCTTGCCCCAGGAAAAGGAGGTTACAGAATATGGCAAGCCAAAAATATAATATCCTCTATGGCCGGCTCAGTCAGGAGGACGAGCGGCAGGGGGAGTCAAATTCCATCCACAACCAAAAGCTGTTTCTGGAGAAGTACGCGGCGGACAATGGATTTGAGAACACCCTGTTCCTGGCCGACGACGGATACTCCGGTACCAACTTCGAGCGGCCCGCGTGGAAGAAAATCGTGGAGATGATCGAGAACGGCGAGGTGGAGACCCTGATCGTCAAAGACCTCAGCCGCTTGGGGCGGGAGTATCTGCAGGTGGGCCAGCTGACGGAACTCTACTTTCCGGAGAAGGGCGTCCGATTCATCGCGGTCAACGACAGCGTGGACTCCCTGGTGGAGAGCAGCAACGACTTCAACCCCATCCGTAACTGGGCCAATGAGCTCCACGCCAAGGACACCAGCAAAAAGGTGCGGTCTATCAAGAAGATGCAGGCGGAGCGCGGAGAGCGGCTGGGCTCGAAGCCTCCATACGGCTACAAGAAGAAGGATAAGGACTCCAAGGAGATCGTGCCGGACGAGGCGACCGCTCCTGTGGTATGCCGGATCTTCGAGCTGTGCGCCGCCGGGAAAGGGCCCAACCAGATCGCCAGAATCCTGACCAGAGAACAGATCCTGAACCCAACCAACCAGTACTACCAGACCACCGGGACAGCCTGCAACCACCTGGACACGACCCGCCCCTATAGCTGGTGCGGCAAGACGGTGGCCAATATCCTGGAGAACATCGTTTACCTCGGCCACACGCTCAGCATGAAACACACGACGCTCTCCTACAAGAACAAAAAGCAGATCCGCAGACCGGAGAGTGAGCAGATCCTGGTAAAGAACACCCATGCGCCGCTGGTGTCGCAGGAGCTCTGGGAGATCGTTCAGGAGGTGCGCCGCCATAAGCGCCGCCCGCCCAAGCACATGGAGGAGCCGAATCTATTCTCTGGCCTGGTCTACTGCTCCGACTGCGGACAGTACCTGGTGCTCTGCCGGACGGAGAAGATGCGGGAGGATCAGTACTACTTCCGGTGCTCTACCTACGGCAAGCGGGGCAAGGACGCCTGCACCCCTCACCAGATCCGGGAGGTTGACCTGAAACAGATCGTACTGGATGACCTGCGCAGGGTAACCCACTTTGCCCGGATGAAGGAGCGGCAGTTCGCGGAGTACATCAACCAGAAGAATACGCTGGAACTGCGGCGGGAGATCAACCGTGTGCAGAAGGAGCTGGGCGCTATGCGCCGCAGGAACGGGGAACTGAGCACTCTGTTCAAGCGGCTCTACGAGGACAACGTGCTGGGGCGTGTGACCAACGAGCAGTTCCGGATGCTCTCCGCCGACTACAACGGAGAGCAGAAAGCGCTGGAGTCGGCCATCCCCGTAAAGGAGGAGCAGTTGGAGCGGCTGAAAGCCTCGGTCGCCAATGTGGACGCCTTCATCGAGAAGGCTAAGCAGTACACCGCCATCGACGAGCTGACGCCCCAGTTGCTGCGGCTGTTTATCCAGCGCATTGAGATCGGGGAGAGGTCGAAGAAGCACTCCCGCTCTGCCGGCCAGAGCGTCCGGATCGTGTACCGGGACATCGGGGCGCTGGATACGCCCATGCGGGAGGGCGACCACGCACCGCGCATGGCGAAACAGATTACGGAAAAAGAAGAAATCATGCAGTTGTTGGCATGAAAACACAGAGGCGGACGGCTTCCGCCGTCCGCCTCTGTGCCTGACAATTCACCCGGTTCAAAAAATGTACCTATGGGAACCATCAGAATACCTGTCTCTTTTTGTTTGGCGGAGATAGGGATTCGAACCCTAGGTCCCTTTCGGGACACAGCATTTCGAGTGATACCGGAATTTTGGATGTTGGCGGATTTTGTTAGAACTTATTGGAGGATAGCCGATGCCTGCAGCCCGCATGGCTGCGGGCTTTTTCGCGGTTGCAGGGGCGGAATCCGAGGCGTTTCCGATGTCGTGGGCGGGTGCGGGATGGCAGGGAGTTCTAACGAAATTCCAACCGAACTGATTAGAACGGCGGTTAGAAAAGGCCCATTTGGGGCAGAAAAAAGGCCCATTTGGCAGTACAAAATTTAGACCTGTTATGCCGTGGTAGTGCCGGAGTCATGTGGATTTCTAAATTTTATTTTGAAAAATCACGTGCTATGTAGTATTTACCTTCGCGGATAGTATGTGAAAGGTATTTGGGTAAAGAATCAACGAATTCATCAATTAATGACTTTGATATATTTGCAAGTCCAGACATGCGCCGCATAGATGATACAGAATTGTTTTTCTTGGCTAAACGTGCTAATTGAGTGAAAAAGCTACTTGTAGATGATATTACGCCATCTTTTAACATTTGATCCAGCCAAAATTGTGAAGCTACCGAAAAATCCAAAAATTGATCGTGATATGATATCAGCAACAATTCGCTTTCTCCAGTATACTTCCATGTCGTTATTTCCTCAAGTTCATGAATGAAATCTACAAACATCATATTACTGAAAGACCAGGTTGCGTGGTCTATTGTTACAACATTTTCTTGATCAGGATACATTTCATCTGGCCAATATGCGCCAAATCCTGGAAGGAAAAAGTTTATATTTTTACCCGTTAGGTGATGGTAATATCCAAGACTATTTATAATATCTTTTCCGGTTTCTAAATCTGGACGCGTAATTAGTATACCAATTGTATCCTCCAACAACTCGCTTCTTTTTATCTCTTTTAGCATATTTTGATAAGTTATAGCTTCCAACACATAAATATCTCCCTTCGTATCCTGTTAATTAAAATATCCCTGCCGTCTCAATCAAAACAACCGCTTCCCGTCTGAAATATCGATCCCCAGCTCTTTGGCCGCACTGGTTTGCTCGAACGGGTTGATTTTCTCCACGACGCCGTCACGCCTAAAAAGCGAGCCGGTATTTTTGAACCAAAACGTCACATTCGCTTTGGCGCATTGCTCCCGGATATTGAGCACCCAGTCATAATCGCATACGCGGGCATCCCGTCCCGTTTCGCCGGCGGTGACATGCTGTACGCCATGCAGATAGGGCGTTAAATCGATGGCTTCCAGAAGCGGGGCGCAGGCGATAAACCGCCGCTTGATGGGATAGGATAAAAACAGCGGCAGCCTGTGATCGGCCAATTCCTGATTTTCGACTGTGCAGCCGATATTCACATTGTCATACCCATCGCCCCAATCCTCTGGCAGCGATACGAGAAACCGGTCGATGCGCTTTGTTAGAATCAAAAAATCGATGTCCGCCCGTTCCCGGATCATTGCCCAAACCTCTCCCCGCCACTCATCCGCTTCGGGCAGGAAAAAGTCGGTCGCAAAACAGGTGGCGAGGATTTTGTTTCCCTTGATGTTATACTCGCCGTTAGCCTTTTTTCGGATCGGCCAATCGAATTTGTCGGTTTTCTCTATTGTACTTTGACCGTGACGTTTCGCATGCGGCCCGTAAAAATAGCAGTTGGTGCAGCCGTCGCTCGCTTTGTAGCAGCCGGTCCATGGTTCCCAGTTCATAAGGCTCTCTCCTGTTCAATCGCCTGTAACGCCTTTTCTTCTGTGGAGAAGATACCGATATCTTTTACCTGGGCGTGGTCTATTAAATCATAAACATGTAAGACCCGATAATATGTCTTCAATGTTCTCTCCCTTGCTTGTATTCATATTTACCCGCATACAAACGTTCAACTGATTTTGCAGTAAAATAAATTCAGGTGTACATGCTTTGTCTCCGCTCCAATGCCAAACCAATCAGTCGGTCCGTTTGGCCTGCCATAAACAGAGGTATATTCAGAACATCATCGTCCAGTTTCAAATTATCCAAGGAAAAGCGTACACGGAGCTTGACTTTATCAGGGAATAGTTCCTTGAACTTTTTGAGACTCTTGCTGGTGGTGTTGGCTTCAGATTTTACCTCAATAGGAAAGATATCATTCTCACGCTGAATCAGGAAATCCACCTCGTAGGGAGGATTGTTCTGGCTCCAATACCGAGGCAGAACTTCAAACTGTGTAACCAAGGTTTGTAGCACAAAGTTTTCAGTCAGCGCACCCTTGAATTCGGTGAACAGACGGTTGCCTTCGCCAAACGCCGTAGGAGCCAGTTGTGCCAAACGGCGAAGAAGACCAACATCCACCAGATAAATCTTAAAGGCGGACAGATCATCATAGGCCGCCACAGGCAGACCAGGAGCCGCGCTGCGGTAAATCTTATGCACCAGCCGGGCGTCTACCAGCCACTGCAAGGCGTCCTCGTATTCACGGGCTCTTGCGCCCTCCTTGACAACCTTATAGATGAACTTTTTATTCTCTCTTGCCAACTGAGAAGGAATGGACTTCCAGATCATCGAGATCTTCGGAAACTCACTGATATTGGGATGCTTGGCAAAATCACGCTCATAGGCGCCGATAATGCCGGACAAGGCTTCCTGCATGGCAGAAACATCCCGAGCCTCTGTCCACATCAGAACAGATTCAGGCATACCACCGGTGACGTAGTACATCTTTAATTTCTCATAAAGAGGATTGAAGAAGGCGTCGGGGATTGGTTCCAGGGAATCCCAGCTTTCCAAAAACGCCATCAGATTATCGTCACCATTGGCAAGCAGGAATTCCTCAAAAGTCATGGGATCAATCTGCATGAAGTTAACTTTGCCAACCGGGAAAGAAGATGGCTTTGCTAAAGCGATACCCAGCAGAGAACCGGCGCAGGCAATATGGTACTGCGGTGCGTTCTCACAGAAATACTTCATGGAGTTGATGACCTTCGGGCAGTCCTGCACCTCGTCAAAGATGATAAGGGTCTTTTCCGGCGCAATCTTTTGACCGCTGGCCAGCATCAGGTTCTGCAGAATGCGATCTACATCTTTCGTAGTCTCAAAGAATTGCTTGTATTCTTCGTTTTCATCAAAGTTAAAATAGGCGGTATTTTCATAATAGCGTCTGCCGAATTCTTTCAGAATCCAGGTCTTGCCCACCTGACGCACGCCCTTTAAAATCAGCGGCTTGCGGTAAGGGGAATTCTTCCAATCCAGCAGCTTTTTTAAAATAAATCGCTCCATCGAAGCGCCCTCCCTTCACACTTTTATTAGAGTTTTAGTGCTTCAGAATCACGTTTTTATTATACACCACAATCGGGAAAATTACAACCTCTTTTCACGAAATTATATAAGTTTTGTGCATTGAATATCACACTTTTATTTGGTAAAGGTTGATAGCAGCAAGGAGCATCCCATAAAAAAGCTAAAGTCGATCAACGGAATATGAAAGTTAATGTCTCTTTTCAGGCCCGCTTGTGCAAACAGGCGGGTGTTTTTCTGGTTTGCTACATCTGCCCGTTTCATAAGAAAACACTGCTGTCGTCACGCAAAAAATCCGCCAGCGCGATGACCTTATCATACAACATTACAAATTTTTCTCCAACCCGTTCGTTGGCGCGATAATGCCCGAAAAACCAAATCTTGAAATCGCACAGCTCTTTGACACGGTCGAGATAATCGGTCAGGCGATCGTACCTGTAAAAGCCCCTGCTGACAATATCCTGCAGAGAAGACGGAGCGCAGTGCGAAAGGATGCAGTCCACTTGATACTGGTATTTTTCGAGATTGCGCAATCCCTCCTCCTGCTCTTCTTCAGACGGCAGCTCTTCCGCCCACCACGAAACATGATTGACGCGGTACATCGCCCTTTCCCGGTCAAGTTTTTTGCGTTTGGCAACAAAATCCGGATCGTCCGGCTCGAGAATACCGGCGTCGATATCGTGGGAGGACGCGCCGCCGAACGTGAAGAAGCGCACGCCGTCGATCTCAAAAACCTGCCCGCGCATCAAATGAAGGATATTATCCGCAATCCTGTGTACCTTGCCGCCGCGCCATTCGGTGACAGGATAGGCGGACAGCCGGTCATAGTTCTCGTGATTGCCGTCGATAAAAACGTGGTAAACGGCTTTTGGGAAAGCCATTTCCGCCAGTACTGCTCTTGATGGGAATTGTCCCAGACGCCGCCGAAGTCGCCGCAGACGATCAAATAGTCGCCGGGGCCGCCGGGAAAGTGCTTGCTCCCGAGCCGCTCAAATTCGCCGTGCGTATCGCCGGTAACATAAATCATATGCTCCGCCTCCTCTCGCCATACATTTGGTATGTTCACCGATAACGACAGCTTGTACTTTTACGTTCATTCTATTTCCTGCACCCGGCCGACCTGCCCGTCCTCCAGCATCACCTTGATGCCGTGGGGATGATGGGGACTTTTGGTCAAAATCCGCGCGACCACGCCCTCGGTCAGCTTGCCGGTGGGCTGGTCTTTTTTGAGTACGATTTTCACCTGTGCGCCGATTTTGATATCGGCTCTGTTCTGTCCGTTCATATACACTTACCTGCATTTCCTATTTTAACACATCATACCACATCTGCATGAGCATCACAATGTCGAGCAAGGGATATCGTTCAAATTATATTTAGTTATTAAAACAGCCGAAAAATTATCTTGACTCAAGTTGGATTTCCGGTTATACTAAAGTAGAGAAGTCATGTACCCGAAACAGGCTGAATATGGAATTCCCGCGAAAAAGCAAGCGCGGTCTGTGTGAAAGGTTGGTAGTTTGAAAGAACGGCGTCCGCCTTTCTTTCAAACGGGTTTTGTGCCTTTCCGGCTTAAACAGCCAGAATTTCGGCTTCGCCGAAACCGGCACAACTCCCCAGTCTCTGGAAAGGAATGAGTTATGAGCACGAGATATATCCGCAGGGCGATGGAAGAAACCTTCCTGCGCCTATCCAAAGAATTCCCGGCCCTGCTCCTAACCGGTCCCCGGCAGGTGGGTAAGACCACCATGCTGCACAAGCTAGCCGAGGAGGAGAATATCGGACGGGAATACGTGACGCTGGACGATCTGACCGAACGGGAAATGGCGAAAAACGACCCCAAGATGTTTCTGCAAATTCACAAGCCCCCCGTGTTTATCGACGAGGTACAGTACGCGCCCGAGCTTTTCACCTATATCAAAATCCATATCGACCAGAACCATATCCCCGGTGATTTCTGGCTGACCGGTTCGCAGGTGTTTAAACTGATGGACGGCGTACAGGAATCGCTGGCCGGGCGGGTTGCTCTGCTGCATATGTCCTCCCTGTCACAGGCGGAAATCTGCGGTGCGGTCACCGAACCCTTTGTGCTGGATTTCGACAAGCTGTCCCTGCGAATGCGGGAACGAAAATCCATCGATACGCCAGCCATATACCAGCGTATCTGGAACGGCGGGATGCCAGCCTTTATCAGCGGGCAGTACACCGACCGCCGGATGGTTTATTCCAGCTATATCAGCACCTATATCGACCGTGATGTAAAGGAAATCTCCGGCACCATCGACTCCCTTAAATTCATGAGCTTTGTCACCGCCGCCGCGGCGCTGGCTGGGCAAATGCTCAACTACAAAACCATCGCCGATGCAGCGGGAATCGACATGATATCCGCCAAAAACTGGCTGGGCATTCTGGAGCGGCTGGGCATCATCTTTTACCTGCATCCCTACTCCAACAATATGCTGAAGCGTATGGTGACCAAGCCGAAGCTCTACTTTTACGACAGCGGGCTGGTGGCCTACCTCACCAAATGGAGCGACAGCGACACGCTGATGAACGGCGCGATGAGCGGCGCGATTCTTGAAAACTTCACGGTCTCCGAGATTGTGAAGAGCTATCTCAACTGCGGATTGGAGCCGTTTATTTATTACTATCGAGACAAGGACACCAAAGAGATCGACATCCTGTTGGAGGACAGCGGCAGGCTGTACCCCATGGAAATCAAGAAAACCGCCATGCCGGATAAGCGCCTAACCCGCGTGTTCGGCGTGATCGATAAGGTGACATTGGAGCGCGGAACAGGTGCGGTGCTCTGCACCACCGACCGGTTGTCCGCCTTCGACAGTGAGAATCTGATTGTCCCCGTGTGGGGGATATAGAGGACAAAGAATGGTGTTGTAACAATCTAATTGTTTGAAAGTATATTATTTGAGTGAGGAATTTGTATGGAATGGTTTCTATATTACAGCTACCAAAAATTTCGAAAAGATAATCTCGAAAGCATCCCAAGGAGACTATTGCGGCTTCCCGCAATAGCGATCACTTTGTTTGGCTTGTTATGTATCAGCACGATAGCGGGACTTGCATTCGCATTTATACCGGCTATGAAGATGTTTATGTGGATTCCGATTGTTCTCGAACTGATCTGCTGCATTGTACTCTATTTTTATACAGAAAATTATCAAGTTAAAGTGAGTTACGAAAAGTTGGAGGATTATAAGACCTATTGTGAAGATATTTACAGATGGTTGCAATCCTGCTCGTTATCAACAAGGGAAGAGATTCAAGAAATTAGGAGAAGGCTGCTGGCTCATATTGAAAAGGTGGAGGCAGACAGAAAATATAAAAAAGAAAGTACGGACAGATGGTTACAGGTGTTGGTAATCCCTGTAATCCTGGCAGTACTATCGGCTTTTATCAATCAGCAAACCGGTTATGTGCAAGCAATGAATTATGCATTTTTTCTTATATTTATATTTCTTGTTATTTATAGTATGATTTGGGGCGTAAGACGCGTTAGATATTTTTTCTCTGGAAGTAATTTAGAGCAAATACAGTGTTTTGCCAACGATTTACAGGGGGTTCTAGATACACAATTTAAGACTGGTGCAGAGGAGAGTAAAAATGGATAGACAACTGGGAACCATTATAAAAATCGATGACTTAAGGGCGATTTGGCCGCATGAGGCCAATGACTTTTCCAAATGGCTTTCCCGGGAAGAAAACCTGAAATTGCTCGGTGACACCATCGGGATCGATATCGTTCTGGAAGAACGGGAATCTCCGGTGGGAGGATTCAATGTGGATTTATTTGCTTCCGAAGAAGGGACCAACCGAAAGATCATTATAGAAAACCAGTTGGAAGATACGAATCACGACCACTTAGGTAAAATTATCACCTATGCATCGGGAAAAGATGCGGAAGTCATCATTTGGATTGTAAAACGTGCGCGTGATGAACATAAGCAAGCGATTGAATGGCTGAATCAACATACGGACGGAAATATCGGTTTCTTTCTTCTCGAGATCGAACTTTGGAAGATCAACGATTCCTTACCGGCTCCCAAATTTAATATTGTTGAACGGCCGAACGATTGGGCCAAAACTATGAAAGCGGCGGAGGGGTTATCCGACACGCAAAAACTACAGCTTGATTTCTGGCAGGCTTTTGCCGACTATGCATTTACGAAAGAGACATTTAAACAGCAATTTTCCCGCCGCAAACCGCAACCCCAGCATTGGTATGACTTAAGTGTCGGAAGTTCTGCGCTTCATATCAGCCTGACAGCCAATACGCAGAAAAAACGGATCGGTGCGAAAATTTACATCAATGATGACAAGTCGATCTTTGAAAAACTTCAGGCACAAAAGTCCGAAATTGAAGGCGAGCTTGAGACGGTTCTTGAGTGGCGAGAAGCCAATAAAGCGTGCAGAGTGCTTGCGTTAACGGGCGGGGATATCAAAAAAGGTCCAGATGTGTGGAATGAGTATTTTGATTGGTTTTGCGATATGGCAAGCTAAAGGGAATTGTTCATAGACTGGGATAATCTTCAAAATATCTTCCAATAAAAAAGAGCCTCCTGCTGTAGTTATATCCTACAACAGGAGGCTTGCTGTGCATACACTCTACCTGTAGCGAAAATCAAGGCCTCCCTCTATCACCACCGATTTTTCAGGCTCCAGATCCATCGGCCTAGTCAATCCCCCCACATAAATGGTATACCCTAGATGATTGATGAGGCGGATGTGTTCCACATTGCACTTCTAAAATTCTAAGCCGAAAGAATCGTTGTAGAAGCGGACGTCGATACCATTGTCCGTCGAGCCGATGAGCACGGAATCCACGAACATGCCCAAGTGATAATAAATCGGAAGAAGCTGAGGCTCTCGACCGTCCTGCAGCCATAGGGCCTCCCGGATTTTCTTTCCCTTTGAGCAGATATCCAGCACCAATGTGCCTTTAAAAGCGGGAGCAAGTTTCATATCCCTCACCTCCGTTTGGAAAATACCTCTCGACCAGCGAGAGCAACTCCCGTTCAAAAGGCGTGGGCTGTTTTTCCTCCGGCTGTATTCCCAACAAGTAATCGGTTGTCACATCGTAGAGCTGCGCCAGCCTCGCCAGAATCAGCAGTGAGGGCTGCGTTTCACCCAGCTCGTAATACGCATAGGTGGAACGGTCAATACAAAGGGCGTCGGCAATCTCCCGCTGGGTGACGGCGTTGTATCCCCGCAGATGCCGGAGCTGTTTTGTGAGAAGAATCACCGTCTCCTGTTCCAGATTCATCGGGTCGAATTGGTACAGCATACGTCAGGACCCCTGCCGGTCCAGCAGGATTTGCAGGACGGTGCGGTCGGTCTGCATATCCCGGTGGGTAAGGTTGTCCATGAATGCCGCCGTATACCCTTGCAGATACGCCTCCAGGGGTTTCACTTTCATAAAGCGGGTCAGGATGAGTTCGTTGAGACGAATCATCTCCTCCTCATTGCCGGTTATCCCCACAATGGCTTCAAATTGCTGGTCGATATAGACGTGGTCATACTGACAGCGGACGATGTGTTCCTTTTCCTCCACATACCGCTCGGCGGTATGCTCCAGATACAGGTCGGACAAGTCGGCCATATAGACCGCCACCTTGGTTTCCTCCTCCAAGAAAGGGAGGGGATGTTTTTGGATATACTCGTCGATAGCGTCGCCAATCCGGGTATGCGCCGCCGGCTTCTCCCGCCGCATGGACTGGATGATCAGGGTATAGAGACGATCACCGGCGTCCGTGCCATCCCCTACCAAATCCGCTACAGAAAAGGTGTTGGCTATTTCCAGGAGGGTGAGCACATACCAATCCACCATATACTTTCGGCAGCCCAGCTTGCTCCGAATCGACCTCGTCAATTCGATGAGTTCCACAAAGTCGGTTCCCAGACTTTTACTATTCACCTCCCCCAGATACATG
The DNA here is from genome assembly GCA_902492455.1 of uncultured Oscillospiraceae bacterium. Classification (GTDB taxonomy): domain Bacteria; phylum Bacillota; class Clostridia; order Oscillospirales; family Acutalibacteraceae; genus CAKTXU01. Next base: position 18,281 of record CABULH010000012.1, read on the forward strand.
TTTCTGTCCTTGAAAATGTTCACGCTGACACACTCTCCTTTCGCAGAGAGTGGAAGTTTTGGGCGTTTTGGCGCAGCCAAATTTCGGTCATCCAATTCGACCGAAAAGCCTGAAACTTCTGGTTGAAAAACTTGTTTTTCAACATCAACCCGACCTTTCTGCGCTTTTAAGCGCCAGTGGTCGGGAATTCCCCGTATAGAAAAACGCATGCAAAGGCTGACGAATTTCTCCGCCTCAACCCTTGCACACGTTGAATAGACAATCTTGTTTTTCAGCGGCAAATCCAGTATACTGTGTTTGTCGCAGTGCCGAGTATTCGGTTGTGCAGGGGTGCCTGACTCACCTTTGCGCAGGGCGGGGATGTTGCTACCATCCTCGCCTGCTGCGGCGTTATTTTATGCCGGGGAAATCCCCGCCGTGTGTAGTAAAGCTCTGAAACGGCGAAAAGTCAAGTCATTCCTGAAAATGAATTTCCACTCACCCGCACACGTTTTGACGAGAACAGCGCGGGGAGGAGATCGCCAAATTATTAGTATGCCTATATAATATTCGCTTTATGCTGGAAACTATTGACATATCTGCTTTTCTGTGCTATACTACCTAAACACATATAAATTATATACATATATTTAGCAAAAACCTTTACATAACAAGATCGGGTGCCTTGGCGCTCAATTTTGTTATGCAAAGGTTTTTTTATTATCTCCGGATGAATGAAAGAATGCATAACAGCTTTGCCATGATGTGCGAAAACACGGAGCGAGCAAACGGCGCTAAGAGAGCTTGCCATGACCGCCCCAGGCGCGAGCACGCCGGCCGTTTCTACCTTGCACCATTTTTTCCTCCGGTGAAAAAGGAAGGAGACGGATAATGACAACACAAAAGATTGAAACCATTGACAGCCGGACACTAATGGATCTGGAGCTGCCACCTATTCGCTTTATTGTGAATAGGCTGCTGCCGCAAGGTTTGCACATCCTTGCGGGTGCGGCAAAGACGGGAAAGTCATGGCTGCTGCTTCTGCTTTCCCTCAAGGTCGCGCAGGGCGAGCCCTTTTGGGACCTGACCACAGAAAAGGGAACCGTGCTATCCCTATGCCTTGAGGACAGCCTCACACGCATTCAGCAGCGGCTGATGGAGCTCACGGAAGAAGCGCCGTCCAATCTGCACTTCGCCACCCTCACCAAGACTCTGTCGGACGGGCTGCTGGAGCAGATCGAGCAGTTCATCGCCGAGCATCCCGACACCAACCTCGTCATCATTGACACGCTGCAAAAGGTGCGCACCAACATCATGGATGCCAATCCTTATGCCGCCGACTACAAGGATATCGGATTCCTCAAAGCCCTGGCCGACAAATACCGCGTCGCCATCATCGTGGTACAGCATCTGCGCAAGCAGTTTGACAGCGATCCTCACGCCATGGTCACCGGCTCCACCGGCTTGCTGGGCGCGGCGGACGGCAGTTACGTTTTAAAGCGCGAGAACGTGGGCAACCGGGACGCCAAGCTGTATATTAAGGGCCGGGACATCGAGGAACAAATTCTGAATATCCGTCGGGATGAGGAAAGCAATGAATGGATTTTTCTCTCCAGCGACACACCGATGAACGACTCTATGAAAAGCGATCCCGTTCTCCTGTTGCTATTGGAGTATCTGCGTGAGGAGGGTGGCTTCACAGGAACGGCTTCGGAGCTGGCGGAGCGGATCGGCGGCGGAATCAAGGGCAACATGTTGTCACGGAAGCTAAACAAGTATCATAAGGAGCTGGCCCAAGCCGGGATTGCGTTTTCAAAATCCCGTTCAGGCGAGCGTCGGGAGCTGCGGCTCGTATACACATCCGATGACAACAATGACGGTATGACGGTTGCGGACGAGCGTTAACGGGATCGTCAAAACGGTGAAAACCTTTGGCACAGATGGATTCCGCCCCATGACGGCGGGAAAGGGCCGACCGCTCTTAAAAGTATCGTCACCACCGTCACGTCGTCACAGCAGCCCTAATTGCTCGTTTTATCGGGCGGCTGCTCCCTCCTCATAAAGCCTCTTTCTTTATGGGTGCCCCGTATGCGGGCGATTGTGCCCCGCAAGCGCGGTGCGTTCCGGGCTTTTTGAGCAGCAAGAGCGGCGGGCAGGGTACCGATACCTCGCCGCAGTGAAGCACTCAAACGCGCCACTTCCGCCGCGTTTCAGCAGCAAACTCCGCTGGACCGAGGTTAATCCCGACAGCCCAAAACAGGCCCCGATTTGGGGCGGTGTCGCCGAAACAGCCGAACGGAAAAACGCCGCCGAAATCGTATGGCTGCGGCGACGTACTTTGCGCGTCACTCTTTGGCTGCCAGCAGTTAGCAAAGTGGAACGGAGGAACAGAATGAACAACCGAAAACGAACCGCAACTCTTACCATCCGCCTGACCGATTTTGAAAAGGCGGCGATGCGTCATAAGGCCGCGCGGGCCAAGATGAATCTTACGGATTTCGTCGTCTCGTCGGCTCTGGGGACAGAACTGAGCACGGCAGAAAGTATAAAGCCGCTGCTCGCAAAACTGGGACGCATCGGCCGCACGCTCGACCGGTTGGCCGCGGAGAACGCCAGCGCCGCATTATCCTCGGCAGAGCTACAGCAAATGATCGATCTGCAACAGGAGATTTACCGTGAGTTGTGCCAAATTGCCAGGGACGCTTAAGGGCGGATGCAGCCTCAAAAGGCCGTTCGAAAAAGAAGCTGGTGAAAGCAAAGGGGACGGTACGCCCCCTTTGCGGACCACATCGTCCGGCAGAGCCGGCCGAAGACCGCATCGCTGCGGGGTTTTTGGCGTTTCGCCTCGGCAGCAAGTGTGAGGCGATTCGGTGCTGTAAAAGCGACGTTGGTGTCAGGCCCGGTGCCGTAAAATAGGGGAAAGGGCGTAAACCGGCGATTTTATGAAAAAAACAAGGGGTTGTACCTTGGTGTCGCCCTGGAAATGAGGTTTTTATGGATTCAGCAAGCAAACAAAGAATCAGCATTTATATGGATCGGAAATTGGTAAAACAGGCCGACCGTTATCAAGCGGAGGCCGGTTGCTATTCCAGAAATGATTTTGTTACAGCGGCCGTCCAGCATTATATCGCCGAGCTGAAGCTGCAGGAAAATGATGATATCTTCTGTGAAAAGCTGGCCGCCGCTATCAACAAAGTCCTGGAGAAGCAGACCATTCAGATCTCCAAAGGGCTGTTTCGTTACGCGGTTGAGCTGGAAATCATCATGCGGATGATGGCCGAAAGCGGCAAATTCAAACCGGAAACATTGACCGCTTTCCGGCGTGAGGCGATCAACAATGTGCGTCGGACAAGAGGAAAGGTCCGATTGGACAGCTACTTCAACCGGAAGGATACGGAATCTCTTTGAGAAGTTTGCAGCCCAAACACAACAAATCTTTTCACAGCAGGAGGCAAAAGCTTGAATAAAAAAGAGGTTGAAAAACAATTGAAAGACTACCCGATGGCGCTGACCGTAAAGGAAGCCGCCGAGATTCTGCGCGTCAGCACCAAGCTCATCTACCGGATGATCCGGGAGAAGAAGCTGCCCGCGACGAAGGTCGGGCGGGAAAAACGAATTGCCAAGTGTCATTTGATCCACTATCTTCGGGCAAAAGAGCTGCCGAGTTCGAACCCAAAATGTGTTCTTTCTGATAACAGTCCACAAAGCCGCTAGACTTCCGCCGCGCTCTGTGATATGTATGTTCCTGCCAAAAAGGTCGCGGATGGCGGTGGAACCGTCAAATATTGGGCGACCATGCGGAAAGGACTGATAAAATGACAGGCATAGAATCTCAGCTGACCTACAGCGTACAGGAAAAGAAGGAGCGCCTCTACGCGGTCATTCAGTACAAGCTGGACGGCAGGCGCGAGACCAAATGGCGGGCGCTGGGCCTCCCTGTCGGCGCACAGAAAAGTAAAATCACCAAGGCCTCACGGGAGGTGGTCAACCGCTTCGAGGCGGAACTCTCGGAGGAAATCGAGCGGCGGAAACGCCCTCCAGCCGACATTCCGGTGTTTGAGTATATGGTCTCGTGGCTGAACGCCGCGAAGCAGAACCTTCAGGTCAACACCTACAACAGCTACCACAACATGGTTTACGGTCGGATTAAGCGATACTTCGAACCCAAGGACATCACGGTCGAGAGCCTCACGCCCCAGGAGATCGACCGCTTCTACGCCACAATTTACGCCGACGGTGCGGTGGGAAACACGGTTATCCACTACCATGCGGTACTCCGTAAAGCCTTTCAGCAGGCATATAAGAATGAGCTAATCGACGCGAATCCTTTCGACCGGATCGAACGGCCCAAGAAAAATAAGTTCCACGGCGAAAATTATTCGGAGGGGGAATGGCTGACCCTACTCAAGCTGTCGCGGGGCGACGACATTTACCCGGCTATTATGCTGGCCGGATGTCTGGGGCTTCGCAGAAGCGAAGCCTTGGGTGTGCGGTGGTCGCGGATCGATTGGGAACAGAAAGCCGTCCTGCTGGACACCAAAATCGTGGAATACACCGAGGATCATAAAAGAATCGCCCTGCCGGTAGAGGAAATGAAAAACCAGTCCAGCCGACGCACCCTCCCGCTACCGCCTATGGTGGTCGAGATGCTGGAGGAGCAGAAAGCAAAGCAGGAACTATACCGCAAGATGTTCAAGGGCTCCTACAACCGGAAATTCGATGATTACGTCTGCGTCAACCAGCTGGGAGAGCTGATAATGCCGTCGTATGTGACCAGCCATTTCGGGGATCTGCTGAAAAAGCTGGGGCTGCGGAAAATCCGCTTTCACGACCTGCGGCACACATTTGCTAGCATTCTCATTAACAACGATGTGCCGCTGATCAACGTTTCCAACTTTCTCGGCCACTCCGATCTCTCCACCACAGCCAACATCTACGCTCACCTCGACAAGGCCAGCAAAGTGGAGAGCGCCAATATTATTGCCGACATCTTCGAAAACGGCATAGCGAAAAAATGAGGCGGCCCGCGTGGGCCGCCTTACATATTTTTATAGGGTGATTTTATGAAAGAATACATGAGCGGAGACGAACTGTACCGTTACCTGCATATCTCCAAGCGCAAGATGAAATACCTGCTGGAGAACGGGTATATCCCCATGACCGACACAGGAATGAAAACACATCGGTACCGAATCAAATATGAGGACGCACGGGCCTTTAAACGGAAGATAAAGATGGAGCCGGGATGTTTGTCTGAGCTGACAGGGATGTTCAATACCCGCTGCCCACGAAAGAAAACGCCGCTGCTGCTTGAACCGACAGAGAAAAACTGCCGGGCGTTTAGGGAGTACCTTGTTCTGGTGTGGGCGGAACTGCCGGACGCGCTCCCGACACAGCAGGCGGCCAAGCTGATCGGCGTGCAGCCGCAGCAAATCCATAAGCTTGTCCGTGAGGGGAAGCTGCACGGCGTCACGATGAAGGGCAAACAATTCTGCGTCAAGGAAGAATTTATCTTCTACGCCTCGTCACCAGAGAAAATTGCGAAGCCCCTAGGCAATGCATATAAAAATTTGATATGCGCTTTTAAGGCAAGGAAGGAATGAAAAGAAGAACTGCAAAAGGAAATGAAAACCAAAATGCTGGTGAATACCCAAAACCGTAAGCGTCCGTACTCAAGCCCCGTTCGTAAATATTGCTAAATACGAGACCGGCAAGGTCAAGCGATTGGATATAGCGGAGTTCATTCACAGGTCACCGGAACTGCGTCCGCTTGCCGAGCATCCGGAACGGTTCTGTGAGACCGAGGTTGCCATCGACGATTACCCTATCAGCTGAGAAATTGGCGGATAAGGTAGAATAAGTTTCGCAAATTGAAAAAAGGATAAAAAGAGACATGGTTTGCAGATCTTTGGTAGAATGAAGTCACGACACACCATTCTGAAAGGAGACAGCAAACCATGTCTGAGAGGATTGTACAGCTAAATGAGGAAGTAATCAAGGGGCAGCTCAAAGAGATGGTTCGGGGCAGCGTAGAGGAAACACTCAACGAGCTGCTGGAGGCCGAGGCAGAGAAGCTGACCCAGGCTGCCCGGTACGAGCGTAATGAGCAGCGCCAAGGGTATCGAAGTGGCCACTACAACCGGAATCTCACCACCACTTCCGGGGATGTCACCCTGAAGGTGCCCAAGCTCAAGGGGATCTCCTTTGAGACCGCCATCATTGAGCGGTACCGCCGCCGGGAAAGCAGCGTGGAGGAGGCCCTTATTGAGATGTACCTGGCAGGCGTGTCAGTCCGGCGTGTGGAGGATATTACAGAAGCTTTGTGGGGCAGCAAGGTTTCACCGGCCACCATCAGTGAACTGAACAAGAAAGCATATGTCCACATCGAGGATTAGCGAAATCGTCCTCTGCAAGGTGGGCGTTACCCGTATGTCTATGTGGATGGGATCTATCTGCGCCGCAACTGGGGCGGAGGGTTTGAGAATGTGGCTATTCTGGTGGCGATTGCGGTCAATGAGGATGGATACCGGGAGGTTCTGGGTGCAGCCGAGGGCATGAAAGAGGACAAGGCCAGCTGGGTCAGCTTCTTCCAGTAGCTGCGCAGCCGCGGTCTGGATGGGGTCAAACTCATTGTTGGGGACAAGTGCCTGGGTATGCTGGAGGCCGTTGGCGAAGTGTTTCCAGAAGCTAAATACCAGCGGTGTACGGTCCACTTCTACCGCAATGTTTTCTCCGTGACGCCACGATCCAAGGTAAAGCTGGATGCCAAGATGCTCAAGGCGATCCATGCTCAAGAGAGCAAGAATGCCGCCCGTGAAAAGGCTGAACTGGTGATTGCCCAGCTGCGTGAGATGAAGCTGAAGGAGACGGCGAAGAAGGTACAGGACGGTGTGGAGGAAACATTAACTTATTGTGAGTTCCCCTACGAGCATTGGACACGGATCCTCACAAACAATGTGATTGAGCGGCTCAACCGGGAGATCCGCCGTCGCACCAGGGTGGTGGGCACGTTCCCGGATGGCACCTCTGCCCTCATGCTGGTCTGTGCCAGGCTCCGCCATGTCGCCGGTACCCAGTGGGGCAACAAAAAGTACATGAACATGAAGCACTTGGAGGCGGCCCTTGAGGATGCCTCCATAGCTGGCTGACTTCATTCACATCAGAGTCTGCTAACCAATTTGCGAAAAATCCTTGACACTACCGGCGAGAACACATACGTTACCTTTCACAGCGTACACATTTACGAACGCGGAGAGATGCTACATCAAAGAGCCGCAAGATACTTCTTGCGGCTCTTAATGGCGCGGACGTAAGCCGCGTTGGTGGAGAAGGAGTTCCGCCTAATTCATCCGCCAAATTTGAGTATCTGGTTTGTATTTTAGAAAGGGGAGAGGTAAGCTGCAACTTCCACAACTGAAAGCGGCGGCAGCGGCTAGATAGTTGAAAGGGGGGGAGAGGTCTGCGAGTGGGGTTGATGTTCTTTATTACATCTCCAATTATAAATTTCTTTAACTTTAGAGTATTGTTCATCAGAGATAGTGCATATTTCAAAATCTGATTGTTCAAGCATAGCTAATTCTTTTAGCCATATCGTTTTTTGCCCTTTATTCGCCCTCATGCCTACTTCCTGCGGAATTACATAAAAAGGCTCGAATATTTCTTTCCAATTTCCACTTTTGACAATAATATTATGACAATCTTTTAGCGAAACAAAATCCCATGGTTCTTTTGGAACATCAGAATTTTTATAGTTAAAAGTAGAAGACTGTTTGTTAAGATGAGCATATGTAGCTTGAGGTAGACCCTGTGTAAACCAAGTATCTCCAAAATAACTTTCAAGTCTGCTGCGAACATCTTGCTTAATTTGTTGGGCTAGTTCTCTTATATAATATTGGGTTTCTTTGTTATACACACGCATATTTAATTTAATCCATTCTTGTAAACCATCGGGTGAAAAATAAGGAAAGGCGTTGTGGACTACTTGCTGTAAAGTCCGCCAATAATCTTTCATTCCTCCACTGCCACGTTTTCTACGCAACTCTTCTTTTTGTTTAGGAGAAACAGTCTTGTAGAATTCAATAACAGGCTTTAGATATGGTATAACGGCATCGCTGACAATTTCGGGTCTATCAGTTATTGGCCGGATATCATGTGTAACATTGGTAAGATAATCAACGATATCACCTATTACCCTAATAATACTGTAGATTCCCATATTGATAGTTAAAATTCCGTTATCACTTTTTCCTTTATTCCATTCTTCAGGAAGTTCAGTACTTATAAAATTAAGGCAGTTAATAATAAATGGAAAGAAAACGTCGAGTATAGCTTGAATTTTTCCTTTATCAAAAGTACCATGTTGTTTTGTTGTATTATCCTTTTCAAATTTAGAAAAGAAATTACTGGAATCGAGAGCATTTTGAATATAATCAATTGTTAAGCAACGAACAGGGCTGCTTTCATCCTCGCCAATTATTATTCTATTTTGAAGCGGAGACCTTTGATCTTCGCCTAGTCTGATTGCTATTCGTAATTGCAGGCCAATCCTTTGTTCTGAAGCCTTTTTTGAAGAGGAATAAACGTCAGCTTTTAATGTTAATCTTAAATTTTTTGGTACAGATTTTTGATGTTCATTAATTTGCATAAACAAATTAACTTGCTCTTCTCTCGATAAATCATAAAAAGCAACAACTGGAACGGTGTTTGTACTTGCATATTTTGATCCAGTGTAACCGTACAATCTGTGTTGGCCATCAATTATGTAAGCAGAGCGATATTCTTGGGGAAGATGCAGAATTCCGGCCTTTGATCTAACAGATGAAAATTTAGGTGAAACTTGTTCAAACCGTGGAGATTTAGAATCTATGTTTATAATTAAGGAATTCGGAAAAAAGCCACCATTATCTACGAATTCTCGAACTTCTGATAGACGTTCCTTTTTAATAATTCTCTGATATGCAGGTAATGTGTCATCACTTGAGTTGGCGCTGTGAAGTACATATCCAATTTTTAATAATTTTTCTGGTTCGATAGAAAAAGAATAGTAGTCGTGTCCCCCCATCTCCCCTTTTATAGCAGGTACAGTACAGTCCAAATTTGGAATAGTCTGACCGGCACACAAATTTCCTAACAATTGATATCGTGCACAGGCCCCCAAGTGCTTTGCAAGATCTCGATAGTAATGAATTGTATTTTCGTCAAAATAGAGTATATCATTTTGGTCTTTCAGACGTATGTAATCATTTGGCGATAGCTGATAATTTTTCGTCGCTAGAATAAATTTAACCTTTCGGTCTGGATATTGCTTTCGGATTTCTCCTACAAGCCCTGTTCTAATCCCAACAATAGCCTCTATAGTTTCTTTGAAATTTCCTTTTTTAGGAGAATCCGACGCTTTGCATTCTACTACTATTGCCGTTTCATCGTCCACGGCAAAAACGTCAATTTGATGACTGGATGCAACACTATCAGGAACATATTGTATTGAGAAATCTCTATCTTTATTCATGTACTGAAAACCTAAATTAGCGAATAATAGCCAAACCTCATCTTCAAAACGCTCATCGATGGGTTTAGGCTTTTTTATAATGAATTCTTTTTTTAAGACACGTGAGATTTCCCAGCCGTCCCGTTGCGCTTCATCGATATCTGCTTTGGGAATTTTCTTGAATATATCCTTTTGACTACGCCTTTTTTTAATAGAGGATAGTTCTTTATCTGAAACAATTTTTTCCCAGAAGCCCATCTCTACACCCCGTTTTTAATACGATCTATATATTAGTAAAGATAAATTCAGTTATTTGTCCGCGCTGTGCATTTTGCCCACTAATAAGACTTGCTCGTTGAATTTCTATCATTTGATTATGTTCATGAGCAAAAATCTCTCGTATGACTTCGTGAGCAGCGTTTGTTAAGATATAATAGGCACCTAGTTCATCAATAAAGTCAATTAGTGAACGCAATCGGTATTGATCTTCAAGGGAAAACAATTTTGAATTGTATTTAATAAAGCCGTTTTCACCGCTTCGTTGGGACACAGTATACGGAGGATCTAAAAAAACTAAATCCCTTGGAGTTAATGTCTCACGTATTGAATCAAAATCTCCAACAAATATATTGGCGTTTTGAAGACGACGACTTACTTTTATTAAATTATCCTTTTCCAAAAAATTCTTTGTTCTATAGCCATATGGCACATTATATCGTCCTTGCCGATTAACCCTATAAATACCATTGAATGATGTCTGATTGAGATAAATAAATCTTGCGGCACGTTCTGCGGGAAGATCTGGCTCTGTATTTCGAATTAAATAATAAAATTCTTCACTATTTTCATAATCTTGTAATACGTTGATTACATCATCAGGGAAATCACGAACGGCCAAATATGTTTCTATCAAATCAGCGTTTAAATCTGATAAATATACCCCATTCTGAGGGCATAACGAAAAGAATATTGAGCCGCCACCTAAAAAAGGCTCATAATAGTTATGGTAGTCTGGTATTTGAAAAAGACTATCTATACGTTGAGCAAGCCAGTTCTTTCCCCCTGCCCAACGAAGAATTGGTTTTGGCATATTTTCTCACAACCAAAATAATTGTATTTATAAGTAATATATTATCAAATTATGGAATTAAATGCAATTAATAATGAGCTTTTCAAAAAGAAGGTAAAAAATAAATTGAAACGTGCGGCGGCTTACGCCCGGTTTTCCAGTGACAACTAGCAGGAAGAGTCCATCGACGCACAGCTCCGCGCGATCCACGAGTATGCCGGACGGAATGGTTTGGTTATTGTGAAAGAGTACGTCGATAGGGCGAAGTCCGCCACCACAGACAATCGACCGGAGTTTTTACAGATGATCGAGGACGCGGCGGATGGCTCGTTCGATTGCGTGATCATCCATAAACTGGACCGCTTTTCCCGCAACCACTACGACTCCGCCTTTTACAAGCGGCAGCTCAAACAGGCGGGAATCCAGCTTTTTTCGGTGATAGAGCATCTGGATGACAGCCCTGAAAGCATCATCATGGAGAGCGTTCTGGAGGGAATGTCGAAATACTCCCGGTGCGAGAGGTACAGAAGGGGCTCCATGAAAACGCCCTGAAATGCGTCCATACCGGCGGTATCCCGCCGCTGGGGTATGACCTCGACCCGCAGACCAAAACGCTGATCGTCAACGAGCGGGAAGCCGAAATCGTCCGCCTGATCTTCCAGCGGACGCTGGAGGGATACGGCTACGGTGAAATCATGGACGAACTCAACCGTCTGGAGTGCCATACCAAACAGAGCCGCGCCTTCAGCAAGAATTCCCTCTATTCCATCCTGAAAAGCGAGAAGTATATTGGCACCTACATTTATAACCGTTCCGCGTCGAAGGATGTGGACGGCAAGCGCAACGGCCACAAGCAAAAGCCGCGGGAGGAATGGATCGTCGTCTAGGAGGCGATTCCCGCGCTCATCAACAAAGAGGATTTCGAGCTGGTGAAGCAGAAGATGGCGGCCCGGATGCAGACCCGCTCCCATAGCCATGCCAAGGAGTGTTATCTTCTGACCGGCAAAATGGAATGTGGGATCTGCGGCGGTTTCTATGTGGGAACCCAACGTAGGCGCGATAACGACGACACCCTGTGGACGGCTTACGGCTGTAACCGCCGCCTGAAAGCGCAGTACGGCGCTTCTAACGGACGGCAGAGGTCTCTTCAAAGCCGGCTGGTAAAAACAAATTAGCTGATCTCTGATAAAAACCAACTCGGATGCCCTGCTGGAACGGTTGAACGCATTGGAAGCGGACAAAATCCAGCTTCAAAGCGAATGGGAGACAGTTCGGCGGCAGGCACAGGAACGCACGGTAACGGAAGCAGAGGTCAGGAACGCTTTCGCGCAAATTCGGTGCCTGCTCTCGGTGGGAGAACTGGGGATGTGCGGAGGGTCATCGATACTTATATCCACAGAATCGCTGTCTGGCCCCAAAAGATCGTGGTGTATTTCAAAATTTTCCACGGCTCACACTCGACTTCGACGGCGACGGAACAACAGAAAAGGCATAAAAAGGAGGACCGCGCTGGCACGCGGTCCTCGGATTTTGCCCAGCCAATCAAGGTTTTGACACAAAAATTGGCTGATGATTTTGGCGGAGAAGGTGGGAGTCGAACCCACGCACCGTTTAACCGGCCTAATGCATTTCGAGTGCATCCTCTTGGACCACTTGAGTACTTCTCCGTATATGTTAACTCCGGTTTCCCGAAGTCAAAGGCTTATTCAGTTTTGTTAGAATTTCCGTTAGAACTAAGCGATGCGACGAGCCTCTTGAATCCCGGCAACCCGCACAACCACAGGCTTTGTCAGCCTTTCGCTTCCCAAATCATAGCTAGTTTTCGAGTCGTTCTCGTTACGACCACTTCGATACTTCTCCATATATGTTATCCCCGTGAGCAAACCCCGTTTTTAGGAGAGAACTCAGGAGAGAACTGACAACTATTCAATTTTTCGAACGCCCCATAAGTGCGTGTGGACGAGACTTGGCAAAAATGGACTTCCCGATACTAGCGCCCATTTCGAGTGCTGCACCTTCGACCTCTCGGACAACTCTCCCTATAAACGGCTGGAACTGCATTCCTATTATAGGGGACGGCAAGCGGTTTGTCAATTCATAGAAGAGAAAAAACACCGCTGCCTTGTAGGAGTACAATAGATATTGGACAGAAGAAGAAAAAAGGAAGAAGGATAAGGTCTCAAGTGTAAAAGTTGAAGTTGCGAGCAACAACTTAGCGAAAGGAGACCATATCCTTCATGAGCAAGAGTATAACACAGGACATGGCATATCGGCAATCCCTGATGAAATATGCGGAAAAGTATGGTGTGAACCGCGCCAGCCGAAAATACAACAAAAGCCGCTCATATATCTACTTCTGGAAAGCCCGCTGGGACGGCAACGTGGAATCTCTGGCCTGCCAGTCCCGGCGGCCTCACAGCCACCCCAATCAGCACACCGAAGCGGAACTCAAACTCATCCAGGATATGCGCCGCCGAAATCCTAACCTCGGCATGATCGAACTATGGTATCGGCTTAAGAAACGAGGATATACCCGCCGCCCAGAGAGCCTGTTTAGGGTCATGAGAAAGCTGGGCTTGTTCCCTCCACTCAAAGAAAAGAAGCCTTACAAGCCAAAGCCTTATGAACAGATGACTCGTCCGGGTGAGCGTGTTCAGGTGGATGTTAAAGTTGTCCCTCGTAATTGTATTGCCGATCCCGAACTGCGTTTGTTTCAGTACACCGCCATTGACGAGTTCACCCGCCTGCGCTTCCTCGCCGCCTACCCCGAACAATCCACTTATTCCTCTGCTGATTTCCTAAAAAGGCTGGTCAAGTGGTATGCTCGCAGGGGGATTCACGTTGAGTGCGTCCAGACCGACAACGGCTTTGAGTTTACCAACCGCTTTTCCAACTCCAAAAGGGATATTCCCACCTTGTTTGAGAACACAGCTACTCAGTTCGGCATCCGACACAAGCTCATTCGTCCCTATACTCCCAGGCACAACGGCAAGGTCGAACGCAGCCATAGAGAAGATCAGAAGCGCTTCTATTCTTCCCACTCCTTTTATTCCCTTGATGACTTCGCTAGTCAACTCACCGTCCACAACCAACTCTCCAACAACTTCCCTATGAGACCTCTCCTCTGCCTTTCTCCCAACGACTTCTCTGTCCAATTTCTTTGACCTTCCTACATAGAAGAGAAAAAACACCACTGCCTATCCCACTATTTACAAACGGATACCAAAACGATTACGGCCCTCTTACTCTCTTTCCGGTATAATCGCACCGATGTTTTGCAAGGCCGCCTTTAGTTCATGATAAGGGACGCTTCCTACAGAAGCATTTTCACGCGCCGCTATTGCCGCCGCCGTACCAGCCGCCTGTCCTACTGCCATACACGGTGCCTGCACCCGGATAGCGCTGTTGGCATCCGAATCCGATGCAATGCATCGGCCTGCCGCCAGCAGGCGCTTGGCGCCGCGCGGAATCAGCGCGCCATACGGAATGGTGGGAACAACACCCTCTTCCAGGAAAATCTGCTTAATTCCCAGCGGTTGATGCAGATCAATCGGATAAAAGGCATAACATACGGCATCGTCGTAAACCTTACCTGCCAGATAATCTTCCGACGTGACCGTTTTTTCACCGATAATCCGACAGGTTTCCCGTACGCCGCATTCGCCTGCCGCAGAAATCACCCGCAGATTTTCCAAACCGGGGATTTCCCGCAGGAAGCTGACAATTCTCATCAGTGTTGCCCGCGCTTCGATCTCCAGCCGTGTTCTGCCGGCAGACGTTTCCGCATCCACACATTCAATATGCATGGAAATACGGCCTTCCAAAAGCAGATCATACAAATTTTTTCCTTGAAAATCCTGGGGGTTCAATCTCTCATTCGTATAGGCTTCCAAGACCGCTTTTTCTATTTTCTCCCGGTCGATTGTTTCCACCTGGTATCCGCCGATGTTGTTTATCAGGGTGGCAGGCTGTAAAGTATCGCTTTTTTCACAATCATAGCCTGCCATACGGATCACATTGGCATCGCCGGTGGCATCTATAAGAACTGCCGCTTCAATCTGCACCAAACCTTCTTTTTGCGCGGCGGTCAGCAGAATATGCTCATCCTTCTCCTCCACCGCGGCCGCCATGGTATGCAGCCGTAACTCCACGCCGCTTTCCAAGCAAAGTTCATCCAATATCTGCGTATAGGAAAAAATATTCAGTAGAATTTGTTCGTGCCAATGTGCCTGCGGCCGGCGGGATATCTCGGGTATGACCGCGGCGCCGATGCTTTGGGCGCGGAGGATAGATTCCCAGCAGGGCCCGGCAATGATTTGTTTCCCCCAAGCGAAAAACAGGCCCGGAAAATTCACCGCCGCCGCCGTGATGGTTCCGCCCAGAATACCGTTCTTTTCAACTAATATTGTTTTAGCGCCAGCCTTTGCCGCCGCAATTGCGGCAAAGCAGCCGGCTGTTCCCCCTCCTACGACCACTACGTCGGTCCTCAATTTATCCATATATTCTTTCCCCCAAGCAATGTTCTCCCTGGCAGATATCCCGTTACCGCCGCTTTATTCTATAAACCCGTCGTATTTCGTCAAATGTCCCTGCGTGCGCAATCCGGGAAATCCCCATTGCCGCAGGGCTTCATACACCCCGACCGCCACCGCGTTGGAAAGATTCAGAGAACGGGCGTCGTCGTTATCCAGCATAGGGAGACGCACACAGCAGTCCCCGTTTTTCGCCAGCAGCTCTTCCGGCAGACCAGCCGTCTCTTTGCCGAAAACCAGATAAGCGCCATCCGGATATGCCAATTCCGTGTATATATGGGGGGCTTTGGTCGAAAAATAGAAAAACGGGCCCGTATTGCTGGCAAAAAAATCTTCAAGGGAATCATAATAAGTGATATCCAGCAGATGCCAGTAATCCAGCCCCGCCCGTTTGAGCTTTCGATCATCAATGGTGAAACCCATGGGACCCACCAAATGCAGCCGTGATCCGGTAGCGGCGCAGGTACGGCTGATATTACCGGTGTTTTGGGGGATTTCCGGCTCCACTAGAACAATATTAAGCTGCGGCATGCGGTTCTCTCCTTTTCTCACACACGGCAGCAAAGCAGCTGCACAGGGGCACCGGCACTCCGTACTTGGGCGGTGAAACCGGCAGGCAGGAAAACACTGCCGCCCTTTTTCAGTTCCAACGAGCCTTCCGGCCAATCCAGCACGCAGCCGCCTTCCAGGCACAGCAGGGAAACAAAGCTCTCCATGCAGCCCACCCGCATGAAATCCTGGATTTCCAGCAGTTCCGCGGTGAAAAGATCACAAGCCGCCAAACTGCGGACAAAACCGCCGGGCAGAGGCACCGTCTCTCCCACCGCTCCATAAGGAAGGCAGGGCGGCGCCAGGTGTGTGACGTCCACCGCCTTATCCACATGCAGCGCCCGGGGATTGCCATCGGGTCCCAGCCGGCCGTAATCGGACACACGGTAAGTGGTATTGGAATTCTGCTGCACCTCCGCAATGAGAATACCCGCGCCAATGGCGTGAAGCGTACCTGCCTCAATGAAAAACACGTCGCCCTTATGCACCGGTACAAAGTTGCAGACTTCGGGCAGGGTGTTGTTCTCGATATACTCCCGGAACTGCTGCTTGGTCAACCCGGCGTTGAGGCCGTAAATCAGCTGAGCGCCCGGCTCACAGTCCACCACATACCACATTTCCGTTTTGCCGTATTCCCCTTCCACCCGCAGGGCATAATCGTTGTCGGGATGCACCTGGACGGAGAGACGATCCCGGGCGTCAATCAGTTTGATCAGAACCGGGAAATAGGGGAAGGCCGCCGCCTTTTCTCCCAGCGCGGCGGGCCCCCAAAGCTCCAGCGCATCCGGAAGGGTTTTGCCGTCGAAGGGGCCGCCCCGGACAATGGAGGAGCCGTCCTTGTGGCAGGAAAGCACCCAGGCCTCGGCCGCGACATCCCCTTCACAGGAATAGCCGAATTCGGTTTTCAGACGGCTGCCGCCCCACAGATAATCCTTCACCGGAGGCTCCAGCAGCAGAGGAAACAAACTTGGCATAGACTGATCTATCCTTTCCGGTTTGCAGACGATGATTCATCCGTTGATTTTTCTTTCCGCCATATTTTACCGCATTTGCAGTTATTTGGCAACCGACTTTCCAGATTTCCCCGCTACTGCCATCATTCCCCGGGACTGAACCGCGCCCTGCCGGAGAAACTATGGAGGACGGAAGTCGTCAAAATCTGGCAAGGAGGAATTGTACTATGACAAGAGGCGTGACGGGCTTTATGAAGGGAATCGGCATGGGAATCGCCGTGGGCTGCATCGCAGGCGCCGTAGGCAACAGCTACATGCATTCCAACAAGAAGGGCCTGAAAAAGAATGTGGGCAAGGCGCTGCGCAATGTGGGCGACCTGATGGACAATGTAACCAGCATGTTCTGATCCACCACGGGATTACCCTGCAGGAAACCGCCGGCGGCTGCCGGCGGTTTTTTCATGAATATTACGTGAACACTCTTTACCTGAAAGCAATTTTCGTGTATGCTAATGGCATTCTTTGATTTGTTTTCACTTTACGCTGAAAGCATGAGAAAGGCGGGATATGGATGGCGGAAGACAAACATAAACCCTACGCCGGATTCCAAGATCAAAACAGCATTCTGGGGCCGCATCAAACCCCGGAAGAGATCCGGAAAGAAAATAAACGGCGAAAAATGGAACAGGAAGAAGCAGCGCGGCAAAAACGGAGGCGAAAATATGAGACCTCCTCCCAGCCGCCGCATCCCAAGCAAAAAAAGCCAATCAACGCCTTGGCCTGGCTGACGGCGGCCGGCGGTCTGCTGCTGGCCGCCGGTATCGTCGTGTTGATTGTGGTGGGGGTCAACGCCGGTTGGTTTGGCGACGGAAAAAGCAAGGCACCCCAATCCGGTTATTTCACCCGCCCGGATGATGAACCGGAAATGTCGGAAGAAGGCATCAAAGGCGTCATTCGGGAGGCATATTTCACCAAGGATAAACACCTGGCGGTGAAGCTGCTGCTGTCCAATGGCCTTCCCTCCCGGCATTATCTCACCTCCCTGGAGGTAAAGGTCCGCAATGAGGACGGCGAATTGGTGGCCTCCGGCTATACGGAAACCATACCGGATGATTTTCTCATCGAGCCCAACAGCACTGCCTATTTCGTTTTTTATATCTCCCCGGAATACGTGCAGCTGCCTAAGGATGATCTGGACAGCTTGACCTATGAAATCAATACCAAGGGGCGGGTGGAGGACCCTTCGGTTCTGGAGACCCGCACCACAGCGCCGTCTACCACAACCACATAAAAACAAAGAAGGGGAAGCACAAATGCTTCCCCTTCTTTGTTTTTATGATCTTACAGAAGGAAGCGCCGGACCAAGGAGACAGGAAAATTTCCGTGGGCATCTTCTGTCATAACAAGCAAGGCCTTATCCTGCAAAGGGAGCTTCTCTCACAGCATCTCGGCCTCTCTCCAAAAAACGTCCAGTTTGCCGATATAATTCTTTTTCCACGGCTTATTGCGGCCGCAGTAGTGAACAATGGCCGTATGCCGCCTCACCCAATCCAGATTCAGCCATCTGCGCACCGCCGGGCGAAGCAGAAACAGCCGCTCCGTCATGTTGTAGCGGAAAGGATCGATAGGCAGGATGCGCGGGGCGTACAATCCGCTGATCACATCCTGATCCGGCAGCAAGAGCCGGTTTTTATATCTGCGGATATAGGCGGTCACCTCGTCGAAATCCTGCTCCCGGCGCAGGGCGGACAAGTGGAGCATCATCACCCCAGTGTTGATGTAGGGAGCGGGCTCCTCCATATCCAGCCGCAGTTCATTGAGCTTCTGCATAGGGCCGTGAACATGGGAAGCCGCCGCAAAAAAATAATCCTCCAGATCCATTTCATATAAAGTGTCAAGGGGATTGATCACCACCAGATCCGGGTCCAGATACAGCACCCGGTCCAGTTCTTCCGGCAGATACCGGGCGGCAAAGATACGGTAGTACATCTCTTTGGGATACCGGTCGGTTACCGGCGCCTGATCCAGCATATCATCCTCCACCCGGATGGGAAAAAGACGGCAGCGAGCTTCATCCAGCGCTGCGGCGATCTCTTCCAGGTCGGCTTTCTCCAGAGATGAATGGAGAATATAAAGAGAAAAATCCTTTTCGGGATGAACATGGAGGAGGGAGCGAAGCATAATCTGCAGCGGTCGGATGTAGCCTTTGTCTATGGTAACCAACACGGCATATGGCTTTTGGTACATAGTCGGGACTCCTTTTGACGGCTTATCCGATGTTTTTCAGAACCTTGACGATTTCCCCCACATAGATGCGGTGATAATCCCCGTTCTTATAATTGTTCTCCAATGTAGGATCCAAGAAATGGGAGGGATCCATATCCTGATAGTACAGCTTACGGCAGACCAGGGACAGCCTGGATTCAGCGAAATAGGGAGCTTGAGCGTCGAATACAGGAGTCAGCTCCGCTTCCCTGATCTTATCCGTATCCCGGCCGGATTTGCTGCCGCAGATCTGCAGCGCCCGGCGGTAGCCGCTGTCAAAAAAGGAAAGGGTATAATGCTTATCCTGCTCCAGAAACTCATAGGTATAGCGGGAAGGACGCACAAAAGAAAACGCCACATTGGCGTTCCACAGCACCCCCAAGCCGCCCCAGCTGGCGGTCATGGTGTTGCATTTGCGTTCCTCTCCGGCGGTAATAAGCATCCAGTCCCGGCCAATCATTTTAAAGACGTTATCATTCAGCTCCAGGGGATCGATCTCGATAAATTTGTTCATAACGATGCCTGCCTTTCACAAAAGATGCCTGCCGGTTTCTCCATTGTCAACCGATGGCAGATATAGTATAGCATACCAGATGAAATCCGGCACCTCTTTTTTGTCGGAAAAGGCGGGGCTGAGCAGAATAAAACCGGCCGGATCATTGACAGACGCGGGGGAGATTGCTATAATAAATTTCAAACTGAATAAACGATCAAGGTTGCAGCTTTAACGCTGCATGAAAAGGGAATGCGGTGCGAGTCCGCAGCAGCTCACTCTACTGTATGACAGACGAAAAGCGATATGTCACTGAGCAAAAGGCTTGGGAAGACGCCGAGTAGGATGAAGTTAAGTCAGGAGACCTGCCTTGATTGACCGATACACATCCGGTGAGGGGTGAGAAGGAACGAAGCCCGAACAGATGCGTTCGGGAACTTTTGTTATGCTTTGCATGCGGTCATTTTATAATGACCGCATTTTTTATTTTTGAAAGGAGTCAATCGCCGTGAAGCCGATTCCTGTATCTCCGAGAATATCCGCATTGCTTCATCATCTTCTGTCCGCCCGGCCGGAGCTGGAGGCGGAACGCGCAGTCCTGATCACCGAGTCTTACCGGCGAACCGGGTCGCTCCCCATTGTTCTCCGCCGCTCCGCCGCTCTGCGGCACATTCTTGAAAACCTGCCCATCACCATCCGCCCGGATGAGCTTATCGTGGGCAGCAACACCAAGCAGCCCCGCAGTTCCCAGGTATTTCCTGAATTTTCCTTCCAGTGGATTTTGGATGAGCTGGATACCATGGCGCAGCGGCCGGCCGATCCTTTTTTCGTTTCGGAGAATACCAAACAGTCCCTGCGGCAGGTTCTGCCGGAATGGGAGGGCAAGACCACCAGTGAGCTGGCCTACCGCTATATGCCGGCGGATAGTATCCTGGCTATGGAACACAATGTTTTTACCCCTGGCAATTATTATTATAACGGGATCGGCCATGTTACTGTGGACTATGGCAAGGTGCTGCGCCTGGGCTTCCGCGGTATTATCCGGGAAATCCGCAGTGCCATGGAGAGCTTGGAGGTTACTGACGGAGATTACGTCAGTAAGCGCGCCTTTCTGCAGGCGGCGGAGGAATCCTGCCGCGCCGCCATCAGTTATGCAAAACGATATGCCGCTCTGGCGCGGGAAGCCGCCGGTGAGTGCACCGATCCCAACCGCAGAAAGGAGCTTCTCCGCATCGCAGAAAACTGTGACGCGGTCCCGCAAAATCCCGCTTCTTCCTTTTACGAGGCCATTCAATCCTTCTGGTTCATTCAGCTGCTTCTTCAGATAGAATCCAACGGCCACTCCATTTCCCCCGGCAGATTTGATCAGTATATGTACCCCTATTACAAGGCGGACATAGACACAGGCAGGCTTACGCCGGCGTTTGCCCAGGAGCTGCTGGATTGTCTCTGGATCAAATTCAACGATTTGTCCAAGGCGCGGGATGCCGCGTCTGCCGAAGGGTTTGCCGGCTACGGATTGTTTCAGAATCTCTGCATCGGCGGACAGGATGACGACGGCAGCGATGCCACCAACGCCCTATCCTTCCATTGTATAGAAGCCTCCATGCACACACGCCTTCCCCAGCCATCCCTATCCGTCCGTGTGTGGAACGGCACCCCTCACGAGCTGCTGATGGCCTGCGCCAAACTGACCCGCACAGGCATCGGCCTGCCCGCTTACTACAACGATGAGGTTATCATTCCCGCGCTTATGAACCGGGGGCTGACTCTGCAGGATGCCCGGGACTACAATATCATCGGCTGTGTGGAGCCGCAGAAATCCGGGAAAACCGATGGCTGGCATGATGCGGCGTTTTTCAATATGTGCCGCCCGATGGAGTTCGTATTCTCCCAGGGCCGGGACGGTGATGTGCAGGTTGGTCCCGCGACCAAAGATGTATCCGCCATCTCCACTTTTCAGGAGTTTTTGGATACCTATCAAGCCCAGATGAACGCGATGATCGACTGCCTGGTTAACGCGGACAACGCCATCGACCTGGCCCATCGGGAACGTGCCCCGCTGCCCTTCCTGTCCACCATGGTAGCCGACTGCATTGCCCGTGGCAAAACCGTGCAGGAAGGCGGTGCAGTTTATAATTTCACCGGCCCTCAGGGCTTCGGCATTGCCAATATTGCAGACGGCTTGGTGGCGATCCGCAAACTGATATTCGAAGAAAAGCGGTTTACCTTGTCCGAACTGAAAGACGCCATGTCGCATGATTTCGGCAAAACGGAAACCGGCGGCGACACCGTCAGTCCGGGTTGCGCTATGCTGCTCACCCAAAAAATTGCGCAAGAGATCGGCAGAGCGGGAAAATCTCTTTCCGAAAAACAGATTCAGGAGATCTATGGCCAGCTGCTGGCCTCCGGCAGTCCGAACCAGGAAAATGTCCGTTATCAGGAAATCCGCCGCCTGATTGAGGAACAGCCTCATTACGGCAACGACATCCCCGAAGTCGATGCTATGGCACGGCAGGCCGCCTATTTCTTCACAAGGCAAGTGGAAAAATACCGCAATCCCCGGGGCGGTGTTTATCAGGCGGGACTCTATCCCGTGTCGGCCAACGTGCCGTTGGGCAAGCAAACCGGTGCTACGCCGGACGGGCGCTATGCGCATACGCCTATTGCGGACGGCGTTTCCCCCGCATCCGGCCGGGATCTGAAGGGACCCACGGCGGCGGCCAATTCCGTGGCTCGCCTGGATCACTTTATCGCATCCAACGGCACGCTGTTCAACCAGAAATTTCATCCTTCCGCATTGTGCGGCGATAACGGGCTGGAAGCCTTTGTCTCTTTGATCCGAGCTTACTTTGATCAGAAAGGCAGTCACGTCCAATTCAACGTCGTCAGCCGGGAAACCCTGCTGGATGCTCAGAAACACCCAGAAAACTACCAAACCCTGGTGGTGCGGGTGGCAGGGTACAGCGCCCTGTTCACCTCCCTGTCCAAATCGCTGCAGGACGACATTATCAACCGGACTGAACAGACCTTTGGAGGCGGCCAATGATTTCCGATGAAATACTTCAGACCCGTGGTCGTATTTTCAACATACAGCGCTATTCCATTCACGACGGACCGGGTATCCGCAGTATTGTATTTTTCAAGGGCTGCCCGCTCCGCTGCCGGTGGTGCTGCAATCCGGAGTCTCAGAATCATGCCATACAGCAAATGATCAGAAACGGTAAGCTGGAAACCGTGGGGCGCGACGTATGTGTGGAAGAGATTCTGACCGAGATACTGCAGGATGCGCCCTATTACCGGCGTTCCGGCGGCGGCGTGACCTTATCCGGCGGCGAGGCTTTTTTACAGCCGCAATTCGCCAAAGCCGTTCTGGAAGCCTGTCGCGGACAGGGTATAAACACAGCGGTTGAGACGGCTGGTTTTGTTCCCTTCGACGATGTGGAACCCTGTCTCCCCCTGCTGGATACGGTTTTGATGGATATCAAGCATATGGATCCGGAAAAGCATCAGCTTTATACCGGCAGAAGAAACGAGCGGATATTGGAAAACGCCAGGCAGATCGCCCAGCGGCATACGCATCTTGTCATCCGCGTACCGGTTATTCCCACCTTCAATGACAGCGAAGAGGAAATCGGTGCTATTGCCGCTTTTGCCTCATCGCTGCCCGGTAAACCCGCCATGCACCTGCTGCCATATCATCGGCTGGGAGAGGATAAGTACGGCGGACTGGGCCGGGAATACGCTCTGGAGGGAATCCCGCTTTTGCCCGAAGAAAAACTGCACACACTGCTGCGCACGGCGCGGCTTCAAGGAGTTGTCTGCCGGCTGGGCGGATAAAAAAGGAGGCTATCATGACACTGGATCTGCCAATGCAGGATAAGCTGCGGATCATACAGGAGCTGGTTCCGGGAAAACAGATTTCTCTCGCCCATGTCATTGCCAATCCCACTCCCGTCTTGTACGAAAAATTGGGACTAAACCCCGCAAGCATCTGTTCTAGCCCGGCGATTGGGATTATGACGGTCAGCCCGGCGGAAACCGCCGTGATCTGCGCTGATCTGGCGACGAAAGCTGCGGCCGTCGATCTCAGCTTTGTGGATCGCTTCAGCGGTACTCTTCTCTTCACTGGGAGAGTTGCCGACGTGGAAACCGCCATGATCAGAATTGCCGCTTATGTCCAGGATTCTCTGGGTTTTACCGCCTGCGCTATCACCAAAACATAATCTCCGGAAAGGTTTCCCAAACAAAGCCACCTGCATGAGGCAGGTGGCTTTGTTTGGGAAAAGCGGCCCCGCCATGAGGCAGGGCCGCTTTAAAGAATGAATTTATTTGATGACCTCACCCATGGTGCCGGGAGCCACCGCGCCGGCGTTGGACTCATCGGTATCGATATGCATCGCCAGGGCAAATTTCGGGCTGACCCGTACCACCGTATCCCCAAAGACCAGGGAGCGGCCGACGGACGCAATCCGCACGCTGACAACATCCTTATCCTTCACACCGAAAGCTTCTGCATCGGCAGGAGTCATATGAATGTGGCGCTTGGCAGCGATGACGCCTTCCTTCAGTTCCACTTCTCCTTTGGGTCCCACCAAGCGGCAGGAACCAGAGCCCGCCACATCGCCGGATTCCCGAATGGGCGCGTCCACGCCGATGGAACGGGCGTCGGTAAGGGACAGCTCCACTTGGCTTTTGCCCCGGACCGGACCCAGAATCGTCACTCCGGCCAGCGTTTTCTTCGAGCCGACCACATCCACCCGCTCGGTACAGGCGAACTGGCCGGGCTGGGAAAGATCCTTTTTATTGGTGAGCTGATAGCCTTCGCCGAACAGCGTCTCCAGATCCTGCTGGGACAGATGCACATGACGGGCGGAGGTCTCGACCAAAACTTTGTTATCCATTGATGACAGCACATCCTTTCTTAACGGTACCTATTGTACCGCGGACGGATTGTTTTTTCAAGGGGGAATATGCTATACTTGCATTAACCCTGCCAAGCAGCCCTCTGGTGACCACTGCAACCGGCGTCCGATTCTTTCAGCGGGCCGGGATAAACAGATTCTACGGCTTGTTCTCGCACAGTGGCAGGGAAAGGGCTTTATAAAACCAAAAACAAAAGTGAGGAAATATTATGCCGGAAATGGATTGGAAAACCCTGCGGGAGGATTGCCTTGGCTGTGAAAAATGCGCACTGGCCTCCACCAGAACCAACGTGGTCTTCGGCGTGGGCAACACGGAAGCGGAGGTGCTGTTCATCGGCGAGGGCCCTGGAGCAAACGAAGATCTGCAGGGGGAACCCTTTGTGGGCCGGGGCGGCCAGCTGCTGGACAAGATGCTGGCGGCAGTGGGGCTTTCCCGGGAGAAGAATATTTATATCGCCAACATCGTCAAGTGCCGTCCGCCGCAGAACCGGGATCCGCTGCCGGAGGAGCAGGAAGCCTGTATCGGCTGGCTGCGCCGGCAGACCGCTTTGATCAAACCGAAAATCATCGTCTGTCTTGGCCGGGTGGCCGCCTGCCGGCTGATTTCCCCGGATTTCAAGGTGACTCGGGAGCACGGTCAATTTGTGGAGAAAAACGGCGTGTGGATGATGGGCACCCTTCATCCCGCGGCGGTACTGCGGGTTCCCGCCAAAAAGCCGGAATGGTTTGAGGATTTCATCGCTCTGCGGGAAAAAATCGGACAGGTCTGCACCCATACCGAATTGGTATACCCGGAATAACACCCGGAAATGCAAGCTAGGCGGCAAACGCCGAAAAGACGGAGGCAATCATGATCGACAGCTGGGATCTGGCAATCATAGGCGGCGGCGCATCGGGGTTGATGGCCGGCGGGCTGGCCGCCCGGCAGGGACTGCGGACGGTGGTGCTGGAAAAGCAGCCCCGGGTGGGGCGCAAACTTTTAGCCACTGGTAACGGCACCTGTAACATCACCAACCAACACGCGGCGCCTGCCCATTATCATGGGGCGGATGCCGCTTTCGTCGCAGCGGTACTGGATCGGTTTTCGCCGGAGGAGGCGTGCCGGTACTTCGCCTCCATCGGCCTGGAATGCATTGTCCGGCCCGACGGGCGGGCTTACCCCCGCTGCGAACAGGCAGCGGCCGTGCTGGACTGCCTGCGGCTGGAGCTGGCTGCTGCAGGCGCAGTGGAGCGGACCAATGCCGCGGTGGAAGCGGTACGGCCCGGCGGCGGCGGGTTTACCCTGCAGTTGGCGGAGGGAACCCTGCAAGCCCGGCGTGTGCTGATCTGTGCCGGCGGGGCCGCCGCTCCCGGTTTGGGGGGCGGCACCGGCGGTTATGGCCTGCTGACCGCTCTGGGACATCGGCGCACGCCGCTGTTTCCTTCCATCGTTCAGGTGAAAACCGACACCACCTTTGTCCGTTCCCTCAAAGGGGTGCGGGTTGACGGGCTGGCGGCTTTTGCGCTGGACGGCCGCCTTCTGGCGGCGGAGACCGGGGAAATCCTTTTCACGGAATACGGCCTGTCCGGTCCGGCGGTGATGCAGATTTCCCGAGGGGTTGGGGATTGGGAACGCCGTCCCCGGGGCAAGATGGAAGCGGTGCTGGATCTGCTGCCGGACATGCCCCTGCCCCTGCTGACAAACAAGCTTTTCGCCCGGCGGGAACTGCCCTCCCGCACGCTGGAGGATTATCTCACCGGTTTGGTGCACAAACGGCTGGGCCAGACGGCGCTGCGGGCGGCGGGACTTTCCCTGTCCCGGCCCGCGGATTCTCTGACCGATCCGGAACTCCGCGTCCTCGCCGCCCTGCTGAAAGGCTGGCGGATTCCCGTAACTGGCACCCAAGGGTTCGGCGGCGCGCAGGTGACCGCCGGCGGTATTGCGGCGGAGGACTTTAATCCCCAAACTCTGGAGTCCCGTCTGGTTCCCGGCTTATACGCCGCCGGCGAGGTGCTGGATGTGGATGGGGACTGCGGCGGCTTTAATCTGCAGTGGGCCTGGGCCTCCGCCTGGGTGTCCGTTCACGCCGTCGCCGATGCCGCGATGCGGCAGAGGAGGAAAGCAAGATGATTCGTCTGCACAATCTGCGTCTTCCACTGGATTATACGGAAGAGGACCTGAAAAAAGCTGCCGCCCGGGCGCTGGGGCTGCCCCTGACGCGTATCCGCCGGGCGGTTCTTTCCCGTCGGGCGGCGGATGCCCGAAAACGGGAGGATGTGCATTTCGCCGCCTCCATCGACGTGGAACTGGATAAGGGCGAATCCGTCGTTCTGAAGCGCTGTTCCCGGGCGGAACTGGTGACGCCCACCGGATATCGCCCGCCTGTTCCCGCCGCACGTCCCTCCCAGCCGCCGGTGGTTATCGGCAGCGGCCCGGCGGGGCTGTTCGCTGCCTTGACCCTGGCCCGGGTGGGATTGGAGCCTATTCTGCTGGAGCGGGGCCGGGATGTGGATGCCCGGCAGCGGGATGTGGACCGGTTCCGGGAAACCGGCCGGCTGGACCCGGAATCCAACGTTCAATTCGGCGAAGGGGGTGCGGGGACCTTCTCCGACGGCAAGCTCAACACCGGCATTAAGGATCCCCGCTGCCGCTTTGTACTGGAACAGCTGGCGGCCGCTGGTGCGCCGGAATCCATTCTATGGCAGGCCAAGCCCCACGTGGGCACCGACCGGCTGCGGCTGGCGGTTAAAGGGCTGCGGAAAGAAATCCTACGATTGGGAGGACAGGTTCGTTTCGGCTGGCGGGTAACGGATCTGCTGACGGAAAACGGCGTTTTGCAGGGACTGCAGGTGATGTCGCCGGAAGGGGAAAGGGATCTGGCCTGTTCCGCCGCCATCCTTGCTATCGGCCACAGCGCCCGGGATACCCTGGACATGCTCTGCGCCCAGGGGCTGCGCATGGAGCAAAAGCCCTTTGCCGTGGGGGTGCGGATTGAGCATCCCCGCCGGATGATCGATGAGGCCCGGTACGGGCGTTTTGCCGGCCATCCCGCCTTGGGAGCGGCGGATTATAAGCTTTCCTGCCGTCCCGCCGGAGGGCGGGGCGTTTACACCTTCTGTATGTGTCCCGGGGGCGTGGTGGTGCCCGCTGCCTCCGAACCGGGCGGCCTCGCGGTCAACGGTATGAGCGAATACGACCGGGAGGCGGTCAATTCCAACAGCGCCCTGCTGGTGGGCGTCGGTCCGGAGGATTACGGCGATCCCCATCCCCTGGCCGGGGTGGCCTTTCAACGACGGCTGGAACAGGCGGCTTTCCGGCTGGGCGGCGGGGATTACCGCGCTCCGGCGCAGCTGGCGGGCGATTTTCTCCAGGGCCGGGCTTCCGCCTCACTGGGGAAGGTGGAACCCTCCTATCGTCCCGGCATTACCCTGTGCGACCTGCGGGAGTGCCTGCCCGGCTTTGTCGCGGATTCTCTGCGGGCAGCCCTGCCTGCTTTGGGACGGCAGCTGCCGGGCTTCGACCGCTATGACGCGGTGCTTACCGGCGTGGAATCCCGCAGCTCCTCCCCCGTACGGCTGCTGAGGGGAGCGGACGGCTGCTCCTCCATCCGGGGATTGTTCCCCTGCGGGGAAGGCGCCGGCTATGCGGGGGGCATCGTTTCCGCGGCGGTGGACGGTATTCGCTGCGCCGAATGGCTTGCCGCCGGATTGGAATAAAAATTCCCGCCCGGCTCCGACAGGCCGCGGCCCGCGCAGGAGGGAAAGATATGACTGTGGATATCCCTGCCCCTATTCAAAATATCATCGGCAGGCGCTCCTTTACGCGGGATACCATCGGCATGTCCGGTTCCCGTGTTCTCTGCTTTGAGGATATGGTGCTGAAGATCACGCCGGCGAAAGAGGGAGCGGAAGCGGATCAGGAATGCCGCATGATGGCGTGGCTGTCCGGCAAACTTCCGGTTCCCCAAATCCTTTGTGTTCAGCGGGAAAGGGGCGTCCATTATCTGCTTATGTCCAGAACGGCCGGCCAAATGGCCTGTGCGCCGCAATGGCTGGCGCAGCCGGATCAATTGGTCCGAATATTAGCCCAGGGCGTCCGGATGCTGCAAAGGGTGGATATTAGAGACTGTCCCCGGCGCAGCACGCTGGATGAAAAGCTCCGGCAGGCGGAAATCCGGGTGCGCAGCGGCTTTTGCCAAACAGAGGATGCAGAGCCCGGTACCTATGGCCCGGGCGGCTTTCAGAATCCCGCAGCCCTACTGCAGTGGCTGAAAGCGCACCGGCCGGAGGAAAGGCCGGTCTTCTCCCACGGAGATTATTGCTTGCCCAATATCTTTCTGCACAAGGGCGGAATCAGCGGCTTTATCGATTTGGGCCGCAGCGGGATCGCCGATGAGTATCAGGATATCGCCCTTTGCTACAGAAGCCTTTTGCATAATTTCAGCGGCCGCTTTGGCAGGGAAAAACGCGAGGACTTTGACACCGAGGCGCTTTTCAGGGAATTGGAGATGTGCCCGGACTGGGAAAAGCTCCGTTATTATATTCTGCTGGATGAGTTGTTTTAACCACTTTTGTTGTCGTTTTGTTCCGCAGAAACAAATGTTCGAAAATTTTGCCGAAACGGTTGCTTTTTGCCATAGGCTTCGTTATAATGAAAGCATGTTGTTATGCTGACATGCGGAAAGGATGGGTTCAACATGGCGGATAAGAAAACCACGGAAAAGGCGGCGGCCGTCGCCGACAGCAAACATAAGGCGCTGGAAGCGGCCCTGCAGCAGATAGAAAAAAACTATGGCAAGGGCGCTATCATGCGCCTGGGCCAGAATGTGGGAATGACGGTGGACCACATTCCCACCGGCTCCATGTCTCTGGACGCGGCGCTGGGGATCGGCGGCCTTCCCCGGGGAAGAATCGTGGAGATTTACGGCCCGGAATCCTCCGGTAAAACCACCCTGGCCCTTCACGCGGTGGCCGAAGCGCAGAAAATGGGCGGCGAAGCCGCTTTTATCGACGTGGAACATGCTCTGGACCCGGTGTATGCCAAGGCGCTGGGCGTGGATGTGGACGCTCTGCTGGTCTCCCAGCCCGACACAGGCGAACAGGCGCTGGAAATCGCGGAAGCCCTGATCCGCTCCGGCGCCATCGATATGGTGGTGGTGGACTCGGTAGCCGCCCTGGTTCCCCGGGCGGAAATCGAGGGCGAGATGGGGGACAGCCATGTGGGTCTGCAGGCCCGGCTGATGTCCCAGGCCATGCGGAAGCTGGCCGGTGCGGTGGGCAAATCCAACTGTATCGCCATCTTCATCAATCAGCTGCGTCTGAAGGTGGGCGTGGTCTACGGCAATCCCGAGGTTACCGCCGGCGGCAACGCCCTGAAATACTACGCCTCCGTCCGGTTGGATGTGCGCCGCACGGAAACCCTGAAGGTAAGCGGCGAGTCGGTGGGATCCCATACCCGGGTGCGGGTGGTGAAAAACAAGGTGGCTCCGCCCTTCAAGGAAGCGGAATTCGATGTGATGTACGGCGAAGGGATCTCCCATGAAAGCGAGCTGCTGGACCTGGCGGTTAAGCTGGATATCATCCAGAAGTCCGGCTCCTGGTTCAATTATAAAGAGAACCGTCTGGGACAAGGCCGGGACAATACCAAGGAATATCTGAAAACCCATCCGGAGTTTGCGGCGGAGATTGAAAAGCTGGTGCGGGAGAATCTGGAAAAGCTGAATCCGGCTCCCCGCGGCAGAGAAAAACCCGCCCCGTCGCCGGTGGAAATCCCCATTGAAGCGGCAGCGAAGGTATCCGCTACCGCCGCCAAGGCGAAAATCGACATCTCGGTGGACGACTGACGGGAGGAATGGAAGGTGACCGTCCGTTTTCCCGATCAGGTGGATGATTCGTTGCTGCGCTTTGCTGTGATTGCGGCCCGCAGCGGTGATAATTGGGTGTTCTGCCGCCATCGGCTGCGGCAGACCTGGGAGCTGCCTGGAGGGCACCGGGAGCCGGGAGAAGCCATCGATGACGCCGCCCGCCGGGAGCTGTACGAGGAAACCGGCGCCCGGGAATATCGCTTATACCCTATCAGCGCTTACGCCGCAGGGGATGAAGCGGGGGAGTCCTTTGGAATGCTCTATTTCGCGGAAATCTCCGCATTCGGCCCGCTGCCGGAGATGGAAATAGCGGAGGTTGTTCTGGGAAAAGCGGTCCCCGGTGAATGGACTTATGCCGATATTCAGCCCTTCCTTCTGAAGCGCATGGAAGAATGGCTGGCCGTAAGAGGCTGAAACTATGCCGACGGATCGCATCTGAATCGCGCAAACAACGGCAGCTGCAAATGGTCTGATGTTGCAGCTGCTTCCTTTTGCCCCGGGAGGAAGAAAGATGCCTTATCTCACATTTGCCGTACCGCCGGAATACGACGGCGCCACCGTCCAGAACTTTCTGCGGCGGGGCTGCGGTCTATCCTGGCGGATGGTGGTCAAACTCAAGCAGGTGGAGAGCGGCATCTCCGCGGATGGGGTTTCCCTGCGCACCATCGACCGGGTTGCCGCAGGGCAGCAGGTGAAGCTGCTGCTGCCGGAGGACAGCGTGCGCATCGAGGCGGTGGATCTGCCTCTGACAGTGGTGTACGAGGACGAAGCGATGCTGGTGGTGGACAAGCCCCCTTATCTGGCAGTGCACCCCTCCGCCGGCAAACCGGAACCCACCTTGGCGAATGCGGTGGTGGCCCATTTTGAGAGGGAAGGGCAGCCCCTTTCCTTTCGACCGGTGAACCGGCTTGACCGGAACACCAGCGGCTTGCTGCTGGCCGCCAAAAACGCCCATGTGGCCTATGCCATGATGCGCAAGCCCCGAAAGACCTATCTGGCTTTGGTCCGGGGCCGCTTAGAGGGAAACGGCGTCATCGATCAGCCCATCCGGGTAAAGGAAGGCTGCTGCATCACCCGGGAGGTGGGAGAGGGGGGCAAGGACAGCCTTACCCGCTGGGAGTCTTTGGCCACCGACGGCCTTATCTCCCTGCTGCGGGTGAAAATCGAAACCGGACGAACCCATCAAATCCGGGTGCATATGGCCTGGCTGGGCCATCCTCTGGTAGGGGACACCATGTACGGCGACCCGGAGGGAGACGGATTGGGACTGGGCCGTCATGGCCTGCACTGCGCGCATATGGCTTTCACCCATCCCCTTACTGGGGAAGAGCTGGCCTTTGACAGTCCCCTGCCCCCGGATATGACGGAAATTCTCCGGCAACACGGCCTCTCCTTCTGACGCACAATCGGTCCGCCGCCATACAGATATGCAAACGCCAAACAAAGCCCAGAAGATCCCCTAGCGGTGTGAGGGGATCTTCCGGGCATTTTTGCTGTTCAGCACGATTCGATGGCGAAACGGATACCGTTATTGTCCCTCACGCGGTTTATAAGCCACTGCGTCCATCTGGCAGAGGCAATTCTCTCCCACGAATGTGGTCACCACGGTGGTGCGGGCGGGCGCGCCCTTGAGAAAATATTCCCGGAACACATCGGCTCCCTGCCGAAAATCGGCAACATCCCGGATATAAAAATGCAGCTGCACAACATCGTCCAAAGTGGCGCCAACGCTGTTCAGCGTTTGCTTCATGCTTTCCAGCGTGGCGCGCACCTGATGGACAATCTCTCTTTTGTCCTGTCCTCCGCCGTGGTGAGACAAAAAGATAAAGTCTCCCGCTATTACACAGGAGGAGCAGGTGTCGTCCCCGCAATGGGTGGGCATTTTGGTGATCATATAAATCCATCCTTTCCCATTATTCCAAAAGCCGCGGGCTTTCTTCCCTATCCGTCACCGGCTGCCGAGGCAGCTCTTTGCCGTCGGCGAACCGGCTGGGGAATAGTTCTTCCGGTCCCGGCTGCATTTCCACCATGTTCTTCCAATACTTTTTGGGCATATGATTGCGGCGCAGGGCGGGGTTGATCCGCTCCTTAATCGCCACCGTATCGTAGAAGGCTTTCCACAGCCGGCGATAGACCACCTCGTCCTCTGTGGAATCCGGCAGCCGCAGACCCTGAGTGGAAGCGATGACCCATTCCCGAGTGTCGAATATCCCGGCCTGATCGTGGGTTTTATCGTGAAGGATGAAGGGCTGCACCTGAAAGCGCTCGGCAAAATGGGGCATAATGATGGGCAGAACGGGATACTGCGGTGTGATGGCTCCATAAAAAACGCCGCCCTCCATCCGGGCAAAGCGGACAAACTGCCGGAGCATTCCCGCCTCCCGGCCCACCAGCGCCGCCAGCTTCTGCACCGCCAGCACCCGGGGATCCGCCAGCCGAAAGTGGATTTTCGGCCCGATTTCCAAGCCCAGCCGGATATACTGATAGATCTTATCGCCCTTCTCCTCGTCGTCGGAGAGGAAGGCGGTCCACAGGAGGTCGGCATCCTCCCGGCCAATCTTCCGGCGAATCCCAGTCTCCACCCGCTCCGCCTTGACGGGGTCGGGAAGGATTTCCTCATACCGGGACCCCAGCAGCTGCTGACAGCCTGGCCCGGCGATGGCCGCCGGAGCCGGCCGCCGGGCGTAGGCTTCAAACACGGCGGTCAGCAGGCCCTCAAAGCTGCCGTCATGGATATAAATCACATCTGACCGGTGAGGCATTTCACCACATCCTCCCTTCCCGGCAGCAGCCCGGGCTGATCCCCCCAGGTCAGCTGCTTCACCGGCGGCTCCATAGGCAGATCACCGGGACGCAGCCGCACATCCGCCGTCAGATTCTGGTAGATGAAGGAGTGAGAAAACTTAGCTCCCGGCATCATCTTCCCCTTGCAGGTGATAAAATAGGCTGCCCGTTTCAGCACCACCCCGATTTTTTTTAAATCCTCAAAGGACAGCGGTCCGGCCCGGCGGGCGGTGAGAATCCGCTCGGTGGATTTGAGTCCCACCCCTGGAATCCGCAGCAGCATTTCCTTGTCCGCCCGGTTTACCTCCACTGGGAACTGATCCAGATGATGCAGCGCCCAGTTGCATTTGGGATCCAGCAGAGGATCCAGGGTGGGGTGCTGCTCGTCCAGAATCTCCTCCACCCGGAAGCCGTAATACCGCAGTAGCCAATCGGTTTGATACAGCCGGTGTTCCCGCAGCAGAGGCGGCGGCTGATCCCTGGGCAGCAGGGCGCTGGTGCTCACCGGAATATAGGCGGAATAAAACACCCGCTTCAGCCGATATTTTTTATACAGGGATTCGCTGAGCCGCATGATTTGAAAATCGCTGTCCGGGGTGGCGCCCACGATCATCTGGGTGGCCTGACCGGCGGGAACAAAGGTGGGGGCATGGCGATAGACCGCCAGCTCCTGCTTATTTTGGCTGATACCGTCCCGGATGGAGGCCATGGGCCCCAGAATGGCTTCCTTCTTTTTATTGGGAGCCAGCAGTTTCAGGCTGTTCTCGCTGGGCAGCTCGATGTTGACGCTCATCCGGTCGCAGAGGGTTCCCAGCTTATCCACCAGTTCGGGCGCGCAGCCGGGGATCGCCTTGGCGTGAATGTAACCGTTGAAGCGGTAAGGCCCCCGCAGCAGCTCCAGCGTGCGGCATATCCGTTCCATGGCGATATCGGGGCTGCCGATTACCCCGGAACTGAGAAACAGCCCCTCGATGTAGTTGCGACGGTAGAATCCGATGGTGAGTTCCGCCAGCTCCTCCGGGGTAAAGGTGGCCCTGGGCACATCGTTGGAGCAGCGGTTGACGCAGTATTGGCAGTCATAAATACAGCAGTTGGTCATCAGCACCTTCAGCAGGGAAATACAGCGGCCGTCCGCCGCAAAGCTGTGGCAGATGCCGGGAGCGAAGGTGGAGCCCATCATCCCCGCCTTTGCTCCTCTGTCGCTGCCGCTGGAGGTACAGGCTGCGTCGTATTTGGCGGAATCGGTGAGGATTTTCAGTTTATCCAGCAGTTCCATAGGCATCCCCCTGACTGATGTTGTGATCAGTATAGAACATATGTTTCCAAAAGTCAAACAAAAGTTCTGGTATTGCTACTGATATGGCTTTGGGGTATACTATACCCATCTGGTAGAAAAAGGATGTGTGAGCGGAGATGACAATCACCCGGATGGCCAAAGGCATCGCCTATCTGGTGGGCACAGTGCTGTTAACCAGTATTTCTGTCGCCCTGCAGACGGCGATGCATACCGAGGGCGGTTTGGAGGAAAACTACTTCCGCTCGGATCTGGCGTTGTTTCTGATCGCGGCCACAGTAATGGGAATTGGTGTGTATTCCTGGATATCCTACACCCGCCGCCACAAGGAACATCTGCCGGATTCCCTGTTTTTGACCATCATCGGGCTGGTGCTGATGATTCTCACCGTATTTGTGGTGGTAAGCTACGGCGGAATGGAAGGAACCTTTGATAAAACCGGCCACACCGCCGTCAACCTGAATATCGTGCTGCTGTCCGCTATGCCCCTGCCCTTTCTCATCCGGGCGGTGATTCTGGCCGTGGGCGCCGGGCGGGAGAATCCGGCTGGCCGGACCGGGCTGCTCATTGCCTGCGGCATGGTAGCGGCGGCTATGGTGATTTTAGTGTTCACCGGCGGTGTGATGAAGCTGTCCGACTACGACGCGGGCACAGCAGAGGAGAACTCCAGCTGGCGAGATGAATCATACCCGGAGGACGAAGTATAGAAATCTAGTATTTCCTACGTTTTAGCTGATATGAAAGCTCACTGCCTGTATTCTATCCTGTTGTATAAATCATATTACCGTCCGGTTGGTTAACCGGTTCTATAAAGAAAGGATTGATGGATTATGTTCGAGAAAACCGAAAAACTGACCCTGCACATTGAGGGAATGAGCTGCGGCCATTGTGTGAAGCACGCCACCGAAGCGCTAAAAGCGGTCAAGGGCGTAAAAAGCGCAGAGGTCAGCCTGGAGACCAAAAGCGCCGATGTGGTATATATTCCTTCCAAAACCGGGCGGGAGGAACTGGCCGCCGCCGTGCGGGCGGCGGGGTATGAGGCGGAATAAATTCCCCGGAAAGGCAGCAACATGACGGAAACCATGACTTTACAAATCGGCGGTATGACCTGTGTGCGCTGCGCCGGAGCGGTGGAGCACGCCCTGAAAGCGGTGGAGGGAATCGAAACCGTATCGGTCAGCTATGCCAATGAAAGGGCGGAAATCACCTACGACACCGCCAAAACCGACCGCAAGCGGATGGAAAAAGCCGTAAAGGCGGCAGGTTACACAGTGGTGGAGGACAAAGCGGCCTTCCGCCGCCGGGAGATGCGCGAACTCACTATTCTCTTCGTCGTCTCCGCTGTACTCTCCGCCCCTTTCATGCTGATGATGGTGCTGATGTTCGCCGCGCCAAACGCCCACCTGACCCATATGCTCCATAACGGCTGGTTTCAGCTGATTCTGGCCACGCCGGTACAGTTCATCATTGGCTGGCGCTTTTATAAAGGCGCCTTTTTATCCCTGAAAAACCGCAGCCCCAGCATGGATGTACTGGTGGCGCTGGGCACTACAGCCGCCTACGGCTACAGTCTTTACAACGTTCTTACCGACGGCGGCCACCTGTATTTCGAAGGGGCGGCGGTGATCATCACCCTGGTGCTGCTGGGTAAGCTGCTGGAAACCCGTGCCCGGAGCAAAACCTCCGCGGCTATCGAGCTGCTGATGCATCTTCAGCCCCCCACTGCCACAGTGATTCGTGACGGTGCGGAGCTGGTAATCCCCGCCTCGGAAATTGCCGAGGGGGATATCCTCCTGATTCATCCCGGAGAAAGCTTGTCGGCGGATGGCGAGGTGCTGTCCGGCCGGTCCACGGTGGATGAGTCCATGCTCACCGGCGAAAGCATGCCGGTGGGGAAGGAACCCGGCGCCAAGGTGTTCGGCGGCACGGTCAACGGTGCCGGAGCCCTCACCGTCCGGGCGGAAAACGTGGGCAGCCAGACGGTGCTCTCCGGCATCATCCGGCTGGTAGAGCAGGCCCAATCCTCCAAAGCCCGGATACAAAAAATCGCTGATAAGGTATCGGCTGTGTTCGTACCCGCAGTGGTGGCCGTGGCGCTGCTGACGCTGCTGCTGACACTGGCGATTCTCCGTCAGCCGGAGGAAGCGGTATCCCGGGCGGTGGCGGTTTTGGTCATTGCCTGCCCCTGTTCCCTTGGACTTGCCACCCCCACCGCCCTGATGGTGGGAACCGGCCGGGCCGCTTCCATGGGCATCCTGATTAAAAGCGCCGACGCATTGGAAACCGCCTGCAAGATTCAGCTGATGATTCTGGACAAAACCGGCACCATCACCGAGGGCCGGCCCGCAGTTACCGATCTGGAGGTTCTCGCCCTTTCCCGGGATGAGCTTCTGCGGCTGGCGGCGTCGGCGGAGCAGTCGTCGGAGCATCCGGTGGCCAAGGCCGTCCGGGAAAGCTGGACGGGGGAAACCGCACCGGCAGAGGACTTTGCCTCTCTCACCGGCCGGGGTATCTCCGCCAAGGTAGAGGGCCGGGATGTGCTGGTGGGCAACCGGCTGCTGATGGAAGAAAACAACGTCGACTTTCCCTTTGACCCCTCGGATTGGGAGAACGAAGGCAAAACCGTACTGCTGATGGCGGTGGACGGTAAAGCCGCGGCGGCTATCGCCGTAGCGGACCCCGTGCGGGAAACCTCTCCCGCCGCCATAGCCGATCTCCACGCCTTGGGCGTGCGGGTGCAGATGGTGACAGGGGATAACCCCCGCACAGCGGCGGCCATCGCCCGGCAGGTGAACATCGACCAGGTGACGGCCGGCGTGCTGCCGGACGGCAAGGTTCAGGCCGTACAGGACGGCAAAGCGGCCGGACTGGTGGTGGCCATGGCGGGGGACGGCATCAACGACGCTCCGGCTCTGGCTGCCGCGGACGTGGGTTTCGCCATGGGCAGCGGCACGGATATCGCCATGGAATCGGGCGACGTGGTGCTGGTGGGGGCGAATATCGCCGCCCTGGCCTCCGCCGTCCGCTTATCCCGGGCCACCATGCGCAAAATCCGGCAGAATCTTTTTTGGGCCTTCTTCTATAATTGTATCGGGATTCCCATCGCGGCGCTGGGTCTGCTGTCTCCCGTGGTGGCGGGGGCGGCCATGGCCTTCAGTTCGGTTTCGGTGGTAACCAATTCCATGCTGCTGAAAAGAAGCAAAATTTAATCCATCAGGGAGAAAGGCGGCCTGTATATGGTGGACGTCATCATAGTGGGCGGCGGACCGGCGGGCTTATCCGCGGCGGTCAACGTTGCCGCCCGGGGCAAAACCTGCACGGTGCTGACCAACGATTACCAGACCAATCCCCTCTATCGGACCAAAACCGTGGACAATTATCTGGGAATGCGCGGAGTATCCGGCAGCGAGATGCTGGATAAAATGGACCGGGAAGCCCGGGAGGCGGGCGTGATCTTTCAGCCCGGACGGGTGATTTCCATTCTGCCCATGGACGGCTTTTTCATGGTGGCCCAAGGGACGGAAATCACCGAAGGCCGCCGGGTGGTTCTGGCCACCGGGGCGGCGGTGGCAGCTGCTTTACCGGGAGAAGAACCTTTTATCGGCCGGGGCGTCAGCTATTGCGCCACCTGCGACGGGATGCTTTATCGCGGACGGCGGGCGGTGGTCACCGGCGACGCGGCGGACCTGGCGGAAGAGGCCGCCTTTCTTGACAGAATCGGCGTTCAGGTGACAGTGGTCACCCGCAGGCCGGTGGAAGGACTGCCGGAGGGCATTCCCGCTCGCGTCGCCCGTACTCTGGCGGTGGAAGGCCAAGATACTTTGACCGGGTTTTCCGCCGACGGTGAGCTGATCCCCTGCGATGTGGTGTTTATTCTGCGGGAGGTGATGGCCCCCGATTCCCTGGTTCCCGGGCTGGAGCTGGAGGGCCGTTTCGTGCGGGTCAACCGGGATCAGGAGACCAATATCCCGGGCCTGTACGCCGCCGGGGACTGCACCGGACGCCCCCTGCAGGTGGCCAAGGCGGTAGGGGAGGGCCTGGTGGCCGGGCAGAACGCCGCCCGTTCGATACGATCCCCCGAGGGATAACGGGACGCATAAACCGCGGACAGCCGGGCAACCCTAAAATTGCCCGATAAGTGAACAGGATGACGATAAAAGAATACAGAAAGGACGGGAATGACATGGCGGAAGCGATTCATTTCAACGCGGCACAGTTTGAGGAAGCGCTGGGCAAGCCCGGCGTGCTGGTGGTGGACTTCTGGGCCGACTGGTGTATGCCCTGCAAGATGCTGGCGCCGTCCATAGAAAAGCTGGCGGAGGAGTATGACGGGCGCGCAGTTGTGGGCAAGGTGAATATCGATGAAGAGCAGGCTCTGGCGGCCCGGTACGGGGTGCAGAGCATCCCCACCGTGATGGTGTTCAAAAACGGCCAGACCCTGGCGACATTGGTGGGCGTGCGCCCCTACGACGCCTATACCAAAGAAATCGACCAAGCGCTGTAAGGCGGCGTATGGAGAAAAGGCCCGGCCCGGCAGAAAACTGTTTCTGCCGGGCCGGTCCTTTTCTATTCACTATTTTCTCATTTTTCTAAGAGCGCTCGGCTCTGCGTAATCCTTCATAGGTTGAAGCATCCCAGCTGCGCCTGCGTCAAACCGCGCTCCCTGCGCAACAATTTCCAGTGTTTCATCGGCTATACCCGTCCCGTTAAAGAATGCTCTGCTTCGCACCCTTTTCATTTTGTGCATTATAAGCCGAAAACATTTCCACCAAATACTGTTTGAGATCCGCAGGGAGCGCACATATCTGTTGTGTCAATTCCTTGTTCTCTACAATTGCATCGGCTCCTTCCCGGATCTCTGTTAAATCCAGCATATAATCCGCCGATACATGAAAATATTGACACAGCGCCAACAGCCTTTTGACATCCGGATAGCGCATACCCGTCTCGTACGCACCTATCGACGCTCCGCTTATATCCACCTGAAATCCCAGTTCATCCTGTGAAATGCCGGCCTCTGCTCTCAACTGCCGAAGATGCTCCATAGCCTTCACCTGCTTATATCTGTTATTCATATCTTAAATGATAACAGAATTGATACTTATAAACAATTGCTACACAAGAATTTTATTTATCTATTTCTCGTAAGACAAATCCTGCAATCAATTTGTGAATGCCCGATTGTCAAATCGCTTCCACCATTCTATTCTCCCTCTCCGGGCAGTTTCCCTTTTCTTGAGTGCCAACAGATACAGTACCATAATCAGGAATACCTACCCAATGGGATTGAGACCACCCGATGCTGAAGCCTGGTCTACGGCCGGCGCTTTATGTTTCACGGCTATCCGACCGTTTCCCCCTTGTGGTTTCCGCTCCGATCCGGTATAATGAGAAGATACCGAAGGGAGGGGATGCGGATGATCATCACCGAGACGCGGAAACGGCGGGGTAAACTTTATCTGCTGGTTCTGGACGGCGAACCCGCCATGACTGTGGATGCCCGTACCTTCGACGAATCCCCCTTCCGCGTCGGCAGCGTTATCACCGACGATCAGCTGCGGGAACTGCTGGATCAGGCCGCCCGGCGCAGGACGCGGGAAAAAGCGCTGTATCTGCTCTCCATGCGGGATCATTCCCGGGCGGAGCTGGAGGAAAAGCTGCGCCGGGAGGGTGACCGGGAAGCGGCGGCGGAAACCGCGGAGCGGATGGAGGAACTGGGGCTGGTGAATGACGAAGCCTACGCCTATCGTTTGGCGGAGGAGCTGCGCCGGCGAAAGCTGTATCCTCTGCGTCGTACCGAACAGGAACTGACCGCCCGGGGAGTGGACCGGGAGCTGGCCCGCCGGGCGGCGGAAGATCTGGATATCAAGGACGCCGACCTGGCACTTGAACTGCTGCGCAAAAAATATTATAATAGGCTGCAAACCGAGGAAGACCGCCGCAAAACGCAGGCCGCTCTGGCGCGCCGGGGGTTCGGCGGCGGTGACATCCGCCGGGCCATGGATGCTTTCCGGGAGGAAATGGGCGGCTGGGCCGACAATGGCGGAATGGAACCAGAGATAGGAGAGATTACGGAAGAATGGCCATAAAAGTAGGCATGGTATCGCTGGGCTGCCCCAAAAATCAGATGGACGCGGAGCTGATGCTGGCCAAGCTGCGGGATGCGGGAATGACCATCACCCCGGACAGCGGACTGGCTGAGGTGGTCATCGTCAACACCTGCGGCTTTATTGAGGACGCCAAAAAGGAATCCATCGACAATATTCTGGAATTTGCCCAGCTGAAAAAAGAGGGGCAGATTCAAAAAATCATCGTCACCGGCTGTCTGGCCGAGCGGTACCAGGAGGAATTGGTGCGGGAGCTGCCCGAGTGCGACGGCGTGCTGGGCCTTGGCGCCAATGGGGATATTGTGGAGGCAGTCCGAGCAGTGATGCGCGGCGAGCCGATGGTCCGCTTCCCGGACAAAAGCTGCTGGAAGCTGGATGGCGCGCGGCTGCAGACCACCCCCTCCTTCTTCGCCTATCTCCGGGTGGGAGACGGCTGCAACAACTGCTGCGCCTACTGCGCCATTCCCAAAATCCGGGGGCCGCTGCGCAGCCGGGAGATGGAATCCCTGGTGGCGGAGGCTCGGACCCTGGCGGAAAACGGGGTACGGGAACTGGTGCTGGTGGCACAGGACACCACCCTGTACGGCGAAGATCTGTATGGAGAATCCCGGCTGCCGGAGCTGCTGGAACAGCTGTGCGAAATCGATGGCCTGGCCTGGATCCGGCTGCTTTACTGCTATCCCGAACATATCACCGACCGGCTCCTGGATGTCATCGCCGCCCAGGAAAAGGTGCTTCCTTATTTGGATATCCCCATTCAGCATTGCAGCGGCAAGGTGCTGCGGGCCATGAACCGCACCGGCGATGCCGCCTGGCTGAAGGAACTGATTGCCCATATCCGCCGCAAGGTGCCGGGGATGGTGCTGCGCACCACCGTGATGACCGGCTTCCCCGGCGAAGGGGAAGAAGAATTCGAGGAGCTGTGCGACTTTATCCAGGAGGTACGCTTTGAACGGCTGGGCTGCTTCGCCTTCTCTCCTGAGGAGGGAACCGCCGCCGTGGATCTTCCCGATCAGGTGCCGGAGGAAGAGAAAAATCGCCGCCGGGAGCTGGTGATGGAGGAACAGGCCCGCATCGCCGGAGAATATAACGAAGCCCAGGTGGGCAGGACCATTCCCGTATTGGTGGAAAGCTACGACCGATATGCGGAATGCTGGTTCGGCCGCTCCCCCGCTGACGCGCCGGACATCGACTGCAAGGTGTTTTTCACCTGTCCCAAGGGGGCGGTAAAGCCGGGAGATCTGATCCGGGTGACGGTCACCGACTCCATGGATTGGGACCTGATGGGCGAATTCTGCCCGGAAGAATAAGGCTTTCCCTTCACAAAGCTGAAAGGCGGTTTTCAACCGATGAATCTTCCCAATAAACTCACGGTGGTGCGCATTATACTGGCGCCCCTTTTTCTGCTGCTGATGATGGTGGAGTTCCCCTTCCATTATCTCATTTCCGGGCTGGTCTTCGGCGCTGCGGCGCTGACCGATATGTTTGACGGCAAAATCGCCCGCAGCCGGGGACTCATCACCAATTTGGGCAAATTTCTGGACCCGCTGGCGGACAAGATGCTCACCACCGCCGCTTTCCTGGGCTTTATGGCCATCGGCAAGCTGGACGTGTGGGCGCTGATGCTGATTCTCACCCGGGAATTCATGGTCACCAGCGTGCGGCTGCTGGCCGCCAAGGACGGCACGGTGATCGCCGCAGGCTTTGCCGGCAAAGCAAAGACCGTGGCCCAGTTTGTCTCCATCCTCTATATGCTGGCGGCGCTGGAGGTCTCCAGCTGGCAGCATTCTATTCTGTCCTCCCTGGCTCTGCCGGATGCCTTTTTCACCGCGCTGCTTGCCATTGGCTACGGCCTGATTTGGGTGTCGGTGACGCTGACGGTGATCTCCGGCATTCAATATGTGTGGACCTACCGGAAGTATCTGACGGCCTGACAAAGAGAAGCGAAAAAACAGTGGATTTTCCCGCTGAAATCGTATATAATGGAAAG
The DNA here is from genome assembly GCA_902492455.1 of uncultured Oscillospiraceae bacterium. GTDB lineage: Bacteria > Bacillota > Clostridia > Oscillospirales > Acutalibacteraceae > CAKTXU01. The sequence goes on from CABULH010000012.1 coordinate 60,551, forward strand.
ACATGGAGATAGGGGGATCCGCCTGCTGGGCGGATGCTCCCGGATGCGCACGAAGGAGAAGTAGCCGTGCATCCGGCGCCCACAGAGAGAAAGCGCCCGGGCTGAAAGCGCTTTCGGCGGCCGACCGGTGAAATGCACCTTTCACGCAGGAGCGATCCTGCGTCGCACATGCGGGGAAAGCGGGCGGCGCCCGCCGAGTATCCGTATGCGGCCGCCGCCGTTACCGGCAACCTGAGTGACAAACAGGAGTGGAACCGCGGTTATCCGCCTCCGTCGCGCCCCCGGCGCGGCGGAGGTTTTTTCATGTCGCGGCAATCATTTGAAATATTCATCAGGAAAGGAGCGTAACCCGTATGTTCGACCGCATCAAGGAGGACATCGCCACTGTGCGGGAACGGGATCCTGCCGCCCGCTCGGCGGTGGAAATTTTCTTTTTATACAACGGACTCAAGGCGGTGCGTTCCCACCGCCGGGCCAACTGGTGTTACCGGCACAATCTGAAATTCCTGGCCCGTTGGATCTCCCAGCGGTGCGTACGGCGCACCAACATTGAAATTCATCCCGCCGCCAAAATCGGCCGCCGTTTCTTTATCGACCACGGCACCGGCGTAGTAATCGGTGAAACCACCGAAATCGGGGACGATTGCATCCTCTATCAGGGGGTAACGCTGGGCGGAACGGGGAAGGATAAGGGCAAGCGCCATCCCACCCTGGGCAACAACGTGATGGTGGGGGCGGGAGCCAAGGTACTGGGCCCCATCAAAATCGGCAACAACGTCCGCATCGCGGCCGGCGCGGTGGTGCTGGATGAGATCCCCGACAACTGCACCGCCGTGGGCGTGCCCGCCCGAGTAGTACGGCGCAACGGCGCCAAAATCGTGGAGCTGGATCAGGTTCACATCCCCGATCCGGTGGCCCAGGAGCTCTGCCGCCTGGAATGCCGGATTGACGAGCTGGAACGGGAGCTGCGTACTCGGCAGGCCGCGGATGTACAGGACCTGATAAGCAAAGAGGAACCGTAATCAACAATTGGGAGGATACGCATATGAAGATCTATAACACCCTGACGAGACAGAAGGAAGAACTGGTGACCCTGGAGCCGGGCGTGGTGCGCATCTATGCCTGCGGCCCCACGGTGTACAACTTCATTCACATCGGCAACGCCCGGCCGCTGTGCGTCTTCGACGTGCTGCGCCGGTATCTGGAGTGGCGGGGCTGGCAGGTACGCTTTGTGCAGAACTTCACCGACATCGATGACAAGATCATCCGCCGTGCCCTGGAAGAAAAGGTGGGCTACGAGGAAATCGCCGCCCGGTATATCCGGGAATTCTGGACCGACGCCAAGGGGCTGGGAGTCCGGGAGGCCACCGTGCATCCCAAGGCCACCGAAAACATGGATGAGATCATCGCCATCATCTCCGGATTGGTAGAAAAGGGATATGCGTATGCCGCCCCCAACGGGGACGTTTATTTCCGCACCCGGAAGGACCCGGATTACGGCAAACTGTCCCACCAGCCGGTGGACGACCTGGAATCCGGCGCCCGAATCGACGTCAGTGAACAGAAGGAGGACCCGCTGGATTTCGCCCTGTGGAAGGCGGCCAAGCCCGGCGAGCCCTCCTGGCCCTCTCCCTGGAGCGAGGGCCGTCCCGGCTGGCACATCGAATGCTCCGCCATGGCCCGCCGGTATCTGGGGGAAACCATCGATATCCACTGCGGCGGCCAGGATCTGATCTTCCCACACCATGAAAACGAAATCGCCCAAAGCGAATGCTGCAACGGCGCGCCCTTCGCCCGCTACTGGATGCACAACGGCTACATCAATGTGGACAACAAAAAGATGTCCAAATCCCTGAACAACTTCTTCACTGTGCGGGACGTAGCGGATCAATACGGTTATGAGCCCATCCGTTTCTTCTTGATCTCCTCCCAATACCGCAGCCCCATCAACTACAACGCGGAGATTATCGAACAGGGGAAGGCGGCGCTGGACCGGCTGTATAACTGCCGGGAGGGTCTGGCCTTCGCCCTGAAAAATGCTGCCGGCGAAACGGACGCCGCCTTTATCCAAAAGCTGGAAGACCGGCGGGAGCAGTTTATCAAAGCCATGGACGACGACCTCAACACCGCCGACGCCATCGCCGCCTTATTTGAACTGGCGAAGGATATCAATGTCAAGGTGGCTTCCGGCATTTCTGCGGCGGACGGCGAGGCTGCCCGCACCCTCTTCGATGAGCTTGCCGGCGTGCTGGGACTGCTGTATGCCCGGAAGGAAGAGGACGGTGACGCCGAGGTGGAAGCCTTAATCGCCGCCCGTGCGGAAGCCAGGGCGCAGAAAAACTGGGCGGAGGCTGACCGCATCCGGGATCAGATCAAGGAATTGGGCATCGTGCTGGAGGATACCCCCCAGGGCGTGAAATGGCACCGGGCTTAACCGGGAAAGGAGAGGGATAGGATGGCAATGCACAGAGGAATCGTGACCGTGACCCTGAACCCTTCCATCGACGTGACCCTTTGGCTGGACGGACTGGATCCCGACCGGGCCAACCGGGTGGAGGCGGAAGCCAGAGAAGCCGGCGGCAAGGGGATCAACGTCTCCCGGGTGGTGCGCAGCTTCGGGCTGGACAGCCTCTGTCTGGCGGTGGCGGGGGCGGACAACAGCCGGGAATTCGCCCGGTTTTTAGAGGACGCCGGACTGCGGTATGAGATGCTGCATGTGGAAGGGGCGGTGCGGGAGAACCTGACCCTGCGCACCGGCGACCAGACTGTCAAGCTCAACCGCCGCGGTCCTTCTATGACCACCATGATGATCGGCGCGCTGATGGCCCTGATCCGCAGCCATATCCATCCCGGAGACATTGTGGTCTTTGCCGGCAGTCTGCCGGAACACGTGGATGTCCAGGATTACGCCGAGCTGATTCTGGCGGTGAAAAACGCCGGCGCCCTGGTGGCTGTGGACAGCGACGCGCTGAAGCTGGAGGATTATAAGATGATCCGCCCCTGGCTGATAAAGCCCAACATCCATGAAGCCCGGCACATTCTGGAGATAAAGGACGACTCCCCGTTGGCGGTGGCGGAGGCTGCCCGGAAGCTGCGGGAAATCGGCGTGGAGAACGCCATGATTTCCATGGGGGGGAACGGCCTGCTCTGCGCCTCTGAGGAGGGGGTGGCCCACGCCGCAACGCCTCCGGTGGAGGTCAAATCCACCGTGGGAGCCGGAGACAGCGCCTTGGCGGGCTTTATCGTGGGTTTTGTCAAGGGCTGGAACCTCCAGGAATGCGTGCGGATGGCGGCCGCCTGCGGCACCGCCTCCGCTATGCAAGACGGCACCGCGGTGGCCTCCAAGGACATCGCCGCATCCCTCTTGGACGGCGTACAGGTGAAGCTGCTGTGAGAAAGGCTAATTCTTACATAGACATGGATACGCAACAAAAAGGAGGTGAACGGTATGCTGCTGAAATCCCTGGAAATCCACGGTTTTAAATCCTTCCCGGATAAGACGGTGCTCTCTTTCGGCCAGGGCTTCACGGCGGTGGTGGGCCCCAACGGCAGCGGAAAATCCAATATCAGCGACGCCATCCGCTGGGTGCTGGGAGAACAATCCACCAAGAGCCTCCGCGGTTCAAAAATGGAGGACGTTATCTTCAGCGGTACCGCCCACCGCAAGGGGGTGGGCTTTGCCGAGGTGTCGCTGGTTATCGACAACACCGCCCGGCGGCTGGATTTTGACGCCGACGACGTCAAGGTCACCCGCCGGTATTACCGGTCGGGAGACAGCGAATATCTGCTGAACAACGCCACTGTCCGGCTCAAGGATGTGCAGATGCTGTTCATGGACACCGGATTGGGCCGGGACGGCTACTCCATCATCGGCCAAGGCCAGATCGGGGATATTGTAGCCTCCAAGTCGGAGGAACGCCGGGAAATCTTTGAGGAGGCGGCGGGAATTTCCAAATACCGCTTCCGGAAAAACGAAGCGGAACGCCGTTTGAAAGCCACCGAGGAAAATCTGCTGCGGCTGCGGGATATTCTGCAGGAACTGGAGGAACGGGTGGGCCCCCTCCAGCAGCAGGCGGAAAAGGCCAAGAAGTTTCTGGCATACGCCGGTGAGAAAAAGGGCTTGGAAATCGGGCTTTGGCTGCACACCCTAGAACGTTCCCGGGATGTGCTGCGGGATCTGGATTCCAAGCTGGAGCTGGCCCGCACCCAATATGACGGAGCGGGAGAGGCTATCGACGCCATGGAAGCGGAGATGGAGGCGCTGGCCCGTACCGCTCAGCAGCTGACGGTGGAGATGGACGAGGTCCGCCGGGGAGGCCGGGAGCTGGAGGAAGAGGCCGCCCGCTGCGACGCGCAGGCGGCGATTCTGCAAAACGACATCGGCCACAATGAGGAAACCATCGGCCGTCTGCGGGAGGATATCGCCCGTTCTCAGGAAGGCGGAGAAACCATCGATGGGGACATCCGGCGCAAACAGGAGGAGATTGGAGAAAAGCAGGCGGCTATCCGGGAGGCGGAGGTCCAGCGAATTGCTTTAAGCGACGAGATGGACGGCCTGGCGCGAAGCAGTGACGAGTTCTCCGGCAAGATCGACGCCCTCTCCCGTCAAGCTGCGGCGCTGGCGCTGCGGCTGTCGGATATCCGGGTGAAATCCGTCACCGGGGAATCCTCCCTGTCGGAAATCGCCCTTCGGCTCGCCCAGCTCACCGAGGGCATCGGCCGCCGAAGCGGGGAAAATGACCGGATCCGTGGGGAGCTGGCGGAAACCGAAAAGGCGCTGAACACCTGCCGCGAGCGGGTGGAGGAGCTGCAGAACATGGCCGGGGGCTATGAGCTGCGGTATAAATCCCGTTCCGCCAAGCTGGATACGGCCAAAGCGGAAGCGGACAAGCTGGGCCTGGACGCGGAGGAAAAAATCCGGCGCATCCGGCTGCTGGAAGAGCTGGAAAGAAGCATGGAAGGCTTCTCCGGCGCGGTCAAGGCGGTGATCCGCCAGGGAGAACGAGGCGCCCTGCGGGGCATCCACGGTCCTGTTTCCCGCCTGATTCAATCGGGGGCGGATTATGCCCTGGCGATTGAAACCGCCCTGGGCGCCGCCGCCCAGAACGTGGTGGTGGATCGGGAAGAGGATGCCAAACGGGGCATCGCCTATCTGAAGGAAACCAAGGGCGGGCGGGCTACCTTCCTGCCCATCACCGCCGTGAAGGGATCCCAGCTGAACGAAAAGGGGCTGGAAAACGAACCCGGCTTTGTGGGAGTAGCCGCCGATCTGGTGGAATGCGGCGCCGCCTACCGGGAAATCGCCCGCAGCCTGCTGGGCCGCACGGCGGTGGCGGAAGATCTGGATTATGCGGTAGCCATCGCCAAAAAATACAACTACCGCTTCCGGGTGGTAACCCTGGACGGCCAGGTGGTCAACGCCGGCGGTTCCATGACTGGAGGTTCCCATGTCAAAGGGGCGGGGCTGCTCTCCCGCCGGGCGGAAATCGACCGGCTGCGGATCGAACAGGAAACCCTGGCGGCCAAGGCTGAGGCGGCCAGACAACAGCTGCGTCAGGTTCAGCAGGAGGCGGCCGCCGCCCAGGCGGCACTCTCCGGCGTGCAGGGAGAGCTGGCCACCGCCCAGGAGGACCGGGTGCGGTTTGAGGGAGAGGTGCGCCGCCTCACAGAGCAGCTGGATAACGGCAGCCGGGAGCTGGAAGCTTACCAGAAGGAAACTGCCGCCCTCAACGCCCGAGCGGAGGACTGCCGGAAAGCGGCGGCTCAGGCGGAGGAGGAAGCCGCCGCGGTGACGACAGAGCAGCGGGATGTGGACGCCCGGCTGGAGGAACTCAGCGGAGGACGGCAGGAACTGGCGCAGCGTCGGGATGCTCTCACCGCCCGGATATCGGAAATCAAGCTTTCCGTGCTGGCGCTGGAAAAGGAAATTGAGGCGGCGACAGCCGCCATTGCCGATTTGGAGAAGCGCAAGGAGGACGCCGCCGGTCATCGGGCGGAACTGGAAGAGCAGATCGCCCAACGGGAAACCGCCAGCGCCGACCTTCGGCAACAGATCGAGACTCAGAACCAACAGGCAGCTTCCCTGCGGGAGCAGGCCGCCCGGGTGACCGGGGATATCGAGGCGCTGCTGGCCCGCCGGGCGGCGGGAGAAGAGCAGCAGACCAAGCTGCGGCAGCAGGTGCGGCAGAAAACCGAAGAGCGGGAACTGGCGGGCCGGGAGGCGGCGCGGATCGAGGAAAAGCGCGCTTCCGCCCAAAAGGAGGCGGACGATGTGGTCCGCCGGCTGTATGAGGAATACGAGCTGACCCGCAGCGAGGCGGAAAGCCAGGCCGCTCCCATTGAGGATCCGGCCCAAGCAGGCCGCCGGCTGGGGGAACTGAAAAACAAAATCCGGGCGCTGGGCAGCGTCAATGTGGACGCCATCGAAGAATACAAGGAAGTCAGCGAGCGGTACGAATTCCTGTCCACCCAGGTGAAGGACGTAGAGGTTTCTAAAGACGAGCTGCTCCGCCTCATCGGCGATCTCACCGTACAGATGCGGGAAATTTTCCTGGAGCGGTTCAAACAGATCAATTATCATTACGGCATCGTCTTTACCGAATTGTTCGGCGGCGGCAAGGGCGAATTGCGGCTCTCCGATCCCGACGACATTCTCCATTCGGGCATTGAGATGCATGTACAGCCCCCGGGTAAGGTAATCCTCAACCTGGATGTGCTGTCCGGCGGCGAAAAGGCCATGGCCGCCATCGCCCTGCTCTTCGCCATCCTGAAGGTCACCCCCTCCCCCTTCTGCGTGCTGGATGAAATCGAGGCCGCCCTGGATGATGTCAACGTGGACCGGTACGCCGCTTATCTGCGGCGGATGTGCGACAATACCCAGTTCATCGTTATCACCCACCGGCGGGGCACCATGGAAGAGGCCGACGTGCTCTACGGCGTCACCATGCAGGAGCAGGGGGTTTCCAAGCTGCTGGAGCTGCGCGCCAGCGAGGTGGAAGCCAAGCTGGGAATGAATATGAGCCAGGCGTAAGGATGAACTCAGAAAGGATGAAAGCCATGCGGTTTCTGCAATTGGGACGGCACGCCCGCAATACCGATTATTCCGTGGGGATCATCGGCGGCGCGGACGGCCCCACATCGATTTTTATCAGCGACGGCGCCTGGCTCTGGCTGCGTCGCCTGCTGGAAAAAACGGCGGTTCTGACTGCGGCGGTGGCGGCCCTCGGCGGGGTTATTCTGCTGATTCGCAAGAGGATGAAATAAAACGGCGGTTTGGGGATGAATAAAAAGGAGGGGCGGTTGATGGAGCCTTTATTTGAGAGCAGAGGCATCCGGCGGGCGGATACCTATCTGGCGGCTTCCCGTATGGCCTATCATCACAGCACAGCGTTCATTTCCGAAGTGATTTTGTATTCCATGATCGGTCTGCTATTTATCTTTTGGGGAGCAATCAGCTGGATAAACGGAACTTTTCCTGCGCCGGTGAAACGCGTCGTCCTTTTCACGGCACTTCTTATGATGGGGCTGCTTGCCTTTTATACCCTTAGCATACAGCCGAAAAGGCAATGGAAACAGATGCTGAAAACCTCTAAAATCCTTGTAGGTGCCGCTTATTCCTTTTCTCTTTTTCCGGAAGGGGTAGTTTCCCGCACCGACTTTGAAGAAATATTTATACCCTATGGGGAGCTGAAAAAGATATTGGAGAGCAACCGCTTGGTGGTTTTTCAAGCAGAACAGCTTTCTCTGGTTTTGGATAAATCAGAGATAACACTGGGATATCCTGAACAGCTTTCGACTTTTCTCCGCTCCCTCCCCTGCCCATATAATTGGAAGGGAGGACGATACGGTGGATGAGCCGATTGTGAAAGTATGCTATACTCTTTGCTTGGAGCAGTACCGGCGGCGCATGAAAGCGATTTCCCGTATCTCCTGGCGACAAACGGCAACGGCCTTTCTGCTGGTAGTTCTGCATATAGCCGTCGTAATAATCATATATGGTTGCTTCTCCTCACAATCGGTTCTGGAAATGGGAATATCAGGTCTTCTGGTGCTGCTTGTGTTAGGGATAACATGGCGGGTGAAAAACAAAAATCAGGTGAAACAGCTTTTTTCTGTGGAACCACCGATCAAGCAGCGGGAGATTTCCATAGAGTTTTATCCGGATGGATTTCGCGCTTTTCATTCCTGCGGTGAAATTCATATGCCCTATCGGTATCTTTATCGTATTGTGGAAACCAAAGATCTGTTTCTTCTTTATATTCAATGCAATAGAATTATTTATCTGGAGAAAGATACCATCATTCAGCGTGACACGGAGGCATTAGCCCAGCTGCTGCAGCGGCAGGGAATTCCCTACCGGATGCTGTGCAAAAGAAAGTAGAGGATAAAAGACTATGGGATTTTTCAGTAAAATCGGCGCGGGTCTGAAAAAGACCCGGGATTCCATCATGGGTTCGGTCAACTCCATGCTCCACGCCTTCACCAAAATCGACGAGGAGCTGTTTGAGGAGCTGGAGGAAATCCTGATTATGGGAGATGTGGGCGCGCCCACCTCCGCCCGCATCTGCGAAGAACTTCGCCGCAAGGTGAAGGAGCAGGGGATCACCGACTCGGCCATGATCAAAGGTCTGCTGGCGGAAACCGTGGCGGAGATGCTCCGTGGGGGACAGGAACTCCGCCTGACCACCAAACCATCCGTGATACTGGTCATCGGGGTCAACGGGGTGGGCAAAACCACCACCATCGGCAAGCTGGCAGCCCGGTTCCGGGATGAAGGCAAAAAGGTGATCCTGGGAGCGGCGGATACCTTCCGCGCCGCCGCCATCGAGCAGCTGGAGATCTGGGCTGACCGGTCGGGTGCGGATATCGTCAAGCACACCCAGGGGGCGGATCCCGCCGCCGTGGTGTTCGACAGCGTAGCCGCCGCCAAGGCCCGGGGAGCGGACGTGGTGATCTGCGATACTGCCGGCCGGCTGCACAATAAAAAGAATCTCATGGACGAGCTCGCCAAGATCAACCGCATCATCGACCGAGAGCTGCCCGAAGCGGACAAAGAAGTTCTGCTGGTGCTGGATGCCACCACCGGGCAGAACGCCGTCAATCAGGCCCGGGAATTCAAAAATGCCGCCGGCATCACCGGCATCGTCCTCACCAAGCTGGACGGCACCGCCCGGGGCGGCGTGGTTTTGGCCATTCGGGAGGATCTGGATGTACCGGTGAAGTTTATCGGCGTGGGCGAGGGCGTGGACGACCTGCAGCCCTTTGACCCGGAAGATTTTGCCAGGGGTCTGTTTGAGGAAGTATAAGGATTTTTAAAAAGAGGGGATTGCCATGCGTTACGTCATCGCCACCCATAACCGTAAAAAACTGCTGGAGCTTCAGCGGATTCTCAGTCCCCTGGGCATCGAGGCCGTGACCGGAGAGGAAATCGGCATCCCCTTGAGCGAGGCGGAGGAAACCGGCACCACCTTTGAGGAAAACGCCCGTATCAAGGCGGAGAGCGCCTGCCGTGAAACCGGTCTTCCCGCTGTGGCCGACGATTCCGGCCTGATGGTGGATGCCTTGGACGGGGGGCCGGGGGTCTATTCCGCCCGGTTCGCCGGGGAAGGGGCTACCGATGCGGATCGGAATCAAAAGCTGCTGCGGGAGCTGGCGGCGGTGCCGGCGGAAAAGCGGACAGCCAAATTTGTCTCCGCCGTCTGCTGTGTTTTCCCCGACGGCAGCCGGGTGGAAGCCCGGGGCGAATGTTCCGGGCTGGTGGGCTTCTTCCCCCGGGGTGAGGACGGCTTCGGCTACGATCCTCTTTTCCTTGTGGCCGCGGGGCTGCCGGGAGCAGGGAAGACCTATGCCGAGCTGACACCGGAGGAAAAAGATGCAGTGAGTCACCGCGGCAACGCACTGCGTATTTTTTCCGCCAGGCTGAAGGCGTATCTGGACATGCAGAAATAAAGCAACATAAAGGCAGCAGGGAGGGGAGAACGCCGTCGGCGTTCTCCCCTCCCTGTTGCTAACAACCTGTCTTACTCCTCGTCCTGCAAAGCGTCGTAGCCTTCCTCGCCCGTGCGGACCTTCACCACATTTTCCGTGTCGTAAACAAAAATCTTGCCGTCTCCGATATGTCCGGTATACAGCGCCTTTTTGGCGGTTTCAATCACCGTGCGCACCGGCACCTTACAGACCACGATCTCCACCTTGACCTTAGGCAGCAGATTGATCTCCCGCTGGACACCGCGGTAATACTCCATCCGGCCCTTCTGCATGCCGCAGCCCAGTACCTGGGTGACGGTCATGCCGGTGACGCCGATGGTGTTCATGGCGAATTTCAAGGCTTCAAAGCGGTTCTGGTTGATGAGAATATCGATCTTGGTGATCTTGACGTCGGAAGAAATCGCCGTATTGGCGGGCGGGGTCACCAGCTGTACCGGCACCGCCTCATCCACCGGCGTACTGCCGGTCATCGGAGCCGCTTCGCCGGCGGCTACTGCATCAGCGTTCAGCTGCTCCACCACTGGTACAAAGTCCGCGTAGCTGCTGGTGAGACCGTGTTCCGTGATATCCAGGCCCAGGATTTCTTCCTCCCGGGAAGCCCGCAGGCCGACGGTGTGCTTGAGAATCTGGAAAACAATGGTCATGGTCACCGCCACCCAGGCGATAACCGAGATCACTCCCAGAGCCTCCACCCCCAGCAGCTTGAAACCGCCGCCGTAAAACAAGCCTTTGCTCATGACGAGGCCGTCGCCGTAGCTGTATTCCGTAGCGGAGAAAAGGCCCACCATCAGGGTTCCCATGGCGCCGCACATACCGTGCACGCCGATGGCGCCTACAGGATCGTCGATCTTGCAGACCTTGTCGATGAACTCAATACCAAAGACCACCACAAAGCCGGCGATGAGACCGATAAAGAAGGCGCCAACCGGGGTAACCAGATCGCATCCGGCGGTGATCGCCACCAGACCGGCCAAGGAGCCGTTCAGAGTCATGGAGACGTCCGGCTTTTTGTACCGGATCCAGGTGATGATCATCACCGTCAGGGTGGCGGTGGCTGCCGCCAAATTGGTGGTGGTGAAGATGCTGCCCATGGCGGACAGGGCATCGTCGCCGGTGGCGCAGACGGTGGAGCCGCCGTTGAAGCCGAACCAGCAGAACCACAGGATAAACACACCCAACGCGCCCAAGGTCAGGCTGTGCCCGGGAAAGGCGTGAGGCTTGCCGTCCTTGTCGTACTTGCCGATGCGGGGCCCCAGGATTTTAGCGCCCACCAGGGCCGCCACGCCGCCCACCATATGCACGGCGGTGGAACCGGCAAAATCATGGAAGCCCATCTGTGCCAGCCAGCCGCCGCCCCATATCCAGTGACCGGAGATAGGGTAGACCACGGCACTGATGACGGCGCTATAGATGCAGTAAGAAATGAATTTTGTCCGCTCCGCCATGGCACCGGACACAATGGTGGCCGCCGTGGCGCAGAAAACCGTTTGAAAGATGAAGAACGCCCACTTGGGCACTCCCTCCGGCAGAATGGCGGTATAGGCGCCCTGACTGAGAAAATCCAGCCCGCCGATGAAAGCGCTGTTGCCGGCAAACATGATGCCAAAACCGAACAGCCAGTAAATGGGTGTGCCGATACAGAAGTCCATCAGGTTTTTCATAATGATGTTGCCGGCATTCTTCGCCCGGGTAAAGCCGGTTTCCACCATGGCAAAGCCCGCCTGCATGAAGAACACCAAAGCGGCTGCCACCAGTACCCAGATGGTGTTGGCGGATGAAAACATACCAATTCCCCCTAAAAACTTTCAGGAAAAACAAGGGCTGCACACCGCGCTGAACTGCACGGTATGCACGCCCTTGTGCATTTCCTGTTTTTACCTAACTTCGGCCCCCGGCCGATCAGACGCTGAACAGCATATCGCCGTAAGTAGGATAGGGCCAATAGCTCTTGGCCGTGAGACCTTCCAGTTCGTCCGCCACCGCCCGCAGCGCCTGCATAGCGGTGAAGACCTGATCCTTATAATACAGAGCGCAGGCTTCCACGTCACCGCAATTCCCCGCATCCCGGACCGCCGCTTCCAGGTCCTGAATCTTCTGGTACAGGGAAGCGCACAGCACAGACAATCTTGCCGCCAGCGTCTTCTCCGCAGCGCAGTCAATGGAAAGCGCCTGCTTGTCTGTCGCCGCAGCGGCGATATCTCCGCTGTACCGCATGGCCGCCGGCAGGATATCCCGCTGCCCCATCTCCAGCATGGTAGCGGCTTCGATGTGCAGCACCTTGCAGTAGTTATCCAGAGTGATCTCGTAGCGGGAGCGCATCTCCTTTTCGGTGAGCACCCGGTGCTTTTCAAACAGCCGGATATTCTTATCCGCTATAAAGTAGGGCAGGCAGTCCGGCGTTGTTTTCAGATTGAGCAGCCCCCGCCGCTCCGCCTCTGCCAGCCATTCGGCATCATAGCCGTTGCCGTTGAAGATAATCCGCTTGTGGTCGTGGATGGTTTGCCGGATAAGATCGTGCAGCGCGGTTTCAAAGTCCGCCGCCTGCTCCAGGATATCCGCAAAGCCGCTGAGCTCCTCCGCCACCGCAGTGTTCAGCACAAAGTTCGGCCCGGCAATGGAAAGGCTGGAACCGGGCATCCGGAACTCGAACTTGTTGCCGGTAAAGGCGAAGGGGGAAGTGCGGTTGCGGTCGGTGGTATCCCGGGAAAAACGAGGCAGGGTGTGGACGCCGATCTTCATCAGCACCTTTTCTTTGGCGTCGTAAGCCGCATCGGATTCGATGGCCTCCAGCACGCCGGTAAGCTCTTCGCCCAGGAACATAGAGATGACGGCGGGAGGGGCTTCGTTGGCGCCCAGGCGGTGATCGTTGCCTGCACTGGCCACGGAGATGCGCATCAGATCCTGGTACTCATCCACCGCCTTGATGACGGCGCAGAGGAAAAGCAGGAATTGGGCGTTTTCGTGGGGGGTCTCCCCCGGCTCCAGCAGATTGACGCCGGTGTTGGTGGAGATGGACCAATTGTTGTGCTTGCCGCTGCCGTTGACTCCGGCGAAGGGCTTCTCATGCAGCAGACAGACCAGCCCATGGCGCGCCGCCACCTTTTTCATCATCTCCATCACCAGCTGATTGTGGTCGGTAGCGATATTGGTGGTGGTATAAATGGGCGCCAGTTCGTGCTGAGAGGGCGCCACTTCGTTGTGCCGGGTCTTGGCGAAGATGCCCAGCTTCCACAGTTCTTCATCCAGCTCCTGCATATAAGCGGCCACCCGGGGTTTGATGGCCCCGAAATAGTGATCCTCCAGCTCCTGCCCCTTGGGCGGACGGGCGCCGAACAGGGTCCGGCCGGTATAAATCAGGTCCCGGCGCTGCTCATACAGCGCCTTGTCGATGAGAAAATACTCCTGCTCCGGGCCGACGGTGGTATTCACCATGGTGACATCCTGATGGCCGAAGAGCCGCAGTACCCGCACAGCCTGTTTGCTGATGGCCTCCATGGACCGCAGCAGGGGAGTCTTTTTGTCCAGCGCCTCGCCGCCATAGGAGCAGAAAGCGGTGGGAATGCAGAGGGTGCCGTCCTTGATGAAGGCGTAGGAGGTGGGATCCCAAGCGGTATAGCCTCGGGCCTCAAAGGTTGCCCGCAGACCGCCGGAAGGGAAGGAGGAAGCATCCGGCTCTCCCTTAATCAGCTCCTTGCCGGAGAATTCCATAATCACGCTGCCGTCACCCTGGGGGGAAATAAAGCTGTCGTGCTTCTCCGCCGTAATGCCGGTCATCGGCTGGAACCAGTGGGTGAAGTGGGTAGCCCCCCGTTCGATGGCCCAATCCTTCATGGCATTGGCCACCACATTGGCGACATCCGGCTGGAGGCTGCGACCCTCCTTCATGGTTTTTTTCAGCGCCTTATAGGTCTCTTTGGGCAGCCGCTCCTTCATAGCGGCATCTCCGAACACCATGCTACCGAACAACTCAGGAATCTTGCTCATCGTTTCCGTCTCCCCTCTGGATATGGACTGCTATACAGCATCACAAACAAAAAAGCGCCGCGGGAATTTCTCCCGCAGCGCCTTTGCTGTCTACGCTGTGAGTATACCGCTTCCCGCGGTACTTGTCAAGACCTTTTTTGAAATTTTTGCAAGATTTTTCATTAGTTCCTGCAATATGTTTTGGTTTGACCTGTTTTAAATGTAAAAGGATTGATTTCTTGAAATATATTTTATTATTTCATTCATTTTCCTCTTGACTTCCTTTTCCGTTTGCGGTATACTCCCGAATAGAACAAAGGCGTTCATGCGCGATCTTCGGTTTTCGGGGATCGCGTGTGAACGCTTTTTTGTTGTCTGAGCGCTTCCAAGCGATTTCCTTCGGGATTCGTGAGAAAGGAATGGTACGGTATGAAAAAGGAAGGCCAAGTGCGCATCCCCTCCGGCTGCGCCATTGCGGGCATCTTTTCCCGCAGCGGGGAGCGAATCGCCGGCGACCGGATCGTGCGGTCCATCGCGTCGATGCACGACCGCTCCAACGGCCTGGGCGGCGGTTTCGCGGGCTACGGTATCTATCCCCAATATAAGGATCTGTACGCCTTCCACCTGTTTTATGAAAACGCGGCGGCCCGAGAGGAATGCGAACGCTTTTTGGATCGGCATTTCGAGCTGGTGAACCTCTCCAAAATCCCCGTACGCCGTCATCCCCGGATCACCGACGAACCGCTGATCTGGCGGTATTTTGTCACCCCTCTTCATACCCGGCTGATGGAGAGCCAGCTGGATGAACAGGAATTTGTGGCCCGCAGCGTCATCCGCATCAACACCGCGATTGAAGGCGCCTATGTTTTCTCCAGCGGCAAAAATATGGGGGTATTCAAAGCCGTGGGCTATCCCGAGGACGTAGGGGAATTTTACCGACTGGAGGAATACGAGGGCTACTGCTGGACCGCCCACGGCCGGTATCCCACCAACACTCCCGGCTGGTGGGGAGGGGCACATCCCTTTGCCATGCTGGATACCTCCATTGTGCACAACGGCGAGATTTCCTCCTACGACGCCAACCGACGGTTCATCGAAATGTTCGGTTACAAATGCACCCTGCTCACCGATACCGAGGTCATCACCTACATCATCGATTTCCTGGTGCGCAAGCAGGGGCTGTCCCTGGAAGAAACCGCCCGGGTGATCGCCGCCCCCTTCTGGAGCACCATTGAAAAGCTGCCCAAGGAAGAGCGGGAACGGCTGACCTATTTGCGCAATGCCTTCGGCAGCCTGCTGATCACCGGTCCCTTCTCCATCCTGTTGGGTTTCACCGGGGGTATGATGGCCCTCAACGACCGGCTGAAGCTTCGCAGCATGGTGGTGGGGGAAAAAGGGGACCGGGTGTATATGGCCAGCGAGGAATGCGCCATCCGGGCCATCGAACCGGAGCTGGACCGGATCTGGTCTCCCGCCGGGGGCGAGCCGGTGATCGTCACACTGAATAAGGAGAGTGAGTAAGGATGCCGGTCAACTATCTCTATCCGGAATACGAGGTGGCGCGGGATAAGGACCGCTGCATCACCTGCCGCGTCTGCGAACGGCAATGCGCCAACGGCGTACATAGCTACGATGCCCAGCGGAACCTCATGCTCAGCGATGAGACCAAATGTGTCAACTGCCACCGCTGCGTATCCCTCTGTCCCACCAGGGCGCTGAAGATCGTTCGCAGCGGCAATATCCTCAAGGAAAATGCCAACTGGAGCATGGATACCATCTACGATGTTTACCGCCAGGCGGAAAGCGGCGGGGTGCTCCTCTCCTCCATGGGCAACCCACAGCCCCTGCCGGTTTACTGGGACAAGATCCTCATCAACGCCTCCCAGGTTACCAACCCCTCTATCGATCCTCTGCGGGAGCCGATGGAGACCCGGGTGTTCCTGGGACAGAAGCCCGCCGTCATTGAGCGGGACGGCAAAGGACGGATCGTGGACAATCTGCCGCCTCATCTGCAGCTGGAAGTCCCTATTATGTTTTCCGCTATGTCTTACGGCTCCATCAGCTATAACGCCCATGAGAGCCTGGCCCGGGCCGCCCGGCAGCTGGGCACCTATTACAACACCGGCGAAGGCGGCCTCCATGCCGACTTTTATCCCTACGGCTCCAACACCATCGTCCAGGTAGCCTCCGGCCGGTTCGGCGTTCACAAGGATTATTTGGAGGCCGGCGCGGCGGTGGAGATCAAGATGGGCCAGGGGGCCAAGCCGGGAATCGGCGGTCACCTGCCCGGGGCCAAGATTGTGGGGGACATCGCCAAAACCCGGATGATTCCCGAAGGCTCCGACGCTATCTCCCCCGCGCCCCATCACGATATCTATTCCATCGAGGATCTGCGGCAGCTGGTCTATTCCCTCAAAGAAGCCACCGAATACAAAAAGCCGGTGATCGTCAAGATCGCGGCGGTGCACAACGTGGCCGCCATCGCCAGCGGCGTGGCCCGCAGCGGAGCGGATATCATCGCCATCGACGGCTTCCGGGGCGGCACCGGCGCGGCGCCCACCCGGATTCGGGATAACGTGGGCATCCCCATTGAGCTGGCCCTGGCCGCGGTAGATCAGCGGCTGCGGGAGGAAGGCATCCGGGGCAATGTCTCCATTGTGGTGGGGGGCAGCATCCGCAGCAGCGCCGATGTGGTGAAGGCCATCGCCCTGGGTGCGGACGCCGTCTACATCGCCACCGCAGCCCTGCTGGCGCTAGGCTGCCATCTCTGCCGCAGCTGCTACAGCGGCAACTGCAACTGGGGTATCGCCACCCAGAAGCCGGAGCTGACCCGGCGGCTCAACCCCGACGTGGGCTGCGAGCGGCTGGTGAATCTGGTGAGAGCCTGGAACCACGAGATCAAGGAGATGATGGGCGGCATGGGCATCAACTCCATCGAGGCCCTGCGGGGCAACCGCCTGATGCTCCGCGGCGTGGGCCTGACCCAGAAGGAACTGGAAATCCTGGGCATTCAGCATGCGGGCGAATGATACGGAACAAATAGTCAATTAACAATCTGACGGAAAGGGCGGGTGCGGCCGGTTATGAAACGCATCTATGTCAATGAAAAATGGTGCCTGGGCTGCCATCTGTGCGAATATTACTGCGCCTATGCCAATTCCGGGGAAACAGACATGGTGAAGGCCCTGCAGGGAGTCGCCATCCATCCCCGGATCCGCATCGAGGAGGCGGGGGCGGTGAGCTTCGCGGTTTCCTGCCGCCACTGTCAGGAGCCGCTGTGCGTCAAAGGCTGCATCTCCGGCGCGCTGACAGTGGAGAAGGGGGTCATCTCCATCAACAGGGACAAATGCGTGGGGTGCTATACCTGTATTTTGTCCTGTCCCTACGGTGCTATCATGCCCTCGCCGGAGGGGGCGGTGCAGAAATGCGAGCTGTGCGTGCGAAACAAAGACGGGGAACCGGCCTGCGTCAAGGGCTGCCCCAACCGGGCCATCGTCTTTGAGGAGCGATGACCAGCCCGGACGCTGTCATTTTCAAGGGGAAAGGAATGCGAGACGAATGCGTTATGTGATGATCGGCAATTCCGCGGCAGCGGTGGGCTGCGTAGAGGGCATCCGCCAGTTGGACAGGAGCGGTCCCATCACGGTGATTGCCAGCGAACCCTACCACACCTATTCCCGGCCACTGATCTCCTATCTGCTGTGGGGAAAAACCACAGAGGAGAGGATGAAATATCGCCCTGACAGCTTTTACAGCGATAACGGCTGCACCGCTATGCTGGGCCGGACCGCTCTGAAAATCGATCCGGAGGAAAAACAGGTGCTGCTGGACGGCGGAGAAAAGGTTCCCTATGACAAGCTGCTGATCGCCACCGGCTCCCGGCCCTTTGTGCCCCCCATAGAGGGGTTGGACGGCGTACAGAACCAATATACCTTTTTATCGCTGGACGACGCCAAGGCGCTGGAAAAAGCGCTGACTCCCCAAAGCCGGGTGCTGGTGGTGGGCGCTGGCCTTGTGGGCTTGAAATGTGTGGAAGGCATCCGGGACCGGGTGGGAGAAGTCACCGTGGTGGATCTGGCCGACCGTATCCTGCCCAGTGTGCTGGACGAGACGGGGGCCGCCATGGTGCAGCGGCACATCGAATCCCACGGCGTCCGCTTTCTGCTTGGTGACAGCGTGGCGGCTTTTGAGGGAAATACCGCCCGGCTCAAAAGCGGCGGCCTGGTGGATTTCGATATCCTGGTGGTGGCGGTGGGCGTGCGCCCCAACACGGAATTGGTGAAGGAGGCGGGCGGCCTGGTGCGCAAGGGGATCGTCATCGACGAATACGGCCGCACCAGCCTGCCGGAAGTCTATGCGGCGGGAGACTGCACCGAAAGCCGGGATATCACCATCGATCAGGACCGGATCCTGGCTTTGCTGCCCGCCGCCTATATGCAGGGGGAATCCGCCGGTATCCATATGGCTGCCGGCGGCGAACATCCCTACAATAAAGCCATTCCCATGAATGCCGCAGGCTTCTTCGGCCTGCACATGATCACAGCAGGCAGCTATGTAGGGGAGGATAAGGTGATCGCGGAAGAGGGCTCCTATAAACGGTTGTTCTATAAGGATGGGGTGCTGAAGGGTTATATCCTCATCGGCAATGTGGAGCGGGCGGGCATTTATACCGCCTTGATCCGGGAAAGAACTCCGTTGTCCTCCATCGATTTCGAGCTGATCCAGGAAAAGCCTCAGCTGATGGCCTTTTCCCGAAAGGACCGGGCGGCTGTTCTCAGCCGACAGGTATGATGCACAAGCGCACAAGCAGGAAAGGCGGGATAATCCATGACCCATATTACAGCGGGTGATATGCATTTCAAAGCCCTGAACGATTTGGTACGGGATACGGCGGATGACATAGTGGTGATCGACCGCTGCCTGGGACAGCGGTACATCGGCAGCGGCTTGTCCCATAAAAAGCTGGTGATCAACGGCACCCCGGGCAATGCCCTGGGGGCATATCTGGACGGCGCTTCCATTGTGGTGCGGGGCAATGCCCAGGATGCCACCGGCGACACCATGAACGACGGTGTCATCTGCATCCACGGCTGCGCCGGGGACGCCACCGGCTATGCCATGCGGGGAGGCACCATTTTGGTGGAGGGCAGCACCGGCTACCGGGCCGGAATCCACATGAAGGCCTATGAACACCGGCTGCCCACATTGGTCATCGGCGGCAAGGCGGGCAGCTTTCTGGGGGAATACCAGGCCGGCGGACTGATCGTGGTGCTGAACCTCACCGACGGGGACGGACGTTTCTCCTGCAACTTCTGCGGCACAGGAATGCATGGGGGCAAAATTGTGGTCCGCTGTCGGGAGATGCCCGCGGCTCTGCCGCCCCAGCTATCGGTCAGGGAGGCCGCAGCGGCGGACAAGGCGGAAATCGCCGGCTGTCTGGATCAGTTTTGTCAGGCCTTCGGGCGGGAACGGGAGGAATTGGACTCCCTTCCCTTCTTCGTGCTGACTCCCAATTCCAGCAATCCTTATAAACAGCTTTATACCTACCGGTAAAATGTGGTATCATGGACACAGCCCTAAAAAAGAGGATATCTAATTTTTCCTGCTGTGTCTTTGCGTTTGCCCATCGGTAAACGCCTGACTTTTGTGGTATAATAACCTCACGCCGCATTCCAAAGCCGTGCTTCGCAAGCCTTTGGGCGGCTGAGAGAACATTGAACCACTCCGAAACGGTCAACGCCGTTTCGGACTAAGGAAGGCTCCGCGCTTCGCGCGCCGCTTTGTGGTATAATGGAGAAAATCAAAGATTTTCTCTTTGAAGAATCCCTTGCGTAGCCATTTGGAGTAAATGCTTCGCATTAACTCTTGAAGCACGCATTTTGGACATACGTCCAAAACCGGCATTCTTTTGGTAGAAGCGAGGTTGTGTCTCCGCGTTTGCCGAAAGGCAAACATCCGGTTTTTACGGCGTTATAATTCAGGAAGTTACTCACCAGTCTGCAATCGTATAGAATCACTCAATACGCGGGTACGCCCGCAGGGAGGTGCGTTATGGATACTACCGTAAGCGAGGTGCTCCAGTTTGTCCGGGAAAACGACGTGAAGTTTGTCCGTCTGGTTTTCTGTGACGTATGCGGCACCATCAAAAACATCGCGGTCACGGCGGAAGAACTGCCCCGTGCCTTTGAAGCGGGGATTACCTTTGATGCGTCGGCGATCCGCGGGTTTACCGACGCGGTGCAGTCCGATCTGCTGCTGTTTCCCGACCCCTCCACCCTGGCTGTGCTGCCTTGGCGGCCCCAGCAGGGAAGAGTGGCCCGCTTTTTCTGCTCCATTCGCCATCCGGACGGCCGCCCCTTTGAGGGGGACACCCGCGCCGTGCTACAGCAGGCGGCGGAAGAACTGCGCCGCACGGGACTGAGCTGCCGGGTAGGCGCGGAGTGCGAGTTTTATCTGTTTGAAACCGATGACTGGGGAAAGCCTACCCGGATTACCCAGGATGAGGCGGGTTATCTGGATGTCGCGCCGCTGGACAAGGGGGAAAATGTCCGGCGGGATATCTGCCTGATGCTGGAGCAGATGGGTCTCCGCTTTGAAAGCTCCCACCATGAGCAGGGGCCGGGGCAAAACGAAATCGACTTCCGCTTCAACGATGCCCTGGCGGCCGCCGACGATCTAACCGCCTTCAAAATCGCTGTGAAAGCGGTGGCGGCCCGCAACGGGCTGTTTGCCTCCTTCATGCCCAAGCCGGTGCCGGAGGCCAGCGGCAGCGGCCTGCACCTCAACCTCTCCCTGACCCGGGGCGGCCAGAATATTTTCGTCAACGCCCCCGACCGGCATTCCCCCGAAGCGGAAAGCTTCATCGCCGGTATTTTGGATCATATCCGGGAAATGACCGCTTTTCTCAATCCTCTGCCCAATTCCTATGAGCGGCTGGGCCGGATGGAGGCCCCCCGGTATATCACCTGGTCTCACGAAAACCGTTCCCAACTGATCCGCATCCCCTCCGGCAAGGGGGATTTCGCCCGGATGGAGCTGCGTTCTCCCGACCCGGCCTGCAACCCTTATGTGGCGTATACGCTGCTGCTGCGGGCAGGACTGGACGGTATCCGGCGGCAACTGCCTCTGTGTCCTTCCTGTGATGTCAACCTCTACACCGCCGATCCTCAGCTTCTGGCGAGGTTGGAGAAGCTGCCCCTCACCATGGAGGAGTCCATAACGGCAGCCAAGGAAAGCGCCTTTATCCGGAATGCGCTGTCGGAGAAAATCCGGGACGGCTTTTTCACCATTCGGGAAGAGGAATGCCGTCTATGCGCTCAAGCGGACAATCCGGCGGAGATGCAGCACAAGCTGTATTTCCGTGCAATATAATGCCGACGGCCTGATGGCGAATCTGCATGCATAAACAGAAAGGCAGGTGGGGACGGTATGGGCGGGACCCTCTTGGTATCCGGCTCGGACAAGGGCCGGGAATTCCTTTTGCAGCTGCTGAGGGACGAGGACTGCCAGCCGGTGACGCCGGCGGCTTCCGGCGACGAGGCCCGGCGGCTTATAACGCAATGCGATTTCGATCTGGTCCTCATCAATGCCCCGGCGGCAGGAGAAAAGGGGCCATCCCTGGCGTTTTTTGCCGTAGAGAACACCTCCGCCGCTGTAATCCTGCTGATAAAATCGGAAATCGCGGATGAAACGGCGGCCCAGGTGGAAGCGGAAGGGGTGCTGGTGCTGGCAAAGCCCTTCGGCCGCGCTATGTTCTCGCAAACCCTGCGGCTGGGTTTGGCGGCCCGCCGGCGGATGCTGGGGCTGCGCAATGAAAACATTCAGCTGCAGAAAAAGATTGAGGAAATCCGGATTGTAGACCGGGCTAAATGCGTGCTGATGGAAGTGTTATCCTTAAGCGAACCTCAGGCTCATCGCTATCTGGAAAAGGAGGCCATGGACCGGCGGATCACCCGCCGGGAGGTGGCGGAGCAGGTCCTGCGGACCTATGCGGAATAATCAAATGGAAAGGCGCGGATGCGGAATATGGAAGAAAAGGGTTATCTGATTCTGGAAAACGGGAAAGTTTTCCCAGGCGTTCTCTTCGGGGCGGCGGGAGAAACCACGGGAGAAGTGGTGTTCACCACCGCTATGACCGGTTATCTGGAAACGCTGACCGATCCCAGCTATTACGGCCAGATTGTGGTGCAGACCTTTCCCCTGATCGGCAATTACGGGGTGATCCCGGCGGATTTTGAGAGCGGCGCTCCCCGGCTGCAGGGTTATATTGTGCGTGAATGGTGTCAGGAACCCTCCAACTTTCGTTGTGCCGGGGGTCTTGACGCCTTTTTAAAAGAAAAGGGGATCGTTGGTTTGTCCGACATCGATACCCGCGCTCTGACCCGGATTGTCCGGGAGCACGGGGTGATGAATGGGCGGATCAGCCGTTCTCCTTACCTCACCCACGAGGAACAGGAGGCGGTGTGGGCCTACCGGGTCACCGGCGCGGTGCGGGCAGTGAGCTGTCACGCTCCGGAGGTTCTCCTGCCAAAGGAGACGCCCCTTTGTCATGTGGTGCTTTGGGATTTCGGCGCCAAGGAGAACATCCGCCGGGAGCTGGTCAAGCGGGGATGCCGGGTGACGGCGGTGGACGCTTCCGCCACAGCGGCGGATATCCTGGCCCTAAAGCCGGACGGTCTGATGCTCTCCAACGGCCCCGGCGATCCGGCGGAAAACGTGGGAATCGTGGTCGAACTGCGCAAGCTGATGGAAACCCGTCTGCCCGCCTTCGGCATTTGCCTGGGCCATCAGCTGCTGGCTTTAGCCATGGGCGGTCGGACGGAAAAGATGAAATACGGACACCGGGGGGCCAATCAGCCGGCGGTGCGCGCCGCCGACGGGCGGGTGTTCATCACCAGCCAGAACCACGGCTATCAGGTGGTGGGGGATTCCCTGCCTGGAGAGGCTGTTGTCAGCTATGTGAACGGCAACGACGGCAGCTGTGAGGGTGTAACCTACACCCATCTCCCGGCCTTTTCCGTCCAGTTTCACCCCGAGGCCGCCGCCGGCCCCCAGGACACCTCATTTCTCTTCGACGACTTTGTGCAGCTGATGAAAGGAGTTGACGCGCCATGCCGCTAAATCCCGCAATCCATAAGGTGATGGTCATCGGTTCCGGCCCCATTGTCATCGGCCAGGCCGCCGAGTTCGACTATGCCGGTACCCAAGCCTGCCGCGCGCTGAAGGAGGAAGGGCTGGAGGTGGTGCTTGTCAACTCCAACCCCGCTACCATCATGACCGATCAGCACATGGCAGATAAAATTTATATCGAGCCGCTGACCCTGGATATTGTCAAGCGCATCATCGAAAAGGAGCAGCCGGACAGCCTGCTCTCCACCTTGGGAGGGCAGACGGGGCTGACTCTGTCCATGCAGCTGGCGAAGGAGGGTTTCCTGGAGAAGCACCACGTCCGGCTGCTGGGCGCCCGCCCGGAAACCATCGACAAGGCGGAGGACCGCCAGCTGTTCAAGGATACCATGGAAGCCATCGGTCAGCCGGTGATTCCCTCCAAGGTTGTCACCGATTTGGACGCAGCCATGGCCTTTGCGGAGGAAATCGGTTATCCGGTCATCGTCCGCCCCGCCTTCACCCTGGGCGGCAGCGGCGGCGGCATCGCGGAAACGCCGGAGGAACTGCGCG
Source organism: uncultured Oscillospiraceae bacterium (assembly GCA_902492455.1). Classification (GTDB taxonomy): domain Bacteria; phylum Bacillota; class Clostridia; order Oscillospirales; family Acutalibacteraceae; genus CAKTXU01. Next base: position 84,179 of record CABULH010000012.1, read on the forward strand.
AAATCGCCGGCAACGGTCTGCGGCTTTCCCCCATCCATCAGATTCTGGTGGAAAAAGGCATCGCCGGCTGGAAGGAAATCGAATTCGAGGTCATGCGGGACAGCCGGGGCAACGTCATTACGGTGTGCAGCATGGAAAACTTCGATCCCGTAGGGGTTCATACCGGTGACAGCATCGTCATCGCTCCCACCGTCACCCTGTCGGATAAGGAATATCAGATGCTCCGCACCGCGGCGCTGAACATTATCACCGCCCTGGAGGTGGAGGGAGGGTGCAACTGCCAGTTCGCCCTCCATCCTGATAGCTTCGAATATGCGGTGATCGAGGTGAATCCCCGGGTGTCCCGCTCCTCCGCTCTGGCCTCCAAGGCCACCGGCTACCCCATCGCCAAGGTGGCGGCTAAAATCGCGGTGGGTTACACCCTGGACGAGATCCGCAACGCCGTCACCGGCACCACCTATGCCTGCTTTGAACCGGCGCTGGACTATGTGGTGGTGAAGATGCCCAAGTGGCCCTTCGACAAATTCGTCTACGCCCAGCGGACTCTGGGCACCCAGATGAAAGCCACCGGCGAGGTGATGGCCATCGGCCAGAGCTTTGAAGAGGCCATGATGAAGGCGGTGCGGGGGGCGGAAATCGGTCATGACTGCCTGCGCAGCCCCGGCCTGGCGGACGTATCGGACGAGGAGATACGGGAGAGGCTTCGCACCTGCGACGACAACCGCCTGTTTGTGATTTACGAAGCCTTGAGCCGGGGCGTGACGCCGGAGGAAATCCACGCCGTCACCAAAATCGACCGTTGGTTCCTCTGCAAGCTGCGCCATCTCACGGAGATGGACCGGCTGCTGCAGACAACCCCGTTGGACGCCGCCCTCTACCGCCGGGCTAAGCGCTTGGGTTACCCGGACAAGGTGATCACCCGGCTCAGCGGCGGAGACATCCGGGCGGCGGGCGGGCCGCTGCTCCCCGCTTACAAAATGGTGGATACCTGCGCGGCGGAGTTCGCAGCCCAGACCCCCTATTTCTACGGCTGCGCCGATGAAGAAAACGAGGCGGCGGAGTTTATCGCCGCCCATCCCACCGGCAGGAAAACGGTGATCGTTTTCGGTTCCGGCCCCATCCGTATCGGCCAGGGCATCGAGTTTGACTATGCCTCCGTCCACTGCGTCTGGGCGCTGAAGGAAGCGGGATACGATGTGGTGATTGTCAACAACAATCCAGAAACCGTCTCCACCGACTTCGACACCGCCGACCGGCTGTACTTTGAGCCTCTCACCGAGGAGGATGTGGCGGGAATCATCGCCACGGAAAAGCCTTACGGCGTGGTGGTGGCCTTCGGCGGACAGACGGCCATCAAGCTCACCAAATATCTCAGCCGCAGCGGGGTGCGGATTCTGGGTACCTCCGCCGACAGCATCGACAAAGCGGAGGATCGGGAGCGGTTCGACGAGCTGCTGGAGGAACTGCAGATCAAGCGTCCCCAGGGATTCACCGTCATGTCGGCGCGGGAGGCGCTGGAAGTGGCGGAACGGATCGGCTATCCGGTGCTGCTGCGCCCCTCCTATGTACTGGGGGGCCAGAACATGATCATCGCCTTCACTCCCGACGACGTGAAGGAATATATGGCCATCATCCTCAGCCAAAACATCGAGAACCCGGTGCTGGTGGACAAATATCTGATGGGCACCGAGCTGGAGGTGGACGCCATCTGCGACGGGGAGGATATTCTCATCCCCGGCATTATGGAGCATGTGGAACGGGCGGGCATCCATTCCGGCGACTCCATTGCCGTTTATCCGGCCTGGAACATCGACGACCGGCAGCGGGAACGGATTGTGGACTGCTCCCGGCGGCTGGCGGTATCCCTGGACACCAAGGGCCTTGTAAACATCCAATATCTGATTTACCAGGATGAGCTGTACGTCATCGAGGTCAACCCCCGTTCCTCCCGAACCATTCCCTATATCAGCAAGGTTACGGGAGTGCCCATGGTGGATCTGGCCACCCGGGCGATGCTGGGGGAGAAGCTCGCGGACATGGGCTATGGTACCGGGCTGTATAAAACCTCCGCCTACGTGGCGGTGAAGGTGCCGGTCTTCTCCTTTGAAAAGCTCACCAACGTGGATACCCATCTGGGGCCGGAGATGAAATCCACCGGCGAGGTGTTGGGCATCGCCGGCACCCGGGATGAAGCGCTGTATAAGGGGCTCATCGCCGCCGGCTACCGGCTGCAGAGGAACGGCGGCGTCTTCCTCACCGTCCGGGATTCGGACAAGGCGGAAATCGCGGATGTGGCGAAGAAGTACCACGAGCTGGGCTTTGCCCTTTACGCCACGGCGGGCACCGCGGCGGTGCTGCGCCGCCGGGGATTGCCGGTGACGGAGGTCAAAAAGATCCACGAATCGGCGGATAACCCCCTGGCTCTGCTGGACAGCGGCAAGGTAACCATTATCGTCTCCACCTCCTCCAAAGGGCGGATCCCCACCCTGGACGACGTGAAGATCCGCCGCAAGGCGGTGGAGCGGAGTATTCCCTGTCTGACCTCTATCGACACCGCCGGCGTGGTGGCCGACAGTATCCGCAGCCGCTACTCCCCCCACTGCACGGAATTGGTGGACATCAACCACCTGCGCAGTGCACGGCCTCGGCTGGCTTTCACTAAGATGGAGGGCTGCGGCAACGATTATATCTACTTCAACTGCCTGAACCAGAAAATCGACAATCCGGAAGGGCTGTCCATCCGCCTGGCCGACCGGCACAAGGGCATCGGCGGCGACGGGGCGGTGCTGATCTGCCCCTCCGACGTGGCGGATGCGAAAATGCGGATGTTCAACCTGGACGGCAGCGAAGGCAGGATGTGCGGCAACGCCATCCGCTGCGTGGGAAAATATCTGTATGACAACGGCATCTGCCGCAAAGAGGAGATGACCATCGATACCCTCAGCGGGATCAAGCGGCTGTGGCTGCACAAGTATAACGGCATTGTGCGTCGGGCCACGGTGGCCATGGGGCCGGCAGAGCTGGTTCCCGAGAAGATCCCGGTGAACCTCTCGGGGGAGCGGGCGGTGGACCGGCCGGTCACCATGGCCGGGGAAGACTATCGGATCACCTGTGTATCCATGGGCAACCCCCACTGCGTGATCTTCTGCGATGAACCCGACCTGCTGGAGCTGGAAAAGATCGGCCCGGCCATCGAGTTCGATCCCCTTTTCCCGGAGCGGGTGAATGTGGAATTTATTGCCGTGCTGGACGATCACACCCTGAAGATGCGGGTATGGGAACGGGGCAGCGGAGAGACCTGGGCCTGCGGCACCGGCGCCTGTGCGGCAGCGGTGGCGGCGGTAGAAAACGGCTTTTGCCCCAAAGGGGAGGAGATTACCGTTAAGCTCAAAGGCGGCGACCTGGTAATCCGCTACACGGACGAGACCGTCTATCTCACTGGCGGTGCGGAAAAGATTTACGACGGTGTGGTGGAGCTGTAATCCGCCCCCCGGAAAGGACGAAAGGCTATGCGCATCAACGAACATTACAAGGATTTGCAGGAAAGCTATCTGTTTTCCACCATCGCCCACAAGGTGTGCGCCTATCAGACCGCCCACCCGGATGCGGACATCGTTCGCCTGGGTATCGGGGACGTCACCCGGCCCCTCTGCCCGGCAGTGGTGGAGGCCATGGCGGCGGGTGTCCGGGAGATGGGGGAAGCCGCCTCCTTCCGCGGCTACGGCCCGGAGCAGGGGTATGATTTTCTCCGGGAGGCGGTGCAGGGTTACTACGCCTCACGGGACGTGGGGCTGGAACGGGAGGAAATCTTCATCAGCGACGGCGCTAAAAGCGACGTGGGCAACATTCTGGACCTTTTCGACCGGGACAACACCGTGCTGGTGCCCGATCCGGTCTATCCGGTATATGTGGATACCAACCTTATGGCGGGGCGGCCCATCCTTTACCTGGGCGCCAACGAGGAAAACGGCTTCCTGCCTTTGCCGGATGCATCGGTGCGGGCAGACCTGATTTACCTCTGCTCCCCCAACAACCCCACCGGCGCGGTATATACCAGGGCGCAGCTGCAACAATGGGTGGATTACGCCCGGGAATGCGGTGCGGTGATCCTTTTTGACGCCGCCTACGAGGCTTTCGTGGCGGACCCCGCTCTGCCCCGGAGTATTTTCGAAATTCCCGGGGCCCGGGAATGCGCCGTGGAATTCTGCTCCCTATCCAAAACCGCCGGATTCACCGGCACCCGCTGCGGCTACACCGTGGTGCCCATGGAACTGAAATACGGTGATTTTTCCCTCAACCGTATGTGGCTGCGCCGCCAGACCACCAAGTTCAACGGCGTATCCTATGTGGTGCAGCGGGGAGCGGCGGCGGTCTTTACCCCGGAGGGCCAGCGGCAGATTCAGGAGGACATCGCCTACTACCGGGAAAATGCCCGGGTGATCGCGGAGGCTATGCGGGAGATGGGCATTTGGTTCACCGGCGGGGAGAACTCTCCCTACATCTGGCTCAAATGTCCCGGCGGCCGGGAATCCTGGGATTACTTTGATTATCTGCTGGATAAGGCCCAGGTGGTGGGTACCCCCGGCGCGGGCTTCGGCCAGAACGGCCGGAATTTCTTCCGCCTCACCGCCTTCGGTGACCATCAGCGAACCAAGGAGGCCGTCCGACGTATTCGGAAATTGGGATAAAAGTTCTATTGTTTGACAAAAAGGCAGTCCTTCCATCAATTCCTTGGAAGATTTTACAACCAATAGTATATAGAGTGGTACACTAACAAAAGGGAATCCAGCATCTTTTAGACGCTGGATTCCCTTTTTGCTTCTCATATAACCAGTTTCTCTTATTTATCCAGGATATAACTGGCAGTTTCGACTGCGGTGCGACCCCTGCCATCCTGCAGAGTCACCTCCGCCCGGTACTCGCCCTTTTGTGCGGTATAGTATGCATAGTTGGATAGGCTGTCGAGGTTCAGCGACTCATCCACCAGAACGCCGTCTCTGTACAGCCGGACATTATAGGAATAGCTGCCCCAGCCTCCCTGACCACCGCCGTTCAAGGTGATGGCCGTTCCCGCATGTCCTCCACCGAGAATCAGAGAATATGACATATCCACCGTAAGCGTCAGGGGGCGATCCCGTACCGATACGGTGCAGGATGCTTGATAGCCGCCGTCTTTGGTGGTCACCGTGATGACGGTTGTTCCCTCTGCCACTGCCACAACCTTCCCCGTCTTGCCATTGGGCCGAATTTTAGCCACCGCCGGATCCGTGCTTTCCCAGATCAGCTCCTGATTAGCCGCATTCCAGGGAGTAATCGTGGCATTCAGCGTCTCCTCCTGTCCCGCTTCAAGGGAAAGGCTGCTCTTGTCCAGGGCGATGTCTCTGACCGCGTAGGGAAGCACCGTAACGGTGCAGGATGCTTGGAATCCGCCGTCCTCGGTGGTTACTGTGATGACGGCCGTTCCCGCCTTGTGAAAAGAATACATACCCGCGGCATCCACCGTCACCACACTGGGATCCGAGCTTTTCCAGGTACACCGCAGATTGCTAGCGTCGGCAGGCTCCACCTGAGCATACAGATACCCGCCCTGGCCCAGTTCCGCGGCCAAAGTGGTTTTATCCAATCTGACCCCTGTCACCCGTTTGGGGGTGGGTGTACGCACAAAGGTGGCCTTCTGACCGTCTTTATTGATGGTAATGGTATCGTTTTGATAAGTCATGCCCATTTTTTCCATATGAGATTCGATCCAGTAATACTGTACAAAACCGCCGCCGTTGACCTGGTTTATCCCGATTTGTTCTAAATTCTCATAATAAAACTCCAGCCCCTTTTCCCCGTTCCAGCTCGCAACACCTTGGGTGATCGTGACAGTGATCCGGTCCGATCCCTGGAGATACCAAGTGCCCGGAAGATTGTTATACAGCTTCTCCAGATAATACTTGATATGGTTGGGATAATTCTTCTGCCGGTAAAAGGTCCAAGCAACGCCGTCCCCCTGGAATACCAAGGCGTCGCCTTTTCTGGCGAAGCCAACGTATTCTGCGAAATCTGTTACATCCTCGTCAACAGCGGGATAGGCGTTGCCGCCGCCGGAGAGATACCGAAGCCTGGGCATTGGGTATAAGTCAAAATTGGAAGTGGTGATAGTATAATCACCATCCCGGAGCGTAAAGGCTACCGTCACATCGTCGGTCCCAGTTAAAAACCAAGATCCCGCGATTTCCTCCCACGTCCACTTGGACTGGGATCCTGGCTGAGAACTTTCTGCCGGAGCCGACGGCAGAGAGGGGGAAGAATATACAGAGGGTGCTGAAGACGAATCGAAGCCTTGCGGCAATTCTTCCCACCGGGCCTTCAGCACCGTGTTGGCTGTCACGGGTTTAGAAAAATCATATTTTTCTCCATCCTGGAACCAGCCTAGAAAGCGATATCCCGGGCGGACCGGATCAACTGGCGGATTGACGCTGTATCCTTGGCTTACTTCCACAGAGGGAAGCTTGGTGCCGCCGGCGCTGTTGTAAAACACTATGAAAATCTCAGCGGAACCATCCCGTTCCCATCCGGCTATCAGCAGCAAATCGCTCCCCACCGGCGTATGGAAATCATAGGGATTACCGCTTAAGGTCCATCCGGTAAAGCGGAAGCCTTCCTTGACAGGATCCGCAGGCTTTTGAACCTGATCGCCAAGCTTGACAGTGACGCTTTCCACCGGTGAACCTCCGGCACTTTCAAACAGAACCAAATAACCCGAAGGGGCTGTGGTTTCGGCGGGCTGAGAAGAATCGGCATTCGATCCAGCAGAGCTTTCCGGTCTGCTGGCCGATAATCCTGTGGATTCGGCAGGGGTATTTTCCTGGTGGCAACCACTAAGAGATACCGTCAGCAGATACGACAGCAGCAGTGCAATTCCCCTTCTTAAAGGCTCTCTTATCATTATATCCTCTCCCGATAAATATCCTATATGCTTTGCATCTGACTAAAAGACAAAAATGCCATGCTTTTTATTTCGTTATATCATAAAAAAGTGCTGTTGACAAGGTAATTCCGACGCTGCCTTTGAATGATGCCGACGGTTTTGGATATGCTAAAGCAAAACCATGAAAAACGAGGAGTGTCGAGGCAAGTGGATTATCCATCGATCTGGCAGGAGGAAAAAGCGCCCCAGCCTTTTGCAGCGGGAACCGAGCTCCAGCGCAACGAATCGAAAACCTATGAGGCGGTCATCGTGGGAGCGGGTATGTGCGGCCTGCTCACCGCCTACCGGCTGCTGGAGAAGGGGGTACAGTCCCTGGCGATAGTGGATGCCGGTGAACTGGCCGGCGGGGTCACCGCCCGTACCACCGCCAAGATCACCTCCCAGCATGGATTGATCTATGACCGGCTGCTGCAAGGATTGGGCAGGGAAAAAGCCTGGGCTTACGCCCAGGCCAATCAGGATGCGGTGGAGGAGTTCGCCGCCCTGTCCCAGCAGTTTCCCTGTGATTTTCAGCGCTGCGCATCGGTGGTTTACGCTGCGGAAGAAAAGGACGCACAGGGGGTGGAACGGGAGCTGCAAGCCGCTTTGCGGGTAGGGCTTCCCGCTGCGCCGCTGCGGGGGCAGCCGCTGCCCTTCCCGGTGGCCGCAGGAGTACGGTTTGAAAATCAAGCCCGGTTTCATCCGCTGAAATTCGCCTATGCCCTAGCGGCCTGTCTGTCGGCCAAGGTGGATTTTTACCTGAACACCACCGCCCTGCATCCCCGCAAAGGCGGAACGGAAGGGGTGCTCCACACCACAACGGGCACTCTCCACGCGGACAACGTGGTAGTGGCGTCCCACTTCCCCTTTATGGACAAGCCCGGCTTCTATTTCGCCCGGGTATGGCAGGAGCGTTCCTACGTGCTGGCGTTGCAGAACGTCCCGAAGCTGGAGGATCTTTATTGGGGCGCGGGGGAAAACGGCTGGTCCTTCCGCCCCTATGAAGCAGGGCTGCTGGTGGGAGGCGGCTCTCATAAATCCGGCCACGAGGGACGGCAGGCCCATTTTGACCGGCTGGCGGCAGTCACCAAATCCTGGTATCCCCAGCGGCAGATAACCGCCCAGTGGTCCGCCCAGGACTGCATGACCCACGACGGCATCCCTTACATCGGACGGTATAAACAGTTGGACGGCCAGCTGGCCGCCCGGGCGTTTGTGGCCACCGGCTTTAACAAATGGGGAATGACCGGCAGCATGGTGGCCGCCGACATCATCAGCAGCGAGATCACCGGACGGGAGAATCCGTACGCAGAGGTGTTCGCCCCTTCCCGTTTCGATCCGGGAATGAAGGCCAAGCGCTTCCTGATGGAAAACGCGGACATGCTGAAAAACTATATCGGCGGCTATATGGAGCTGCCGCCGGAAACCGCGGCGTCCCTGAAGCCGGGAGAGGGAAGGATTCTGCAGGTGGATGGGGAAAGGGTTGGGGCCTACAAAGACACCGACGGCACGATCTACACGGTGAAGCCGGTCTGCACCCATATGGGCTGCATTTTGGAGTGGAACCAGGACGAATGCTCCTGGGATTGTCCCTGTCATGGTTCCCGGTACGATATCACCGGCCATATCCTCAACAACCCCGCGCTGGAACCTCTGGGCAAAACCGCGCTGAATGAGGAATAATTTTTGCGCCGGTCCGCATAACCGGGCGGTTTTTCGGTAAAATAAGGCTGGTTGGGCAACCCGATTGCCGTAAAAAAACGACCGGGGTCGGCTGCCCGAAAGCAATGCGGAAGAAAGGGTGTTTCTAGGTGGATGTAACGGGTCAGGAATACAGGCAAATGAGTAAGCAGGCGTCGCCCAAATCGCCGGTGCTCCTCAATTGCATCAAGGCGTTCCTGGTGGGCGGGCTGATCTGCACCGTCGGGCAGGTGGTGGTGAATCTGCTGACAAACGCAGGAATGGAAATCAAGGATGCACGGCTGCTCTGTTCGGTATCCCTGGTGTTGCTCAGCATCATTCTCACCGGCTTCAACGTGTATGACAACATTGCCAAACACGCCGGGGCGGGTACGCTGGTGCCCATCACCGGCTTCGCCAATGCCGTCGCCTCTCCGGCCATCGAGTTCAAAAGCGAGGAGCGTGTTATAATAACCCCAAGTCAGAAATGCCGCTGTTTCAGGCGAGTATGCTGATTTAGTCCAAATTTATCCCATATGAAGGAGGCAAGCGATATATAAGCAGTAGCCGAATCAACATTTTTTATTTAGCCACAGAAGGCCGGATTGATTGCCACTCGATCCGGTCTTCTTTACATATTGTATCAAGGCAACAAAATGTGTCAATAATTTCATCAACAAACAGGAGGGAACATCAAATGAGACAAGGCGTATTGATTTATGATCAGAATACAGATCGGATGGATATTCGATTCGGTTTGGAAGACTACTATGGCGGTCTGCATTGCGGAGACACGCTGGAAGTGTTCGTGAAGAACAAATGGATCCCCACAAGAATAGAACTGTATCAAGACTGGTATTTAGTGGGAATTAAAACAGCGTCAATCAACGGTTTACGCGTCCGAAAGTGAATCTGTGAAATCTGCCGGGCAGTTTCTTGTGAATCAAGGAGCTGCCCTATTTTTGTGTCCAAAATTCCAAAGGAAGGAGAACGCCGCTATGAAATGCTTGAGAAAGTATCAATGGGTCAAGCTCTCAAGAGCATACCTGCCCCAGGGCAAGGGGGTAATGGGTCATTGGGCGAAACTTGCATCTCGCGCGGCGTTTCGTAAAGGACAAGCCGTATACTGCGGCTATACAAATGAAGTTGTCCCAGGAATGTGGTCAGGTGGTATTGTCGGACTGAAAAGTATTCTGGGGCTAAAAAATCGCGCGCAGGTGATGAGTATAATGGACGAGCTGTCCGAGCTTGGATATATCCATTACACACTCGATAAGAAAACAAAGAAACTTACCTATCAAATCAATGATTGGGTTGTCAAATGCTCCGGAGCCGAATGTATGGATGGCAGTGTGTATGCGACAGAAGGTTACGGATTCCTTTGCCTTCCAAGGAGCATTACGCAAAGGCTTGTAGACAGAAAGCATACCTTCGGCGAATCAGATGCCTGGATGGATTTATGGTGCCATAGTGTGTGGCAGGATCCGGGCAATATATTTTCCTCTTTGGCACCTGTCGTTCAGTTTGGACGATATGGGGCCGTTTCAACTTTGGAAACCTTGGGACAGCGCTGGAACTGGGAAAAGACAAAGGTATGGCGATTCCTGCAAAAATATAAGGATGTCTTCACGCTGTATCGACTCCCCGGCTCTTATGGTTGTCTCATTTTTAATAGACTGTATCCGTCAGGAGCAGAGGTTTCAGTGCCGTCACAGGCGAATGTTGTACGCATAATTGAGAAAATACGCATTTTAGGAGCGAATAAGCATATTCTCGGTACGGATCACGAGCGACTGAACAAATTGGTTGCCTGGTTCAGCCAGAAAGCTTTGGATGCTGGTGCAGAACAGGCGGAGTCTGATGTATGTGCAGGATGCGAAGAAGGCCGCGTTGCACTTTCAGCCCCTATAATACGCGCGTATCTTTCTCAAAAGAATTGTAAGAACTGTGAATATGACTGCAGGGTAAGAGTATATCTCTCCTGTTCAGGTAATTTCAAGAACATTAGAGGGCCTTGCAGTCTTTCCGATTTTGTCAATCAGGAATTAAATGCAAAGGAGAATCACTATGAGTGAGAATAAAAAATCGAAGCAATCTGCGTATGAGCAGCAGGAAAGCAAGCTTTCTGCGCAGTCAGTAGCATTCATCAAACTGCTTACACAGCGAGGTATTCTTGGAGATGCTGAGATTGACGACGATAAGATCCGTCAGGCTCAAAAAGAGAAAAAGCGCCATACATATCACAACACAGAAATGCTTTTGCAGCATTACAGGGATATTGTGTGGGCGCTGGAGTGCTTCCCCTCAACGATTGTGGAGGAACTGGATCGTCCCCTGGACGATTTGGATGCGCTCATCAGTTATGTGGATGTGGAAATGAGCCTGGACAATAGAAAATTGGAGAGCCGCATTGAGAGCATCAAAAAATCAAGGCTGCTTCTGGATCGGGTAAACGATGCGTTGACAATCTTGAAGAAAAAGCCGGATAACGGTGAGAAAATGTACGAGCTTATCTATCTGACCTATATTGCCCCGGAAAAATTGTCACATTCTGAACTGCTGTACCGTCTTGACATTTCTTCGAGGCACTATTACCGGCTTCGCCAACAGGCATTTGGAATTCTCTCCATTCGCCTCTGGTCGGCGCCGGTAGCAGAGATGGATTCGTGGCTTGAAGTGCTGAATTTGCTGGAACAATTATGCTGAAAATGAAATGGCACAAAAATGGCGAAAAATTGGCAAGTATAATGCCGATGACACGCAAATGGAAATGAGCTATACTTGTATTATCCCAAAGTGGGACCGAGCAAAAAAGCGCTGTTTCTAAGGTTGATAAAGCCTTATGAACAGCGCTTTTTCTTTCGGAAAAATACAAGGAGGTAAACAGTATGGCAAATCAACTCAAAAAAGGCAGGCAGTATCTGAAGAATGGATACTGGGCGATGGTCGGCGCTCTTTCAGCAATGATCATCTCCCTGCAGCCTGTTATGGCAGACACGATTTGGGATCGCTTTTCCAACATTATGCGAGATATCTATGGTCAGCTGGCAGGTATCAGTACCATTGTTGCAGTCACTGCAGCTGCCGTAGCGCTGCTGGTAAGAATGATATCCCGAAATCAGAGAGCCGTTGACGAAGCGACATCCTGGCTCAAACGAATTGTTGTTGCGTGGATTGTGTTGAACTCGTTGGGGTTTGTGGTGGCATACCTTCAGCCGCTGGTATCCGGCGGACAGTACACGGGATGATCCTCCGATTCCAGCTAAAGGGCAAACGGATTGGAGGTGATGCGCTATTTTAGACTGGATTTTTGAAGGCATCGCCAATTGGATTGCAAGTATTGTCAGTCAGTTGATGGACGCAGTGTCCGGAATCTTTTTGTCGGCACTTGGAACAGATTTAACGGTGATGGAAGAATATTTCCCATTCCTGTCAAAAGCATTTGATGTTATGCAATATACTGCGTGGGCAATGCTGTTCCTCATCACTGTTTGGCAGTTATTCAAAGCATTTGGCGGACCGATTAGCGAGAGTGAGCATCCGCTCCAACTGGTTGCTCGAAGCTCTATTTTTGCGTTGTTGATTGGATATGCCAAACCGATCTTCGAGATTGTGCTTGATATTGCGCGAGCGCCGTATACAGCCCTGATGGATATACAGATGAGTGCGGAAGATTTTACATTCGCTGGTGTCGAACAGGTTCTGATGAGCGGTATTACAACGCTGGTATCGGTAATCACTGTTGTTGGACTTATTCTAATGCTGATCCTACAGATTTCACTGGGCTGGAACTATTTCAAACTGCTACTGGAAGTCGTTGAACGATATATCGTTGTCGGCGTTTTGTGCTATACCTCCCCTCTGGCATATTGTATGGGAGGCTCGAAAGCAACGGAGCCGGTTTTTAAGTCCTGGTGCAGGATGGTAGGTTCGCAGCTGTTATTGCTTGTGCTGAATGTGTGGTTTTTGCGCGGCTTTAACAGTGCTGTTGGACAGTTTATCGCAAACGCTGGAGCTACTTCAACGGGACAAGGAAATATCTTCTTATGGATGTTCTGTGCGCTGGCATTCTTAAAAACAGCGCAAAAATTCGATTCGTATTTGGCCGCAATGGGCTTAAATGTTGCCCAAACTGGATCCGGCATGGGTATGGAGCTTTTGATGTCTGCTCGCGTACTTACAGGTCTTGGCGGTAGCGTTAGAAGTGCAGGCAGCGTCTTTCATAGCAATGCAAGCGCTCCAGGTGGTGCTACAGCAACAGCCTTTGCAAGTGGTTTTGCGAGCAAATTCAAAGGCAATTCGTATGTTAGAGACGCAGTGGTAAATGGCGGAACCCGCATGGGTGCCGGCGGTGGTCTCGGATTTGTTGGAAGAGCCTTTGGGGGTATGGCAGCGAGAAATGGAGCAACTCTTACGGGAGAGTCTATTTCGTCTGTGGCCACTCGAACACCTAATGTTTCTGGCAGTATTGCCGGAGATATTGCGGATCGTAGCCTTTCCAACTATATGCCACAGTTGGCAGGACATAAGCTTAGTAACACACAGATTTCGGGAGGACATATCAGCACCACAGCGACCGGCGCAGACGGAAAATCCTCAAATGTGGATTTGTACAATGCCTCACAGTTTGAGAAGCCACAGGGCCCGCATTCGCTGGTTACAGCCTCTGATGGAAGTCAGTGGTATCAAATGGCAAGCGGAGAAGGCCGAGGCGCCTTTTACAGCACGCCTGAATTTACGGGCAGCCCTGCAGAGGCGGCACAGGTTGCGGCAACATTCCCCGGAGCGGAAGAAGGTACAGTTCTTCGCTCTGTGGACGAGGGCGTTTTGGAGGCAAGTACAGGCGCCGGAAATACGAACTGGTACAACAGCGCCTTCTATCAAGAGCCGGATGCACCTCATTCCGTTATGACCGATGCTAATGGTGTGGAATGGTATGCTATGGCACAGCACGGTGCAGTGCCTGAATTTGAAAGTGGTGATGAGGCCATGATTTACAATCAGGCCGCATTCAGAGAGTTTATGCCGGGCTTTGAGCAGCAGATTACATCTGTTGATGGATCACAGCGTAGCGACGGTCACTTTGAAGTCCGTCACGAGGATGGATCCGGTACGATGTTCTATGATACTGTTCAGTATGATGCTCCTCGTGGTGACTATCAGGTATTTGAAGACCGTGATGGACATCAGTGGTTTGCAATCCACGGTGAATCTGTTGTGGAGAGAAAGCCGGTATATGATAACGGGAAACCCGTTTATGATGAGCGTGGCGTAGTATCCAAAAATGTAGAATCCGTTCGGTATAGGAGCACACCGAGTCGTTTCGGAGATCCGAAGCAGCGGGATGATACACAGACAAAACCGCCGAGACGGAAAAGTTAAGCTTTCACAGCCATAACGCCTCTTTGCACGGTGTTATGGCTGTTTTTTATAAAATGGGAGGTGAAGATTATGGCCGAGCAAAATAAAACGCAGATGGGAGACGGCGCTGATAATTATGGTCAAGCCGCAGGACAGATGGCAAAGGCAGCAAAACAACTCGGCCAGAAGGCTGCGAAGCAAGCGGCTGCAAAAGGCGTAGAGGCGACAGCAAATGCTGCTACAGCAGCAGTTCAGGCCAGTGTGCAAGGTGGAAAAGCCGCCGCAGAGATTGCTGCCGGTACGGCGGCAGGTGGCCCTTGGGGTGCGATTCTTTCTGCGGCATGGGCTATGCGTCACACACTGTTTAAAATTTTGATTTGCATATGCCTCTGTTTACTTTTCTTGATTATATTGGTCGTTTCCTTGCCGACCATTGTCACGAACAGCATATTCGGTCTGGATGGTTCAGAAGTAGACCCTAACGCAACACTGGCAAGTTCATATGAGAATCTGTCAACGGTCGTTTCGGATATTATAGATGCGGGATATGATCAGTCGATTGCAAAGGTGGAGAAGATTATTGCAGACGGCGGATATGATTATGATTTGTCGATGGAGGCGCTGATCAATCACGCGCAGTCTTCTGCTGGTTTTGATGTTGCCTATATACTGGCAGCATATTCTACCTCGATGAATCAGCAAAATACCAGCGGGGCCGATATGAAAGCAAAATTGGAATCCTATGGCGGTGAAATGTTTCCTGTGACATCGCAGGAACTTACCAAAGAGATTTTGATTCCGGTATCTTACTTTACTTACAAAGAAGTGTCTACAACGGTAGTGACGAAAAAGGTACAGACGGGAACGATCAACGGCGTACCGCAGTATCGGTATGAGACAGAGAACAGAACCTACTATCTTCCGGACGAGGCGAAAAGCTCGGAGGTCAGTGTAACCGTCCCGAATTACGAGGAAGTTACGGTTACAACTCCTGTTTATTCAGGCAATACGATTACTGGCACAAAGAGCGAGACCTATTATAGGCAAAACGGTGAGGTTACGCTTTCTCCTACAACAGAAACAGTTACTTATGTGGAATGCACGATCCATCCGTTTGATACTTCCGTTGTAGAAAAAGCCTTTGGTCTCGACTTGGATGCGCAGTTTGACGCTTCCGGAAGGACCTATGATGAAGTTGTCACGAATATGGCAAATGCCTTAAAAATGACACTATACGGCTCATTGGGGTCAGGTTTGGCAGTTCCGCTTACAGATGCAGAACTGATAGCATTCTTGAATAAGCAAAACTGTAATGCAACCCGGAAACATATTGTGGCGACTGGGCTTTCGCTGGTAGGTAAAGTACCGTATTTTTGGGGCGGAAAAAGTCCGCCTGGATGGAATGATGAGTGGAACACACCCAAACTGGTCACAGCAGCAGGCTCCAGTACCAGTGGAACGATACGACCGTATGGTCTGGATTGCAGCGGTTTCTCAGACTGGGTATATAAAACAGCCGTTGGAGTGAGCCTGTATGGCACAACTTGGGACCAGTGGGGCAACTCCTATGAAATCAGTGCATCGGAACTTTTGCCAGGCGACCTTGGCTTCTTGATGAACGATGACGGTCAAGGCTGGAATCATGTCTTGGTCTTTGCTGGCTATGGTGACAATGGCGAACGGATGTGGGTTCATTCCTCCGGCGGTGAAGGTGTTATCTTTAATTCACCGAGTTATGAATCCACCTTAGCACTCAGAAGACCGAAGGATGTAGATTTTAACGCTCCTGTTTCAGAGGATATTTATGGGGCGCCGATAGCGACCATTGAGGTAGATGTGACACATTACTGTGCCTGTAGTAAATGCTGCGGAGAGAATGCTTCCGGCATTACGGCAAGCGGAAAACAGGTAGAAGTCGGTATGGTGGCGATGTCAAGCTACTACCCCTTTGGCACACAGATCATGATAAACGGTACAATGTATACGGTGGAAGACCGAGGCGGTTCCGGGATTGAAAACGACAAGTCCCGGGTCGATATCTATGTCCCGGATCATCAGGAAGCTCTGCGCCTTGGCCGGTATACCACAACAGCGCAAATCTACCGTATGGGACGATAATGAATCCGCCTCTGTCATTGATGATGGAGGCGGTATTTATATGAGCGTTTGCATATCTTTCAGACGCGAATAGAAATTGGGAAACAGATCAACCGCATTAAATTTGACTCTATGCGGTGGAAAGGAAAGGCAGTATGGAAGAAAAAGAAGTTAAGAATATCTATGCGATTCCGGCAAATTATACGGATTCCGGCAAGCTTCTTGGCGGAATGATTGAACCTCGCAATGCGGTAGAGACGGCAATTCTTTTGATCCTTGTGGGTTATCCGGAACTGATGTGGATACCAATGCCGGGTACGATCCGTATTGTCGTGATGGTCGTGACGCTGATGCCTCTTGCAGTGCTCAGTGTGATGGGTATTGATGGTGACTCATTGTTTCAGTTCGTGGGTCACATAGTTCGATTTTGGTTTAAAAGACGAAAACTTCATATGAGAAGGGTGGGATATAAGTATGACCAGGCGTGTCTCAAAAAAGCCGGTAAACGCAAAAAAGCAAAAAGTCGAAAAACTGGAGTTCGTGCAGGACTTCCTGCCAATTAAGAATCTGAGCAACGGGATCATTGAAACCGTTGATGGACGATATATCAAGATTTTAGAGATAGAGCCGATCAATTTCCTGCTACGCTCCGATGAAGAACAGATGAACATTATTTCTTCGTTTGCATCATGGCTGAAGATTTCGCCGATGCGCCTCCAGATCAAGTCGATTACGAGGAAGGCAGATTCCGATAAGCATATTGCAATGGTGCGAAAAGAGCTGGCGGAAGAGGATAATGAGAAGTGCAAAGAACTCAGCGAGGATTATATCCGGCTGATTAAAGATATCGGAAATCGAGAAGCGCTCACACGGCGCTTCTTTTTAGTTTTCCAGTACGAGGCGGTCGGTCGCAATGAGAGCGATGATTATGGCAAGATTTATGCAATGATGCAGACCGCCGAACAAAACGCCCGCGCATATTTTATGCAGTGTGGCAATACGGTTCTTCAACCCAAGGATCCGGATGAGGCTACAGCTGAAATTTTGTATATGTACTTTAACCGGCGTTCCTGTATGGATGAACCATTTAGCAGTCGTGTCAACCGCGTGGTGGTAGATACGATGGCGGCAAAAAATAAGGTTATCGGTATTGATCCGGTGCCCAATATCAAGTTTTCGCACTTTATCGTGCCAAGAGGCATCGACCTGAGTCACTACAACTACATTGTAATGGATGGGCTGTATTATTCTTTCCTGTATATCAAGAAGGACGGTTACCCAAATGCGGTTCGCGGAGGCTGGATGTCTGCAATCATCAATGCCGGTGAAGGAATTGATGTGGACATTCATTTACATAGAGAAAATCGCAGCAGAACAATTGATAAGGTTGCACAGAGAATTCGACTGAACCGCACTAAGCTCAAGAGCCTGCAGGATACCAGCACCGATTATGAGGAACTGACCAATTCGATTTCTGCTGGTTATTATATCAAAAACGGTATCGCAAACAACAACGAGGACCTGTTTTATCTGTCTGTGTTTATCACGGTTTCCGCAAAAAGTTATGAGGAACTGATTTGGCGCAAGCGGCAGATGGTGGATATGCTCAAGTCGATGGATATCTATACCAGCGACTGCAGATTTCAGCAAGAGGCTGCTCTTCGTTCGGTTATGCCCTTTTTGCAGATTGATCCGAGGTTGGAGAAAAAAACGAAGCGCAATGTCCTGACAAGTGGTGCGGCAGCCACCTATATGTTTACAAGTTACGAGATGTCCGATGATTCCGGTGTGCTGCTTGGTATCAATCGCCACAATAACTCGCTTTGCATTGTCGATCTCTTCAATACCAAGAAGAACAAAAATGCGAACCTGACGATGTGTGGAACCAGCGGAGCGGGTAAAACCTTCCTGCTACAGCTCCTTGCTCTGCGTATGCGAATGCGCGGAATTCAGTGTTATATCGTGGCGCCCATCAAAGGGCATGAGTTTAAAAGAGCCTGTGATAAGATCGGCGGTCAGTTTGTCAAAATTGCTCCGGGTTCTCCCCACTGCATCAATGTGATGGAGATCCGGCACACCATTTCCCCGGAGATGGAGCTGATTGACGATGTGGACTACAACGATATGGACTCGATGCTCGCAAAAAAAATCCAGCAGCTGATGATTTTCTTCTCGCTGCTCATTCCTGATATGACAAACGAGGAAGAACAGATGTTGGATGAAGCGTTGATAAAGACCTATAGCGATTTTGGGATCAATCACGATAACAATTCTCTTTATGAAGATATGTCCATATCACCGCCTAAGATGAAAAAGATGCCGATTCTCGGAGACCTGCAGAAACATTTGCTTGAAAATCCGATGACAAGCCGCATTGCGGCTATCGTGAGCCGCTTTGTGACTGGGTCGGCTCAGAGCTTTAACCGCCAGACCAATGTAGACCTCTCGAATAAATATATCGTACTTGACCTTTCTGAACTCAAGGGTAAACTCCTTCCGGTCGGGATGATGATTGCACTCGATTATGTCTGGGACAATGTGAAGGCAGACAGGACTAAGAAGAAAGCCATTATGATTGATGAGATATGGCAGCTTATTGGAGCCTCGTCTAATAAACAGGCCGCCGAGTTTTGCCTGACAATCTTCAAGACGATCAGAGGTTTCGGCGGTGCTGCGCTGGCAGCGACACAGGATCTCTCCGACTTCTTTGGTCTGGACGATGGCAAATACGGCAGAGCAATCATAAATAATAGCAAAAATAAGATCATCTTAAACCTTGAGCCGGATGAGGCAGAATATGTGCGGGAGACGCTGAAACTTACCCGCACGGAAATCCGTTCCATTACTCAGTTTGAGCGTGGCGAGGCTCTTGTTTACAGCAATAACAGCAAAATTCCGATTGCTGTCAAGGCATCTAAGGTTGAACAAGAGATGATTACCACTGACCGTGCCGAACTGGAGGCAATCCTAAAAAGAAAGCAAAAACAGGCGCATAGTGCTTAAAATGCGTATTCTGATAAAAATACGCACAAGGAGGTGAGCAGAAAATGCTGCTACAGGACGAACAGTACATTATCAAATGGTTATCCCAATACGGGACATTGACCAAAACACAGGTCATTCGTCTCTTAAAAGATAAACCCGTCTCTACGGCGGAAAAGATTATCCGCAATCTCAAACGGGATATGCGGATTACGGATGTAGGCGGCTATTACTTGGCGCTGGACGAGATGTGCAAGCCTGATCAGAGATTGATCATTGCGGTTTGGGTATTATTACAGTTCATCGACCAGGTAGAGCCGCTTGCCCATTATCCGGCGGTTTATCCGGCGCAGATTTTCTTTTTGAAAGAGAATGTCGGATATGAGATTGTTGTTCTCTATGACGGCGAACAGCATTTAATGAGGCTCCTTCAGCCACAGGAAGACGATCTGAAGTACATTATTGTTGTGCCGCATATTTCAATGGCACAGTCCCTATATGTTCCCAAAGTCCCCTGCCTGTATGCGACAGTAGACTTTGAAGGCCGGGAGGAACCACATATCACATTTTATTCCGAGGAGGCGATAAACAGTGAGAGTAAATGAAACGCCGTTTGAAAAATCGTTAAGAAGAGCAAGCGTCCTGTCAATTCGTTTAGAAAATGAGATTTCGCAGACCAAAAAGTTGGCAGAAAACGGTGAAATCAAGATTGCCTATGAGCTGGCCTTGAAAGCCGCAAACACATCAGAAAAACTGACTTTGGTGACAAGAGCGCTGCCGGCTTATACAGGCTGTCCTACAGCAAAGGAAGATGTGGAGCTGCAGATAGCTGATAGTATTTCCATTGATATCGGATTTACCATAGAAGGCTGGTTTTCTATCAGAATTCCAGCTCTTTTGCCGAAGAAAACGGAAGGCTCGGCATCGTATATCCGCTCTTACCTGTATCCGGTGATGAAGCACTTTTTCTCTTATGTCCCGCCGGTCAAATATAGTGACTGTGTTCTGATTTTCAGACACATTTACAATAAAAACCGCCCTGAGCGACAGTACAGGGATCACGACAATATCGAAGTCAATATGGTTGCCGATGTGGTAGCACTTTATGTAATGCAGGACGATGCTCCATTAAAGTGCTGCCATTATTATTGTAGCGCTGCCGGTGAGGAAGAACGAACTGAGGTCTATGTTGTTCCGAAGAAAGAGTTTCCGAACTGGTTGGTACTGGAGAAAACCTTCCCGCAGAAAGGAGTATTTTTGAGCGATGAATACCAAAAACCGCCCTGAAAACATATGTAAAAATCGCCGGATGCTGCCCCGGAAAAACTACACACATATAAAAAGGCGAAAAATCCTTAATGTATCGGCATTTTGGCGGCATCGGTGTGATGGGAAATCCGACAAAGAGAGCAGTCACTATGTCGCAAATGCTTCTGTGCTTGGGAGGTTATTATGATTACCGTTCGTCCAGGCAGTCACGCGCACGACATCATCACTTTGCTCTCATTCGTTGGCGAATTTCCTGTCCGTTCTTTGCATCTTTTGGGCAATGAGCGTGTGATTAAGGCTTTGGTTCATAGAATGACTTTGCTGCAGGAATATCGCCTCCCCGATGATGCACAACCGAGACTTACCTGTAAACTATTAAAGATTAGCGGTGAGAGATCATATAAGACGCTGAGACTTACTAAAGCGGCAATCCCCATACTGGACTGGATTCATCCGAATGCGAGAGAGTATTATTTGGGCTCTTTCTGGAATCATAGATTCCCCGGAGACTCAGCCCATCGGGAGCGCAATCACAGAGTTGCGGAAGCGGCAGCGATGTTTTATATGGCAAATATTCAAACCCGGGCCTATGATTTGCCGCCTCTTCAAAATTCTGAAATCAGTCTGACAGTACCGGAGTATCCCGCGTATTACCTGGCGAAAGATCTCAAGAAACTGGGTGAGTCTGAGATGAATAAGACGATGTTCACGAGAGTCACAGGCGTTCTGTTCTCTTACTGCGAAGCATATGCGGTTTATAACACCCGCAGCGCCCTGATGAAGTGGAATGGCATGGGTGAGTTCAAGACGCTGCACAGTTTGATCGAAATTGCAAGGTTAAACGCCGGCATTCATAAGATCCAATCAGCCATTCTTTTCGGCGAGTCTGAGGAGATTGCGTTGAAGACCATTTTGGAGACAGAAAAGAACCGGCGCCTTGAGTTTCGGTTTGACAACATCTATCAATTCATTTATTTTGTGCCCATGAATTCCTTTGGCATTCGGCTTTTGATGCTGTTTGCCAGACCCAACTGGAAAGCGAAGCTGAATGAACTATTATTCGACGAAGATGATCTATCCAAGAATCAGGGCGTAATGGAATATGATGCGTTTGTAGATGGGAAATATGTGTATTCGTTTTTGGATAATGACATTGCACGGCTCATCCGGTTGCGGGAAGCACTCCAGACTGGAGCGCACCCATTTGAGGTACTCTGCTTCCCTGAGCAATTTACTCTTCTCCGAAAATATCTCGGCCCACAGATTGATATCAAAACCATTGATATAGATTCGGTGGAAGACGCAATGGGCCGATAAGGAGGAAAAGATTTGGATGACAAAAAACGCAAGGGCGCCATCGTCGTTGCCGCCATACTGGGTTTGGTGGCAGCGCTTTATCTCGCTGGTCTTCTTGCGCAGGTATTAAATAATTATTCCATTTGGATGGACGGCGGCGGCCTTACCGGACAAACCCAAATGCCGCCTGTTGAGTTCAGCCCGACAGTCTGTTTCCCGCAGGCATTTACCTGGAATGGCCTCAAGGGCTTGATCGGTATGATAGTTGTCGGTGCAATCATATTTGCGTATGTAAAGCTGAACGACCGGTTTGGCAGTAAAGACTACGATGAGCGTGGATTCAAAGTGGTCAAAAGCGGTACATACGGCACGGCATCGTGGATGGATGAAAAAGAAATGAGAGAGGTTCTTGAAATTACAACTCCGTCGAAGGCGGAGGGTGTAATCCTCGGCGAGTATAAAGGCAATACCGTCTGTATGCCGAAAGATACCAAACTCAACCGGCACATCGCAATCTTCGGTGCATCCGGCACAATGAAATCCCGGGCTATTATCAGAAACGCCCTGTTTCAAGCCATCAAGCGAGGTGAGTCTGTCATAATCACAGACAGCAAAGCAGATCTCTACGCGGATACAGCTGAGCTGTACCGGAAAAATGGGTATGAGGTGAAAGTCTTCAATCTTATTAACCCGGAGCACGGTGACAGCTGGAACTGTATGTCAGACTTAAATGGGGATACCCTGATGGCGCAGGTACTGACCAATGTCATCATCGGAAATACGAGTTCGGGCAAAGGCGATCATTTCTGGGACAATGGTGAGGCCAATCTATTGCGAGCGCTGATTCTCTATGTAGACCAGGATCGCACCCGAAGCGCCGACATGAAGCATCTCCCTGCAGTCTATCAGATGCTGACGCAAAACTCGGAAAAACAGCTTTCAGCATTGTTTGAGAAACTGCCGTTAGACCATCCGGCGAGGGCGCCGTATAATTTATTCGCGCAGGCAAGTGACACGGTTCGCTCCGGCATCATACTGGGACTTGGTACAAGACTTCAGGTGATGCAGGATAAAGCGGTTCAGAATATTACCAGTCGGTCTGACATAGACCTGATGGCACCTGCCAAGAAAAAATGCGCTTATTATATTATTCTGAGCGATCAGGACGCTACAATGGCATTCCTGTCATCGCTCTTTTTTTCTTGTATGTTTATCAAACTGACTCGCTATGCGGATTCCACAAAGAGCGGCAGCTGCGATGTGCCCGTGAATTTGATCCTTGATGAGTTCAATAATATCGGACGCATCGGCGGCGCTGCAGATGGCTCAGACTTTTGCAGAGCGCTTTCTACAATTCGTGCCAGAAACATTCGGGTAATGCTTGCAGTCCAGAGTCTTGGGCAGCTTCAAAACCGGTATCCGCAGAACCTTTGGTCCGAAATTGTCGGCAACTGCGACATCCAGCTGATGCTTGGATGCACAGACGATGTCAGTTCAGAATACTTTTCAGCCCGCAGTGGCGATATGAGTATTGAGGTCAATTCCACGATGACGGTGCGGAGAACCATCGCAGTAGCGCAGGTGATTCCCCAGTACCGTCATACTGAGGGACAAGGAAGACGCCGGCTGCTTACTCCAGATGAGGTCCTTAGGCTTCCGAACGAGGAACTGCTTTGTATCATTCGAGGTCATAATGTACTCAAACTCAAAAAACTCGATTACACGAAACACCCGATGTCATCGCAGATTATTCGTTCGTCCATTATGGACTATTGTCCGGCAGATGTTTTTCGTCAGTCTGGACAGACTGAACCGCTCCCCTCTGATCCTGAGCCTGTGAAAAAGCCGGCTCGCAGAAAAAGCTTATACAGCTCGGCGAAACCGCCGAGTGAATTTTAATTTAAGGAGGATTTGATTATGCCAGCCAAGAAACAAGATGTTGCTCCTGAGGAAATGGCGCCTCAGGCAGAAGAAATGGTAACGCCAGAAGATGCCTCTCCTCAGACTGACTCTGAAAATGAAAAATCTGGTGCCACGCGCGCCAGAAAGGCTAAAAAAGCTACAGAAAAATCTGAGTCTGACACAGAGCCTGAAAATGAAAGCCCCGGGTCCGAAGGAGAAAGCATTCCAAAGAGAAAACGCTCATATACCAAACCGACAATGAATGTTCTTTCGATTGATGAGCGTCTTGCGGTCGAGACAGATGCTGACAAAGCCAAGAACGATCTGCTTGATTTAATCGAGTCGATGAAAACGAAAAGAATTCTGACAGGTACAATCCAAGGTGTTGAGCGCCCCGAAGATAACCCAAACCGTTCTCTGGCAGTCATTTATCATGGCGACTTCAAGGTCATTATTCCGGCAGAAGAAGCAGTTGAGCCGCCTGAGGATTTCAGAGGCCGTTCCGAATCTGACATCATGCACTATATGCTTACCAAGAGATTGGGTGCCGAAGTCGATTATATCGTCAAAGGCATTGACCCTAAAGCTGGTATTGCAGTGGCCAGCCGCCTTGAGGCAATGGCGGCCAAGCGCAAAGAGTATTACTTTGGCACAGACCGGGACGGTAATAACCTGATCTATAACGATGTCTGTGCGGAAGCGAGAATCGTATCGGTGATTCGGGCAGGCATCTTTGTGGATCTTTTTGGCCTTGAGATTTATATTCCACTCAGGGAACTGAGTTACCAAAGGCTTTTGGACGCCAGCGCACAGTTCCAGCCTGGACAGCGGGTTCTCGTTAAAGTCCTTACGGTAGACCGCAGCGAGCGAAATCAGGTAAAGGTGACAGCATCTGTCAAGCAGGCGGGTGAAAATCCGTACGAAAAGGCGCTCAAAAAATATTCGGTCGGCAACCGCTATGTGGGAACGGTCAGTATGGTCGATACAACCGGTGTGTTCGTATCTTTGGACGGCGGTGTGGATTGTCTTTGCAGCTATCCGAAGCGAGGCCGTCCTCCGAGAGGTGCCCGCGTAACTGTGAGAGTGCTTGGGATCAATAAGGAAAACAACCGCATCTGGGGCGCTATCACACATATCGCAACGCCGAGGTAAGCTTTTTACAGGCATAACCTGTAGAAATATATCCGCAACCCATCAAATTTGATATAGGAGGTGATATTGAAATGGTAAATTGCAATCTGTCCAAAGCAGAACAGGTCCGCCGCAAGGAAATTGTGGAGCACACACGCTGTATGATACTGGAGCAGATGTCCGTAGACGCTCAGGATGAAACTTCACTGATGCTCGGATACAAGGGTTATTATCTCCAGATTTCATTTTCTGTGCTTCATCCGCTGATGGTCATCTGCTTAGCGCGCTCACTCCAGTCTGTCAGTTCGGCCAAAAAGAAAAAAATGGTCAATGAGCTGAATTTAAGAAGCGTTCTGGGAAGCCATGCAATCAATGATGCTGTCGGCTGTTATTCGTATAGAGCCACGCAATGGCTGGATACTGAACTGCAACCCTCCCGCTTTTTTGAGATTCTTGACCGATGCATCGATGAGGCTGAACGCGGGTTCTTACGGCTCGCGGGTTGAATTGTTGCATTTCTACAGACTCATTCGTGTAATGTAGTATAATAGAAACACGAACTGGAGGAATGCGTCATGAAAAAGTTGATTTTTATGTTCCCAATACTATGCTGCATGGCATTCTGCTTTGTATTCAGCGCATGCCATATGCAAGACTCACTTGAATCGTCTAAATCTTCATCAACTGAGAGTTCAGCGGCCGATCATAATAGCTCCGTGTCCAAGGAAGCTCAAGATAACGACTCCATATCAAACTTCACTGAGACGGATAAGGAGCCTACATCTGAAGAGAACGAATGGGTACCAGAAGAAACTATGGATAACTCAAAACAGGAATCTGAATCTGGACTAACTGAGAGTATGAGCGAAAAAAAGCCAGAGAAAGATGACCATTCTCAGGAAAGTGCAGGAACAACTTCTTCACCCCAGTATGATTCAGAAAAGGAAGAAACTGCCGTCTCTTCAGAACCGGACATACCCCAAGAACCAATGGCCGGAGCAAGTGATACCAAGGCGGTTGCCAAGGAAGTTCAAAAATATGTGAATGAATTCCGAAATTCTCCTGCAGTCAGTCTCACGGGTCTTACAGGCTATGCTGAGTATCGAAGCCGACAGATTGTGAGTAATTTTGCTCATGATACAAATGACCAGCGTGCAGCAGCAACAGCACTTCAGTATGGTGAGTATGTGGATCCGTCCGTGTACGGAGGCAGCGGTAAGCCGTATTACAGAGCGAATGCCCGTGAAGCCATCGCCAAGGCCGGATACTCCGGAACGGTTGATGAAGTTGCTCTCAAACTTGCGATGCTAATAAAGAACAGCCCAAACCACTGGAACTACATTGGATCCTCGGAGTACGGTTATATAGCGGTCGGTGTAACCTATGAAAGCGGAATGTGGTATTGTGTGATCACTGTAGCTGCAGAAAATACAGACAAATACTAATCCTTATTAAACGAAACGAAAGCCGCATTGCTTCAATGCAATGGGGCTTTTTTACACCCCAAAATAAGAAAGGACGAACTATTATGACAAAGAAAATGAAGATTAAATCGCGATTTCTGTCCTTATGTTTGGCAATACTGATGCTCATTTCAGCATTTCCGACAACAGTTTTCGCAGCTCCTGCATCGGATATCCCGGATGAGATGCTGGACAATGTTTATCTCGATGCACTTGCATATACCGGGTATAAGGTTCAGGCGCAAAAGGACGACGGAACCATATTCAAGGCTTATAGTTCCAATGCAACGGCTTATGACTCTAACATTTCATATGGCCTTGTGAAATATGGTACTGAGACCGTATCAAAAGTCGGCACAGCTACCGGTCTTGCGCCGGATATTGCTGGATTTGAAAGCAGCGGACTTTGTTGTGCATCCTATGTTTCCTATGTGTATTACAATTATCTTCCGAACATTGCGGGCATCGACACCAGTAGTGTAGCAAGACCGTCCAATCCCAGATCTGCAAGTTCCTATAATACAGCGGCAAACAATTGGGTAAATTCAGGTAAGGCACGAAGAATCGGCTTTACCCAAAGTTCAAACGGAGACAATTTTTCTGCGAATGAGGAGATTCCAATTGGCTCCCTGATTGTTTTCAAGCACATCCCCACTGGGGACATTGCTCATGTTGCTATCTATGCCGGTAAGTATGATGGAAAGAACTTTGTAACCCATACCGGAAATGACCGAGGCCCTGAAATCAGTACGATTGAAGGTATGTCCAAGGGATCTTATCCGGAAGCGGTTGTCCAGATCGTTGTGCCTGAGTTTGTAGAGGAGTCCGGAAAGATTGAGATTTATAAAAGGGATCCTGACGGTAAGGCGTTAAGCGGAGCGTATTTCCTGGCAACCAATACACAGACTGGTGCTGAGTATGGAATTGGGCCTACCGATTCAAAGGGATATGCGTGTACCAAGGAAGATCTTCCTTACGGCACCTACAAGGTTGTTGAGACCGTGTTCCCAACTGATTATACTTCTTCCGGAAAATTGGAGTGGACAGTTACGGTAAATTCTTCCAACAACGGGGTTGTGGTGATCAATGCGGTAAACGAACTGAAAAAAGGCAACATTGAGGTGTATAAGGAAGCTGCGGAAGATGGACATAATTTAAGCGGTGCTGTTTTTACCGTATATAATTCTTCCGGCAGTAAAGTTACTACCATCGGTCCTACCAACAACAGAGGATATGCAAAATCAGAGGATATTCCTTACGGCACCTATAGGGTAGTGGAAACTACTTTCCCAAAGAATTATAAAGCCCACGGTCAGACAGAGTGGACTGTGACGGTCAGCAGTCAGAATAATGCTGTGGTAACGATCAAGGCAACCAATGAGCTGAAAAAAGGTCATGTTGAGATACTGAAATCAGATGCAGAATCTGGTGTTGACCTGAGCGGCGCCGAGTTTACGGTTTATACGCTCAAGGGCGAAGAAGTGGCAGTGATCGGTCCTACCAATGCGGATGGATACGCAAAATCCGGAGAGATCACCTACGGAACCTATATTGTGCGCGAGACGAAGGTTCCGGCAAATTATTATCAGGAAACGGGTGCGGAGTGGAAAATCACGATTGATGATGACAGTCCGCTGATTACACTGGATATTGCAAACCTGCGTCAATATGGAAGCGTCCGCGTGGTAAAAACTGCAGAAGATGGGCTCGTAGAGGGACTTACATTCAGCCTTACCGGTACTTCTGTTTATGGTGAGCCGGTCAGCATGACTGCAACTACCAATGCTGCAGGCATTGCTGTTTTTGAGCAAGTTCCGATTGGCACCGGTTATGTCCTTTCAGAAGAAAATGTACCGGATCGGTATGTGATCCCGGAAGACCAGATTGTCAATGTGGAATGGAACAAGGTCACGGAGCGCTCTGTTGACAATATCTTAAAGAAATGGAGAGCTGACATCTTTAAACTGGATCGCACTCTGTCAAAAGGAGAAGGCAGCAATGCTCCCGTACCAATGGCAGTTGACTCTGACACAGTCGTGGAAGAACTGGGCTATCCTTACGGCGATTCCCAAGGCAACGCCTCTCTTGCAGGAGCCGTGTATGGAGTATATCGTTATGATGTATTGGTAGATACTTATACAACGGATGAAAATGGATATTTCCTCACCGACTACTATGTTTGCGGCGAGGGTTGGAACATTCGTGAAATCACGCCGTCTGAGGGATACTTACTCGATGAAACTGTATATTGGTTGGATGTCACTCCTGGACACTATACACTTGAGAAAAACACGGAATATCTGGATGTGTATGAGACTGTAATCAAAGGTAAAATTGCACTGATCAAACACGCAGATGATGGAGATACACAGATTGAGACGCCGGAACCGGAGGCTGAATTTGAGGTATACTTAAAGTCTGCTGGTTCCTATGCAGATGCGAAAGAGACAGAGCGTGCATATCTTACTTGTGACGAGTACGGTTTTGCGGAAACAGGTTGGTTGCCTTATGGTACTTATACGGTGAAGCAGGTTGCCGGTGCAGAAGGAAAGGAATTTATGGAGCCTTTTGATGTCTTTATTTCTTCCGAGGGTGAAACCTACAGATTCCTGATTAACAATGCGCCATTTACAAGCTACCTAAAAATTCAGAAAGTAGATGCCGAATCAGGACTTGCAATTCCCTATGCGGGAGCTGCATTCCAGATCTATCGCCCTGATGGCACAAAAGTATCCATGCAGTACACTTATCCCGAACTTACCGAGATCGATACCTTCTATACCAATGAAGAGGGGTATCTGATTACACCTCAAACGCTGGAGTATGGTAAGGGTTATTATCTGATAGAAGTACAGGCACCTTACGGATATACACTGAATCCCGACCCGGTCTACTTTGACATTACAGCAGAGGATGCAACGGAGGAAGGCGGTATCACAGTAGTAAATGTGACCAAATCCAATATGCCTCAGAAAGGTGTCATTCATATTACCAAGACCGGTGAAGTGTTTCAATCTGTCGTAACAAACGATAATATGTACAAACCGGTTTATGAAGTAAGTAATCTGTCTGGTGCAGTCTTTGAAATCCGTGCGGCAGAAAATGTCTATACCCTTGACGGGGTATTGCACTACAAAAAGGGTGAGCTGGTGGATACCATTACAACTGGTTCTGACGGAATCGCAACCAGTAAGGAACTCTATTTGGGTAAATATGATATTCAGGAAATCACTGCCCCGCACAGCATGGTGCTGAACGGAAAAATTCAAACAGTTGAGCTTGTTTATTCCGGACAGGAAATTTCAATTACAGAAACATCTGGTAACCTTTACAACGAACGCCAGAAAGTGGAAGTGCATCTGAGCAAGGTCTTAGAGCAGAACGAACTGTTTGGTATCGGTATGAACGAAGAACTAAAGAATATTAGCTTTGGCCTTTATGCTCAGACTGATATCGTTGCAGCGGATGGAACTATGATACCGGCGGACGGATTGATTGAGATCATTACCTTTGATGAAAACGGTAAAGCAGTCTGTAGTACCGACCTGCCTCTGGGCAGTTATTATCTACAGGAACGCACCACTGACGCACACTATATCCTAAACGACACGAAATATGAATTTACTTTCAGTTATGCTTCTCAGGATACCAAGGAGGTTGAAATCACAGTTAATGATGGTGCTGCCATTGAGAACGAGCTGAAGTACGGCTCTGTTTCTGGGCTGAAGGTTGATGAAGATGGCAAGGTTATCGCCGGCGCCGTATTCGGACTCTTCAGCAATGAGGAAACTGAGTATACGCGTGAAAATGCGTTTATGGTGACGGAAAGCGCTAAGGATGGAACCTTCAAGTTTGAAAATGTTCCTTACGGAACATGGGTCGTTCGCGAGATCGAGCCAGCAACAGGATTTGTTCTGAATGAGAAAGCGTATCAGGTTACTATCGCAGAAGATGGCGATGTGGTAGAAATCAAGCTGGAGAACCGCTATATTCGCGGTGATATCGAAGGACTGAAGCTGGATGAAGACGGAAATACCATTACAGGTGCTGTTTTCGGTCTGTTTAAGGACGGTGAAACTGAGTTTACGGAAGATACGGCAGTCCTTATTAGTGAAACGGATTCCGAAGGTAAATTCCGCTTTGAGGATCTTCGCTTCGGCAAGTGGATCGTTCGTGAATTGAAACCTGCAATCGGTTATGTTCTCAACGAAAAGCCGGTGGAAGTCAATGTGACCACAGAGGGAGAAACCATCCATATCACCATTGAGAACAAGTTCATACGAAGCGATATCAAAGGCTATAAGGTGGATGAGGATGGAAAGCCCGTGGAAGGCGCACTGTTTGGCCTCTTCACAGAAGATGACACGGAATTTACGGAAGAGACTGCAGTGCTTATCGTCAAATCCGATGCGGATGGCATTTTTGTCTTTGATGATGTACGATTCGGGAAATGGATCGTAAAAGAGCTGAAACCGGCAGAGGGCTTCGTGGCCAATGATGTCCTGTTCCCCGTTGAGGTAACTGAAGACGGTGCCGTGATCGAAATCAAAGCCGAGAATCGCCACATCTATGGTATGGTTCATACCACGAAGGTGGATAAGGATTATCCGGAAAATCTACTTTCTGGTGCTGTCTTTGAAATCTACAGAGATGTGGACGGAGACAAGGAGTTTAATGCAGATATCGACACTCTTGTAGGCGAAATGATTGAGTATGAGCCTGGACTGTATGAGCTTGAGCATCTTAGATACGGTGGGTACTTCCTTTATGAAAAACAGGCTCCGGAGAACTTTGTTAAGGATGATGGATATCATTATTTCGCCATCGTAAATGACGGTGAGATGGTAGAGGTAGAAAACGAAGCTGGCATTGGGTTCATCAATAATCATATGGTCGGCAATCTGAAGATTGTGAAGACATCCTCTGACGGTCGTGTGGAAGGCTTTTCATTCCGCGTAACCGGTGAAAATTACGATGAGGTATTCAAGACCGATGCCAACGGTGAGATTTTTATAGAGAACCTCAGGATTGGCAAGTATACCGTAACTGAACTGGAAGATGAAGTCAGCGCAGGTTACAAGCTCCCCGATCCGGTAGAGATAGAACTGGTTGCCGATGAGACACTTACTGTTAAGGTTCACAACGATAAGGTTACGGTTGAAGAGCCACCGAAAACCGGAGATAACACTCAAATAGCGCTCTGGTTGGGTTTACTTGGCCTTAGCTGTTTTGGCGTGGTCGGAACTATAATCTATGGACGCAAAAAGAAACACAACGATATGGAGGTATAAGCGATGCAAGCAAAGAAAAGATCCTGGCAGAGACTTTTGTTTATGGTTGTTACCATACTGGCTCTGATGATGCCGCAGACAGTGTTTGCAACCGGCGGAACAGACGGTACGGAATTGCAGGTTGCAGAACCTGCATCGCTGGAAATCCAGCTTGGCGCAGACTGGGCAGGTGTAGAATTTGAACTGAAAACAGACGCCGGTATGTACCCTGGTGATGTTGTCGTCGGAGAAGACGGCATACTTCGCCTTGAAATCGGCGGCAGCAAAAGTTATATCCTGACCTGTATGAATTCCAGTGTTCAGGTTCCTGATCCGGAGCAAGCCCCTGCCACAGATGAGGCTTCCGAAGGTTTAGCAGAGACTACACCGACAGAAGAAAGCACTGCTTCTGGCATTCCGACCATGCACCTGATTTTGTTTGGCGGAGGTATGGCGATTGCCATCGGTACTTTAATTGGACTGTATGTGATCAAACGCCGTAAGCAGTTAAATCCGCAGTATCAGGATGACGATGAGGAGGAAGATTGATCCTCCAGACTGGCTTTACATCTGCAAGATGTGCCAATTTGAAAAGTTTTGATTAAAAATCAACCATAAATTTTCTAATTGACTTGACAAAGGCTGCTCTCTGTGCTACTATATAACCGTGGCAGGGGCTTGCGTCCAGGCTTTCGGTACGCTGAATAGCTAACAGCGTCAGACATATCCATGAGAGGTATGGAACCGTTACGGGATGCGCATTGAGCAAACCACAATGATGCAAGCCAATTTGAATATGTTGAGCCGGAAGGCTGCTTTTATATTGCAGAGCTGAAGATTTGGACATCACATCCATATCTTTAGCTCTGTATTTGTTTGCAGCTTTCCGGCTCTTTTGTTTTATATATTGGAGGTCAGAATTTATGAATAAGAAACGAAGAAAGGGATTTAATCAATCATCTGTCCGCTGTCCTTACTGCGGCAGTCCTGCTGTTCTGCGCAGCGCAGACGGCATTTATCGTGATAACAGTAAAAACACAATGCTTTATGTATGCAAAAATTATCCGGCCTGTGACTCCTATGTCCGCGTCCATACCGGTACTAACATTCCCGTGGGCAGCCTTGCGAATCACGAGCTGCGTTCTTTGCGAAGAACCGCTCATTACTATTTTGATCAGCTCTATAAGAGCGGCATGATGAGTAAGCAAGATGCTTATCAGTGGCTGGCTGATATTCTGGCGGCGCCGCTGTCGGAGGCACATATCGGGTATCTCGGCGAGTATTACTGCAAGGAAGTCATTCGGGAGGCCCGTAATCTTCTGGAAAACAGGAATAAGAAAAAGAATCACGCAGCACCGCAGCGTCAGCCGGAACTGAAATTGCTGGAGGGAGGTGCAGCGTCATGAAACTTAGCCAAGCCCAACAGAAAAAAGTAGAGGAAAATATGAAACTGGTTGGGAAAGTCATAAAAGATAAGGTTTACGGACTTAATCAGGGCGGCATCTATTCTTATGAGGATCTGATACAGATAGGATATATTGGACTGTGCAAGGCGGCTTATACGGACAAAGGCGGTTGTTTTTCTACATATGCGTACAGACTGATCTGGAATGAAATTTGTGATGCGCTGATCAAGGTCAATTATCAATATAGCAAAGAAATATCGTTGGAGGATGCAAACGCGGCGGAAGCGGAGTATCTGGAACCGGATATATCCGGAGAGCTTTCTGCAGCACTTTGCATTGTCACAAAGCGAGCAACGCCGGCTGTACAAAATGGTATCAAGGCGCTGCGCTACGCATCGAACGGATACAGCAGCCGGGAAATTGGAGCAATGATGAATGCGTCAGACGGTAAGGTGCGGATGTGGATGACACGCGCCAAACGATTTTTGCATACTCAGCCGGAAATCCTGGCGCTTATGGAAATCTAACAGACGGGATACGAAGACCACAGCGTTTTCGTATCCCCCTTTTTCTTTTTGGAGGTATTTTATGATGAAAGCAGTATGGCGGCACCTGAAGGTATGGCTTGTTCCTTTGCTTGTCACGCTCATTATTTTTTTGTTGATGCGATTTGTTTTTCTCTTTGGGTATGTTCCCACGGCTTCAATGGAGCCGACACTGGAGCAAGATAGCTTTATACTCGGTGTGCGTGTATTTTCAGAGATCAAAAAAGGAGATATCGTAATATTTGAGCACGGTGGCCGACTTTTAGTAAAGCGCATAGCAGCTCTGCCCGGTGAAACAGTTGATCTATCGGCGATTACCTATATGACAACGCTCGGGATTCCAATCAGGGATACGGATGCGCTTATTGTGCCGGAAGACTGTTACTATCTTCTCGGCGACAATACGCAGAACTCCATTGATTCAAGGTATTGGGAAGATCCGTTTGTGAACAGGGAACAGATTGTCGCGAAAATGATCTATCCCGCAAAATAAAAAATCCCGACAGCCCTTATTTTGGGACCATCGGAATTATTCGGCGTCACTTGGCTGGGTATCCAGCCCTTCAAAGAAATCGTCATAAGTGCAATTATAAAGTTTTTTTAACTCGATCAGGACGCTGATCCGGATATTAAGTCTGCCGTCCTCATATTTTTGGTAAGCAGATCTGCCGATATCACAACGACGGCGCTGTAACTCGACACAAAGTTTTTCTTGAGACAGCCCATGTTCTTCACGCATTTTCCGCAAATTCGCGCCCATATTGCGGTCACGCTTTAATTTCTGTTCCAACGCCATCACCTCTCTTCGGAAAATTGACCATTATTGGTTGCAACACAATAGTATTTTATGCTATAATGGCGGAAAATACTGATACCAATAAAGCTCAATTTGGGCGAAAGGGAGCACTGCAATGGAAGATTTTTTCCGTTTTTTTACAGATAGACAGAAGGAAGTATATAGACTTAGGGAACAGAAAATGACTTTTGTTCAGATCGGAAATACACTTGGAATCTCTAAAAATGCTGCACGCCAGCATTATCAGAACGCACTGCGCAGGATCAGAGAATATGAGGCTTATAACCGGATGATAGAACATAATAACCAGCTCGTTGACTTTCCTCTTACGAGGGGTG
Organism: uncultured Oscillospiraceae bacterium; assembly: GCA_902492455.1. Lineage (GTDB taxonomy): Bacteria > Bacillota > Clostridia > Oscillospirales > Acutalibacteraceae > CAKTXU01. The sequence continues at coordinate 118,670 of CABULH010000012.1, forward strand.
AACTGAAGCTGATTTATATAGGACTTAACGAGCTGACTAAAATAAAACCGTATAGAGTTATGGCAAATGTCCGTTCAAACTGGGAGGAAAAAAGAAGCTACGAACGCATTATTATTGATGACTTAATAGACAGAGCATTTGAGGCTATCTATCAAGCAAAACGGCCAAATTAAAAAGCCAGCAACATGAGGCGAACACCGCCTGCGGTTACTGACTTTGTTATTCTTCAGGTGTGAGACCTGAGAAGAAGTCATCATAGGAACATTCGTAGAGGCTTTTTAATGCAATCAGCACGCTGATTTTGACATTGAGACGCCCCTCTTCGTATTTTTGATAAGCACTTCTTCCGATATCTATACCGCGCCGCTGCAACTCTACGCAAAGCGATTCCTGCGAATAACCATGCTCTATTCGTAATCGCCTCAGGTTCATTCCCATATTAAGATCTCGGCGCAGCTTTTGTTCCATTTCCTTGACCCCGTAAAAAATCTGTGTTTTTGAGTACTATTGGTTGCAACTTTTTATATTTTATGATATACTGGGAGAAAATGTTGATACCAATAGTTATCAAGATAGGCGTGTTGGAATGAAACAAAAGGGGTATATTAGAAAATCCGGCCGGAGAACCTCCTTTCGGCACTGTGACAAAATATAGATAGAGAATGTCAAGCTGCACTTTCTTCGGACATCAGATTATTAACAAGGATATCAAAGAGCTCCTCATGTGCCAAATTGAGAATCTGATAACAGAATATGGTGTCAATGTTTTTTATGTAGGAAATAACGGTCAATTTGACGATTTGGTTGCTGAGGTCCTACGAAAATTGAAATCTCGGAATCCGCAGATCTCATATTCGATTGTACTGGCGTACCTGCCGGAAAAGAAACAAAAGTACAATCAGCTAAGTTATACCGAAACAATCTATCCCGAAGGACTGGAGTATACGCCACCGCGTTTTGCCATTTCAAAACGGAATCAATGGATGGTTCAGCAGTCTGACTATGTGATTGCATATGTAGAACATTCCTTTGGAGGCGCAGCACAGTTTACTGAGTACGCTCGGAAAAAGCATAAGACAGTTATCAATCTGGCAGACTTAACGGGATGAATATGTTGGATATCGGAGCAAACACCAACAACAACGCTATTTTTAGAAGACACGCAGATGATGGACTCCTTTTGGAGTAGACTGGAAAGCCTGTCTTCACCCCGTCCTTGAAAGAGGATGTTTGCACCCGGTGGTGACTTTGCTTGATATTATATATGGGCGTCATTTGCTTATCCGCAGATGGTGCCCGCTTTTTTTTGATTCCAGGTTAAAGATGAGGTGCAACCGAGACTGAGGACAGATGCTGAATTGATCCGAGGATCCGAAAAGCAACAGCGAAATAATATGAGCGCCAGAGAATAGTCCCTGGCGCTCAGTTTACTTACGCTGTGCTGTTTTTCTGTATTCTAACGGCAATAATCCCGTACTTTTACGGAACAGTTCCGCAAACCGGCTTGAAGTAGAATATCCTACTGTCTGAGCAACTTGTCCTACCGTCAGCTCTGTATATGCCAGCAGATACTCTGCCTGGCTCATTCGCCGCTGCTGGATGTACTCGGTGATCGTGCAATCGTAGTATTTCTTGAAACAGGTTTTCAGCTTTGTGGTTCCCATACAAGCGATCTGCGTCAATCGTTCCAGTGGAATATCCGAGGCATAATGATCGCTCAAATAAGAGGCAACCGTCTGAATGCTCTCTATATCCTGCTGTGAGAGTTTGTGAGCCGGTTTATCGGGGTGTTTCTTTTGGTATTCAACGACCATTGAAATGGCTTCTGCTACTTTGCCTTCGTAAAAAAGTTTTGCAGCAATTCCTTCCCCGCGATAGTCTTTGATCTCTGTGAGTAGCCGAGACATTTCTGGGAAATCGGAAGTCTGGTCGATCTTCCGAAAGGCATCCACAGGATTGATCTGTGCTTCTGGATACAGCTTTTTCAGATAATCCTCATAATAAGCTGGCGTGATTTCAATCCCAATCGAACGGATCGGAATATTCTTGTGGATCAATGCTTTATAGGGCGCATAACCCCCAATAAAGGTTTTGATACAACCAGCAGATAGTCTGCGGTATGGAGACAGCTCTTCACCTGAAATTGAGTCATAGCGCGTGATACTCAAACATTCCGGCAAAGAAAATTCCAGCATGAAATCCTCATGGAATGAAAAGTTGTGTATCTTAATATCATAAAGATCTTTCTGTCCGTAAGTCCAGTAAGTACCTTCACCGACTTCAGGAGAAAGTTTCCAACAGACACCTAATGATCCATACTGCTGATTGTCTGGGTCACGAACGAAACCGTGTTCAGTCAGCAGAGGTGTGTAAAACTGGTCAATAATTTCAGACATGAAAATAGACCACCTCCTTTTTGCAACGATTGGACGAACTTTTGAAAGGAACGGACGAACATCGTCGGAACCTATTGCATGTCGTTCGCTACAAGCGTATTGTATTAAGTGATGGTTAGCCAAACCTAACCGAATAATATCACAAAACACTTGTCAAGTCAAGGCAACGAAAGGTAGGAGAATCAAGATGAGTAATTCTATGAAAAAAGGTCTTACGGTAAAAGACCTGGTAACAACAGGTATCTTCACGGCGCTGGTATTCGTTTTCGTTTTAGTAGGCGGTATGTTTTTTGCCCCCAATCCGGTGCTTACATTCTTTATGCCGGCCGGGAGCGGTCTGCTTGCGGGGCCGGTTTTTCTGCTGATGATCGCAAAGGTTCAAAAGAGGTGGAGCCTTTCCATTATGGGCGTTGTCATTTGTATCATCTGGTTCGTTACGGGTATGCACTGGGCCTTTGCGCTGGGCTATCTGATTATGGCGGTAGTCGCCGATTTTATTGCCGGTGCGGGACAGTATAAGAGCAAGAAGCTCAACAGTCTTGCATATATCCTGTTCTCCCTGGGCGGCACTGGGTCGTACATCGTTTTCTTTGCTGACCCCAATGGATGGGCGCAGACCATGCTGGGTAACGGAACCGAACAGAGCTACATTGACACCATGCAGGCAACCGCCAACACAGGCATCCTGATTGCCATGTTTGCAGCCGCTATCATTACATCGGCAATCAGTGCCTTTGTAGGCTGCAAAATGCTGAAAAAGCAGTTTGAAAAGGCGGGTATCACGGCATGAGCGGTGAGCGCCGGAAGAAAGGGCTTTGGCTTGACCCACGGGCCAAGCTCTTTCTTATCCTGATCTGTGTTTTAGCGTCCATGTTCGCCCCTTCTCTCGCATACCAGTTTGCGCTTGTTGTGCTGATTGCAATATTGGGAACATTCTTCGGAAAATGGAAATATGTCATCAAGGCAGTGTGCTTCTATGCTGTAATCTGCGTTCTGACGGTCTGGATCATGGCTGAAATGACAGGAACACTGCGGACTATGTTTATCGCCTTTTTAGGTCTGTTTCATAAAGTCTATGCCTGCGGGATGTTGGCAGGAATTGTACTGTCAACAACAAAGGTGAATGAGTTTCTGTCCGCGATGAACCGAGTCCATGCGCCGAAGAAATTAGTGATCCCGTTGGCGGTCATGCTGCGTTATATTCCGACCATCCAGGAGGATTGGCGATATATCAAGGACGCTATGCGGATGAGAGATGTTTCCCCTTCTTTGGGGGGCTTTCTGTCCCATCCGGGAATGACGGTAGAGTGTATCTATGTGCCGTTGATGATGACGGCCTCGAAAGCGGCAGATGAACTTTCCATCGCCTCTGTCACCCGTGGAATAGAAAATCCTAATCCGCGCACCTGCCTTGTTCAGATAAAGTGCGGAATTGCAGATTGGATGATTATGGCGGTTGCCGTTGCTTTTCTGATTTTTGAATTGTGTGTGCGGGGAGGTGTCATCGGTTGATTGAACTTGAAAATGTATCCTTTTCTTATGATGGGCAGGAGCATGATGGCCTGCATGACATCAATCTGAAAATTGCAGATGGAGAATGTGTCCTGTTCTGTGGGCGCAGCGGGTGTGGCAAAACAACGATTACACGCCTGGTCAATGGATTGATCCCGCAGTTTTATCAGGGGGAACTTCATGGCCGTGTGCTGGTAGACGGTCAGGAAATCAGTAATCTTCCCATGTACCAAATTGCCGCAAAGGTTGGTTCGGTTTTTCAAAATCCACGGACACAATTTTTCAATGTGGACACCGACAGCGAGATCGCCTTCGGTATTGAGAATGAGGCCCGCCCTCCCCAGGAATTGGCTGAGAGGGTAAAACAGACAACAGAGGATCTTCATATCCAGAAGCTGCGGAGCAGGAACATTTTTGAATTGTCCGGCGGCGAAAAGCAGAAAATCGCTTTTGCTTCTGTCTACGCTATGAACCCGAAAATTTATCTGCTGGACGAGCCATCTTCTAACCTGGACATGACTTCCATTCAGGAATTAAAGGAACACCTGCGGCTGATAAAAAGTCAGGGCAAAACGATTTTAATTGCGGAACACCGTCTGTACTACCTGATGGAACTTGCAGACCGCATTGTTTATCTGGAAAAAGGGCAAATCAGAAAAATTTATACGCCGGAGGAATTTCGCAAGCTGCCAGAAGCCGAGCGTGAACACATGGGGCTGCGGGCAGTAGATTTGACAGAGGTACTTCCTCCACAGAAGTGCCTGCCTGTTTCAGCACCCATACTTGAACTTCAAGATGTAACACTCCGCTACAAAAAGCGGACGATTTTACATCATATCGCCCTCTCCGCCGCGAAGGGAGAAGTTATCGGCGTAGTTGGCCATAACGGAGCAGGCAAAACGACCTTTTCCCGCGCCTTGTGCGGGCTGCATAAGGATTGCGATGGACAATTCTTGTGGGATGGCAAACCGATGGACCGAAAGGCAAGGCTGAAGAAGTCTTACATGGTCATGCAGGATGTGAACTACGAATTATTTGCTGACAGTGTTGAGGCAGAATGCTCCTTTGGTATTCGCAATCCCGATCAGAAATTAGTGACGGAAACACTGGAAGAATTGGGGATTGCTGCTTACCGGGAACGACACCCGAACACCCTGTCAGGCGGTCAAAAACAGCGGGTAGCTGTGGCAGTCAGTATGATCTGCGGGAAAAATCTTCTGGTATTTGATGAACCGACCAGCGGCCTGGATTTTGACAGTATGGCACAGGTGGCAGGGCTGATCCGGCGATTGTCTGATATGGGAAAGGTTATTTTCATCGTTACCCATGATTTTGAGTTTGTCTGCCGAACCTGCTCCCGCGTCCTGCATTTTGACGAGGGCGAAATGCCCGATGATGTACCTGTTGTGATGGATGCCCTCCCGAAATTGAGAGAGCTGTTCTCTGTTTCAGATGGAAAGGAGA
>CABULH010000013.1 GCA_902492455.1 uncultured Oscillospiraceae bacterium
ACCATTTCCTCGCAAAAAAGCCCAGCCTTTCAGCTGGACCTTTTTCGACAGGCTGCGGACCGGGATAATCCCGTGCCTTCACTTTAATTTCTAAGATTCAATAAGTTTAATAGGTGATGTCTCCGAAAGAAGCGCCGATAAGATTCCGCAGGCTTTCGGGTGCCAGCTCCATCTGCCAGCCGATTCTGCCCGCGCTGACAATGATGGTGTCCAGCGCCTCCGCCTCTGAGGCGATAACAGTTGGGAACGCCTTTTTCATCCCCACCGGACTGCAGCCGCCCCGGATATAGCCGGTGATTTTCAGCAGATCCTTCACCGGGATCATCTCCACCGCTTTCTGCCCCGCCGCCCGGGCGGCCTTTTTCAAATCCAATTCCGCCGCAGCCGGCAGCACGAAAACAAAATAGCCATCTCGCCCTTTGGTTACCAGGGTTTTGAATACCTGCTCCGGCGGGCGGCCGATCTTACCGGCCACCGTAACGCCGTCCACTGCTTCGCCCGCCTCATAGGTGTGAACGGTATAGGGAATTTTTGCCTTATCCAGTATCCGCATGGCATTGGTTTTATTCTCCGCCATTCCGCACGCTGCCTCCCTTTTGCTAAACTTCCGCTGGCCCATGGGCACAGGGGCGGCAAAGACAGACCTCGTCGATTTCCCTGCGGAGAGCATCCGCACACAGCCGAGCGTCCTCCCGGTTGCCGAACAAGCCGTAAACGGCGGAGCCGCTGCCGCTCATCAAACAGCCCAAAGTCCGGTGTTCCCGCATGATCTGGCGGATAGCCGCCGTTTCCGGCAGGGAAATCGCCTCTTCAAACACATTGCACAGTTCCCGGCCGATGGTCTCCAAATCCCCCGCGCACACCGCATCGGTGACCACAGAGGTGTGAGGCCGACGGCGCAGCGTTGTCTCGTCGATCCGCCAGTAGGCTTCCGCGGTGGACACGCCGCAGAGGGGTTTGGCCACCACCAGATGGCAATCAGGCATAGAGGGCAGCGGCGTCACAATGGTTCCGGTGCCGGTGCACAACCCTGCGCCGCCCAGCAGACAAAAGGGGACGTCCGCCCCCACCTTGGCTCCCGCATCGCAAAGAGCATCCTGATCCAGCCGCGCGTCGGTAAGCAGATTTAAAGCGACCAGCACCCCGGCGGCGTCGGCGCTCCCTCCCGCCAGTCCCGCCTGCATGGGAATCCGCTTGCGGATGCGGATGCCAATCCCCGCCGTGGACAGACCTGCCGCTTCGCAGAAAGCCGCCGCCGCCCGCCAGGCGGTGTTGCGTTCATCGTCCGGCACCCGCTCATCATCGATTTCCAGCCGGATGTCCGGATGTCCGGTTTTATATACAGTGACAACATCGCACAGATCAATGGCCTGCATCACCGACTCGATGAGATGATAGCCATCTTCCCGGCGCCCGGTGACATCCAGAGTCAGATTGATCTTGGCCGGGGCTTTTACCGTCACTTCCACCTATTGTCCGTCCTTTCGGCAGCCGTGTTCCGTCAGGAAGGCCTCCATTCGTCCCATGGCTTCGGTGATATGTTTGATGGAGTAGCAATAAGAAATGCGGACAAACCCTTCTCCGCAATCCCCAAAAGCGGTGCCGGGCACCACGGCCACATGCTTCTCCCGCAGCAGCTTTTCGCAGAATTCCTCCGAAGTCATGCCGGTGACGGCGATGGAGGGAAACACATAGAACGCTCCCTCCGGCTCAAAGCAGGTCAGTCCCATGGCATTGAGCCTGTCCACAATAAACCGGCGGCGCAGATCGTATTCCGACCGCATCCGCTCCACATCCTCACCGCCGTTGTCCATGGCCTCGATTCCCGCGTACTGTGCGGTAATGGGAGCGCACATAATGGCAAACTGATGAAGCTTGATGATATTCTGCATCACCGGCGCGGGGCCGCAAGCATAGCCAAGCCGCCAGCCGGTCATGGCAAAGGCTTTGGAGAAGCCGTTCACCAAAATGGTCCGCTCCTGCATTCCCGGCAGGGACACGATGCTGACATGCCGCTTACCGCCGTAGGTTAACTCTCCGTAAATCTCGTCCGACAGCACCATGATATCGGTGTCCCGCAGCACGGCGGCAATGGCCTCCAGGTGCTCCCGGCGCATCACGCCGCCGGTGGGATTGTTGGGATAGGGCAGGATCAGCAGCTTGGTCTTGGGGGTGATGGCCGCCCGCAGAGCCTCCGGCGTCAGGCGGAAAGCATCCTCCGCCTTGGTTACCACCGGCACCGGCTTAGCCCCAGCCATACAGGTCAGCGGCTCGTAGCAGACAAAACTGGGCTGAGGAATCAGCACCTCGTCCCCCGGCTCAGCCAGGGCGCGGATAGCCAGATCGATGGCCTCGCTGCCGCCCACCGTCACCAGGATCTCCTTGGCCGCGTCATAGCTGGCCCCCACATGGCGTTCCACATAGCGGCCGATGGACTCCCGCAGCTTCAGCAGGCCGGCGTTGGGACCGTAAACGGTCTTGCGGGTTTCCAGGGTCAGGATCCCCTCCTGGCGGATATGCCAGGGAGTGGAAAAATCCGGCTCGCCCACCGAGAGGGAGATAACCTCTTCCATCTCCGACGCGATGTCGAAAAATTTCCGGATACCGGAGGGCTTCAGATTCTGAAGCGTCCGGTTCATCAAGGATTCATAATTCATGGGATCACATGACGCCCCTTTCGTCCTTTTCCGCATCCAGGAACATCACGCCTTTTTCTTTGTAACGGCGCAGCACGAAATGGGTGGCGGTGGAAATCACCGAATCCAGGGTGGAGAGGCGCTTGGCCACAAACATGGCCACCTCCTGGAAGGTGCGGCCGTTCACCACCACCGACAGATCGTAGCCGCCGCTCATCAGATAGACGCTCTCCACCTCTTCGAAGCGCATGACGGTTTCCGCGATGGCCTCAAAGCCCAGGTCCCGCTTAGGGGTGACCCGCAGCTCGATGATGGCCGTGACATACTCCCGGTCGGTTTTGTCCCAGTCGATCAGGGCTTTATAAGCACGGATAACGCCCTCCCGCTCCCATGCGGCGATCTGTGCGGCCACCTCCGCCTCTGTTTTGTCCAGCATAACCGCCAGCTGGGCGTTGGTCAAACGCGCATCGGTGTCCAACAGTTTGAGCAGCTTATCCATGTCTCTTCCTCCTTAAAATCGCGCCGGATTCATCGTCCGGCTTTTGAAAATCCAGTATAACAGAATTTCGGCGGCGTTACAACTCGATGGGGCACATTTCCGCTTTCCCGCCAAAATAGACCGCCGTATACCGAAAACCCGCTTCCTCAGCAATATGCAGCCCGTCCCGGATGTGGGCGCCTACGTCCTCCGGCCTGTGGGCGTCCGCCCCCACCGTGATCTTTTCCCCGCCCAGCTCCCGGAAGCGCCGCACCAGGGGCAGATCGGGATGGGCGCTGTTGAGCCGGGGATTGCGCAGCCCGGAAACGTTGATCTCCAGAGCGATATCCCGCTGCGCCATGGCTCGGAACACCGCGTCGATCCTCTCCTGCCAGCGGCTGTAATCCGCCGGCTGCTTTTCCGGCGGAATATAGCGGAAGGGATAGGTGAGATGGGCCAGGGAATGAAAGCGGCCCCACTCCACCAGCTTCAATGTGGCGTCGAAATACCGGTCCATGGCTTCTCCCACGTCCACGTTGGTGTAGTCATAAAAATAATAATCCACGTCGTCCCCCAGCTTGTGCTGAGAACCCAACACAAAATCATAGGGATAGGCGGCCAGCAACGCCTCGGCCTGCGGCAGATCATACAGCGGCTGCCCCAGTTCCACCCCCCGGGCCACCCGCAGCCGGTCCTGATAGGCGGGAAGCGCCTCTTCCATCATCCTCCAGGACTCCACAGCGGCCCTATCATATCCCAGGGTGTGGTAGCCCGTCATCTCCACGTGATCGGTCACCGCCACCACCTGGAAGCCTTTCGCCACCGCCGCGTCGAACATAGCAGCTATCGGCGCATCGGAATCCTCCGACGCGGACGTGTGCATATGAAAATCCGCCCAGATCATCGCATCACATCCTTTCTCCATTCTGAATGTTTTCTTCTTTTATTGCCATCATAGCACTCCGGCGCCATTCTTTACAAGATTTTCAAAAAGTTTTGCGTGACAAGGTTTCCCTTTTCCTGTATCATGTTTTTAGCGAGGTTTGCCAACACAGGGGGTTGAACAAGAGGCACCGGATACCATGAAATCGCAGAAATCTGATCAGCCCTCTCGCGTGTTGCTTGCATTTCGTTCGCTATAGGTGGAAAGGGGTTCTTTTTATGACCTGCAAACGTTTAGGAGGATTGCTGCTGGCGGCGATGCTGCTGCTGTCCGGCTGCCGGGTGCGGACGCCGGATGTCCGCGGAAACGGCGGTTCTCTGCCGAAAACCTCTCACTCTCAGACGCTTCCCGGGAATACAGCGGACGGGGATGTTTCCTCCTCATCCGAAAATCCAGCCGGCAGCCAGTCGGAGGCGTTCATCGTTCCCACCTTACCTGCGCTTCCCACCCTTCCGTCTTTCCCCGAAAATCCGGCCTCTGAACCCGAACTTCCTCCCATTGTCACCGATCCGCCGGCGGTTCCTGATCCAACGCTTCCCGCCGAGGAAGAACCGGAGCCTTCGGTGGTGGGCCTCACCCCCTTGCAGCCGGAAGAATACTACGGCCGGCAGACGCTGGAGAAGGCGGGAAACCGGCGGTTGCTGGATGCCTATCAGCGGATCACCGCCGGCTGCGCCGCCCTGCAAGAAGAGATCTCTCTGGCGGATCTGAAGCTGACGCCGGAGGAGACGGAGACCGTCTTTCGCTATGTCCAGGATGATCATCCCCTGTATTGCTGGGTGGATTCCCAATATACTTACTATACCCTTTCCAACCGGGTCACCAAAATAGTGCCCCGCTACACCATGTCCTTGGCGGAGGCCAAAGGAGCGGAAGCCGGGATAGCGGCCAGTGCCGCCTATATGCTGGAAGGTCTTCACGACGGCATGGACGAATTCCAGCGGGAGCTGATCATCCATGACCGTCTGATTCGATGGGCATCTTACGATAGCTCCTTGTCTGCGCCCCATACCCACGATCTGTACGGCGTCCTGATGAACCGTTTGGCCGTATGCGACGGCTATGCCAAAGCGTTTCAGTATCTGCTATCCCAGGCGGGAATCCAAGCTCTGATGGCCCAGGGATGGGCGGACGGGGGCGGACACGCCTGGAATGTGGTACGGATCAACGGCGCTTATTATCATACCGACATTACCTGGGACGACCCGTTGGGCATGGGAGATCCCTTTTACGTCTCCTACGGTTATTTCAATATCACCGCCCGCGAGATGGAACAGGATCACCTCATCGACAGTGACAGTTATCCGCTGCCTCCCTGCACCGCAACGGCGGATAATTATTTTCTTCGTCTGGGATACACCGCCGACAGTCTGGATGCGGATCAGTTCGCTGCCGCCGTGGCAAAACAGATTCAGGACGGGGGAACGGGATGGTATGCTATCCGGTATACCGGCGGTTACCTTCTGGAGTCTGTGCTGAGTGAATTTCTCGACTGGAATGCCGCCGCTATCCGCGACGGTGCCGCTCTTCGAAGCGGTTCCTTTCTTCCGCCCCTGAGTCAATATGCTCTGAACGGCAGTATTGTTGAATTGTATTTTGGATAATCCTCTTTCCAGCAATATCTCCATCACCGGCCGCTTCGGCGGCCGGTTTTTGTGCGCAACGTGAAAGCTGACGTTTTTCTCCATCGGACAGCTTTCCATTTCGCGCGGATTGTGTTAGAATAAGGGAAAACCGGCCGCCGGCCGGCCCGTCGAGGCGGGATTACAGAACGGAGGATGTCCCATGCGCGCAGTTATCACCGTTATCGGCAAGGACATGGTGGGGATTTTGGCAAAGGTCTCCACACGCTGTGCCGAACACCAAATCAATGTCCTGGAGGTTACCCAGTCCATCCTGCAGGATATGTTCGCCATGATCATGATGGTGGATATTTCCGGCAGCGATATCCCCTTTACCGACTTCGCCGATCAGCTGACGGCGGACGGCGAAAGGATGGGCCTGACCATTCACGCGGTTCATGAGGATATCTTCAACGCCATGCACCGGATCTGATCCGGCGCATGCCTCTCATCTCATTGGCCGGCTTTCCGCCCGGCCGGAAAGGCAGAGCCTGTATGCTGAACGCTCACGATATACTGGAAACCATCACCATGATTCAGGAGGAAAACCTGGATATCCGCACCATCACCATGGGCATCTCCCTGCTGGATTGCTGCGACAGCGACCTGGACCGGGTCTGCACCCGGGTATATGACAAAATCACCCGCCAGGCTCAGGACCTGGTAAAAACCGGAGAGCAGATTGAGAAGGAATACGGTATTCCCATCATCAACAAGCGCATCTCCGTCACACCCATCGCCATGATCGCCGCCGCCTGTGAGCGCAAGGAACCCGTCAAGCTGGCCCTCACTCTGGAAAAAGCGGCCCGAACCTGCGGCGTCAACTTCATCGGCGGGTATTCCGCCCTGGTGCAGAAGGGCTTCTCCGCCGGCTGCCGGGAACTGATCGACAGCATCCCGGAAGCGCTGGCGGTGACCGACCACGTCTGTTCCTCGGTGAACATCGGTTCCACCAAGGCGGGCATCAACATGGACGCCGTGGCCCTGATGGGCCGTATCGTCCGGGAAGCGGCGGAACGCACCGCCGACCGGGACTGCATCGGTCCCGCCAAGCTGGTGGTGTTCTGCAACGCTCCGGAAGATAACCCCTTTATGGCCGGCGCCTTCCACGGAGCAGGGGAACCCGACTGCGTCATCAACGTGGGCGTCTCCGGCCCCGGCGTGGTGCGGGCCGCCCTGGCGAAAGCCGGGAACTGCGATCTCACCCAGGTGGCGGACATCATCAAAAAGACCGCCTTTAAAATCACCCGTATGGGCCAGCTGGTGGCTAAAGAAACCTCCCGCCGGCTGAACGTGCCCTTCGGCATCGTGGATCTGTCCCTGGCTCCTACCCCAGCGGTGGGAGACTCCGTCGCCCATATTTTGGAGGAAATGGGCCTGGAATGCTGCGGCGCCCACGGCACCACGGCGGCGCTGGCCCTGCTCAACGACGCGGTAAAAAAGGGCGGCGTAATGGCTTCCTCCCATGTGGGGGGACTCTCCGGCGCTTTTATTCCGGTGACCGAAGACGCAGGCATGATCGACGCCGCCCGCTCCGGCTGCCTGCGGATCGAAAAGCTGGAGGCTATGACCGCCGTCTGTTCCGTCGGCCTGGATATGATCAACATCCCCGGCGATACCCCTGCCGAGGTCATCTCCGCAATTATTGCGGATGAAGCCGCCATCGGCATGGTGAATTCCAAGACCACCGCCGTGCGGGTGATCCCCGCCATCGGCAAGCAGGTGGGCGAGGAGCTGTCCTTCGGCGGGCTGCTGGGGGGCGGACCCGTCATGCCGCTCAACAACGCCTCTCCCGCCCGCTTCATCGGCCGGGGCGGCCGGATACCCGCGCCCATGCAGAGTCTGAAAAACTGACAAAAGCTACCCTGTTTTTTTGCCAACATTCCACTATTTTAACGTTGAAATCCTTGTTGCGAAGGTATATACTGTAGTCTAACCTCTATTTATAGATTCCGCGCCCGCTCTTACACGGACGGCGCGGATTCCTTGCGTTTTATGGGGAATGCTAGTACCGCAACCGGAAAGGCAGGTAGACCGTATGGAAGCCATGATCAAACGCATCATCGACATGGATAAAAAAGCGCGGGAGATCACCGAAGCCGCGCAGAGAGAAAAGCTGGATTCGGAAAAGGAAATTGCGGAAAACGCCAAAAAGCTGCGGGAGGAATATCTGGAGAAAGCGCGCCGGCGCATCCAGGTCAACAGTGAAACGGAACGCGCCGCGGCGGAACAGGCCTGGCACAAGATGGAGGCCCGATATGCCCAGCAGCAGCAAAAGCTGGAGGAGGTTTTCGCTTCCCGGCGAACCGAACTGACCGAAGCTATTGTGCGCAACGTTCTTTCCGACTCCAATTGACCGGCCCAGGCTGCGTATTATCTCTATCGAAGAAAGGCGGGTGAACCGCTGTGTCCGGATATTCTTCCAACGTGATTCTCGCCAAGACCCGCGCCATGTACGGCAGCTGCCTCAAGAAACAGAATTATGCCGATCTGCTTGCCTGTCACAGCGTGGGGGAAATCGCCGCTTATCTCAAGCAGAACACCGCATACGCCGCGGTGCTGCAGGATATCAACGAAACCACCATCCACCGCCGCCATCTGGAAGCGCTGCTGAAGCGGAAGCTATTCCTTGATTACGCCTCTCTGAGCCGGTATGATCTCACGGTGGGCACCCACCTGTCCGATTATCTGATTCAGCAGGGGGAGATTACCCAGATTGAGCAGTGCCTGCGGCTGATGAGCGTGGGAAGAACCAACGAGTTCTATTTATCCATGCCGCTGTTTTTTACCGGCCATTCCAAGCTGGACTATCTGAAGATGAGCCGGTCCAAGAATTATGAGGAACTGCTGGAAGCCCTGTCCGGCACCCCTTATCATAAAATTTTAGAGCTGTACCGCCCGGATGAAAGCGGCCGCATCCGACTTACAGAGATAGAAAACGCTTTATATAATCGTTTGGTGGAAACCCTTTACGCTATTATCGACGAAACAAAAGGAGAACTGCATAAGCAGCTCATCAGTCTCTGCGGTTCTCAGGTGGAGGCGCAGAACGTGAGCCGGATTATTAGGATGAAGACTTACTTTCACGCCTCGCCGGACACCATTCGTGCCAATCTGCTTCCCTGGGGCCGGAGCATTCCCCGCCGCCTGATAGACGGGATGCTGGAGGCGGACAGCGCCGAAGAGGTGCTGCGCATCTACTACGGCACCACCGCGGGACGCCAGATCCCGGAGGATCAGCGTCCCTTTGTCCACGATCTCTATCACCGCGCCCCCTACTTCAACGCCCGTCATTATATTCATTTTTCCTCTTACGCCATGGTGGTGATGATCTCCTATGTGATCATCACCGAGGTGGAGGTGGATGATATCACCAATATCATTGAGGGAGTCCGCTACGGCCTGACCCCCGAGGAAATCAAACCTATGCTTGTGCTCGTCGAACATTGAGGAGGTGATCCCCTGTGGCTGTTGCAAAAATGAAACTGGTGAGCGTCATCGGCCATATGAACAGTCTCGACCGGGTGGTACAGACCTGCGGAGACAGCGGCGTGTTCCAGCCGGACGACGCCATGACCTTTTTCTCCGATACCTCCGGTTTTACGCCTGTTAAGGAAGAAAACCCTTACAGCGATCCCTTGAACCGGCTGGAAACCGCCGTTTCCCGTCTGGACGGCGTGCTGCGTGAGACCGATCTTCCCGCCGGGATGCCGGACGGGGAGCTGATCGATTATGTGAACCGCTTTACCGGCCAGGTGAGCGAACTGGCGCGTCAGCGCAGCGAATATGCCACCCGGGTCGAATCCCTGGACCGGGACATCGAGCAGTTCCAGCATCTCAAAGGGCTGGATATCGATTTGGACAGTATCATGAACTGCAAAACCATCAAGGTGCGGTTCGGCCGACTGCCCAAAGAAAGCTTTGAAAAGCTCCGGGCCTATAACGACAACCCCTATGTTCTTTTCTTTCCGGGCGCCAGCGATAACGAATACTATTGGGGCGTCTACTTCTCTCCGCTGGATTTCGCCGCGGATGTGGATCGGATTTTTTCCAGCCTGTATTTTGAACGGATGCGGGTTCCCAACGCCCACGGTACGCCGGAGGAGATTGTCGCCCATCTGGAGGAAGAACGCCGGGAGGCGCAGACCGGGCTGGAGAATGTACAAAAGGAGATGGCCGCCCTTTGGGAAAAGGAAGCGCCCGTCTGTATGCAGGTCTACTCCCAGCTGCGGCAGAAGAACTACTATTTCGGCATCCGGAAATATGCCGCCCGCTACAATGATAAATTTATTCTTACCGGCTGGATTCCCAAGCAGGCGGAAAAGAGCTTCCGCACCTCCCTGGACCGGATCGACGGCATCGAATATTCCTTCGAACGCCCGGATCAGGACAGCCATCACGTCCCGCCGGTGACCCTGCATAACTTCCGCCTCTTCCGGCCCTTTGAATTTTTTGTGGATATGTACGGCCTGCCCCGTTACAGCGAGGTGGATCCCACCCCCTTTGTAGCCGTGACCTATATCATCCTGTTCGGCATCATGTTCGCCGACGTAGGCCAGGGGCTGCTGGTCGCCCTGATCGGCTGGCTGCTGTGGAAATTCAAACGCATGGCCGTCGGCCGGGTGCTGATTCCCTGCGGCTTCTCCTCCGCTGTTTTCGGCTGCGTTTTCGGTTCGGTCTTTGGCTTCGAGCATGTGCTGGATCCGCTGTATCACGCGCTGTTCGGGCTGGAGGAAAAGCCCATTGAGGTGATGCAGTCCAGCACCACCATTATGATTCTGGCCTCCTCCGTAGCCATCGGCGTGGTGATCATTGCCATTTCCATGGCGCTGAATATCTATTCCTGTCTGCGGCAGAAGGACTACGAAAACGGATTGTTCGGTCCCAACGGCGTCGCCGGACTGGTGTTTTACCTTTCCATCATCATCGGCCTGGTCTGTCAGATGCTGCTAAAACTCCCGGTGATGAATATCGCGTATATTCTGCTTCTTCTGGTCTTGCCCCTGCTCCTGATGTTCCTGCGGGAACCTCTCGGCAAGCTGATGGCCCGGGATCCGGACTGGAAGCCGGAGAAGATCAGCGAATTCATTATCCAGAATTTCTTCGAGCTGTTTGAACAGCTGCTGTCCTATCTCTCCAACACCATGTCCTTCCTGCGGGTGGCGGCCTTCGTGCTGGTCCACGCCGGGATGATGATGGCCGTGTTCGCCATCGGCGGCATGTTCCAGACGGTGGGCTACACCGTGGCGGTGATCGTGGGCAACGCCCTGGTGATGGGCATGGAATGCGTGCTGGTGGTAATCCAGATCATGCGTCTGGAATTCTACGAAATGTTCAGCCGGTATTACAACGGCGACGGCAAGCCCTTCCAGCCCCTGACCCTGCATCCGGAGAAAAATTCCTGATTCTTTCCGCATTCGGACCGTCCTGCGACGGTGTTTGCCATAACAAGACAGAATACTAGGAGGTAATGTTATGAATCCCATTATTTTTTTGACCCCTATCGCCCTGTTGATTGTATCCGTGATCGCTTCCGTTATCATGGTGAAAAAGGGCGTCAAGGTAAAAAAAGCCCTGGCTGTCCATTTTCTCAGCCTGATCGTTATCGTGGCCCTGAGCCTGGTGCTGCCCGTGGCGGCTTCCGCCGCCGGTGAAGCGGACGGTGTCCCCGCCGCCTCCGATACGGTGGACACCGGCGCTTCCGCCACTGACGGCTTCAAGTACATCGGCGCCGCCCTGGCAGTGGGTCTGGCCGGCATCGGCGGCGGTATCGCCGTGGCCGCCGGTTCCTCCGCCGCTATCGGCGCCACCGCCGAGGATCCCAAGAACTTCGGTAAGTCCATCGTTTTCGTGGCCCTGGGCGAAGGCTTCGGCCTCTATGGCCTGCTGGTGGCCTTCCTGATTCTGTTTGTCTGATTTCGGCCCGGCCGAAAAAGAATTCTGCGGGAAAGGGGATGACGCGGATGCGCTTTTATGTGATCAGCGACAACGTCGATACCCAGGTGGGCATGCGGCTGGCCGGCATCGAGGGCGTTGTGGTTCATGAACCGGACGAGGTCAACAAGGCCCTGTCGGACGCCATGAACCAGGAGGACATCGCCGTCATCCTGATGACCGAGCATCTGGTAACCATGTGCGGCCCGCTGGTGGACGAATTGAAGCTGAACCGTTCCCGTCCGTTGATTGTGGAAATTCCCGACCGGCACGGCAACGGCCGTGCCAAGGATTCCATCACCCGGTACGTCCGGGAGGCCATCGGTATCAAGATTTAACCCGGAAAGGCGTGGTTCATGATATGGCGAACAGCGATGAGAAAATCAGCAAATTTGTTCAGGCGATCACCGAGTACGCCGAGGAACAGCGGCAGAAGATTCACCAGGAGGTGGAGGACTTCAAGGCCGAACGCCTGAAGCAGGCGGAAAAGGAGGTCCTGGTGGACGCCTACCGCCTGATCCAAAAGGAACAAACCGAACTGCGCAGCAATATGAGCCGGGAAATGTCTCTGCGGGAGATGGCAGCCCGGCAGAAATTGCTGGCCCGCCGCAAGGAGATGACCGACGCCATCTTCTCCGACGCCCGGCAGAAGCTGGCCGATTACGCCAAAACCGCCGCTTATCAGGAAAAGCTGTGTAGCTCCCTGACGGAAATGGCCGCGATTCTACCAGCAGAGGGAACCGTCTATTCCGTGAGTCCCGCCGACGCCGACAAAATCGCCGGACTGGAGGCCGTCTGCCCCAAAGGCAGCAGCATCCGGACTGCTGACGATATCCAGCTGGGCGGCCTGCGGGGAGAAAACGCCGCCGCCGGCATCATCACCGACGATACGCTGGATACCCGGCTGGAGCTTCAGCGAGAATGGTTTACCAAGCATTCCGGCCTGACGGTGGAATGATTCCGACGTCCCCATCTTCTTTATCTGATATCTTTCCCGAAAGGCGTGAAAACGGATGAATAACGGCATATACGGTATTAACGGCCCGGTGGTCACCGTCCTGGGCAACACCGGTCTGTCTATGATGGAAATGGTGCTGGTGGGCGAAGAAAAGCTGGTGGGCGAGGTCATCGGCATCAACGATAAGGCCACCACCATTCAGGTGTATGAGAACACCACCGGTCTGCGCAGCGGCGAACCGGTATATGCCACCGGCGGCCCTCTGTGCGCCCTGCTGGGCCCCGGCATTCTGGACAACATATTCGACGGCATTGAGCGTCCGCTGAAAGCCATCGAGGAAAAATCCGGCGACTTTATCAGCCGCGGCGTTTCCGTTTCCTCTCTGGACGAGGAACGGGAATGGCAGGTTACCATTACCGCCAAGGTCGGAGACCGGCTGCTGCCCGGCGAAATCTACGCCACCTGCCCGGAAACCCACATCATCACCCACCGCTGCATGGTGCCCCAGGGCATTGGCGGCGTGGTGACGGAAGTCAAGCCCGACGGCCTGTACAAGGTGCAGGATACGGTGGTGGTGCTGCGGGATGACGCGGGCAAAACCCACGAACTCTCCCTGTGTCAGCAGTGGCCCATCCGTACACCCCGGCCAGTGCTTAAACGGCTGTATGCGGATACGCCCTTAATCACCGGCCAACGGGTAATCGACACCCTTTTCCCCGTTGCCAAGGGCGGAACGGCCGCCATCCCCGGCGGATTCGGCACCGGCAAAACCATGACCCAGCATCAGCTGGCTAAATGGTGCGACGCCGATATCATTGTTTATGTGGGCTGCGGCGAACGGGGCAATGAAATGTCTCAGGTGCTGGAGGAGTTCTCCAGCCTGATTGATCCCAAATCCGGCCGGCCTATGACCGACCGCACGGTGCTGATCGCCAACACTTCCAATATGCCGGTGGCCGCCCGTGAAGCCTCCATCTACACTGGTATTACCCTGGCGGAATATTACCGGGATATGGGCTACCATGTGGCCATCATGGCCGACTCCACCTCCCGCTGGGCCGAGGCGCTGCGGGAGATCTCCGGACGGCTGGAGGAAATGCCCGCCGAGGAAGGCTTTCCGGCTTATCTCCCTTCCCGGCTGTCCGAATTCTACGAACGGGCCGGCATGGCGGAAACCTACAGCGGCAGCCGGGGCAGTGTCACCATCATCGGCGCCGTATCCCCCCAGGGCAGCGACTTTTCCGAGCCAGTAACCCAGAACACCAAGCGGTTTACCCGCTGCTTCTGGGCGCTGGACAAAAGCCTGGCCTACGCCCGGCATTACCCCGCCATCAACTGGACCTCCAGCTACAGCGAATATCTGGGCGATCTGGCGGCCTGGTACAATAAAAACGTGGGCGACGACTTTATGGACTGCCGCAACCATCTGGCGCAGATTCTCCAGGAGGAGAGCAAGCTGATGGAGATCGTCAAGCTGATCGGCGCCGACGTGCTGCCCGACGACCAGAAGCTGGTCATCGAAACCGCCCGGATCATCCGGGTGGGCTTCCTGCAACAAAACGCTTATCACCAGGACGATACCTTTGTGCCTCTGGAAAAGCAGCTGAAGATGATGCGGGTGATCCTTTATCTTCACAAACGGGCCCAGGCCCTGGTGGCTGCCGCCGTTCCTCTTTCCCGTATTCTGGCTCTCCAGCTCTTCGATAAGGTGAGCAGGATCAAATACGACGTGCCCAACGATCATCTGGAACAGTTGGACGCGTATTATGAGGAAATCGATGAAGCGCTGCACACCCTCGCCCAATGATACCCGGCCTCCCTTATTCCAAGCCTGCCGGGTATTATTCCCTGCTGAAAGGACATGGTGCGTATGATTATAGAATATGTGGGCGTTAAAGAGATCAACGGCTCGCTGATTGCCATTGACGGAATTCAAAACGCCAGCTTTGAAGAGATGGTCACCATCCGGTTGGAGGGCGGCGCGGAACGCACCGGCCGCATCGTCCAGATGGAGGGTGAACGGGCGATTATTCAAGTGTTTGAAGGCACCCACGGTATCGCCCTGGACAACACCCGAACCCGACTGCAGGGACATCCCATGGAAATGCCCCTGTCTCCCGAACTGCTGGGCCGCATCTTCGACGGCGCCGGCCGCCCGGTGGACGGGCTGGGCGACATCTTTCCCGTCACCCAGCGGGATATCAATGGCACGGCCATCAATCCGGTATCCCGGGTTTATCCCCGGAACTACATCGCCACCGGCATCTCTTCCATCGACTGCATGATGACCCTGATTCGCGGCCAGAAGCTGCCGATTTTTTCCGGATCAGGCATGAAGCATAACGAGCTGGCCGCTCAGATCGTCCGCCAGGCAAAAATAGCCGACGACGATGGAACGGAATTTGCCATTGTCTTCGCCGCCATGGGGGTTACCAACGACGTAGCCGATTTCTTCCGGCGCAGCTTTGAGGAAAGCGGCGTACTGGGGCGGGTGGCCATGTTCCTCAATCTCTCCAATGATCCCATTATCGAACGCATCCTCACTCCCCGCTGTGCCCTGACGGCGGCGGAATACCTGGCTTTCGACCTGAATATGCATATCCTGGTGGTGATGACGGATATGACTTCCTATGCGGAGGCCTGCCGGGAGTTTTCTTCCTCCAAAGGAGAAATCCCCGGCCGAAAAGGCTATCCCGGCTATCTGTATTCCGACCTTGCCTCCCTGTATGAGCGGGCCGGCATGATCAAAGGCAGCCGCGGCTCCGTTACCCAGATTCCCATTCTCACCATGCCCAACGACGACATCACCCACCCGGTACCCGACCTCACCGGCTATATCACCGAGGGACAGATCGTGCTGGACCGCTCCCTGGACAATAGCGGCATCTATCCGCCGGTTTCCGTCCTTCCCTCCCTCTCCCGTCTGATGAAGGACGGTATCGGCGAGGGTTTCACCCGGGCGGATCATGCAGCGGTTTCCAATCAGCTGTTCGCCTGTTATGCCAGGGTGCAGGACGCCCGTTCCCTAGCGTCGGTCATCGGCGAGGAGGAGCTCTCCCCCAACGATAAGAAGCTGCTGGAATTCGGCCGCCTTTTCGATCATCTGTATATCAACCAAAGCCAGAGCGACAATCGGACCATTGATCAAACCCTGGATCTGGGCTGGAAGCTGCTCTCCTCCCTGCCCCGGGAGGAACTGGACCGGGTGGACGATAAAATTTTGGATCAGTTCTACCACCCCGAAGAGCTTCCCCATTCGGTGGAAGAGATCAAGGCGGATTAAGTCTGTAACCTTACTGGAAGGCGGTGACACATCTTGGCCGAACAGGTTTTTCCAACCAAGGGCAATCTCATCAATACCAAAAAATCGCTGGATCTGGCTAAGGTGGGCTTCGAGCTGCTGGACCGCAAGCGAAACATCATCGTACGGGAAATGATGCTGCTCATCGACCGGGCCGCGGATATCCAGTCCAAGATCGACACCTGTTACGCCGAGGCGTATCAGGCCCTGCAGCGGGCCAATGTGGCCCACGGCATCTGCGAGGATATCGCCCAATCGGTACCGGTGGAAAACGGTTTATCTCTTTCTTCCCGCAGCGTCATGGGGGTGGAAATTCCATTGGTATCTCTGGATGCGGAGCCAGTGGAACTGTCCTACGGCTTCATGGATACCAGCGCCCTGGTGGACGAAGCGTATATCAAATTTGATCAGGTGAAAAAACTCACCGCGGAACTGGCGGAAGTGGAAAACAGCGTCTATCGTCTTGCCACCGCTGTGAACAAGACGCAGAAGCGAGCCAACGCCTTGAAGAATATCATTTTGCCCCGGCTGACCTCCACGGTCAAATACATCACCGACTCCCTGGAAGAGAAGGAGCGGGAGGATTTCTCCCGGCTCAAGGTGATCAAAGCCCAGAAAAACGCCGCCCAGAACGGGTAGGAAGCAGTAGACCGAAGCCCCCGAATACGGGGGCTTTTTGTTGCATCTCCCGCTCCCATCATGTATACTGAAAAACACACGGGAAGGGAGATGGACTATGGCACAGGAGATAACCGCCGCTCTTATTGCGCCCTGCGGCATGAACTGCCGTCTCTGTTCCTCCTACCAGCGCTCCAAAAATTCCTGCGGCGGCTGCCGGACAGAGTGCGGCTCCCTTCCCGCACACTGCCGGAATTGCGGAATCCGAACCTGTTCCCATCTGGCTTCCGGCGGCTTCTGCGTCGACTGCGCCTTATATCCTGTCCCCCGCTGAAGCGGCTGAACACCCGATATCAGAAAGCATACGGCATACAACTCACCGATAATCTCACCTTTATCCGCAGCTGCGGTATAGATGCTTTTTTAATCCGAGAAGCCAGACGCTGGTCATGCACATATTGCGGCGCCATAGGCTGTATCCATGAGAAAAAATGTCCCGGCTGCGGCCGGGAATCTACAGAGAGGAACCTCAATATGGATTTTCTGCTGAGAGAGTGGCGGCCTGAGGACGCGATCTCCGTGGCCCGCTGCGCTGATAATGAAAAAATCGCCCGGAATCTGCGGGATGTCTTCCCCTGTCCCTATACGCTGCAGGATGCGGCGGACTACATCAACAGCTGCATTGCCGCTGATGAAAATCGGCAGCTCTGCCGCGCCATTGCGGTAAACGGCGAAGCGGCAGGCAGCATCGGCCTATTTCTGGGCGGCGACGTTTACCGCAAAAGCGCGGAACTGGGTTACTGGCTGGCGGAGGATTACTGGGGCAGAGGGGTCATGACCGCCGCTGTGAAACAGCTCTGCGCCGAGGTTTTCTCCCGCTGGGATATTGCCCGCATCTACGCTGAGCCCTTCGCCCGCAACACCGGTTCCCGACGGGTACTGGAAAAGGCAGGCTTCACCCTGGAAGGAATCATGAAAAAAGGGGTTTATAAAAACGGCGCCCTGGAAGATTACTGTATGTACGCTCTGCTGCGGCCCTGATTTTCCCTCCGTCCGGTTGACATCACAGTTCTTCTTTTCGGATTGCTTCCAGTACATCAGCGAAATTGTTGAAATAGGCATCGGCCCGTTGATTGATCTCCTGCCGGTCGCGGTCGGAATAGCGGTCATACATCGCCACGACCTGAATCCCGGCGCGGTTGGCGGCTTCCATACCGATCAGGGAATCCTCAAAAATCAGGCAATCTTCGGCCTTCACCTTCAGTTCCAGCATTACCCGCCGATATATTTCCGGACTTGGCTTAATCTCTTTTGCATCTTCCCTGGTATAAATGGCGGAAAAAAATTGATCCAAAGGCGCTTTAGCAAGGATATTTTTGTTCTTCGTCCGATAAATGTCCATGTTGGTTTTTTTCGTGGTGCTGGCAATCACCAATGTAAATCCCATAGAACGCAACAGCTGCAGCAGCTTTTCAGCACCCGGTTTATAGTCTACGTGATCTGCCAGATAGTCGGCTGCAATCCCATAGCGCCGGCTGACGATTTCTTCCGGCGGCAGAGCCGAGCCGGTTTTTCTTCCCAGATAGGCGGCGTATTCCAGATAGGGATTCGCCGCTTTGCTGTATTGCCGTAAAACCGTATCCCGCTGAGCTTGAACATCTTCCTCCGCCCTTCCCGTCTCGCCCAGAACCTCCAGCAGCTTTTGATCCACCTGATTCCAAACACCGACGGAATCGATCAGAGTGCCGTCCATATCGAATATGACCACTTTTTTATCTTTCAGCATACGCCCATTCTTCCTTTCCAGTGAAACCTGCGGCTGCTGTCATTTTACAGGATTCATGAAAAAATTTCCATAGGCCGGCCGCTTTCATCTTTCAATAAAATAAATTCTGAATTTTCACTCCTCGCTGCATATCCGGCGGTAAATCAGCCATACTATCCACGCAGAGCGAATAGTCTGCATGGATTGGATGTATTATTTATTCAGCAAGGAGTGAAACGCATGCTGGACAGAATTGCCTTGATTCTTGTTGTCATCGGAGCTATCAACTGGGGCAGTATCGGCCTTTTCCAGTTCGACATAGTAGCCTGGGCCTTTGGCGGCCAGGGAGCCGCTGTAAGCCGCGTCATCTACACGATTGTCGCGCTGGCGGGTATTTGGTGCATCTCCCTGTTCTTCCGTGACCGGCAGGAAATCATCGAACACAACGATTGACCTACAAAAACGCCGCGGACCATCCGTCCGCGGCGTTTTTGTATGATCCGGCACGCATAATCCGGGGGTAATCACATAAAATAAAGGCAACCGTCGCAACTCGGACAGAAAGGATTGGAATTGATTATGATTAAAAAGGTCGTCAACGCGCCCTTGTGGACCAATATGCATACCGCTCCCGCCCAATATCCCTGGCTGGATACGGATATCACCTGTGATGTGGCCGTGGTGGGCGGCGGCATTGCCGCCGCTCTGTGTGCCCTGCGCTTTGCTCAGGCGGGCATGGATACGGTCATGCTCAGCGCCGCCCCTGTAGGACACGGCGGCACTGCCGTATCCTCCGGTATCCTCTCCCTCACGGGCGAGGACAGTTTTGCTTGCCTGGTGGATAAAATCGGTGCTGATCGGGCGTTGGACGCCATTACCCTGATGGAAGAAGCCATTGGCAATATTGAAAAGCTCTGCAGCGAATTCGCCGGTCAGGAAATTCCCGGCGGCGACTGCGGATTCCGCCGGATGGACTGCCTGCGGTACACGGAGAACGAACAGCTGGAGGGCCGCATCCGGCAGGAATACTCTCTGCAGCTGCACAACGGTTTTGTAGCGGAGCTTCTCAGCCCTATCACCGCCAGTTCCCAGTTCACCTTCCCCATGGCCGCCGGGGTTTACACCAAAGGCGCGGCCGGTCAGGTGGATCCCTACCGTCTGGTTCACGCCGTTACAGCCCTCGCCAAGCAGCGGGGCGCCCGGATATATGAAAACTCCGCCGTCACCGCCATGCGCCCGGAAACTGCCGAAGGCGAGTATTCGCTCATGGAGCTGGACTGCTCCACCGGCCGCCGGGTAAAGGCGGATTACGCCATCGTGGCCGCGGGACTGGAAACCGGCCGGCACTGCGGCGGTCTGGAGCAGACCCGCACCACCTATATGGTCGCTACCGAACCGGTGGAGGAATTTGCCGGATGGCGGGGCCCCTGCGTGATTCATCGTGAGGGCGATCCCCGCCTCTATCTCAGCGTCACGGCGGATAACCGCATCATCATCGGCGGGCTGGACAGCGCTTTGCTGGATGAAAAAGGCCGTGTGGCCGGCGCCATCGACCTGTCCGCCGCCGCGGAAAAGCGGATCGAGATGCTGGAATGCATCCTGAGGGAAATGTTTCCCGCCATTCGGGGATTGACGCCGGAATATGTTTATGCCGCCCGTGACGGACGCACGCCGGACGGCCTGCCGGTGATCGGCCGTCTGCCTCAGAAGAAGAATAAGGAAGCTGCCAGCCATGTGGCCTACGCTTTCTGCTGTGGCGATAACGGAATCCTTCACGCGGAAATTGCCAGCCGTCTGCTGCTGGAACAGGTGCAGGGCAAGGAAAACCATCAGCTGGGGCTCTTTTCCCCCAACCGCCATTGGCGGATTAAGCGATAATTCAATAGGGATTTTTTAAAGAGGCGGCCGTCCTTACAAGGATGGCCGCCTCTTTAGGCTTCGCAAACAGCAGACTTTACGAACTTTTTCTGTCAATAAAGGTTTTTATAAATTCATAAAGGATACTTTCTTCCTCCGGGGTCATATCATAAAGCTTTATGGTGGGAACTTTGTCTATGCCGAGAAGATAGTCAACGGAAATATGCAGGGCTTTCGCCAGCCTCTTCAGCCGCTCCAGGCTGGGAGATTTGATATTGTTTTCGTAGTTGGAAATCGTTTCTTTTTTCACGCCGATTCTCCGCCCCAGTTCCTCCTGGGTCCAATTCAGTTTCTGACGCAGCGCCTTGATTCGCAATCCAAAATCATATGTCTCACAATCAATTTGATCGATCATATTACCATCTCATTCCACAATTCATTATCTAAAATTATACAGGAATGTAGTTGACTAATCGTTCTATTTATTATAAAATTAATCAATACGAATAGCTAACAACATACAGCGGCGAACCGATACTGAAAAGATATTTTCAATGCAGCATGCCACTCAGCTGCCGGCTAGAATATTGTTTGACAGCTACTGTAAAATATCCGTCTCCTGATCCGAATCCCATCTCGCTTCAATGCCGTGAGGATAACCAATCCTCCCCCGGCTTAATTTTACATTCTTTTGAGAAAGGTGATGAAAATGGATAAAAACGATAGAATCGCGGCAGCCGTAGAAGTCGCCTCCTGGATCACATCGTGTCCCGAAGACGCGGAACTGCTTTTGGACGCGGATAGGCAGGAAAGATTATCCCCCACGGATCATCTGCGGCTGATAGAATCCCTACAGAAAAAAGGCTTGGAATTCCTCATCCCGATTTTTTTGTATATCTCCAGGGATTCCTGTGTGATGGACAGCGCTTTGAGCTTACTCAAATACCAATGTCTGGCGATGCAGATGGAAACCAATGGTTTTGAAAACACCCTTGAAGAGGTAAAAAACAACATACGTATGCTGCAAATCACATCATAACGGTTGGACCATGCATATTCAAAAGAAGGGACTCTTCGATGATTTTTCGGAGAGCCCCTTCTTTTGATGCAAAGAAGCATTAGCACTCAACTGTTAAGAGTGCTAATGTTCATAAATTATTCATATACTCGTAATTTCCTGTCTGCAATTCCTGGGTATAGTAAAGTTATCGGATTGGGGCAGAATGAAAAGTTGCCCGCTTCCGTTTTGAAAGAAAGCAGGTGTAGCTTATGAACGCCCAAAAATTCACCCAAAAATCCCTGGAAGCCATCCAAGCGGCTCAGGATATCACCATCGAGCATCAGAATATGCAGCTGGAAGAGGAACACCTCTTCTATGCCCTGCTGACGCAGGATCAGGGGCTGATCCCCCAGCTGCTGCTGAAAATGGGCGTACCGGCGGAACGACTGGAGGCGGACGCCCGCCGCGCCGTGGAGGCGTTGCCTCATGTGACCGGTCCCGGACGGGAAGCCGGGAAAATCTATATTTCCAACGAGGTTGATCAAGTGCTGAATCAGGCGGAGAAAACCGCCGACAACATGAAGGATGAGTATGTCTCGGTAGAGCACATCTTCCTTGCCCTCATCGCCCATCCCAACGATGCGGTGAAAAAGCTGCTCAGCGCTTATTCCATCACCAAGGACGGCGTGCTGAAGGTGCTGATGTCGGTGCGGGGAAGCACCCGCGTCACCAGCGACAGCCCCGAATCCACCTATGACGCTCTGAAGAAATACGGCACCGATCTGGTGGAACGGGCCCGGAGCAAGCAGCTGGACCCGGTGATCGGCCGTGACGACGAGATCCGCAATGTTATCCGGATTCTGTCCCGGAAAACAAAAAACAACCCGGTGCTCATCGGCGAACCCGGCGTGGGCAAAACCGCTATAGCGGAAGGCCTCGCCCAGCGGATTGTCCGGGGAGACGTACCCCACAGCCTGCAGGATAAAACCATTTTCTCTCTGGATATGGGCTCCCTGGTGGCGGGCGCCAAGTACCGGGGTGAATTTGAGGAACGGCTGAAAGCCGTACTGGAGGAAATCAAGAAAAGCGAAGGCCGAATACTCCTCTTCATCGACGAACTGCATACCATTGTGGGGGCGGGCAAAACCGAGGGCGCCATGGATGCGGGCAACCTGCTCAAGCCCATGCTGGCCCGGGGCGAACTCCACTGCATCGGCGCAACCACCCTCAACGAATACCGGCAGTACATCGAAAAGGATCCCGCTCTGGAACGGCGTTTCCAGCCGGTGATGGTAAACGAACCCACGGTGGAGGACACCATCGCCATCCTGCGTGGATTGAAGGAGCGGTACGAGGTTTACCACGGGGTGAAGATTCAGGACCAGGCCATCATCGCCGCAGCCACCCTATCGGACCGCTATATCTCCGACCGTTTTCTCCCGGACAAGGCCATCGATCTCATCGACGAGGCCTGCGCCATGATTCGCACCGAAATTGATTCCATGCCTACCGAACTGGACGTGATCCAGCGCAAAATCATCCAGCATGAAATCGAAGAAGCCGCGCTGAAAAAGGAAAAGGACGCCATTTCTCAGGAGCACCTGAAGGAAATACAGAAGGAACTGGCGGAGATGCGGGAGCAGTTCGGCGCCATGAAAGCCAAGTGGGACAATGAAAAGGCGGCCATCGGCAAGGTGCAGACCCTACGCAAAAATATCGAGGATCTGAACGCCCAGATCGAAAAGGCGGAGCAGGATTATGATCTCAACAAGGCAGCAGAACTGAAATACGGCAAGCTGCCGGAACTGCAGAAACAGCTGGCCGCGGAAGAAAAGCTGACCGAGGAAACCCGCAAAAACAGCCTGCTGCGGGACAAGGTGACCGAGGAGGAAATCGCCCGGATCATCGAGCGCTGGACCGGCATCCCCACCGCCAAGCTGATGGAGGGCGAACGGGACAAGCTGCTGCATCTGGACGGCATCCTGCACCGGCGGGTCATCGGCCAGGACGAGGCGGTCACCAAGGTCACCGAGGCCATCATCCGCTCCCGAGCGGGGATTCAGGACCCCAACCGGCCCATCGGTTCCTTCCTCTTCCTGGGTCCCACCGGCGTGGGCAAGACGGAATTGGCGAAAGCGCTGGCGGAAAGCCTCTTTGACGATGAGCACAACATGGTGCGCATCGATATGACCGAATACATGGAGAAATACTCCGTCTCCCGGCTTATCGGCGCGCCTCCCGGATATGTGGGCTACGAGGAAGGCGGCCAGCTGACCGAAGCCGTGCGCCGCAAGCCCTATTCGGTGGTGCTTTTTGACGAGGTGGAAAAAGCCCATCCGGACGTGTTCAACGTGCTGCTGCAGGTGCTGGACGACGGCCGGATCACCGATTCCCAAGGCCGGACGGTGGATTTTAAAAACACCATCATCATCCTCACCTCCAACCTGGGTTCCCAGTATCTGCTGGACGGCATCGACGAAAAAGGCGAAATCACCGACGCTGCCCGGGAAGAGGTGGAAGAACTGCTTAAACACTCCTTCCGCCCCGAATTTCTCAACCGGCTGGATGAAATCGTTTTCTACAAGCCTCTCACCAAAAACGACGTGGTGCGGATTCTGGATCTGCTGGTGAAGGATCTGAACCGGCGGCTGGAGGACAAGCAGCTGCGGTGTGTCGTCTCCGATGCTGCCAAAGCGACCATCGTGGACAACGCCTACGATCCGGTTTATGGCGCCCGTCCGCTGCGGCGCTTTGTCCAGCGGCATGTGGAAACCCTCATCGGTAAAACCATCCTGGCGCAAGACCTGCTCCCCGGCTCCACCCTTGCGGTGGATGTGCAGGGCGAGGAGCTTACCGTGTCTGTACTGCCCCCGGAAAAAAGAGAGTAAACAAGACCGCGGCCCCGGAATCGTGAGATCCCGGGGCCGTTCCTATGCGGGCAGCAGCAAAGTAATCAAAGACTCTTTCTGCTCCTCTGCCGGCGGCTGCAGAATACCGTTGTCGATCAGCCATTTGAGGCAGTGAAGCAAAAACCAGCCGTCGGAAAAGAACATATGCTGCAGGCTGAAAATCAGCGCTTTGCGCAGGTGGTGCGGCGTATCCGCTAGCGCCTTTCTCTGATACTCCTCCCGCAGCTTTTTCAGTTCCGGCCAGTGCCGCCCCTTCACCCGGTCTCCCGTCTCCAGCAGCGCTTTTTTTGACGCATCGTCGCAGATTCGGACGATCCGCAGCGCCTTCCGCCAATCCGTATCGGCCATCCCCGGTTTGACATATCCTCCTTCCGCCAGACAGGCGTATTCCGCCGGGGAGAGGCTGCCGCCGTGCAGGAACCGGGCCAGCAATTCCATATCCCTGGCAGCGTTCCATGGATATCGCTCGTCCACCCGTTTGGCAGTCCACGCATTGTCGATCTGCCAAAGCATCAGCCCCTCCCGACTGTTCCAGCAGGGACCGCACCAATTCTGCATATCCTCAAAATACAGCGGCGGCGTCACATCCGACGCCTGCACTGAAGCGTAAACGATGTTGCAGCCGCCATCTGGCCGGAGGGTAGCCGCCTCCTCAAAGGAAACCGTCTCCTCTCGCAGCGCCTCTCCGCCTGTGGCGGCTAAATAGGGAATCAGCGCCCACAAGGCGAAATTCCGGTCGCCATCCGGGCAGATCACGCCTTCGCTGTCCAGTATTCCGCTGTGCAGCAGCTCCTCCGCCAGATCTCCGGCCACCAGCGCCGCAGCTTGGGAGTAAATCTCGCTTTGATAGGCATTCCATTCCGCAGTGGGCTCATCCAGCAGAATATTCGCCCAATACCGGCCCTCTTTTTTCATCAGGAGGCCGAACTCCTCCAAAGCCTCCGCCTCCGATTCCACATACACTGGGGATACTCCCAAGGCGTCGGCGATTTCATTGACCGTTTTTCCCCTTCTCCAGGTGCAGTAGGCGATATTCTGGACCAGCGTGCTGCGGAAAAAGTTGGAAAGGTCTCCCTTGGTTCCCGGCGAACCGCTGATCCCGCACAAAGAAAAGCGGATGGGATTGAATTTCAGCTCGCTTGCGTTTCTCATCGCTGTCATTCCTTTCTTCAAATCCTTTTTGGCCTCGAATAAATGCCACTTCACCGTGCCCAAAGGAATCGCCAGCGTCCCGGCGATCTCCTCCAGTTTTTTGTTTTCAAAATAGTACATCGTCACCACTCGCCGCTGCACCGCCGACAGCCGGGCAATTTCGCTGCGCAGCCGATCCTCCGTCTCCCGGCGGGACACCCGTTCCTGCAGATCCTCTTCCGCGGCCGGTTCCTCCATCTCCTCCAGACCGATGCCGATGCCTGCCCGTTGCCTGCCCCGATAATAGTTGACCTGGGCGTTGTGGGCCACGGTCCAAATGAAGCGTTCCACGTCCTCGATATCCTCCCGCAGCAGCAGCGTCCGATACAGCCTCAGACAGATTTCCTGGGCCAGATCCTCCGCATCCTGGAGACCGGCGCAGCGCTTAAGGGCGAATCCGTATAAAGATTTTTGGTAAGCGGCGATAACCTGCTCGGCAGCTTCTCTGTTCATCACAAACGGCCTGTCCTTTCCGGTTTTGAAAGCTTTCACTTGTATAGACACCATTGTCGGAAAAAGGTTGGTTTTTTCTCATGGAAAGAAGGAAATTTTCAACATTGCAAACAGCGGCAGACCGCTATATAATAAAAGGGAGTCGCCGCTATCGGTTGACGAGCGGCAGAATGATATCTATTATAATGGATTCATCCGCCGTCGTCTATTAATATGAAGGCTGATCCCGCCTTCAGGAGGATTTCAAAATGTCCAAAAAATCCCTTGCTCTTATTTCTTCTGCTGCATGTCTGCTTCTTCTGTCGGCCTGCTCCTCCCAAGATACCGACAGTTCACTGCCAGTAACGACTTCCGTTGCTTCCTCGTCCACAGGCCCCACCCTTCCAGTGAATGATCCCGGCTCTCTTCCCTCCGAATCCGAAACCAGCCGGACGGAATCCCCCTCTTCAACGCCGGAATCCTCTGCCCCTCCCCAAACCACCCGTCCTCCGGCGACTACCCAGCCGCCCGAGCCCACTGCGCCGCCTACCGCGGCCACGGTCAACGTCACCATTCCCGAGGGTTTCACTCTGCCTCAAATTGCCGCCCGGCTGGAGGAAAAGGGTGTCTGCTCCAAAGCGGATTTTCTGAAAATGGCCCAAACCTATGATTTTTCCTATTACAGCCTCATCGGCTCGATGCCGGATAATTCCCACCGCTGCTTCAAACTGGAGGGCTATCTGTATCCCAACACCTATAATTTTTACAAGGGCATGAAGCCGCAGGACGCCATCGGGGTGCTGCTGCGGGGCTCCCAGGCCAATATAGAGGGGCGGTACAGCTATTCCGGCATGAGCACTCATGATCTGGTGATCCTGGCCTCCATTATTGAAAAGGAAGCTCCCGGCGCAGCGGACCGAAAGCTGATCTCCGGGGTATTTCACAACCGGCTGAAAAAGGGCTGGAAGCTGGAAGCCGATCCCACCATCAATTATGTGGAAGATTATATCAAGCCCAACATCACCGGAGACAAGAATCGCTACAGCGCCTATTACAATACGTATAAATGCGCCGCCCTGCCGGCAGGCCCTATCTGCAACCCCGGCGCTAGCGCGCTGGACGCCGCCGCCAATCCCACCGAAACAGACTATATGTATTTCGTCTCGGATAAAGTAACGGGAGAGATCTACTACGCCGTCACTTATGAAGAACATATTCTGAACCTGGAAAAAGCCGGATATCCTCAAAACGCCGCCTGATATCCCGCACGATTCGACCGAAAGCGACAAAAAAATATTATCCACTATCACTATAGCATTTTTAAAGAGGTTCTGTTATACTAATACTTTAGCGTATACTGTAGTTGTCCGTGTTTATTTTTTAACAAACGGGCCGTCAGTCGTCACCCTTAAGGCTATAAAAAATCCGCAAGGAGGAAATGGCAAACATGCAAAAAAAGATCAGCAGTCTCCCGTTTAAGGGTACTCCGGAGCAGGAGAAAAAACTGCAGGCCGTCATCGCCGCCAATCGTCAGGATCCCAGCAAGCTGATGGCTGTGATGCAGGAGGCGCAGGAAATCTACGGCTACCTGCCTTTCGAGGTTCAGGAGATGATCGCCGACGGCATGAATGTGCCGCTGGAAAAGGTTTATGGCGTGGCCACCTTCTACGCCCAATTCGCTCTGTCTCCCAAGGGCTTGTACAACATCTCTGTCTGCCTGGGCACCGCCTGCTATGTCAAGGGCTCCGGCGATATTTTCAACCGGCTGAGCGAGAAGCTGGGCATCGGCGCCGATGAATGCACCGATGACGGCCGTTTTTCCCTCACCGCCTGCCGCTGCATCGGCGCCTGTGGTCTGGCCCCCGTCCTGACGGTTAACGAGGACGTGTACGGCCGGCTGACGGTGGACGACGTGGACGGCATCCTGGCGAAATACGCCGAATAATATGCGGGAGTTATCCCTCAACGTCCTGGACATTGCTCAGAACTCCCTGTCCGCCGGCGCAACGCTGGTGGAGATCACCGTGACGGAGGATACCGCCGCCGATCAGTTAACCATTGTTATCAAAGACAATGGCCGAGGCATGACCGGCGAGCAGGTTCGCAGGGTCAGCGATCCCTTTTATACCACCCGCACCACCCGCAAGGTGGGGATGGGCATTCCCTTGTTCCGCATGGCGGCGGAGATGGCCGGCGGCGGGCTGGAAATTCAGTCCGAACCCGGGAAGGGAACCTGCGTCCAAGCGGATTTCACCCTGTCTCATATTGACCGGATGCCGCTTGGAGATATGACCGGCACCATTTCTGCCCTGATCCGGCTGAACCCGGCGGTGGATTTTTTTTACCGTCATCAAAGGGACGGTCGGGAAGCGGTTCTGGATACCCGGGAACTGCGGCAGGTGCTGGAAGGGGTGCCTCTGGACGCCCCCGACGTCATGGAATGGATCGAGGGTTCTCTTACAGAACAGGAAACGGCAATTGAAAATACATAACGGAGGTTAACAGCATGAAAACATTAGCAGAGCTGCAGGCGATCCGCGATAAAGCCCGCGAAAAGATGACTGTGCGCGGCAACAATGAAGAAGCCATCCGCGTGGTAGTGGGCATGGCCACCTGCGGCATCGCCGCCGGCGCCCGCCCGGTACTCAACGCTTTTGTGGATGAGGTGGCCAAGCGCCATCTGAACAACGTCACCGTCACCCAGACCGGCTGTATCGGCATGTGCCAGCTGGAGCCCATCGTCGAGGTGTACGCTCCCGGTAAGGAAAAGGTCACCTATGCCAAGGTTTCGCCGGAAAAGGTGGCCCGCATTGTGGCGGATCACCTGGTCAACGGCAACGTGGTCGCCGAATACACCGTCGGCAGCCTGATGAAATAACGAGGAGGTATAAGCGATGTATCGTTCACATGTACTGATCTGCGGCGGCACCGGATGCACCTCCTCCAACAGCCAGAAAATTATCGAGGCCATGGAGAAGGAAATCGCCGCTCAGGGCCTGGCGGAAGAGGTCAAAGTGGTGCGCACCGGCTGCTTCGGCCTGTGCGCTCTGGGTCCCATCATGATCGTTTATCCGGAGGGCTGCTTCTATTCCCGGGTGACGGTGGAGGACGTTCCCGAAATCGTCAGTGAGCATCTGCTCAAAGGCCGTATCGTCACCCGTCTGCTTTACGATGAGACGGTGGATAAGGAGAACGACACTGTCAAATCCCTTAATGAGACGGATTTCTATAAAAAGCAGGTTCGGGTGGCGTTGCGCAACTGCGGCGTTATCAACCCCGAATCCATCGATGAATACATAGCTTACGACGGCTACCAGGCACTGGCAAAGTGCCTGACCGAGTACACCCCGGAGCAGGTCATCCAGGTTATCATTGATTCCGGCCTGCGGGGCCGCGGCGGCGGCGGTTTCCCCACCGGCCGCAAATGGGCTCTTACCGCCCCCAACAAAGCGCCACAGAAATACGTGGTCTGCAACGCCGACGAAGGCGACCCCGGCGCGTTTATGGATCGTTCGGTGCTGGAGGGAGATCCCCACTGCATCATTGAGGCCATGGCCATCGCGGGCTATGCCATCGGCGCCACCAAAGGCTTTGTTTATGTGCGGGCGGAATACCCCATCGCCGTGCGCCGGCTGCAGATCGCCATCGATCAGGCCCGGGCGGAGGGCCTGCTGGGCAAGGATATCTTCGGCTCCGGCTTTGATTTCGATATGGAAATCCGGCTGGGCGCCGGTGCCTTCGTCTGCGGTGAGGAAACCGCGCTGATGACCTCCATCGAGGGCAACCGGGGCGAGCCCCGTCCCCGTCCTCCCTATCCGGCGGTGAAGGGCCTGTTTGCCAGCCCCACCGTGGAAAACAACGTGGAAACCTTTGCCAACGTGCCTCAGATCATTCTCAAGGGCGCGGAATGGTTCGCTTCCATGGGCACTGAGAAATCCAAAGGCACCAAGGTGTTCGCTCTGGGCGGTAAAATCAAGCACACCGGCCTGGTGGAAATCCCCATGGGCACCACCCTGCGGGAGATTGTGGAGGAGATCGGCGGCGGTATTCCAAACGGCAAGAAGTTCAAAGCGGCCCAGACGGGCGGCCCCTCCGGCGGCTGTATCCCGGCCAGCCTCATCGATACGGCTATCGACTATGACAACCTGATCGCCATGGGCTGTATGATGGGCTCCGGCGGCCTGATCGTCATGGACGAGGACACCTGTATGGTGGATATCGCCAAGTTCTTCCTGGAGTTTACCGTAGATGAATCCTGCGGCAAGTGCACCCCCTGCCGGGTGGGCACCAAGCGCCTGCTGGAGAAGCTGGAGAAGATCACCAGCGGCAACGGGACCCTGGAGGATATCGACGATCTGGAAGCCCTGTGCTATTATATCAAGGAAAATTCTTTGTGCGGTTTGGGTCAGACGGCCCCCAACCCGGTGCTTTCCACCCTCAAGTTCTTCCGGGACGAATATGTGGCCCATGTGGTGGACAAAAAGTGCCCCGCCGGCGTCTGCAAATCCCTGCTGCATTACGAAATCGTCGCGGACAAGTGCAAAGGCTGCACCGCCTGCGCCCGGGTTTGCCCGGTCGGCGCGATTTCCGGCGTTGTCAAGCAGCCCCATTCCATTGATGTCAGCGCCTGTATCAAGTGCGGCGCCTGCATGGAAAAATGCCGCTTTGGCGCAATCGTCAAACGATAAGGAAGGATGGTGCTGTTAAATGGAAATGGTTAACGTAAAGATCAACGGGATCGCCGTCAGCGTGCCGAAAGGCTCCACCATTCTGGAAGCCGCCCGCTATGCCGGTGTGGAGATCCCTACCCTCTGTTATCTCAAGGATATTAACGAAATCGGCGCCTGCCGCATCTGCGTGGTGGAGGCAACCGGCGCCCGGGGCCTTGTGACCGCCTGCGTTTATCCCGTGGCGGAAGGAATGGAAATCCAGACCAACACCGCCAAGGTACAGAAAGCCCGCCGCACCACCCTGGAGCTGCTCCTCTCCACTCATGAAAAGAAGTGCCTCTCCTGCGTCCGTTCCGGCGACTGCGAACTGCAGAGACTCTGCCGGGATTACGGCGTGGAGGATTCCGGCCGCTACGACGGCTTCCGGCCTCATTATGAGCCGGATACCTCCGCCGCTCATTTGGTGCGGGACAACAACAAATGTGTTCTCTGCCGCCGCTGCGTGGCCGCCTGCCGTCAGCAATATGTGTCGGTCATCGGCCCCAACGACCGCGGCGTGGATACCCATATAGCCTGCGCGTTCGAAAAGCCCCTCAACGACGTGCCCTGCGTCTCCTGCGGCCAGTGCATCGTTGTCTGTCCCACCGGCGCCCTGACGGAGAAGGACGACACCGATAAGATCTGGGAGGCGCTGGCGGATAAGAGCAAGCATGTGATTGTCAGCACCGCTCCCTCTATCCGCGCTACCCTGGGCGAATGCTTCGGTATGCCCATCGGCACCAATGTAGAAGGCAAGATGGTGGCTGCTCTGCGCCGCCTGGGCTTTGAAAAGGTGTTCGACACCAACTTCGGCGCCGACCTTACCATTGTGGAGGAAGCCAATGAATTTGTGGATCGGGTGAAGAACGGCGGCGTGCTGCCCATGATCACTTCCTGCTCCCCCGGCTGGGTCAAGTTTGCCGAGTATTACTACCCGGATCAGCTGGATCATCTCTCTTCCTGCAAATCTCCCCAACAGATGACCGGCGCGGTGATCAAAACCTACTATGCCGAGAAAATGGGCATCGATCCCAAGGATATTGTCAATGTTTCCGTCATGCCCTGTACAGCCAAGAAGTTTGAAATTGGCCGTGACGACGAGGATGCCGCTGGCGTGGCGGATATCGACATCGCCATCACCACCCGGGAGCTGGGCCGGATGATCCAGCGGGCGGGTATCAAGTTCACCGACCTGCCGGACGAGGAATTTGACGCGCCCCTGGGCGAAGACACCGGCGCGGCCGTGATCTTCGGCGCCACCGGCGGTGTGATGGAGGCGGCGCTTCGCACCGCCAACGACTGGCTCACCGGTCAGGATAACGAAGCGGTGGAATTCACCGATGTCCGCGGCACCGCGGCCATCAAGGAGGCCACCTACAACATCGCTGGTTTGGAAGTCAAGGTGGCCGTCGTCAGCGGCATTGCCGGCGCCAACTATGTGATGAACGCCATCCAGAACGGCACCGCTCCCTGGCATTTTGTGGAGATCATGTGCTGCCCCGGCGGCTGTGTCAACGGCGGCGGCCAGCCCACCCAGCCCGCCAGTGTGCGCAATACGGTGGATCTGAAGTCCCTGCGCGCCAAAGCCCTGTACGATCAGGACGCCGGTATGCCCCTGCGGAAATCCCATGAATCTCCGGTGATCAAGAAGCTGTATGAAGAATACTTCGACGGCTTCGGCGGTCACAAGGCTCACCACATCCTGCATACCAGCTATGTGGGCCGCAAAAAGTTTAAATAAACGCCTGCACACAAGCTTGCAGTAAAAACCCGGCGGTCATCGTTTTGTGACGATGACCGCCGGGTTTTGTTTTGCCTTTTCAGCTTCAGCTGTCGGCAGATTCCTCCGTCCGGGACTGCCGCTGTAAGACTGTTCCATTCTCCATCCAAGCCCGTTGGGAGGACTCTTCCTTCTGAAAAATGAAATTTTCCCCATTCCGGGTGAAAAAATACCGCTCCTTCTCCATTCCTTCTGTTTCAGCATCCAATACCAGGGTATCTCCCGTCAACCGATAGGTGCCGTGAGCGATGTAACTGCTGAGAGCGTTGGAATAAAAGGAAAAGGTTCCGTCTTCCATCAATTTCAGGGAAGCGCCCTGCCCGCCGGTGTAGGTGTCGGAAAGCACAGCCTTCTTGTCACCGCAGCCGGGCAGGGCCAAAACAAGCAGCAAAAGGAAAAGCAAAAGGAAAAGCGGGATTCCGACAGGAACGGTTTTCCTTTTCATCTTCGCTTCTCCTCTCTCAGTTCACCTGGAGCGAACACATCACCGACTGAATATCCTTCTTGTTAGCATTCGCCCGATTGGCAAGGGTCCAGCCGAGAATCTCCACAAAACTGTCGTCTGTTTCCAGGCAGGAAATCCAATAGGTAACCTTCAGATTATCCACGGTACCGTCCACCCTGGCGATGGACGCGCTCCGACCGGCGATCTGCACAGTGGATTCTTCGGAGACCGTCCCGCCGGTAACGCCGCCCGCAATCTCCTGCACCAATATGTCCGTCACGTCCTCCAGCGTCATATCGCCTTCCAGTTCCTCTTTGGTGTAAGGAATAACCGCCACATATTTCTCTTTGGCGGGCACGGCGGCTTCCAGCACGGCATAGTCATTGAGTTCCCCTGCCGCGTCTCTCCAACCGGCAGTCATGGTAATGGAGTATTCGCCGTCCTGACTCTCCAGCGTTTTATCTCCCATCACTTCCGCCAGCTTCACCACATAACAGCCGCTGAAGGACACCATCATCAGGCAGGCAACCGCCAAAAGCGCCGCCCACATTTTTATCCGCAACTTCCTCTTCATAATCAACACCTGCTCCCCTCTCAAAGCGCACCGATGATATTCAAATAAATGCCCGCCATCCAGTTGACAAGGGAGGCGGTAAGAAAAACGATACTCAATGCTAGCCCTGCCGTCGCCATCCCTTTGGCGGTGGATTTCCGGCCCATATTGCCGGTGACAATGCCGGCGATACCACAGGCCACTCCCGCCAGCGGCACAAAACAGCCAGCGATACTCACCAGGCCGCAGATCAAAGACGCAACAGCCTTGCCGGAAGGATTAT
Source organism: uncultured Oscillospiraceae bacterium (assembly GCA_902492455.1). Taxonomy (GTDB): domain Bacteria; phylum Bacillota; class Clostridia; order Oscillospirales; family Acutalibacteraceae; genus CAKTXU01. The sequence continues at coordinate 33,415 of CABULH010000013.1, forward strand.
GTACCGCCAAGGGAATCGGCTGCACAGGCGGCACCGTATAGGGGGGCATACCCGCAGGAATCCCCTCCGCACCGGGATAAGCGGGCAGCGGCGCGGATACACCATCCACCGTCGATACCATCTGCGGCGCCGCAGACGGATCCGGCGGCACAGGCACAGCCACCGGCATGGGAGCAGGAGCCTCTATCGGCTGATACAGCAGCCGCGCCAAAGCATCCACCCGGTCCTTCAGCAGCTTTTTAATGGCGAAGCCATAGGCGCCGTTTAAGCCCATTTCTCCCACATACACTCCCGGCAGGATCGCCTGCTTGATCCAGGCCTCCAGATGCACATTGCCCTGATAGGTGCTGAACTTGATGAACTGCGGAGCAGTGAGCATCCCGGTCCCCTTTTTCCAAACCTGTTCTCCTTTATAAATCTTCTGCTTAAAACCTTCCTTGTTCAGATAGTCCTCCGCAATAAACCGCACCATGTCGTCCGGTTTTCCAGTGGGCATCTCCGCCACAAATCTTGCCACCTGTTCCATCCTCCTATTCGGACGGCCGTCCGCCGCTCCTCCGCCAGCCGCAAGATGGAGCGAAAGCACGCCGTCTTATTCTCAAAAACAGTATAGCATATCGCTCCTGACAGGCGCAACAAAAAATGCCGCAAAGAATGCGAAAGGTCTCAGCCGCAGGCAGCGGCTGAGACCTTCTATGACTTTATATATGTGAACCAAGCTTCCTGCCTATTTCCGAAATTTGGTCAGATGCACGCCGCGGCAGGTAACCACCCCTTCATCCCCCACCTGAAGCCGGCTGTACAATCGGCTGGGGCAGCGGAGATGCCGGCTTCCCTCCTGAGTTTGGAATTCCAGGATATAGGCATCCTCTCCGTTCTCAGGGCTTTCCATCCGCTTATCCACCAGACGGGCCGACAGACGGGTCCCTCGAACAGCGCGGATCAAGCGAAACAGCACGCCGAATATGAGCAGCAAAAGCACTCCGCTTATCAGGCAGATGAAAATCCACATTGTCATTTGTTCCATTGTCGTTCCGCTTCCTTTCCCCTGGTTTCACTATAGTAGTGTCAAAAAAAGAGGAAAACGACAATGCTTGTATGTAATTATTTGATTTTTGTTATTTTTCACAAATTCAATTTGCTAGAATCGTGCATCCATGTAACATACAACTTACGGTACTGATAAGGCGTCATCCCCACCAGCTGTTTGAAGCTGTGGATAAAGCCGGTGCTGTCGGAGAACCCCACCTGCCTGGCGACGGATTCCACCGTCTCCTCGCTGCCGCAAAGCAGCTTTTTGGATTGATTGATCCGCAAATTGGTCAGATATTGATAGGGTGACTGCCCGGTCTGCTCCCGAAATCTTCGAATAAAGTAGTAACGGCTCAAATGAACCTGGTCCGCCAGCCCAGCGACGGTCAGCGGCTCCCTGAAATGCCTCCGTATCAGGCGAATCGCCTCTTCCACCGGGGGCGAACAGGGTGGCCGAGCCTCCCGGCGACTGTCGTCAATCATCGCGTCCAGCATCTCGGTGATAATCCGGCAGATGTGTACATCCCGAATATCTTCCTCACCCTCCGCCAGAATGTTGATAGTCGCCAGATTTTCCAGCCATTTGTCCCGGTCGGTGATCCGCACCGCCTTTTCCCCGTTGTCAAAGAGATAGGACAGATAGGCGGCGGCACCAATTCCGGAAAAATGAATCCAGGACATCTCCCATGTTCCATCCTTGCTGCCGTAGCGATGCCATGTGTTCCCGTCCACCAGCGCCGCATAACCCGCCGGCACAGCAAAACGATGCTGAGGCGTCCGTATTTCCCCACAGCCGTCGATGGTAAAAAGCAATAAATAGGTATTCAGCCCCTCCCGTTCCGTGAAATAACGGCTGCCGTACACAAAATGCCCCGTGCATTCCAGAAAAAGCGGCAATCGCTTGGCCTGCAGAGACGGGGTATAGGTGCAGGAATGAATAAACCGCTCTATGATCACATCACTTTTCAGCATGCCGCTCCCTCCAGAGCAATAATTCAGGATTTATGAGCAATTAATCGACTTGCCCTCCGCTCCTGTGCGCGGTATGATAAAGGCAATAACCGAAAGGGGGATTCCTGGATGAATCTGCGGGAAAATGTCCGCGCCATTCTTCACTATGAATCGTTCGACCACATGCCGGTGGTGCACTTTGGCTACTGGCCGGAAACGCTGGAAAAGTGGTGCCGGGAAGGCCACTTGACGGCGGAGGAGATCGAAAATTACTGGGACGGCAGCCCTTCGGACATCCGGCTGGCCGAAAAGATGGGCTTCGACTGCGGCTGGCAGCCCACCGCCTGGGTGGATTCGGCGCTGGTTCCTGCCTTTGAAGCCAAGGTTGTGGAACGCCGCCCCGACGGTACCCGGATTGTCTTCAATCCCGACGGCGTGCTGATGATGGAAAAGGAAGGCATCGTCTCCATCCCGGTGGAGGTGGGCCATACCTTAGTGGATCGGGAAAGCTGGGAAAAGGAATATCTGCCCCGGATGCAGTGGACCGACGACCGGGTGAGCACCGCTTTTTTGGAGAAACTGGCGGCGGAGGACGCCGGGCGCACCATTCCCCAAGGGCTGCATGTGGGCAGTATGCTCGGCACCATCCGCAATTGGATCGGCGTGGAGGGGCTGAGTTATCTCTACGCTGATGATCCGGATTTGTATGAGGAAATCATCAACACCATGGGGGAGATGATCTATCGGTGCACCGCCCGGGCTTTGGAGATTTACGACGGCTTTGATTATCTTCACTACTGGGAGGATATCTGCTTTAAAAACGGGCCGCTGGTGATCCCCGATGTTTTCCGGGAACTGGCCGGCCCCCATTACCGCCGCATCTCTCAGCTGGCGGCGGATCACGGGATCGACATTATTTCGCTGGACTGCGACGGAAAAATCGACACCCTGGTGCCTGTATGGGTGGAAAACGGCGTCAACACCATGTTTCCCATCGAAGTGGGCACCTGGGACGCCAGTATCGCCCCCTGGCGGGAGAAATACGGCCGGACTGTCCGCGGCGTGGGCGGCATGAACAAAACCGTCTTTGCCCAGGATTACGCCGCCGTGGACCGGGAAATTGAACGGCTGAAACCGCTGATGGCTCTGGGCGGTTATATCCCCTGCCCCGATCATCGGATTCCCCCCGATGCGATTTTTGAGAACGTCCAGTATTACTGCGATAAACTGCAGTCTCTGCGGCTTTAATCCTACCGCATTTCACCGGAATGGGCAAGTATTTTTGCTCATTCCGGTAATTTTATGGGCAATTCGGACTGTTCGACCCTTTCCGTCCCCTTTTTTCTTGCATTAATAGCGGGGAATGGTGTATGATATAGGCAAACACTGGAAAGGATGGCGCTCCTTATGTTGGACAAACCTATGCAGGAAAAGTATACGCTCTGGCGGGAAAAGGCTGTGGACGATCCCGACCTCACCGCCGAACTGACGGAAATAGAAAATGATGAGGAACAAATTTACGACCGGTTCTACCGGGAATTGGAATTCGGCACCGGCGGCCTGCGAGGCGTGCTGGGGGCCGGCGACAACCGGATGAACGTCTACACCGTACGCCGGGCCACCCAAGGACTGGCGGATTATCTCAACGCCCGGTATGACCGGGCGGCGGTGGCGATCTCCTTTGACAGCCGGATCAAATCCGACCGGTTTGCCCGGGAGGCCGCCTGCGTACTGGCGGCCAACGGCATTGGCGTGCATCTGTTCGGGGAACTGAATCCCACGCCGGTACTCTCCTTCGCGGTACGGGAGCTAAACTGCCAGGCGGGAATCATGGTGACCGCCAGTCACAATCCGGCCAAATACAATGGTTATAAATGCTACGGCCCCGACGGCTGTCAGATGACCGATCATGACGCGGGAGAGGTCACCGCCTGCATCCGCAAGGTGAATCTTTTCCGGGACGTAAAGACGCTGCTCTTTGAAAATGCGCTGGCCGCCGGCCGGATCAACATGATTCAGGATTCTCTCATTGAGGATTTTCTTCGGAACGTCCTCTCCCGGCAGGTAAACCCCGGCGTCTGCGCCGAGACGCCGCTGAAAGTGGTTTATACCCCTCTCAACGGCACCGGCAACAAGCCGGTTCGGGAGGCGCTGCGCCGCATCGGCGTATCCTCTGTTACCGTGGTGCCGGAGCAGGAGCAGCCCGACGGCCGCTTCCCCACCGCGCCCTATCCCAACCCGGAGATTCGGGAAGCCTTCGGCTGTGCCCTGAAGCTGGCGGAAAGCGTCAAACCGGATCTGCTCTTAGCCACCGATCCCGACTGCGACCGGGTGGGCATCGCCGTGCGCAGCGGCGACGACTATACTTTAATGACCGGCAACGAGGTGGGCTGCCTGCTGCTGAACTATATCCTCTCCTGCCGCGCCGCCAAGGGGGATCTGCCTGAAAAGCCGGTGGTGGTGAAAACCATCGTCACCACCGACCTGGTGGCCCGCATCGCGGAAAAATACGGCTGTGAAGTGGTGGAGGTGCTCACCGGCTTCAAATATATTGGCGAACAAATCGGCCTGCTGGAAAAAGCGGGGCATCCGGAACGGTATATTTTTGGTTTTGAGGAGAGCTACGGCTATCTGTCCGGCACCTATGTCCGGGACAAGGACGGTGTGGTGGCCTCCATGCTGATCTGTGAAATGGCGGCTTACTACCGCAAACAGGGCAAAAGCCTGCTGCAGGTGCTGGAGGATGTGTATGCGGAGTTCGGTGTTTTCCGCCACTCACTGATCAATGCCGAGTTCGAGGGCGCCAGCGGCATGGCCGCCATGCAGCAGCTGATGACCTCCCTGCGGGAAAACCGGCCCGCCTCCATCGCTGGGCTGAAGGTGGTGCGCTTCTCCGATTACCAAGCCTCGGAGCAGACCGATCTGCTTACCGGCCGGACCGTTCATCTGGACCTGCCCAAGTCCAATGTTCTTTCCTTCGGTTTGGAAGGAGGTGCCGGCGTCATCGTGCGGCCTTCCGGCACCGAGCCGAAGATCAAAGCCTATATTACCGCCACGGGAGCGGATATGGCTGCTGCCGACGCCATGACCGCCACCCTGCGGACTGCGGCGGAACAGCTGCTGAAAGCCTGAGCCATAGGTATTACCCTTTAAAGCCCGACGTCGTTCACCCAAACGACGTCGGGCTTATGTTTATTGCCGAATCCGGCGGAACAATTTATACTGCCCATATAAATCCAGGATAAGAAGGCCTCTCAAATGAAAAAATACGAAATGAAGGCTTTGCTTGCCGACGCCCCCGTTTAGGAGTGCTGGGCAATCCTTTATTTCCAAATCACCTTCGTTACCTTTGGCTCATGATTCGTGGAAATCTTCTCCAAAAATCTGCCGCCGGATGCCTGAATCCGCCGGCAGATTTTTTGAAAATAATTGATCGGATTGCCAATGAAAGGACGCGCTGGCGTCATATAGATATGGAAGGGGTGGAACGGTATGGAAAAACGGGAACTGGACAGTTGTCTCTGCCGCATCGCAGACGGAGATATGGAAGCGCTCGCCCGTTTGTACCAGCACTTTTACCGGCCGGTGTATCTGCTGGCCGTCTCCAGAACATCCGACCCTTCCCTGGCGGAGGATATCGCTCAGGAGGTTTTTCTCACCATCCGCACCCAGGCCGCATCCTATGAAAGCGGCAACGCCCGGTCCTGGATTTTCGGCATTACCAAAAACGTCACACGGTATTTCATGCGGCGGAGCAGTCGGGAAACCGCCGATGAGGAAGCGGTGGCCGATGCGCCTTGGCCCGCAGAGATGGAGAAAGCCTGTCTGGACGGAATACTGGTCTGCGCAGCGCTGGAAGGGTTGAATCCGGCGGAATACCGCACCACCGTACTCCATGTCTACGGCGGCCTGAAGCTGACGGAAATCGCCTCCTTTACCGGTATCCCCTACGGGACGGTTCTATGGCAGTATGCCGCCGCTAAAAAGAAGCTCCGTGCTTTTTACGATTCCGCCGATGCGAAAGGGGGATTTTCAAATGAATGATAAAAAGCTGAAAAAACGTCTGACAGCCGACACAATCGATGCTATTCCCCATCACCTGCCCGGCATCACAGGATCCGTTTACAGCACGCTTCCCCGTGAAACCTTCCTGCCGGGAAAGGACACCCGCCGGTGGCCGATACTGGTGGCGGCAGCCGCCTTGTGCGTTGTCACTCTGACCGCCGGACTTCTGGCTTTCTTTCCCCCTCCATCCCATTCTCCTGTTTTATCCAACTACTCAATGGATATCAATCGCGTGGATAAAATTATTCTGTGGACGCATGAATCCGAACGCCAGCTTACCGCAGAGGAAACTTCCGATATCATCAGCCAATACAACGCGTCGGAATATGGCGGAAAAGCCACTGGGGAAGGGGGGACGCCCGACTTCGGCCTGCGGATTTTCACCCAGGACGGCGAAGCCGTGAGGATGAATGATTTTTACGGTAAATTCGAGGTCTTCACGGAGGAGGGCACCTTTTATCTTCTCAATGAACAGCTGTATCAATTCATCAAGAATTTAGCTGCAGAGTCGGTGCTTCGGCAAACCCTGCTGAAACGCATGATTGGAGACAGGCCGGACGCCGACTCCGAAATACTGACACAGCATTATCAGGATACCCCGGTGACGGTGCTGGGAGAGGCAAGCGGTTACGTCATCTGCTCCTATCCGGTAAATCCCGGCACGGAAAAATCCGGCTATGTGATTCTGCAGGGGCATCGTATCAATGGAAATGCGATATATGATCCATCTCCCTCCGGGTTGTATGCGGTAAAAGGCAGCGAGGTGCTGACCCTGGAAAATGCCTGTTATCAGCAAAGCATTGACATCGACGCGGCCTATGAACTGATTCCCCGGGAACGCCGGGGCGGAATGAGCACCGATCCGGACGGTTACTACTCCTACGGTCGTGACCACAGTGAAGCACAGCTGGTAATCGCCAATTTGTTCAGTGCCCTGAATTCTCCAAAAGAAACCGACCTCACTGCTCTGCTCACCGATCAGGGCCTGGCACAGCTGGATGCATTGGCTCTGCGCCAGGACGGGGAAACGCTGCTCTATCTTTTTGATTCCTATCCCGATGTTTCCCAGAACACCAATACCCTGCAGTACTTCGACGTTATCTGTCGCTTCTCCACTCAGAAGGGGACGTCCAGCCCCATGGTGCTTAGCTTCACTCTGGTACGCCAAGCGAAAGGCTGGCGGATTGACGCCATATCCCCTAAAGACGCTGCCCAATCGAACTGTGTGGAGCTGGTTCAAAAATATTGTGACGCCGTGAGCCGGGGCGATGATGAGACGGTGCGCTCCCTGCTCTCCCACCGGGCTCTTTCCATGCCGCGAAAGGCTTTAACCGCACCCGTATCGGTCGAGTTTACCAGCGATCTCGAACCGGTTATCAATGGGGTCGCCGTTGCCGGAGATGGATGGCCCCAGGCTTTTCTTCTCACCTTTAACAGCCCCGCTTATTTTTCGGAACAGTCCCTGTCAGGAGAGGTTCAATTGGATTTCCTTTTTGTTTTTGAAGGGGGCTCGCTGCGCATTGACGGTCTCTGGGACATCCAGGGCAATCCTTTATATCCGTAAATCCTTCTTCAGGAGAGAGCCTGCTGTGACAATGAACCAGCAGGCTCTCTCCCTTTATAACTTTCTTGTCTATTTTTATAAGAATCCCGGTTGACTTCCAACGAAAACACTGCTATGATGGGGGAAATTCCTGGTTTCTGTAATTCAAAAAAGGAGCTGGAGACAAATGATCGGAATCAAGCAGGGCATGGTGATGCAGCGGGGAACGGATGACCGCTGCGACATTTTATTGACAAGCGACACGCCGCTCCGGACGGCATCCTGGGCAGGCGACACATCCGGCCAGGCGGCGCTGGAGAACTGCGGAGAGGGCGTCTATCGCCTCACCGGCATACCTACAGGGGGCCCCTATGCCGTAACCATAGACGGAGAGCGGTTCGACGATATCTACGTCGGCGATCTGTGGATTCTGGCGGGACAATCCAACATGGAAGGGGTCGGTTGGCTGACACCGGAAGATCGGGCCTTTACCGGCCGGGATACGGTCCGGGCGCTGTACATGACCGACGAATGGGGCGTGGCCAACCATCCGCTGCACGAGCTCTGGAAAGCCGTCGATAAGGTCCACACCGACGTGCTGGGACCCGGCGATCCGGCCCATATTGTGGTCCGCCAGGTAGGGCCGGGGCTGGAATTTGCCCTGCAGATGGAACGCTACTTCGGCGTGCCCCAAGGCGTGCTCTGCTGTGCTCACGGCGGCACTGCCATGGAGCACTGGGATCCGGCCATCAAGGACTTGGGCGGTGATAAAAGCCTTTACGGCGCTATGCTGCGCCGGGTGAAAACCAACGGTTCTCATGTGCGGGGGATGTTCTGGTATCAGGGCTGTTCCGATGCATATCAGCCGGCAGCGGATCATTTTACCGAAAACATGGAGCGTTTTGTGGCGGAATGCCGCCGGGATTTCGGCGCGGAGCTGCCCTTTGTACAGGTACAGATCTGCCGCATGGTGACGGCGGATGAAGCCGCCGCCTCCCCCATGTGGAATACCATCCGGGAACAGCAGCGCACTCTTGGCGAAAGAATTCCTCGCCTGGCTACCATCTCCACCATCGGCAAACGGCTGGATGATATCATTCATATCAGCAGCGATTCTCAGCGGCAGGTGGGCCGGCAGGCCGCCGAAGCCATGTACTGGCTGCTTTGCGGCACCGACCGTTATGGCTGCCTGCCGCCGCCGGCTTACCGGGGATATCGGATCTATGAGGATGGAGTCACCGGTACGGCCATCATCGAGGTGTCCTATGAGAATCTTCATGGCAGCCTGACATCCGCCGGCCGGCCGGTAGGCTTCGCCGTCAGCCGGAAGCCGGATGCTCTCACCGATCCGCTGGTGCTGGATACCTGGCTGAAAGGGGACAAAGCGCTGGTACGTACTGGCCTCGCCCCACAGGATCTGGAAGGCTGCTGGCTGTTCTACGGCTTCGGTATCGATCCCGTGTGCAGCATTCAGGATCAGCTGGGACGGGAAATCCCCGCTATGGGGCCGATCAAGCTCACCATGGAATGAGAAAAAAGGCTGCCATACAGAAGGACAGAAGTTTTTATGAAGATAACTTTTCTTGGAACCAGTCACGGCGTACCGTTGGCCAGCCGATACTGTTCTTCCACCTTGGTCGAATGCGGCGATAACGCCTATCTGATCGATGGCGGAGCGCCGGTGGCGGATTTGTTGATTCGATACGGCATCCCCTATGAAAAATTGCGGGGCGTTTTTGTCACCCACATGCACAGCGACCACACCTTCGGCCTGCTGCACCTGTGCAGTTTGGCGGATTGGTATTTCCGTCAGTCCAGCTTCGATGTGTTTCTGCCGGAAGAGGAGGGAATCGACGCTTTCCGCCGGTTGCTGCTGGTGGGCGATAAATCCTTTGACGAGGAGCGGATTCGCCTGAAAAAAAGCTGTTCCGGCGTGATGTACGCCGACGGCTGCCTGACGGTTACCGCTATTCCAACCCGCCATCTCAATGACGGTTTCCCCTCTTTCGCCTATTTGCTGGAGGGGGAAGGAAAGCGGGTCGTCTTTACGGGCGATCTCCACGGACAGGATGCCGCCGATTTCCCTGCGCCCGCGCTGCAGCAGCCATCCGACGCCATTGTCTGCGAAATGGCGCATTTCGGCCCGGAAGTGATTTTCCCTTATGTCGAGCAATGTCCCACCAAAAGCTTCCTCTTTAACCATATTTATGACTCTGACGGGGAAGCGTACAGGAAAATTGAGGCTCTGAACGACAGACTTCCGATTCCGGTCATCGCCGTTTCCGACGGGGATGTCTTCCAAGTGTAAATCAAAGCAAGACCGCGCAGGTGTTCCTGCGCGGTCCCAGCGTGTCGGCAAAGTCGACGCTTCTGGATGGGGTGCCGGATCGCAGCGGTTTGCTAACACTCAGCTTGCTTCTGCACTCTTGCGTCAAAAGCCGTCCCGACCCTATTTTTAAAAAATGGCATGAATGCTAGCATTCATGCCATTTTTCGTTTATAAGGAGTGTTCGCGAGACGCATGTACCCACAAAATGCGAATCGACAACCCGCCACTCGTTTTTTGGGGGTCGGACGGCGGAGCGTACTTGTTCGCCAGTCTCTTTGACCCATTAAAGGAGCACAAAGCCCGTCTTTTTCATCGCCTTTTTCAGCGTCCGTTCCGCCACAGCGGAGGCACGCTGCGCACCGGTGCGCATCAGCGCCTCCAGCTGGGCCTTATCCTTCATCAGATCCGCGAACCGCTGCTGAATCGGCTCCAGAGTTTGGGCGACTGCCTCGCCCACCGCCAGCTTGAAATCGCCGTAGCCCCGACCCTCAAATTCCCGGGTGATTTCATCCGGCGTCTTACCGGTAACGGCGGCATAAATCTCGATGAGATTGTTGACCCCGTCCTTGCCCTCTCCGATGCACACCCGGGCCTCGCTGTCGGTTACCGCCCGCTTGAACTTGCGGATGATGGTGTCCTTATCGTCCTTGAGAGAGATGAAGGCGTTCTGATTCTCGTCTGATTTGGACATCTTCTTGGTTGGCTCCTGGAGGGAACGCACCCGGGCGCCGCTCCGCATAATCAGCGGTTCCGGCACGGTGAAGACGTTGCCGTACAGATTATTGAAACGGATGGCGATATCCCGGGTCAATTCGCAGTGCTGCTTTTGGTCTGCTCCCACCGGCACCACATCCGGCTGATAGAGCAGAATATCCGCGGCCATCAGGGCGGGATAGGCGAACAGGCCGGCGTTGATATTGTCCGCGTGTTTCTGGGATTTATCCTTGAACTGAGTCATCCGGGACAGCTCGCCAAATTGGGTGTGGCAGGCCAGCAGCCAGGCCAGCTGGGCGTGGGCGGGCACCTGCGACTGCACGAACACCAGACTCTTCTCCGGGTCCATGCCGATGGCCAGCAGCAGGGCGAACATCTCATTGATCTGCTGCCGCAGCTTGGCCGGCTCCTGCCGGACGGTGATGGCGTGGAGATCCGCCACTCCCACGCAGCAGTCGTATTCCTCCTGCAAGGCCACCCAGTTGCGCATGGCTCCCAGGTAGTTTCCCAAGGTGGGCACACCGGATGGCTGGATCAAGCTCAACGCCCGCTTGCGGCGGGATATCTCGTTAACAGCTGTTGCTTCAGTCATATGCTTGTCATCCTCTCCCGATTAGCTTTTCAGAAATTCGCCGGCGAATTTGCCCAGCCGCTCCAGGCCCTTTTCCATTGCCTCGTCAGTGGGGGTGGAAAAGTTCAGCCGGAAGGCTTGGCAGGGATCGCTTTCATTCACCAGAAACGCGTTGCCCGGCACCACCGCCACCTTGTGCTCCTTTACCGCCAGCGTGCAGAAGGCGCGCATATCCGCTCCCTCCGGCAGCTCGCACCAGATGAACAGGCCGCCCTGAATAGGATGGTAAGTGATGCCGTGAGGCACCAGGTGCTTTTCGATGAGAGCAATCATCAGCTGCGCCTTGTGACGATAGATATCCCGCAGCTTATCCAGATGGGCCTCGTAATCCACCCCGGTCATAAATTCGGCGGCAATCATCTGTGCCCAGATGCCGGTATGCACGTCCTCCCCCTGCTTGCAGACGATCATCTTTTTCAGCAGGGCAGCGGGGCCGATGGCATAGCCCACCCGGATACCGGGGGACAGCACCTTGGAAAAGCTGCCCACATAGAGCACCACACCCTCATCGTCCATAGACTTGACGGCAGGTACGGCCTCTCCCTCAAACCGCAGATCCCCATAGGGGTTGTCCTCCAGCACCAGCACACCGTAGGTCTTGGCCAGCGCATAGAGGCGACGCCTTTTGTCCATACTCATGGTAATGCCGGAGGGATTCTGAAAATTGGCGATGGTATAGATCAGCTTGGTATTGGGATTGGCCTTCAGAGCCGCTTCCAGCGCCTCCATATCCATGCCGTCCTCCTCCATGGGTACCCCCACCAGGCGGCCGCCCAGGGAACGGATGGAATTGAGGGTGCCCACAAAGCTGGGCTGCTCGCAAATCGCCACATCCCCGTCGTTGCACAGGGCCTTCACCGCCAGCTCGATGGTCTGCTGGGCGCCGGAGGTGATGAGGATGTCGTCGAAATCCCGGCCGATGCCGTGCTTCTGCTTCATATAAGCCATGAGATGACGGCGCAGAGGGCCGTAACCCTCGGTGGTGCTGTATTGCAGCGCGTCGATGGGACGCTCGGTCAGAATCCGGTCGGAAATGCGGCGGATATCCTCCACCGGGAAAGCCTCCGGCGCGGGGTTGCCGGCGGAGAGGGAAACCACCTCGGGGTCGGAAGCGTATTTGAGAATCTCACGGATAGCCGACGGATTCAAATTTTTGACATTGTCAGAAAAACGGAATTCCATATCGTCACGGTCCTTTTCGATTATTTCACACGCGGCGGAGATAATCGGCTGCGTATATACGTTTTATTGTAGCATATATCGATTGACTTTTTCAACTAAAAACGGTAAAGTAAGAAGAGATATTGCCAAAATACGGAATTGCGGCAACAAGCGCCATTGCGAAAGGACTGGACTGCATGACAGCATTGGACAGGCTCGCCGAAGCCATGTTCCCCACCATCGATAAAACGCCGGAAGAATATGAAGCGCTCTATCCCCCCCGACAGCTTCCCGAGGGGGCGCGGGTGACCCGTCTGGCCCCCAGCCCCACCGGCTATCTGCACCTGGGCACCCTGTTCACCGCCATGGTGAACTGCCTAACGGCCCGGGCCACCGGCGGCGTGTTCTACGTTCGGCTGGAGGATACCGATAAGAAGCGGGAGGTGGAAGGCGGTGCGGACGATATTCTCACCGGCCTGAACCACTACGGCCTTTCCATTGACGAGGGCTTCGTCGCCCCCGGCCGGGAGGAAGGGGCGTACGGCCCCTATCAACAGAGTCATCGGGCGGCGATCTACCAATGCTATGTCAAAAAGCTGGTGCGTCAGGGACTGGCCTATCCCTGCTTCTGCACGCCCGAACAGCTGGGAGAGGTGCGGCAGCGGCAGGAGGCCGCCAAACAGCGCACCGGCTATTACGGCGCCTATGCCGCCTGCCGTGATCTTTCCCCGGAGGAGGCGCTGGAAAGACTCCAATCCGGCCTGCCTTATGTGGTGCGGCTGCGGTCACCGGGCAGCGAAGAGCGGCGGGTCAAGTTCGACGATATGATCAAGGGCACCATCGAGATGCCGGAAAACGATCAGGACATTGTGCTGCTGAAATCGGACGGCATTCCCACCTACCACTTCGCCCACGCGGTGGACGATCACCTGATGCGCACCACCCATGTCATCCGGGGAGACGAGTGGATCGCCTCGGTACCCATCCACCTGCAGCTGTTTCAGATTCTCGGCTTCAAGCCGCCGAAATACGCCCATGTCAGCCCGATTATGAAAGAGGAAGAGGGCGGCAAGCGGAAGCTGTCCAAGCGGAAGGACCCGGAGGCGGCGGTGCATTTCTTCGCCGAGCAGGGCTATCCGGCGGACAGCGTGATGGAATATCTTCTCACCATTGCGGCCAGTGATTTTGAGGATTGGCGGCGGTGCAACCCCGCCGCGCCCCGGAGCGCTTTCCCCTTTAACCTGAAAAAAATGAGCGCGTCCGGCGCTCTGTTTGATCTGGACAAGCTCAACGATGTGAGCAAGAATGTCATCGCAGCCATGGATGCCGACAGGGTTACCGCCGCCATTTTGGAATGGGCGGCCGCCTATGCGCCGGATTTTCACCGGCAACTGGCGAGCGATCCGACCTATGCCAAGGGGATTTTCTCCATTGACCGGGGCGGCCCCAAGCCCCGGAAGGATTTAGCCAAGTGGGCGGACGCGCCGGATTACGCCGCTTATTTCTTCGACGAGACCTTCGACGGCGCTTTCGACCTTCCCGACAACATCAGCCGGGAGGATGCCGCCGCCATTCTGGAGACCTATAAAGGCGTTTACGATCCCGCCCTGGATAAGCAGGAGTGGTTCGCCGCCGTCAAGGCGCTCTGTCCCTCTCTGGGCTTCTGTCCGGAGGTTAAGGAGTACAAAAAGAACCCCGATGGCTATAAAGGCCATGCGGGGGATGTCAGCACCGTCATCCGGCTGGCCGCCACCGGCCGTCGGAACACCCCGGACCTGTGCGGTATTCTGCAGCTGCTGGGAAAAGACCGGGTGCTGGCGCGGATGGACCGGGCGATTGCCCGGCTGAAAGATTGAGGAACCGAAAAGCTGAGGAGAGGAATTGACTATGACGGAAGAAAAAGCGGTCTCCGGCACGCCGGAGGAATCCGCAGGCAATTTTATTCATGAGATTGTGGCCGAGGAGCTGGCTCCCGGAGGACGGTGCGAGGGAATGACGGTGGTCACCCGTTTCCCGCCGGAGCCCAACGGCTACCTGCACATCGGCCATGCCAAGGCTATCAACATCGATTTCGGCACTGCCAAAAAATTCGGCGGCGTCTGCCACCTGCGGATGGACGACACTAATCCCACCAAGGAAGATGTGGAATATGTGGACGCCATCCAGGAGGATATCCATTGGCTGGGCTATGACTGGAACGGCTGCTTCTATTACGCATCGGATTACTTTGACGCCATGTATGACATCGCTGTTTCCTTCATCAAAAAAGGGCTGGCCTATGTCTGTCAGCTGACCCCCGATGAGATGCGGGAAAACCGCGGGGATCTGACCCATCCGGCGGTGAGCCCCTACCGGGACCGGCCGACGGAGGAGAGCCTGGATCTCTTCGCCCGGATGAAAGCAGGGGAATTCCCCGACGGGGCCATGACCCTGCGGGCGAAGATCGACCTGGACAGCGGCAACTTCAATATGCGGGATCCGGTGCTTTACCGGATCAACCATGCCCATCATCACCGCCAGGGGGACAAGTGGTGCATCTATCCCATGTACGATTTTGCTCATCCCCTGGAGGACGCGCTGGAGGGGATCACCCATTCCCTCTGCTCCCTGGAATTTGAGGATCACCGTCCCCTGTACAACTGGGTGAGGGACAACGCCGACCTTCCAGCCAAACCCCGACAGATCGAATTCGCCCGGCTGAACATCAACCACACGGTAATGTCCAAGCGCAAGCTGCGTAAGCTGGTGGAGGAGCATTATGTCTCCGGCTGGGACGATCCCCGGATGCCCACCCTCTCCGGCCTGCGCCGCCGGGGCTACACTCCCGCTTCCATCCGCAATTTTCTGGACCGCATCGGGGTGGCCAAGGTTCCCGGCACGGTGGAGGTGGCGCTGCTGGAGCACTGTCTGCGGGAGGATCTGAACCAGAACGCTCCCCGGGCCATGGCGGTGCTGCGGCCGGTGAAGCTCACCATCACCAACTATCCGGAAGAGGAAAGCGAAACCTTTGACACCGACATCAATCCCGCCTGCCCGGAGGCTGGCACCCGGCCGGTTTCCTTCTCCCGGCAGCTGTGGATTGAACGGGAGGATTTCCTGGAAGAGCCGGTAAAGGGTTATTTCCGCCTCTTCCCGGGCAACGAAGTGCGGCTCAAATCCGCCTACGTGGTGCGCTGCACCGGCTGTGTCAAGGACGCGGAGGGCAACGTCGTGGAGGTGCTGGCGGAATACGATCCTGCTACCCGGGGCGGCAATACCCCGGACGGCCGCCGGATCAAAGGCACCATCCACTGGGTGGATGCCGCCACGGCGGTGGACGCGGAGGTGCGGCTGTACGATTCCCTTTTCCTGGACCCCAATCCTGACGCGGGAGACAAGGACTTTCTCACTTGCCTCAATCCCGCTTCGCTGGAGACTCTCACCGGCTGCAAGGCGGAGGCTTATCTGGCAGAGGCCAAAGCCCCCGACGCCTTCCAGTTCCTGCGGTTGGGCTATTTCTGCGTGGACAATGTGGATTCCGCACCGGGAAAACCGGTGTTCAACCGTTCCGTATCTTTGAAGGACAGTTTTAAGAAGTAAACGCAAAAGCGTTGCCGCAGATGGAGCATTTTCCACCTGCGGCAACGCTTTTTTAGAGCTGTTTACCCCCGGATTCGTTATTCTAGGAGGATGATACACAGATTCTCTCTCACACCGCCTGTCCGATACAGGTTTCCCCTTCTCTGCCGGTAATCAGTACCGACAGAATATCACCCGGCTGAAAGCTCTCTAGCGGCAGGCGCACCGGCGTATAATCCGCCGCATATCCCTCGGCGAAGCCGTCCTCCCCTTTGGTTTCCAGCAACACCTCCACCGTCCGTCCGATTTGTCCATCCAGGTATTCCTCCCGGCTGCGGGTACAGCCCTCGATCATCCGGTGGCTGCGGGCGTTTTTTTCAGCCGCCGTTACCTGATTCGGTGCCGCTGCGGCCGGCGTGCCGGGGCGCTGGGAATAGGCAAAGACATGCACCTTGGAGAAACCGATTCCGGTGACAAATTCCAGCGACTGACGGAATTCCTCTTCATCCTCTCCTGGGAATCCCACCATCACGTCGGTGGTGAGAGCACAGCCGGGAAAGGCATTCCGCAACGCAGCGCATACCGCCGCATAATCCGCCGTGTTGTAATGCCGGTTCATTCGCCGCAAAGTGGCGTCGCAGCCGCTCTGCAGGGAAAGATGAAACTGGGGGCAGAGCTTCGGCTGGCGAGCCAGCCGGGCAATGGTTTCTTCGTCCATGGCGTCCGGCTCCAGCGAACCTAGCCGTACCCGGCGGATCCCCTCCACGCTGCAGGCCGTCTCCACCGCGTCCGCAATGGTCCGGCCCCATTCCTGCCCGTAGGCGGTCAGATTGATCCCCACCAGCACGATTTCCCGATAGCCCTTCTGTGCCAGCGTCTCCGCTTCCGCCCGCAGTTCTTCCAGGGGCTTGGAGCGCACCCGTCCCCGGGCATAGGGAATGATACAGTAGGAGCAAAACCGATTGCAGCCGTCCTCAATCTTGACAAAAGCCCTGGTCCGGCCCTGGAATTCGTCGATAGCCAGGGATTCAAAGGCTTTCCCGTGAGGCGTCACCTCCACGATCCTCTGCCCCAGGGTGAGAAAACGGCGCACCTGTCTAGGAAGAGAGGCCCGGGCGGCATTGCCCAGCACAATATCCGCATCGGCCAGGGCTGCGGCTTCCTCCGGAAATGCCTGAGGCATACAGCCAGTCAGCACGATTACCGCATGCGGATTCTCCCGCCGGCAGCGCCGCAGCAGCTTGCGCAGCTTGTGGTCGCTCTCCCCTGTTACCGTACAGGAATTGATTATAACGATCGCGTCGCCCGCAGCGGGCTCGCCGGGAAGATAATCCGCTGTCTCGCAGCCGTCCTCCTCCATCAGGCGGCGCATCGCCTGGGTTTCATACTGATTCACCTTGCAGCCGAGGGTATAAAAATATGCCTTCATGAGACCGAATCCTTCCGTTTTTCTAGGTCGATTGTTTATCATTATAATCGAAATAATCCGGCTTTTCAATCTACAGTTTGTTTTCTTTTCCGGTTGTTTTTGACAGGGCTTGCGGGTATAATATTATGCATGTGTTAAGAATATGCCGCGGCGGGACGGGAAAGGTGGCAGTGAAATGGTAAAGACGAAGGTGAAGTTTGATACCGTCGTTGAGGCCAAGGAATTTGTCGGCGTCTGCAACGAAATGGATTTTAAGGTGGAACTGGTATCCGACCCGTATATCATTGACGCAAAATCCATCATGGGGCTGTTCAGTCTGGATCTCTCCAAGCCGGTGGAATTGATGGCCCACTGCAAGGACGACGGAGAGGATTTTCTCCAGCGGATCGGCAAATTTGTGGTGAAGGAATAATCGCGAAATCAACAGCCCGGGAAGCACTACACGCTTCCCGGGCTGTTTTGCTTTTCTCAGGTCAGCTCACGGGCCGCTTTTCGGGCCTGATCCAGGTACGGCTCAATGGGCCGGCCGGCGTCGCTGCCGAAGTAGTGGATGCAGGCGGCCAGCCGCCCGTTGAGAATTGTCAGCGGCGGCCGCAGCTGCCGTTCCACCATCTCTCCGCCGAGCGGCAGTCCTCCATCCTCTGTGCGGTCATCACCGGATACTGTGATAAGCACCACCTGTTTGGAATTGGCAATCGGCGGGCGCACCCCGCGGAGAAAGCGGGCAGACCAATACCTTTGGCTGCGGTCAATCAGCGCCTTCATGGGCGCGGGAAAGGACAAATTATAGATGGGCAGCGCGAATACCAGTACATCCGCCCTCTCCAGCAGGGCATAATATCCGTCCAGATCCCGCTTGGAGCAGCCGTCCTTATGGGCGCAGTAACCGCAGCCGTCGCAGGCGCGGGGATTCAGCTGAAAACAATCGATGCGCTCCACCGCCGTTCCCGCCCTCACCCCCTCCAGGAAAGCGGCAATCAGCCGGGAAGTGGGACCCGCTTCGTGGGGAGAGCCGTTGAGCAGCAGCACCCGCTTAGCCGAAGAGGGTGCGTTCTTCACAGTAATCACAGACAAGGAGATCACCATTCTTTCGGAAGGTACGGGGCAGATAAAGCTCGGAATTGGTGATACAGGCGGGATTGGAACAGTGGGGCGTCTCCCCTTTGGGAGCCGGATCCAGATGCTTCACATCGCCGTTGAGCATCTTGATGATCAACGCCATCCGGGCATACAGCCCGTACTCGGTCTGTTCAAAATACTTGGCCCGGAGATCATCGTCCACCTCCTGGGTGATCTCGTCCACCCTGGGCAGGGGATGCAGCACAATGAGATCCTTCTTCGCCAGCTTCATTTTAGCGCCGTCCAGCACATATACGCCCTTCTGGCGTTCATATTCTTCCCGTGAGGGGAACCGTTCCTGCTGAATACGGGTCATGTACAGCACGTCCAGCAGAGGCATGGCTTCGGCCAGGTTATCGATTTCCTCAAAAGAGCAACCCGCTCCCGCCAGGTAATCCTTTATATAAGAGGGAATGCCCAAATCCGGTGTGGAGATCAGCACAAAGCGGTTATTGGGGAAACGAGCCATGGTTTTGATTAAAGAATGCACCGTGCGGCCGTTTTTCAGATCCCCGCACAGGCCGATGCACAGGCCGGAAAAGGTGCCTTTTTCATGGCGCAGGGTCACCAGGTCGGTAAGGGTTTGCGTGGGATGTAGGTGGCCGCCGTCTCCCGCGTTGATAACCGGTACCCGGGAATAGAGAGAAGCGGCCCGGGCAGAACCCGCCCGGGGATGGCGGATCGCGATAATATCCGAATAGCCGCTCACCACCCGGACCGTATCCTTCAGAGTCTCCCCCTTGGAAACGGAGGAGTTGCCGGGATTATCAAAACCGATAATGCGGCCGCCCAGCCGCAGCATCGCGGTTTGGAAGGACATCTGCGTGCGGGTAGACGGCTCGTAAAACAGGGTTGCCAGAATCTTTCCCCGGCAGACACCATAATATTCATCCGTGCGTTCCCGGATATCGCAGGCCAGACGGGTAATTTCCTCCCAGGCGGAAACGGATAAATCCGCCAGATCGATCAAATGACGTGGTGACATGATAAACTTCCTTTCGCCAGTCTCGGACGTGGCTTGGAGCATCGGCCGGGAGCGTTTTTTTTATTCTAACAGCTTATGACAGAATCCGCAAGAAAACTTTTTGTAAATCTCCTCTACGGGCTTGCATTTTTCCGCAGTTTACGGTATAATCATTCCTGTTCATGCCGGTGTGATGGAATTGGCAGACGTAGAGGACTCAAAATCCTCCGCTGGCGACAGCGTGCCGGTTCGAGTCCGGCCACCGGCACCACACCCGCGGTGGGCAATTCGTGATGAATTGCTCACCGTTTTTTAATTTTGCTCTCATTCATACTAAAAATGAGTCCGCATCTGGCATCAGCCAATCCTATCTTAACATCACATCCGCTGTCTCCGTTACATGAATTCGTATGCACCTGCTTCACGCTTAATTTTATGAACAGAGAAAAACTTCACATTATTCCTTCTATTGCGGATATGCGCGATAGTTGGTTTTATCAGCGTCTTTTCGGTTGCCTGATCCAACACCGGTTGTTATGACCTTGTTTCCACCAAGAGCCCTGCTTCTTTCTTCTTTTCGGGCTGATTATGCTGTATTTGGGATTCTAGCTGTATTGCGCTATCAGATCATCGTCATTCCTACCATCCTCCAAGAAGGCATCTCCTTATTTGGAAAGCAACCGGAAGAAATTGTGCTGCGATTGGTCGGAACCACCGATTATAACGGCATGGCGGCTTTACTCTATGAGCCCAGGCCGATTGAAACAAAAAACGTCCCCTGACGGGGACGTTTTTTGTTCTGTGATTCTTTTTACAAAGCAGCGACCACCGCATCGCCCATGGCGGCGGTGCCCACCTTCGTGGTGCCTTCGGTGTAGATGTCCGGCGTACGGACGCCGTCATCCAGCACCTTTTCCACCGCCGCTTCAATGGCGTCGGCCGCTGCAACTTCGTCCAGAGAATACCGCAGCATCATCGCCCCGGACAGAATGGTGGCGAGGGGATTGGCAATGCCCTTGCCGGCGATATCCGGCGCGGAGCCGTGGATAGGCTCATAGAGTCCCCGCTTGCCCTCACCCATGGAGGCAGAGGCCAGCATGCCGATGGAACCGGCAACCTGGGAGGCCTCATCCGAGAGAATATCGCCGAAGATGTTGGAAGCCAGCATCACGTCAAACTGCTTGGGATTGCGCACCAGCTGCATGGCGGCATTGTCGATATACAGGTGGTTCAGCTCCACATCCGGATATTCCGCCGCCACCTTGAGCACCGTTTCCCGCCACAGCCGGGAAGATTCCAGCACGTTGGCCTTGTCGATGTTGGTGACCTTCCTGTTGCGCTTGCGGGCGGAATCAAAAGCCACACGGGCAATACGCTCCACCTCTTTCACGGTGTACATCTCGGTATCAAAGGCGGCTTCCACGCCGTCCACCGTCTTGCGTCCCCGCTCGCCGAAGTAGATGCCGCCGGTCAGTTCCCGCACCACCATAATATCCATACTGTCCCCGATGATGTCCTCCCGCAGAGGGCAGGCATTTTTCAGCGGGCCATAAATCTTGGCAGGACGCAGGTTGGCGAAGAGCCCCAGCGCCGCCCGGATGCCCAGCAGCCCGGCTTCGGGACGCAGATTGCCCGGCAGGGTGTCCCACTTGGCGCCGCCCACGGCTCCCAGCAGCACTGCGTCGGAGGTCAGGCAGGTGTCCACCGTTTCCTTGGGCAGGGGCACGCCGGTGGCGTCGATGGCGCAGCCGCCCATCAGCACGTCGGTGTAATTCAGCTGAAAGCCGAATTTCTGGCCTGCAGCGTCCAGCACCTTGATGGCTTCCGCCACAATCTCGGGCCCGATGCCGTCGCCGCGCAGCAGGGTGATGTTGTACTGTTTCATAGGAATCTGTCCTTTCTTAAGGTCCGATGTCCTTTTGGCGGGACATAAAACCGGATATACAGCAGAATTGTCTTATTGGTTGAACCGCGCCAGAAAGGCGCGGGTGCGTTCGCTTTTGGGATTCTCGATAACCTCCCGCGGATCGCCTTCCTCCACGATAATACCGCCGTCCATAAAGATCACCCGATCGGAAACATCCCTGGCGAAAGCCATTTCATGGGTGACCACCACCATGGTCATATGCTCTTCCGCCAGGGTGCGGATCACCTTGAGGATCTCACCGGTGAGCTCCGGGTCCAGCGCGGAGGTGGGCTCGTCGAAAAAGAGGATATCCGGATGCATAGCCAAGGCCCGGGCGATAGCCACCCGCTGCTGCTGGCCGCCGGACAACTCACAGGGATAGGCGTCCGCCTTCTCGGATAGTCCCACCTTCTGCAGCAAAACCATGGCCTCTTCCCTCGCTTGGGCCTTGTCCCGACCCAGCACCCGGACGGGCGCCTCGGTGAGATTGCGCAGCACGGAAAAATGAGGAAAAAGATTGAAGTTCTGAAAAACCAGGCCGAAGCGCCGGCGAATCTGCTGCAACACCGCCGGCTGAGCATACAGCGCTTTGCCCGTCTCGTTGTTTTCGCACATGGTGAGGTCACCGTACGCAATGCTTCCCTTGTCCACCATCTCCAGCAGGGTGGAACAGCGCAGCAGGGTGGATTTGCCGGAGCCGGACGGCCCGATCACCGACAGCACCTCGCCCTGATTGACCTCAAAGGAGATGCCCTGGAGCACCTGATTTTCCCCAAAGCTTTTGTGAAGCTCTGTTGCCTTCAGTACGCTCATGTCCATCCCCCTTACTGATAATAGCCCAGTTTCTTCTCCGCCACGGAGAAGCACTTGGATACGATGGCGTTCATCACCAGATAAAACAAACCGGCCACGAACACGGGCAGCAGCGTCGCCTGGGCGGAAGTGATCTCCCGGGCCAAAATGAACAGCTCCGCCACACCGATGGTGGAGGCCAGGGCCGTATCCTTCACCAGGGTCATAAACTCATTGCTCATGGGCGGCAGAATTTTCTTAATCACCTGGGGCAGCACGATATGGAAAAAGGTTTGCCGGCGGGAAAAGCCCAGAACGTCGGCGGCTTCCTGCTGCCCCAGGGACACGCTTTCGATGCCGCCGCGGTAAATTTCAGAGAAATAGGCCGCGTAATTGAGGGTGAAGGCCACCACAGCCGCGGTCATCCGGTTGTTGAAAAAGAAAGCCACCACCGGGTTGGAAAAATCCAGATTGTGAAAGATGGTGGTGGGGGCGAACCAGAAAAAGATCAGCTGCAGCATCAGCGGGGTTCCCCGCATCACCAGCAGATAGGCCCGCACCGGCCAGCTGATCCATTTGTGCCGGGACATCCTCCCCTGGGCGATCAGCATACCCAGCGGGAGCGCCAGCAGCAGGGTGAGAAAAAACAAAATCAGCGTACCGCCGGAAGCCTCCAGCATCTGCTTAAGCATTTTGACAAAGACCGTCCACGTCATGGATCCTTCTACCTCCCGGCGCGCTTGTATGAAAAGATTCACCGGGGCGGCAGCCGCCCCGATGAATCCTCAGCCTCCGCGGCCTTATTTAACCTCGTTTTTGTGGCTGGCATAATACCGCGCCACCACTTCATCCATCAGCACCACGTCGCATTTGCCCTGAGAGAGTTCCAGCAGCGCGGTCACGTTGTCATCCAGCTTGGTAGGCGCTCCGCCGGCCAGCTTCTCTTTGATTTCCGGATGGGCGTCCAGCGCTTCCGAAGCGGTGGAACCCTTCTGCAGGGTCAGTTTTTTGCCCTCCAGATCACTCTTGGACTTGATGTCGGACCCCTCCATCACCACCAGCACCTGGCGGTTGCCCATATAAGCGGGGGTCATATTCATGGCTTCTTTGCGCTCGTCGGTGATGGTCATGCCGTTCCACACCACATCGATTTTTCTGTCGTTGAGCTCCTTCTCCTTGTTGTCCCAGATGATGGGGGTGATCTCCAGCTCCACGCCCAGCTTCTTACAGACAGCCTTAGCCAAATCAATGTCAAAGCCGGTGATGTTGCCGTCCTCGTCCCGGAAGCCCATAGGCGGCAGCGCCACGTCCAGGCCCAGCACCAGTTTGCCTTTGTCCTTGATCTTCTGCAGGGAATCGTCAGTAGCCGCCTCCGGCTCATAGGAATCCGGCAGTTTGCTGACGTTCTCTCCGAACCATTTCTTGCTGATGGTTTCGAATTCGCCGTTCTGGTTCATCTCCACCAGCAGCTTCCAGACCTCGTTGCGCAGGGCCGCGTCTTCCTTGCGGAAGCCAATGCCGTATTCCTCGGAGGACAGCGCTTCATCCAGCACCACATAATTCTTCCTGCCACCGCCGCAGCCGGCCATCGTTCCCGCTGCCAGTACCGCAGCCACCGCAGCGGCCACCAGTTTTCTTATTTTCAAACCAAACAACCTCCTCAACACTTCTTTAAGGTTATATTACACTATCCTGCTAACAAAGTAAAGTGTTAAAAGCGCCAAAATCCGCCTTTTTGGCCGTCCTATCCACAGCAATAGATCAATGCCGGCGATCCTACCGATAATAAGTATAATAAGCCACAACTGTATCCGGCCCGCCATCGGGCCCGATGCATTGAATCACTACACCGCCCAGGCTTAGCAGTTCGCCGCATTGGGCGCCTTCCTGAGAACAGCGGAACACCTCCGCCCCGTCGCAGATAATCACGATCTTCCCATCCTTGGTATTGATCCGGCCGGTTTTGCCCAGCACGGTTTCCACCGGACTGCCCTGTTCATCCAGTTCTCGCCGGACTACATAGCGGACACCCTTGCCGTCCAGCCGGGTAATGAGCCGGGCGTTATCCCTGTCCGCCTGCCGCTGCTTGCTATTGAAAAACCCCATAGCCGCCTCACAATTCCTCGCCGCGCCCCAGGCGCGCCTGGACGTCAGCGATAAACTGGCGGGCGTACCGGGGAGAACGGGCGCCCCGCTCCAGCGCCCAACGCTCGGCGGCGGCCAGCAGCTTCTGCCGGTCCACCCGGATGCCTCTGTCGTCGGCGATTTGCTCTACAATCTCCAGGAAGCGCTGTTTATCCGGCATCAAGAAGGTGAGACTGATGCCGAAACGGTCGGAAAGAGATACCGCCTCCTGCACCGTATCCGCCTGATGCACCTCGTCCCCGTTTCGGTCGGCAAAGGTTTCCCGCAGCAGATGACGGCGGTTGGAGGTGGCATAAATAATCACGTTGTCTGGCCGGGAAGCCAAGCCGCCCTCCAGCACTGCTTTAAGGGCGGCAAAGCTGTCGTCGTTGCCGGAGAAGGAAAGATCGTCGATAAAAATGATGAACTTCATGGGCAGTCCAGCCAGATAGCCCGTGAGATCAGGCAGCTGGCGCAGATATTCCTTGGGCATCTCGATCATCCGCAGACCACCCGGCGCATACTCGTTGAGCAGCGCCTTGACGGTGGAGGATTTTCCCGTGCCCCGATCACCGTAAAGCAGCATATTGTTGGCTTCAAAGCCGTTAAGAAAGGCCAGGGTGTTATCGATAGCGATACGCCGCTGATATTCGTAGCCTTTGAGGTTGGAAAGCCGGATGGGATCGGGATGCTCCACCGGCAGCAGCGCGCCGTCCCGCCACAAAAAGGCGATATGCTTGGCAAAACGGCCACAGCC
This sequence comes from uncultured Oscillospiraceae bacterium, assembly GCA_902492455.1. Classification (GTDB taxonomy): domain Bacteria; phylum Bacillota; class Clostridia; order Oscillospirales; family Acutalibacteraceae; genus CAKTXU01. The sequence continues at coordinate 58,490 of CABULH010000013.1, forward strand.
GTGGCGGGCGTGATAATCGGCCAGCGCCTCCGGCTGTCTGTCCCAAGGCTGGTCCATGGGCGCGGGCGCAGGATCCGTACCCCAACCGGGAAGCACCGCCGCCACATATGTATCCAGCCCCGCCGCGATATCCTCCCGGCAGAGGGTGGCCGCCTTGTAAAGCACGCCCAAATCCCGGACAGCCGCCTGCTGCAGCCGTTCCGGAGGCTGTTCCCCGGAAGAGAGAAGTTCGGAATAGGCGTTGTCATCCGCCAGCACCTCCTCCGCCATGGCGGAGGTCAGGCTGTCCAGCCGGCCGGCAGCCGCCAAAGTGGCACACAACGTGCCGCAGCAGCTGCACAGCGCCGCTTTATCCCCCACCGCAGCCGCCTTTACCAGCGCGGTCACCGCACCGGTCACCGGCTGCTCCGTCACCCGGCGGTAAACCGAAAGGGAGAGCAAGCCGTAATACAGCGCATTGATTTCCTGTCTGTGTTCCTGCATGATTCATCGGCCCTTCTTCATCTGACATATGAGGATATTTTACCGCCCCAGCGTGGGGATGTCAACCGAATCCCGCGCCGGGTCGGGGAGGGCTATCATCTAGCTATTGTCAATAGTCTTATAGGGCCGACTTCTTCTGGCCTTTTCACGATAGAGAGAAGGTACTATACCTTCTCGTTTCTTGAACACTTTAGTGAAATAAGTCTGCTCTTTAAATCCACAAGATTCTGCTATTTCCTGTATGGATAACTCTGTAAAAGCCAAAAAATATTTCGCCAGAGATATTCTCCGTTGAATTACATAGTCTATTACTGATAGTCCGGTCGCCCGACGAAATCTTTGATTTAGTGCATTGCGATTTGTATGGAATTGGGTACATAAACTCTGAATGGTAATGATGCCGGTAAGCTCTCGATGAATAAAAGCTATTAAATTCTCAATAAAGTCGTCGCTCAATCCCTCACGCTTTAATAGTTGCTGATATAGCGGTCGAAATGTTTCTATAAATGAGAACAATGATGCTCTGGCTCGACATGACCATATTCTATCTGGCTGATTACGGAATTGATGCATCATTTGTTGAATGAAACGGAAGGCAGTTTGAGACGATACACTGTCAAGAGGTAAAATGCCTTTAAAAATATCATTATGATTAAAGAACAATGAAAGATCAGGATAAATTTCTTTTTTGCTTAAATCACGATATTCGCTTGAACAAATAAATCCGCGTGTGAGATTTACATTTATAAACGCTGGTGAAAAAGAGACAGAGTAAGCCTTGAGATGGTAACTGGCAAGCGGTTTAACTATCCTTCCCGGCGCAAAACACACCAACATATTCTGCCCGAGATAACATCGTTCACCATCAATCATTAATACAATACTGCCTTCCACTATTAAACAGATAAAAAAATAATTTGAATCAATACTTTCAAAGCATTCTTTCTCGTTGTATGAGGCAGAAACACATCGGTTTTTCATATGCTTGCAAGTTATCAATTCCGCCACCTCTTAATAATGCATATATTTCCAATAATTATGCCGATATTACCAAGACAAAAGCTATAAATGATGTAAAATTATTGTTAGTATTAACATATCAGAATAGCCGCTTTTTTACAAGAAAAAATAATATTATAATTTCCTTTCAGAAGCAGGTGTTACTATATGAAAAAAATAATATTTCTTATTTTATGTGGTTGTTTTACATTGGTTTGTTTTTGCAGCGTTTTCATTGCTAGTATGGAAATCTGCTCCATTCCAGGTGCCAATATAGTTGGTTTTAAAATAGCAAAATTGATACAACTATGCGACAAAGAAAGGGAACTCGCTTCAATCGAATTTTTTACAGATATTAATCAAGCTACAAAGCAAAAAATTCAAAAGGTTCTAAAAGGTGCAATTATTAATAATATATTCCGTTATGGCGATATAAAATATATAGATTATATAAGTAAAGAAAATCGCCTAATGTTAGAATTACATCCTGATGGCAAGGCATACAAATATATTCAAATAATTGATAAAGAGAATAATTTATCGGCCTATGTGAATATGGACAATAAAAAGATATCAAGTGTCGTATTTACAGACAATTTTTGTGACTTGCTATCCACAGATATACCCATACTTGATCCAATTATGATATCCAACCAATACATTCCCCCTTACACATCCGAAGAAACATACCAGGGATTAGTAGAAAAGAATGGGAACGATAGAATGTCACTCCATGAAACATTTGATGATTTTGTAATAATTAACGGTACATACAGAAAATATCCTTTGGGGACCAGTATCGCTGCATTATCTTTACAATTGCGCGTCTCTTTGGATGCTGTATGCAAATGGATTGAGAATTCTAAAATAAAAGTAAGTCCAGATAACATGCTTTTAGAAGATGTTCAGATTTGCATGAGTAAGACACTTCAATTCCGATATGGTCGAGAAATTTATCTGCTTCAAAATTCCAAAAGAAAATGTATATACGATATCTGGGCTAGTGGAAAAATCCAATACACCTTAGCAAATAAAGGTAGGTTATACGACCAGCATAATTGTGTTGAATATAGGATTGTAGACATCCCAACTCCCATGACATTGTGCAACGAATATTATTGGAATCTAGGTATAAAATTGCTGCGAAGAAGCGAAGGAGGTGAGTGATAGCACCATGGGAAGAAAGGAGGAGATAAATTAAACTTTTATGACATATTATAAAAATGGAGGTAAATATGAAAAGAAAAACGCTAAAAATCACGAGTCTGTTGGCGGTCCTCTCACTTGTTTTGACATCAAGTGCAATTGCTCTTGATAAGTCCACTTTGACATCGGGACAAGAAAATTTGCCAGAAATAGTCGAGGCTTCTTTACAAGATCTTGACATTACGCTCAATAATGATATACTGTCGATGTGTGGAAAAATCGAGGTAGGCACTCAAAGTGTCTCATTCAGCAGCGATGTCAAAATGTATAAGGTTGAGTCAAATGATTCCCAAAATGGCAAATATATCGCCGATATTTTACCATCCGCTTCTAATCAAAAACTCATCAACCTGTCTTTCGGCAAACCAGCTGCAACCACTTTAACTCGGGATACGACTATTCTTGCTGCGGAAAAAATAACGAGAATCGCTTTGTACGACGTTCAGCGTCATCGTATTTACAGTGTAGAACAGCCGTCCGATTTCTTTCATTTACAGATAGTTGAAGCCGCAGCACAGACGGTGTCGCCATCCGACGATTTATATATCACATTGATTCAAAACGAAGCCTGGTACAACAACATTTATTGGCAACAAAAACGCAATACCACTGAATATCAAATCATCGTTGACAATGACAGCGAAAACATTCAGAGAAAGAGCGCGGCAGCGTATACTGATCAAATGGTCGATCCTGAAGAGGTAAGACGCAGCAAAAGCGAATATGAGACCTTGGAGACGCCCAGCGATATCCTGGATAAGACGAGCGTTTCTCAAAATACTGTGGCTGGATTTTCCGCGACTTCATCATCACTCGTCGATTCTGAAATCATAGCCTGTGTCAACTATATCGGGCAAGATCGCTTTAAGGTGGCGGATAAGATTTATGAAAGAACCCCTACTACATATGATCCGACAGGTTATTACATGCAAACCACAGAAATGAGCTGTGATTATACCGATTGCATACAGAACAATCCCAACTGCAAGCCCGTCGAAACAAGGATAATTGGTTATCAAGTTGTGAATATGGCGCCAAACGACGATGTAAACCATTCCTCTTTTTCCTTCATTCGGCTGGATATTATCTGGAGTTATGATATATGGTATTATCCTTGTCATAATCATATTGAATTGGTATATGAGGACTCTGGTTTCCGCTTTCGAAACATGCGGCTGGCCATGAACACAGACGAAGACAGCACGGACTTTTTCTACCGAATGATCGCCAATTCAAGAACCAGAACAGGTTCAGGAAAAATTGAAAATCCGGCAGTGAATATGGCGCTGAAGGTCATCCCCAAGGGAAAGTATATCAGCCTGGGAATCAACGTCTGGAACAACCTATACACTGTAGCCTCCGGACTGACGGCCAACGGCTCCGGCGGAAGCGCGGACAGATCCTGGTCCTCCGTACCTGCTACCCACCAGCAGCAGATGCTGGCGCTGACCGGCGACACAGGCTACAACCGGCTGGTGAGTATCGAGTGCATGCAGGAATGGGATGATAACTGGCTAGCCGCAAAGGGGCACTATATCTATCTGGACGCATATGTACAGAGCACGGGAGCCGTCGCCAGGAAGTACATCCAGTATTCCTATAAGTTCGAAATCTGCACACAAAATGTCATCAATTTCTTTTATACAATTAAGACGGTAAATAATTATTTTTACAGAAGCTATTGCCGTTAACCGCCATTTAGCCGGTTAATAAAAGATGAGGAGGCGGAATCCATGTTTTTCTTCGTTGGCGCGATCCTTCTAACAGGATTAAGTCTGCTCAGAAAGCACACCCGAATCGGCTTTTATATCGTACAGGTGATCGCTGCTTTTTCATGGGCGTTCGTACAATACAATGATTATTTCTCTGATATAGTCACCAGTTGTTTTCCCTTATGGGTTCTCGCTTCCTTGGCTGCTTTAGCGGTAAAACCCGAAAGAATCGAGAGAGTCAATGAAATAGGTGCGCGTTAAGGGATTATCCACTATTTGGGGCGGATTTATTTAGATTCCAAAATATCAAGGAGGCGGAATTCATGTTTTTCTTCGTTGGCGCGATCCTTGTCACAGGATTGAGTCTGCTCAGAAAGCACACCCGAATCGGCTTTTATATCGTACAGGTAATCGCTGCTTTTTCATGGGCATTGACCCAGTATAATAGCTATTTTCATAGTATGATATTTGATATGTTTCCCTTGTGGATTCTCGCCTCCCTGGCTGCTTTAGCGGTAAAACCGAAAGAATCGAGAGAGTCAATGAAATAAGAGCCGTATATAAAGCGGGAGCCTCGTAAAAACGAGAGCTCCTGCTTTTTTATGAAATTTCGCAATCTGATTTTCTGACATATGAAGATATTTTACCGCCCCAGCGTGGGGATGTCAACCGAATCCCGCACCGGGTCGGGCTTTTTGCCTCCCCTTCTCCGCAGACAGATCCCCGCCGCCAAAGCGGAAAGGCTTTCCGCGGCGGGAACTGCCAGCCATACCCCCGTCAGCCCCAACCAGTTGGAGAGAAGCCATACCGCCGGTACCACCGCCAGACATCCCCGGAGAAAGGAAAGAAAAAAGCCCGACCGGGGTCTGCCTGCGGCGCTGTAATAAGCGGAAATCGTCATGGTAATTCCCGCACCCACAAAGCCCGCGAAATAGACGCGCATTCCCCTCCTGGCCATCGCCGCCAGTACCGGATCACCGTCCCGGTTAAAGAGAGCGGCCAGTGGTTCCGCCCACAGCAGGATCACAGCGTACAGCACCGCCGCAGTCAGCAGAGCTGTCAGCAGGGCGCAGCGCAGGATCCGCCGGGCCTCTTTCAAGCATCCCCGCCCATAAGCAGCACTGACCAAAGGCTGCATTCCCTGAGAGATGCCCCCCATCAAAGCCAGGGCCACCAGCGCCAGATTCGCCACAATTCCATAAGCCGCCACTCCCCGGTTGCCTTCCAGCTGCAGAAGGATGGTATTGATCAGCACCAGCACCACACCGGCGGAAACCTCCGTGATAAATGCGGCGGTACCCGGTCCGCATAGAGCGATTGCTGCCCGAAACCGCAGCCTATACCTGCAGAGGCGGAAGCCGTTTTTTCTCCGCCAAATCCAGGAGGAAAGGATCAGCAGACTGATCACCGGCGCCAGGCCGGTGGCAAAAGCCGCCCCAAACATCCCCCAATCCAGCGGATAAAGAAAAAGATAATCCAGCAGAACATTGGACAGACTGCCGGTCAGCATTGCCGTCATCGCCAGACGAGGACCGCCGTCGTTGCGGATAAAGACCAGCAGGATATTGTTCAGAAGAAAACAAGGGGCAAAGCAGAAAATGGTGCGCAGATAAACTGCGGTCATATCCAAAGTGATATCATCCGCCCCCATCAGGCGCCCCAGTGTTTCCGCCAAAAAGACACCTGCCAGCAGAAACAGCAGTCCCGCGCCGCCGCCCAGCAGCAGTGAACCGGTAAAGGCCTGGTTCCCCTCCTCCGCCGCACCGGCCGCTCGCCGCACGGCATAGCGGGTAGCACTGCCGATGCCGATCATCAGCCCCACGCCGTTTATCAGGCTGTACAGCGGAATCGCCAGATTGAGGGCCGCCAGCCCGTCCGCTCCCAAACGGTTGGCGACAAAAAAGGTGTCCGCCAGGATATAACAGGATAGCCCCAGCATCCCCAGGGTATGCTGGCCCAAGATGAACAGAATGGTACGCAGGGGAAGAACCGATTTCATAAAAGTCTCCTTTCGGCAAAACAAAAGCGCCCGGATTTTCACACCTCCCATGGCCTACGGGTGTGAAACCGGACGCTGACATTCCATTACCCGGCGGCAATGGAACAAGCGGTTGATGTAGTTTTTGTCAGAATATCATAGGAACGAGGATTTTGTCAAGGTCCTTGTGATGCCCGTCCTTGTTAAGATGCCGCTTTACCAAATTGTATTGAGAAGAATCGGTCGGCATGCTATACTGTACCAAGAGGTGCTGCAAATGAAAACATACCTTTTTGACTTTGACGGGACGCTGGTTGATTCCATGCCCACCTATGTTTCGTCCATGCTTCGCATATTGGACGAGAACCATATTCCCTATGAAAAGGATATCGTTAAAGTCATAACTCCCCTTGGCATGGCCGGCACGGCAGAATATTATATCCATATGGGCCTTGATCTGCCGAAAGAGAACATCATCGATCTCATGAAAGACTATATGATGGAAGCGTATTTCTACACCATTCCCGCAAAGAACCATGTGATTCCCGTGTTGAGAGAATTAAAGGCTAACGGCGCGGATCTGAATGTTTTGACGGCCAGCCCTCATGTAACATTGGACGCCTGCCTCAAGCGTTTGGGGATTTATGATGTATTCACCCATGTTTGGTCTTGCGACGATTTTGAAACCACTAAGGCTGATCCGGAGATTTACAGAATGGCGGCGGATAAAATCGGCCAACGTGTTGAGAATATCCTGTTTCTCGACGACAATCTCAATGCCGATCAAACCGCCAAATCGGCGGGGATGAAGGTCTGCGGCGTATATGACGATTTCTCAAGAGATTACGCAGAGGAGATCAAAAAAATCGCTGATCGGTATATCTATGACTTTTCAGAACTGCTTGATGAAACAAGCGGTGCAAAAATTCTGCAGCGGGAGGTATAGGTACGATGGATGATGGGCTGAAAATCAAAATGTATTCCTTTACGGTGGACTGCAAGGAACCGTATGAACTGGCCAAATTCTATGCGGCGCTGCTTCAGTGGGAAATACCCTTTTACACGGAAGATTGGGCGTGCGCAGGCGCTCCGGGCGCGGAGCAGGGGGCGTATCCCGGTATCACCTTTCAGCGGAACCCGGAATATGTACCGCCGGTGTGGCCGGAAGAACCGGGAGCCCAGCAGCAGATGGCGCACTTGGATTTCGCCGTTAACGATCTGGAGAAAGCGGTTGCCCACGCTATTAAATGCGGCGCGACAATCGCTGATCAGCAGTTTTCCCAAGACTGGACAGTGATGTTGGATCCCGCAGGGCATCCCTTTTGCCTGTGCCAAATGAAATCCATGATGGAGAGCCCTCATTTTGCCCTGTTATAAGCCCGCTGTCTATTGCCTTACCGGCAAAAAGCCCTGTACCGTGATGGTGCGGGGCTCAGCTTGTCGAAAAAGTCCGGTCTACGCCGGCCATTTACGCCAAGCTGAGCAAAAGTGGAGAAAATCATTCGCTTTTCTCCACTTTTGACGCCTGCGGGCGGTGATTGTTGCGCAAGGGGGAACCCTGACGGTTCCCCCTCACACTCCCCTTCCCTCCGAAACGCTTTATTAACAGTCTCAGCCCTGCACCGTGATGGTGCGGGGCTTCTTTTATACAATTGCAAGACAAAAATGGAAAACCCTGCTTAATATCCGCAGCCCAATTGAATAGGGAAGGATCTCTCATTCCGCCTCCATGGCCTCGGCTTCCAGCTGTAGCTCCTCCCAGAGTTCCATCTGCTCCTCCAGCAGCCGATTCTGTTCCTCCAGCTGTCCGGTGAGCTCCAGCACCTGCGCGTAATCCGCCGCCACCGCCTCGTCCTCCAGCCGACGATGCAGCTGGGTGATCGTCTCTTCGGCGGCAGCTACCGCCTCTTCGGCGCGGCGGATCCTTCCTTGAAGCTTCCGACGGGCGGATTCCTGCTCCTTACGCTTTTTATAGGCGTTTTCCTTTGGCGGCTCCACCGGTGCGGCGGCCTGCTCCGCTTCCTGGAACCGCTCCAGATACTGATCGTAGCCCCCGTCGAAGGACTGACAGCCATCGGCGGTGAGACGCAGCACCCGGGTTGCCAGGCGGTTGATAAAATACCGGTCATGGGATACGATGAAGATGGTGCCGTCATATCCCGAAAGCGCATCCTCCAGCGCCTCCCGGGAGCCGATATCCAAATGGTTGGTAGGCTCGTCCAGCAGCAGCAGGTTATCCCGGGCCAGCATCAGCCGCAGCAGCAGCAGACGCGCCCGCTCCCCGCCGCTGAGAAGGGAAACCGGCTTGAACACATCGTCCCCCCGGAACAGAAAGGCCGCCAGGGCATTGCGCAGCTCGGTGCCCGAAAGCTGGGGATACCGGTCGCTGATCTCCCCGATCACATCCTTGGATGTGTCCAGATCCGACTGGGTCTGATCGTAATAGCCGATGCTCACCTTGGCGCCCAGCCGCACATATCCTTTCAGCGGCCGAAGCCTGCCGCAGATGATCTTCAGCAGGGTGGTTTTGCCGCAGCCGTTGGGCCCCAACAGAAACACCCGTTCCCCCCGGCGGACCTGGAAAGCCGCATCCTGAAAAAGAAGCGATCCGCCGAAGCCCATAGCGAGATTCTCCGCATTCAGCACCTCATTTCCGCTGACCGCCTTGGGAGTAAAATCGAAATGAATCACCGGCGCTTCCGATTCGGGAAGCTCCACCTGGGCTTTCATCCGCTCCAGCATCTTCTCCTTGCTTTCCGCGGCCCGGATGCTCTTTTCCCGGTTAAACTGCTTCAGCAGGGCAATGCTCTCCTCCACCCGCTTGATCTCCCGGGAGGCGGTTTTGTAGTGCTTTTCCTCTACCTCCCGATCCTTCTCCCGTTTCTCCTTGTGGATGGAATAACTGCCATTGGTGGCGTAAAGCCGGCCGTGAGCCAGCTCAATGGTGCGGTTGGTTACCCGGTCCAGGAAATACCGGTCATGTGAGATGATCACTGCCGCGCCGGTATAGCTGCGGAGAAAATCCTCCAGCCATTCCACCGAGGCGATATCCAAGTGGTTGGTGGGCTCGTCCAGCAGCAGCAGATTGCTTTCAGAGAGCAGCAGCCGGCCCATGGCGGCCTTGGACCGCTGGCCGCCGCTGAGGGAGTCCACGCTCTGGCGGAACGTATCCTCTGAAAAGCCCAATCCCAGCAGGGTGGAGCGCACCCGGTTGCGGAAATACAGGCCGCCCGCCGCCTCAAACCGTTCCTGCAGCAGATGCTGCCGGTCGATCAGGGGATCGGAGGTATACTGTTCCAGTTCCCGGCGAATCTCTTCCAGCTCCCGCTCCATGGCAGCCAGAGGGGCAAAAACGCTTTCCACCTCGTCCCATAGGGTCCGGGAAGGATCGGCGCAGGCGTGCTGCTCCATATAGCCAATCCTGGTTTCCTTGGAGCGCACCGCCTCTCCGGCGTCCGGGGACATCTCTCCGGTCAGCAGCTTGAACAGGGTGGTTTTGCCGCAGCCGTTGTCACCGACAAAACCGATCTTATCCCGCTCCCCCACATCGAAGGACAACCCGGAAAAGAGGGCCCGCTCACCGAAATATTTCGTCAGATTATGTACGGATAATATGGTCATGGGTCGATACCTTGTCCTCTGTCGAATCGTAATCAATAAACCTGAAAGGCAATGGCGCGGGAGATCACAAACCCCTCCAAATCAAGGTTCCTGACCTCCCGCTTGTTGCTTGTTCGGTTCAACAACTTACATATAGTACAGCAGCAGAAATATCAGCAAAACCAAAGCCAGGCCCGCCGCCACAGCCGCCAGCACCTTGAAGGGGCTGACGGGAGCGCTGCCGGCCACTCTGCCGGTTTCGCCGTTGATCATGAAGCGATAAATTTTCTTGCCGTAGGGGGAGGAAAAAATCCACACCGGAAGAAGAATGTGCTTGAACCGCACATTGTAAAACTGATGATTGTACCGCATCCCCCGGTAATGGTCATATCCCTCGTTGGCCTGGATCCGGCTCTCCATCGCCGCTTCCATGGCCGGGGATACGGCTGACCAGCCCTCGTCCAGCCCCACGTTGTATCGTTCGGCGGAAAAACCCGCCAGAAAAGCGGGGGCATAGCGGCAGAGTACCTTCATGGAATAGCCGCCCAGCCGTCTGATCAGCTGCTGATCCAGGGTACGGGTGGCGCAGGCGGGATAATCGTCAAAGGCCAGCTGTTCCCTGCCGGAAATCGGATACCAGCGGGTGCGGGTTTCGGTATAGGTCTGACGCTTGCCGTTCACTACCCGGGTACGGGTCACGGTGTAATCCTTGCCGCCCTCTCCAGCGTAATCGGAAACCAAATCGGAGTCGAAGGTCCAGTAAGGCATATAGACCCCTTGGAGATGCTCCACAGCCGCCCGGCTTTTTTTGTACTTGCCCGGCGCCCAGAAGCGCTTCTTCACCCAGCCCTTGAAAATCTCCACCGCTTTGTCCCGGGAGATTCGAAAGGGCATCAAGCTTTCCGGCAGGATACCCACGTCCACCTCTCCGCTGTCCACCACATACCGACTGCCGCAGAAGGGGCACTCCGCCGTCATCTTATCGGCGGCTATCACCGTCTGGGCGCCGCAGTTCCGGCAGCTCACCGTCCGGTTCCCCAGCAGTTCCCAATCCGGTGCGGTATAGCCGCCGTCCGCGGGATTGTACAGATACTCCGGTGACTCCATCCATTGGAGATCCAGCGCATCCGACCGGCCGCAGTGATCGCACTTCATCCCCTGCGTATCGGGATCAAAGTGCATCTGGCTGCCGCAGCCCTCGCAGGGGAAGGTATTGGCGCCGATTCGCTTGTCCTTCGCCGTATTTTCCATCGCCGTCATTCACCCAACGGCGCGCCGCACTCGGCGCAGAACTTGCCGCTGCCCTGGGCACCGCATTTTTTGCAGGTCACCCGCAGGGCTGCTCCGCATTCCGGGCAGAACTTGGCGTCCGCTTTGATCTCCTTGCCGCACTTGGGACAGGGCACACCCGCGAAGCGGGGATTCTTACCGCACTCTGGACAGAATTTGGCGTTGGCATCCACCTCGGAGCCGCAGCTGACGCAGCGGATTGTCCCGGCGGCGGGAGCGGCGGCAGGAGCCGCAACGGAATCCGCGAAGGCGCGGCCCACCTGAGCGCCCGCTCCCAGGCCCACGCCGACACCGGCGATGCCGCCGGGATTCCGGGCGGCGTCCCGGATGGCTTCCGCCGACTGGTAGCGGGTATACTGGCCCAAATCCCCCAACACCCCCATGGAGGTGCGCTTGTCGATGACCTTTTCCACTTCCTCCGGCAAGGAGATGCTTTCGATAATCAGCTGCTGGAGGAAAAGGCCGATAGCCTCAAAGGCGGGCTGCATCCGGGTACGGCCGGCCTCGCCCAGCTCGTCATAGCTGCTCACCAAATCGATAATGGGCATCTGCAGTTCACCGATAGCATCCGCCAGCCGGGAAACCACCATCCGCCGCAGATAGCCCACGATATCCTTGGTGGTATAGGTGGGCAGAGTACCGAAAATTTCCCGCAGGAAAACCTCCGGCCGGATTACCTTAAAGGAGAAGATGCCGAAGGCGGACATACGCACCATGCCGAATTCCGCATCCCGCCGTAAGATCGGCTTCTGGGTGCCCCACTTCTGATCGTTGAACAGACGGGTGCTGACGAAGAACACCTCCGCTTTAAAGGGGGAATTGAAGCCGTATTCCCAGGATTTCAGCTTGGTAAGCAGGGGCATATTTTCGGTTATCAGGGTGTACCGGCCGGGACCGAAGACGTCGGCGATGACCCCTTCGTTGAGGAACACCGCGCACTGGCCCTCCCGGACGATCAGCTGCGCCCCCATCTTAATTTCATTCCCCTGCACGGGAAACTGAAACACAATGGTATCCTGGGAAAAATCCGTGGCCTCAATAACCTCGATCATCTGGCCGCGGACAAAATCAAACAGACCCATATCATAACCTTCTTTCTTTTCGTATTCCGAGTCTGATTTCTGCATTTTTATAATTCCGGCCCCAAGCCGATGGGTTAATTAAAGCATAAACGCAAAGACACAGCCGGTGTACGGTTACGCTCCCACCGGAAGAATGCCAATGCGGCAAAGCCGCAGGAGGCTGTTCAAGCCGACCGGCATTCTTCAAAGAGAAAATCCTCGATTTTCTCCATTATACCATAAAACGCCGGGCAAGGTAAAGAGGAGCGGCGTCAAAATGCTCCCATTTCGACGCCGCTTTCCAAGAGAATTCCGTATTTTACTCCACCGTGACGCTTTTCGCCAGGTTGCGGGGCTTGTCGATGTCGCATTTCCGGGCCAGGGCGATGTAGTAGCCCAGCAGCTGCATGGGCACCACCTCCAGGGAAGGCATCAGCAGATCGTTGGTTTTGGGAATATAAATCACGTGGTCTACATCCGGCAGATCGTCCCGGTTGTCGTCGGTGGTAATCATCAGCACCTCCGCCCCCCGGGCCTTGACCTCCTTGATGTTGGACATGGTCTTTTCAAACAGTTTATCGCAGCAGGCCAGAGCCACCACAAAGGTGCCCTCCTCAATCAGGGATATGGTGCCGTGCTTGAGCTCGCCGGCGGCGTAAGCCTCCGAATGGATATAGCTGATTTCCTTCAGCTTGAGGGAAGCCTCCAGGGCCACGGCATAATCCAGATTCCGGCCGATGAAATAGGCGTGCTCCAGGTAGGCGTAGCGCTGGGCCAGCTGGGCCAGCTCCGGCGCTTGGCGCAGGATGCCCGCCACCATATCCGGCAGCCGGATCAGGGCGCTGAGAAGCCGCCGCAGGTTGCGGTCGTCGATGTTCCCCAGCTTATGGGCAATATAAAAAGCAATGATATACAGCATGGTAAGCTGGGTGGAATAAGCCTTGGTGGTTGCCACCGAGATTTCCGGTCCGGCCCAGGTGTAGAGTACATCGTCGCTTTCGGAGGCGATGGAGCTGCCCACCACGTTTACCACCGACAGCACCCGGGCGCCCCGGCGCTTAGCCTCCCGCAGGGCGGCCAAGGTATCGGCGGTTTCTCCCGACTGGCTGATGATGATCACCAGGGTTTTCTCGTCCACAATGGGATCCCGATACCGGAACTCCGACGCCAAATCCACCTCTACCGGAATCCGGGTCAGCTTTTCCAGCACGTATTTCCCCACCACTCCCGCGTGGTAAGCGGATCCGCAGGCCACGATGTACAGCCGGTTGATTTGGCGCAGCTGCTTCCCGGTAAGGCTGATGCCGTCCAGCACAATGCCGCCGCTGGCGTCGATCCGTGGGGAGATGGTGGCGGACAGGGCCTGGGGCTGTTCCATGATCTCTTTGATCATAAAATGGGCGTAACCGCCCTTTTCCGCGCTGGACACGTCCCAATCCACGGTAATTTCCTTTTTCTCCACCGGATGGCCGGCCTGATCGAAAACCTCCGCCTTATCCGCCGTCAGCCGCACCACCTCATGATCCGCCAGCTGCAAAATCCGGCGGGTGTGAGCCAGCAGAGCGGGAATATCCGAAGCGATGAAATTGCCCTCCTCCGACAACCCGACGATCAGCGGGCTGGCGTTGCGCACCGCGATCATCTCATCCGGATGTTCGCTGCAAAGCACGCCCAGGGCGTAAGAGCCCTCCAGTTGGGCGATGGCCGCCCGGACGGCGGCGAGAAAATCCCCGGTATAATGCTTCTCAATCAGATGAGCCACCACCTCCGTGTCCGTTTCGGACAGGAACTGGATGCCCTCTTCCATCAGCTGTTTTTTCAGGGCGGCATAATTTTCGATGATGCCGTTGTGCACCACGGCAAACCGGCCGCTGGCGCTGCGGTGAGGATGGGAGTTCTCATCGCTGGGCTTACCGTGGGTGGCCCAGCGTGTATGTCCAATGCCCACTGTGGCTTCCATCCCCTTGCCGCCGTCGATCATCTCGCTTAAAATCTGCAGTCGTCCCTTGGCTTTGTGAATCTCAATTCCCGCGCTTCCCACCAGCGCGATACCCGCGGAGTCATAGCCGCGGTATTCCAGCTTTGCCAGGCCCTCCAGCAACAGGGGGGCCGCCGGTTTGCGGCCGATAAATCCCACAATTCCACACATAGCTATCCCAAATCCTTTCCCGGATGATCCGCCGTTTTTCCAGCGGATCTCAACATTAGGCGGGCATGATGGAAGCCGCCGCTCTCCTTTTTTGAAGAAAGCCTGCCGCTCCAGACTTCACTATCTTTGCCCTAAGGCCTTCCCCTCATCCCACAAAATGAAGGAACCGGTCCCATTTTACTGCATAACTTGGCTTATTTCAAGAAATAAAACGGAATTGTAATCTATTTTATGCAGCATCGGTCCATCTAAGAATTCCTTTAGGGCGATTTCCTTATTCTTCGCGGAATTTTTTATGTGAGAAATGATTCCGTTGCGGAGTGCGGGAACTTATGTTTGTACAGAAAAACACATTGAAATATTGATATACGATAGAGAATTTGAACATAACGGGTTTGGTATCGCACAATTTTTACATTTATGGGTAAACCTTCAGCGTGTTCCTTGACGTTACATAAAAGTTGTATTATAATTTTTTGGAAATAAATAATAAAAAGGTCCTAAATTGAGATGGTTATAAAATGGATTTGCAAACAAAGAATAGGTGTTAATAGTGAAAAAAATAGCTTTTTTTCAAAGCGATCTGAATGTCGGCGGTATTCAGAAATCTATCATCACTTTGCTCAACAACCTCGATGATTCGCTTTATGAAGTGGATTTGTTTTTGTTTAGCGAGGCTGATTTTTTCGAAAAACATCTTCCGGAAAACGTCCGAATTATTCGGATGAAGCCTTTCCCAAAATATACTAAGCTACTGCCCTTTTCTCTTGTCCGCAAAATGTATGGAAAAACATTCGCTTCAAACGGTCAAACATATGATGTGGCTGTTGATTTCAATAGTTATTGGCATGAGTGTTCTGTGGGCGCGGTTTCCGTTCCGGCGAAAAAACGTGTTATGTGGATTCATAATGATGTAGAAAAGAAACTGGCTGAAGATCCGAAATACCGTATGCTCTGGAGGGCTTTCAAGACGAAATTCCAATATTTCGATGAATTCGCCGCTGTTTCCGCCGGTATCATCCCTGGATTTCGGCGGGCAGCGGACGTTCATAGTCAAAAAATTGTTCCGATTCCGAATTTTATAGATACTACGGAAATTTTTGAAAAAAGCCGTGAAACAATCCATTTGGAAGTTGATCCCACGAAAGTAAATCTTATTTCCGTCGGACGTTTGTGTCATCAGAAAGGCTACGATCTGCTTATCGATGCATATGCCAAAGTCCTGTCACAGCGCAAGGATTTACACCTTTATTTGATAGGAGACGGACCAGACCGAAAAGAATTGGAGCAGCAGATTACACGTCTTGGCATCGGAGAGCATATCACTCTTCTTGGCAACCAGCCGAACCCCTTCCCTTATGAAAAAAGAATGGATGCCTTTGTCCTCACCTCTCGTTATGAGGGTCAAGGCATTGTTTTATGGGAAGCTAAATGCCTTGGGTTGCAAATTCTGATGACAAAAAACCTCGAGAAGTATAACGAGGGGATTGCCGGGTGCAGTGATATCACAGAAGCGATGCTACATGTTCAAAAACAGGTAAAGAAAGAGGACCCGCTTGAAGAATACAATGCAGATATACGAAGTGCGGTCGAGGGGTTACTCTCTTAAAAAATTTTCACCCCCATATCATCGTCGTCCGGGCTTGCAATTTTCCGGTGTTTGTGCTATCCTAATTTTACATAACGCGCTGATGGAGAAAGTAAGCGCTGAAACCGACGCGGCAGAGAGGGTTGTCACCGGCTGAAAGCAACCTGCGCACGGACAGGGCCGAAGTTCGCTCCGGAGCGGCGCCGCTGAACGCAGGGGGATCCCCTTGCCGGTAGGCGGCGACGGCTGACCCCGTTATCGGTCGCAGGAGATGCCGCTTCGGGCGGCATGAACCAGGGTGGTACCACGGAGACGCAGTCTTCGTCCCTTTTCGGAGGGACGGAGGCTTTTTTGTTTTCACCGACAAGAGGAAAGAAAGGAAATCGGTATGAAGGAAAAACTGGAAGCCCTGCGCCGTCAGGCGCTGGAAGAACTGGAAAAATTGAATCTCCCCAAGGATCTGGAGGATTTCCGGGTGCGGGTCATGGGCAAAAAAGGCCCCTTGACCGAGCTGCTGCGGGGCATGGGTTCTCTGCCGGCGGAGGAGCGGCCCAAAATGGGCCAGCTGGTGAACGAGCTGCGCTCCACCTTGGAAACCGCTCTGAAGGAACGGGAAACCGCCGTTCAGGCGACCCTGAAAGAACAGCGGATGAAGGAGGAACGGCTGGATATCACCATGCCGGGCAAAAAGGCGGAAACCGGCGGCCTGCATCCCCTGAACATCGTGCTGGCGGATCTCATTGATATCTTTCAGTCCATGGGCTTCGACGTGGTGGACGGCCCGGAAGTGGAAACCGACCACTACTGCTTCGAGGCGCTGAATCTGCCCCAGGATCATCCCGCCCGGGATATGCAGGATACCTTCTATATCACCGACAGCATCCTGCTGCGCACCCAGACCTCCGCGGCCCAGGTGCGTACTATGGAGCAGCGCAAGCCTCCCATCCGGATCATCTGCCCCGGCCGGGTGTACCGGGCCGACGAGGTGGACGCCACCCACTCCCCGGTGTTCCATCAGGTGGAGGGCTTGGTGGTGGACAAGGGCATCACCATGTGCGATCTGAAGGGCGTCCTGGAGCAGTTCGCCCATGAAATTTACGGGCCGGAAACCAAGGTGCGCTTCCGTCCCTCTTTCTTCCCCTTCACCGAACCCAGCGCCGAGGTGGACGTCACCTGCTCCGCCTGCGGCGGCAAGGGCTGCCGGGTGTGCAAGGGCGAGGGATGGATCGAGATTCTGGGCGCGGGCATGGTGCATCCCAACGTACTGCGGGGCTGCGGCATCGACCCGGAGGTGTACTCCGGCTTTGCCTTCGGCATCGGTCTGGACCGCCTCACCACCACCCGGTACAAAATCAGCGATATCCGCCTGCTGTTTGAGAACGACCGGCGGTTCCTCAGCCAGTTTCAGTAATGGGATCATCCCGGAAAGGACGAATAGAGTATGAAGATTTCTCTCAGCTGGCTCCGCCGGTATGTGGACGTGGATGTTCCCGTGCAGGAGTTGTGCGATAAAATGATTATGAGCGGCTTTGAGGTGGAAAGCGTGGAGGACCTGGCCGCCACCATGAGCAATGTGGTGGTGGGCCGCATTGTCAAGCTGGAAAAACACCCGGACGCCGACCGGCTGCAGATTTGCCAGATCGACGTGGGGGAAACGGAGCCGGTACAGATCGTCACCGGCGCGGACAATGTGTTCCAAGGCGCGCTGGTCCCCGCCGCCCTGCATGATTCCCGGCTGCCCAACGGAATGCATATCAAAAAAGGCAAGCTGCGTGGGGCGCCTTCCAACGGTATGCTTTGCTCCGGGGAGGAGCTATGCCTCAAAGAAGTCGACTATCCCGGCGCGGAGGTGCACGGCATCCTGATTCTCCAGGGCGACTGGGCGCCCGGTACCGATATGCGCACGGTGCTGCAGCTGGACGATGTGGTCATCGACTTTAAAATCACCGCCAACCGCCCCGACTGCCAGAGCGTCCTGGGCGTGGCCCGGGAAGCGGCGGTAGCCCTGAAAAAGCCTTTTCATCCCCCGGTGCCTGCTTACGCCGTACAGGGAGGGGATATTCACAACCACATGAAAATCCGGGTGGACGCTCCCGATCTCTGCCCCCGGTACTACGGCCGTGTGGTGCGCAACGTCCGGATGGGGGAATCCCCCGATTGGATGAAACGCTGCCTGAAAGCCGCCGGGATGCGGCCCATCAGCAACATTGTGGATATCACCAACTTCGTCATGCTGGAGACCGGCCAGCCCATGCACGCCTTTGATATGCGGGACATCGCGGGACATGAGATCATCGTCCGCCGGGCCAAGGCCGGGGAAGGCATCACCACCCTGGACGGAAAGGATCACACCCTCACCGAGGATATGCTCGTCATCGCCGATGCGGAAAAACCTTCCTGCCTGGCAGGCATCATGGGCGGGCTGAACAGTGAGATTAAACCGGACACCAAAGACCTGTTCCTGGAATGCGCCAAATTCCGTCGGGACAGCGTGCGCCGCACCGCCCGTGCCCTGGGTATGCGCACCGAATCCAGCGCCCGGTTTGAAAAGGGTGTGGACATCAAAAACGTGGAGTACGCCATGGAACGCGCCCTCCAGCTTATTGCCGAGCTGGACTGCGGCGACATTGTGGAGGGATCCATCGACTGCTGCGCCGGGCTGCCGGAGGATCGAGTGCTTCGGGTGACGGCGGAAAGCATCACTGCCCTGTTGGGCGTGGACATTCCCGCTGAAGAAATGGTGCGGATTCTCAACAGTCTGTGTATGCCCACGGAACTGGATGGCAATACTCTTATTTGTCGGGTTCCCTCCTTCCGGGATGACGTGGAAGGCCGGGCCGATCTGGCGGAGGAAATCATCCGGGTTTACGGCTACAGTCATATCGTGGGCACCCCTATGACCGGCAAGGTGGTCCGGGGGCGCCAGCTGCCCCAGCGGCGGATGACCGAAAAGGTAAAATCCTTGCTCACTGCTCAGGGAATGCAGGAAATCGTCACCTACTCCTTTATCTCCGCCAAAGCCATGGATCAGCTGGGGCTGGCCGCCGACGATCCGCGGCGGCAGGCCATCACCCTGCTCAATCCCCTGGGCGAGGAATATTCCGTGATGCGTACCCAGCTGCTTTCCAGCATGCTGACGGTGCTGTCCACCAACTACAACCGGAAGATTCCGGCGGCCCGTTTCTTTGAAGCCGGCAAGCTCTTCCTGCCTCATTCCCTCCCTCTGACCGAGCTGCCCAACGAGGTGCCCGCTCTGTCCATGGGGCTGTACGGGGAAGGGGAGGATTTCTTCACCCTGAAAGGGTTGCTGGAAGTTCTGGCCGACGGCTTCGGGGCAAAAGTGACCTACAGCCGGTCGGCGGAGCCTTACCTTCATCCCGGCCGGCAGGCTCAGGCCGCCGTCGGCGGCCAAGTTTTCGCTCAATTCGGCGAGCTGCACCCCGATACCGCCGCCCGTTATGGGCTGGAGGGCCGCGTCTATGTGGGCGAAATCCGGCTGGCTCCCTTGTTCGCCGCCAAAAAGGAAGCCGTCATCTACAAGCCCCTGCCCCGGTATCCGGCGGTGGAACGGGATTTGGCCCTGTTGTGCGATGTGGAATTGCCAGTGGCGGAAATCGAGGAAACCATCCGTTCCTCCGGCGGCAAATACCTGGAGAGCATCGCCTTATTCGACGTCTATCAGGGGCCCCAGACCGGCGCGGGGAAGAAAAGCGTAGCCTACAGCCTGATGTTCCGTTCCCCGGAGGGCACCCTCTCCGACGGGGATATCGAACCCTCCCTTCAGAAAATCTTTCAGAATCTTAAGGAAAAAGGATGTATTTTACGCTCATAACGCCTTGAAAAGCCGCATACAATGCCGTATAATAAGAACAACCGATATTTCACATCACTTCACATCGGATGGGAGGCCGCCATATGCTGGACAAGACTATGACCTTTTCACTGGGCGAGGACAAGGAACAGGAAATGAAACAGATCCTGACTACCGTCTACGATGCGCTGCGGGAAAAGGGCTACAACCCCATCAACCAGATCGTCGGCTATATCCTTTCCGAGGATCCCACCTATATCACCACCCACAACAGCGCCCGCAGCCTGATCCGCAAGCTGGACCGGGACGAGTTGCTGCGTGCCTTGGTGCGGTCCTATCTCAACGAGTGAGAACGACTGGTTTTTTCAAGACCGGTATTGCGTCCACCGGGCGCGATACCGGTCTTTTTGCCGGTTGAAAAAGAAAGGTGCAAAGCATGATCACAGCTACTGTAACGGCGGTATTCCAAGCGGATATTCAAAGGGTATGGGCGGTAGTGACGGACAACCGCCGCATCGACTGGCGAAGCGATCTCAGCCGAGTGGAGTGTTCTCCAGACGGCAGCTGCTTCACCGAATACACACGGGAGGGATTCCCTACGAACTTCACCATCACCTGTCTGCAGCCCTTTGAGCGGTATGCTTTCGATCTGCAGAACCAGAATCTTAGCGGCAGCTGGACCGGTCTCTTTCGGGAAACGGCAGCGGGCACCGAGGTGAAATTCATCGAGGAAATTCAGGTGAAGAATCCGATGATGGCTTTGTTGGCCCGCGTTTATTTGAAAAAACAGCAGCAGCGGTACACCGCCGATCTGCGCAAAGTTCTCGGAGAATAAGGTCCGGGAAAGATTCCTGTTCTAGGATTTGTGTTGATATAATAATACCCGGCAAATCATTCGTCGATCTGCCGGGTATTGGTTTTAGCTTTTCGGTTGGCCTTAATGTGGATACGGAAACTGTCAGGCTTTCCTGATAGGATGGCGAATAACGGTTTTCCACTTTTCTGGAGCAACCTTTCTTGCATCGGACATATAGATTTCATGATGCCGTCGGGTGGCCGTAAGGTCTGTGACATATCCGTTTTCTTCTAAATATGACTCCATCAAAGCAATCGTTTGTGGTTCATTATCAAAAGGGCCCAGATGCATCATCTGTACGCATAGTCCCTCATGAACCGTAAAGAACTCAGCAGAAGAGCAGTCTAACTTTTTCTTTTTTGTCGCGGTTTTGACTGCCCAATCAAAATCCGCCTTAGTTATGAAATCAGGGAGCCGAATAACAGAGATCCAATGAAAGGCATCTTTGTTGCCATAATTCATTTCACTTGCATGATCCTGCCACCAAAAGCCCTCCAGCGGAGGTACAACATATTCAAAGAAACCCTGGATCTTGTAGTCAGTTTTATAGCTCATTTTTATGGTATAGGCAATAGCGTATAGGATACCAATTGCCTGTTGATATGTCCCGCCCTCCACGTTAGGGTCTCCTGTTCCTCGAACTGCAATATAGTTGGCGGTCGGAACATTTACGATCTCCGGCTTGCTCTTCGGCATATAAAATTCTTTATATTCTTTTTTGAAATCAAAAGCCACAACCATTCCTCCAAATCTTAATATTGTTTACATCATATAATACTTATACGTCGATTTCAAGGTATTTAGAAAGGGCCGAAACCCGCTTCAATTATCATGCATTTGGTGAAATCGACGGAGTCTTGGCCAGCAACAAAAATCTTGAACAGGGACCGGGGAAGCTTTTCCTTTACACCAGCTGAAAATTATGCTATACTGAAGAGTATGACAAAACCGATAACGAACAAGGAGGTACGGGAATGGCTGAAAAAGCAACGCCGAAGGCCCCGAAGAAAAGCCAATTTCTCATGTATAAGGGCAAGCCGCTGGTTCGTTCCGGCAACACCCTGTATTATGGCAATATGACCGATAAGTGTGTGGTGATGCTGCAGATCCTTTCCACCAAAACGGTGAAGGATATGACGGTGGCGGACAAGGTGCAGGTGCAGCTGATGTCCACCGATCCGGAACTGCGGATGAAGGAACGCATCCTCAAACGCAGCGAGAAAACCGGCCTATACAACGCCATGGACATCGGTTCCATCTGGCTGGAACGGGCGCTGGAAGAAAAATAAGCGAATCACAAGAGTGGCAGGATGCGATATGCATCCTGCCACTCCATTTATAGGATACATAGGACATAAAAATGAAAGCCGTTGGGAGATAATGCTTTGCATTATCTCCCAACGGCCGCCTCAATGGTTTTTCAAGAGATTAACTGCCCGAAAAACTTTTTGCAGCGAATTCAGCAGAACAGTCAGCCCCCGGTGATCTGACGCATCACATCCACACCGTAAGCCATTTCCAGGGTTCTATACACTTCATCGAAGTTCTCCACCGGATCGCCGTTTTCATCATGGAGCAGTTCCACAATGTTTTGAATATCTGCAGCGGACAGATCATCCACACTCAGGGTTCTATCTTCATAGGTATCTAAATCGGCCGGCGGCGTCACCGCCACCTTACTGCCAAACGCCTTAAAATCAATGGAAATATCAAACTTGAAGGTAAGCGTCATCTCCGTGGTCTCTCCCGTTGCCTCATCCGTAACCGGAGCTTTAGCCGTGACTTGGATGGCAGCGGTGTAATCGGACAAATACCCGTCCGAACCCGCAAAGCAGGAAATTTCTGGATCCGCAATGGTTATCGTACCATCGCTTACTTCCATTCCCATACTGTTCACCATCTCATCCATCTCCTCGCGGACGGCATCGGCGGACAGGGTGAAGGTAAAGGCGGTACCGCCGTCCTTTTCCGCTGTGGTGAGATTCTTTATGTCCTTTTCTCCAGCAATGAACATAGGATCTGAATTGTCTTCAAAAAGCGACTGGAAATCCGCCCAAGAGGATGCCCGCTTGGTTTTGATATCGGCGGTGGAGGAATACATAACGCCATCCTTGAAATAGCTGATGTTGCGGGATTCCTGCCCCATCACGGTGGTGACGCTGTCAGAGAGCATTTCGCCGGAATCGCCGTTGTCGATCAAAGCAACGTCCTCCTTCACCAGCATTTCCGTGCTTATACCGGTGAATTCCACCACTGCTTTCATATTCAAGGTATACTGATAGCTTTTTTCAGCTGCGGTTTTATCAAAAGCCGCCTTATATACATCGTAGGGCTTAGGCGCCTGAGAGGTGGCGGCGGTAGTGGGGGCCGTTATGGAAGAGGGGCCGCCGGCATTGCCGCCGCAGGCGGTCAGTGTCAACAGAAAAGCGGCGGTGATACCTGCAGCGGCCAGTGTTTTCAGCTTCATATGGTTTCCTGTTCCTTTCATGATGCGATTGATTCGATAAAATCGGGCTTCGGAAATTTCTAAATTTCCTCCATTACAAACTCATCATCCATGGTCGGCATTTCCTGATAGGCATCCAGATCCTCGGGCAGGGTTACCGTCACATCCGCGCCGTACTTATCCAGAGAAACCGTGGCATCAAAGGAAAGGGTCATCTTGTTTTTCACAGTTTTTTCCGGGTCATTGATATCCGGCATCTCCGTTTCGCCCTCTATACCGATCTTCATCGATAAACTGCGCATCATCTGGTCCTTGTCGAAGATCAGACTCAAGTCAATGTTGGAAAAAGATATTTTTCCCATGGATTCCAGATCAGCGCCGCCCGCCATCTCCATGGCGGTTTTCAGCAGATCCTTTATCTTCTCCCCCGGGATACTGGAGGTCACCAGATAGCCGCCGTCATCCCTAGCGGTAACTGTGGAATTTTCCTTCATGCTGGAACTCAAAGTCTCTTCCAGTTCCTTCAGTTCGTCCCCAGGCAGCTGGAATTCGGCATCGTCGGTCATCGGTGTCTTTAATTTCTGGCCGGATGCCGAGACGTAGTTGTATTCCCCGTCCTGCCACATTTCCATATTGATGGTCTGCCCCATCATGCTCATATTCATTAGCATATGGAGCAGGGTGACGCCTTCTTTTTCCTGAGCTTCAATTTTTGCCTTAACCGGAACGGTAATGGTGGTGCCCGCCGAGGATTGGATCATCTCCATTTCCAGGCTGCACGCCACACTTTTTTCCGCCTCGATTTTCTCCAACGCCGCCGCGTACAGGACAGAAGCTTCCGGCAGTACCACCGGAGCAGATGTGGTTTCCGGAGTGGATTGTTCTGGTTCCTGTGGCCGGCCGCCGCAGCCCGCGGCCATGAGCATGAGACCCGCCGCCAAGATCCCGGTCAAGCGCTTAACCAATTTGTTCATGATTAACCCTCCTTATTTCATATATCCCATCTTTATATATACACGAAAAAAATCGGTTTTGCAATCTTTTTGCCATATTCTTCCGCAAAACTTCGCAAAAACCATAGAGGTCCTCCACATAGACAGCATTCATCAAAAAAAGAACACGGATCCGCATATTCTTACAATGCAGATCCGTGTTCTTTTGTGATAGAGCGGATTATCCTGCCGCTGTCAGACTATCCTCTAAAATCCGGCCGTCCTGGATGCGGACCATACGTCCCGCCGAGGCGGCGATGCCTGGATCGTGGGTGATGAGGATCACCGTGTGCCCCTGAGCATTGAGGCCCTTCAGGATTCCCAGCACCTCTTCCCCCGCCCGAGTATCCAGATTGCCGGTGGGTTCGTCCGCCAATATCAGGGGCGGGTGAGAGGCAATCGCCCGGGCGATTGCGGTGCGCTGCTGCTGCCCGCCGGACATCTGGGAAGGGCGATGATCCATCCGTTCCTCCAACCCCACCTGCCGCAGGCTTTCCACTGCCATCTGCCGCCGCTGCTGACGACCGACGCCCCGGTAAATCAGCGGAAGCTCCACGTTTTCCAGCGCCGTCAGTCCCGGCACCAGATTAAAGCCCTGAAACACAAAACCGATATGCTGATTGCGGATCACCGACAATTCCCGATCGCTGAGAGAGGCTACATTCCGTCCTTCCAGACGATAGCGGCCGGAGGTGGGGGTATCCAGGCAGCCCAGCATATTCATCAGGGTAGATTTGCCTGAGCCGGAATGGCCCACAATTGCCAAAAACTCCCCCCGTTCCACCATCAGGGAAACACCATCCAACGCCCGCACTTCATTGGCGCCGGGATGATAGATTTTATACAGATTCTCAATCTGAATGCACGGCATGAAAACGCCCCTTTTCCCACTTTTGTTGCTCACAGGATTATCCTGTCCCATTTCGGCGAAAATATTGCAAACTTCCCTCCTTGTGGGTATAATAGACACAGCCCTTAAAAAGAGAATATTTTCATTGCCGCGGCTGTGTCCCTGCGTTTGCCGACGCGCAAACGCTTCATTTTCCCGGTACAACTGGCACTGCCCTTAAAAAGAGAATATTTTCATTGCCGCGGCTGTGTCCTTGCGTTTGCCGACGCGCAAACATCAAATATTTATGGTATCAAAAATTCAGCACATCCGATTATGTGCTTCTATGAAAAAATGAAAAGGAAACACATCGGATAAATCAAGAGAGGATGGTTGGACAGATGCTGTCTACGGAATGGAAAAAATTAAAAAGCGGTACGGATATCCGCGGGGTGGCCCTGGCGGATGGCGGCCGCGAGGTGGATCTCACCGATATGGTGGTGGAGAAGATTACCGGCGCTTTTGCTCGCTGGCTGGCCGACAAAAATGGAAAGTCTGCCGCCCAGCTGGTTATCTCCGTTGGACGGGACAGCCGTCTCTCCGGGCCAAGAATCCGGGATGCTGCCGTGGGAGCGCTGACAGCCAGAGGCGTAAAGGTGCTGGATTGCGGGCTTGCCTCCACCCCGGCCATGTTCATGACCACAGTAGACGGCGGCTGCGACGGTGCGGTGCAGATCACCGCCAGCCACCATCCTTTTGACCGCAACGGCCTCAAATTCTTCACCCCGGCGGGCGGACTGGAAGGCCGGGACATCGAAGCCCTGCTGCAACTGGCCCAGGACGGGGACGGCCTGCCCGCCGCGCGCGGCGAAGCGGAGTCCTGCCCCTACATGGAGCGGTACGCTGCACGGCTGCGGAAGATGATTGCCGAAGGGCTCGGGGCGGAGGAATCTCATCGACCTCTCTCAGGCTTCCGCATCGTGGTGGATGCAGGCAACGGCGCCGGCGGTTTTTACGCCTCCCAGGTGCTGGAGCCTTTGGGCGCGGATATTACCGGCAGCCAGTTTCTGGACCCTGACGGCCGCTTCCCCAATCATATTCCCAATCCGGAAAATGAGGAGGCCATGGCCTCCGTCTGTGCAGCGACGGTAAAGGCCGGGGCGGATTTGGGTATCATCTTTGATACCGACGTGGACCGGGCGGGCTGTGTGGATGCTGCCGGTCGGGAGATCAACCGCAACCGGCTGATCGCTCTGGCAGCGGCCATCGTGCTACGGGACAATCCCGGCGGCACCATCGTCACCGATTCCATCACCTCCAGCGGCCTGCACCGCTTTATCGAAGAGGAACTGGGCGGGGTCCACTGCCGTTTTAAACGGGGCTATAAAAATGTGATTAACGAGGCGCTGCGGCTGGGCGAAGCCGGAATCAACGCCCCCTTAGCCATCGAAACCTCCGGTCACGCCGCCCTGCGGGAGAACTACTTTCTGGATGACGGCGCCTATCTGGTGACAAAAATCCTCATCGAAGCCGCCCGGCTGCGCCGGGAAGGCAAAACATTGGATTACCTCATCGGCAAGCTGGCCGAGCCGGCGGAAAGCGCGGAAATTCGTTTTCCGATCACCGAAGCGGATTTTCGTTCTTACGGCGAAGGGGTGCTGGAATCCCTCACCGCCTTGTGCGGACAGCATCCGGACTGGGCCTTGGCGCCCGACAGTCAGGAGGGAGTCCGGGTTTCCCTGAACCGGGGCGGCGGGGAAGGATGGTTCCTGCTGCGGCTCAGCGTTCACGATCCGGTGATGCCTCTGAACATCGAAAGCGACGTCCCTGGCGGCTGCCGCCTGATTGCCGCGGAACTGAAGGACTTCTTTCACAGCCAGCCAAGCTTGGATTATGGACAATTCGACAACTATATGGATAACTCTAAATAATCTGTATTATCCCCTATGGTTCTCGA
The DNA here is from genome assembly GCA_902492455.1 of uncultured Oscillospiraceae bacterium. Taxonomy (GTDB): domain Bacteria; phylum Bacillota; class Clostridia; order Oscillospirales; family Acutalibacteraceae; genus CAKTXU01. The sequence continues at coordinate 85,447 of CABULH010000013.1, forward strand.
TTGATGGACGCCGATAGCCGTCTGCGTAGCGTCTACATGGCGTATACGCGGTCTATGCATGTTGCTTGCGTGTATCCAAAAGGCATTCGGTTTTTTCATCAACCACAACAAATCTCTCTGAAACGCGGAAAATCAACAACTTTACGGATAATTGTTTTATATTCGACAATGAGTAATTGAAATGAGGCATAAAATATGGATTGGACCGAGCTGCGGCTGACTGTCCCGGTGAGCGACACCGACCGGGCGGCGGATATCGCCAACATGGTGGTGCCCTATGGCCTGTATATCGAGGACTACAGCGATTTGGAGGAAGGGGCCCGGGAGATCGCCCACATCGACCTGATCGACGAGGAACTGCTGGCTCGGGATCGGAAGCATTCCACCATTCATCTGTATATCAGCCCGGAGGAGAGCCCCGCCGAGGCGGCGGCCTATCTCCGGGAACGGTTGACAGCCGCCGGGATTCCCCATGAGCTGGCTGCCGAGCAGGTCAGCGAAGAGGACTGGGCCAACAACTGGAAGGCCTATTTCAAGCCCCTGCCGGTGGGTCAACGGCTGCTGATTCGTCCCACCTGGGAGACGGTGGAGGATGCCGGCGGCCGTCAGGTGCTGTCCATCGATCCGGGGATGGCTTTTGGCACCGGCGGTCATGATACCACCCGCCTGGTGCTGGAAACCCTGGAGCGCCATATCACCCCGGAAACCGATCTGCTGGATGTGGGCTGCGGCAGCGGCATCCTCTCCATTGCCGCTCTGCTGCTGGGCGCCCGCTCCGCCGTGGGAGTGGACATCGATCCCCTGGCGGTGAAAACCGCGGAGGAAAACGGCCGGATCAACGGTTTCATCCCGCCCCGGCTGACCTTGCTGCAGGGGGATCTGGTGGAAAAAATCACCGGGCAATACGGCGTGGTTGCCGCCAACATTGTGGCGGACGCCATCATCGCCCTCTCACCCGCTATCCCCCGCTTCCTGCTTCCAGGGGGCGTGTATATTGTTTCCGGCATCATTGATACCCGAGAGACGGATGTAACCACCGCCTTGGCCTCCTGCGGCTTCACGGTAACCGAGCGTCACGAGCACGGCGGCTGGCTCTGCCTGTGCTGCCGGCTGTAAAATCACTTAAAGATACAGGTTTTACGGAAGGATGCTGGCCATGAAGGTCCTGCTGGTGCGGCCTCTGCTGCTGAATATGCTCACTCTGTCCGGCACCATTGATTGTGAGCCCCTGGAACTGGAATACCTTTACACCGCCTGCCGGGAGATAGGGGTAGAAGCGGTGCTTTACGACGGGATCACCGAAACCCGGCCCTTTTCCGCTGTACTGCGGCAGGAACAGCCGGAGGTCGTGGCCATTACCGGTTATATCACTCAGGAAAACCGCATGCGCCGCTATGCGGAGCTGGCCCGCTTGACCCTGCCCGCTTGCCAAGTGGTACTGGGCGGCGTTCACGCTCAGCTCAATGCCCGCCGTTTGTATTTCCCCACGGTGGATTATATTCAGCGGGGAGAATCCATGGAAGAGTGGCAGGCGCTGCTGCGGCTGATTCGGGACGGCGGTGATCCGGTCACTGTTTCCGGGCTTTGCTGGCGGGATAAGGGGACATTTCGGGAGAATCCGTATGTTCCTTGCGATATCACCCGGCTGCCCATTCCCCTGCGCCCCGCCTGGGAAGCTCATCCCGACGCCTTCCGCTATCTGGATTATCCCCGGGTGGCGACGGTTAAAACCGCCGTTTCCTGTCCCTTTTCCTGCAACTTCTGCTACGGCACCCATCTGCACGCCGGGCGCTATCAGGCTCGGTCGGCGGAGCTGGTGGCAGAGGAACTGGCCGGATTATCCGCCGACAATGTATTTTTTGTGGATTCCGATTTCCTGGTGGACGAAAAGCGCGCCTGGGAACTGGCGGCGCTGCTGCGGCAGCGGAACATACGGAAAACCTACATCTGCTACGCCCGGGCGGATTTCATCGCCCGGCATCCGGCGCTGATCGCCGCGCTGCGTGAGGTGGGCTTCGCCTGCTTTCTGGTGGGATTGGAAAGTGTGGCCGACCAGCGGCTGGACGCTTACCAGAAGGGGACCACCACCAGCGTCAACGACGCTTGCCTCCAGGTGCTGCGGGAATGCGGCGCGGCGTGTGTGGCGCTGATGATCGCGGACCCGTCTTTTACCTCTGCCGATTTCCGGCAGCTTTACGCCTGGGCCCGGGATAGCGGCCTGAAATATGTCTCCGTACAGATTTATACGCCTATCCCGCCCACCCCATTGTATCAGGAAAAGAAAACGGCGCTACTGGATCATCGCCCGGAAAAATGGGATTTGGCCCATTTGCTGCTGAAGCCGGAGCATATGACCCGGACGGGCTTTATGCTGCGCCACCGCTGGCTGATGGTGCGGCTGTATCTGCTGGGCTGGCGGCGGGGCGTTTACCGCTTTTTTACCCCGCGGTTTGCTGCCGGGCGGATCGCCGCCTGGTGGAAGCGGCGGCATACCCTGCGATAAAACACGAGGAGGAATCCTTTTGAAGGATGATCTTGCTGGAAAGGATTGGCAGGACCGCACCGTTCTGCTGCTTGGGCGGGAGGCCGTGGATCGGCTGGCCGGCGCTTCGGTGGCGGTTTTCGGTCTGGGCGGCGTGGGCTCCTTTGCTGCGGAGGCCCTGGCCCGTGCTGGAATCGGACGGCTGGTTCTGGTGGACGGGGATGTGGTGGATATCACCAACCTCAACCGCCAGCTGGTGGCCCTGCGGTCCACTCTGGGGCAACCGAAGGCGGAGGTGATGGCTCAGCGGGTGCGGGACATCAACCCCGCCTGCCGGGTGGAAGCCCACAATCTGTTTTATCTGCCGCCCTCCGACGGACAGCCAAGCTGCGGCATTGGTGTTATCGATGGCTGCGATTTTGTGGCGGACGCCATCGACACCGTCACCTCCAAGCTGGGACTGGCGGAGGAATGCCGGGACAAGGGTATTCCCCTCATCAGCGCCATGGGCTGCGGCAACAAGCTGGATCCCACCCGCTTTCGGGTGGCGGATATCGCCGACACTCGGGTCTGTCCCCTCTGCCGGGTCATGCGGCGGGAGCTGAAAAAGCGAAACATCCCTTCCCTGACGGTGGTTTACTCCGAGGAACCGCCCCGTCCTTCTTGGGAAACAGCGGATATCCCTGCCCCCGGCCGCCGGGCAACACCCGGCAGCCTTTCTTTCGTCCCCTCCGCCGCCGGGCTGATCCTGGCAGGGGAGATCATCCGCCGTCTCAGCGGCGTGGATTGAAACAGCTAATCTGCAGCCAGCCTGTTGCCCGGTTTCCATCGTTCCCTTTGCGAAAGAATTTGCGATCCGCCGCCATAGGTTCTGAAATGCATGAAGGAGGATGTCCATGCCCCGCTTTTTTCTCGATATGCCTTCCGGCTATTCTGCCGCTTCCTTGATCATCGGCGGCCCCGATGCGGCGCACATCCGCCGGGTACTGCGGATGCAGTCTGGGGAAGCCCTCACCGTCTGCGACGGCCGGGGAACCGATTACGCCTGCGAAATCGCCGGATTCGAGGGAGACACCGTCCGGGTTTCCGTTCTCTCCCAGTCCCCTACCCTGTCGGAGCCCACGCTGGCAGTCACCCTTTATCAAGGGCTGCCCAAAGGGGACAAGATGGAGTGGATTTTACAGAAATCGGTGGAATTGGGGGTAACGACAGTGGTTCCCGTTGCCACCGCCCGCAGCGTTGTCCGGCTGGAAGGCAAGGAGGAGAAGAAAAGGGAGCGCTGGCAGCGCATTGCCGCCGAAGCGGCTGGTCAGTGCGGCCGCGGGATTATCCCCCGGGTAGAAGCTCCGCTGACATTTGCTCAGGCTCTGGACCGGATGCGGGGGGAGAAAACCATCTGTTTTTACGAAGGCGGCGGGCGGCCGCTGAAAGAACTGGTGGCTCCAAAAGAAACTCGCTTGTCTGTGCTGATCGGGCCGGAGGGGGGCTTCGCCGACGAGGAAATCGCCGCCCTGCAGGAGGTTGGGGCCGCCGTCGCCACCCTGGGACCGCGAATCCTCCGCTGCGAAACCGCACCGCTGGCAGTCCTTTCCTTGTTGATGCATCTGACGGGAAATCTGGAATAACTGGAAACTGCCTATGGCAAAGGCAAAACGCCTGTGAAGAGAACTGCCCAGTCTCTTCACAGGCGTTTTTTGAATGGTATGGCTTATCCATCCGCCGCAGCAGTTTTCTTTCCTTTCTCCGCTGTTTCCATCACCACCCGCAAACAATCCATACATATATAGCCATAAGGGGCTTCCAGCAGATTCTCCTCCGATTCACAAAACCTGCAGCGCTGCGGCGACCGTATGGTTAAAGTGATCTGATTGGGTCCCGTAACCCGGATGTTTACCGCTCCGCCCGCCTCCAGCTTTACCGCCCGGCGAATCTCCGCGGGGAGCACCAGCCTGCCCAAATCATCCAGCTTCCGTTCCACTTCTCCCACCATCCGCATATTCCTCCTTCACGCCGGCAAGTATAGAAGCATGTTTTTATTATAGTTCGGTTGACCCGTATTTTCAACCCGTATTTCTATATTTATGTAAGTTTATATCGAACAATTTTGGATAAGAAAATAAAAAATGCTATGATATTCGGGTACAAAGCGAGGTGAACGGCCGTGTTTCCAGCGGAAAGAATCGTGGAGCTGCGGGAAAGAAAAGGAATATCGCAGGCAGATCTGGCGCGCCAAATTCATGTCAGCCGTTCCTCAATTTCGGAGTATGAAAAAGGGATCACCCAGCCCTCCATGGCGGTGCTGCTGCTGCTGGCAGATTACTTTGAAGTGAGCCTGGACTATCTGCTGGGACGCACGCGGATTCAGTCATCGCTGAAAAAGCTGGAGGGACAATTGGCCACCCGCTCGGGGATGATTTCCATCGACACCCTCTTTCAGCTGAACAGCGCGGAAAAAGAAGTGGTGGGTCTGCTGCTGGAAACTTATGCTTCCTCCAAACATGAACCGGCAAAAGGCAGAAAAAAATAGAGGACCGCTTATCGGTCCTCTATTTTTTATTATGAAAGGGGCCTTGTCTACTTGTCCAGCAGATCCCGCACCCGGGCGGCGGACCGGACCGCCCGGTCCAGATATTCCTCCGCCGTCATCCGATCCTCATAGCCGGTGGAAGCCTGAACCTCCAGCGCCACGCTGCCGCTGTAGCCGGTTTCCCGCAGTTCCCGGGTGATCTTCTTCCAATCGATATTACCGTCAAAAGGCAGGTGATGCAGATCCCTCACCCCGTCATTGTCATGCAGATGGAGGGCGGCCAAACGATGGCCGTACCGTTCCAGAAAAGGCTCCTCCTTGCACCAGCCGTGATGGTGGCCGCTGTCGTAACAGTATCCCACCCGTGGGGAATCAAAGGACTCCAGCACCGCCCGGAGATGGGGCGCATGGCGGAGATTTTCAAACGCCAGGGTGATCCCCCTCTTTTCCGCCTCCTCGATCACCGGTTTGAGCCGCTCCAGGCCGCAGAGGGTCCAGGGGGGCGGGTCCGCCAGATCCGTCAGATGAACCACCAGCACGGGGATTCCCGTCTCCGCACAGCCTTGAATACAGCCGATCAGTTCCCGGGCATACCGCTCCCCATCCGCCTCCGGCCGCCACAGGTCGTTGCAGCCTTCAAAGGGAGCGTGGGCGTTTTCCACCTCCAGCCCCAGCCGCCGGGCAGCCTCCGGCTGTTCCCGCAGGGGGATATCTCCTTCAAATTCTCCCCACCACAGCAGCACCTGATCGAATCCTGCCGACCGGATGCGGCGGAAGGATTCCTCCAGCTTCAGTTCATAGCCAAACCAGGCAAATATAGATAATGGACGCATCTTCCTCATCCTCTCAACGGGCAATATGGTAGCACAAAGCGCCTGCTCCGTCAAGGAATGCAAAAGCGGCGGTGCTTTATTCCGCCGATACAATATTCACCGCGGAAATATTGCCGAAATCCAGAACCTCCCGGCAGGTATACGCCACCGGCCGGTGAAACAGCGGACCGTCCAGGACAATAGTGTGGTATTCGCCGTTTTCCCCGCATATGTCGATGCCCCGGCGGGCCATATCCTCTATCATTTCCTCGTCCATCACCCGGCCCAGATAGCTCTGGGGAAGATCCCGGTTGCGCACACACTTCACCACACAGCGATAACCCAAGGCCACCGCCTCCCGAGTGTTCTCCGCCCGGTCCCGCTTCCACAGAGGAAAATGGGCGGGGAGCCCCACCGCATCGCAGCGGGCCCGGCACCAGGCTGCGTTGTCCTCGATGTCGATATCCCCAAAGATGCATGCCTCCGCGCCCATCTCCATGGCCCGGCGCAGCCCTTCCTCAAACGCCAGATGGTATTCCTCCCCCGAAGAGGGGCAAAGCAGCAGGGGCAGCTCCAGGGAGGCGGCGATCTGCTCCAACAGCGGCCGGTCCACGCCGTGAAACCAGGAGCGCTCCTGATCTTGATTGAACATCACCAGCAGCGCCACCGGGGTATGCCCCTGCTCCACCATTTTGTGCAGCGCCAGGGTACTATCCTTCCCGCAGCTGTAGGACATGACAAACTTCATTCCACCGGTTCCTGCCCACCCTGAATGATGGAATCCCAGTCGCCGGTGCGACCCAGATCATAGCCCAGGTTGCAGGTGTACACCCACTCGATGGTGTCCCCCTCTTTGATCATATACCGGCTGGAGCCGTAATTGGGAAACTCCCCATTGACCTTGTACATCCAGCCACTGCCCTCGCCGCATTTCCCCTCATAGAGATGACCGATGGACTGGATATATTCACTTTTATACAGTGGGTTGCTCTGATGGGACATCTGAATGCGGTTTTTGGCGGTGACCTGGGCCAAAGCGTCGTAAGCCGAGCTTCCCTTTGCCACCATCAACCGCCGCTGGGCGTAAATCGCCCCATCCTCCGGCACATAGTCCGCATAAGCCTTGTCCAGCAAGTCCAGATTGTCCAGAATGGTGTCGCAGCGAATGGAAAAAAGACAGCTGACGGTATTCTCATCGCCGGAAGCCTCTCCTCCTTCCATAAGGCTGACGTTGCTTTCCCGCTCCTCCGGAGTTTCGATCTTGCAGCCTGGGAAAAGGGCCAATATCAGCGCCAGAAGCAGCAGCCCCGCCGTCCAGCGATTTCTAATTCGTACCATACGCCTCATCCTTTCTCCGCTTCCAGTTTCCGTTTACGTCCCGGTAGCCCCTTTTTCCAAAGGAAAACCCCAACCGCCACGCCTCCCCCTGCCAGGGGAATCAACAGCAACAGCCACCAAAGGGATAGGCCCTTTGCCGGTGCTTCGGCCAGACAGTAGACGCCTCCCCGGTCCAGAGTCAGCACCGCCCGGCCTTCCTGGATCTCCGCTTTCTGCACTTCTAACAGACCACTGTCGGTGCTTCGGTATAGGGTATATTCCCCGTCCTTCAGAAGATTCGTCAGATGCGTCAGCTCCACCGCCGCCTTACCGGGAAAAACACCGCCTTCCGCGAAGGTGAGGAACAACGCGCCATCCGCCGGCTTTTTTATCCCTTCCGGGATTTCTCCGCCGATGGTCAAACCATAGGAAAAATCCGCCGGGGCGGTGATATCCCTGCCGCCGAAGGTGATGGTATATCCCTGCCCAGCAATCGTGTAGCTCCGGTCCATATCCCGGATATTTTCAAACACTTGGGCGGGAACGATCCCCTTTTCCAGGGAATCCAGAATGCCCTCCGCCTCTTCCACATCCCCGAAATGCTGCAGGTAAGCCCGTTCCTGCTCCCGCAGCGCCTCATACATTTTCCGTGCCTTGTCCGTCAATTCCCGGTCCTTGGGGGTGATGTTCAAGGGATCCAGCTTTTCCCAGATCAGGGTATCCAGTTCGTCCACCGCCGCCCGGTAGCCCGACACTTTGGCGTACACCCCTTCCAGCACGTCCCGGTTGGTTACCAGCTCCTTAGCGGTCGCGTGAAGGGCGTCATACCGGGCGTAAACCCGGTTGATCTCCTCTTCGTCCGCCAGGGTGACCGCCGCCGCCGGAGGGAGTTTGCTGATTTCCGCGATGATGTCCGCCACCTGTTCCCGGTCGTTCAGTTCCTGAATCCGGTCCCGGGCGTCCAGCAGCCGCTGGCGGTTGGAAATCGCCGCCTGGTCCTTCTCGTTCAGCGCTGTGTATTGGGACCACAGCTCATTCACCAGGGCGCTGTCCGCCAGGGTGATCCGCCCTTTGTCCGGCAGGGCGGCGATCCGGTCTGTCAGCCCGGCTACCGAAGCTTTCAAGGCGTACAGGGCTTCGGCGGCGGACAGCAGCTTTTCCCGGGAATCCGCTTCCGCCTTGTCCTCCTCCAGCAGCCGACCGTAAAGCTGCAGCGCCCTTTCCACCGCCGCCTGATCTCCCAGGACGACCGGCACTCCGATGGCAGTCACATCCTCATCCAGTGCTTCCAGCAGAGCCGTTGTTTCTTCTTCTATTCTGTCGGTGAGCTGCCGCAGCTTGGCGGCGTTCCCCACCTTTCCCTGTTCGGCGGCGGGGAGGGCCGCGAAGCGCTTTTCCACCGCCCGGACGGCGGATTTATCCTCATAAACCGCCGCAACCGGTTCCGGCAGGCAGGCCACCGCGTTTTCCACATCTTGGGGAGTGAAGGCACCGTCCTTGTTGCGGAAGATGGTTAAGGCATAGGCGGTGGCTCCCTTTTCATAATCCGCCTGACCGTAGGTACCGAAATAGGCGTTGCTGCCCCCCACCATGTATAGATTGCCGTACTGATCGGCCTTGAGGGAGGAGGAATTGCTGCCGGTACCCCGGTATTCCGCCCCGCCGACAGATTGGCGGCTCCCCTCCAGCCGGAAAGCTTCCTTATAAGCGGTTTGTCCCTGACAATCCTCAAAAACAAAAAGGGTGCCGGAATCAAAATCCACCGCATAAACGTATACCTTATGGCCGTTTCCCGGCGAGGCGTAAGCGGTGCAGATCAAGGGCACGCTCTGGCTCTGCAGACCGGGAACGGTGTAAACGGGCCGCATGGTTTCCATGTCGATGACGGTGAAATCCCCGGAGGAATGCAGGCCGCCTGAGGGAACATAGATGCGCCCGTTATAAGCGCTGACCCCGCCGGTTACCCCACCGCCGATGGCTCCCTCCGGGGTTTTGCGCACCGTCTCCTTGTTGAAGCTGCCGTCGGCGTTAAGCTCAATGGCGAACAGCTCGGCAGTGTATTTGGTGGCGGCGATCAGCCGGTTGGTGCTGGCATCATAAAGTAGGTTGGAGCGGACCTGATCCCCCAGATCATAGGTGTCGTAGACGATATCCTGGGTGAGGTGGTGGGCGTAGAGCACCCCGGAATCCCCGGCGAAATAGATCTTGCCGCCTGCCACCACGCCGCCGGCCCAGTAGTAGCCGCCGGTTTTGGATTCCCAGACGATTTTCTTTTGCTCAAAGCCGTCGGATGGGTTTTCATCCGCGGTGGAGATACAGAAATAGCCCCCATCGGTGGCCTGGGTGCCGCCTCCGCCGCCGGAGGTATAGCCGGTGTAGAGGTAGCCGTCATAATACGTGAGGGTGCAGATCAGCTGCCCCTTCACGGCGGGGGTCAGCCAGAGGGATTCCAGCGTTCCGGCGTCAAAGGCCTGGATACAGTCGCTGAGCAGCACAAAGATCTTGCCGTCGCCATAGCAGATGCGGGAAAAAAAGCCCACCCGCTTGTACAGCTCCGCCTCTTTTATCCGGCGGCCCTGCAGATCATAGCAGGCCAGCTTGGTTCCCACCACCGTGTACATCCTCTCCCCCACGATGACGGGCTCTTTGGCCGCCAGCTTTTCTGCCTGGCCGTTGAGGAGAATTTCCGTCCGTTCCAGAGAGATGGGCAGCTTGCTCTCCGCCACGGCGGCATTGCCGCTGTCCCGGGCGAAGGAGGCCCAGTAAGCGTCCGCCCCGCCGGCCGCCTCCGCCCGAAATCCGAACCGGGGTAGGGCGCAGAATATCGCCATACTCAGCAGCAGAGCCAGTCCCTGCTTTTCCCTATGCTTTTTCATCGGCAAACCATCCTTTATGCTGGATGGAAGAAAACAAAAAAGGCCGGAATTCCGGCCTTTCAGGATCACAACGCGCCATGCGCAGGATCGCCATCTCCCACCGAAATGTCGAATCATTCCTCATACGGCGGCAGGTCTCCTGGCTCGAAATCATCCTACTCCCGCGGCCTTCCCGGACAGCACATCCAGTGGCTTGAAGCTGCTGCAAAATGAAACATTTTGCGGCAGTCTCCGCGTTTTCGTCCTTCTTACAGTAGCGGAGGGCTGCTGCGGAATTGCACCGCATTCCCTTTTCATGCGCCGATGCGCAGCCGCCGTATGGAACTATGCAGTTGTACAGATATATTGTAGAGTCCAGCGGCTGCGCTGTCAACGGAAAATCTTCCGATTCAAGGGATTTTCTTTCTGACCTGCACCGCTTACGGCTCCAGAATGCCGTATTTCAGCTTGATCCGTTCCAGCTTTTCGATCATCGGCCGGGACAAAAGGTAGAGAAATATCACCGAAGAGCAGGCGTGGATCAGATCCCAGGGCAGGGCCGAGAGATAAGCGGCCAGAATCAGCTGCCAGGTTACCGCCGCCTGGGCGGCCAGAATCTGCGACACATTGACGATACCGCCGTACAGGATCAGGGTGGAGAAAAAGCCGTAGACGCATAAGGCCGTCCGGCTTTTTCTCCGGCCTTCCCCGGAAAACAGCAGCCCGGCGAAAAAGCCCACCAGCGCGAAGCCCACCATCTGCCAGGGGGTATGGATGCCCTGCATATAAATGAAATTGGACACAAAGCCGGAAACCGCCCCCACCAGGAACCCGGCCTCCGCACCAAAGCAGACTCCCGCGATGATGACGATGGCGCACACCGGCTTGAAGTTGGGCAGCATGAAAAAGATGGCTCGGCCCAACACCGCGATGGCCGACAGAGTGGCGATAACGATCAGCTCCCTGGCCTGGGGCCGCCGCTTTTCAAACACCATAAAAAAGGGCCCCATGGCAAAAAGGAGAATCAGTATGGAAGCTCCGTAATGCAGCCGCAGCACCACCGGATGGCCGAAAAGGGTGAACTTCCACTCCATGGTTTGCAGCAGTGGGCCGCCGATAACCAGCAGGATCACCGTGAGAATCAGCAGCAGGGCTGCCGCCAGGGTGCGGCGGCTCAGGCGTTTTCGGCGGGAAGATTTCGGCGGCATAGCGTGATCACATCCTCATTGGTAACGGCGTCGGGAAACAGATGGCGGGCCATCCGGTTGGCGGCGGTGGTATAAAAGCTGTTGCCCGCAAAAAAGGCCCGGGTGGGGGCGGTGGTTACCACCCCGCCGTTGAAAAACATGGAACAGCGGTCGGCGTACCGGGCGCAGAACTCGATATCATGGGAGACCATGACGATGGTGACCCCTTCCCCCTGCAGCCGGCGGAGAATCTCCGCCAGCTTGCCCTTGAAGTGGTTATCGATACCCTTGGTGGGCTCGTCCAGCAGCAGGATTTTGGGCCGCAGCAGCAGCACCTTCGCCAGGGCCGCCCGCTGCTGCTCCCCGCCGCTGAGGTCATAGGGATGGGATTGCAGCAGACCGGTGATCTCCGCCTTTCCGGCCATCTCCAGCACCCGGGCGGCCTGCTCCTCCTTGGCGAGAGCGGTACGAGAGAGCATCTCCAGCAGATCCAGCTCCACTGTGTTTTTGACAAACAGCGCCTGGGGATTCTGGGGCAGCACCCCCAGGTTTTCCCGGAACAGCTCGGCGTCGGTATATCTCCCGATATCCCGGCCGTTCAGCAGCACCTTGCCCCGGTAGGGGCGGTGGATGCGGCTCATCAGGGTCAGGGTGGTGGTTTTGCCGGTACCGTTGCCGCCCACCACCGCGTGCCATTCCCCCTTCTGAATCCGCAGATTCAGCCCCCGGATCACATCCGGGGCGTTTTTTTCATATTTGAACCATACGTCCTTCAGCTCGATCACCGTCTCCCGGGACAGAGCCGCGGGAGACGCTTCCAGCGCGGGGGCTGCCGGCGGCTGGGGAAAGAGCCGGTCCAGCCAATGCCGTCCCTCCCGCACGGTGAGCGGGCATTCCAGTCCATTCGGCACTCCGGCGTATACCTGCACCGGGGCGGGCATCGCCAGGAACATATCGTGGCTTCCCTCTTTCAGAAGCCGTCCCACCTGCCGGGGGGTATCGCAGCAGAGCAGGGCGCCCCGGTCCATCACCGCCACCCGGTCCGCCGCCGGAAAAATCTCATCCAGCCGATGCTCGGAGATCACAATGGTGGTGCCCAGCTCCCGGTTGATCTTCTTCACCGTTTCCAGGAACTCCGAGGCGGCGATGGGATCCAGCTGGGAGGTGGGCTCGTCCAGAATCAGCACGTCCGGCTGCATCGCCATGATGGCGGCCAGGTTCAGCAGCTGCTTCTGGCCGCCGGACAGCTCCGACACATTCCGCATAAACCAATCCTGAATACCGAAAAAGCTGGCCATCTCCGCCACCCGCAGCCGGATGGTCTCCTGGGGAAAGCCCAGGCTTTCCAGCCCGAAAGCCAGCTCATGCCACACCTTGTCGGTGACGATCTGATTGTCGGGATTCTGCAGCACATAGCCGATGCGGGAAGCCTGCTGCCGCTGATCCGCCTCCTCCAAGGGACGGCCGTCGAAAAGAACGCGCCCTTCCCGGACGCCGTGGGGGGTAAGCAGGGTTTTCAGATGGCGCAGCAGGGTGCTTTTGCCGCAGCCGGATTTGCCGCACAGGGCCAGGAACTCCCCCTTTTCCACTGTCAGCGAAAGGCGGCGCAGGGCCGGACGCTCCTGCCCCGGATAGGTAAAGGTCAGATCCTGGATTGCAAATGTTTCCATTTCAGATCCTCCCTCCAATCGAGAATCAACGGCAGCAGGCAGAGCCCGGCGTAACAGAGATAAACCGCCCAGCTGGCGGCGGTGACCGGCCCGGCTTTCATGGCCGGAAAATAGGTCATGCTGTTCTCCCCCAAGGCCGCCCCGGCCAGTACCCCGGCGATCAGCGCCAGCATCACCAGCAGCAGAATCCGGTCGCGGCGGTCGAAGCGGAAGTTGGAAAAGCTGGTGCGTCCCTTCAGCCCATAGCCCCGGGACCGCATGGAATCCGCCGTATCCACCCCGTTTTCCAGCGCCCAGGTGGTGAGGATGGAAAGGATGGTCAAGCCATTTTTCGCCCGCTGGAGCAGATTGCCGTTGGTGACATCCCGGCCCACGCACTTCTGGGCGTTGGAGATCACCTTAATCTGCGCCTTGAGCTTGGGGATCAGCCGCAGCACCATGGAGAAGATCAGGGAGAGGGCGGGAATCACCCGGCCGAAAAGATGGATGAACTTGTCCGAGGTCATCACGGCGTTGTAGCAGGAAAACCAGATGATCACCGAGGCGAACATGGCGCCCGAAGCGAAGCCGTAGGCGATGGCCTCCAGGGTGACGGCGTTGTCGTTTATGTACAGCAGGGCGGTGACGCCCTCATGGTTGAAAAAGGGATTGACGAAGGCGAAGAGCAGAAAAGCGGGGAGCATGAACAGCAGGTTGAACCGCAGGGCCCGGCCTCCGTTCAGATAAAGGGAATAGGCAACGGAGCAGACCAGGGAAATGCCCAGGAACACCGGATGAAGGAAAAACATGCTGCACAGGATCACCGCCGCGAAATAGGTAAAATTCACCGCCGGATGGCAGCCGGAAAAGGTATCCTTCATGCGCTTCCCTCCCTTCCCGTCAAACGGGACACTCATCTGGTCAGCATAATATAAAAGAGCCCGTCTGTCAAGGCGGGGCGGGAGGGAAGAAACCCTTTTTTCAGGAAGGACTTGACAAATAGGACTCACCTATATTATTATATAGGTGAGTCCTATTTCCGCAGGGAGGTGAGGATCTGGAAACGGGCAAAAAACGGGGTCCTAAAACCGACAATCCCAAAATATTTAAAATGGGGATCAAGCTGGATCAAAAATCCAAAGACATTTTAGATGCCTACTGCCAGCAGGAGTGTGTCTCCGGCGCAGAAGCCATCCGGCGCGGGATCAGTCGGCTGGAACCAGACCTCAAAAAATGAAGGAAGCGGCGTACCCCTCAAAGCAACACCGCTTCCCTCTCCACCAACACATGCCCGAAGGCAGATGCGGTGTCTTCATTATACCACAAAGGTCAGGCGTTTGCTGCTAGGCAAACGCGATGACACAGCCGAAAAAATTAGATGTTCTCCCTTTTAGGGCTGTGTCCATTATACCACAAAAGTTGGGCGATTGTCTGCTGACAATCGCAAGACACAGCCCCCAGCGTCGCCTTTTGTAAATACTTCGGGCTGTGTCCATATAGCATACGCCGTGATTCCTTGCAAGCATGGTTGGAATCCAATCAGAAAGGGAAAGAGAAAAATGCAGGAACTGGCAAAAAAATTCGCGGCCATGCGGGTGGAGGAGATCACCCGGGAGCTGGAAGAAGGCAGCGGCCCCTACGCGGTGACAATGGCGCAATGCGGCATACTGTATGAAAACATCGGTTCCATCATCGAACGCCAGAACACCGTCACCATCGTCCCGGAGGACTGCCGGGATTTCCTGGAATACTTCCAGCTGCGCCGGGAAGCGGAGGTCCTTTTACAGCAGACCCTCTATCAGCAGGGTTTGCGGGACGGCGTCCGGCTCCTCTCCAGCCTGGGCGCTTTGGGCGGGCAACTATAAACAGCGGACCCTTGCAGCTGCAAGGGTCCTCTTATTTTTATTACCACCTATTTTTAAAACCCTATTCCGAAACAAAGGGAGGAACCCGCTGTTATTTTGCCTCCGGCGGCTGCTTCATGGTAAGGCCGATGCGCTTTTTCGCCACATCCACGCTGAGAACCCACACTGTCACCACATCCCCCACCTTCAGCACCTCAGAGGGGTGTTTGATAAAGCGGTTGGTGATCTGCGAAATATGGACCAAACCGTCCTGATGAACGCCGATATCCACAAAAGCGCCGAAGTCGATGACGTTGCGGACGGTGCCTTTCAGCTCCATGCCCGGTTTCAGATCCTCCATCCCCATCACGTCGGTGCGCAGCAGAGGCGGGGGCAGTTCGTCCCGGGGATCCCGGCCGGGCTTGGTCAGCTCCGCCGCGATATCCTGCAGGGTGGGCAGGCCGATCCCCAGCTGCTCCGCCAGGGCTTCCTCTCCCCGCTCCTCCATCCGTTTGGCCAGATCCGCCACCCCGCCCCGGCGCACGTCCTCCGGGGTATAGCCGCAGATTTCCAGCAGCGCTCCGGCGGCGGCGTAGCTTTCCGGATGCACGGCGGTGGCGTCCAGCACATTCTTGCTTTCCGGCACCCGCAGAAAGCCGGCGCACTGTTCAAAGGCTTTGGGCCCCAGCTTGGGCACCTTTTTCAGCGCTGCCCGGGAGACAAAGGCCCCGTTCTCCTGCCGGAAGGCCACGATATTTTTCGCCACCGTGCCGTTGATTCCCGCCACCCGGGAGAGCAGCGGCGCGGAGGCGGTGTTCAGGTCCACCCCCACCGAGTTGACGCAGGCTTCCACCACTCCGTCCAGCGCCTCGCTGAGATGGGCCTGGGGCATATCGTGCTGGTACTGCCCCACGCCGATGGCTTTGGGGTCGATCTTCACCAGCTCCGCCAGCGGGTCCTGGAGCCGCCGGGCGATGGACACGGCGGAACGCAGGGAAACATCGTATTCCGGGAACTCCTCCGCCGCCAGCTTGGAGGCGGAATAGACCGAAGCCCCCGCCTCGCTCACCACCATATAGGACAGGCCGGTGTCCAGTTCCTTAATGAGATCGGCGGCGAATACCTCCGTCTCATGGGAAGCGGTGCCGTTGCCGATGGCGAACACCTCCACCCCATGGGCCGTCACCCACTTTTTCACCTGGGCCTTGGCCTCGGCCAACTTGGCGTGGGGCGGCGCGGGATAGATCACCCCGGTATCCAGCACCTTGCCGGTGCCGTCCACCACCGCACACTTGCAGCCGGTGCGGTAGCCGGGATCCAGGCCCAAGGTCACCTTCCCCTTCACCGGGGGCTGCATCAGCAGCTGCCGCAGGTTGACGGAGAACACCCGGATGGCGGCGTCGCTGGCCGTTTCGGTGAGCTGATTGCGCAGCTCCCGCTCGATGGAGGGGAAGATCAGCCGGTCGTAAGCGTCCGCCGCCGCTTCCCGCACCGCCGCGGTGCAGGGGCTGCCCTCCTTCACATGGGCGGATTCCACAATCCGCAGCGCCTTGTCCCGGTCAAATCGGATGGAAACCTTCAGGAATTCCTCCCGCTCCCCCCGGTTGACGGCCAAAATCCGGTGCCCGGCGATTTTATTGAGAGGTTCATGGAAATCATAATAAAGGGCGTAAACGCTGTCCTCCTCCTTGGCGGCCTTGGAGACCAGTTCTCCCCCGGCCATGCACACCACCCGCAGGCGCTTGCGCACCCCGGCGTCGTCGGAGATCATCTCCGCCAGAATATCCTTGGCTCCCTGCAGGGCGTCCTCAGCCGCAGGCACCTCCTCGGTGATGTAGGCCGCGGCCAATTCCAGGGGATCGGGCCCGCCCTTTTCCTGGGCGTAGAGGGCGTCGGCCAGCGGCTGCAGACCCTTGGCCTTCGCCACCGAGGCCCGGGTTTTCCGCTTGGGCCGGTAAGGCCGGTAAAGGTCCTCGATTTCGGTGAGGGTGACGGCGGCGTCCAAAGCGGCGGCCAATTCTTCCGTCAGCGCCCCCTGCTCCTCGATGGAAGCCCGCACCTTTTCCCGCTGCTCATCCAGATTGCGCAGATACAGCAGCCGCTCGTGAAGCTCCCGGAGCACCTGGTCGTCCAGGGAGCCGGTCATCTCCTTGCGGTAACGGGCGATAAAGGGAATGGTGTTGCCGTCGTCGATCAGCTTGACGGTATTCTCCACCTGCTGGGGACGCAGATGGAATTCCGCGGTCAGGGCGGCGTTGATATCCATAAACTTTTCAATCCTTTCCGTGTTATATCCAGACAGAGGTCAGACCCCCGCCTTCACCTTCATGTACACCTTCAGCACCGCCGCCTGGGTTTTGGCGTCCGGGATGCGGTTGTCCAGCACCATCTGGGCGGCCTGCTCCAGGGGAATCCGCTCCAGCTCCAGGAACTCGTCCTCATCGGGAGAAGCCTCGCCAAAGGTGAGGCCGGTGGCCATATACATGTGGATGATCTCCCCGCAGTAGCCGGGGGAGGGATACAGCTTGCCCAAGTCAATGTATTCCTTGGCGGTGGCGCCGGTTTCCTCCTTCAGTTCCCGCTTGCCCGCCGGCAGCGGCTCCTCGCCGTATTCCAGCTTGCCCGCCGGCAGCTCCAGCAGCACCTCGCCGTAGGGATAGCGGTATTGGCGCACAAACAGCAGCTCCTTCCGGTCGGTCAGGGCGGCGATGCACACCCCGCCGGGATGCTCCACTACCTCCCGGATGGAGGTGTGGCCGCCGGGCAGCTCCACCCCGTCCACCCGCATATTGATGATGCGGCCTTTATATTGATAGTCCTGGGTCAGGGTTTTTTCGGTGAGATTCATAATGCCGGCTCCTTCATAATAAGATAAAAAAGAATAGCAAAGTCCGGCTCCTGCCGGACGGGAAGGCGGGATAACATGGGGATCATCACACTCCCCCAGCCGGCGGATTCCGGCGCGGTAAGGGGAATGATTTATGCGCTGCGGGGGCGGTACAGCTTTCTGGACGCGGTACCGGTGGGCCGCAGCGTGCTGGGCCGGGAGATCATGGGGCTGGTGGTGGGCGGCGGCCGGGAACGGGTGCTTTACGCCGCCGCCTTTCACGGACAGGAGTGGATAACCTCCCTGGTGCTGCTGCGGCTGTGCGAGGATATCTGCGAAACCCTGGAACAGGAGGGCCGGATCGCGGACATGGATTTCCGCCAGGCCTTGGCGGGCCGCAGCCTCTTTCTGATCCCCCAAGTCAATCCGGATGGGGTGGACATCGCCCTACACGGCTCCGGCGCCGCCGGCGCTTACGCCCAGCAGGTGGCGGATTTGGGCGGGGACATCCACGGCCGCTGGCAGGCCAATGTCCGGGGGGTGGACATCAACCATAATTTTAACGCCGGCTGGCAGCTTTTGCAAGCCATTGAACGGAAAAACGGCATCACCGGCCCCTCCCCCCGCCAATGGGGCGGCCCGGCCCCGGAAAGCGAGCCGGAAACCGCCGCCCTCACCGGCCTCTGCCGGGAGGCGGGATTCCGCCATGTGCTGGCCCTCCATTCCCAAGGGGAGGAAATCTACTGGCGGTATGGAGAGCACACCCCCTCCCGCTCCCGGGTGATGGCGGAGATCATGGGGGCCACCAGCGGATACGCGGTGGCCGATCCCGAGGGGCTGGCCTCCCACGGCGGTTTCAAGGATTGGTTTATTGAAGAAATGGGCCGCCCCGGCTTTACCCTGGAAATGGGCAAGGGGGAGAATCCCCTGCCCCTGTCGGATTTCGAGGGGATTTATGAAAAAGCGCAGGAAATGCTGCTGCTGGCCGCGCTGATGTGATGAAAAATCCGGAATCGCCGGGAGGTTCATTCCCGGCGGTTCCTTTTATCCTTTTACAAACAATTCCCGATACAGGGCCGCAGCTTCCTCCGCCGTAAAGCCGCCGGGGGTGCGGGCGAAATTCTTGAGGCCCGGCCAGCGGAGGGCATAGCCCTCCACCTGTTCGGCGGTCATCCGCACATGCTCCGCCTGAATCAAACGGTCCAGCAGGGCGTAATACGCCTCCCGGCCGCCGCACAGAGCGAACAGCGCCGCCGCCCGCTCCGGCGCGTATTGCTCCGCCCGCCGGGTGAAGGCGGGCAGGAAAACGGCGCAGGCCATGCCGTGGGGAACAGCAAAATCCTCGGTGAGAATATAACCCAGAGGATGGGGAAAGGCGGTGCCGCAGGCGTTGAGCACCAGTCCCGCCCACAGGGAACCGGCGTACAGCTGTTCCCGTATACCGGGGTCCGGCAGGCCGGGATTCTCCGCTAGCCAGCCCAGGCCGCGGACAATCAGCGGCAGGGCCTTTTCCCCGCAGGCGGTAATCACCTCCCCGCAGGCCGGGGTGAACCACCCCTCCACCGCGTGGGACAGAGCGTCCAGGGCGGTGGAAATGGTGATGTTGCGGGACATGGTATGGGTATAGCGAGGATCACAGAACGCCATCCGGGCGTAACATTGGGGATCGTTGACGCTTTTTTTGCGGTTCTCCCGGTCCAGGGTAATCACCGCCGTGGCGCTGACCTCGCTGCCGGTGCCCGCGGTGGTACCCACCAAGGCAAAGGGCAGCGCCGGATGCCGCAGGCCGGTGAACAGCTTCATGCCGTCGGTGATATTGTTGGGAGCCAGCCAGGCGGCCGCTTTCGTGGCGTCCATCACCGAGCCGCCTCCCACCCCCAATAGAAATTCCGCCCGGCAGCTTTCCGCGGCAAAGGCCGCTGCCTGGCACTGGGTCAGCAGAGGATTGGCCCCGATGCCGGGAAAAACGGTGGCCTCGATTCCCGCCTCCTCCAGGGCGGTCAAAGCGTCATCCAAAGCGCCGCAGGCCTTGGCCGCGTGAGCGCCGGTCACCACCAGGCAGCGCCGCCCCAGAGTACGCAGCTGTCCGCCCCCCTGCCGCAGACAGCCCTCGCCGCTAAAAATCCGGACAGGCATATAAAAGTCGAAATTCATCCTTCTTCTTCCTTTCCTTTTCCGCCCGCTCCGGGAGTTTTTATCCATTCCCGGATAACTTGCAATCCGGCGGTCAATAGTATATCATGGAGAAAAATCCCTGCCGTATCCTCCGCCCTGAGCGGATAAACGGCACATCATTCCATCCATATAGTTAACTTGTCCAGTATACCATGATCTCGGCGGAAGGAAAAGAGAAAAGGAGGAAAAACCATGGAACAAACCGATACCTCATCCCGGCGGCTCCGGCTCTTCCGCTGGGGAGACGCGGCGGTGATCCTGGCCGTCCTCCTGCTGGCCGGAGCCAGTTTTTTTCTGCTGTTCGCCGGAGCCCAGCCCGGCAGCCAAGCGGTGATTACCACCCCAGAGGGAGAGATCACCTGGGATCTCAGTCAGGACCATAGCTGGAAAATCACCGGCCGGGATGGGATTCCGGTGACAATCGAAGCGTCAGGAGGCCGGATTCGTTTTCAAACCAGCGGCTGTCCGGATCAGATCTGCGTCCATAGCGGCTGGCTGTCCCGGAAGGGACAATCGGCGGCCTGTATTCCGGCCGGCATCGCGGTGAAAATCACCGGCGGCCAAGGGGACGGCGTGGATGCCGTGGTGGGATAACCAATCTGGGAGGTGTGAAAAAATGCCGACAACCCAAACTATCGCCAAGGCCGAGATCCGGCCCGCCGGCCGGGTGGCGCTGCTGGGGATTCTCTGCGCCCTGGCGGTGGGACTCTCCTTTTTGGAAGGGCTGCTGCCAGTGCTGCCGGTGCCGGGGGCCAAGCTGGGGCTATCCAATATCATTGTGATGTACGCGCTGTCGGCGCTCAATCTGCCGGCAGCACTGGCGGTGGTGTTCGTGAAAGCGGGGTTTGCCCTGCTGCGGGGGGGCACCGCTTTCCTGATGAGTCTGGCGGGAGGACTCTGCAGCACTCTGCTGATGGCGGTATTCTTCCGGGGCCTGCACCGCTGGTTCAGCTTTCTCGGGGTTGGCGTGATCGGCGCGGCAGGACATAATATGGGCCAACTGCTGATGTCCATGCTGCTGGTGGATGCCTCCCTGGTATACTATACCCCCTGGCTGCTGCTGATGGCGCTGGCCGCAGGAGCCCTCACGGGAACTGCTCTGAACATCCTCATGCCGGCTTTGAATCGGCTGCCTTTTTCTCCAAAAAAAATATAGAAGAAATGTATTGACAAAGGCGCGTCGGATACTATATAATAGACTGCGTCCTCAGCGAGAGGATATGTGCCAACGGTTACATGGCGGTATAGCTCAGTTGGCTAGAGCATGCGGTTCATACCCGCAGTGTCGTTGGTTCAAATCCGACTACCGCTACCACTGGCTCCTCCAACAGGGGGAGCAATTGCGGCCCGATGGTCAAGCGGCTAAGACACCGCCCTTTCACGGCGGTAACACGGGTTCGATTCCCGTTCGGGTCACCATAAGGGCGTATAGCTCAGCTGGTTAGAGCGCTTGCTTCACACGCAAGAGGTCAGCGGTTCGAGTCCGTTTACGCCCACCAAAGAAACCCGCATGAACACTAGGTTTGTGCGGGTTTTTGTTTTGCCATTGCGCCCCTTCCCTCCGGTTTTGGTGTTTATTTGGTGTTTATTGCTGCAAAAACATACCAAAAGATACCCACAAATAAGAGAGCAGGCGGCAGGGTGTTCCCCATGCTTCCCGCTCGTCTTTTTCAGTTATGGCTATACAATGATTGGGCGAACCGGTAAATTAGGCTCAATTGACGCGGACTGTGGATATTGGCAAGAATACAGACAATCAAGCCCTTGTATGTAACCTCGTCGAGTTCATTCATCTGTACCCACCACCTTCAGCAGAGCGCAGAGCATCTCGGTTCCCACCTTTGGATCAATGCCCTTTCGACGCATGTGCAGGGCCAGCTTGAGGATATTGGGAGGTATCGCTTTATACCGCCGCTTATCTTCTTCAATAGCATCCAGCAATTCCATCAGGCTATCCATATCTATATCGGGGTCGATATATCCGGTATATGCAGCGCTCTGGAATCAAACCGGCTGGATTTCACCACGGCCCAGCGGATGGTATGGTTCTAGGACCGGTCTGTACAAGAAAAAAGATGAAACATAAAGATAACGATGAGGCCTCCTGCAACCCAAACAGATTTGCGTCGGGATACGCAACGGTTGAAAAATCCGATCATACATAAAAATGGACATGAAAAAGCGGCCTGTGCGTGATCGCACGGCCGCTTTTGTGGTGAGCTGAACATTCTTATTACGGCCCGGAACGTGTCGATCACAGTAACTTGTCGGTTATCGAAGATGAGGTTGCCACACGGTTCCGGGCCGTTTTCTGCGGATTTTGCCGGCAATATTCATTGTATATGACATCGATAATATAGAGTTGGGCGATGCGTGCGGAGGTGGAACCGCCTTGTAGCGGTGTTTCGTTGTCTCCGCACAACAGCACAATGTCCGACCGTTCAGTGGCCGGTGATTTTTTAAAGCGGGTGATACTGATGATCCGGCAGCCCGTCTTTTGCAGTGTATCCAGAATCTGAATGGCATCCTTGCTGGAGCCGGAATGGGTGAACAGCACCGCTACATCCTCCTCCGTCATTAAAGAGGCGGCCATGGTTTGGAAATGCGAATCCATTACGCAGCTGGTATTGTCGGTGATGCGCAGAAATTTGTAATGGGCTTCCTGCGCACTGAGATAGGACGCTCCCAAACCAAAAAAACGGATGATGCGCGCTTGACTGATATAGGTCACTGCCTGCTCGATTTTTTTGAGATCCAGTAAGGAGTACGTCTCATTGAGCGCGGCGATATTATTCTCCAGCGTCTGCTTGCACACCCAATTGATACCGTCGCCGTGCCTGGCCTCATCCTCTATGTTTCCCGGTTGCTGCACCATAGAGACACTCTGGGCCAGGCGCATTTTGAAGTCCTGATACCCGTTCAGATTCAGCGTTCGGCAGAAACGAAATACTGTTGTGTCTCCAGTACCGCATTCGTCGGACAAATCGCTTATGGACATGTTCATGACCTCGGCGGGATGTGCCAGAACATACTGCGCTACCTTCTTTTCACCTTTGGTAAACCCGTTCATGCTGGTTTTTATGATAGAAAATATGTCCGTGTTCATGGCTTTCCGCTCCTTTGCTTTCAATGCTTCTGGCTATCTTACTATATATACTATCGTTTTCCGATCCGGTTGGCAAGATTTTCAGGAAAAAAATTCTGAAAATATTTTTTATTTTTATATTGAAAAAAGAATATTTTTCTGATATTATTTAAATAAGCCTATTAACCAAAACTATATCAAAATAAAACTGGCTATTTAACCCATATATTCACAAAAAATATTTTCCGAAAATCTACTCATCGATTTTCAATCTGCCATTAAGCCAGTTTTATGTATTGCGGAAGGAGGAGAGGCAACGCCAAAAATTACTGCTGGAAAGCCGCCCGATGAAAAAGGGCAGCGGATGATTGCGTCCTTCCGGACGCTGAAAGGGCTGATAAATAAGCATATGAACGACATTTTGGCAAAACTCAGCCAAAAGCTGATCGTCTCCTGTCAGGCACTGGAGGATGAACCGCTTCATGGATCCCAGATAATGGCACGCATGGCTGAAGCGGCCTGCATGGGCGGCGCGGCGGGAATCCGTGCCAACACCGTGCAGGATATTCAGGCCATTCGACAGGTAACGAACGTTCCGATTATCGGTATCATCAAAAAAGAGTATCCCGACAGCGACATTTACATCACTCCCACCATGTTGGAGGTGGACGCTCTCGTGGAAGAGGGAGCGGAGATTATCGCCATGGACGCCACCAACCGGCTCCGCCCGGGAGGCAAACGGCTGGAGGAATTTTTCAGGGAGGTACGCCAGCGGCATCCCCGGCAGCTCTTCATGGCGGATACCGCCCAGTTTGAGGAAGGGGTATTGGCACAGCAGCTAGGCTTTGATCTGGTGGGAACCACTTTGAGCGGCTATACCCCGGAGACCCGAAACCGTAAGCTGCCCGATATCGCCTTGATGAAAAAATATGTGCGGCATTTGTCCGTCCCCATTATCGCGGAGGGCGGCATTTCCTCCCCGCAGGAGCTCCAGCAGGTCATGAACACCGGCGTACTGGCCGCCGTGGTCGGTTCCGCCATCACCCGTCCTATGTATATCACCCGCATGTATACCAGCGCACTTGACCAGCCCGCGGATATCGCCGGCAGCAAATAAGGGAGGGCGACATGAACATACTGGCATTGGATATCGGCGGCACTGCTATCAAGTATGCTCTGGGCGATGAAACCGGCCGTCTTGCCTGCCTGGGGGAAACGCCCACCAGAGCGGAGCTGGGCGGCGAACATATCCCTGAGACTATCCTCCAAATCCTGCGAAACTATCCGGAAGCGGAAGCCATCGGCATCTCCACCGCCGGACAGGTGGAAACGCAGACTGGCCGTATTCTGTACGCCACCGACAACATCCCCTGTTATACCGGTCTTCCCCTTGGGAAGCTGATCGCCCAAGCGTCCGGCCTGCCGGTGATGGTGGAAAACGACGTGCATGCAGCCGCGCTGGGTGAACTGGTATTCGGCTGCGGCGGAGATTTCCACAGTTTTCTTTTTATCACCTATGGAACCGGGATCGGCGG
Source organism: uncultured Oscillospiraceae bacterium (assembly GCA_902492455.1). GTDB lineage: Bacteria > Bacillota > Clostridia > Oscillospirales > Acutalibacteraceae > CAKTXU01. The sequence goes on from CABULH010000013.1 coordinate 109,742, forward strand.
AGCGATGGTATGGGATGGCCGTCTGATGCGGGGTGAGCAGGGAACGGCGGGATATTTCGGCCATATTCTCACCCATCCCGGAGGGCGTCTGTGTACCTGCGGTCAGCGGGGCTGTTATGAGACCTACGCTTCCACCACCGCCCTCTTGCAAAGGGTGGAGGAAGTTACCGGGAGAAAGATGACCGGCCGGGAACTGTTCCGGGATAGCATGACCGAACCTGTCCGCAATTGCCTGGAATCCTGGATTGACGAGGTGATGTGGGGCCTTGTTTCCTTGATCAATGCTGTGAACCCGGCGGCGGTAGTACTAGGCGGCGGAATCATGAAAGAGGGAACGATTATCGAAAGCTTACGCCGCCGGCTTCCGTCATATCTGCCCCCCATGAGCCGAAATATATCGGTACTTGCATCCACACTGGGCAATACCGCCGGTATGCTGGGCATGATTCATCTGTGCAGCCAGGCAAATGGCCATGGATTTGAAGGAGGTTATGAGTGTTGCAAGCCGTAGATAAAACGAGACCGGCCGGCCGGCGCCGGACGAAGCCGCCGGTTGTTCGGAAGGGGCTGAAAAAGGAGTTTTTTCTCAGCATCCCCAGCTACATACTGGTTTTGCCCGCCATCATTGTAGTGGGTATTTTCTCTTATGGACCCATGTACGGTCTCTTGCTGGCTTTCAAGGATTATCGGTTGGACCTGGGGATTCTGGACAGCCCGTGGAACCATTTCGAGCATTTTAAACGGTTGTTTGAAATGAAAGATATTTGGGGAATCACCCTTAACACGGTGATTATCAGCTTTGGCAGAATCCTCTTTGAGTTCCCTGTTCCCATCGTTATCGCTATTCTCCTCAATGAGGTTAATCAGCGCCATTACCGGAAAACCCTGCAAACCCTGTTTACCCTGCCCAACTTCCTATCCTGGGTAGTGCTGGCCGGCGTCATCAAGAATTTCCTGCGTGGAGACGGCTTCATCAATCAGGTGATTACAACCCTCGGCGGAGATCCGGTGGCTTTCCTGACAACGCCGGAGTTGTTCAAGCCGATGCTGTTTATTACCAGTATTTGGAAGGGAATGGGCTGGTCCGCCATTGTCTACCTAGCTACCATTACCAACATCGACCAGGAACTGTATGACGCAGCCACAGTGGACGGAGCCAATCGCTTCCAGCGGATTCTCCACATCACCCTGCCGGCAATGCGGGGGATTATCACCTTGTCCCTGCTGATGTCCACCGCCAACATCCTCAACGCCGGATTCGACCAGATCTTCAACTTGATGAACGACGTGGTTCGAGAGGCGGGCCAGATCATCGACACCTACATCTATCAGATAACCTTCCAAAAAATGCCGGATTATGGCTTCAGCACGGCCGTTGGACTCATCAAGGGCGTGGTTAATTGCGCGTTGTTGCTTACAGCGGACAAGATCGTTCGCCTGGCTGGCGGAAAGGGGCTGTACAACGCTTGAAAAAGGATGCCGTGACACAATTGAAGAAAAAGCATAAATTCGGCGTGTTCGATGTTGTCAACTACACGCTGCTGGGCCTGATCGCCTTGATCATCCTGTTCCCATTTTACAACTCTATTATCATCTCCTTCCTCAGCGAAAAGGAATTCGCCAACTTTAACGGCATCTGGCCCAAAAGCTTCACTTTAGACGCGTATAAAGTGATTTTCAGCGACAAATGGGTTTATAGCGGATATAAAAACTCCATCATCATCGTGGTGACCGGCACCCTCTATTCCCTCTTTATCACCTCCACCTGTGCCTACGCCTTCTCCCGGGACCATTTTCTTGGCCGGGGTATTATCATGAAGCTGTTTGTGTTCACCATGTTCTTCGGCGGCGGTATGATTCCCTCTTATATCCTCATTAAGAATCTTGGTTTGATGGACACGCTGCTGTCGCTGATTCTCCCTTCCGGTATGGCAGTATATTACATGCTGCTGATGCGCGCTTTCTTTCTCAATATTCCTCGCAGCATCAAGGAAGCCGCCATGATAGACGGAGCAGGAGAGGGGATTATTCTGTTCCGCATCGTGCTCCCCCTCTCCAAACCTATCATTGCCACCGTTTCTCTGTTCACCATGGTGGATCTGTGGAACTCCTGGTTTTCCGCCATGCTGTACATCAAATCGGCAGATTTGAGACCTCTGCAACTGTGCCTGAGGGAGATTATCAACAACTCGGGAGCTTCCACCTCGCAGCTGCTGCTTCAGAATGTGGAACGACTCAATACCCAAAGCTACACCATGGCTGCCGTAATGGTCACTATGCTGCCTATCATGTGCGTGTACCCTTTCCTGCAAAAGCATTTTGTCAAGGGCATCATGATAGGTGGCGTGAAGGAATAGACGCTGTATGAAAACGACTACATGAAAGGACTGAGAGCATGAAAAAGCAACACAAAGCGATCTCTCTACTGGTTGCGGGGATTATGAGCATCTCATTACTGGGGACAACGGGATGCGGCCCCACCGCCGGTCCTGGCCCCGACGATTCGGAAAGCGGCGACGCCCCACGGCAGCGCGTTACCCTTCTCTACCCCTGGAGTGGCTTCCTGCAATCTTCCGATGAAGCCACCGATCCCAGCAGTCCCTTCTATGATGAGCGGTGGAAGCTCATTATGGATAAGCTGAATCTCAGCATCGACTATATGGTGGCCGACGCGGCATCTATGGCGGATAAGCTGCGGGCGATGATCGGCGCGGACGACATGCCGGATGTGGCGCTTTCCATGAATATAGACGCCCGGGAGATGCGCTTATACGCGCAGCAGAACGGCCTGAAAACCGTGTCCAAATCCACCCTGGCGGGCTATGAAAATATTATGCGGAATATGAATTCCATCACCGCCATAAGGGCCTACGATGCCGGCGACGGCTATGTGGCTATCCCCCGTTCCATGGATCTCAACGGCATCAGCGGCGACTACAGTTACATGCTGGTGTACCGGAAAGACATGGCTGAAGCCGCAGGCGTCGCCATCAAGGACGCCTATACCATCGAGGAAATGTACGACATGTTTTCCAAAGTGAAGGCTAAATTTCCCGACGTTCAGATGGCCAGCCATATCTGGCCCAATCAGTTTATGCAGTACGGCCTTTACCAGTATTCCCCTTATCTCAGCCAGGTGCCGGTACGGAATTTCTATTACGACAAAACCGCCAAGGCCTACAAATACGCCCCGGCAGACCCGGACACCATTAAGGGCATCCAGTGGTTTAAAAAGATGTATGACGCCGGATTCATCAATCAGGATTATGTCAACCTGCAGGTGAACGAGGCGCAGACACAATTCATGGGCGGCAAAGTCTTCTGCCATTTTAACGGCGCCAACGCCGCTTTCCTGGATAGCCTCCGCCGCACGTTCGTCATCAACAATCCGGAGCTGTCCCAGGACTGCGTGGATACCTTTATGCTCCTGGATGACGAGGGGCAGTATATGATCCGAGACGACGGCAATTATGCCGGCGAGTTCATCTTCAGCCCCAAAATTTCCGACGCCAAGCTCACCGAATTCCTCAAACTGCTGGATTACCTCATGAGCGATGAAGGCATCGATCTGGCGTTTTTCGGAATCAAGGATAAGCATTACAAGGTGGAAGAAGATGGGACCCTGACCAATCTCCGTCCCTATACCGACGATAAGCAAACCTCCCTCGAACCCTTCGGCGGTATCGACAGCGTGCCCTGCGTCATCCAGGCCCTGGTACCGGAGGTCAGCATCGCCTTCCGTAACCCCTACATCGATGAATCCAGCAAGAAACGGGTGGAGTATTTGTTTGACCTGCGCAGCTCCAAGCCTCATTTCACCTACGAATACGACGTGGAGTACAATCTGTATACCTCCAAGGCTGTGGAACAGTTTGAGCTGGACGCTATGGCGCAGATCAACAAAATGATCATCCGTGAAAAGGCGGAAAATTTGGAGAACATTTGGAATAATTGGCTCAGTGAAAACCGCAGCGCCTATCAGAAGGTGCTGGACGATTTGAACGCCAACATCAAAAAATAACGCAATGCGGAAAGGATGAAAGAAGATGATAAAAAGATGGTTTGCCGCCGCCTGTGGGGCGCTGCTCCTCTGCGGAGCCCTGGCGGGCTGCGACACCAACAAGCCTTCGGAGAGCACCGCTTCCGGGGATGACAAGAAGCCTAGTGTGGAGGTGAACACGCCCGTAGCCGGCGAAGGAGATATGATCCGATATAATGTGATGGATTTCGGCGCCAAGGGAGACGGCTCCGACGACTCCCTGTGCATCCAGGCGGCCCTGGACCACGCCTCTGCCCAAGGAGGCGGCACGGTATATCTTCCCAAGGGGACCTACGGCATCGGCCAGACCTTGAACAAGCCGATGCACGTCAGCCTCCAGGGAGACGGTATGTGGACCACCACCCTGGTTTGGAAGGGCGCAGACGGCCAGGCTATCCTGAACATGGCCAATGAAGCGCTGTGGGGCACCACGGTTTCCAGTATGGGCTTCACCAAGCAGACCGGCTGCCAGGAAATCACCGGCATCCGGGGCGGCTCCACAATGGAGAAATACAACTCCGCCATCGGCACCTTTAAAGACCTGCTGTTTTTCCAGCTGGATTACGGCGTCAAAGGGGATGCGGAGCCCACCGGCGTGGGGATTTTCGACTGCTATTTCGAGAACATTTTTTGCAGCGACTGTAAATACGGCTTACAGCTCTTTGGCTCGGGCAACACCATCGTCCACCCCCGTATGGCCGGCAACGACGCGGGTCTTATCCTGGATTTCCTCAATGGGGAATCCTTTGACGGCGTGCATGTGATCGGCGGCATCTTCGCCGCCAACGAAGTGGATATCCTCATCCCCAACCGCAACGGCCTGCGCCCCTGCAATTTCGTAGGCACCTGGTTTGAAACCTCCAACAAGGGCATCGTCTCTATTCCCACTCCGGATACCAAGGTGATGAACCTGTCCTTCCGGGATTGTATGCTCAACTCCAACTACGGCGGAGAGGACGCGCTGCTGGATTTCTCCAACGCGGTGGGCACCATCACCCTGGACAGCTGTACCATTGTAGGAGGCAACCGGATCGTCCCCCCGACTGACAAAGACTCCAAGCTTATCCAGAACAATCTCACCGGTGTGGGCAACGAATATTACTACATCAACGATACCGAAAAAGGCAGCTTTACGGCCAGCGGCGACGGAACGAAGACCAGCTTCAAGATCCCGCACAATCTCAAAACCGTTCCCGTTTCCGTCCGGCTGACACCCGCCAGCGCTGCTGCCGCCGCTCCATATTATGTCACAGCCGACCAGGATGAGCTGACCATCACCTTTTTGACAGCACCCGCGGACGGAGCCAACAACATCTCTTTTTATTGGACGGCAGAGCGGTAACATCTCAGCATCTTATAAGATAAAGGCATTGAAGGAGGAATAGAGTGAAAAGACTGCTCTCTCTTTTGGCCTGCGGAGTGCTCGCAGCTGCTTTTCTTGCTGTAGCCGACACCGTCTCTGTCACGGCGACAGAAGGCTACAAGGTGTACCCGTTTTCCCTGTATACCAATCCCAACAGTTCTGTCGACCTAAAAATGACTCCGGACGGCGGCTATACCATCTCCAAAAACCCCGGCAACAGCGCCACCGTGGGCAACATTTCCTTCCTGGTCAGCGACAGCGTGGACAGTATTGACTATGAAG